>NZ_JAHDTF010000027.1 GCF_018531465.1 Sphaerisporangium fuscum
CGGGCCGTGCCAGGCCGGCAGCCGGTGGCGCCGCGTTCGCCGCCGGGACCGCGGGCCGTGACAGGCGGGTGCCGCGCGAGGCGGCGGAGGGGACGGCGGCGAGCAGCGTCCGCGTGTACGGGTGGGCCGGGGCGGTCAGGACCTCCCCGGCCGTCCCCTCCTCGACGACGGTCCCGTCCTTCATCACCAGGACCCGGTCGGCGATGGAGGAGACGACGGCCAGGTCATGGCTGATCAGCAGCAGCGACGTGCCGCCGGCCCGGCGCTCGGCGAGCAGCCGGAGGATCTGCGCCTGGACGGTGACGTCGAGCGCGGTGGTCGGCTCGTCGGCGATGACCAGCGGCGGTTCGGCGGCGATCGCCGAGGCGATGAGCGCGCGCTGCCGCAGCCCGCCCGAGAGCTGGTGGGGGTGCTGCCGGGCCCGCACCGCGGGCTCGGGGACGCCCACCGCCTCCAGCAGCTCCAGCACCCGCGCCGTGCGCCCGCCCCTCGGCAGGGAAGGGTGCGCGGCGAGCGCCTCGCTTATCTCGGCGCCGACGGTGCGCAGCGGGTCGAGCGAGACCAGGGCGTCCTGAAGGACCAGGCCGGCGTGCCGTCCGCGCAGCCGCCGCCAGTCCGCCGGGCGGAACGACCGGGCGTCCCGGCCGCCCAGTTCCAGCCGGGTGGCGGTCACCACGGCGCCGGGCCCCGCCAGGCCGAGGAGCGAGCGCGCGGTCACGCTCTTGCCCGAGCCCGACTCGCCCACGATGGCGACGCACTCGCCCGGGCCGATCGTGAACGACACGCCTCGCACGGCCTCGACCCCGGCGGCGGGGAAGGCGACCCGCAGGTCGGCCACCGACACCACGGGCGAGGCGGCGTCGATCCCCCGCTCCTCCCCTCCGGCCGTCGTCCCCCCGTACGTCCCCGGTGCCCGGCGGTCGGCGATCTCGGTCATCGGGTTCTCCCGTCGAAGCGGCGTTGCAGGCGCCGTCCGGTCACGGTCAGGCAGGCGACCGTGGCGATGATCGCGGCCGCCGGGAACAGCGCCTCCCACGAGGCGATGCGCAGGTACCCGCGGGCCTCCGACAGCATCGCGCCCCACTCCGGGGAGGGCGGCTGCGGGCCCAGCCCGAGGAAGCTGAGCCCGGAGGCGGCGATGATCGCCTGCCCGAGCCCGACGGTGGCCAGCACCGGGATCGGCCCGAGGACGTTGGGCAGCACGTGCCGCACGATCAGGACCGCCCGGGGCAGGCCGAACGTCACGGCCTGCTCGACGTACGCCGACCGCCGTACGACGAAGGTCTGCGCGCGGACGACGCGGGCGTAGGTGGGGATCTGGGCGACGCCGATCGCGACGATCACGCTGCCGGTGCCCGGCCCGGTGATCGCGATGACGAACAGGGCGAGGAGCAGTTCGGGGAGGGTCGACAGGACGTCGAGCGACCGGGCGAGCGCCTCGTCGGCCCAGCGGGGCGACAGCCCCGCCGCCAGGCCGGTCAGCACGCCGGCGCCCGCGGCCAGCCCGACCGCGAGCAGGCCGATGCCCGTGGAGTGGCGTGCCCCGTGCACGACCCGGGCGAGGACGTCGCGGCCGAGGTGGTCGGTGCCGAACCAGTGGGCGGCGCCGGGGGGCCGCAGCGCCTGCAGCGGGTCGGCCGCGAGGGGGTCGGCGCCGGTCAGCACCTCCGGTGCGGCCACCGCCACGACCAGCAGGGCGAGGACGACGGCCGCGGGCGCCAGACGGTACGGCCGGCGGCGCGCCGGCAGGGCGATCCCGGCCATCAGCCGGTCCTCAGCCGGGGGTCGATGAGGCGGTAGGCGATGTCGAGGAGGGTGCTGACGGTCACGTACACCAGCGCCGAAAGGATCACCAGCGCCATCACGACCGGCATGTCCTTGCCGGTCACCGCGAGCAGCGTGACCTGGCCGAGTCCGGGCCGGCCGAACACGGCCTCCACGATGATCGCCCCGCTCAGCAGCAGGCCGGTGAACCAGCCGGTGAGCGTGACCGCGGGCAGCAGCGCGTGGCGCAGGGCGTGCCGGGCCACCAGGGCCCGCTCGGTCAGCCCGCGAGCGCGGGCCGTGACCGCGAACGGCTGCTCCATGGCCCGCTCCAGCCCTTCCCTGAGCACCTGGCCGAGCACCCCGGCGATGGGCAGCCCGAGCGTCAGCGCGGGCAGCACCAGCGCGTTCCAGCCCTGGGCGCCCGACACGGGGAACCAGCCGAGCCTGAAGGAGAGCACGGCCAGCAGCAGGAGCCCGATCACGAACGGCGGCACGGACACGGCCACCAGCTCGGCGCCGGAGGCCACGCGCCGGGCCCAGGCGCCCCGGCCCGCCGTGGCGAGCGCGACCGCGACGGCGAGGACGACGCCGGTCGCCGCGGCGGCCAGGGTGAGCTGCGCGGTCGGCCCGATCTGCGAGGCGAGGACCTCCCCCACGCCCCGTTGCAGCTGGTAGGAGCGGCCGAGGTCGCCGTGGAGGAGCCGGCCGAGATAGGTCAGGTACCGGACGGCCGCCGGGCGGTCCAGCCCCCACTCGGCGGCGATCCGCGCCCGGATCTCGGGAGTGTCGGCCCCGTCGCCGATGAGGACGTCCACGACGTCGCCCGGGGCGAGCAGGAGGGCCAGGTAGGCGGCGGTCGCCGCCGCCCACAGCACGGCCAGCCCCGAGGCGAGCCGCCGGGCGACGGCCACCCCCGTCCGCCGGCCCCGGCGGTCCTTCTCCGCCCGACGCCGGCCGAGGCTGAGCGCGCGCTCGCTCACGTGCCGATCCGGACGTCGTAGGCGCTCGCGGGCGTGCCGGAGCCGGGCTCGAAGCCGAGGCCCTGGATCTCCTTGCGGGCGGCGATCTGGTCGCTCGGCACGTACACCGGCCAGACGATGGCCTCGTCGGCGACGACCTTCCGCTGGATCTTCGCGTAGAGGGCCTTGCGCTCCCCGATCCGCGAGCCGGCCGACGCCTCGGCCAGCCACCTGTCGACCTCGGCGTCCTTGAAGTGGGTGCGGTTGATCGCGCCCTTCTCCGGCAGGATCAGGTTCAGCGCGGTCCCGGCGTCGGAGTCGCCACGGGAGTTGCCGAACAGCTCGTACTGGTCGTCGTCCAGCGCCTTCTGCGCCGTGCCCTGGTCGACGACCTTCACCTGGAAGTCGATGCCGGCGGTCTGCTTGACCTGGGCCTGGATGGCCTGGGCCAGGATCTCGCGGCGGTCGCGGACGAAGGGGGCGGAGGCGACCTCGCGCACGGTGAGCCTCCTGCCGTCCTTGGTGCGATATCCCTGGGCGTCCCTGCCGGTCCATCCGGCCTGGTCGAGCAGGGCGTTGGCCTTGGCCGCGTCGCCGCCGTAGGTGTGCTCGAGGCTCGGGTCGTAGAACTGGCCGCTCTGCGCCACGATGCTCCAGGCCCGGGTGGCGGTGCCCTGGTAGACCGAGGCGAGCACCTTGTCCAGGTCGACGGCCTCGCGGAACGCCTGCCGTACGCGCTTGTCGTCGAAGGGGGCGTGGGAGGTGTTGAAGTAGTAGGAGTACGAGGTGCCGGAGTTGAGGGCGGTCCGGTAGGTCAGGCCGGGGTCGTTCTTCACCAGGGCGACCTCCGTGGCGGGCACCCCGTCGATGACCTGCACCTGGCCGGAGGTGAGCGCCCCGACGCGGACCGACGCCTCGGGCAGGAAGCGGTAGGTGATCTCGGCGAGGTGGGCCGGTCCCTGGTGGCCGGCGGTGGCGGGCGCCCACTTGTAGGCGGGGTTGCGCCGGTAGTGCGCCTCCTGGCCGCGCACGTACCGGTCGAGGATGAACGGCCCGGTGCCGACGACGTCCGGGCCGCCCGCCTTGAGGTCCTTGGCGTTCTTCAGGGACCTGGGTGAGACCTGCCCGGCGTACGGCGAGGACAGGAAGTCGAGGAACAGCCCGTCCGGCTCCTTCAGGACGATCTTGACGGTGGTGGGCGAGACGACCTCGGTGTGGTCGTAGGCGTGCAGCTGGATCGCGGCGACCGCCGGGTTGTAGCCGGGGGCGTGCAGCTGGTCGAGGTTGGCCTTGACCGCGGCGGCGTCGAACTTCTCCCCGTCGTGGAAGGTGACGTCGTCGCGCAACCGCAAGGTGTAGGTCCGCCCGTCCTTGGAGACCTGCCAGGACGTGGCGAGCCAGGGGACGAACCGGCCGTCCTTCGTGCGCGCCACGAGCGCGTCGAACTGATCGAACACCAGCAGTCTGGCCTTGTTCTGCGCCCACTGCTGGGGGTTGAAGGTGATGGGCTGGGTCTCGACGGCCCAGGTCAGCGACCCGCCGGAGGCGGTCTCGGGGGCCGGGCCGGCCTGCGTCCCGCACGCGGCCGCCAGCAGGGCGGCGGCCAGCGCGGGGAGCACGCGCCGGGTGGAGATCTTCGGTCCTCCCGCCACGGTCATCGGCCTTCCCGCCACGCCGCGGCCAGCAGTTCGTAGGAGCGCACGCGGTCGGCGTGCGCGTGCGTCGCGGTGGTGACCAGGAGTTCGTCGGCCCGCGTGGCGCGCTGGAGCACCCGCAGCCGTTCGGTCACCGTCTCCGGTGACCCGACGAACTGCGTGTCGACCCGGTCGGCCACCAGCGCCCGGTCCGCCTCGCTCCAGACGTGGGCGCCGGCCTCCTCCGGGCTGGGGTACGGCATGGCGCCCTGGCCGGTGCGGATGCTGCGCACCCACAGCGGGTACGGCTTGGCGAGTTCGGCGGCCGTGGCGTCGTCCTCGGCCACGACCGCGTCGGCGGAGACGACCACGTACGGCTCGGCCAGCGTCGCCGAGGGCTTGAACGCCTCGCGGTAGGCCTCCACGGCCTCCAGCACCGAGGACGGGCTGACGTGGTAGTTCGCCGCGAACGGCAGCCCGCGCTCCCCCGCCACCTGGGCGCTCTGCCCGCCGCTGCTGCCCAGGATCCACACCTCGACGTCCGCGCCCTCGCCGGGCACCGCGTGCGCGGCGTACCCGTCCGGAGAGGTGAAGGTGCCGCGCAGGAAGGCGATCACGTCGTCGACCTGCTCGGCGAAGTCGGGGGTCCGCGCGCCCGGCTGCTGCAGCAGCGACGCCTGGAAGGCCAGCTGCGGGGACCGGGCCAGCGCGGACCAGTCGAACGGCGGCGGGATGAGCAGCCCGTCCACGACGCGGGAGCCGGCGGGCCCGGCCGGCCGCTCCGGCGGCTTGGCGGTCTGTCCGGCCAGCTCGGCCCGGCGCTGCCCCGACCGGCCGAGGCCGAGGTCGACGCGGCCGGGATGCAGGGCGTCGATCAGGCCGAACTGCTCGACCACGGCCAGGGGCGTCTGGTGCCCGAGCTGCACCGCGCCGGAGCCCACCCTGATGCGGCTGGTGGCGGCGGCGACCAGGGCGATCAGGACGGCCGGGGCCGAGCTCGCGACCCCGGCGGCGAAGTGGTGCTCGGCCAGCCAGTACCGGTGGTAGCCGAACTCCTCGGCCCGCCGGGCGAGGTCGAGCGTGTCACGCAGCGCGTCGCCGGCGGTGCTCCCGGACGGGATGGGTGCCAGATCGAGGATGGACAGGGGAACGGTCATGACAGCCCTTCCGGGAACGGCCTGCTGGGGATCTCTCGGCGGAGCACGGGGGCGATCTCCGCCTGGAACAGTTCGAGCGCGGCGCGGTGCCGGGCGGGGGGCAGCCCGTCGGCGTCGGCGTGCAGGTGCATCACCTCGTGCCCGAAACGCTTGTGGTAGCGGAGGACCTTGTCGATGATCTGCTGGGGACTGCCCACGAGGTGCGAGCCGCGTTCGACGGCGTCCTCCAGCGAGTCGAACACCCGCGGCGCGCCGTACCTCCTGAACGTCTCCTGCCGCGCCTCGAAGATCGGCCGGTAGGTCTCGATCGCCTCCTGCGAGGTGGGGGCGGTGTAGAACGCCGCGGTCCCGGCCCCCACCAGGGCGCCGGCCGGGTCGTGCCCGTAGTACGCCCACCGCTCGCGGTAGTGGTCGATCAGCTCGGCGTACGGCTCGATGGGGTTGGTGACGTTGGCGGAGAACAGCGGGTCGCCGTAGCGGGCGGCCAGGTCCACCGAGTCCTTGCTGGTGGCGCTGCCGTGCCAGACGCGGATCGGCCGCTGCAACGGCCGCGGCAGGGCCTCGGCGTCGGTGAGCGAGGGCCGGAAGCGGCCCTCCCAGGTGACCTTGTCCTCCCGCCACAGCCGGCGGAACAGGTCGTACCCCTCGGCGTTGCGGTCCCACTGGTCCTCGGTGGTGACGTGGAACAGCTCGGCCTGCGCGGATCCGTTGCCCTTGCCGATGATCAGTTCGAGGCGGCCGCCGGACAGGTGGTCGAGGGTGGCGTAGTCCTCGTAGGCCCGCACGGGGTCGAGGAGGCTGAGGGTGGTGACGGCGGTGAACAGCCGGATGCGAGAGGTCCTGGCGGCGATGTGGCTGAGCACCACGGGCGGCGAGGAGGAGATGAACGGCCGCTCGTGCCGCTCCCCCACCCCGAACCCGTCGAAGCCGAGCTCCTCGGCCAGCACCGCGCCGGCGACGACCTCGCGGAACCGTTCGGTGGTGGAGACCCTGCCGTCGTGCGCGATGAGGGTGATCGCGAGGAACTTCACGCTGTGGTCGCCTTCTCGTGCAGGTCGGCGGGGTGGTGGGGGTCGAGGACCTTGCGCGGGTCGACGAGCCGGTCCCGGCCCTCCGGCGTCCGGTAGCGGCCGGCGGGACGGGGAAGGCCGAGCAGCCCGCGCAGGGTCGCCGCCTCGTACCGGTCCCGGAAGGCGCCGCGGGCGCGCAGTTCGGGGACCAGCCGTCGGCTGATCGCCTCCAGGTCCAGCGGCAGCACGCCCGGGCGCAGCCGGAAGCCCTGGATCCCGGCGCGCCGCCAGTCGAGCAGCAGGTCGGCCAGCTCCCCCGCGCTCCCGGCGAACACGGCGGCGTCGGAGACCGGCTCCGCCCCGGCCAGCTCGTCCAGCCGGGCCCTGCGCTCCACGGCGTCCTCGCCGAGGAAGACCAGCAGGTCGGCGAAGATCTTCAGCGGCTCCCCCTCCCTCGGGACGCTCCGGACCTGCCGGACGATCGCCTCGGCCTCCTCGCGGCTGTGCGGGGTGACGAACACCACGTCGGCCGAGCGGGCGGGCAGCTCGTACGGCACCCGGGAGCGGCCGTGGTCGAGCACCGTGACGAGCGGCTGGCCCTGGGGCGGGCGCGGGGTGATCGAGGGGCCCTTCACCGAGAAGGCCGGCCCGGCGAAGTCGATGTAGTGGAGCTTGTCCCGGTCGACGAACCTGCCGGTCGCCACGTCGCGGATCTCGGCGTCGTCCTCCCAGCTGTCCCACAGGCGGCGGGCCACCTCCACGGCGTCCGCGGCCTCCTCGAACAGGCCGGCGACCCGGTCGGGCGACAGGTCGTCCGGGTCGAGGAGGGGCACGTCCCTGCGCCCGAAGTTCGCGGCCTCGGACCTGCGGGGCGAGACCTGCACCCGCCAGCCCGCCCGTCCGAGACTGACGTGGTCGAGAGTGGCGATGCCGATCGCCACGTGGAACGGCTCGGTGTGGGTGGTGGTGGCGGTCGGCACCAGGCCGACGCGGCTGGTCAGGGGCGCGATCGCGGCCGCGATCAGCACCGCGTCCAGGCGTCCGCGGACCTGGTCGGCCCGTCCGTCGGGACCGTCGAGGAGCGTGGACTGCAGCCCGAGGGAGTCCTCGATCGTGACGAAGTCGAGCAGGCCGCGCTCGGCCTCGGCGGCGAGCCCGGCCCAGTACCGCGCGGTGAGCAGCGCCCTGGGGGCGGCGGCCGGGTCGCGCCAGGCCGCCGGGTGCCATCCGGCGCCGTCGAGGGCGACGGCCAGGTGCAAGGGGGCGGTCGTCACAACGTTCCTTCCGGGACGGGGGCGGATTCCTGCGGGACGGCGACGGATTCCTGCGGGGACAGGGCACCGCCGCGGCCTCCTGACGGCTTCGCGCCCGCCGGCAGTGGCGGGCGCGGGGACAGGGCCGTCACGGCGCCACTCCGGGCCAGGCGGGCACCGCCAGGCCGAGGTGGTCGCGGAGCGTGCTCCCCTCGTACTCGGCGCGGAACACGCCGCGCTCCTGCAGGAGCGGGACGACCCGGTCGACGAAGTCGTCCAGCCCTCCGGGGGTGAGGTGCGGGACGAGGATGAAGCCGTCGGCGGCGTCGGCGCGGACGAACTCCTCGATCCGCCGGGCCACCGTCTCCGGCGACCCGACGAACGACTGGCGGCCGGTCATCTCGATGACCAGATCGCGGATGCTCAGGCCCTTCTCCTCGGCCACCGCGCGCCACTTGGCCGCGACCGCGCCCCGGTCGGCGAGCCGGACCCGGCCCTGCGAGAGGTCCTGCTCCAGCGCGGGCTCGACGTCGGGGAGCGGGCCCTCGGGGTCGTAGGCGGACATGTCCCGGCCCCACACCTGCTCCAGGAAGGCGATCGCGGTCTGCGGGCCGACCTGCAGGCGGCGGATCTCGGCCGCGTTCTCCGCCGCCTCGGCGTCGGTGTCCCCCAGGGCGTAGGTGGCGGCGGGCATGATCTTCAGCTCGTGCCTCGCGCGGCCGTACTTCGCCAGGCGGCGCTTGACGTCGGCGTAGAACGCCCGGCCGTCCTCCAGGGTGCCGTGGCGGCTGAAGATGATGTCGGCGTTCGCGGCGGCGAACTCCCTGCCCTCGTCGGAGTCGCCGGCCTGGATGACCACCGGGTGCCCCTGCGGGCTGCGCGGCACGTTGAACAGCGCCTCGACGTCGAACTGCTCGCCCCGGTGCCGGACCGTCGCGACCGAGCCCGGCCTCAGGAACGTTCCCGCCTCCCGGTCCGCGAGGATCGCCCCGGGCCGCCAGGAGTCCCACAGCCGGCGCGACAGCCGTACGAACTCCTCGGCCCGGGTGTAGCGGTCGGCGCGGTCGAGGTAGCCGCCGCGGCGGAAGTTCTCGCCGGTGAAGGCGTCGGAGGTGGTCACCACGTTCCAGGCCGCCCGCCCACCGCTGAGGTGGTCGAGGGTGGCGAGGCGCCTGGCCAGCTCGTAGGGCTCGTTGAAGGTCGCGTTGACCGTCGCCGCCAGGCCGAGCCGCTCGGTGACCGCCGTGAGGGCGGCCAGGACGGTGAGCGACTCCGGACGCCCGACCACGTCGAGGTCGTGGATCCGCCCCTTCAGCTCGCGCAGCCGCAGGCCTTCGGCGAGGAAGAAGAAGTCGAACCTGCCGCGCTCGGCGGTCCGGGCCAGGTGCTCGAAGGAGGAGAAGTCGATCTGACTGCGCGATCGCGGGTCCGCCCACACGGTGGTGTTGTTCACCCCGGGGAAGTGCGCGGCCAGATGGACCTGCTTCTTGGGCGGCGCCGTCATACGCCCCACCCGCCCCGTCCGCGCCCCCGCGGACGGCACCGGCCGGGGCCGTGCCGGCGGGGTGGGAGCAGACGGGCGAGACCACGGCGGCGGACCCTTTCGAGAGCACCGCGACTCACGCGATCAGGCACAACAGAGGGAACGGTCATCAGGGCACCTCGTTCCACACGGGGTATTACCTATATAAACAGTAGGAAAACTATGTTTCCCTGTCAACAACCCCACCCACCCCGCCCCTCCCCCAACACCCCCACCCCGTCCAACCTCCGGGAACTCCCCCCGTCCGACCTCCCCGTCAACGCCCCCGCCCCGCGGCGTCCCTCTTAGCGCTTCACCCTCCTCCACCGAGCACTCCCCCCGTCCGACCTCCCCAGCGCCCGCACCTCCATCCGGCCGCCCCTCAACCCCCCGCCCCGCGGCGTCCGCGATCTCCGCCCCCGTCCGACACCCACGGAACGGCGCCGCGACGGCGAGAAGCAGTACGGCGAATCCGGCGCCCCACTACGGCGGCCGACCGGTTCCTCCCTGGTTGCTGTACTGTCGCGGGTCATGGCAGGACGACCGGCGGCAGGTGGGGGGCGATGGGTCGCGGTCGGCCCGGAGCGGCTCGAGGGCTGGCTCGGCAGGTTCGTCGAGCGGCATGGAGCCGCGAAGATCGACACCTCAGGTGACGTCGTACGGGTGCGGGCCACCGACGGCGCGGTCGCGGAACTGCATGTGCCCTTTCCTCCGCTACCCGAAGTCCCTTCGCCACCCCCGGAGACCGGCGAGCCCGCGGCCGGGGCCGTCGTGCTGCGCGCCCTGGTGGCACACGCCGACACCGAGCGCCGGATAGGTGTTCTTCTCGTCCGGCTCGGCGGCTACGCGGCAGGTGTGTTCGAAGGGGAACGGCTGATCACGTCCAAGGTCGGTTCGCGGCTCGTCCACGGCCGCAGCGCGGCGGGCGGCTGGTCGCAGCAGCGCTTCGCCCGGCGGAGGGAGAAGCAGGCGGGCGAGGCGTCACGGGCGGCGGCCGAGGTGGCCGTACGCGTGCTGGTGCCCCAGGTGGACGCGCTGGACGCGGTCGTCCTCGGAGGAGATCGCCGCGCGGTCGACGCCCTGCGCGCAGACCGGCGACTGGAAGCCGTCTTCGCGCTTGAGACGCCGCCGTTCCTGGACGTGCCCGACCCCCGGCTGGCCGTCCTCCAGGAGACCCCCAAGACCTTCCGCGCCGTCCGTATCCGCCTCCTCGACCCCGCTCCGTAGGCGGCGGTCAGGTCGTCGGTGGGCCGTAGGCTCTCAGGAACGTGTCGACCGCGGCCGTGGCCACCTGGCGGGTCTCCGTGGACGGGACCTTGCGGGTGCCGAGGCGGGAGCGTGTCTCCATGGGGGCGGTGAGCAGGGCCAGGAAGTGCTCCGCGGCCTGGGCGGGGTCGCAGTGCCGTAGGCGTCCGGAGAGGGAGAGCCGGGCCAGCCTGTCGGCCAGCGCCTCGGCCAGCCCTCGCGAGGTACGACCCTGGACGATCTCGATGATGTCGGGGAAACGGGCCACCTGGGCGTAGGTCAGCCAGCGCAGTGATCGCGAGCGCTCACTGGAGCAGACCCGGAGCATCCGGTAGGCGACGTCCTCCAAGGCGGCGCGCAGGTCGTCGCCCGGCTCGCGCAGCCGTTCGACGACGGCGAGGTTCTCGGCGGCCACGACCTCGGCCGCCGCCTCCAGGGCGTGCCGGAACAGGTTCTCCTTGTCGTGAAGGTGGTTGTAGACCGTCAGCTTGGCGACGCCCGCCTCCTCGGCGATCTCCTGCACGCACGCCTCGGAGTAGCCCCGGCGGGCGAACACGGTGAAGGCGGCGTCCAGGATCGCCCGCCGCTTGTCGATGCGCCCACGTGAAGCCGCCCGCCCGGTCTGGGCCGTTCCTCCCGTCACGCTCGCACTGTACCGCCGGCGCATGCGCCCTGCACTGGTCAGGGCATCCTGATGAACCGGCCTGTACAGAACGTAATCAGATCATTAAAGTGAACCAATGAGTTCATTTCTGGTCCGGTCACCTGCGACGAAGGGACGAATATGATCGTCAACATCCTGCGGTTCAGCTTCAAAGAGGAGACGACCGAGGAGGAGAAGGCCGAGGTGCTGACCGCGATGCGGCGCACCGCGAGCGTCGAGTCGGTGTCGTTCTCGACCGTCGGCCAGGACCTCGGCGATCCCGCCGAGGGCTACACCCACGCGTACTGCGTGGGGGTGGCGGACCTGGCCGCACTGGAGAGGTACATGCACGACCCGGTCCACCTCGCGGGGGACCACGTGATCCTTCCCCACCTCGCCGGCCTCTCGGCGGTCCGCCTTTCGGACGACATGGATCCCGAGCTGAACGACAAGGTCACGGCGATGCACCTGAAGAAGGTCGCGACCTATCCCGACTGGGGCCGGCTCGTGGAGGCGGTCTCCGGCGGCCAGATCCCCGCCCGCGCCTGAGCCGGAACGGACCCGGCAGGAACCGTGCCGCCGCGCCTCACGACCGGCGCCGGCCACAGCGGAGCCTCATATCGGCGCCGACCGCGATGGCAGGTCGTTGTATCCGGCGGAGGTGCGGCGGCACATCAGGGACTTTCACGGCAGCATGGCGATATATCGCGCGGGACCGCGCAAACCGGCTACGCGCTCCCACCGAGGCGCGGCAGAACATCGCACGGCATCGGGCGCACACGGGCCATCCGCTTCCAGGCGGGCACGGTATCGCGTGATTTGGGTGGTATGTGGATGATGCATGGTGGATACACCCGGATGCGCATGAGGCGGGGGACTGCCGACACGGAAGGGATGGCCCGAAACCCGGATACGTAAATGACTGATTTCTCGACTCTGCGTAAAGAATTCTTCCCTTCCAACATCGGGGGAAATATCGGTGAATTTCCCTGCGCTGCGCCGCTCTTCCCCTGCCCGTGGCAGGAGAATCGACGCGTGCGCGTACGGCACTAGAGTTCCGCACCGCGCACGTCCCCCGGTGACCCGCCCCCGCATCCCTGGGAGCCTCGATGGCCCCTTCGCACTCGTCCGGACTCCACGGAGCCTCCCACTCCGCCGCGACCTTCTTCCCGATCGTCGACCTCGACTCCGGAGGGGTGATCGCCGTCGAGGCGGCCGCCGAGTTCGCCCCGTTCGGGCCGTCCGGTGACGTCTCCCCCACGGTGGCCGCCGTGTACGCGGCCGCCCGCGAGGAGGCCCTGCTCCCCCTCGTCCTGACGGTCCCCTCCGCGGCCGTGATCCAGGGATCGGCCGCCCTCGCCCCCCTGCACGAGTCCCTGCGGGCGACCAGCCGCCGCCCGCGTGAGGTGATCCTCGTCATCGCCGGCGACTTCGCCACGGAGGACCGTTCCGCCCTGCTGACGGGGATGGACGGCCTGCGGGCCATCGGCTACCTCGTCGCGGTCGGCGGCGTCGGCGCCTCCCACGTGCCGCTGGACCTGCTCGCCGACGCCTCGCCGTACGCGGTGGTGATCTCCCCCGAGCTGATCGAACGGGTTCCCCGGGACGCTCGGCGCAACGCCGTCGGCGAAGCGGTGTCGCGGATGGCCAAGGGCATGGGCGTCCACGTGCTCGCCCCGCAGGTCACCGACGAGGGGCAGCTCGCGGCGGTGCGGGGCTGGGGCATAAGGCTCGCCCAGGGACCACTGCTCGCCCCGCTCGACTGGCGGCCTTCGCACGGACGCGTCCACGTCCCCCTGCCGGTGCCGGCGGCCGAACCCGAGCCGTGGGTGATCGACCTGGGCCCGCGCGTCCAGGAGTTCCTCCTGCCGGCGGTGACCCTCGACATGCTGGCGACCGCCGAGGACGTGGTGGAGGCCTTCGGCACCGAGCCGTCGATCACCAGCGTCGTCCTGGTGGACGAATACCAGCGCCCGAGAGCCAGCCTGGAGCGCAGCCGGTTCCTGTTGTCCATCGCCGGGCCGTACGGGCACGCCCTGCACGCCAAGAAGCCGGCGCACCGCCTGGCCGACCCACCACGGGTGGTGCCCAAGACCACGCCCGCGATCGCCGCGACGCAGGTGGCGGGCAAGGACGCGGCTCGCGTGTACGACGACCTGGTCGTGGTCGACGAGGTTGGACGCTGCATGGGGGTGGTCCACGTCAGCGACCTGATCCGCCACGTCGCCGAACTCCAGCCGATCCCGCACTGACATCTCGCCGCACCGGCCGATCCCGCACTGACGCGTCGCCGCGCTGAGCCGGTCTCACACAGGCACCTCACCGAGCCGGCCGATCCCGTGCGCCTTCCGCCGGGCTACGGTCGCGCGCCTTTACATTGTAGATTTCTATCGTCGGAGTGGCCGCGCGCCTCTAACTTCATTACCTCGGACACATGCGGGCTTTGACCGAGGACCGGCCTTTCCGGAAATACGGCCGATGGCGCCTGGCGAGGAATTTCACCGTCCCCCGCCAATTCTCGCCCTCACGACGGTCGCCGCAGCCGGGACCGGGGCTCCGGCGTCTGGATAATCGTTCGCACCGGCAGGAAAAGGATTCCTCCGGGTCCTGCCGCCGGAAAGGACGATATCTTGCTGATGAAACAGAATGTCCATTCGACGCCGCACCGGCCCGCTCGGGGGCGATCGCCGCTTTCGGCCGCCGCCGCCTCCCTGGTGGTGCTCGTGTCCACCGTGACGCCGGCCGCGGCGGCCGATTCCGGGGAAGCGCCGGTTCCGGAGATGCCGGCCGCGAAGGCGTACGACGGGAGCACCCCGCTGCCGTCCGTCCGCGAGGTGACGAAATTGTGCACCAACGCCTCCCGCTGCACGTTCACCATCGACAAGTCGGCCTCCAGTGAGTACTACGACGGCGTCGTGGCGCTGGGCAACGCGATCATCAACTGCTCGATGAAGGACATCGACGTCGACCGGACGGTCACGCTCGAACAGAGCAGCACCGACAACATCAGCGGAGAGATCAGCGGGCAGGTGAGCACGGACGGCACCACCGACACCACGGCCGAGGGGACCGCGGAGGCCTCCCACCAGGACGGCAAGGAGGACTCCTCGACGCACCACACCGCGCCGAAGGACAAGGGCCCGAACGACGAGATCACCAAGAAGAACACCAGCCAGGACGCGACCAAGGGCACCGCCAGGGGCAGCAACACCGTCGGCACGAAGATCAGCTTCATGGCGGCGTTCAAGATGGCCTACAGCCGCGAATGGTCCGACAAGAACACCGAGGCCACCTCGTACAAGACGAGGATCGCGCCCAACGACATGCTGTGGTTCGTCGGGAAGAACGCCGTCACCCGGGTCGTGGGGGCGCTGAGGGTCGGCGACACCTCCAAGCACGTCGAGAACGTCGCCGCCCAGGGCCCCTCGACGGTGAACCGGAGTTTCATCTTCGCGATGACCTCCGTCGTCCCCGCCGGTCTGTGCGGGCGCATCACCCGGCCGCCCGGCCTCCGCACCACGGGAACGGCCGCCGGCACCCCGTCGCCGGACGGCCTCGTCGACATCGGGCCGGCGAGGGCGGACTGGAAGGCCGGCAAGGTCGTCCGGCTGACCCCCCGTTCCCGCTGACCCGCCGCAGCGGCTCGGCGAAGCACGGCACGAGTTCCACCGCCAGAAAGGACGCACCCTTGCCGAACGACCATGGACTCCACCCGCCGGAACCCGTTCCGGGGAAAGGCGACCCCGCCCCGGCCGCGCATCGGAGGCGTCACCTGCCGCGACGCGGACGGCTCGCGCTCCTGGCGTCCCCCGTGCCGGTCGCTCTCGCCGTGGCGGTGATGTCCCCCGCCGGGGCCACCCCCGGATTCCCGGGCATCCCGCCGCTGCCCGACGTCCAGGCCGTGTACACCTACAAGGGCGAGAACCCGAAACCGGCCACGGTCGAGGACGTCATCGACAGGTGCAGCGACCAGAGCAGATGCACCTGGACCGAGGTACGCAACACCGAATACTGGAGCAGGCCGAAGGGCATCGGAGAGGTCTACATAAACTGCACCAGAGAAAGCGTGAAAGACCCTCGGGCGATCCCGCTCCAGACCACGAGCATCGACAACGCCAAGGGCAGGCTCGTCTACGACGAGAAGACCACCGGCCCGAAGAACGAATCCATCAAATGGATCGAGGGCGTCCTGCTGGCCAAATACGACGAGCAGTGGATCTGGAAGAACCCCAAGCCGGTCCAGATCGACGGGAAATGGGTGGAAGGCCCTTACGTCAAGAAAGTGGAGGCCACGGTGCTGCCCGGAGAGGCGAGCTGGATCGAGATCCAGTACGCCAGGCACCGCATCGTGTTCGATCTGAAGTCCAAGCCGAAGGTGTGGGGCGACTACGACTACGAGGCGAGGAACGTCACGCTCGACAGCCCTTCGGCGGTCAACCCGGACCGCGTCTACCAGCGGACCGGCCCGATGACCCGCGCCGAGAGGGCCCAGTGCGACACGCCGAGGCTCGGCTCCACCGTGCCCAACGCCAGGCTGTCGGAGGCCGCCCTGCTGGACGCCGGGCCCGCTCTCGTCCCCCGGCCCGCGGGCACCCCCTCGCCCTGAACCTCCCGCACACCGAAGCCGGCCGCTCGCCAGGCGATGGCGGGCGGCCGTCTCTTGAACCGCCGACCGGGTCCCTTGAACGGCTGACCGGACCGTCCTTCAGGCGGGGGCCGGGCTCGCCCAGCCGGTATCCAGGGCCGTTCAGCCGCTGACCGGCGGTCCTTCAGAGGGGGCCGGGTCGGTCCGCTCAGCCGGGGCCGGGCGTGTCAGTCGGTGACGGGGCGGGGGGCGGGGTTGCGTTCGGGGGTGGCCGGGGCGGGGCACTGGGTGGTGGTCACGTACCTGATGACCAGGTCGAGCCGGTCCTGCTCGCTCTTCGGCTGCTGGTCCAGGGCCCTGTCGTCGGGACCGAGGCCGATGGCCGCCAGGTGGTTCTTGAGCTCCTGCGCGCCCAGGCCGGCCAGTACGCACAGCCGTCCCCACTCGCTCTTGACCTTGGCCTCGAACCCCTTCACGTCGTCCTGCACGGAGGCGAGCGTGCCGTCCACGGTCTTCTGGGCGGCGTCGCCGCAGGTGGCGTCCGGCCGGCCGGTGCTGCCGACCGGGATCTTCGACCCGGTGTCGCCCGGCACGGAACCGGTGGTGGTCACCGGGGCCGTACAGGGGACCCCCGCGGCGGCGTGGGCACCGGCGGGCAGGGCCAGGGCGCTCGCGCCCAGCGCGGCGACGACGAGACCGCGGACGGGCCGGGCGGCGGATATGACGATCATGACGACCTCCGAGACAGCCGGGGCGCTCCCGCCCTCGGGCGACACGATGATCACTCAATGTACATGCGCGGCCACTTCTCGCGGCGGAGGCCGTCCGGCTCTGGTGATCACGCCGCCACGTCGCCCGCGCACGGCCCGCTCCCCCGCCCTGAGCAGCGGTAATACGCCATCCGGACAGAGGTGGCAGGATGCGGCCAACGGCGTGCAGGTTGCTGCCGTCCATTCGTCTGGTTCTAGGGCTTCGAATGCCGCAGAGTTGATTGTGCAAGGACGAATTCGAAATCCCTCAAGAAAAGAGACGAAGAAATGAAGAACTCGGCCGCCTCCGCGATTTCCATCCTCCGCTCCGCCGGCACCACCTGGGACTCCCGCTCCCGCACCGCCGGCACCACCTGGGACTCGTACTCCCGCACCGCCGGCACCACCTGGGACTGAGAACTCCCTGTTCAGAGCACCGCGCGACGCACGTCGCCCCTGGCGGCCGCACCAGCCGCCCGACGGTGAACCGAAAACCCGGAAACCCAATCGAAAAACCGCCGCAAAGAGATTTTCCAGGCGGTATCCCGAGAACGCGACACCGGCGAATCGCCGAACCCCCCACGCCACCGGATCACCGAATTCCGTGAATGCATCACCGGAAATCGACCGGCTACGGCGGCCCGCTCTCCCCGCTCCCGGCCATTCGGCGCGGCCGGATCCCCGCACCGTCCGATCAGCGGGCGTCCACGGCGCTGCGAACCCCCTCGCCGGGATCCTCCACCGCGACACGGCGGGCCGGCCGAGGACGAAACCCCAGCAGCAGGCCCGCGATCACCAGCGCGGCCCCCAGCAGCTCCGGCAGACCCGGGTGACCGGTGCCCAGCACCATGGAGGCCACGATCGTGCCGAGCGGCAGGAAGCCGGAGAACAGGCCCGCGCGGTCGGCGCCGAGTCGGGGCAGCGCGTCGTACCAGCAGAAGAACGCCAACGCCGTCACCACCACGGCCAGGTAGCCGAGCACGGCCGCCTCGGACGGCGTGGGCACGCGCAGCAGCCGGGTGCCGTCCTCGGCGAGCCCCGCGATCAGGAAGAGCGGCACCGCCGCGGCGGCCGAGTACGCCGCCACCCGGACCGCGCCGAACCGCGGCAGCAACGGGATGGCGAGGAGCGAGAATCCGACCTCACCGGCGAGCGCGCCGAACGCCAGCAGCACCCCGGCGAGCGTCGCGCCGCCGAGGCCGATCGTGACGGCCGCCCCCGTGGCCACCACGACGGCCGCGACCACGACGTACGACGTCGGGCGCCTGCCCTCCATCAGCGGCGTGACCACCGCCAGGACGACGGGGACCGTCGCCACGATCGTGCCGACCGTCGCCGGGTCGGCGTGCCGGGTCGCCTCCACGACGAACGCGTTGAACGCCACCAGCCCGACCACGGCCAGCAGCACGACGAGCACCAGCTCGCGGCGGGTCGGCCGCAGCGCCGGCAGCCCTCTCACGCGGAGGACGGCGAACAGCACGGCGGCGGCGATCGCGTACCGAATGGCCTGCCCGCCGTACAAGGGGTAGGCGTGCAGGGCCGGAGAGACCCCTGTCAGCGTGCCGACCAGGAACATCGCGGTCGCCGCACCGATCATCCCGCGCCGCCGGTCGGCCATGTTTCGTATCGCCTTCACGGAAAGCCATCGTGGTCACCGGGCTTGAGCGTCGGAAGTGCCAATAAGCGACGAAACAGCAGACCAATCCATCGCTAGAGTCGGATCATGACTCGTGAGGCACTGCTCGCCTATCTCGGCATCGTCGCGATGATCACCATCACTCCTGGCCCTGACACCGCGCTGGTGGTGCGGAACGCCATGCGCCAAGGGTGGGGCGCGGGGGTGCGGACGGGCCTCGGCAGCGCGGCGGGTCTCCTGCTGTGGGGGCTCGCGGCGTGCGCGGGCATCGCCGCGCTCCTCGCGGCCTCCATGGTGGCCTTCACCGTGCTCAAACTGGCCGGAGCCGCGTACCTCGGCTACATGGGAGTGCGGATGCTGTGGCGCGCCTGGCGCTCGTCGGCCCCGGCCACCGCCGGCCCTCGCCCCGCCGACGCCGCCCCGGCCACCACCAGCGTCTCCGCGGCCGGTACGAACGCCGCTTCCCCCGGAGCCCACGCCTCGTCCAGGGCGCTCTTTCGGCAGGGGTTGTCCACCAACCTGCTCAATCCCAAGGCCGCGGCATTCTTCACGGCGCTGCTGCCGCAGTTCGTCACCGCCCACGACGGCACCGCCACGCTGTTGATCATCGGCCTGACGCTCATCGCGGCCGCCTCCAATCTGACCGGCCAGTTCGTCTTCGCGATCACGGCCGACCGCACGGCCCGCCTGGTGGACCACCGCCACTTCGAGCGGGTCATGGACACCCTGGTCGGCTCGGTCCTCATCGCCCTCGGCCTCAAACTCGCCACCGGCGACCGCCCTTGAGCGTCCCGCTGCGGCGGACAGCGTTCGAGGCGCCGTACTTCAGAGCATCATGACGGACCGGAACGGGACGATCTGTCAAGAATCACGCTCTAGGTTGTAAAGAGCGACCCGACAAGCGATCATGGATGCCCGTGAACAAAAAGATCCTTTCCGGTGTCGCCGGCATCGTTCTCGGAACCGCCGCCCTCGTCGGTGGCACCGCCTCCCCCGCCGCCGCGGTCAGCGGCTGCTCCAAGACCGCGAGCACCGACCACTCCGTGAGCGTCAAGTGCACCAGCGGGCTCGAGACCTACTTCCGGGTCTACGGCTACTTCTGCTCCACCTCGTCCTGCTCCTACGTGCCGGGCAGCCTGGTCTCCGTGGGCGGCACGAGCAAGGCCACCAGCGGCGCCTACTACAGCGGCAAGTGGTACGTGAAGGGCTGCTACGTGACCGACGGCTGCTGAGCCGCCCGGGCCGGCCTGGACCTCGAGGAGCGGCGTGGCCTCCGGCCACGCTGCCGATCTGGTTCTGCACCGCGCTCCGCACGGCGGGGTGTCTATGCCACAGCACGGCACCGAACCCCGGCACCACCGGCGTCCACGGAGCCGGTACCGGCCTGACGAGCGCGACCTGAGAGGAATCGGGGCAGCGGGAACGCTGCCCCGATCGCACGACGCGCCGATCTCGTATCGGCCCCGTCTCACCGACCGCCGGACGGCACCAACGATGGCGCCGGTCACGGCACCCGCGTCTCACCGCCGGTTCACCGCCTGGTGGCCTCCGCGCGCGGCACGTTCGCCTCGTGGCGTCCGTGCGTGGGCGCCTGGGGTTGCCGGTCCACCTCGACGGCGGGCGCCGAGACCGGCACGCCGCGCAGGACGACGAGGACGCCGAGGGCGGCGAGCGCCAGGACCACGGCCGCGGACAGGCCGGTGACGTTCAGTCCGTGGGTGAAGGCCGTCCGGGCCGCCTCCAGCAGCGCCTGGCCGGCCCGGCCGGGCACGGCGGCCGCGCTGCCCAAGGTGTCGCGGGCGGCACGCAGGGCCTCCGCGGGAACGCCGGTCACCCGGACGCCGGCCATCCGGTGGTGGTAGACGGCGGTGCCGATCGAGCCCAGAATCGCGAAGCCCAGCGCGCCGCCCAGCTCGCTGCCGGTCTCGGCCATGGCTGAGGCGGCGCCGGCCTGCTCGGGTGGCGCGGCGGCCAGGATCAGGTCGGCCGTGAGCGTGGTCGCCACCATCATGCCCGCCGCCAGCAGCCCGGCCCCGGTGAGGATGACCGCCAGCGGCTGGTGCACCTCGACCCGGGTGGTCACCGCCAGCCCGCAGGCCGAGACCAGCAGGCCGGCGGCGATGACGTTGCCGGGCCGGATCCTCTTGGCCACGATCCCGGTGACCGTCATCGCCGCGATGATGAACGGCATGACCACCAGCGACCACAGCGACGCGGCCAGCGGGCTCATGCCGCGTACGACCTGCAGGTACTGCATGGTGTAGAGGTTGAAGCCGAGCAGCGCGAAGTTGGTGACCAGGTTGACGCTCACCGCCCCGCTGTACGTGCGGCGCCGGAACAGCCGCAGGTCGATCAGCGGGTGCGCGATGGTCCGCTGCCGGTGCCAGAACACGGCCCCGACCAGCAGCCCGGCCACGATCGCGATCGCCGGGCCGGCCGCCCAGCCGTCCACGGCCAGCTCCTTGATGCCGTAGACGACCGGCAGCACCGCACCCAACGACAGCAGCGAGCCGAGCAGGTCGAACCGCCCGGCGGCGGGGTCACGGAACTCCGGCAGCAGGATCGGCCCGAGGACCAGCAGCAGCGCCATCGCGGGCAGGTTGATCAGGAACGCCGAGCCCCACCAGAAGTGTTCCAGCAGCAGGCCACCGACGATCGGGCCGACGGTGACGCCGCCGGTCATCGCACCGGTCCACACCGCGATCGCCGTCTTGCGCTGCGCCGGGTCGTGGAACATGTTGCGGATCAGCGCCAGGGTCGAGGGCATCAACGTCGCACCGGCCAGCCCGAGCACCGCCCGGGCCCCGATCAGCATCCCGGGACTCGTGGAGTACGCCGCGAGCACCGATGCCGCGCTGAAGGCGACGGCACCGCTCAGCAGCAGCTTGCGCCGGCCGATCCGATCACCCAGCGCCCCCATGGTGATGAGCATGCCGGCCAGCACGAAGCCGTACATGTCCATGATCCACAGCAGCTGGGTGCCGGATGGTTCGAGGTGCGCGCTGATGAACGGCATCGCGAACGACAACACGCTCACGTCCATCGACACGAGCAGGCACGGGAACGCGAGTACCGCGAGACCGATCCATTCTCTTGTACCTGCCTTGGCGTACACGTCGCTCCTTGGAGTTTCGACAGCCGGATCCCGGTCCCGGGAGTGTCTCGATGCGGAATCTCGCGGCCGTATTCCAGCCTGCCGTCCGGCCAGGCCGGCCGGATTTGGCTTTCACTTTTGCGGGCGCGACCAGTGGCGATCAACGACAGGTTCGGCAGTACAGCGTTTAGCCGAAACTTAACGAATCCCGATAGGCCCGGGCTGGACGGAATCCTTGGCCGGGAGGGCGCACCAGACGACCCCGCCGCCGCTCACCGCCGGCGGTGCCCCCGGCTCGCCGCCAGGGCGTTCACCGGATGCGATCCGCGCCCGCCACCCGGCGTCCTTCAGTGTCGGAGGTACGCCGCACCTCGAGGACGACGAGCCGGGAATCCGATGGACGCCGGCGGACATGTGAGCGGCGGTGTCCGGTCGCGTTTCCATCGCGACGCTGATGCCGCACTCCCATCACCGGGAGTGCGGCATCAGTGATTCAGAGAGAGGCTTACGGGAACTTCGTGCTATACGGGCCCGCGCCACTCACCCAGGCGGTATAAGTGGTGGTCACCTTACGGCCCGTTACCTGCCAGCCCGAGTCGTCCACGGTTCGACCTATGAACATGCTGCCTGATCTGTATTCTTTTATGTAGACCGATTTGTGGTAGCTGGTGACGATGGTCTCTGTCCGTCTTCTGGTCTGGGGTATCGTCTCGCGTACGTGACGCCCACAGGGGCCCAGCGCGGTTTTCTGGCAGGTCCAGACGTAGATCGTTCTGTGTTCCTGATAATGGTTCACCTGGGTGTAGGTGCGGTAATAGTGGTGCGTTTCGATGAAGACCTCGAGCTTGTCGCCACATACCACGTCGAAACGAGTGCATATGAACGTGACTATGGTGCCGTAGGCCTGCTCGTATACGGTGTCGCGCTCATGCTTGATGTCGGACCACTCACCGCGACCGCCGAGGTAGTCGTCTTCTCCTGTGAGGTCGGTCTTGTTGAGCGGATCACCGCTGCAGTACTCGTAGGCGTTCGCGCTGCCGCCGTCCACCGGATCGAGTTGCAGGAAGCGCCCAGTGACGGGGTTGTACAGGCGGCGGCCCATGAGCACGAGCCCGCCGAGAGCCCCACTGTCGCGCTGGTAGCCGCCCAGCCACCCGTATCGGGTGGGTCCACCGGCGGAAGCACGCGGTGCGCCGTACTCGGTGTACTCGGTGTAGCCGTCGATTCCGTTGCCTGTGGGGGCAGCGGTCGCGGTGAGGTCTCCGTGCAGGTCGGTCAGTTGCAAGGTCACGCTGCCGTCGCTGCGCTGGATCGCCGCCAGGCCGGAAAGGCCGAGCAGGTTCCGGGTCCAGGAACCGTCGGTCTCGGTGACCCAGCCGGGGCTGTCCTCTCCCCCGGTGTAATGGTTGACGGTCGTGCCGGGCTTCGGCCCGCCGGTGGTGACGGTCCTGGTTATCCGTCCTGCCGCGTCCCGGGTGAAGGTCTTGCTCTCCCCTGCTTGGCTGATCGTCGCGACCTGGTCGTCGGTGTAGTAGGCGACGGTCACGTCAGAGCCGCCGGCCGCGTCACCGGCCGGCAGTCGGGTGGTCCGGCCGAGGTTGTCGTAGGCGTAGCCGCTGCCGGTGATGCGGTCGGCCGTGTCATAGGTGTGGCTCTTCTCGACGGGGGTCCCCGCAGTGCCGCAGCTCGCGGTGGAGGAGTAGTCGCTTCGGGAGAGCCGGTTCGTGTTGAGGCTGAAGGAGTACAGCCGGGTGGTGCAGGCGCCGCCGTAGGTGTCCTCCACTCTGACCAGGCGGCCGGCGCCGTCGTAACGGTAGTCCTGAGCGCTCCCGCCAGGTCCTTGGCGTTCGGCGACCCGTCCCTGGATATCGGGAACGGCGGCGTAGGAGAGCCAGGCGGTGCTGTTCTTGACGTATCTCAGGCCGGTCCGGACGCCCGTCGAGTCATAGTCACTCGTGGCTGTCAGGCCGCCGGGGTAGACCTGCGTCGCCAGCGCCCCGCCGTCGTCATAGCTGCCGGTGAACACCCCCGCACCGGTGTCGATGCGAGTGAGCATCCCGCGGCGCTCGGCCCGCCCGGACGCGTCCACTCCGTCGTAGGTGAAGGTGATCAGCCCTTTACCGTCGTGGGTGGTGGCGATCTGACCGTCGATGTTGTACGTGACGGTGCTGGTGTTACCACTGGCGTCGGTGGCCGAGCTCAACCGTCCGAAGGCGTCATGCCGCTGGACGATGCTCTGTCCGCCAGAGGTGGTCTGGGTGGGCAGGCCGGTCGCCGCGTCGTAGGTGTAGGTGGCCGATGGAGTGGCCGTCCCGCCCGCGCTTGCCGGGCTGACCTGCGTCTCGGTGCTCGTGGCACGCCCCGCGACGTCATGGCCGAACGTCACCGTGCGGGTGACATCGCCGGAGGTGTCGGTACGGACGGCGGTGTCGCCGTAATAGCTGTACGTGGAGGAGTGCACCGGTAGTGGAGTGCCCGCCGGCTGAGCGGCCGGCCCGAATCGGCAGGACCAGCCTGCCCATTGCGGTTTGTTCCCGCACTCGGGCGCCGTGGGGTGCGCACCGGCGGTGTAGTAGAGGGTGACGGTCGTGCCGGCGTCCGCGCCTGCGGAGCTGGGCATTCTGCGTTCGAACTCCCGTCCGGCCGCGTCGTACCGCAGGCGTTGCACGATGTCGGCACCACCCGGTACGACAGTCGTCACGGAGGTGACCTTGTGCAGGTTCCAGCCTGAGGCGTCGCCCGAGCCGATCGGGTCATACCCCGTCTTGGTCACCTGGCTGTCCTCGGCCGTCGGCGTGGCGGTCCCATCGAGTACCACCGGTCCCGAGGTGCTGGTGGTGACCAGGCGGTAGTTGATCGCCTGGGACGGCTTGCCCTCGTCGTAGACGTTGATCTTCTTCGCCCGCGCCGACACATAACGACCGTCGGCCAGGGTGACCAGCCTGGCCGGTCCGAGCTCGGTGCTGAGGTCACCGTCACTGGTGTAGGTCGACACGCTGGCGAGAAGATCGGCGCGAGCGGCCGAGTCGGATCGTCCGACAACGTAGGGATCGGTGTCCTCGGTCGGTGCCAGAGCCTGCGCCCGATTGCCGGGGCCCAGCTCCCATACGACGCGCCCCTTGTCGTCGTAGCGTGTCGCGCCGATCTGCCAGGCACCCGCACCGTACCGGGCGGCGTCGACCGACCGGCCGTCCGCGTCGGTGTAGATGAGTGAGGCGTACTCCCAGTCGGACGTGCCGGGACGATAGCTTCCGCCTTCCTGGCGCGGCGGCACGTGCGAGGCGGGGAAGATCGCGGTGCCCGTCACCGGCAGGTCCGTGGCTTGACCCCAGCGGCTGGTCTGGGCCGCCGTCAGGTCCACCGGTGCCCCTGCTCCGCCGATGGGCACGTCGTAGGCGACCGCCATGGTGGGGTCGGTATCGCCGCCTTCCCGCTGCACGTCGACCAGACGGCCGGCGCTGTCGTAATCGAAGCGCCATGGGGCCAGTCCCGGCGGAGTGAGCTGGCTGATCCGTCCTTCCGCGTTGTAGTAGTAGGTGGTCGTCAGGCCGGTACGCGGGTCGAACACCTGCCGCAGGTGCCCTGTTGAGTCGTACGCGTACGAAGTCATCACGGTCGCCTTCATCGCGCCCGTGCCGGGGTCGAACGCCGTGTAGGTCACGTTCTTGACCTGGCCGGCGTAGTCACCCCAGCCCGAGGCGACGCCGGTGGCCGTCGTACCGGCCGCGTACGACAGTTCGATGGCGCGGCAACCGGCGACCAGGACGGTGCCGCAGGTCACGCCCGCTGCGACGGGCGTCAGAACCCGGGTGATGCGCCCCTGGCCGTCCCGGTAGTAGGTGGTGGCCGACTCGGTGGCGGCCGTCTCCGTGCGCGCGACCACCCATCTTCCGTTCGCCTTGACGTAGGTCGTCTTGTTACCGAGCGCGTCCGTGTGAACCATCTGCCCGTTGTCGACCGTGATGAAGGACCCCTCGGCGGCGTCGCCGACACCCGTGAAGCCTTCGCCGTGCCTGACGTACGTCCAGGTCGAGCCGTCGGGCCCGATCAGCTGCAGCGCGCCCGACTCGCCGTCTCCCGAGGGAGCGAGATCGGGCACGTTGGTGGGCGGCGCGGGGAACTCCGCGCGCCATCCCGGTCCGAACACCTTGTTCTCGGCGAGTTGCTCGTCCGGCCGGTCGGCCTCCGGGTGAAGGGTGGTGTGAGTTCGCTTGACCGCGGTGCCGAAGAGGCTGGTGTCGGTGGCGTTGAGGGCGAAGTCTCCACTCTGCAGCGCGACCTTGCCGGGCCCGAGGTCGGACGTGGCGTAGGAGCCGCCGAAGGCGCTCTGGTCGAGGATCAGGGTGCTCCCGTCGGAGCACTTCTCCTCACCGGTGGCGCCCGACAAGCACGCCCGGACCTGGACCTTGCCTCCGTCGTCCGCCTCACTCTGGAGCGTCTTCGCGAGATCCCAGACCAGGGGCGGGAAGTTCTGCGAGGTGTTCGTACGGACCTGGGGCCATGACGTCAGTGGCTGCGCCGAGCCGGGCACGGTGACGTCCTGGACGGGAACGGGCCGCCACACCGCCCACGGGCTGTCGAAGTCCGAGGCGCCGATCTGGTACTCGTAGCTGACCTTGGTCTGGGCGGGTGCGGCGGCGGTCTCCAAGGTCACCACCCTCGCCGTACGGGAGGCGTGCTGCACGAGCCCGCCGACCCCGATCCCGAAGCTCGTCTTGAAGACGGGAGAGGTGTTGTGCGCCTTGTCGCGGGCACTCATGTAGATGGTGTGCCAACCGGTGGAAAGCGACGAGAGGGAGAACTCTCCGCTGTACTTGTCCAGCGACTTCGGCATCGCGGGATCGTCGATCCCGTACTGGTAGCCATCGAGATCACCCCAGTAGGAGTTCATGAAGCAGTGGGAGTCACCGTTCCAGTCCAGCGGCTTCCACGAACCGTCCGGATGAGAGCAGCCCGTGCTCCCCGACACCAGCGTGGGAGGGGTGGCGTCCACGGTGATCTTCTGCCAAGGCGACCAGTCAGAGGTCTCGATGCCGTCGGAGGCACGGGCCCGCCAGCGGATCTGCCACGCGTCCGCGATCTTGCCTTCAGGGATCTTGACCTTGGCGTTGAGCCCGGCCTGGACGCCGTCGACAGAGCCACTCCAGATGACACCCGCGCCGTGAGCGGTGTCGGCGGGATCGTGCTCGACCTCGAAGTCGGCCTTCAGCAGCCCGCCGTCGTTGTCCCTGACCCCCGCCCACAGGCTGGGGGTGAGGGTGTTGGTGTAGAAGACCCCGTCATTACCCGTGATCGGCGCGGCCCGCAGGTTCTCGGTCCATGGGGTGCTGCCGAAGGTCAGGGAGAGTGTCACGGGATTGAAGGTCCAGTAGAAATTGCCGCTGTCCGTCGCTTCGTCGTCCAGCTTGAGCTGCAGCCCGTTGCCCGCCGCGCCTCCGGCCCACGCCTGGGCGATCGGCGTGATCGGAATGCTCCACATGACGTCTTCGGCCAGGCCGCCGCTGGCACAGGCGGAGGGCGGAGGCGTGGTGACGGCGCCGTCGTTGCTCGTGGCGGGCTGGTTGCCCCACCGGACGTTGGCGGGTGACCACGTTCCGGTCAGGCGGCGGACCGTGAGCTTGCGACCGACGGGGCAGGCCGGCTGTCCTTCGTAGCCCACCATGGTCGTGTTGAGGTCGAGGCGGGCGTCGACCACGTTCTTGCCCGCGAGGGTGGAGGTGTCGAACTTGATCAGCGCCCGGGCGGGGACGTCCTGCTCCTCCTCGCTGTGGGCGCCGCAGCCGTCCCAGCTGTAGAAGCCGTCGATGATGCCGGCTACCATCTCGGCGGAGGTGAGCTGGGTGCCGTCGTTGCACGGCGCGTACAGGGTCCGGTAGGACTGCACGCCCAGCGTCAGCGTGGGATCGACGACCACGGGCCAGCGGGTGCGTGGGTCGGAGAGGAACGCCGGGTCGGGCTTGAGCACCAGGAACTGCTGATCGCCTTCGGTGGTGAGTTCGGTCTCCAGCTTCCCCTTGCGGGAGTCGCCGGCCTGCGCGGCCTGCCCTGGCGAGTCGTACATCACAGGTGCCGGTGCCGAAGCGACGGTCTTGCCCTTGCCGTCGGTGAGCTTCAGCCGGCCCTGCTCGGTCTCGGTGAGCTTCAGCCCGCCGGTCCTGACAGGGATCTTGTACTCGACAGGGCCGCTGGGACGTTGGCGCAGCACGACGTCATGGCGAAAGCCGGTGGGAAGCGCGGTCAGGACGAGGTCGGCGCCAGGGCCCGCGGCGTCGGTGTAGGTGGCCTTGTCGCCTTCGACCTTGGGCTTGGGCAGCGCCGTCGGCCATGTGAGGGCGTAGAACTCCTTGTCGGAACGTTTCAACTGCGCGAGCGTCTGCCCCGCGCCACCAGCCGAGAAGGAGACATCGGCCAGAGCCGCCTTGGGCTTGAGGAGCCCTCCTGAGACCGCGAGCGTGGTGTCGACAGGCGTCCACTTGTCGCCCCGCTTGACGCGTACGGGGTTGGAGGAGGTCTCGAGGGTGACGGTGCCGTTCGGGTTGACGTAGGTGAGGCTGGTCTCCGTGGTCTCGCCGGTGACCAGGACCCGGCTGCCTTGCAGGCGCGCGCTCAGGGCGGCGGAGACGCGGTCGGCCCGCTCGGTGACCTGCGGGGCCTTCGCGGCCGCCGGGCCGGGGGCGGGCGGCGCGGTCGACGCCGAGGTGGCGGCCTCCGCCACGTAGCCGGTGGGTAAGAGGAGCGAGGTCGCCAACCCCGCGGTGAGGGCTGCTCGTCGCCAGGCCCACCTGTTTCCGGGCATGGCGAAACAAGCCTTTCGGCGGATGTGCACCCAACCTCCCAAGTGAAGATCTGTAAGCGATCGGAGGGGATAAGTACGGCATAAAGCAGCATGGAGGGCGGTGCTCTGGAGACTCTCTCCACTTTGTCGCGATCTTGTTCGCGGATGTGTCGTCGCCTGTTGGGGGCCACGGGCAACTGAGGCGGACCACGATGGGGACGGGGCACGATCGTGACCACGAGGGAGGGGCCAGGCTGACGCTTCGCGTCCTGGGGCCGATGGAGATCCAGTCTGATGATCGACGCCCGGCCGGGGAAGATCCTTACGACGTCCGTGCGGCGGCGGATCTCCTTCTCAGCCGTTCCCCGGGATCGTTCGACCAGATCCGCTTCCAGACTTCACGGGGTCCGGCCACCCTCACGGACCTTCTTGGCAGGCCGTCCGGCCAGACGAACGCCTACGGCGCGATGTCCTCATCGGGCCTCATTCACCGCGGGTTCCGGCGATGCCACGAAGCTTGGCGGCTACCACCTCGGCCTCGGGTACGTGCATCGACGACAAAATGTCGAGCGCCTTCCGCCAATACGCTGCCGCCCGCTCCGAATTTCCGCCAGAGTGATCCACGTCACCGATCCCCCTGAGGGCCAGACCTTCCAGGTGAGACCCCTTGAGGCCACGAGAAATCACCAGAGCAGCCTTGTACGACTCCAGTGCGTCACGCCTCTCTCCCATGGCGAGAAAGGTGTCGCCGAGATCAAGCAATATTTCGCACTCCAGTTCACGGGTGCTCAGGTTCTCCACTATGGAAAGAGCTCGCCGCTGACAGGCGAGCGCATCGTCGAGTCGCCCCGACTTCCGGTGCCACCGTCCGACGGTGCTCAGCGCGTCCGCCTCGAGTCGCGAATTACGCAGTTCGCGACCCACCCGCAGAGCATCGAGTGCACGCTCAACGGCCGATGAGAAATCTCCGAGCCACCCGTGGGCGTCTGCCAGATAAATAGACGCGTAGGCTTCATCGTAGCGTTTGCCGGCCTTCCGAAAGTGACTTATGCACTTGTTCAGCAAGTCAGCCGCGTCTGTGGTACGCCCTGCCCTCAAGTAGGCGCAGGCCAGTCTGTAGGTGGATTCCATCTCACCGTCCAGATCCGCGATGCCGCGATGCTTGGCGAGCGCCTGCGTGAACGCCTCGATCGCGGCCGCCAGTTCCCCTGTCCGCAAGAGGCCATATCCCAGATGTTGAAGGGCACTGGCCTCGCCGCTCTCATCTCCCGCAGATCGGCAGAGCTGTAAACTGCACCGCTGGTGGCTCAGGTACTTCGCATACTGCCCCGCGAACAGGTAAGCATAAGCCAGATCGCACAGAATCAAATTCTCCGCCTTGTTGTCATCGAGCCCGCGAGCCGCGGAGAGCGCCACCTCGTGAGTGGTTATCCAGTCATCTATGTAGTCTTGGGAGTAGAAGAATCTGGTGAGCGTATGGGCGAGTCGCCATGCGAGGCCGGGCCAACCGGCAGAGGCGGCGAAGCCGATGCTCGCCACCAAGGTCTCGCGTTCGGTCTCCAGCCACGCCAGAGCATCGTCATGGCGCGTGAACCTCCGCTTTCCGTTGCGCGGCAGGGGTATGCCGGGATCGAGACGCTTACTGCCGGGCGACACGTGAGCGACGGCTGAGCCAGAAGAATGGATGAACCAGCTCAGCAGGTCCGTCAGGGCAGTGCGCCGCTCTCTCTCGCTGTCTTCGACAGCGCTGCGGTCGCGAGCGTAGACGCGCAGGAGGTCGTGCATTGCCAGACGCGCCCCGACCCGATGAACAAGGTGGGCGTTGACCAGTACGTCGACTGCTTTACGCGCCTCGGCGGGTGTCGCATCCACCAAGACGGCCACCGCGTCGAGGTCGATGTCCGGTCCAGGGGCGTGCCCCAGCAGCCGGAAGGCCCGCCTGGGCATGTCGGGTAAAGCCCGATAAGACAGCTCGAAGGTGGCACGGACCCCCACGCCGGGATCTTCGTCGATTTCCAGGGCGGAGAGCGGATTCTCTTCCCGTAGGCGCGCCATGAAATCTTGTATACGGAGCTCAGGTTGGTAGTGGAGGTGAGCGGAAGCCAGCCGCAGAGCAAGAGGGAGGCCGCCACACAGTCGAGCCAGTTCCCCGGCATGAGCGCCCAGACGTTCCGCTCCGAGCTGAGCCATAAGAAAGGCCTTCGCCTCCGCTGCCGTCAGCATTCCCAGCGCGAAGGTATGCACGTCATGAGTGACAGCGAGACCGCGTAAAGAATCCCGGCTGGTGATGACGACCTTGCAATGCGGCGAACCTGGCAGTAGCGGACGCACCTGCTGCGGAGTGGCCGCGTTGTCCAAGACGATGAGCATGTGCTTGTCGGCCACCAGCGTGCGGTAGAGCCCGACACGCTCGTCTTCCAGATGAGGAATGGCTTCCCTGGCGACGCCCAAGCCCAGGAGAAGTTGCTGGAGTGCTTGGCCCGGAGCGACCCGTTCTCCATGGGAATAGCCATGCAGATTCAGGAACAACTGCCCGTCGGGAAACCGATCAGCCACGCTGTGTGCCCAATATGTCGCCAGCGCCGTCTTGCCCACCCCGGCCGTACCGGCGATGACCGAGATCGTCGCCGCATGGCCGTTCTCCGCGCCGCCGAGCAGTGAGTCCAGCAGCCGCAGGCTGTCCACGCGCCCGGTGAAGCGAGAGACATGAGGGGGGAGTTGGCGGGGCACCGGCCTGGAAGCCGCTGCGGTTCCCGGTGCGGTCGCCGCTTGCCCACAGGTGCTCATCGCATCGTGAGGATCAGCCGCCAAGATCGCCTGATGCAGCCTGCTTATGTCCGCGCCGGGCTCCAGCCCGAACTCTTCGCGTAGATGCCGGCAACCGAGCCGGTATTCCTCCAAAGCTTCCGCCGTACGGCCTGAGCGGTGAAGCGCCAACATCAGCTGACCCCGTAGCCGCTCCTGCAGCGGATAGTCCACAACGAGCCGACGCAATTCGCCGATGAGATCATCGTGACGGCCCAGCGCCAGATCCGCTTCGATACGGTCACCGAACGCGGCGACGCGCCGTTCTTCGAGGGCGGCACCATCGGTGAGTTGCAGCTCGTCCCGTGTCCCGGCCAGAGCCGTTCCGCGCCACAATGCGAGGGCTCCGCGGAGCCGATCGGCCGCCTGCTGAGCATCGCCCGCCGCAAGAGCTTTACGGGCCGCGTCGGTCTCGGCAGTGAAGACATCGAGGTCCGATGCGCTGGGCGGTATCTGCAGACAGTAACCGGCGGGGGTACCGGTCAGCCGGCCGGGATCCGCGAGCGACCGACGTAGAGACCACACGTGGTTCTGCAGGAGTTTTCGGCCCGACACCGGGATCTCCACTCCCCATAGTGCGGTCAGCAATCGGTCGTGCGAGACCACGTGGTTGGCGTGCAGGACCAAGACCGCCAGCAAGGTGCGCTGCTTCTGACCGACGATCGACGTCAGACGCCCGTCGCGCCACAAGCCCACCGGTCCAAGCACTCTGTACTCCACACTGCCTCCTTGTGAGCCACCCGGGTTCTCGTTCATCACGCGGTGCTCCCACATCGAAGTCTCTGCGGTTCGCTCTCAGGATCCAGATTGCGAACCACAAGATCAAGATTGCGCGAGGAGAGATCGAGAGTGCTCCAGGTCAGACTGCCGGAGATCCCTTACGCTCGCGGGCGTACGCGACTCCAGGCACCCGGAGAGACCGGCGCTCGTCTTCCCCGGCCTGGAAGGGGCGGCCTTTCTCGAGCGCATGAAGAACTGGGGCGAGCCCGGGTGGTCGCCGCGACCGGTCTGTCCGAGGGGTGACAGGGGGGCGCTGATCTTGTTGCAGTAATGTGCCCTTGATCGTTTGCCGGCTCCCGGAGACGCCCAGCTCCCCGGCGAGGCGGTGACACACGCCCTCTAGACAAGATGAGGAAGCTCGTGATCCGACGCTCCAGGGCACTGTTAGGCTCAGCGGCCATCCTGCTGGCCTGCGCCGTCGCCCAGCCCGCTTCCGCGGACGGTGCCACATCCCCCGGACCCGCCGTCGTACGGCCGGTCTCGGGCTTCAGCCCGCTGCCCGCAGGCTGCGGACTTCCCCCCGGCGACGGCTACACGCTGAACCCGAACACCGAGGTCCTGCCCGTACTGGCGCGGGACCCGAACCATCCGTGGCACCTCGTCACGGTGTTCCAGCAGGACCGCTGGAACCGGTACGGCAGCAACGGCGCGGTCACGGCCGTGTCCGAGGACTACGGCCGGACCTGGCAGCGGTCGGAGAACCTGCCCGGCTTCTCCCGGTGCAACGGCGGCAACGCCGCCAACGGCGGAGACTACGACGTCACGACCGACCACTGGATCACGGTCACACCGACGGGCACCGCCCTGGCCTCGTCGTTCTCGCTGTCCCGCACCGGCGACGTGACCGCCGTTCTGGTGGCCCGGTCCGCCGACGGCGGCTGGACGTGGGACGCGCCGGTCACCCTGCAGCGGGACGACGACCCGAGGTTCTTCAACGACCGCCCCTCGATCACCGCGGACCCGTACCACCCGGGCGTCGTCTACGCCGTGTGGGACCGCATCGACAACCAGTCGACCGACACGGTCGAGAACTGGGTGCAGCCGATCTACATGGCGAAGTCGACCGACGACGGGCGCACCTGGACCACCGGCAAGGTGTACGACGTCCCCACCAACAGCGGTGTCATCGGTACCCAGCTGACGCCGCTCCCGGACGGGACGCTGCTGATCGGCATGCACTACGAGACGGACACCGATGGTGCCACCCAGGTCATCCGTTCGACCGACGGCGGCAAGACCTGGTCGGCGCCGACGCTGAACGTTCCGGCGCCGCTCGCGGTGGGCCCCCGCATCCCGGACCCGGACAACTCGGGTGACCCGGTGCGCAACGCCTCCCTGCCGCTGCTGGCCGCCCAGCCGGGCACCCAGGTGGTGAACGCGGTCTGGCAGAGCCAGAACTCCGACGGCACCTTCCACGTGGCCTACTCGCGGTCGGCGGACGGCGGGAAGACCTGGTCCGGCCCGGTCCGCGTCGACAAGACCCCCACCGGTTCCGCCGCCGTCCCGGTCGTCGCCACGTCCCGGACGGGCACCGTCGCGGTCACCTACTACGACTTCCGCAACAACACGGCCGATCCCGCCACCCTGCCCACCGACGTGTGGGCCGTCACCTGCGCCAAGGACTGCACGCAGCCCGGGGCGTGGCGTGAGCAGCACCTCGAGGGGCCGTTCGACGCCCGCAAGGTCCCGGCGACGAGCGCGGGACGCCTGGTCGGGGACTACACCGGCCTGGTCTCGACCGGCACCGGGTTCACGGCCGTGTACGGCGTCGCCACCGGCGACACCGCCAACCCCGTGGACGTCCACAGCGCGATCTTCTCCGGCTGAGCGGTCGCACGCCGCCGGCGGGGTCCGGTCCGGCCGGACCCCGCCGGCATTTCACCGACCATCCCCTGTTCCGGCCATTATCCGGCGATCGTGGTACGTGGTCCCGTCGCCTGATCCATGATGGCGCGTGTGAGGTTCAGGTTCCCCTGGGCGGGTGACCCGCCGAGGCGCGCGAGCGTCCGGATGGAGGCCACGGCGTCGGAGCACGGCCGGGTGTACCAGGTGGGGGGCGACCAGATCCTCAACCAGGTGGTGCTGCCTCCGCCGGCGTTGCGGCCGGCCGCCGAGGTGCCCGCCCCGCCCGGCCTGCGCAAGGCGCCTTCGCCCCCGCCGGTGTTCGTGGGCCGCGACGACGAACTGGCCGCCCTGGAGAAGGCCCTGGACGACGGCGGGGCGGGGCCCGCCGTGGTGGTCGTGCACGGGCTAGGCGGGGCCGGCAAATCGACGCTGGCCGCCCGCTACGCCGCGACCGGTCGGGAGACGTTCGACCCGGTGTGGTGGATCGCGGCCGACACCGTCTCCGCCCTGCGGGCCGGTCTGGCCACGCTGGCGGGCGCGCTGCAGCCGGAGTTGACGGCGGCCCTGCCGTCGGAGTCCCTCGCCGACTGGGCCACCGCGTGGCTGGCGGCGCACCAGGGCTGGCTGCTGGTGCTGGACGACGTCACCCACCCCGACGACGTCGCGCGGCTGCTGGAGCGGCTTCCGGCCCGGCCCGCGCCTCACGGGCGGATCGTGGTGACCACCCGGCTGCGTGAGGGCTGGCACCGGCTCGGCGCCGCCGTCCTGCACGTCGGCATGCTGAGCGAGGAGCAGGCGGTCGAACTGCTCGCTAAGGTCACCGGGGTCCCGGACGCGGACGGGGCGCTCGACCTGGTGCGCGCGCTGGGATGTCTCCCCCTGGCCGTCGGGCAGGCCGCCGCGTACATGCGTCAGAACCGCATGCCGCCGCGCGGCTACCTGGCGCTCCTGGCCGAGGACCCGGCGTTCATGTACGACCAGGCGGCGGAGCCGCCGGGCCCTGAGCCGACCGTCGCCCGCGTCTGGCGCGTCACCCTCGACCGGCTCGCGGACACGCCCTTGGCCGGGCACCTGCTGCGGGTGCTGGCCTGGTTCGCCCCCGAGCGGATCCCGGTCGAGGTGTTCAGCCCCCTCGCCGACCGGCCCCGGCTCCAGCAGGCCATCGGCAGGCTGGCCGCATACAACCTGCTGACCGTGGACGACGACGGCACGCTGCGGGTCCACGACCTGGTGCGGGCGCTGACCCGCACCGCCGACCGGGACGACCCCCACCGGCAGGCGGACGACATCGCCCGCGCCCGCGCCGACGCCACCGAACTGCTGGCGGCCGCGCTGCCGGAGGACCCGCTCGAACCGGACGGATGGCCCCGCTGGCGCGCGCTGCTCCCGCATGTCACCGCGCTCATCGAGCACGGACCGGTGGACGGCGTCGCCGTCGCCCGGCTGGTCAACGAGATCGGCGTCTTCCTCGGGCATCAGGGAGCACAGGCGCGGGCGATCGTCCTCTTCGAGCGCGCGGTCGCGGCCATGACGCGGATCCAGGGCCCCGGCCATCTCGACACGCTGAACGCCCGGACCAACCTGGCCGCCTCCCACTGCGAGGCCGGCGACGCGCGGCGGGCGATCGAGCTCGAACGGCTGACGCTGGACGTGTGCCTGCGCACCCTGGGTGCGGACGACCCGCGGACGCTGCGGTCGCTCAACGGCCTGGCGTACTTCCTGCGGCAGGCGGGCCGGCTGGACGAGGCCATCGAACTGCAGGAACGGGCCGTCACCGACGGCGTCCGGGTGCTCGGCGAGCAGCACCCGGACCTGCTGCACTTCCGCCACGTCCTGGCCGGCCACTACCGCGAGGCGGGCCGCCTGGGCGAGGCGATCGAGCTGTGCGCGCAGACCTACGCCGGATACGAGCGGACCCTCGGCGGGGAGCACCCCCTGACACTGGCGTGCCGCCTCGACCTGGCCAACGCCCGCAACTCGGCCGGCGACTGGCGGACGGCGCAGGAGCTGTACGAGCGGACCTTGACCGACGTCCTGCGGGTCCTCGGCGCCGAGCACCCGCTGGCGATGTCGTCCCGCAACGGCCTGGCGGGCACCTGTCAGGACGCCGGGCAGATCGGGCGGGCCATCGAGCTGTACGAGCTGAACCTCGGCGAGCAGAGCCGGGTCCTCGGCGACGACCATCCCTACACCGTCATGGGCCGGAGCAACCTCGCGCTCGCCTACTACGTCGCCGATGAGGTGGACGAGGCGATCCGGCTCTACGAGCTCAACCTCCCGGAGGAGAGCCGGGTCTTCGGCGACGAGGATCCCAGCGTCCTGACGACGTCGAACAGCCTGGCGGCGTGCTACCAGGCCGCCGGTGACGTAGCGCGCGCCATCGACCTGTACGAGCGGACCCTCGCCGTCCAGACGCGGGTGCTGTCCGTGGACCACCCGAACACTCTGGCCACCCGTGTCGGCCTCGCCGTCGCCCATCACGCGGCGGGCCGGCGGCGGCTGGGGATCGCCCTGTTGAAGGAGGTCCTGGCCGACTACCGGCGAGCGCTCGGCGACGACCACCCCGAGATCCTCGCCACCCTCGGCTCGCTCGCCCGGGCTCACGAGCAGGCAGGTGACCATCCCCGCGCCGTCAGGCTCTACGAACAGGCCCTCGCCGGGTACGAGCGGTCCCTCGGCGGCGCCTGTCTGCAGGCCGCCCGTCTGCGCGACGACCTCGCGGACGTGTACCTGACGACGGGTGAGCCTGGGCGCGCGCTCGCGCTGTACGAGCGCAACGTGTCGGATCTCGACCGCCTGCTGGGCCGTGAGCACCCGTTCACCCTGACCGCGCGGACCGCCCTCGCCCGCGCGCACGAGACCGTGGGCGATCACGAGCGGGCGACGGCGATGTTCGAGGCGATCGTCGCCGACTGTGAGAGCTACCTCGGCGCCGACGACCCGCGGACGCTGACCGTCCGCGGCTACCTGGCGGGCGCCTGCCGCGCGGCCGGCGACCCGTGGCGGGCTCTGGTCCTGCAGAAGAAGACCGCGGACGACTGCGAGAGAGCCCTGGGCCCGGACCACCCCCGGACGCTGGTGGCGGTGAACAACCTCGCCGCCCTCCACCATGACCTGGGGACCGCCAAGCGCGCCGTGCGGCTCTTCCGGCGGGTCCTGGACGGCCGGCGGCGCACGCTGGGCGACGACCACGCCGAGACGATAGGGGCCCGGACGAATCTCGCCGCCGCCCTGTACACCGACGGTGATCGGGCGGGCGCCGTCTCCCACTTCGAGCAGGCGCTCACCGACTGTGTCCGCGTCCTCGGCGAGGACCACCGGCTGACCAGATCGGTCCGCGCCCAGCTCAAGGCGATCGGCGGTCAGGCCGGCGCCGGCCCGATCCGGCCGGTGAGCTGACCGACTCGGCGCTGACAGGCTCGCCGGGCACCGTCAGCGTCCTGTCGGACGGTTGTCGGCGCCCGCCCCGAGGGTTGCATCCGTCAACGACCTCTCAGACAACGGGAAACACATCATGAACAGCAGGACCTGGGCCGCGGCCCTGACCATCGGCCTGGCCGCCGCCGCCGTCGCCACCACCTCCGCCGCCGCCGACACCGGTGAGGCGAAGGTCGTCGCCGCGCTCGACAGTGCGGCCAGGCCGCTCGCCTCGGCCGCGCCCCAGGCGGGCCAGCGTGACCTGAAGGCGTTCGGCGCGATGGTGGCGGGCGCCAAGGTGGTGGGCGTCGGCGAGGCCACGCACAGCACCGCCGAGTTCTACACCCTCAACCAGCGGCTGCTGCGTTACCTGGTGACCGAGAAGGGCTTCACGACCTTCGCCCGGGAGCTGAGCTGGAGCACCGGTGTGCGGCTGAACGACTACGTCCTGAACGGCAAGGGCGACCCGCGCGCGATCATGCACGACGAGGTCAAGGGCCCCTACGACCTGTTCGACAACAGCGAGTTCCTCGGCCTGATCACCTGGATGCGCTCCTACAACGCCACCCACCAGGCCAAGGTCCAGTTCATGGGCGCCGACCTGCTCTACCCCGGCGACGTCCTGTTCGACAAGGTCCTGGCCTACGTCGAGCAGCACCACCCCGGCCTGCTGGAGCGGTTCACCCAGCTGTACGACGGGTTGCGGCCCACCACTCCCGACGCCGGCGAGTACATGGGCATGGCGCTGTCCCAGCCGCTGGAGACCCGCCAGGACAACGCCCGGCGCGCCACCCAGGCCCTGAAGCTCCTCCAGCGGCACACCAGCGCGAGCGAGGACTACCGGTGGGCGGTGCAGCACGCCCGCGCCCTGTCGCAGACCTTCACCGACTTCGCCTTCGACCAGGCCACCGCCGAGGGCCGCCGGCAGGCGCAGGTCTACCGGGACAAGGCCATGGCCGACAACGTCGTCTGGTGGAACACCACGACCGGCCACAAGATCCAGATGTCGGGGCTGAACGCGCACATCAGCTACACCCCGATCGACACGATGTTCGTGCCCGCGCCGATGGGCGGGGTCCTGCGCGAGCGTCTGGGCCGCCGCTTCGTCACCGTCGGCACCTCCTTCGACCAGGGCGGCTACAACTTCCTGATCGACAAGGGCACCTGCCCGGCCGGTTCGCGCCCGGCCGAGCGGCCCCTCACCTGCAAGGGCTCGGTGGACGCCGCCGGCAGCGACTATAACGAGTACGTCCTGGACCAGGTCCGCTACCGCGACTTCATCCTGGACACCCGCACCGCGCCGCAGCCGGCACGGACGTGGCTCGCGCAGAGCCGCCCCACCCGGCTGATCGGCGGCGGCTTCTGGTCCCCCGACCAGGCCACCAAGGTCGCTCTCGGCGAGTCCTTCGACATCGTGATCCACCTGCACAAGGTCAAGGCCGCCGCGCTGCTGCCCTGACGCGGCATTCAGGTCCGGCAGGCGGAGCGCTCCGCCTGCCGTTTCCACGTCCGGCCACGCCCGTGCCGAGGCGACGGGTCACTCCGGGTGCTCGGCGGCGTTCCGGACGTCGGTGGCGGCCTGGGCGAACGCGCGGATCAACGGGCTCTCCGCGGCCGTGCGCCACATCAAGGCCCACTGGCAGGGGGCGGCGTCGCGGATCGGCACGGTGGTCAGGTCGGGCCAGGGATAGAAGCCGGTGAACTCGGCGGGGACGCCGGCGGTGGCCTGGCCCGGTTCCATGGGCCCCTCCGGACCATGAATGTATCGGTGAACGGTCTTCCTGATCGTGAATGCGGACGTGAACAATCCGGTCGCCGAGATCGCGCCGTCCAGGGCGTGAGCTGGTTCCGCCGGCCCCGTCGCCCCCACCGGCCAGGAGGCGGCGACGAGGAGCGCGCCCTGGTCCCTTCGAGAGCGGTGGCAGGTACGGCACAGAAGGAACCCCCTCGCGTGGAATCTCCGTAACAGGCTCTTTACTGTTAAGAAACTTTCTTTTAAGTTAGGGGTATCCCCCCATGTAGAGGAGAACTTCAATGCGAAGGACTCTCACGTTAGTCTCCGCGGCGGTGGTGGCCATCGCCGCGACCATCGTCGTGACCTCCAGCCCGGCGTACGCCCACGGCTACGTCAACTACCCGCCCAGCAGGCAGGCGTTCTGCGCGCAGGGCAAGGTGCCGAACTGCGGCGACATCATCTACGAGCCGCAGAGCGTGGAGGGCCCCAAGGGCCTGCGCAGCTGCAACGCGGGCCTGTCGCAGTTCGCCCAGCTCGCCGACGAGAGCAAGGCCTGGCCCGTCACGTCCGTCGGCACCTCGGTGACCTTCACCTGGACGTTCACCGCCAGGCACGCCACGCTGAACTACGAGTACTACATCGGCAACACGCGGGTCGCGGTCTTCGACGGCGGCGGGAAGCAGCCGCCGGACACGATCTCGCAGACGGTGAACCTCGCCGGGTACTCCGGCCGCCAGAAGGTCCTCGCCATCTGGAACATCGCCGACACGGCCAACGCCTTCTACTCCTGCATCGACCTGAACATCGGCGGCGGAGGCGGCCCCACACCCACACCCACACCCACACCCACGCCGACCCCCACCCCCACCCCGACTCCGACTCCCACCCCGACGCCCACGCCGACGCCCTCGGGCACCTGGCAGGCGGGCACCGTCTACGCCATCGGCGCCGTGGTGACCTACGGAGGCTCCACCTACCGGTGCGTCCAGTCGCACACGGCGATCGCGGGCTGGGAGCCGCCGAACGTCCCCGCACTCTGGCAGCGGGTGTGACCATGGACCGCTTACGTGAAGCCGTCGTGTCGCTGTTCCGCGTCGTGACCGGCCTGCTGTTCGCCTGCCACGGCGCGGCCACCCTGTTCGGCGTGCTCGGCGGCCCGCACGACGGGAGGATCCCGGCCGTCGGCGCGTGGCCCGACTGGTGGGCCGGTGCGATCGAGCTCGGCGCGGGCGGTCTGGTGCTCGTCGGGCTCGCCACCCGCGCCGCCGCGCTGCTGTGCTCCGGCACGATGGCCTACGCGTACTTCACGGTCCACCTGCCCAAGGGCCTGTTCCCCATCATGAACGGGGGCGAGCCCGCGGCGCTGTTCTCCTGGTCGTTCCTGCTGGTGGCCCTGCTGGGCGGCGGAGCGTGGTCGCTGGACACGCTCCTGACCCGGTCGCGCAGGCACCTGCACGCGCACGCCCCGGTGCACCAGCTCTGACCTGAGGGGGCGGGCGGGCGCCCCCTTCGGCACCGTCGCCGGGGTCTAGAGCCAGCCCTGCGACTGGGCACGCTGGACGGCCTCGATGCGGTTGCGGGCGTGGGTCTTCTGGATGGCCGAGGAGAGGTAGTTGCGGACGGTCCCCTCCGACAGGTGCAGGCGCACGGCGATGTCGCCGATCGTGGAGCCGTCGGAGGCCGCGGCGAGCACGTCGCGCTCGCGGGCCGACAGGGGGTTCGGGCCGGCGCTCAGCGCGGCGGCGGCCAGCGCGGGGTCGATGACCCGCTCCCCGGCGAGCACCCTGCGGATGGCGGCGGCCAGCTCCCTGGCCGGGCTGTCCTTCACCATGAACGCCGCCGCGCCCGCCTCCATGGCGCGCCGCAGGTACCCCGGCCTGCCGAAGGTGGTGAGGATCATCACGCGGCATCCGGGCAGCTCGCCGGTGATGCGCGCCGCCGCCGTGATGCCGTCCATGACCGGCATCTCGATGTCGAGGAGCACGATGTCCGGGCGGGTGGACAGAGCGGCGGACACGGCCTCCTCACCGGTGGCGGCCTCCCCGACGACCTCGATGTCGGGCTCCAGGCCGAGCAGCGACGCCAGCGCGCCCCGGACCATCGCCTGATCCTCCGCCAGCACGACCCTGATCACTGATGCTCCCGGAATGTGTGCGCCCGCTCTCCGGTGACGGGCGAGGACGTCAGGTGCGAGATTCTACGGCGGCCGGGACGGCCACCCGCAGACGGAAACCACCGCCGGGCCGCGGGCCCGCCTCAACCGTCCCACCGGCCGCCTGGACACGTTCGGTGAGCCCGGTCAGCCCGCTGCCCGGCCGGCACGGCCCGGCCTGCGTGCCGTCGTCGTCGATCTCCATGCTCGCCCCGCCGTCCTGGAAGGCCACGGTGATCTCACAGCTGGACGCTCCGGCGTGCCGCACGACGTTGGTGACGCCCTCGCGCACGGCCCAGCCGAACAACCCGTCCAGGACGTCGGGGAGCGGGGTGCCCAAGGTGCGGACGACCGCCCGCACCCCGGCCGCGGCGAGCGCGGAGCGGGCGTTGTCGAGCTCCTCGGACAGGCCACGCCGCCGGTAGCCGGTCACGGCCTCGCGCACCTCCTGCAGGGCGAGCCGGGCCACCGACTCCACGTCGCGGATCTCCCCCACCGCCTTGTCCGACCCCTGCTCGGCGAGCCGCCCGGCCAGCTCGCTCTTGAGCACGATCAGCGACAGGCTGTGCCCGAGCAGGTCGTGCAGGTCGCGGGCGATGCGCAGGCGCTCCTCGCTCGCCGCGAGCCTCGCCACCTCGTCCTGGGCCTGCCGGAGCTCGACCACCAGCATGCGCGTGTTGCGGATGCTCATGAACAGCACGCCGAGCGTGACCACCTGCAACTCCAGCACCGGGATGGCGTCCCCGGCGCCGACGATGAGGCCTTCCACCAGCACGATCAGCGCCATGCAGCCGACCCCGGCGAACGCCTGCCGGGGAGGCAGCGCCATGCTGAGCATGATGGCGATGTAGACCGGCAAGGTCAGCCACGCACCGCCGAAGACGAGGGGGAACACCACGGCCATGAGCGTGGTGAGGCAGAGCAGCGGGAGCGTCCAGGGGCTCGGCCGGCCGTAGCCCCTCGGGCTGAGCACGGTGGCGACGTAGCTCACCAGGAAGGCCACCAGCGACGCCACCGCCCAGTACGCCTCGGTCCCGGTGGTCGCCCCGGAGGTGATGTCGGAGGCCGGATAGAACAGGTAGATCAGGCCCACGGAGAGGCCGATCAGCCGCCGCCAGCGGGACGGCCTTTCGTCCGTCCCGCCGAAGGTGAAGATGTTGCGCAGGTCGCCCATCTCAGGCCCGGACGGTGGCCCTGCGGTAGGCGAACAGCGCCAGGGCGCACAGGGCGACCCCCCAGGCGGCGATGCCCGCGACCGCCGACCCCGCCGGGGCGTGCCCCGCGACGATCTGCCAGCCGATGTTCGCGTAGTCGTAGGAGGGCAGCACCTGGGCGATGTTCCGCATGACGGGCGGCATCAGGGCGATGGGGAACCACAGCCCGCCGAGGAGCGCCAGCCCGAACATGCCGATCATCGCGAGTGGCTGCGCGGTGTCGGGCGGCACGAGCGAGCCGATGGTCAGGCCGAGCGCGGCGAAGGGGATCGTCCCGGCCCACATCGCGGCGATGAGCCCGGCCCACTGGCCCGCCGACAGCGAGACGTGCTGGGTGACCACGGCGGCCAGGGCCACCAGCAGCAGCGAGGGCAGCACCAGCAGCAGCGACGTGACCAGCTTCGTCACGATGATCGTCCAGCTGCGCAGCGGGGTGATCTGGAGCTGGCGCAGCCATCCCGTCTGCCGCTCCTGCGACCACGGCACGGCGGTGGACATGATGGACGCCGCCAGCGCGCCGTAGGCGGCCATCGACACCATGAGCACGACCGCGCCCTTCACGCCGGTGCTCTCGTCGACCTGGTCGCCCCAGAGGTTGGAGTACAGCAGGTAGAAGCCGATCGGGAAGGCGACGACGAAGATGACGTAGCGCTTGTTGCGCAGCATCCGCGTGGCTTCGAGCTTGACGTAGTTCAGCATGGGTCAGACCTCCGCGGACCGGGTGAGAGTGAGGAAGGCGTCCTCCAGGTCGGCCCCGTCGATCCGCAGATCGCGAACGTCCAGGGTGGTGCCCCGGTAGAGCGCGGCGACCGTGGCGTCGACGTCGGCGGTGCGCAGGGTGACGGTGCCGGAGAGGATCTCGACGGCGGTGACCCCCGGCAGCGCGTCCAGGCCCGCGGACGACTGCCCGTCGAGCGAGAAGGCCACCGAGCTGCCCCCGGCCCCGGCCTTGATCTCCGCCGCCGTGCCGTCGGCGACGACCCTGCCGCCGGCGACCACGATCACGCGGTCGGAGTTCTCGTCGGCCTCCTCCAGGTAGTGGGTCGCGAACAGGACCGTGCGGCCCTGGGCGGCGTAGTCGCGCATGCCGGCCCAGAAGGCGCGGCGCGACTCGACGTCCATCGCGGCGGTCGGCTCGTCGAGGACGAGCAGCCTGGGCGCGCCGGCGATGGCGAGGGCGAAGCGCACCCTCTGGGCCTGCCCGCCGGAGAGCCTGCCGGCGCGCCGGGAGGCGAGGGCCGTCAGGTCGGCGACCTGGAGCACCTGGTCGAGCGGCAGCGGATCGGGGTACAGGCGGCGGATGAAGTCGACCAGCTCGCGCACGGTCAGCTCGGGGATCAGCGTCCCCTCCTGCAGCATCGCGCCGATCTCCCCGTGGGCGACCGCCTCGTCCGGGGTGCGGCCGAAGACGCGGACCTCTCCGGCCGTGGGGCGGATCAGGCCCAGCAGCATGTTGATCGTGGTGGACTTGCCGGCCCCGTTCGGCCCGAGGAGGGCCACCGTGCGGCCCGCCTCCATCGTGAGGTTCAGGCCGTTCACGGCGTGGACCTCACCATAGCTCTTGCTCACCTCGGTGAGGGCGATGGCGTTCATGGGGTCAACCGTAGGCAGGAGGCGGAAAGATCATCAGTGCCTCTCGTCCGGCGTCGGCGATGACATTTGTCATCGCGCGCCACCGGCGGCCGTAGGGCGCCGGTCCCGCCCGCGCGGACGGCGGGACCGGCGCGGCCACGTGGCTCAGAGGCGGCAGGCGAAGATGGCGGTGACCAGGACGGCCTTGGCGCCGATCTCCCACAGCTGGTCCATGATCTGCTGGTGGTCCTTGCGGGGCACCATGGCGCGGACGGCGACCCAGCCCTCACGGTGCAGCGGGGACACCGTCGGCCCCTCCATGCCGGGGGTGATCGCGATGGCCTCGTCGATGCGCTCGGCCCGGATGTCGTAGTCGATCATGACGTAGTCGCGGGCCACCAGCACACCCTGCAGGCGGCGGATCAACTGCTCGACCCCCGGCGTCTGCTCGGCGCCCGTGCGCTTGATCAGCGCGGCCTGGGAGTGGGCGATCGGCTCGCCGAAGACCTCCAGGCCGACGTTGCGCAGGGTGGTGCCGGTCTCGACGACGTCGGCCACCGCGTCGGCCACGCCGAGGTGGATGGCGGTCTCGACCGCGCCGTCGAGCTTGATGATGCGGGCCTCGACGCCCTCGTCCGCCAGGTGCTTGCCGAGCAGCCCGGCGTAGGAGGTGGCGATGCGCATGCCCTGGAGATCCTTGACCGAGGAGAACGCGCCGGGCCGGGCGGCGAAGCGGAAGGTGGAGACGCCGAAGCCGAGCGGCATGATCTCCTCGGCGGGCGCGCCGGAGTCGTACAGCATGTCGAGGCCGGTGATGCCGACGTCGAGCGTGCCCTCGCCGACGTAGACGGCGATGTCGCGGGGGCGCAGGAAGAACAGCTCGCAGGAGTTGGCGGGGTCGACGACCACGAGCTCCTTGGAGTCTCTGCGGGGACGGTAACCGGCTTCCTTGAGCATGGTCTGGGCGGCCTCGGTGAGGGCGCCCTTGTTGGGTACGGCGAGGCGGAGCATGGCGTTAAGGGAATCCTTCGGGTCGGGCGGACGAGGTCGGTCGTCGGGAAGGCCGGCGGCGCCGGCAAGACCTGGTTTCCGCACATCGCCCTCGTCGACCTGGACCGGCCACTGATGGTGTCGGACCACAGCGTCTGATCAGGGAGAGTCGGGCTCGTGCGGAAAACAGGTCTAGAGATGCTTGTAGACCTCGTCGAGCCCGATGCCTCGGGCGATCATGAGGACCTGCACGTGGTAGAGGAGCTGGGAGATCTCTTCGGCGGCCCGGTCCGTGGTCTCGTGCTCGGCCGCCATCCAGCTCTCGGCGGCCTCCTCCACGACCTTCTTGCCGATGGCGTGGACACCGGCGTCCAGGGCGGCGACGGTGCCCGACCCGGCGGGACGGGTGCGCGCCTTCTCCGACAGCTCGGCGAACAGCTCTTCGAAGGTCTTCATGATCTCTCTCACGTAGGCGTGCCTGCCCTGCCAAGAGTAGTCTGCCCCGGGCGGAACACGTGCTAGGCACCCATTTCCGGTGATCGCGTCGCCTCGGCGGGCGCCGACAGGTCGGGGGCGGCCTCCGCCAGGAGCCTGGTGTAGGGGTGGGCGGGGCGCAGGATGACGTCGTCGCTCGGGCCGCGCTCCACGACGCGCCCCTCGTTCATGACCATGATGGTCGAGGAGAAGTACCGCGCGGTGGCCAGGTCGTGCGTGACGTACAGGACGGCGAGGTCCTGCTCGCGCTTGAGCTCGTCGACGAGGTTGAGGATCTCCAGCCGGATCGACACGTCCAGCATGGACACCGGCTCGTCGGCGAGCAGCACCTTGGGGCGCGGCGCGAGGGCCCTGGCGATGGCGACGCGCTGGCGCTGGCCGCCCGACAGCTCGTGCGGGAGCCTGCGGGCGTACCTCTCGACCGGGGTCAGCCCGACGCGTTCGAGCAGCTCGTGCACGCCGCGCGTCAGGTCGGCGGCCGTACCGTGCAGGCGCAGCGGGCGGCGCAGGTGGTAGCCCACGGTGTGGGCGGGGTTGAGGGAGGCGAAGGGGTCCTGGAACACCATCTGGACGTCCTTGCGGTACCGCCGCGCCGAGCGCACCCGCTCGCCGTCCAGCAGGATCGCGCCGGAGGTGGGCTCGGTCAGCCGGGCCAGCATGCGGACGACCGTCGACTTGCCGCTGCCGCTCTGCCCGACCAGCGCCGCCGTCTCGCCGGAGCGAAGGGTGAAGGAGACGCCGTCCACGGCCCGCAGCGTGCGCCTGCCGCGCCCGTCCCTGATCGTGTAGTGCTTGGTCAGCTCGTCGGCGGTGAGCGTGGTCACGCGGGTCCTCCCCCGTCGTCGTGCTTGAGGCAGGCGGCCACGGTGCCGCCGGCCGGGACGAGCGGCGGGGTCACCGCGCCGCAGGCGTCGAAGGCGTGCGCGCAGCGCGGGGCGAAGGCGCAGCCGGGCGTCTCCCCGGACAGGTCGGGAGGGGTTCCGGGGATGCCGTGCAGCACCCGCCGGGGGCCGCGCAGGCTGGGGAACGAGCCGAGCAGCCCCGCCGTGTACGGGTGGGCCGGGGCGGCCCGGACGGCGGCGGCGGGCCCCGTCTCGACGATCCGCCCGCCGTACATGATCGCGAGCCGGTCGCTGATCGACAGCAGCAGCGACAGGTCGTGCGTGATGAAGATCACCGAGAAGCCCAGCATCTCGCGCAGCCGGTCGATCCGACGGAGGATGTCGCGCTGCACCACGACGTCCAGGGCGGTGGTCGGCTCGTCGAGCACCACGACGTCGGGGTGCAGCGCCATGGCCATCGCGATGAGGACCCGCTGCCGCATCCCGCCGGACAGCTCGTGCGGGTAGGACGACAGCCGGCTCCGGTCGATGCCGACCATGTCGAGCAGCTCGCCGCAGCGTTCCTCGCGCTCGCGCCTGCCCATGCCCGGCTCGTGGGCGGTGAACACGTCGGCGAGCTGGTCCCGCACGGTGAGCACCGGGTTGAGGGCGTTCATGGCGCTCTGGAAGACCATCGCGATCCGGCGCCAGCGGAAGGCCCGCAGCTCCCGCGGGCCGAGGGCGAGGACGTCCACCTCCCGCCCCTCCCGGGTCCGGAAGACGATCTCGCCGGCGGTGACGGCGGCCGGGGGACGCAGCAGCCGGGTGACGGCGTAGGCGAGGGTGGACTTGCCGCACCCGCTCTCCCCCGCGACGCCGAGGACCTCGCCCCTGGCGAGCTCCAGGCTCACCTCCCGCACGGCGCGCGTGGGCCGCTCGCCGCCGTAGACCACGCTCAGGTCGCGTACCGACAGGACGTTCATGCGCCGCCCTTCCGCAGCCGGGGATTGACGATCTCGTCGATCCCGAAGTTGACCAGGGAGAGTCCCGCGCCGAGCACCGCGATGCACAGCCCCGGCGGGACGAACCACCACCAGGCGCCCGTCGACAGGGCCGAGGCGTTCTGCGCGAAGTAGAGCATGCTGCCCCAGGAGCCGGCGGACCCGCCGGCCAGGCCGAGGAACGACAGGGCGGCGTCGAGGAGAATGCCGCCGAGCACCGCGAACACGAGCTGGGCGGCGATGACGGGCAGCAGGTTCGGCAGGATCTCGAACACCATGATCCGCCAGCCGGGCTCACCGCTGACCCGGGCGGCGTCCACGTAGTCGCGCCCGCGCAGCGACAGCGTCTGCGCCCTGACGACCCTCGCCGGGCCCGCCCAGCTGGTGAGCGTGATGGTGAGGGCGATCGCGACCGGCCCGGTCGTCTCCACGTAGTCGGTGATCAGGATGACGAGCGGCAGGCCCGGGATCACCAGGAACACATTGCTCAGCAGCGAGAACCCCTCGTCGAACCAGCCGCCGAGGTAGGCGCCGAGCACGCCGACCAGCAGGGAGACCACGGTGGCGAGGACCCCGACGATCACGCCGATGAGCAGCGATCCCCGGGTGGCGGACATCAGCTGGGCGAGCACGTCCTGACCGGTGTTGGTGGTGCCGAGCCAGTGGGACGCCGACGGCGGGGCGAGCCGCTCGTACCCGATCGCGTCGGGGTCGCCGGCGAGGAGCGGGCCGAGCACGGCCACCAGGACGAAGCAGGCGACGATGACGAGCCCGGCGGCGAGCTTGCCGGACGGGCGGAACCGGGTCGCGCGTGCGGGTGGGGCGGCGGCGATGGCTGCCATCGTTCAGGCCCTCCGGGTGCGGGGGTCGATCACGCCGTACAGCAGGTCCACCAGCAGGTTGGCGCCGAGCACGGCCAGCGAGATGATCAGGAAGATGCCCTGCATGAGCGGGTAGTCGGCGTTCTGCACCCCCTGCAGCAGGGCGAAGCCGATGCCGGGGTAGGCGAAAACGACCTCGGTGGCCAGCAGGCCGCTGACCACGAAGCCGAGCGACACCGCGAAGCCCGCGACGCTGGGCAGCACGGCGTTGCGCGCGGCGTACGCCAGCATGACCCGGCGCGGCGGCAGCCCCTTGGCCTCGGCCATGACGACGTAGTCCTCCGCCATGGTGGAGACCATCATGTTGCGCATGCCGAGCATCCAGCCGGCCACCGACGACACCACGACGGTGAGGGCCGGAAGCGCGCCGTGGTAGACGGCGCTGCCCAGGAAGGCGAGGTTCGGCCCCATGGTGACGCCGGCGTAGTCGTAACCGCCGTTCAGCGGGAACAGGCCCGCGCCGAGCCCGAGCACGTACAGCAGGATCAGGGCGAGCCAGAAGTACGGGATCGCGGCCATGAACGTGGTGGCCGGGACCAGCGCGTCCAGCCGCCCGCCCCGGCGCCACCCGGCGAGCGTGCCGAGGCCGAGCCCGAGGGCGACCGTGATCACCAGCGAGACGCCCGCCAGGGCCAGCGTCCAGGGCAGCGACTGCGCGATCACCGTGCCGACCGGGGTCGGGTAGTAGGTGACCGACAGGCCGAGCCTGCCCCGCAGCAGGTTGCCGAGGTAGCCGAGGTACTGCTGCCACAGCGGGTCGTGGCTCACGCCGAACTGCAGCTCCAGCGCCCTCCTCGCCTCCGGCGGCATCGGCTGGCCCTGCACCCGCGACAGCATGATGTCGACCGGGTTGCCCTTGATCAGGCGTGGGATCAGGAAGTTCAGTGTCACGGCCGCCCACAGCGCGACCGCGTAGAAGGCCAGCTTGCGGCGCAGGTAGCCCATCGCTCAGCCGGTCGGGACGAGGTTCTTGGCGACGATGGCGCCGTCGGGGGTGTAGAACGGCAGCGCGAGGGCGTAGGGGTTCTCCTCGCTCGGCCATCCGGTGGCGTTGACGGTGCGGAACTCCGCCAGCGCGCTCGACTGCTGGATCGGGATGTAGGGGACCTGCGCCATCACCTGGTCCTGGATCCGGTGGATCTGCTGCTTGATGGCGTCGGTGTCCTCGGGCGGGGTCTGGGCGATGGCCTCCAGCGCGGCGTCGACCTCGGCGTTCTTCCAGCGCGCCTGGTTCTGGGCCAGGGGAGGCACGTTCTCGCTGTTGAGGATGTTGTTGTACATGTAGTACGGGCTGGGGCCGCCGTAGCCGTTCCAGATCTGCATCTGGAAGTCGCCGCTGGTCTGGGCGGCGGTGAAGGCGTTGAAGGAGACCTCCTTGGCGGCGAACTCGATGCCGACGTCCTTGAGCTCCTGCTTGATGACCTGCATGGCGCTGATGTAGTCGGTCCAGCCGCTCACGACGGTGCAGGTGATCGACAGCCGCTTGCCGTCCTTGGCGTAGACGCCGTCGGATCCGCGCCGGTATCCGGCCTGTTCGAGGATGCCGCGCGCCTTGCCCGGGTCGTACTCCACCTGGGCGCCGGCGTACTTCGGGGAGACGTAGTCCTGGTACTGGGGCAGGACGAGTTCGAGCGGGCTCGGCATCGTGCCGAGGCCGGCGAAGGCCAGCTCGATGATCTTCTTGCGGTCCAGGGCCACGTTGATCGCCTGCCGGACGGCGAGGTCGTCCAGGGGCGCCTTGGTGAGGTTCGGGACCAGGTTGGTGACGTACAGGAACGATTCGTTCTTGTACTTGTTGTGGGCGGGGTCCTTGGCGACGTACTGCTTGTCGGGGTCGGGCATGAACAGGCCGGTCCAGTCGAGCTGCCCGGCGGCCAGCGCCGTGGTGGCGGCGTCGCCGCCGTTGAACGACCAGAAGCGCAGGCCGGCGATCTTCGGCTTGCCGGGCTCCCAGTAGAGGGGGTTCCTCTTGAACACGTAGCTCTGCGGGGCGAAGGTGCCGAGCACGAACGGCCCGGTCCCGACGGGATGGTCGTTGGTGTCGCCGGCGGGGTCCTTGATCTTCTCCCAGACGTGCCGGGGCACGATCCACGACTGTCCGGCGATGTTCCACAGCCGCGTGTAGGCCGGCCGCGTGAACTTCAGGGTCACGTGGGTGGGGTCGGCGGCGGTGACGGAGGCGAGCACGTTGCCGCCGGAGTTGATGCCGCTGTTGAGCTTGGGGTTGTCCTTGGCGAGGGTGAAGCTGTAGGCGACGTCGTCGGCGGTGAAGGGCTCGCCGTCGCTCCACTTCACGCCCTCGCGCAGGGTGAAGGTCAGGGTGCGGCCGCCGTCGGCGAACCGGTAGGCGGTGGCCAGCTGCGGCTGGACGTCCCCGGACCTGGCCTGGTTGAAGAACATCAGCGGCTCGTAGATCATGCCCTGCACGCCGGGCAGGGGGGCCGGGGTGAAGGGGTTGTAGTTCGGGGTGAACTGGCCGCTGCCGCCGGTGTGGACGTTGAGGATGCGGGCCGAGGCGGGGGCGGAGGACTTCGCGCTCGCGCCGCCGCCCGCCGCGACGGGCGGGCCGCCGCCGGCGCTGCACGCGGCGGTGAGGCTCAGCGCGAGGGCCGCCGCCGCGAGCGCGCCGGGAAGGCGCCTGCCGGTGAGTGGTCTCATTTCTTCTCCCGGGGGGTAGGAGTCGCCGGAAACCTGTTTTCTTAAGCGGTTCAGCGGTCAGGACGCCCGCTGGCGTTCGTTCAGGCAGCGCAGCACCGGAGGGGCGGTCAGCGGGGCGAGGTCCGGGTCGCCGGGGACGCGCACCTCGAACGTCGCGGCCGAGCCGGGCAGCAGGGTGAGCAGCATGTCGTCCACCTCGGCGTCCGGGTGGAACCGGTCGGCGAAGATCGCCAGCTCGCGCACCAGCGTCCGCGCGGTGACGGTGACGCGGGCGCCGCCCGGCGCGCGTTCGGCCCTGACGTCGAACTCCGCCGCGGGGAAGTCCACCTCCGGGTCCTCGGCGAAGAACCGCAGCGCCTCCCGGGCGCCGAGGCGGGCGGCGAGCAGCTCCCGGGCCGGGTCGGCGGGGGTGAGCAGAGTCTCCGGGAGCGGCACGGGGACGACCGTGCGCGGCGGGACCGCGACGGGGAAGGACTCCTTGGCCAGCGGGTCACCCTGCAGGGAGAGCCGCGTCACCATGAGCTCTCCCGCCCACTCCGCGGCGCTGTCGTTGACCACCACCAGCGCGTCGTCCTGGAAGGTCAGCAGCCGGTCGGCGTAGGCGCGGCGCAGCGCGTACCACAGGGGCTTGCGGCGGCCGTCGCCGTCCACGGCGGACCAGGAGATCACCGGCCAGCAGTCGTTGAGCTGCCAGACGACGGTGCCCATGCAGTACGGGGCGAGCGCGCGGAACCGTTCGACGCCGAAGGCCACGGCCCGCGCCTGGTTCAGCTGGGTCAGGTAGTGCCAGTCGTCGAAGCCCTCGGGGGCGGGCAGGTGGCGGCCGAGGCCCCGCAGCAGCTTGGCGTCGCCCTCGTCGGCCTTCTGGTGAGCCGCCAGGCCGGGCGAGCCCGGCTCCGGCGCGTCCTCGCCCAGCGCGCGGCGCAGTGTGGCGTGCGCCGGCGGGCCCTGGAAGCCGAACTCGGCGGCGAACCTCGGGCGGTAGGCGCCGTAGCGGAGGTAGTCCTCACGGTTCCAGACGTCCCAGATGTGGACGGTGCCGCGGGAGGGGTCGTTCGGGGGCAGGTCCGGCGCGCCGGAGTAGGGGCTGCCCGCCCAGTACGGCCGGGTCGGGTCGAGCTCGGCGACCACCCTCGGCAGCAGGTCGAAGTAGAAGCCGGCCCCCCAGGTACGGCCGCCCAGCCTCTCCTTCCAGCCCCAGTCGGAGAATCCCTCGATGGTCTCGTTGCCGCCGTTCCACAGCACCAGGCTCGGGTGCGGCGCCAGCCGGACGACGTTCTCCCGGGCCTCCGCCTCGACCTCGGAGGCGAAGGGCTCCTCCTCCGGGTAGGCGGCGCAGGCGAACGGGAAGTCCTGCCAGACCAGCAGGCCGCGCCGGTCGCACAGGTCGTAGAAGGCGCCGCTCTCGTACAGGCCGCCGCCCCACACGCGCACGAGGTTCACCCCCGCCGCGCAGGCCTGGTCGATCCGCCCGGCCAGGCGCTGCGCGGTCAGACGTGAGGGGAAGCAGTCGTCGGGGATCCAGTTGACGCCCCGGGCGAAGACCGGCACGTCGTTGACGACGAACGTGAACGCGCCGCCGTCCCGGTCGAGCCGCACCGAGCGGAATCCCACCGATCGGGTCCAGGTGTCGGCCGCGGTGTCCCCGGCCAGGCGCACGGTGAGCCGGTACAGCGGCTGCCCGCCGTACCCGCGCGGCCACCACACCCTCGGCTCCGGCACCGCGAGAGTGATCACGGCCTGGCTCTCCCCCGGCGCCAGGCGCGCCTCGGCGCTCACCCCGGCCACCGAGGCGGTCACGGTCAGCGGCTCCTCGCGGGCCCGTTCCACGGTGACGTGCACCTCGACCCGGCCGTCGCGTCCCTCCAGGGTCACCAGGGGACGTACGGCGGCCAGGCGCGCCCCGCGCCAGGAGTGCAGGCCGACGGGCCGCCAGATGCCGGAGGTGACCAGCGTGGGACCCCAGTCCCAGCCGAAGTTGCAGGCCATCTTGCGGATGAACTGGTAGGGCTCGGCGTAGGCCGCGGGCCGGTCGCCGAGCGCGGCGCGCCGCTCCTCGGCGTAGGCGTACGGCGAGGCGAACCGCACCTCCAGGCTGTTGTCCCCCTCGCGCAGTAGCTCGCGCACCGGGAAGCGGTAGGAGCGGTGCATGTTGGCCGTGGTCGCGAGCTCGGTGCCGTTGAGCACGACGGTGGCGACGGTGTCCAGGCCCTCGCACACCAGGTCGGCCCGGTCCTCCTCGCCCGGCCGCCAGGTGAAGCAGGTGGCGTACGTCCAGGGGGTGCGGCCGATCCAGGTGAGCCGGTTCTCGTTGCCGTCGAGATAGGGATCGTCGATGAGCCGGGCCGCGAGCAGGTCGGTGTGCACGCAGCCGGGGACGGTCGCGGGGACGCCGGCGATGTCCACCTCGTCCGATGCGGCGGTGAGGGTCCAGCCGTCGTGCAGCGGGCGGTGCATGCTCACGTGTCCCTCCTTCGACGCCGGCGACGGGAGGCCGGGTCGCGGGTGATGCTGCTGAACCGGATAAGTAACGTGAAAGTACGACGCATGTGACGGGAGTGTCAACGGTCGAGCGGGAGGCCGCTCCGGCCCGGCGTTCCGGCGGCCGGCGGGAGGAAGGCGTTCGCGCAGCCCAGCAGGCGTAGTAATGTACGCACGAGATCGGTCTGGACCGGTTCAGCGAAGGGGCAAGGAGTGAAACGACCGACGATCGCCGACATCGCGCGGCGGGCGGGCGTCTCCAAGGGCGCGGTCTCCTACGCCCTGAACGGCCAGCCGGGGGTGTCGGCGTCCACCCGGGCGCGCATCATGGCCATCGCCGAGGAGATCGGCTGGCGCCCCAACAGCGCCGCCCGCGCCCTCAACGGCGCCCGGGCCGACACGGTCGGGCTCGCCCTGTGCCGCCCCGCCCGCTTCCTCGGCGTCGAGCCGTTCTTCATGGAGCTGATCAGCGGCATCGAGGGCGAGCTGTCGGCCCGGTCGTACGCCCTGATGCTCCAGGTCGTCGCCGACCATGACGAGGAGATCGCGCTGTGGCGCCGCTGGTGGGGTGAGGGGCGCGTCGACGGCGCGATCCTGGTCGACCTGCACCTGGCCGACCCCCGCGTGCCCGTGATGGAGTCGCTCGGCATGCCGGTCGTGGTGGTCGGGCATCCCTCGCAGGCCGGCTCGCTGCTCCCGGTGTGGTCCGACGAGGAGGCCGCCGTGCGCGAGACCGTCACCTACCTCGCCGCGCTGGGCCACCGGCGCATCGCCCGGGTCGCCGGGCTGCCCAGGCTCCTGCACACCATGCAGCGCGACCGGGCCTTCGCCGCCGTCTGCGCCGAGCTCGGCCTCGGCGAGGCCGTGACGGTGCACACCGACTACACCGGCGAGGAGGGCGCGCGAGCGACCAGGCGGCTGCTCAGCTCCCCCGCCCGGCCGACGGCCGTGGTGTACGACAACGACATCATGGCGGTGGCCGGGCTGTCGGTCGCGCAGGAGATGCAGCTCAACGTCCCGGCCGACCTGTCGGTCGTCGCCTGGGACGACTCGCCGCTGGCACAGGTCGTACGCCCGCCGCTGACCGCCCTGACCCGCGACATCCCCGCCTACGGCGCCCACGCCGCCGGGCGGCTGCTCTCGCTGATCGCCGGCGACCAGGTGACGGGCCTGGAGACCCCCCCGGCCCGCCTCACCCCCCGTGGCAGCACCGCTCCCCCACCGAGGTAGATCACTCGGCGGAGGAGCGGCCTTTCACTTCGAGGAAGGTCAGCGGGTGCGGCCGCGGTCGGTGGAACCCTGGCGGCCGCCGCGGAAGCCCGAGCCGCGACCCTCGGGGCGCCGATCGCCGCGGCCCTCGCCGCGGAAGTCGCCGCCGCGCGAGCCGCCCGAACGGTAGCCCTCGGACGGACGCTCACCGCGGGAACCGCCCGAACGGTAACCGTCCGACGGGCGGTCGCCGAAGCCGCCCTCACGGCGGTCGCCGCCCTCGCGGGAGCGGTCGTGGAAGCGGCGCGGGCGGCGGTCGCCACCGTGGCCCCCCTCGCGGCGCGGACGCTTGGCGGCCGGGGCCGGCGGCTCCCAGACGGGGATCTCGATGCCGCTCGGCTGCTGCGCGCCGGCGACCTCGGCCAGGCGCGGGTGACCCGGCGTCGCCTTCAGGCGGTGCGGCTCGACCCCGGCGCGGCGGGTCATCGACTCGGCGGAGCGGCGCTCGTTCGGCAGCACCAGCGTCATCACGGTGCCGCGCTCGCCCGCGCGGGCCGTACGGCCGCCCCGGTGCAGGTAGCTCTTGTGGTCGGTGGGCGGGTCGACGTGCAGCACGAGGCTGACGTCGTCGACGTGGATGCCGCGCGCGGCCACGTCGGTGCAGACCAGCACGCCGATCGTGCCCTCGCGGAACTCGGCGAGGATGCGGGTGCGCTGGTTCTGCCGCTTGCCGCCGTGCAGGCCGCCGGCGCGGACGCCGACCCGGGCGAGCTGCTTGACCAGGCGGTCGACGCCGTGCTGGGTGCGCACGAAGATGATCGTGCGGCCCTCGCGGTTGGCGATCTCGGCGGTGACGGGGAACTTGTCGTCCCGCGTGACCTGGAGCATGTGGTGCTCCATGGTGTCCACCGGGGAGGTGGCCGGGGCCAGCGAGTGGGTGACCGGGTCGTTGAGGAAACGCCGGACGAGCTTGTCGACGTCGCCGTCGAGGGTGGCGGAGAACAGCAGCCGCTGGCTGTCGGCCGGCGTCCGCGAGAGGATCGCGCTGACCACCGGGAAGAAGCCGAGGTCGCACATGTGGTCGGCCTCGTCGATGACGGTCACCCGGACGTCGTCCAGCGAGCACTCGCCCTGCTGGATGAGGTCGGTGAGCCGGCCCGGGGTGGCGACGACGATCTCGACGCCGCGCCGCAGCGCCTCGATCTGCTTTCCCATCGACATGCCGCCGACGACGGTCTTCATGCGCAGCGACAGGCCGCGCCCGAGGGGCTCCAGGGCGTCGGTGACCTGCATGGCGAGCTCGCGGGTGGGCACGAGGATCACCGCGAGGGGACGGCGCGGGGCGGCCTTGGTGCCGGCGACGCGGGTCATGGTGGGCAGGCCGAACGCCAGGGTCTTGCCGGAGCCGGTCTGGCCGCGGCCGAGGACGTGGCGGCCCGAGAGGATGTCGGGGATGGTGGCCCGCTGGATGGGGAACGGGCTGTCGATGCCCTGCCGCGCGAGTGCGGCGATCAGGGGCTTGGGCAGGCCGAGGAGGGAGAACTCCGGCGGCCCGGCGGGGGTCTCGGACACCGCCTGCCCGGTCCGCGCGGCGGGCGCGTCCTCGTCGTGCCCGTCGCCGATCCGGGCGTCGGCGGGCATGGCGGCGTTGGTGCTGGTCACGATTGGTCGTGCCTTTCGGTCGAAGAGACATGGCACGTCACTTCTGCGAAAGGACGAGCCGGGGGCGCACGGGCATCCGTGCGGGGAACACGCGGGATCCAGGGGGACGCCGCGAAATGCTGGCCGCAAGTGATGAGCAGAGCTCATGATCAGGGGCGACAAGTGAAGTCTACCCGATCGTGATGCGGCCGCGATCAAGGGGGTCGTCCCCGCGCCGACAAACGGGCGCGGAACTGCGAGAACGACCGGCCGGGAGAGACGAACGTCACGCGCAGAACCCGGCGGAGGCCTCCGGATGCGGGCGGCGGGGACCAGGCCCCGCCGTCGCGTCCGAGGGCCGGCGGTCCGAAGGACGGCCACGCCCGGCAGAGGGGCGTGGCGGCGCGCCAGGGACGCGCCGTGCCTCCGAGGAGGGCGCCGTGGTACGGCGCCTCGCGACGGAGGCGATCACCATGAGCGATCAGACGTTGAAGCCCAACATGCGGAGCTGGTCACGCCCCTCATCGGTGATCTTGTCCGGCCCCCACGGGGGAAGCCAGACCCAGTTGATCTTGACATCGGAGACCATGCCGTCGAGGGCGGAGTGCGCCTGCTCCTCGATGACGTCGGTCAGAGGGCAGGCCGCGCTGGTGAGCGTCATGTCGAGGGTCGCGACCGGAGCCCCGCCCGGCTCGCCCGGGTCGAGGTTGACGCCGTAGACCAGGCCGAGGTCGACGACGTTGATGCCCAGCTCGGGGTCGACGACGTCCTTCAGCGCCTCGAGCACCTCGTCGAGAGTGGTCTCACCGTCGTACCCGGTGGGGGTCTCCACAGGCTTGCTCACGCCGTCTCCTCGCCTCGTCGTTCCATGGCCGCGCGCCGGGCGCGGCCGTCGGGTGCATCGGCCCGCCGTGTCACGACGAGCTCCTCGCCACCGCGTCCTTGTAGGCCATCCAGGCCAGCAGGGCGCACTTGACCCTGGCCGGGAACTTGGCCACGCCGGCGAACGCGACGGCGTCTCCCAGGACGTCCTCGTCGGGCTCCACCTGACCCCGGCCCTGCATCAGCCGGGTGAACTCGTCGACCACCACGAGGGTGTCGGCCACGGTCTGGCCGGTCGCGAGCTCGTGGAGCACCGACGCGGCGGCCTGGCTGATCGAACAGCCCTGGCCGTCGTAGGAGACGTCTTCGACCTTACCGCCATCGCCCACCTTCACCCGCATCGTGACCTCGTCACCACACGTGGGGTTCACATGGTGGACCTCGGCGTCGTACGGCTCGCGCAGGCCCCGGCCCTGCGGGTGCTTGTAGTGTTCCAGGATGAGTTCCTGGTAGAGCGATTCGGCGATCATCTCTTATCCGAACACCTTCTGGACGTGGTGGAGGCCCCGGACCAGTGCGTCGATCTCGTCCGTGGTGTTGTACAAGTAGAAAGACGCCCGCGTGGTCGCGGGTATTCCGAAGCGCAGGTGCAGCGGGCGCGCGCAGTGGTGCCCCACCCGCACGGCCACGCCGAACGTGTCGTCGAGGATCTGCCCGACGTCGTGCGGGTGCACGTCGGGGATCGTGAACGACACGATGCCGCCGCGGTCCTCGGCCGTGGTCGGGCCGATGATGCGCAGGCCGGGGAACTCCCCGAGGGCCTTCAGGGCGTACACCGTGAGCTCGTGCTCGTGGCGCTGGATCTCCTCCATGCCGATCGACGTGAGGTAGTCGACGGCGGCGCCGAGCCCGATGGCCTCGACGATCGGCGGCGTGCCGGCCTCGAACTTGTGCGGCACCGGGGCGTAGGTCGAGTGGTCCATCCAGACCGCCTCGATCATCTCGCCGCCGCCGAGGAACGGAGGCATGGCCGACAGCAGGTCGTAGCGGCCCCACAGCACGCCGATGCCCGACGGGCCGAGCATCTTGTGGCCGGTGAAGGCCACGAAGTCGACCCCGAGCGCGGTCACGTCGACCGGGCGGTGCGGCACCGACTGGGAGGCGTCGAGCATCATCAGCGCGCCGACCTGGCGGGCCCGGGCGAGGACGTCGGCGACCGGGTTGACCGTGCCGAGGACGTTCGACTGGTGCGCGATCGAGACGATCTTGGTGCGCTCGTTCACCAGCTCGTCCAGGCCGGACAGGTCCAGACGGCCCTCGTCGGTGACCGGGAACCACCGCAGCGTCGCGCCGGTGCGCTGCACGAGCAGCTGCCAGGGCACGATGTTGGAGTGGTGCTCCATCTCGGAGATCACGATCTCGTCGCCGGGGCCCAGCCTGAACCGCTCGTCGTCGCAGGCCGGGTTGCCGAAGGAGTAGGCCACGAGGTTGAGCGCCTCGGAGGCGTTCTTGGTGAAGACCACCTCGTCGCGGCTGGGCGCGCCGATGAAGGCCGCGACCTTGTCGCGCGCCCCCTCGTAGGCCTCGGTCGACTCGCTGCCCAGCGCGTGCAGGGCCCGCCCGACGTTGCTGTAGTGCTGCTCGAGGTGGTCGCGCATGGTGTTGATCACCTGCGCGGGCTTCTGCGAGGAGTTGCCCGAGTCGAGGTAGACCAGCGGCCTGCCGCCGGGCAGCTCACGGGAGAGGATCGGGAAGTCCTTCCGGATCCTCTCCACGTCGAACGTGCTGTAGGTCATGCATTCGCCTTGGTGTAGCGCTCGTAGCCCTCGGCCTCGAGCTTGTCGGCGAGCTCCGGCCCGCCCTCTTCGACGATCCGGCCGCCCGCGAAGACGTGGACGAAGTCGGGCTTCACGTAGCGCAGGATGCGGGTGTAGTGGGTGATCAGCAGGATGCCGGTCTCCCCACTGGCGCTGAAGCGGTTGACGCCCTCGGAGACGACGCGCAGGGCGTCGACGTCGAGACCGGAGTCGGTCTCGTCGAGGATGGCGACCTTCGGCTTGAGCAGCTCCAGCTGGAGGATCTCGTGGCGCTTCTTCTCACCGCCGGAGAAGCCCTCGTTGAGGTTGCGCTGGGCGAAGGCGGAGTCGATGGCCAGGGCGTCCATGCCCTCCTTCAGCTCCTTGGTGAACACCCGCAGCTTGGGGGCCTCGCCGCGGACGGCGGTGACGGCGCTGCGCAGGAAGTTCGACACCGAGACGCCGGGCACCTCGACGGGGTACTGCATGGCGAGGAACAGGCCGGCGCGGGCGCGCTCGTCGACCGACATGGACAGGACGTCCTCGCCGTCGAGGGTGACCGTGCCGGAGGTGACGGTGTACTTCGGGTGGCCGGCGATCGCGTACGCGAGCGTCGACTTGCCCGAGCCGTTCGGGCCCATGAGCGCATGGGTCTCGCCCGCCCGGACGGTCAGGTTGACGCCGCGCAGGATCTCCTTGTCCTCCACGGCGACATGCAGGTCACGAATTTCGAGGGTGGACACTTCAAGACTCCTGGTTTTCGGCATTCTCGGCGCTGTCGAGCGAGACGAGCACGTCGTCGCCTTCGAGCTTCACTCGGTAGACAGGGACGGGCCTGGTGGCCGGAGGCCCGGTGGGCTTGCCCGTGCGGACGTCGAAGCACGAGCCGTGCAGCCAGCACTCAAGGGTGCCGTCGTACACCTCGCCCTCGCTCAGCCTGACCTCGGCGTGCGAGCAGACGTCGTGCAGGGCGTACACCTCGCCGTCCTCGCGCACCAGCGCGACCGGCTTGCCCTCGACCTCGACCCCGACGACGCCGCCGTCGGGGATGTCGGTCAGAGAGCAGACTTTCTCGAACGTCATCGGGCGAGCTCCGCCTCCACCGCGGTGAGCACCCGGTCGCGGATCTCCTCGACCTCGATCTTCTGGATCAGCTGGGCGAAGAAGCCGCGCACGACCAGGCGGCGCGCCTCGTCGTACGGGATGCCGCGGGCCTGCAGATAGAACGTGTGCTCGTCGTCGAGCCGGCCCGACGCCGAGGCATGACCCGCCCCCGCGACCTCACCGGTGAGGATCTCGAGGTTCGGCACCGAGTCGGCGCGGGCGCCGTCGGTGAGGATCAGGTTGCGGTTGAGCTCGTAGGTGTCGGTGCCGGTGGCCTCGACCCGGATGATCACGTCGCCGATCCACACGGCGTGCGCGTCGTCGCCCTGCAGCGCGCCGCGGTAGTCGACGTTGCTGCGGCAGTCGGGCACGTTGTGGTCGACCAGCAGGCGGTGCTCGAGGTGCTGGCCGGCGTCGACGAAGTAGATGCCGCTCAGGTCGGCGTCGCCGCCGCGCCCGGTGTAGGCCACCGACGGCGACAGGCGCACGAGGTCGCCGCCGAGGGTCACCACGAAGCTCTTGAACGTGGCGTCCTTGCCGAGCTGGGCGTGGTGGTGGGAGACGTGCACGGCGTCGTCGTCCCAGTCCTGCAGGCTGACGACCTTGAGCGTGGCGCCGTCGCCGACGACGAACTCGATGTTGTCGGCGTAGACCGCGCTGCCCTGGTGGTCGAGGACCACGACGGCCTCGGCGAGCGGCTCGACGGCGACCACGATGTGGCCGTACGCCGTGCCGGTGCCCGTGCCGCGGAGGTTGACCACGGTGGGCTTGGAGGCGACGGCCTCCTTCGGCACCGTGATCACGGTGGCCTTCTCGAAGGAGGTGAAGGCCTGCACGCTCACGCGGTCGGTCGGAACGTACGCCTTGCCGAGGCGGGAGTCGTCACGGCCGACGGTCTCGACCGAGACCTCGGGCGCGGGGTGCACCTCGACGAGGATCTCGCCGGACGGCTTGGCCGTGCCGTCGTGCAGCCCCCGAAGGCGCGAGAGGGGCGTGAAGCGCCACATCTCCTCGCGCCCGCTGGGGACGGGGAAGTCCTCCAGCTTGTAGGACGACCTGCCGTGCAGGGTGGAGAGGGGCTTGGTGTCGAGGCCCATGGTCAGCCCACCGCTCCTTCCATCTGCAGCTCGATCAGGCGGTTGAGCTCCAGGGCGTACTCCATCGGCAGCTCGCGGGCGATGGGCTCCACGAAGCCGCGCACGATCATCGCCATGGCCTCGTCCTCGTTGAGGCCGCGGCTCATGAGGTAGAACAGCTGGTCCTCCGACACCTTGGAGACCGTGGCCTCGTGGCCCATGGAGACGTCGTCCTCGCGGACGTCGACGTAGGGGTAGGTGTCGGAGCGGCTGATCTGGTCGATGAGCAGGGCGTCGCACTTGACGGTCGACGCCGAGCCGGCCGCGCCCTCCTCGATCTGGACCAGGCCGCGGTAGGACGTGCGGCCGCCGCCCCGGGCGACCGACTTGGAGACGATCGTCGAGGAGGTCTTCGGCGCGAGGTGCACCATCTTGGCGCCGGCGTCCTGGTGCTGGCCCTCACCGGCGAAGGCGACGCTCAGGGTCTCGCCCTTGGCGTGCTCGCCCATGAGGTAGACGGCCGGGTACTTCATCGTGACCTTAGAGCCGATGTTGCCGTCGATCCACTCCATGGTGGCGCCCTCGTAGGCGACGGCGCGCTTGGTGACCAGGTTGTAGACGTTGTTCGACCAGTTCTGGATGGTCGTGTAACGGCAGCGGGCGTTCTTCTTCACGATGATCTCCACGACCGCGCTGTGCAGCGAGTCGGAGGAGTAGATCGGCGCGGTGCAGCCCTCGACGTAGTGGACGTAGGAGCCCTCGTCGACGATGATCAGGGTGCGCTCGAACTGGCCCATGTTCTCGGTGTTGATCCGGAAGTAGGCCTGCAGCGGGATCTCGACGTGGACGTTCGGCGGCACGTAGATGAACGACCCGCCCGACCACACGGCGGTGTTGAGCGAGGCGAACTTGTTGTCGCCCACGGGGATGACCGACCCGAAGTACTCCTTGAAGAGCTCGGGGTGCTCCTTCAGGCCCGTGTCGGTGTCGAGGAAGATGACGCCCTTCTCCTCGAGGTCCTCACGGATCTTGTGGTAGACGACCTCGGACTCGTACTGGGCGGCGACGCCCGCGATCAGGCGCTGCTTCTCGGCCTCGGGGATGCCGAGCTTGTCGTAGGTCGACTTGATGTCGGCCGGGAGCTCGTCCCAGGAGGCGGCCTGCTTCTCGGTGGAGCGCACGAAGTACTTGATGTTGTCGAAGTCGATGCCGGTGAGGTCGGACCCCCAGGTCGGCAGGGGCTTCTTACCGAAGAGCCGAAGTCCCTTCAGGCGCAGGTCGAGCATCCACTCCGGCTCGTCCTTCAGCGCGGAGATGTTGCGCACGACCTCCTCGGAGAGGCCTCGGCGCGCCGTGGCGCCGGCCACGTCGGGGTCGGCCCAGCCGAACTTGTAACTCCCGAGGCCTTCAAGCTCCGGGCGGTCGGTGACAGTCACCTTCCGGTCTCCTTGCTCGTCTCAATCGCTTGCCGCGAAGTGCTTATCGTCACGTCGGAGCTGTCTGACGTGGCTTGGTTCGCGCTCCGCCTGGAGTGCGGCGGCGCGTTCCTCTGTGATGTGAGGGCGCGCGGACTCACATGAGTCGTGCACACCCCGTCGCCGTGGGCGATCGTCGCCAGGCGCTGCACCGGCGTGCCGAGCAGCTGCCCGAACGCCTCGGTCTCGGCCTCGCACAGCTGCGGGAACTCCGCGGCGACGTGCGCGACCGGGCAGTGGTGCTGGCAGAGCTGCTCTCCGCCCGACTTGGCCTGGCTGGCCGAGGCGGCGTAGCCGTCGGCCGTCAGGGCCTCGGCCAGCACGCGCACCCGCTGGTCGGCGGGCACCTCGCGCATGAGGGGCGCGAGGCGCTTCACCAGGCCGCTCACCTGGGATCGGGCGAAGTCGGCGACCGCCTCCGCCCCGGCGCGCTCGGCCAGGAAGCGCAGGGCGCTCCCGGCGAGGCCGTCGTAGGCGTGCACGAAGGCGCTGCGCCCGGCGTCGGTGATCACGAACAGCTTCGCCGGCCGTCCGCGCCCCCGCTGGCCGCGTGGCCGTCCCGTTCGAGGCTCTATCATGCCCTCGGCGAGCAACGCGTCGAGGTGGCGACGCACCGCCGCCGGTGTCAACCCGAGCCGTTCGCCGAGGGCGGCGGCGTTGATCGGGCCGTGCTCCAGGATCAGCCGAGCGACGCGTGCGCGTGTGCCGCGCTCCGCGCCCTTCTCGGCCTGCGTAATCCCAGCCACGTTTTTCACAACATCAGTGTGCCGTAATTCCTTCCCGAGACACAACCTGATGTGGGGGCACCCCACATGGCCTTGGTCACGTAGGAAAGGCTTACCTAAGCAGGAGAAACGTCGACGCCGATCAAGCCGCCTCCGCCACCCGTCCCCGGCTCAGCGCCAGGAACGCCACCAGGGCCACGACCGAGAGCCCCGTCATCACCACGGCCATCGGCAGCGCCGTGCCCGAGCCGCCGAGCCCGGCGAGCGGCGCGGCGACACCGCCGAGCAGGAACTGCAGCAGGCCGAGCAGCGCCGAGGCGCTGCCCGCGACCTGGGGCGGCTGCCCGGCCAGCGCGAGCGCGCCCGAGCCCGGGATCGACAGGCCCATCCCGCACATCATCGCGAACAGCGAGGCCACCACGGTGGCCACCCCGAGGTGGGCGACGACCGCGGCCGTCAGCACGGCCGCCGACGCGAAGCTGACCAGCAGCCCGCTGAGCACGAGCCGTCCGGCGGACACCCGGCCGGCCAGCCGGCCGCCGACCTGGGCCATCAGCGTGAGGCCGAGCGCGTTGGCGGCGAAGATCAGTGAGAAGCCCGCGGGGCTCACCCCGTAGATCTGCTGCAGGACGAACGGCGAGCCGGAGATGTAGCCGAACATGGCGGCGAAACCGAGGCCGCCCGCCATCGCGGCCGCCATGAACGACCGGTCACGCAGCAGCAGCGCGAACGTCGCGAGGGTGTGCCGCAGCCCTCCGCCGTCCCGGTCCCCGGGAGGAAGGGTCTCGCGCACCACGGCGAGCACGGCGAGGAGCAGGAGGAGGCCGGCGACGCTGAGCGTCACGAAGATCCCCCGCCAGGAGGTCACGGCGAGCAGTTGCGCCCCCGCGATGGGGGCGATGATGGGCGCCAGGCCGCTGACCAGCATCAGCGTGGCGAAGATCCGGGTGATCGCGGGCCCGTCGTACAGATCGCGCACCACGGCGCGGACGATCACCAGCGCGGCGCCGCCCGCGAGTCCCTGGAGCAGGCGCAGCGCGACCAGGGCCTCGACCGAGGGGGCGAAGGCGCACAGCAGCGAGGTCAGCGCGTAGGCGCCGACGCCCGCGATGAGCGGGCCCCGCCGTCCCCGCACGTCGCTCACCGGCCCGGCCACCAACTGGCCCACCGACACCCCGACCAGGCAGGCGGTCAGGGTCAGCTGGATCTGGGCGGCCCCGGTGAGCATCTCGCCGCTGATGGCGGGCAGCGCCGGGAGGTACATGTCGATCGAGAGCGGGCCGATCGCCGACAGCGCGCCGAGGACGAGCAGCAGGAGCCCTCTGCGCCGGGGTCCCGCCACGGCCGTTCCGGCCTCCGCCACGGTCTCGTCTCGCGGCATGCCGACGGTCATGCGGTCCCCTCCCAAGCGCCCGACGCCAAGCGGCCCTCAGGGGCCCAAGAGGACACCAACAGGGGTAAAGGTCATCCAATTCCCAGATAAAGAACTTTCTTCCCGCTCCTGCTCTCAGAGCGCGCGGGCGGTCACCTGGGGGATCTCGGGGTGACCACGGCGAAGGAGGCGTCGTGCGGGTCGGCGAGGACGGCGAGGCGCCCTATGGGGAGGTCCGACGGGGGGCGCAGCACACCGCCGCCCCACGGCTCGGCGAGGGCGGAGGTCGCGTCGCAGTCGGCGACGGCGAAGCAGACCAGCCACCGCGCGTCCGGGGCGGCGACCGCCCCGGTGCCGGCCTCCGGGACGGCGGACCCGGTACGGGCCTCTGGGGCGATCGCACCGGCGTGGGCCTCCGGGGCCGACGCCGGCGGGCCGGGCTGGGTCGGCATGCCGGCCACGGGGCGGCCGTCGGCCAGCCACTCGGTGTACCGGCCGTCCGGCGAGGTGCGGGAGCCCCAGCCGAAGACGGCGGGGTAGAACGACCTGGCCGCCATCGGGTCGCGGGTGTCGAGGTGGAGCCGACAGAGCGCGACCGGCTCGTCGACCAGCTGCGCGCCGTGGTGCCTGCCCGCCTGCCACACCATGAAGGCCGCCCCGGACGGGTCGCGGAAGACCGCCATGGTGCCCTCGTCGAAGACCTGGACGGGGCCGGTGACCACGTGCCCGCCCGCCTCCTTGACCTTCAGGGCGACCGGCTCGGCGTCGTCGGCCGCGATGTAGGCGTTCCACGCCGAGGGCCTGGCCCGGTCGAACGCCAGGGCGATCCCGGCCACCAGCTTGTCCCGCTGCCGGAAGTACCCGTACCCCCCGGCCTCCGGGCGCGGATCGAACTCGGCGCGCCAGCCGAACAGGCCCTCGTAGAAGGCCACGGAGACGGCGAGGTCGGCACTGGACAGGTCGGCCCAGCAGGGCATGCCGGGCTTGTAACCGGTACGGGCGGGCATGCGGGCCTCCTCGACGGCGTCGTCGCGCTGTCCCGCTCGCCGGGACGCGCCGGAGGGCTCGCGCCGCGGCCGCCTCGGGCGGTGGGGACGGGGCCAGCCTCACACGCGGCGGGCGTCCGGACCCGGGCCGGACGCCCCACTTGGGAGGAGACGCTCCCAACCTTTACCGGCCCCCGACGCCGAGCCCGAGGTCCGGCGAAGGAACCACACACGGCGGTCCCTAAACTCGTCAGCATGGAAGCCCCCGCCGTCGCGGTCACCGACCTGGTCAAGCGATACGGCCGCACCGTCGCGATCAACGGCCTGACGTTGACCGCCGATCGCGGTGCCGTCACCGCGATCCTCGGCCCCAACGGCGCGGGGAAGACCTCCACCATCGAGATCTGCGAGGGGTTCCGGAAGGCCGACGGCGGCGAGGTGTCCGTCCTCGGCCTCGACCCCGTCCGCCAGGCGGCCGAGCTCAAGCCGCGGGTGGGCGTGATGCTGCAGTCCGGCGGGGTGCCGCCGGCGATCCGCGCGGGTGAGTGGCTGCGGCTGGTCTCCCGCTTCCACGCCTCTCCCCTCGACCCCGGCGCCCTGCTCGAACGGCTGGGCCTCGCCGACCACGCCCGCACCCCCTATCGCCGCCTGTCGGGAGGCCAGCAGCAGCGCCTGTCGCTCGCCGCCGCCGTCGTCGGCCGCCCCGAGCTCGTCTTCCTCGACGAGCCGACGGCCGGCCTCGACCCGCAGGCCCGCCACGCCTGCTGGGACGTCGTCGGCGAGCTGCGCGCCCGGGGCGTGTCGGTCGTCCTGACCACCCACCACATGGACGAGGCGGAGAAGCTCGCCGACAAGGTCGTGATCATCGACCGCGGCACCGTCGTCGCCCAGGGCAGCCCGCAGGGGCTCACCGGCGCCGAGCGGCAGCTGCGCTTCCGCGCCAGGCCCGGCCTCGACCTCGACGAGCTGCTGACCGCGCTGCCCACGGGCAGCACCGCCAAGGAGTCGCCGAGCGGCCATTACGTCATCGAGGGCCACGTCGGCCCCGAGCTCCTCGGCACCGTCACCGCCTGGTGCGCCGCCGAGGGCGTCACCACCGACGACCTCAGCGTCGAGCGCCGCACCCTCGAAGACGTCTTCCTCGAGCTCACCGGAAGGGAACTGCGTTGACCTCGCGCCCGGCCCTCGACTTCACCCCGGCCCCGGGCGCGGCGCCGCTGCCCCGCATGGTGCTCGCGCAGGCCGCCGCCGAGGTGCGGGCGGTGCTGCGCAACGGCGAGCAGCTGCTGCTCACGCTGATCATCCCGATCCTGGTGCTCGTCGGGTTCTCCGCGGCGCCGCTGCTGGAGCTGCCCGGAAGGCGCATCGACTTCGTGGCCCCCGGCGTGCTCGCGCTGGCGATCATGTCCACGGCCTTCACGGGGCAGGCGATCGGCACCGGGTTCGAGCGGCGGTACGGCGTGCTGAAACGCCTCGGCGCCACTCCCCTGTCCAGGCCGGGGCTGATGCTGGCCAAGACCCTCGCGGTGGTCACCGTCGAGGTGCTCCAGATCGTGGTGATCGCCGCCGTGGCGCTCGCGATGGGGTGGCACCCCCAGGGCGATCCCGTCTGGGCGGTCCTGCTGGTGATCGCCGGCACGGCGGCCTTCAGCGGGCTGGCGCTGCTGATGGCGGGCACGTTGCGCGCCGAGGCCACCCTGGCCGCGGCGAACCTCGTCTACCTGGTGCTTCTCGGCCTCGGCGGCGTGGTCCTGCCGGTCACGGCGTTCCCGCACGCGGTGCGGGCCGTCGTCGAGCTGCTGCCGATCACGGCGCTCACCGGGGGCCTGCGCTCGGTGCTCGCGCACGGCGGCGGGCTGCCGGCCCGCGAGCTGCTGGTGCTGCTCGCCTGGGCCGCGGTGACGCTGTTCGTGGCCTCCCGTACCTTCCGCTGGGAGTGAGCCCGGCTCCTCCGCATCCCCCTCCCCCCGATCGCACCGCCGCGTGCGAGGAACGTGAGAACGCCTGATGACCGTGCCCTCCCTGTCCGCGTCCTCCGGGCCGTACGAGCCGGACCGCCTCCGCCCCGGCGCCCTCCTGCGCAGCGCCGCCGGCGCGCTTCCCCCCTCCAGCCTGGTCATGCTGGGGATCCTCTCGGTGCAGATCGGGGCCGGGCTGGCCAAGAACCTCTTCACGCAGCTGCCGCCGAGCGCGGTGGTCTTCGTGCGGATCGCCGCCGGCGCCGTGATCCTCGCCCTGGTCGCCCGCCCCCGGCTGCGCGGCCTCACCCGGCGCGACCTCGCCGTCGGCGCCGCCTTCGGGGTCACGCTCGGCCTGATGAACCTCTCGTACTACGAGGGGCTGGCGCGCCTGCCGATGGGCGTCACCGTGGCCATCGAGTTCCTCGGCCCGCTCGGGGTGGCGGTGGCCGGTTCGCGGCGCCGCCTCGACCTGCTGTGGGTGGTGCTGGCCGCCACGGGCATCGTCCTGCTCGCCCCGTGGCAGGGCGGCGGGCTGGACCTGGTGGGCATGGGCTTCGCGGCCCTGGCGGGACTGTGCTGGGCGGGGTACATCCTGCTGTCGGCGGCGGTCGGCAAGCGTTACCCGGGCACCACGGGGCTGTCCTTCGCCATGATCATCGCGGTCGTCGTGATCGCGCCGATCGGGGTGACCACGGGCGGCACCGGTTTGCTCCGCCCGGATCTGCTGCTGCTGGGCGCCGGTGTCGGGCTGCTGTCCTCGGTGATCCCCTACAGCCTCGAGCTGCAGGCGCTGCGGACGATGCCCAAGCGCGTCTTCGGCATCCTGATGAGCCTCGAGCCGGCCGCCGCCGCCCTGGTCGGCCTGTTCGTGCTGGGAGAGTTCCTGCAGGTGCGCGAGTGGGCGGCGATCGGCTGCGTGGTCATCGCCTCGGTCGGCGCCACCCGGACGTCCTGACGGCCCGGCGGCGGCTACCGCCGCTGGGCGGGGATGCGCACCTCGATGCGGGTGCCGTTCCCCTTGGGGCTGAAGACCTCCATCCTGCCCGAGAGCGCCTCAACGCGGTCCATCAGGCCGATCAGCCCGGACCCCTGGTCGAGCCGCGCCCCGCCCACCCCGTCGTCGTGCACCACCAGTTCGACGGCGCCGTCGCGCCCCGTCACCCGGACGGAGGCCTCGCAGGCCTGCGCGTGCTTGGCGATGTTGGTCAGCGCCTCGGACACCACGTAGTAGACGGTCACCTCGACCCGCTCGGCGAGCGGGCCTTCCAGGTCCACCTCCAGCTTCACCGGGACCGAGGAACGGCGCGCCAGCACCTTCAGGGCCGGGGCCAGGCCGCCCTTGGACAGGATCGCGGGGTGCAGGCCCCGGGAGATCTCCTGCAGTTCCTGGAGCACCCCCCCGAGGCCCTCGACGGTGAGCGACAGCTGCTCACGCAGCTGCTCCAGCTCGGGCGGCATGGCGGCCTCCACGGCCCGTAGCTCCAGGCCGAGGGACACAAGGCGCTGCTGGGCGCCGTCGTGCAGATCGCGCTCGACGCGGCGGCGGGACTCGTCGGCCGCGGCCATGACCCGCGCCCGGGAGGCCGCGAGCTGCGCGTGCGCCTGCGCGTTGGCGATCGCCGTGCCGAGGAGCTCGGTGAAGCCGACCATGCGCCGCTCGGCGTCCTCCCGCTGGAACGGCGTTGCCGCCAGGGCCACCATCGCGCCCCACAGCCGGCCGTCCACGGTGATCGGGCAGGCCACCGAGGAGCGGATGCCGCGGGTACGCGCCCATTCGGAGATGTGGCCGCCGGCGGTCGCGTAGTCGGTCATCCGCGCCGGGCGCCCGGTGCGCCACACCTTCGCCGAGGCGCTCGGGTGGTCGGCCGGCCAGGTGAAACCGACGGGCAGCATGAACTCGGGGCCGAAGACGCTCCAGGAGCCGACCGAGACGATCTGACCGGCGGCCCGGTCGAACTGGGTGATCCCGGCGTGGTCGGCGTGCAGGAGGCGTCCCATCTCGCAGGCGACGGCGCTGAACAGCTCGGTCGGCGAGACGCCTCGCGCCACGAGCGTCGCGACCCGCCGCAGGGCGGCCTGCTCCTCCGCGACGCGGCGGTACTCGTCGCGGCTGGCCGCCAGCGAACCGCGGATGACGGCGCGGTCGCGGGCCGCCCGGACCAGCGCGGCCAGTGACGGCACGATCCTGGCGCGCAGGGACTCGACGGTCTCGGAGGGCGTGCCGGCGGGCAGCAGGAGCGTGCCGACCGGGGCACGACCGTCCACGAGCGGTACGGCCCGGTGCGCCTCGTCACCGGTCACCGCGGAGACCTCGATCTTCGCCTCCGGCAGGCCCAGATCGACGGCCAGCTGGGACGCCGCCGCCTCCAGGCCCGCCTCCAGGTCGATCGTACCGAGCAGGATCTGGCCGAGCCGGGCGGACAGGTCGGCCTCCTGACGGCGCCGCGTGGTCTCGGCCGCCATGCGTCGGACCCGGGCCGCCAGCCAGCTCGTCACAGCGGCGACGACGAGGAAGATCGGGATCGTGACGATGTCCTCGCTGTCGGCGACGGCGATGGACCCGTAGGGTGCGATGAAGACGTAGTTGTAGGCCAGGACGCTGACGAGCGCGAGCAGGATGCCGGCCGGCAGGCCCCAGGCGAGGGAGAACAGCAGGACGGCGGGAAGATAGACTATCGCCAGAGATTGGACGGGCGCGATCGCATCCAGATGATGCGCGATGAGGGTTTCCAGGGCGACACACACGGCGCCGACCGCGACTCCGATCGCAAGTCGCGGACGTTCCGGGCGGAGCAGCAGTGATGAAAACCGCTCACATAACTCTCAAGCATACCCCCGTGTCGAGGCGGGCCCCTGACCGTCCGTGCTCGCGTGCCGGCGCCCGCCCACCCCGTTCCACCTGGGATTCCCCGTCCCGTCCCGGCGCCTCTGCCGGCGATGTCCCACTCTCCGTGACCAGTGCGGGCGCCCCGTCGGCGGGCGCCACGGGGCGCGGCGCGGAGCGCACCGAGCGTCCGAGGACGGTGGTGCTGGCCGACGACGACGTCCTGCTGCGCGAAGGGCTCGCCAGCCTGCTGGAGCGGTACGGCTTCGTGGTGGTCGGCCAGGCCAAGGACGCCTCCGAGCTGGTCGCCCTGGTCCGCGAGCACGTCCCCGATCTGGCGATCGTGGACATCCGCATGCCGCCCAGCAACACCACCGAGGGGCTGGAGGCGGCCCGCCTGATACGCCGCGAGTTCCCCGGCACGGGCATCCTGCTGCTGTCTGCGCACGTCGAGGTCGAGCAGGCGATGGAGCTGCTCGCCGCGGGCAGCAGGGTCGGCTACCTGCTGAAGAGCCGGGTGATGGACGTCGCCGACTTCATCGAGACGATCCGGCGCATCGACCTCGGCGCGTCGGTCGTCGACCCCTGCGTCGTCCAGGAGCTGGTCGCCGCCCACCGGAAGAACGACCCGCTGGAGCTGCTCACGCAGCGTGAGCGCGAGGTGCTCTCGCTGATGGCGGAAGGCCGGTCGAACGCCGGCATCGCCCACCGGCTGTGGATCACCGAGGGCACGGTGGAGAAGCACGTGCGCAGCATCCTGACCAGGATGCAGCTGCCCGAGACGCAGGAGGACCACCGCCGCGTCCTCGCCGTCCTGGCGTTCCTGGAGTCGCGGTAGGGCCTGTACCAAGTCGAGATCGGTGGGGTCCGGCGGTCGACCTTCGTTCCGGTGCGGTGATCGTGAAGCCTCCATGGTTCCCCCTGCCGTCGCGCGGCCGTTCGGCCGTTCGGGGGACGCAACGGGTCCGGGGCGAATACGGTGGCCCGTGGACAACGGCCACGTCCGCAAGCCTTCGGGAGTCTCTCCATGCGTGCTGCAGCGGCAGTCCTCTCCTTCGTTCTCGGCATCGTCATGGCGCCTCCCCAGCCGGCCTCCGCCGGCGTCTCCGCCTCTCCGCTGCCGGGTGGCAGGGCCGCCTATGTCGTCTCCCAGGGGCATCTCGAAGCCGCCTCCAGACAGAACTGGGTCCGTTTGGGCAGCTACCGCTTCGCCCCGGACGGCACCGTGACCGCCGCGCTGTACCTGTGGTGGCAGCGTCACCCCGTCGCCAGGCAGCGCACCGGCCTCGTCCCCGACGCCGGCTGCAGCACCAAGGCCGGCGGTTCCCGGTCGCGCCCCCGTACCTGCGAAGTGCTCACCGCCGGAGGCTTCACCGGCGCTCCCGGCGAGAGCCGCACCGGGACGTACACCGTGTCGGGGAACGTGCTGACCATCCGCTGGAAGATCGCCCAGACGTGGACGGAGCAGTGGTACGTGCGGCCCTCCCCCGACGGGAAGCTGGCCCGTCTGGACCTCAAGTACAGCACGCTGGCCACTCACGGGTACGGCTACGGCAGCAACGCGGCGCCCGGCGTCCGGCGCGCGATGAGCTCGGTGAGGGCGTTCCCCGGCTCGCTGAGGCAGGACCTGACGAGCTGGGCGGGCGGCAAGCTCGTCACCTCCGGCGACCAGCCCTTCGGCAACTCCGCCTTCCGGGCCTGCGCCACCACCACCTCGTGCCTGACCTACCTGCAGCCCTCCTCGCGCGGCGCGTGCCAGAAGTCCGGCGGCTGCCCCAAGTACGGCGGCGGAACGCGCGCCGACATCAGCTCCATCCAGTACTACCTCACGAAGATCTCCAACTCCGACCGCCGCGACACGCTGTGGCACTGGTGCACCTGCCTGGCGATGGAGCGCGGTGAGTTCTGCTACACCGGCAACTCTCACGTCAAGCCGCTCATGCAGATCATCGACGACAGGGGAGCCTTCCGTGGCTGGGTCGGCGTGGAGGCCTCCTTCTCCACCACCGGCTCCCGGGCGGCGGACATGATGGCGGTGTTCCGCATCACCGACTTCCACTGACGGGCCGGGTGTGAACCACCGGGGCCGGCGTCCCGAGTACAGGTCCGGGAGCCGCGTCAGCTGAGGCCCGCGGGGCTCCCGAAGTCGTTCTCGCCCAGGATGTCGTGGATGATCCTCGCGGACAGGTCCGTCTTCGGAAGGAACGCGACGGCGGGGCTGTCGGCGATCAGTTCGGCGAAGTCGTCGCCGAGGTGCGCCGACATGAGGATCACCCTCGAACACGTGCCGCCGGCCGATCGCCCGGCGGCCTCGGAGAAGCGGCGTGCCAGATCGAAGCCGTTCTCGTCACCCAGATCGATGTCGACCAGCGCGACGTCGGGCCGGGACTCCTCGAACCGCCGCATCGCGTCGGAGGTGGTCGACGACACGCCTACAACGGCGATCCCCCCTCGTTCGAGCACCTGGCGGGCTACCTGGAGGAAGTGATCGTTGTCGTCGACGATGAGACAGCTGAGCGGCACATCACCAGGATTTCAACACCGTCCCCCGAGCGCATTGCAGCTAGCAGGAATGTCGGTGCCCCCGCTGGCGCGAAGCCCAAGATGGGGGCTGCCATCGAAGACGGCGGGCGCCGGAGCCGGGATCGTGGACAGGGAAACGCGGGAGGCCAGGCCACCGCGACGCACCTGGAGCAGCAAGCGAGCGGAGAGGGGAAACGCCATGTATACCCGGCTCACCAGCACGTACACCGCACCCATGACGGCCACGGCGCCGTTGGCGTCGCCCCTGCCGCGCTCTCCCGCCGCCCGCGTCCTCGCGGAGTCGGCCCTGCCGGCGTGTCTCGCGCTCACGTGCCTCACCTCGGTGGCCGACCGGTTTCTGCGGATCCACACGCCCGCACCGACCTTGCTGTGCCGGCCCACGAAGCACCCTCCGAAGCTGTTGCGGAGGCTCGGGACCATGCTGCACCGCCTCCCGGGGCCGGTGCGGCGGCTGTCCACCCGGCGTCCCCGGCGGGCGTCCTGGGTGCTCAGTGAGGATTTCCGGTCCATACCGGTGGGGCGGTCCCTCATCCGGTCGCAGCTGGCCGACTGGGGTCACCACGACCAGAGTGAGATCGCCGAACTGCTCGCCGGCGAGCTGCTCGCCAACGCGCTGCGGCACGCATGGGGAGCGCCGGTGCTCAGGCTCCGCTCGGCGGCGGGCACGCTGCGCTGCGAGGTGGAGGACGGCAATCCCGAGCCGCCGACCTTGGCCGTGAAGGTGGACGCCTACGACGAGACCGGCCGGGGGATGCACCTGGTCGACCTGCTGTCCCGCCGCTGGGGCGTGGAGGGCAGGGACCGCGGCAAGACCGTCTGGTTCGAGCTGCCGGTGTACGCGAGGCGTCCGTGGCCCATGGGCGAGGTGTGATCATGGGTCCGTCAGCACGGGTGTTCCGGAAGGGACGCCGCCCGCGAACCATCCGGGGACGCATCACGGCCCTGGTGGCCGTCCTCGCGGTGCTCCTGCTCGTCCCGACGGCGGCGCTGACCGTCAGGCTGACCCGGCAGACCGTCGTCGACAACCTGTGGCGGGAGAACCGGGAGGCGGCGGCCCGCGTCGCCGAGGCCGACCGGCTGGGGATGCTCACCGATCCGGTCGACTCGGGCGTGCCGGGAATCGATCTGGTGCAGGTCTTCTCCCGCGACCACCGGCTCGTCGCCGCCTCGGCGGCGGCGAAGGGGCTGCCACCGCTCTCCTCGGCCTGGCCCGCCGACCAGGCCGGGAAAGATGTGCGGACCTGCGGCCTGCCCCGGGTGGGGTGCGTCCGGGTCTCCGCGCTCAGGACCGGCTCCTCGCCGGGGGCGAGGATCGTGTACGCCGGCCGGCCCGCTCCGCGGGAGATCTCGACGTCCGCTCAGGACCTGTACATCACGATCCGCAACATCGTGATCATCATCCTCGCCGTCGTGGCGTCCTGGATGATCACCGGCTGGATGCTGCGGCCGCTGCGCGTCATCAAATCGGATCTGACGACGATGAACCTCAGCGAGCCGGGCGCCCGCGTCCCCGACAGAGCCGGCGACGACGAGGTCGCCCGGCTGACCCGGACCATCAACGCCACCCTCGATCGCCTGGAAGAGGCGAAGCAGGGCATGGAGGCCGTCATGGACAAGCAGCGGCAGTTCGCCGCCGACGCCTCGCACGAGCTGCGCACCCCGATCGCCGGGATCCGCGCGCAGCTCGAGGAGGCCGAGCTCCACCCCGAGAGCACCGACCTGGAGTCGCTGCTCCAGCACACGCTGCGGGACGTCGACCGGCTCGAGGCCATCATCACCGACCTGCTGCTGCTGGCGCGCATCGGGGTGAGCTCCCCCGAGACGCGGCAGACGATCGACCTGGCGGCGACCGCCGAGCAGCTGGTGACCCGGCGGATCGCCGGGCTCCCGATACGACTGCGGCTCACGCCGGGCATCGCCGTGGACGTCATACCGACGCAGATCGAGAGGGTCGTCACCAACCTGCTCGACAACGCCGAGCGCCACGCCCACAAGGACGTGCTCGTCGAGGTGCGCGGTGACGGCCGCTGCGCCGAGCTCATCGTGGACGACGACGGCGACGGTGTCGCCGAGTCCGACCGCGAACGCATCTTCGAGCGCTTCACGCGGCTGGACTCCGCCCGCAGCCGGGACACCGGGGGCACCGGGCTCGGCCTGGCGATCGCGCGCGACGTGGCGATCGCCCACGGCGGGACGATCGAGGCGTGCGCCTCCCCGCTCGGCGGCGCGCGATTCGTCCTGCGCCTGCCCCTCGCCGTCTGCGCGCACAACGGCCGCCCGGCGTCCCGGACGCGGTGACCTCCCGGCGTCACCCGCGTCGGCCGGCCGGGCGCGCTCCAGCAGCCGCCTCCGGCCGGTCGGCCGGAGGCGCTCCGGGTGTCATTCGGGCCGGTCGGCCCAGATGCCGCGCACGTGCCGGATGTGGTGTTCCATGATCGTGCGAGCGGCCTCCGCGTCGCCCCCGATGAGCGCGTCGAGGATGGCGAGGTGCTCCCGGGCGGAGTCGCCGAGGGTGCCCCGCTCCGACATGGACTTCAGCCCGTACAGCCGCGCGCGGTACCGCAGGTCTCTGGCGATCTCGACCAGGTGGGCGTTGCCGGACAGCGCGAGCAGCTCCACGTGGAAGCGCAGGTCGGCGTTGACGTAGGCGAGCAGGTCGCCGCGTTCGGCGGCCGTCACGATCTCCTGGGCCACCGGCCGCAGCGCCTCGAAGTCGGCGGCCCGCGAGGAGTCGGCCAGGCGGGCGACGGTCGGCACCTCCAGCAGGGCCCGTATCTCGGTCAGCTCGTCCAGGTCGCGCTCCGACAGCTCGGTGACCCGGAACCCCTTGTTGCGGACGGCCTCGACCAGGCCCTCCTTGGCGAGGTCGAGCATCGCCTCGCGCACCGGGGTGGCGGAGACGCCGAACTGCGCGGCGAGCACCGGGGCCGAGTAGACCACGCCGGGGCGCATCTCGGCGGCGACGAGGGCGTCGCGCAGCGCCTGCGCCACCTGCTCGCGCAGGCTTTGGCGCCCGGCCATGACCGGCAGGTCGAGCCTGCCCTCTTCGCTCATGTCACGTCCTTCATCGCCGGACCCCTTTGGACCCGCTGCCCATGCAGGCATCCCCTCCCCGGGTTCATCGCCCCGCCCACGCCTCGTGGACGGCGGCCGCAACGATCAGATCCTCCCAGGCCATGCCCACGCTCTTGAACACACGGGGTGCGGGGCCCGGCTTCACCTCGCCGTTCACCAGGTCGGCGAGATCGCCGGCCAGGTGCTCCGGGCCGATCAGGCCCGCCCGGACGGGCATGATCACATCGCCGGCCTCGGCCAGCGCGGCCGCGCGCGACTCGACGACCACGGTGGCGCGGGTCACGAGGTCGCCGTCGATCTCGCGGGCGTCGGGCTCGTGCGAGCCGACCACGACGACGGTAGCGCCATCGGCCACCAGATCGCCGGGGAACAGCGGCTCACGGGCGCTGGTGCAGCACGCGATCAGGTCGGCGGACGCGACGGCGCGGGCCACCGCCCGCCCGTCCCCCATCGAGACCGCCTCCGCCGTGAGGCCCAGGCCCGCGCTGCGGGCCGCGAGGCCCCGGGCGCGGCCGAGGTCCCGGCCGACGACCGTCACCCGCTCCACGGGGCGTACGGCGCGCAGCGCCTCCACATGGCCCCACGCCTGCGGCCCGGTGCCGAACACGGCCAGCGAGCGCGCGTCCGGGCCCGCCAGGTGCGCCGCGGCGAGCGCGGAGACCGCCGGGGTGCGCAGCGCGGTCAGCGCGACGCCGTCCATGGCGGCCACCGGCGTGAGGGTCCCACCGTCGAACAGCAGGTAGGTGCCCTGGATGCGCGGCAGGCCCCTGGCGGGATTGCCAGGGGCGACGCTGACGACCTTGACCCCGGCGTACCGGCCGTGGGCGGCCGGCATGAGCAGCAGTTGCCCGGCGGGCACGCCGGCCACCTGGCGCGGCGTGCCGCCCTCGGGGTCCAGGCCGCCCCGCAGCGCCCCGGCGAGCGCGCGCACGGCGTCCTCCACCGGGACCAGCCGCCGCAGGGTGTCCCCGTCGATGTAGGGCAGATCGCTCATCGCAGGGTGAACCCCGTACCCAGCGGATCGCGGGGGTCCAGGACGAACCGGTGCGCGCCCGTGCGGTACGCCATCCCGGTGATCTCCGGGATGATCGCCTCGCCGCGCGTCCCGGCGACCCGCGCGGTGAAGACGCTGCCGACGATGCTCTCGTGGGTGAGCTCGCCGGTGAAGCCGCCGGCGTGCAGCAGGGCGAGCCGCGCGGCCGTCCCCGAGCCGCACGGTGAGCGGTCCACCTCGCCGTCGGCGAAGACGGTGACGTTGCGCTGCCGGGCGGGGCCGAGCTCGTCGTGGAAGATCACGCCGTAGATCCCCGACAGCCGGTCGTCCTCGGGGTGCCGGGCGGCCGGGTGCCCGGCCAGCGACGCCTTGACGGAGCGGCCGAGGGCGATGAGCTCGGTCAGATGCCCGGGCTCCACCGTGAGCCCGAAGGCCGCCGCCGGGACCGAGGCGTACAAGGCGCCCCCGTACGCCACGTCCACCGCGACCTCGCCGTGGCCGGCGAGGGTGACCGGGACGTCGCGGGCGACCACGTAGCTGGGAACGTTCCTGAACGTCACCGCCTCGATCAGCCCGGCGCGGCGGCGCACGCGCGCGGTCACCCGGCCGGAGGGCACGTCCACCACGACGTCGGTGTCGCCGTCGGGATCGGCCTCGACCAGCCCCGACTCCACGGCGTGGACGCCGAGGGCGATGGTGCCGTGGCCGCAGGCGGTGGAGTAACCGTCCTTGTGCCAGAACAGCACGCCCAGGTGGGCGCCGTCGTCGTCCGGCGGCACCAGGAAGCAGCCGTACATGTCGGCGTGCCCACGCGGCTCGTGGCACAGCAGGCGGCGCACCCGGTCGACCTCCGGCGCCGAGGCGTGCTCACGGCGCGCCAGGACGGTGTCGCCGGGGATCTCCGGGACACCCGCCGTGACGATCCGGAACGGCTCCCCGCCGGTGTGGTAGTCGACGGTGCTGATCTCCGCCTGCGCGTGGACGGTCATCAGACCCCTCCGAGGTAGGCCTCGACCACGCGCGAGTCGCCGCGCAGCTCCGCGGCGGTGCCGCCGAGCACGCACTCGCCGTTCTCGATCACGTAGCCCCGGTGCGCGATCTTCAGGGCGGCCTTGGCGTTCTGCTCCACCAGCAGCACCGCGACGCCCTCGGCGTTCACCTCGCGCACCAGTTCCATCACCGAGGCCACTACCAGCGGCGCCAGGCCCATCGACGGCTCGTCCAGCAGCAGCAGGCGCGGCCCGGTGACCAGGGCGCGGCCGATGGCCAGCATCTGCTGCTCACCGCCCGACAGCGTGCCGCCGTGCTGGGTGCGCCGCTCGGCCAGGCGCGGCATCAGGGAGTACACCCGGTCGATGCGCTTGCGGATCTCCGCCTGGTCGCGCACGAGGTACCCGCCGATCTGGAGGTTCTCGTGCACGGTGAGCGTGCTGAACACCCGGCGTCCCTCGGGGACGTGGACCAGCCCGGCCTTGACGATGGCCTCCGGTTTGGCCTTGGTGACGTCGGTGCCGTCGAAGACGACCTTCCCCGCGCTCGGCCGCACCAGTCCGGAGACGGCCGACAGGGTGGTGGTCTTGCCGGCGCCGTTGTTGCCGAGCAGCGCGACGATCTCCCCCGGCTCGACGGTCAGGGAGAGCCCCCGCAGGGCGTGCACGCCGCCGTAGTGGACGTCGAGCCCGTCGACCTCAAGCGCCGCCATCGCGGGCTCCCTTCGTCTCCTCCGTGGGATCCCCGTCCTCGTCGTCGTCCCGGCCGAGGTAGGCCTCGATGACGGCGGGGTCGCGGCGTACGTCCTCGGGACGGCCGTCGGCGATCTCCCTGCCGAAGTTCAGCACGACCACGCGCTCGGACACCTCCATGACCAGGCCCATGTCGTGCTCGATCAGCACGGTGGCGACGCCGAGGTCGCGGATCCGGCGGATCAGGTCGAGCATCTCGGCCTTCTCGCCGTGGTTGAGACCGGCCGCCGGCTCGTCCAGCAGCAGCAGGTCGGGCTTGCGGGCCAGGGCGCGGGCGATCTCCACCCGGCGCTGCTCGCCGTACGGCAGGGCCCGCGCCTCGCCGTACCGGTCGCCGCGCAGCCCGACGAAGTCGAGCCAGTGGTGGGCCTGCTCGGTGCACTCGCGCTCGGTGCGGCGGTAGCGGGGGGTGTGCAGCAGCGCGTCGACGAAGCTCTGCCTGAGCCACAGGTGGGATCCGGCGCGGACGTTGTCGAGCACGGACATCTCGCCGAACAGCCGCAGGTTCTGGAAGGTCCGGGCGACGCCGAGGCCGGCGATGCGCGAGGGGCGCATGCCGCTGATCGGCTGCCCCTTGAACGAGATCCGCCCGGCGGTGGGCTTGTAGAACCCGGTCACGCAGTTGAACGCGGAGGTCTTCCCGGCGCCGTTCGGCCCGATGACCGAGACGATCTCGGCCTCGCCGACCGAGAACGACAGGCCGTCGATGGCGAGCAGGCCGCCGAAGGAGAGCCGCAGGCCCTCGACGGACAGCAGCGTCATGAGCTCGCCTCCCTGGATCGGTGCGGCCACAGGCCCTGCGGGCGGACCAGCATGACGATGATCAGCAGCACGCCGAAGGCGAAGAAGCGGTAGTCGGCGAAGTCGCGCAGCACCTCCGGCAGGAGGCTGATCACGATGGCGCCGATGACGACGCCGGGGGTGGAGCCCATGCCGCCGAGCACGACGGCCATCAGCACCAGCGCCGACTGCAGGAACGAGAAGCTGCCCGGCGATATGGCGGTCAGCTGCGAGGCGAACAGCACCCCGGCGAGCCCGCCCCAGACCGCGCCGGCGATGTAGGCGGCGAGCTTGACCTTGTAGGTGTGCACGCCCATGGCCTCGGCGGCGTCCTCGTCCTCGCGGATGAACCGCCAGGCCCGGCCGAGGCGGGAGCGCCCGAGCCGGGAGGACCCGATCACGGCCAGCGCGACGATGATCACGGTCGCGTAGTAGAACAGGACGGCGCCCTGCTGGGAGTTCTGCGCGTTGATCAGGCTCGGGATGCCGTAGATGCCCGACGGGCCGCCGGTGACGTCCAGGTTGTTGGCGGTGATGCGGATGATCTCGCCGAAGCCCAGGGTGACGATGGCCAGGTAGTCGCTGCGCAGCCGCAGGGTGGGGGCGCCGATCACGATGCCCGCGATGACGGTGACCACGATGACCGCGGGGACGGTGGCGATCAGCGGGAGCCCGAGCCGGGTGGACAGCACGCCGCTGGTGTAGGCGCCGATGGCCACGAAGGCGACGTACCCGAGGTCGAGCAGGCCGCAGAAGCCGACCACCATGTTCAGCCCGGACGCCTGCATCACGAAGATCGCGGCGATGGTCATGACCGACAGCGCGTACGGCGTGGCGATCACGAACGGCGCGAGCAGCGCGACGGTCAGGCCGATGAGGGCCCACTTGCTCTCGAGGAGCCGGGATGTGGCGCGGCCGAGCGGCGTGACCCGCCCGCGGGTCTTGGCCGTCGTCATACGCGCTCCGTCACGCGCTCGCCGAGCAGGCCGGTCGGCCGCACGGACAGGAACAGGATCAGCACGCCGAAGGCGAAGACGTCACGCCACTCGCCGCCGAGGAAGTAGGTGCCGAACGACTCCAGCAGGCCGAGCAGCAGACCGCCGAGCATGGTGCCGGGGATGTTGCCGATGCCGCCGATGACCGCCGAGGTGAACGCCTTGAGGCCGATGAGGAAGCCCATCAGGAAGTCGATCTTCCCGTAGTAGGCGCCCGCCATGACGCCGGCGGCGCCGGCGAGGGCCGAGCCGAGGAAGAACGTCCGGGAGATCACGGCGTTGACGTCGATGCCCATCAGCGCGCTGGTGCGCGGGTCGAGGGCGATGGCGCGCATCGCGCGGCCCTCGCGGGTGCGGGTGACCAGCAGGTTGAGGCCCACCATGAGCGCGACGGCGATGATGATGAGCGCGACCTGCTGGAGCGTGATCGTGGCGCCCAGCACCTGGACCGAGGTGCCGCCGAGCCGCACCGGGTAGACCTGCGGGTCCGGCCCGGCGACCGCCCGCATGCCGTACTCCAGTGCGAAGGACGCGCCGACCGCGGTGATCAGCAGGGAGAGCCTCGGCGCCCGGCGCAGCGGGCGGTAGGCGATGCGCTCGAGCACGACGCCGGACATGCCGGTGACGGCCATCGTCACGACGAGGACCCCGAGGAGCACGGGCAGCGCCATGCCCGGGGAGATGCCGCCGACGGCACCGAGGACCGCGAACCCGGTGAAGGCGCCGAGCATGTATATGTCGCCGTGGGCGAAGTTGAGCAGCTTCATGATCCCGTAGACCATGCTGTAGCCCAGCGCCACCAGCGCGTAGAACGAGCCGACGAACAGGCCGTTCCAGATCAGCTGTGACATTTCACGTTTCCTTTGGAACCGGAGGGGCCGGCGCCCACCCGCCGGAGGGGGACGCGGGCGCCGGCCGCCCGGGGAAGATCGGTGCCCAAGGTCACTTGAGCGAGTCCTGCAGGACGAACTTCCCGCCCTTGACGACCAGGATCTGGAAGCCACCGCTGGAGAGCGTGTGGTCGGGGGTGAACTTCAGCGGGCCGGAGAACATCTGGAAGCCGTTGATGCCCTCCAGCGCGGAGATGACCTTCGCGCCGTCGGTCGACCCGGCGTTCTTGACGGCCTCGGCGGCGAGCCGGACGGCGTCGTAGGCCTGGTTGGAGTACGGGCCGGGGTCGGCGTTGAACTTCTTCTTGTAGCTGTCGATCCAGCCCTGGGCGCCCTCGAGGGTGTCGGGGGTCTGGGTCATCGTGGCGTACACGCCTTCGGCGGTGTCGCCGCCGGCGATCTGGGCGAGCTTCTCCGAGACCGCGCCGTCGCCCACCATGATCGCGCCCTTGTACCCGGCCTGGCGGAGCTGGCGGATGATGAGGCCGCCCTCCTGGAAGTAACCCGTCCAGTAGACGAAGTCGGGCTTCTTGGCCAAGATGTTGTGGATGTTCGCGCTGTAGTCGCTCTCCTTGGGCGTGACCGCCTCGAGGATCGCGGTGTCCGGGCCGCCGGCCTGGTCGAGGAGCTGCTGGGTGCGGACGGCGATGTCCTTGGAGTAACTGGTGTTGTCGTGCACCAGCGCGACGCTCTTGGCGCCCTGCTTGGTCATCCAGGCCATGGCGGCCGACGCCTGCTGCGTGCCGGTGCCGTTGATCAGGAAGACGTGCTTGAGGTGCTGGTCGACGAGTTCCTGCGAGTTGGCCGCAGGGATGATCATGGGGATGTTCGCCTTGCCGAAGACCGGCAGGGTGGGCAGCGTCGCGCCCGAGCAGTAGCCGCCCACCGAGATCTTGACGCCCTCGGTGACGAGCTTGTTGGCGCCGGCGACGGCCGTCTGCGCGTCACACGCGTCGTCGGCGACCTTGAGCTCGAGCTTGCGGCCCAGCACGCCCCCCTTGGCGTTGATCTCGTCCACCGCCAGCTGGGCGGCGTTCTTCATGTAAGGTCCGATGGCCGCCTCGCTGCCCGACTGGGGGACGAGCATGCCGAGGCTGATGGGCCCCTTGTCCTGCGAGGCGTCCGAGCCGCCGCCACCGCCGAGGAGGCCTTGGCCGCAGCCGGCCGTCAGCATGGTCACGGCCGCGGCCGCTGACCAGATCGCCGCTATGCGCGATTTGCCCATCTTGTATCTCTCCTACCGAAAACACCGGCTCCGCATGGTGTGTGACATTGCACACCGCGCGAAAAGCGGGCGTCAAGCTTCGAGACCAGACCGTTAACCCGCTGGTAGAACCCGTAATGCACCACGCTCCTCAGCCGTCCCTGCCGTCACGACCGGAAAGCCGCGCAGAACGGCGAAACGGAAAACCCGCCCACGGCGGGACCCGGCGCCGATGACGGCGCCGGGTCGATGTGGCCGCGTGGACGGGTCAGTTGCCGGACAGGCCGAGGGCGACGGTGTGGGTGGAGGTGTAGAACTCCTGGGCGGCCTTGCCCTGCTCGCGGGGGCCGTAGCTGGAGTCCTTCTCGCCGCCGAACGGCATGTAGAAGTCGACGCCCGTGGTCGGGGTGTTGACCTTGACCAGGCCCGACTCCAGACGCGCCGACACCGACAGCGCGCGGTCGAGGTCGCGGGTGTACACCGCGGAGGCCAGGCCGTACCGCACCCCGTTGGCCAGGGCGACCGCCTCGTCCACCGAGCCGGCGTCCTGCACCAGGCAGATCGGCCCGAACACCTCGTCGCAGGCCAGGACGTGCCCGTCCGGGACGCCGTCGACGAGCGTGGGGGCGGCGAACCAGCCGGCCCGGTCGAGGGCGTCGCCGCCGGTGAGCACACGTCCCCCGACGGTCGCCGCCACCACCCGGTCGCGGGCCGTCTCCTCGATCACCGGACCCACGGCGGTGCCCGGGTCGGACGGGTCGCCCACACCGAGCTTGGCGACCGCGGCGACCAGCGCCTCGCGGACCTGCTCGCCGTTGCCCACGGCGATGACGCGCTTGGTGGCGGTGCACTTCTGCCCGGCGTACCCGAACGCGGCGGCGGCGATCTGCGCGGCGGCGGCCTCGACGTTGGCGTCGTCGAGCACGATGCTGGCGTTCTGCCCGCCCATCTCGGCCTGCACGGGGGTGCCGCGGCCGACGGCGGCGACGCTCACCTTGCGGCCGACGGCGGCCGATCCGGTGAAGGAGACGACGTCGGCGGCCTCCACCAGCGCCGAGCCCTCCTCGGCGTCGCCCGGCACGACCTGGAACAGGTCCTCGGGCAGGCCGAGCAGCTCGGCCAGGCGCAGCGCGCTGCCGAGCGCCTGCGGGGCCGGCTTCAGCACGACCGCATTCCCGAACGCCAGGGCGGGAGCGGCCTTCCACAGCGGGATGGCCAGCGGGAAGTTCCACGGGGTGATCAGCCCGGCGACCCCCCGCGGGCGCCTGCGCGTGTAGGCGAGCCCGGTGCCGGACGGCTCGTGCACGGCGCCGACCGGGTCGAAGACCTGCTGGGAGTAGTAGCGCAGGATCGCGACGGACCGGGCGACCTCGCCCTTGGCCTCGGTCACCGGCTTGCCGACCTCGCGGACGACCAGCGCGGCGAGCTCGTCCGCCGCTCCGGCGACGGCCGCGGCCGCCGCGGTGAGCGCGGCGGCGCGTTCGGCGGCGTTGGCCCCGGCCCAGCCGGCCTGCGCGGCCCGTGCCCGGCGCACCGCCTCGGCGACACCCCCGGCGCCCGCCGCGGGCGCGCTCGCGACGACGTCGGCCGGGTTCTGCGGCGACCGGCTTTCGACAACACTCATCGTCAAACCCTCTCCAAATCGGCGCTGCACGGAACGGTAGTCCATGACATGGAACACCGTCCCGTGCAGCGGAAGACAGACGGCACGGACTACAGCAGGAAGCCCTCGGGGAAGGGGTCCGTCGGGTCCAGGAAGTGCTGGGCCGTGCCGGTGACCCAGGCCCGTCCGGTGATCGTCGGGACGACGGCCGTACGGCCCGCCACCTCGGCCGTCTCGATCAGCCGGCCGGTGAACCGGGTGCCGATGAACGACTCGTTGACGAAGTCCTCGCCGAGCGCCAGCTCGCCCCTGGCGTGGAGCTGCGCCATGCGGGCGCTGGTCCCCGTGCCGCAGGGAGAGCGGTCGAACCAGCCCGGATAGATCGCCATCGCGTGGCGCGACAGCCGGGCGTCGGAGCCGGGCGCGACGAACTGCACGTGGTGACAGCCGCGGATCCCCGGGTCGAGCGGGTGGACCGGCTCGTCGGCCTCGTTGATCGCCGCCGAGATGGCGAGCCCGGCCTCCAGGATGCGCTGCCCCTGCGAGCGGTCGAAGGGCAGGCCGACCGACTCGATCGGCAGGATCGCGTAGAAGTTCCCGCCGTACGCCAGGTCGTAGGTCACCTCGCCGATGCCCGGCACCTTCACGGTCCGGTCGAGCCCCACGCTGAACGCCGGGACGTTCTGGATCGTGACCGCCCTGGCCGCGCCGTCCTCCACCTGGACCGACGCCACGACCAGACCCGCCGGGGTGTCGAGCCGCACGGTGGTGACGGGCTCGACGACCTCGACCATCCCGGTCTCCACCAGAACCGTCGCCACCCCGATGGTGCCGTGGCCGCACATCGGCAGGCAGCCGGACACCTCGATGTACAGCACGCCGTAGTCGGCGTCCGGGCGGGTCGGGGGCTGCAGGATCGCGCCGCTCATCGCCGAGTGGCCGTGCGGCTCGAACATCAGCAGCTTACGGATGTGGTCGAGGTTGGCGAGGAAGTACTCCCTGCGCTCGGCCATGGTGGCGCCGGGGATGACCCCGACGCCTCCGGTCACCACCCGCGTCGGCATCCCCTCGGTGTGGGAGTCGACGACGTGGTAGATCTTCCTGGTTCGCACCATCACCTCACCTGAGCCCTTCGGCCAGCGCCTTCTCGGTCGCCGCGCGCACGACGGCCTCGTGCTCGGGGGTCAGCGGCACGCGCGGCTGGCGGCACGGGCCGCCGTATCGGCCGGCGAGGTCCATCGACAGCTTGATGGCCTGCACGAACTCGACCTTGGCGTCCCAGCGCAGCAGCGGGTGCAGCGTACGGTACAGCGGCAGCGCCGTGGCCATGTCCCCCTCGACGGCGGCCCGGTAGAGGGCCACGCAGGAGGCCGGCAGCGCGTTGGGGTAGCCGGCGACCCAGCCGACGGCGCCGGCGAGGGCCAGCTCCACCACCACGTCGTCGGAACCGACCAGCACGTCGAGCCCGGGGGCGAGCTCGGCGATCTCGTACGCCCGCCGCACGTCGCCGGTGAACTCCTTCACCGCGACGATCAGGCCCTCGGCGTACAGCTCGGCCAGCAGCGACGGCACCAGGTCGACCTTGGTGTCGATCGGGTTGTTGTAGGCGACGACCGGCACGCCGGCCTTGGCGACCTCGCGGTAGTGGGCGAGGACGGCCCGCTTGTCGGCCCGGTAGGCGTTCGGGGGCAGCAGCATGACGGCCCCGCAGCCGGCGTCACGGGCCTGCTCGGCCCAGCGCCGCGCCTCGGCCGCGCCGTACGCCGCGACGCCGGGCATCACGCGGTCGCCCCCGATGGCCGCGACGGCCGTCTCGACGACGCGGGCGCGGTCCTCGGGCGTCAGCGTCTGGTACTCCCCGAGGGAGCCGTTCGGCACGACGCCGTCGCAGCCCTGCTCCACCAGCCAGCGGCAGTGCTCGGCGTAGCGCTCCTCGTCCACGGTCAGGTCGTCGCGCAGCGGCAGCGCCGTCGCGACCATCACTCCGCGCCAGGGCTTCTCTCGAGTGGTCAACGGGGGTCCTCTCCTGTTCGGTCTCCTGCAAGGTCCCCCAGCCGTACGGGCTGGGCGACCGGCCGGCGCGGCGCCTGCGGGTCCTCGCCCGTCAGGCACGCCACGGCGTGGCCGCAGACGCGGCCCTGGCACCAGCCCATCCCGGGGCGGGCCAGCAGCTTCATCGATCGGGCGTCCGTGGCCCCGAGGGCCCGGGCCTGTTCGATCCGCGCGTAGGGCACTTCCTCGCAGCGGCAGATCAGCGTGTCGTCGCGCAGCCAGCTCTTCCAGCCGTCGCGGACGGGATAGGCGTCCAGCAGCGCCCCGGCGAAGGCCGCCAGCCGGGCCTGCCTTCTCGCCAGGGCGGGCACCGCGCGCACCGGGCGGCCGAGGTCGGCGGCGACGGCGCGTCCGGCGATCCAGCCCTCCACCTCGGCCAGCTCGGCGCCGCCGACGCCCGTCGGCTCGCCCGCGGCGTAGACGCCGGGCACGCTGGTGCGCATCCCCGAGTCCACGGCGACGACCGGGGTGCCGTCGCGGTCGGCCCGGGTGGCGCAGCCGAGCTGGGTCGCCAGTTCGAGCTGCGGGACGAAGCCGTAGCCGACCGCCAGCGCGTCGCACTCGATCGTGCGCGTCTGCCCGGGGTTCCAGTCGCGGTCGAGCTTGGCGACGGTGACATGGGTGAGCTCGGTGTCGCCGTGGGCCGCGATCACGGCGTGGCCGCCGAGGTACGGGATGCGGTGCCGCGCCAGGTGGTAGCCGTACTCGGCGCCCTCGGCGAGCTTGCGCGGATGGGCGGCGATCGTCGGCCCCAGCCCGAACAGGCCGTTCGCCTCGAACACCCCCGCCACGCGGGCGCCCGCGGCGGCGAGGCCGGTGGCGACGGGCAGCAGGAACGGCCCGGTGCCGGCGACCACGACCCGGCTGCCCGCCACCACCAGGTCGCCCTTGAGCAGCGCCTGCGCGCCCCCGGCCGTGAACACGCCGGGCAGGTCCCAGCCGGGGAACGGCAGCGGGCGGTCGTGGGCGCCGGTGGCGATCACCAGCCGCCGGGCGCGGACGCTCGTCCGCCGCTCGTCCCGGCCGCCCGCCAGGCAGTGCACGACCACGGCGTCGTCCCCGATGGGGTCCTTCTGGACGTGCCAGACGCGGTGCCCGAGGCGGACCTCGACGAGGTCACGCGCGGCGAGGGCGTCCGCGAGCCGCGTGAACCGCCCGAAGCCGTGGTGCAGGGCGCCGGGCCTGCCGGCGTGGAAGCCGGGGGGCGCGTGCCTGAAGTACTGCCCGCCGAGCCGCGCCGCCGAGTCGACCAGCACGACGCGCAGTCCCGCGCCGGACGCCGCGACGGCGGCCGCCATCCCGGCCGGCCCGGCCCCGACGACCGCGACGTCGAACGTCCCGCCCTCCCGGCCGTCCTCCGCCGTTTCGCCCGCGGGCCGCGTGAGCCCGCCCGGCCGCTCCTGGTCGTGGCCGTTCATCCGGTGGTCACCTCGTCTCCCGGGCGCGCCTCGGTCTGGCAGGCGCGCAATGACGGCTCGCCGTTGACGGTGATCAGGCAGTCGAAGCACACCCCGATGCCGCAGAACAGCCCGCGCGGACGCTTGTCGAAGCGGGTGGTGCGCCACGACCGGACCCCGGCGGCGTACAGGACGGCGCCGATCGTCTGGCCGGGCACCGCGGTGAGGGGGCGGCCGTCCACGGTGATCTCGAAGCCGGGCTCGGGCCGCGCGCCGACGACGTGGCCGGCGTGACGCGGCCCCGTCTCCCCGGCGGGGCGGTCCTGGTGGTGCGAAGTGGTCACGCCGCGAACCTTTCCGGGCGGAACGGACTCAGGTCGAGCTCGGGGGCCTTGCCGGTCAGCAGGCCCGCGATGAGGTGGCCGGTGGCGGGGGCGAGGCCGATGCCGGCGCCCTCGTGGCCGCACGCGTGGTACAGGCCGGGCGCGCGGGGGTCGCCGCCGATCACCGGAAGGTGGTCGGGACAGTAGGGGCGGAAGCCGCAGTACGTCCTGATCACGCGGCGGTCGGCCAGCACGGGGAACAGCGTGACCGCCTGGCGGGCCAGCGCCTCCAGCACGGGGATCGAGACGGTGCGGTCGAAGCCGACCCGCTCGCGGCTGGCGCCGATGAGCACCGTGCCGGAGGGCGTGCCCTCGACGACCGCGCTGGTCTCCAGGCCCTCGTTGTCGCTCGCCACGTCGGTGACGTAGGCGGCCGTGTAGACCTTGTGCCTGACCAGCGGCGCGGCGAGGGGTTCGGTGACCAGGATGAAGCCGCGGCGCGGCAGGATCGGCAGGTCCAGGCCCGCCAGCGCGGCGACCTCGCCGCCCCAGGTGCCCGAGGCGTTCACCACGGCGCCCGCCGGGATGTCCCCCCGGTCGGTGCGCACGCCGGTGACCCGGTCGCCCTCGCGGAGGAAGCCGGTGACCGTCACCCCGGTGCGCAGGCGCACGCCGGGGGCCTGCTCCAGGAGCCGGGCGGCGGCGAGCATGGGCTGCACCTGGGAGTCCTGCGGATAGAACACCCCGCCCGCGAGGTCCCGCGTCAGGTGCGGCTCGTAGTCGGGCAGCCGCCCGTGGTCGACCGGGGCGTACTCGACGCCACGGGCGCTCTGGGCCTCGGCGAGCGTGGTGAGCGTCCGCAGCACCTCGTCGGTCTCGGCCACGACGAGGCCGCCCTTGGGCTCGAACTCGAAGCCGCCCAGGCCGGCGAGCTCACGCCACAGCCGGTTCGACAGCAGCGCCAGCTCCAGCTCCGGGCCGGGTTCCTTGTCCGAGACGAGGATGTTGCCCTCGCCCGCCCCGGTCGTACCGGATGCCACCGGGCCCCGGTCGACCACGGTGACCGACAGGCCCGCCCGGGCGGCGAAATACGCGCATGCCGCCCCGACGACACCCGCGCCGATCACGACGACGTCGGCCATCCCACCTCCAACGCAATGCTTGACGACTCAGTAATATGTCACATAGCGAAAGGTCCCATCAATACCCCCTCGCAAGGCCACCCGTTCCACACCTCTCTGGTACGAAATCGCTGCCCATCCCTACCGTTGCCCCAACCGGCTCCGGGAGAGGCGGCCGAGGCGAAGAGGGTGAACTCCCCGGTCTCTCCGGTACGGCACCCCGGACGCGGCCACGGCGGCCGCCGGGAGTGGACGGCCGTTCTCGCGGACGCGGTGGGCGGGAGGCGCCGCTTTAGAGGGCGGCGGTATGGGCACCTACCATGTGTGGCGTGACCGCAGCAGACCATCCCGTGACAGCTCCCGAGACGCAGGGCCGTACCGGCACCCCGCCGCAGCGCGCTCTCCTCGACCGGGTGCGCGGCCTCGCCCTGGCCTTCTTCCACACCGCCTGGACGCCCACGACCGTCACCATCAGGCGGTGGGCGCTGGCGAGCGTGGTCGTGAACGCCGGAATCGCGGTCACCGGAGCGGCCGTCCGGGTCAGCGGCTCGGGGCTCGGCTGCCCCACCTGGCCCCGCTGCACCCCCGACAGCTTCGTGCCCGCGCCGCACGACGCCCACGCGCCCATGAACATGGCGATCGAGTTCGGCAACCGGCTGCTGTCGTTCCTCGTCCTCGCCGTCGGCGTGGCCTGCGTGGTCGCGGTGTGGCGCGCGACCCCCCGCCGTCCCGCGCTGGTCAAGCTGGCCATGATCCAGCCGGTGGGCGTAGCGGTCCAGGGCCTGTGGGGCGGCCTGGTGGTGCGGTCGCTGCTCAACCCCGTCACCGTCGGGGTCCACTACCTGCTGTCCACCGGCATGATCCTGGCGGCGTTCGCGCTCTACGCCCGCTCCGGCGAGGGCGACGCCCCGCCGCGGCGGCTGGTGCACCGCGACATCCGCACCCTCGGCTTCGTGCTGGCCTTCGCCGTCTTCGTACTGCTGGTCGTCGGCGTCATGGTCAGCGGCACCGGCCCGCACTCCGGCGACGAGGCGGCCTCACGGTTCGACTTCGACATCCAGATGATGGCCCAGTTGCACGCCGACGTGGTGTGGATCGTGATCGGGCTGACGTTCGCGCTGCTGTTCGCCCTGCACGTCAGCGACTCCCCCGGCCGGGCGCGGCGCGGGGCGCTGGTGCTGCTCGGCGTCGAGCTCGCCCAGGGCTTCATCGGATACGTCCAGTACTTCCTGGCCGTGCCCGCCTTCCTGGTCGCCCTGCACGTGCTCGGCTCCACCCTGGTGTGGATCGCGGCGCTGCGGGTGGTCTACCTCATGCGCTCGCGCGGCCCTCTCGCCGCCCTCACCCCCAACCGAACGGACACGGCCCGCGTCTAAGGGTTCGTGATCTCCTTACCGTCCTGGGCGGCCCGGATCCGCCTCTCGCGCCGGGCGGGCCGCCGCCTGTACCAGGGGACCGTCGCGCTCAGCGTGCTGGCCCTGGCCCCGATGACCTGGGCGTGGCTGTCCTCCATGCCCCACCGGACCACGGCCGGCGCCGGCGCCGCGTGGACGCGCGACGTCCCGGCGGCCCCGGTCGCCCTCGTGCTCGGCGCCGGGCTGTTCCACGGCGGGCCGAGTCCGATGCTCGCCACGCGGCTCGACATCGCCGCCGAACTGTACCGCTCAGGCAGGGTGCGCGCCCTGCTGCTGTCCGGTGACAACAGCCGCGTGGGGTACGACGAGCCGTCCGTCATGCGCGACTACCTGATCGCCCACGGCGTGCCGCGGAAGGTGCTGGTGCTCGACTACGCGGGGTTCGACACGTGGGACTCCTGCGTCCGCGCCCGCGACGTGTTCGGGGTGCGGCGGGTCACGGTGGTGACGCAGAACTTCCACCTGCCGCGCGCCGTCGCCCTGTGCCGGACCGCCGGCATGGACGCCTTCGGCGTCGGCGACGACTCCTCGGCCACCTGGCCCGCCCAGACCACGGTCTACGCGGTGCGGGAGTTCGCCGCGACGGCCAAGGGCTTCCTCGACTCGGTGGTGCTGAGGTCCTCCCCGGTCTTCCCGGGGCCCCGGGAGACCTCTCTCGACCGGATCCTCGCCTCCCGCCCCTGACGCGGCGCGCTCACCCGCAGCCGACATCGGAGAACCTCGGGGGTGTGGCGCCCTTCATGACCGCGAGGAACCCGGCGGTCGCCGATTCGCCGGGATCCAGGCGAGGGTTCGACTCGGGCGCGTGGATCATGCCGACCGGTCCGTTCGCCATCGGCCTGCCGTTCCACGCCTTGGTGACGGTGATCCCCATCGGCATCATCCACCGGACGTACCACTCGTTGATCGGCCCGACGCCGGTGTTCCTGATCGACGCCGAGGCCTGGAACCCGCCCCGCCACGACTTCACCAGCTTCACCGCCGCGGTGCAGGAGATCGGCGGCGGCAGGGTCGGGGACGCGCTCACCGCCTGCGACGACGCGGCGGGCGCCGGGGACGGGCGGGACGGCGGGCCCGCCGCCGAGGTGGTGCCGGGCCGCGTCAGGGCGAACGTGGTCAGCCCGGCGACGGCGATCACGGCCGCGGCTGAGGCGACCTTCGCGGTGGTCCTCACGACACCCTCACCACCTGCCGCCCGGCTCTCCGGCCGGCGGGTACGGCTCCTGAGGGAAGACGTCCGGTGGCGGGTAGGGCGAGGCCGGATGGCGGGGGTCGTGGCCCGGCGCGTAGCCGGGCGGGGCCACGCCCCTGGAGATCCCGTCGCGGTGACGTTCGGGCACGGGGAAGGCCGCCTTGGCGGCGCTCATGCAGGCCAGCAGGGCCTCGCGCTGCGCCTCGAAGGAGTCCCTGTCGATGACGCCGCGCACTCCCCTCTCGTGGAGCAGGCCGAGCTCGGTGGAGGCGAGCTGGTAGTCGCGCATGGCCCGCAGCCCCGCACGGCCGCCGTACGCCTTGGCCCACTGCCGCGCCTGCCTGCGTCCCTGCAGCGACGAAAGCATGAACACGTCGACGTCGGTGACCAGGCCGAGCCCTCCGTACGGCGGCAGGTAGCGCTGGATGAGGCCGACGATGCGCTTGCGGTCCCTGACGATCACCCCGAGCTCGACGAAGAAGAGGATCATCAGCAGCAGGTACGCCAGCGCCAGGCCGAGGATGCCCGCGTAGGAGGTGAAGCCGTTCCAGGTGCCGTGCAGGGTGATCGCGCCGAGCCAGCCGAGGAAGATGACCCCGCCGCGCATCGGGCTGCGGCTCTGCGCGGCGTACACCACCGAGATGCCGATCAGCGAGGTGAACAGCGGATGGGCGAACGGGGACAGCACGCCGCGGAGCACCACCGTCACCGCCAGCCCCTGCACGCCGTTCATGTCCTGGGCCATGATGTAGTAGCTGACGTTCTCGCTCATGGCGAAGCCGAGCCCGACCATGCTGGCGTAGATGATGCCGTCGGTCGGCCCGTCGAGCTCGTGGCGGCGCCAGCGCAGCAGGCCGAGCAGCACCAGGCCCTTCATGGTCTCCTCGACCACGGGCGCCACGAAGGTCGCCACCAGGTTGCGGGCTCCGGTCGGGTCCTGGGTGGCGATGGTGACGTACCTCAGGTTGAGGCTGTTGAGCACGCCGGCGACCAGCACGGCGATGCCCGCGCCCCACATGAACGCGAAGGCCAGGTCCTTGCGGGGCTCGGGCTCCATGCGGTCGAGCGCGAGCACCCCGGCCAGCAGCAGCGGCACGGGCGCGAGCGCGAGGATGAGCGCGATGAAGAACTGGACCGGGTCGCCGTTGAAGACGTCGAACGAGAACGACACCAGCGCGCAGATCCCGGCCACGACGAGCCCGATGATCAGTCCGACGGAGGGGCGTTCCTTAAGCACCCAGCGGGGATCAAGGTTCGTCATGTTCGCGAGCGTAATCGACCGGGCACGAGGTGTCCGCCCCGCCCCCCACCGCATCGGCCCGGCCCGTGACCCGTCACACCGCATCACCCCACCTGACGACCGTCTCCCGGCCCCGTGAGGATTTCCCCCGCACGGCCGCCTCCACACCTCCCGGGCCCCTATACGGGCGGCGTATGACCTGGCGGCCGCGGCCGGGCCGGGATGTTCATCCTCGACGACGACGTCGATCCCGGCCTGCCCGCCGACCACGGCGTCGACGACTCGGCCGGCGCCACCGAGATCCGGGAGCTCGAGAACAAGGTGGAAACCTCCTCGTCCCGCCCGGGGCGGAGGCACTAGCGTGAATGCCCCGTCCTCACCGGAAAGAGGCCCTTCGCCCCATGCTGCTCATCCGCGAGATGCAGGAACCGGACATCGAGCCGGTGTCGGCCGTACGAATAGCCGGCTGGAAGACCGCCTACCGCGGCATGGTCCCCCAGACCTACCTCGACGGTCTGTCCGTCGAGGACGACGCCCGGGCCCGGCGGGAGTGGTTCAGGCGGAACGACGGCACCGTCCTGAACCTCGTCGCCGAGGTGGACGGCACCGTGCGGGGCTGGCTGGCCATGGGCCCGAACCGCGACGACGACGCCGAACCGGGCACCGGCGAGATCTACGCCCTGTACGTCCGGCCCGAGCTCATCGGCACCGGAATCGGCCGGGCCCTGGTGGAGGCGGCCCTGGAGGCGGCGTCGGAACGGCGCTTCCATCGGCTCGTCCTGTGGGTCCTGGAGGCCAACCATCGAGCCCGCCGCTTCTACGCCTCCGCCGGCTTCACCCCCGACGGCACCGGAAAGCCGTGGGAGGTCGAAGGCACCCCCGTCCCCGAACTCCGCTACCACCGCCCCCTCGTACGGCACCCGGCCTCTCACCAGGGGCCTCATCACGACGGATGACCCAGCGACCGCCCTGCACGGCCGCGCCGCGGACCGGCAGATCTTCACATCCCCGCGACGTCGCCTTTCCCGGGCCGTGTCAGCCGTAGGACGGTGGCCAGGGCGGCCGCGCCCGTGGCGATGCCCGTGAGGTGCTGGAGGACGGCCACGGGGAGGTACTCGGCCATCGCGTAGCCGGTGGGCCGGAGGATCGCCATGGGGAGCTTCCAGCAACTCCAGGCGAACAATGATCCCGAGCCCGCGAAGGCCAGGGTCGTCGGCAGCCACAGCGGCAGCCGGGCCGGACGGTGGCGGGTGAGCGTCCGGAGGCTCCAGGCGCTGATCAGCGCCCAGATCCCCGCGCTGGCGTTCAGCAGCCGGCCGTTGAGGTCCCAGTGGTCGCGGTGGGCGGGGTCGAGGCCGAGCGTCCCGCCGGCGGCCCAGTAGAGCCACAGCAGCCCCAGGACGACGGCCGCCGCCGTGGCCGGCGCGGCGAACCGCGGCGGGCGGCGCCGGGACTCCCCGGTGCGGACGGGGGACCGTGGAGCGTCCTGGCTCCGGGAGAGGACGTCACCGACGCGGCCGAGGAAGGCGTGCGGCCATCTCTCGCGCATGTAGATCGGGAGGGCGACGGCGAGCCCCACGCCCATCCCGATGAACCCGACGGTGATGAGGATCATGTCCCAGTCGGGCGCGGCGGCCGACGCTTCCTCCGCGCCGGCCCCGGCCGTCTGCATGCCGGCGCCGATCAGCATGTACGGGAGCATGGGGACCAGGAAGCCCGCTGCCACCCAGGCGATGAGGATCACCGGTGGGGCCGGGAGGCGGCGTCCCCACGGCCGCGCCAGCGCCAGCCCCAGGGTGACGCCGGTGGCGGACATCCCCACGGTGACCGCGTTGAGCACCACCATCCCGGCCTGCCCGCCCCCGCGGAGCAGGGCGGCGATCCAGATCAGCTTGACGACCAGGTAGAAGGACATCGTCAGCGCCGCGCCGTACCCCGCCGTCTTGCGTACGGCGACCCACCGCGCGCCGATGGCACTCCCACTCGCCGATCCTCGCGTCACGCCGCCCCCTGACCTCTCGTCGTCGTGAGGATCGTCGCGAAGGAGGGCCGCCCCCGACTCCCCTCGGCGGGGGAAACCCCTCCCTCTCACGGGGGACCGCCCGTTGTACGGCATCCCGGACAGGAGTACGGTGTGACTTGTTGACCAGATCAGCTAAATCAGTCAACAAGTCAAAAAGGAGGGCGCGGCGTGGTGGGGCGACCGAGGCAGGACGCGGATCGGGCCGATCGGATCCTGGACGCGGGGGCCGAGCTGCTCATGCGGCTCGGCTTCCGCAAGGTGACGATCGAGGACATCGCCCGGCAGGCCGGCATCGGCAAGGGCACGGTCTACCTGCACTGGCGCACCAAGCAGCAGCTTTTCGAGGCCCTGCTGCTGCGCGAGGCCATCACCTACGTCGAGAAGCTCGTGGACGAACTGCGCCGCGACCCCGCCACCGTGCGGCCGCACCGCCTGCTGGCGGCGTCGTTCCTGATCGTCCACGACCGGGCCGTGCTCCGGGCGATGATGACCGGGGAGATCGAGCCGTTGCAGGCGCGGATGAACCAGAGCCCGGCCCGCGGCCAGGAGCTGCTCACCACCACCAGGCTCGTCGGCCTGCTGACGCGGCACGGCCTGTTCCGGGAGGACGTGCCGGACCTGGTGTACGCGCTGACCGCGACGCAGGGCGGGTTCCTGCTGCTGGACAGCCTGGACCCGGCGGCGGCCGAGATGGACGTACGGGCGCGGGCCGACGCGCTCGCCCACGTCGTGCGGAACGCCTTCGAGCCGGCCGCCCCGCCTGATCAGCGGGTCCTGGCCGCCGCGGCCGCCGAGGCCGTGGAGGTCATGGAGGAGCTGCTCCCGCCCTACCGCGAATGGGTCTACGGCCACCAGCGGACGTCCACGTGACCGCGCGCCCGCGCGGCACGGCCGGCGGTCCGTGACCGGCCGGAACAGTCGAAGGAGATCAGAGATGACCAGCACCGACCCCGAGGCGGCACCGTTACCGGCCGTCCGCCCCAATCCGTTCGATCCGCCGGAAGATCTCGCGGAGCTGCGTGAGAACTCCCCCGTCAGCCGGCTGGCGTACCCCGACGGCCACATCGGGTGGCTGGTGACCAGCCACGCCCTCGTCCGCGCCGTCCTCGCCGACCCGCGCTTCAGCGCGCGGGCCGACCTCAACCACTCCCCCGTCCTGCAGTCGGGCCTCGCCGCGCAGCTCCGCCCGGCGCCTCCCGGGATCTTCACCCGCATGGACCCGCCCGACCACACCCGCTACCGCCACCTGCTCACCGGGCAGTTCACCGTGCGGCGCATGCGAGCGCTCACCTCGCGCATCGAGGAGATCACCGCCGAGCACCTGGACGCCATGGAGCGGCAGGGGCCGCCGGTCGACCTGGTGGAGGCGTTCGCGATGCCGATCCCCGCGCTGGTGATCTGCGAGCTGCTCGGCGTGCCGGCCGGCGACCGGGAGAGCTTCCAGCGTCAGTCGGCGGCGATGATGCGCCTGGACGTCTCCCCCGAGGAGATGGTCGCCGCCTACACGGCGATGCACGAGTTCATGCGCGGGCTCGTGGCGGCCAAGCGGGCCAGGCCGGGCGACGACATGCTCAGCGGCCTGACCTCCGCCGACCTGACCGACGAGGAGCTCACGAACATCGGCTTCGTGCTGCTGGGCGCCGGCTTCGAGACCACCGGGAACATGCTCGCGCTCGGCACCTTCGCCCTGCTCACCCACCCGGGCGCGCTCGCCGTCCTGCGCGAGGATCCGGGCAGGGCCGACCAGGCGGTGGAGGAGCTGCTGCGCTACCTCAGCGTCATCCCCGCCAGCAACCGCACGGCTCTGGAGGACGTCGAGCTGGACGGACACGTGATCAGGGCGGGTGAGACCGTGACGGTCTCGATCCCGGCGGCCAACCGCGACCCGCGGCACTTCGCCGACCCCGACACCCTCGATCTGCTGCGTCCGACCGGCGGCCACGTGGCCTTCGGGCACGGCATCCACCAGTGCCTGGGCCAGCAGCTGGCGCGGGTCGAGATGCGGGTCGGGTACCCGGCGCTGTTCGGCCGCTTCCCCACCCTCCGCCTGGCCGTCGCCCCCGAGGACGTGCCGCTGCGCACCGACATGCTGATCTACGGCGTTCACCGGCTGCCGGTGACGTGGGACCGGGCGTAACGAGGACACCCGAGGTGGCGCTCGCGGCGGGATGACTCCCGCGGCGGGCGCCATCAGGCGTTTTAGGGGGATGTGACCGGTTCGTTACGCACGGGGGCCTTGAGATGCACTTCACACGTCTATACAGTCCCTTCATCGCTAGCAAACAAAATGTTTAGTAAAAAAGATCGGATTGTTTGATGGCGCTTGGACCCGGAGCTCAGGACCCCGCCGAGACGGCGGCCGAGGCGGACACCGTCCGGCTCGGTGCGCGTATCAGGGCGTACCGGGCCATGCGCCAGATGACGTTGCGCGACCTGGCCGGCAAGGCGGGAGCCAGCCCCGGGTTCATCAGCCAGCTCGAACGCGGGCGCACCAGCGCGAGCATCGGGATGCTCCGGCGGATCGCCGGAGTGCTCGGGCTCACCGTGGCCGACCTGTTCAGCGAGGGCGACGTGGTCGAACACCGGATCGTCCGGCGGTCCGACCGGCCCGAGTTACCCACCAGGCCGGGCACCCGCAAGTACCTCATCTCGCAGCGTCCCCTCCAGAACCTGGAGATGTACGGCGGCGAGTTCGATCCCGGGGCCTCCACCGGGGACGAGCCCTACAGCCACGGCGAGTCCCAGGAGATCCTCCTGGTACTGCGCGGCCGGGCCACGTTATGGATCGGCCCGCCGGAGTCGGCGACGCGCTACGAGCTGGAGGCCGGGGACAGCATCGAGTACCGGACCTCGACCCCGCACCGCGTCGTCAACGAGGGCGCCGAGCCGCTCGAGGTGCTGTGGGTGATCAGCCCGCCCACCCCCTCCTGACCACCCGTCCCCTTCTCCGTACTCACCGCCTCCCGAACGGCCCGCATCGCGGCCCACGCCGGGGAACGGCCTCCACGACCCCACGCACCGACCGCGCCCCCACCGGTGCGCCTTCCGGGACGCCCCACACGCCCCGCGTACACCCGCTACCAAAGGGGAACCATGTCCAAAGTCACCCGCTCCCTCTCACTCGCCGCCGCCTCCGCGTCCCTGCTGCTGGCCGCCGCCTGTGGTGGCGGCGCCGCCGGTCCCGCCACCGTCGACCTCGGCTCCGGCCCCCCCCAGGCCGGCACCGTGAAGAAGGACGCGCTGAAAGGCGTCAACCTGACCTTCGTCTCCTACGGCGGCGTCTACCAGAAGGGCCAGCAGCAGGCGGCCGTGGACGACTTCGCCAAGGAGTCGGGCGCCCAGGTCCTTCAGGACGGCCCCACCGACTACGCCAAGATCAAGGCTCAGGTCGACTCCAACAACGTGACCTGGGACGTCGTCGACAGCGACGCGATCTGGGCGCAGGCGCAGTGCGGCAAGCTGCTCCAGCCGCTCGACTACTCCATCATCGACAAGTCGAAGGTGCCGCAGGGCCTGGCCACCGAGTGCGGCGTCCCGGCGATGCAGTACGGCATGGTGTTCGCCTACAACGCCAAGAAGTTCGGGGCCAACCCGCCCAAGGACTGGAAGGACTTCTTCGACACCGCGAAGTACCCCGGCAAGCGCGGCATCCCGGGTGTGCCCGGCGACGCGGCGCCCGGACCGTGGGAGGCGGCACTGGTCGCCGACGGCGTCGCGCCGGACAAGCTGTACCCCCTCGACGTCGACCGGGCCGGCAAGAAGCTGAGCGCCGTCCGCTCCGACCTGGTCTTCTGGAAGACCGGGGCCGAGTCGCAGCAGTTGCTGGAGTCCGGCGAGGTCGACATGGCCATGCTCTGGAGCGGCCGGGCCTACGCGGCGGTCAAGAACGGCGCCCCGTTCCAGATCCAGTGGGACCAGTGGATGCCGATCATGGACACGATCGGCGTGCCCAAGGGGGCCAAGAACCCCAAGGCGGCCATGGCGCTGATCAACTACTACCTGGGCGCACGGCAGCAGGCGAAGCTCACCGAGCTGACCTCCTACTCCCCGATCAACACCGACGCCAAGCCGAACCTGGACGCGCTCGGCACCTCGTTCCTGACCACACGGCCGGACGTCGCCGCCAAGGCTCTGCCGGTCGACGCCAAGTGGTGGGCCGACAACCAGCAGGCGCTGATCGAGAAGTGGTCCGCCTGGCTGGGCGGCTGAGGCTGACGACATGGTCCTGGAACTGACCACCGCCGCCCGTCCCACCGCCAAGGGGCGGGCGGCGGCCCGCGAGCCCGGCGCGCGACGCCCGGCTCTGCTGCTGCTTCCCGCCCTGGTCGCCCTCGCCGTCTTCTTCCTGTACCCGCTGGCCGTGGTCGCGTGGGACGCCTTCACCGACCCCGCCCCCGGGCTCGGCAACTTCACGTGGTTCTTCGGCGAGCGGGCCAACCTCGACACGCTGACCCGGACGTTCACCACCGCCCTGTGGGTGACCCTGGTGTCGCTGCTGCTGTCCTACCCCTACGCGTACGCGATGACGGTGGCCGGCCCCCGCCTGCGGGGCGTGCTGACGATGCTGGTGCTGCTGCCGTTCTGGACCAGCCTGATGGTGCGCACCTTCGCCTGGGTGATCCTCCTGCAGGACACCGGCGTGATCAACCAGATCCTCGGGGTGTTCGGCCTCGGCCCGTTCGGGCTGATCCGCACGCAGACCGGCGTGATCATCGGCATGGTGCAGCTGCTCATGCCGTTCATGGTGCTTCCGCTGTACGCCGTGATGTCGGGCATCGACCGGCGGCTGCTCCCGGCCGCCCGCAGCCTCGGCGCCCGGCCGGCGACGGCGTTCGTCACGGTGTACATGCCGCTGTCGCTGCCCGGCGTCTCGGCGGGCTGCCTGACGGTGTTCATCAGCGCGCTCGGGTTCTACATCACCCCGGCGCTGCTCGGCTCGCCGACGGACGCGCTGATCTCCCAGCAGATCTTCACCCAGGTCAGCGGCCTGTTGAAGTGGGGGCGCGGCGGCGCGATGGGCGTCGTGCTGCTCGGCCTGACGCTGGCGATGATCGCCCTGCTCGCGGTCTCGCTGCGCCGCGCCGGAAAGAGGGTGAGCGGATGAGCGCCGCCGGTTCCCGTACCTCCGCCGGGCCCCGCCTCGGGCGGGGGCTGCTGTGGACGCTGTGCGCGGTCGTCGGGCTGTGGCTGGTGGTGCCGGTGCTCGTGGTCATCCCGCTCAGCTTCACCTCCAAGCCGTCGCTGAAGTTCCCGCCGGACGGCTGGTCCACCCGGTGGTACGCCAACTTCTTCGGCGACACCGCCTGGACCTCGGCCCTGTGGACCTCGCTGCAGGTGGCGCTGCTGGTGACCGTGGTGGCCACGGCGCTCGGCACGGCCGCGGCGCTCGGCCTCACCCGGGCGCGCGTGCCCGGCCTCGGCGCCGCGCAGGGGATGATGCTCGCGCCGATGATCGTGCCCGGGGTGGTGCTGGCGATCGGCACCTACGCGGTGTTCCTGAAGTTCCAGCTGGTCGGGACGCTCGCCGGGTTCGTCATGGCGCACACCGTGCTCGCGCTGCCGTTCGTGATCATCCCGGTCACCGCGAGCCTGCGCGGCTTCGACCGGCGCCTGGAGAACGCCGCCGCGAGCCTCGGCGCGGGGATGTGGACGGCCTTCCGGACGGTCACGCTGCCGCTGGTGGCGCCCGGCGTGGCCTCCGGAGCGCTGTTCGCGTTCGTCACCAGCTTCGACGAGGTCGTCGTCTCCCTGTTCATCCAGAGTCCGTACCTGCAGACCCTGCCGGTGAAGATGTACGCCAGCGTGACCCGCGAGACCGACCCGACCATCGCGGCGGCCGCGACGATGATCATCGTGCTGACGACGACGCTCGTCCTCGCGGCCACGTTCTTCGTCGCCCGAAGAAGCGCCCCGGCGAGGACCCGCACGAAGCCCGGTTCGAAAGGCAAGGTGAGCACTCGTGCCATCTAGCACCACCCCGGCGCCGGTCTCCGGCGCGACGCGGCCCGGCAACGACCTCGCCGGCCGCGGCGCCCGGATCGAGCTGACCGGCCTGTCGAAGCACTACGGCGACTTCACCGCCGTGGACGACGTCTCGCTGGTCATCGAGCCCGGGGAGTTCATGACTTTGCTGGGGCCGAGCGGCTCCGGCAAGACCACCACCCTCAACATCATCGCCGGGTTCGCCGGCCCGTCCTCGGGATCGTTGAAGGTCGACGGCACGGCGATCGAGTCGACGCCGGCGCACAAGCGCGACATGGGCGTGGTCTTCCAGCACTACGCGCTGTTCCCGCACCTCACGGTGGCGGAGAACATCGCCTACCCGCTGAAGCGGCGCGGGGTGCCGAAGGCGCGGCGCGCCGAGCTCATCGACGCCGCGCTCGCGACCGTCCACCTGGGCGACTACGGGCACCGCTACCCCCGGGAGCTGTCGGGAGGCCAGCAGCAGCGCGTGGCCGTGGCCCGCGCCATCGTCTACAGCCCCCGCGTGCTGCTGATGGACGAGCCGCTCGGCGCGCTGGACAAGAAGCTGCGCGACTGGCTGCAACTGGAGATCAAGCGCATCCACGCCGAGCTCGGCACGACGTTCGTCTACGTCACCCACGACCAGGAGGAGGCGCTGGTCCTGTCCGACCGGATCGCCGTCTTCAACCACGGCCGCATCGAGCAGGTCGGCCCGGCGAGCGAGCTGTACGAGCGGCCCGGCACCCTGTTCGTGGCCAAGTTCCTCGGCGAGTCGACCGTGCTGCGCGGCGAGGCGACGCCGGAGGGCGACGGTTCGGTGGTCGGCGTCTGCGCCCGCCACCTGCGCGCCCCGGGCCGCCTGGACGGCACCCGCGCCGCGATCGTCGTACGGCCCGAGCGCCTCGAGGTGCGCCCGGCGGGCCACGAGCCCGGCGCCGGCTGGAACGCGCTTCCGGCCACCGTCGCCGGGGAGATCTACCTGGGATCCAGCCGCAAGCTGGAGCTCACGCTCCCCGACGGCTCCCCGGCGCTGGTGCGCGAGCAGGCGGGTGCGCTGAGCGACGCCCGGCGGGGCGACGAGGTCACCCTGACCTGGCGCGTGCGGGATTCGGTGATCCTCGCGGACGACCCCGAGGTGGAGGCGGTCTTCACATGAGCGTCCCGGGTCAGGCCGCCGGCGGGCACGGCATCAAGAGCATCGAGGAGGTCGCGTGAGCGGCAAAGGACTGAACGGCACCCCCCTGACGCGTGACTTCGCCAACGGCGGCGTCTCGTTCTGGTACCGCCAGATCGGGCTGCCCGCGCGCCGGGACGCGCTGCCGGGGGCACGTGACTACGACGTGGCCATCGTGGGCGGCGGCTACACCGGCATGTGGACGGCGTACTACCTGAAGAAGTCGCAGCCGGACCTGCGGATCGCGATCCTGGAGAAGGAGTTCGCCGGGTTCGGCGCCTCCGGGCGCAACGGAGGGTGGCTGTCGGCCGAGTTCGCCGGCTCGCGGGAGCGGCACGCCAGGGCCCGCGGGCGGCAGGCCATGATCGACCTGCAGCACGCGATGTTCACGTCGGTGGACGAGGTGATCGAGGTCACGAAGGCGGAGGGCATCGACGCCGACATCCACAAGGGCGGCCTGATCCACGTGGCGACCAACGCCGCCCAGAACCGCCGCCTGCACCAGGAGCTCGCCGAGCTGCGGACGTGGGGCTTCGCCGAGGAGGACATGCGGCTGCTCACCAAGGAGGAGCAGGAGTCGCGCATCAGCGTGGCGGGAGCGCTGTCGGCCACCTACAGCCCGCACTGCGCGCGCATCCAGCCCGCCAAGCTCGCCGTCGGCCTGGCCCGTGTCGTGGAGGGCCTGGGCGTCGACATCTTCGAGGGCACCACGGTCAGCGAGATCCGCCCCCGCGGCGCGGACGGCAGGGCCACCGCGGTGACCGACCGCGGGACGGTCACCGCCGAGTACGTCATCAGGGCGACCGAGGGCTTCACCGCCGGCATCCGCGGCCAGCACCGCCAGTGGCTGCCCATGAACAGCTCGATGATCGTCACCGAGCCGCTGGGCGAGGAGGTGTGGGAGCGCATCGGCTGGGGCGGGTTCGAGCTGCTCGGCGACGAGGCGCACGCCTACTGCTACGCCCAGCGCACCGCGGACGGCCGCATCGCCATCGGCGGGCGCGGCGTGCCGTACCGCTTCGGTTCCCGCACCGACGTGCGGGGCGCGACCCAGCCGCAGACCGTGGCGGCGCTGCACAAGATCCTCACGACGCTCTTCCCCGCCACCGCGGGGGCGAAGATCCAGCATTCCTGGTGCGGGGTGCTGGGAGTGCCCCGCGACTGGTGCTCGACGGTCCACGTGGACCACCGGACCGGGCTCGGCTGGGCCGGCGGGTACGTGGGAAGCGGCGTGACCACGACGAACCTGGCCGGCCGCACGCTGCGCGACCTCGTGCTGCGGCGGGAGACCGAGCTGACCGGCCTGCCGTGGGTCGGGCGCCAGGTCCGCCAGTGGGAGCCGGAGCCGCTGCGGTGGATCGGCGTGCAGATGATCTACGCGCTGTTCCGTGCCGCCGACCGGCACGAGAACGCCCAGATGGGCCGCACGTCCGCCTACGCCCGTGTGGCCAATCTCATATCCGGCCGCTGAGGACCGGTTCATCCGAGAAGGGACGACAGTGAGCGAGACGTCCAGCGCGCTGACGCACCTGGCGGACGCGGGCGGCGCCGCGCTGCCCGCCGCCGGGCCGAAGCCGACCAGCCTGACCGGCCAGAAGGAGAGCACCCTGGTGCTGTGGGGCGCCGCCCGCGACGGCGCCGAGGCGGGGATCTGGGAGTGCGGGCCGGGCACGTTCACGGCCGTGCGGGACGGCTTCCACGAGATCTGCCAGATCCTCGCGGGGCGCGCGACGCTGCGCGGCGAGGACGGGCAGGTGGTGGAGCTCGCGCCCGGCTCCACGGTGGTCCTGCCGGACGGCTGGCGGGGCACCTGGGAGGTCCACGAGACGATGCGCAAGACCTACGTCACGGTCGTCACGCGCTGACCCGTCCCTCGCCTGGCGGTGTCAGGGCCTGGTGCCGCCTCCCGGCTGGGACGGGAGGCGGCGTCGTACGGGAAGGGCCCGGGATCAGCCCTTGCCGCAGTTGCCCCACGAGCTACGGCCGCCCTGGGCGATCTCGCCCTGCGCCCGGGTGTCGGCCACGGTGCCGTAGTACTTGACGCACTTGCCCTTGCCGTAGAGCTTCACCGGGCCGGCGTAGTACTTGTAGGACCGGATGTCGCTCTTCTTGCCGCCGCCCTGGACCTCCAGCTGGGCGCTGGTGATGGTCTTGGTGCCGACGTACTGCGTCTTGATCGTGGTCACGCAGTTCTGGCCCGTACGGGCGTTGTACAGCAGGTAGATGTAACCGAAGACCGTGCCCGAAGGGGTCTTCACCGCACGCTTGCCGTCGTGCTTCACCACCGAGAAGCCGGATCCGCACACGCCCTCGGGCGAGTAGGAGGCGGCGATCGCGTGGGCCGGGTTGGCGACCACGCCTCCGAGCGACAGCGCCGCGGCGAGGAACACGGTCTTGAGAGACCGGTGCATTCATTGCCCCCTTGTTCGTCACGTCGCCGCCCGCCTGCCGGGCGGCGATCGATTGATCATTGTGCCGCACCCCTCGACAACGGATGACCGAAACGGTCAAATACGTGCGGACGATCACGACGGATGGCAAAACGCCGGGCACCTCGGGGAAACCCTCCGTCGATGAGGGCTCCCGAGGTCCCCGGCGTCGTGAGCCGAAAGGGACCGCGAAGGTCAGAGCAGCGAGTCGACCGCCACGGCCAGGAACAGCAGGGCCAGGTAGGCGTTGGACCAGTGGAAGAAGCGCATCGGCCGCAGCGCCACGCCGGTCTTGCCGGCCTTGACGCGGGCGTTGAGGCGGTAGACCTCCCACAGGCAGACGGCCCCGAGGACGGCGGCCGTGACGCCGTACAGCGGCGTGGTGCCGGCGATCGGCCACAGCAGCAGCGAGCAGATCACGGTGGCCCAGGTGTAGGCGATGCACTCCAGCACGACCCGACGCTCGGTGGCGACCACCGGCAGCATCGGCACCTTGGCGGCGGCGTAGTCCTCGCGGTAGCGCATCGCGAGGGTCCAGGTGTGCGGGGGCGTCCAGAAGAAGACCACCCCGAACAGCACCACCGGAGCCCAGTCGAGCCGCCCGGTGATGCCGGCCCACCCGATGAGCACCGGCATGCAGCCCGCGATGCCGCCCCACACGACGTTCTGCGCGGTGCGGCGCTTGAGCATCATCGAGTAGACGAAGACGTAGAAGAGGATCGCGGCCAGCGCGAGCCCCGCGGCGACCCAGTTCACGCTCAGGCCGAGCCCGAGGGTCGACAGGGCGCCCAGCACGACGCCGAAGATCAGCGCGTTCCTCGGCGAGACCTCGTGCCGGGCCAGCGGGCGGCGGCGGGTGCGCCGCATCGTGGCGTCGATGTCACGGTCGATGTAGCAGTTCAGCGCGTTCGCGCTGCCCGCCGACAGGGTGCCGAAGACGAGGGTGGCGACGGCCGTCCACAACGGCGGGAAGCCGTGCGCGGCCAGGAACATGACGGGGAGCGTCGTGATCAGCAGCAGCTCGATGATCCGCGGCTTGGTCAGCGCGACGTACGCCCGCACGGTGGCGAGCGTCGTGCGGCGCGTGCCTTCGAGGGCGGCCGTCGGCGGCTTGGTCGTCAGCACCGTCAAGGCGCTTCCAAGTGTTGCGGGGTCAACGCGTAACCTCTGATTAGAGCGGATCCGTGATTGCGGGCATGAGCCAACGCTGAAGACTCACTGTAGTGCGAGGAGTCGTCGGTCCCGGCATCGGGGGCGAATGCCGCCTGAGCGGGTGCCTCTGACCAGGACATTATCCGCGCTGGTGAGCAGGCCCGCAGGTCCGGCGGCCGGCTCCCTCCGTACGCCGCGCCATGGGTCGCGGCGGGTGACGAGGATCGCGTTCCGACTCGCCGTGGAGGGGCAGGTCCCTACCCGACGGCAACACCGCATTCCCCGGTCACATATTGGACGCACCAGGCAACTACGGTGAGGGGATCGACCCGTTAAGGTCCGGTGTGGGGAGAGAAAGACCTGGCCGGACGGGCCGCCAGCCGAACCGGCGCCGAAGAAAATAGGAGATCGAGCAGTTGAGCAGCGAACTCGTGCCAGACCTTGAGTGGAGCGACCTCGATCGGCGCACGGTCGACGTCATACGCGCCCTCGCGATGGACGCGGTGGAGAAGGCGGGTTCGGGGCACCCGGGCACCGCCATGAGCCTGGCGCCCGCCGCGTACCTGCTGTTCCAGCGCGTCCTGCGCCACGACCCCTCCGACCCGGCCTGGACGGGACGCGACCGCTTCGTCCTGTCCGCCGGGCACTCCAGTCTCACCCTTTACATCCAGCTCTTCCTGTCGGGCTACGGCCTGACGATCGAGGACATCGCCGGGCTGCGCCAGTGGGGCAGCCTCACGCCGGGCCACCCGGAGCACGGCCACACCCTCGGTGTGGAGACCACCACCGGCCCGCTCGGCCAGGGCATCGGCAACGCGGTCGGCATGGCGATGGCGCAGCGGCGGGAGCGGGGCCTGTTCGACCCCGACGCCGAGCAGGGGGCGAGCCCGTTCGACCACCGCATCTGGTGCATCGTGTCCGACGGCGACATCGAAGAGGGCATCAGCCACGAGGTCAGCGCGATCGCGGGCCACCAGAAGCTGGGCAACCTCAACGTCATCTACGACGACAACCACATCTCGATCGAGGACGACACCTCGATCGCCCTGTCGGAGGACGTCGCCAAGCGCTACGAGGCGTACGGCTGGCACGTGATCAGCGTCGACTGGACCGAGACCGGCGAGTACGTCGAGAACGTCCAGAAGCTGTACGACGCCTACCGCGCCGCGGTCGAGGAGACCGAGCGCCCGACCCTTATCAAGCTCCGCACGATCATCGGCTGGCCCGCCCCGAACAAGAAGAACACCGGCAAGATCCACGGCTCCGCGCTGGGCGCCGCCGAGGTGGCCGCCACCAAGGAGATCCTCGGCCTCGACCCGGCCAAGGACTTCGACGTGCCCGCCGACGTGCTGGAGCACGCGCGTGAGGTCGTCGGCCGCGGCCGTGCGCTGCGCGCCGAGTGGAACGAGCGGTACGAGAGCTGGCGCGCGGCCGAGCCCGACCGGGCGGCGCTGTTCGACCGCATCAGCGCCCGCAAGCTCCCCGCGGGCTGGGACGAGGCCCTGCCGGCCTTCGAGGCGGGCAAGTCGATGGCCACCCGCAAGGCCTCGGGCGAGGTGCTGAACGCCCTGGCCCCGGTGCTGCCCGAGCTGTGGGGCGGCTCGGCCGACCTCGCCGAGTCCAACAACACCACCATGGAGGGCGAGCCGTCCTTCATCCCGGAGGAGTACCAGACCAAGGCGTTCCCGGGGAACCGGTACGGCCGCACGCTGCACTTCGGCATCCGCGAGCACGGCATGGGCTCGATCCTCAACGGCATCGCACTGCACGACGGCACCCGCCCGTACGGCGGCACGTTCCTGGTCTTCTCCGACTACATGCGCCCGTCGGTGCGCCTGGCCGCCCTCATGGGGCTGCCGGTGACCTACGTCTGGACGCACGACTCCATCGGGCTCGGCGAGGACGGCCCGACCCACCAGCCGGTGGAGCACCTGTGGGCGCTGCGCGCGATCCCGGGCCTCGACGTCGTGCGTCCCGCCGACGCCAACGAGACCGCGGGCGCGTGGAAGGCCGTCCTGGAGCACACCGACCGCCCGGCGGCGCTGGCCCTGACCAGGCAGAACCTCCCGGTGTACGAGGGCACGGCCGACTTCGACAAGGTCGCCAAGGGCGGCTACGTCCTGGAGGAGGCCTCCGACGGGCAGCCCCGGGTGATCCTCATCGGCACCGGCAGCGAGGTCGAGCTCGCCGTCGGGGCGCGCAAGCTGCTGGAGGACGAGGGCATCCCCACCCGCGTGGTGTCGATGCCGTGCGTGGAGTGGTTCAACGCCCAGGACGACGCCTACAAGCAGACGGTGCTGCCCCCCGCGGTCCGCGCCCGGGTGGCCGTCGAGGCGGGAATCGCCCTCGGCTGGCTGCAGTTCGTAGGTGAGGAGGGTGAGGTCGTGAGCCTTGAACACTTCGGTGCCTCGGCGCCGTACAAGACGCTGTACGAGCAGTTCGGCCTGACCGCCGAACGTGTGGCGGCCGCGGCCAAGGGCAGCCTCGCGAAGACCGGGGCCGACAAGGGCCAGACCACCGGAAACTAGGGGACTTTAGACATGAGCGAAAACCTGAAGCGCCTCACCGAGCAGGGCGTGTCCATCTGGCTCGACGACATCAGCCGTGAGCGCCTGCGCACCGGGAACCTCGAGGCGCTGATCCGCGACAAGCAGGTGACCGGCGTCACCTCCAACCCGACGATCTTCGCCTCTGCGCTGAGCAAGGGCGACGCCTACGACACCCAGCTGCACGACCTTGCGACGCGTGGTGTGGACGTCGGGGAGGCGGTGCGCGCGATCACGACCTACGACATCCGCTGGGCCGCCGACGTGCTGCGTCCGGTGTTCGAGCGCACCGGCGGTCAGGACGGCCGCGTGTCGATCGAGGTGGACCCGCGTCTCGCGCTGGACACCGACAAGACGATCGCCGAGGCGCGGGCGCTGTGGTGGCTCGTCGACCGGCCCAACACGATGATCAAGATCCCGGCGACCGTCGAGGGACTCCCGGCGATCACGCAGGCGCTGTCGGAGGGCATCAGCGTCAACGTCACGCTGATCTTCTCGCTGGAGCGCTACCGCGCGGTCATGGAGGCCTGGCTGGAAGGCCTGGAGCGCGCGAAGGCCAACGGTCTCGACCTCAGCAAGATCGAGTCGGTGGCGTCGTTCTTCGTCAGCCGGTTCGACACCGAGATCGACAAGCGGCTGGAGAAGATCGGCACGCCGGAGGCCCTGGAGCTGCGGGGCAAGGCCGCCATCGCCAACGCCCGCCTGGCGTTCGCCGCCTACGAGGACTTCATCAACACCCCGCGCTGGCAGGCGCTGCAGGACGCCGGTGCGCGTCCCCAGCGTCCGCTGTGGGCCTCCACGGGCGTGAAGAACCCCGACTACGCCGACACCATGTACGTCGACCAGCTCGTCACGGCGGGCACGGTCAACACCATGCCCGAGAAGACCCTGGACGCCGTGGCCGACCACGCCGGCATCACCGGCGACACCGTCCGCCCCTCCTACGAGGAGGCGTGGAACACGATGGCCGCCCTCAAGCAGGCCGGCATCGACTACGACGACGTGGTGAAGGTCCTCGAGGACGAAGGCGTCGAGAAGTTCGTCACCTCCTGGGACGAGCTCCTCGGCACGGTGACGTCCGAGCTCGAGAAGGCCCGCTGACGGCCGACGGACATCGCTTCCTGACCGCCAGGGGCAGGCCGGCCGGGGCGCTCGACGCGGCCCGGCCCGGCGTCCGCCGGGGTCTGTCCCTGTGACGAGAGACCTTTAAGGATGAATATGTCCGTAACGTTCGGTGACGACGCGGTAGCCGAGACGGCCGCCGAGACCGTGCGGGAGCTCGTCGGCGAGGGCGTGCCCCAGGCCCTGGCCGAGGGCGATCCGACGCTCTGGGGGCCCGGGGCCGAGGAGGAGGCCAAGATCCGGCTCGGCTGGCTCAACCTTCCCACGACCTCCCGCGAGCTGCTGCCGGAGATCACCAAGCTCGTCGAACGGGTCCGCGCCGAGGGCCTGGAGCACGTCGTCCTCGCCGGCATGGGCGGCTCGTCGCTGGCCCCCGAGGTCATCTGCGCGACCTACGACGTGCCGCTGACCGTCCTCGACACCACCGACCCCGGACAGGTACGGCGCGCGCTGGCCGACCGGCTGGAGCGGACGGTGCTGGTGGTGTCCAGCAAGAGCGGCACCACCGCCGAGACCGACGGCATCCGCCGCGTCTACGAGAAGGCCTTCCGCGAGGCCGGCATCGACCCCGCCGACCGCATCATCGTGGTGACCGACCCCGGCACGCCTCTGGAGCAACTGGCGATCGAGTCCGGGTACAGCCTCATCCTGGCCGAACCGAACGTCGGGGGCCGCTACAGCGCCCTCACCGCGTTCGGCCTGGTGCCGAGCGCGCTCGCGGGCGCCGAGGTCGGGCCCCTGCTCGACGACGCGGCCGACGCGCGGCGGCGGCTGGGCGAGACCGAGGACAATCCCGGCCTGGCACTCGGCGCCGCGCTCGGCGCCGCCGCCCTGGCCGGGCGCGACAAGCTCGTGCTGGAGGACGGCCTCTCCCCCATCAACCAGCTGCCCGATTGGATCGAGCAGCTCATCGCCGAGTCCACCGGCAAGGAGGGCAAGGGCATCCTGCCCGTCGTCGGCGCCGACCCCACCGAGGCCCCCGACGAGATCGTCGCCGGCATCGACACCGAGGCGGACGTCCAGGTCGACGGACGGCTCGGCGAGCAGTTCATGATGTGGGAGTACGCCACCGCGGTCGCCGGGCGCGCGCTCGGCATCGACCCCTTCGACCAGCCGAACGTCGCCGAGTCGAAGGAGAACACCACCCGCATCCTGGACGAGGCCGGCGACGGGCCGCTGCCCACGGGCACGCCGGCGCTGGTCGACGGCCCGGTCGAGGTGTACGGCGACCTGCCCGAACACGTCAAGGACCTTCCGGGAGTCCTGACCGCCCTGCTCAAGGACATCCCCGAGCGGGGCTACCTCGCGATCCTGGCCTTCCTCGACCGCGAGGCCGCGTTCGACGCGCCGGTGCCGCCGGACGCGTCGTTCGAGGAGATGACCGACATCTGGGCGGCGCACGATCCGGCGAGCCTGCAGGGGCTGCTCGCGATCCGCACCGACCGGCCCGTCACCTTCGGGTGGGGGCCCCGCTACCTGCACTCCACCGGGCAGTACCACAAGGGCGGCCCGCAGAACGGCGTCTTCCTGCAGATCACGGGAGCCGTCGACCAGGACCTCGAGGTGCCGGGCAGGCCGTACACCCTGGGCAGGCTCGAGCTCGCCCAGGCCCTCGGCGACCTCGACGCCCTCCGCAGGCGCGGGCGTCCGGCGGTACGCCTGCACCTGACCGATCGCGAGGCCGGTGTCAGGCACCTGCTCGCCGCCGCACGGGAGGTTTGATGAACGACAGCGAACAGCCGGACACGGCACCGCAGAACGGTGCGGCGCGTTCCGCTGATCCGGTAGACCAGGGCGCGCCCGCGCCCTCCGTACACGAGATCGAGCTCGCCATGCGGCACAGTGGGGAGCTTTCGACGGTTTCTCACGACGAAGCCGTGGCAGCCGCGCAGGCGGTCGCGAGCACCGCGACGACGATGGAGGTGGTGGAGGCGAACCCCCTGCGGGATCCGCGGGACAAGCGCCTGCCGAGGGTGGCGGGGCCGTGCGTCCTTGTGATCTTCGGCGTGACGGGCGACCTGGCCCGGCGCAAGCTGCTGCCGGCGATCTACGACCTGGGCAACCGCGGGCTGCTGCCCCCCGGTTTCTCCCTGGTCGGCTTCGCCCGGCGCGACTGGGCCAACCAGGACTTCGCCCAGATCACCCACGACGCCGTCAAGGAGCACGCCCGCACTCCCTTCCGGGAGGAGGTCTGGAAGCAGATCAGTGAGGGCCTGCACTTCGTCCCGGGGTCGTTCGACGACGACGGCGCCTTCGACGCGCTCGTCATGGCGCTCAAGGAGATCGACGAGACCCGCGGCACCGGCGGCAACTACGCCTTCTATCTTTCGACGCCGCCCAAGGCCTTCACCACGATCATCGAGCAGCTGAAGCGCACCGGCCTGCACAAGCCGCCGGAGGGCTCCTGGCGGCGCGTCGTGATCGAGAAGCCGTTCGGGCACAACCTCGAGACCGCCCGCGAGCTCAACACGATCGTCCACTCGGCCTTCAGCCCCGACTCGGTCTTCCGCATCGACCATTACCTGGGCAAGGAGACCGTCCAGAACATCCTGGCGCTGCGGTTCGCCAACACGCTGTTCGAGCCGATCTGGAACCGCGGTTATGTCGACCACGTGCAGATCACCATGGCCGAGGACATCGGCGTGGGCGGCCGGGCCGGCTACTACGACGGCATCGGCGCGGCCCGCGACGTCATCCAGAACCACCTGCTCCAGCTGATGGCACTGGTCGCCATGGAGGACCCGACGGCCTTCGGCGCGGCCCCGCTGCGCAGGGAGAAGGAGAAGGTCCTGGAGGCGATCACGCTGCCGGAGGACCTCAGCCTGGCCACCGCGCGGGGTCAGTACACCGCCGGCTGGCAGGGCGGCGTCCCGGTCAAGGGCTTCCTGGAGGAGGAGGGCATCCCGCAGGACTCCAGGACCGAGACCTACGCCGCGATCAAGCTGGAGATCGCCAACCGCCGCTGGGCGGGCGTGCCGTTCTACCTGCGCACCGGCAAGCGGCTCGGACGGCGGATGACCGAGGTGGCGGTGGTGTTCCAGCGGGCGCCGCACCTGCCGTTCAGCAAGACCGACACCGAGATCCTCGGGCAGAACGCCCTGGTCATCCGGATCCAGCCGGACGAGGGCATCACCGTCCGGTTCGGCTCCAAGGTGCCGGGCACGGCCATGGAGGTCAGGGACGTCAACATGGACTTCGCCTACGGCGAGGCGTTCCTGGAGTCCTCCCCCGAGGCCTACGAGCGACTGCTGCTCGACGTGCTCATCGGCGACCCGCCGCTGTTCCCGCACCAGCGGGAGGTGGAGCTGTCCTGGAAGGTGATGGACCCCATCGAGGAGTTCTGGGCCAGGAGCGAGCAGCAGCCCGAGGGCTACCCGGCGGGGACCGGTGGCCCGAAGTCCGCCGACGAGCTCATGGCCCGCGACGGACGCGCCTGGAGGCGGCTGTGATCGACGCGCGCGACGCCACGGTTTCCGACGGGCTTTTCGATCGAACGCGGGAGGCACTGTGACCAGTTTCCTCATGGGGTCCACGACGGCCTCCGACATCGCCGCTCAGCTCACCCGGCTGCGGCACCAGGTCGGCGCGCCCGCCGTCGGCATGGTGATCACGCTGGTGGTGGTGTGCGACGAGAGTCACCAGTACGACGCGGTGCGCGCGGCCTCCGAGGCGTCCCGCGAGCACCCCTCCCGTATCCTCGCGGTCATCCCGCGGGAGCGGGAGGAGCCGACGCGTCTCGACGCGGAGATCCGCGTGGGCGAGCTGACGACCGGCGAGGTCGTCCTGCTGCGCCTGTACGGCGAGCTGAGGGATCACGCCGACTCGGTGCTGTCGCCGCTGCTGCTGACCGACATCCCGGTGGTGGTCTGGTGGCCCGGTGACGCTCCCACCTCGCCCGGCAACGACCCGGTCGGGGCGTTCGGCCACCGCCGCATCACCGACGCCCGCTCGTCCCGCGACCCGGTCGCCGCGATCAAGGACCGCCTGCGCGGTTACACGCCCGGCGACACCGACCTCGCGTGGACGCGCATCACGCCGTGGCGCAGCCTGCTCGCCGCCGCGTTCGACCAGCCCATCGGGAAGGTCCGTGACGGCGTCGTCGAGGGGGAGCCGAACCACCCCAGCGCGGCGCTGCTCGCCGAGTGGCTCTCGCAGAAGCTCGACGCCCCGGTGAAGGTCGCCGAGTCCAGCGGGCCCGGCCTGACGGCGGTGCGGCTGCGGGTCGACGACGGCGAGGTGGCGGTGGAGCGGCAGGACTCCCGCACGGCGACCCTGCTGCGGCCCGGCCAGCCGAACCGCCAGGTCGCCCTGGCCCGGCGGCCGACGTCCGACCTGCTGGCCGAGGAGCTGCGGCGCCTCGATCCCGACGAGGTGTACGCCGAGACGCTCAACGGCATCGCCCGGTACGACGGCTCCTGATTCTCTGTCCTATCCGCCCGGCACCCCCACTCGCGCCCGACATTTCGGGACATCGGGGGGTGCCGGGCACATCCATGATCGAAGGACGGTTCTACTCGTGAGTGTTCCCTCGGTTCTCGTGCACCGGGACGCCGACGTGCTGGCCCAGGCGGTGGCCGCGCGGCTGATCACCGGGCTGGTCGACGCCCAGGCCGCCAAGGGGTCGGCGCACGTCGCGCTGACCGGCGGCGGCATGGGGATCTCCTCGCTCGCCGCGGTGGCCGCCACCCCGGCCCGCGACGCGGTCGACTGGCGCAACCTCGACATCTGGTGGGGCGACGAGCGCTTCCTGCCCACCGGCGATCCCGAGCGGAACGAGACCGGCGCGCGCCGGGCTCTGCTCGACCAGGTCGACGTGGACCCGGCCCGCGTGCACGTGATGCGCGGCCCCGACGCCGGGGTCACCCCCGAGGAGTCGGCCGAGCGCTACGCCGCCGAGCTGCGCGAGGCGGCCCGGCCCGAGGATCACGGGCCTGTGCCGTCGTTCGACGTCCTGATGCTCGGCATGGGGCCGGACGGCCACGTGGCCTCGCTGTTCCCCGGGATGCCGGCCCTGCACGAGGAGCGTCCCGTCGTCGCGGTGCACGGCTCCCCCAAGCCGCCGCCCACGCGCATCTCCCTGACGTTCCCCGCCCTCCAGGCCGCCCGCGAGGTGTGGGTCATCGCCGCCGGCGAGGAGAAGGCGGGGGCGGTGCACCTGGCGCTGCAGGAGTCCGGCCCGCTCCAGGTGCCCGCCGCCGGGGCGCGGGGACGGCTGCGCACGCTGTTCCTGCTCGACCGCGCCGCCGCCTCCAAGATCCCCCCGAGCCTGGTCCGCCCCGCCTCCCCCTGACCGCGCTCCCCGGCCCCTCGCCCGCGACGGGCGAGGGGCCTGTTCCGGGGGCGGGGAGAGGGCGCGGGAGCATGGACTCCCCTCGTGAATCCCCTGCGTGAGATCGGAGCGTCATGACCTGGTGGTCGGTCGTCCGCTTCCTGCACGTGATGTCGGCGGCGCTGTGGGTCGGCGGGCAGCTGACGGTGACGCTGGTGCTGCTCCCGCCGGCCCGGCGGGCGCTTTCGGCCGGCCATCGCGCCCGGTTGCTGAACGCGGTGGGCCGCCGGTTCGGGGTGCTCACCGTCGCCGCGTTCCTGCCCGTCCAGATCGGCAGCGGGGTCGCCATGGCCTGGCACAAGGGCGTCACCTGGGCCTCCCTCGGCGAGCCGGGGTACGGCCGCATCCTCGCCGTCAAGCTGCTGCTGTTCTGCGCCGTCATGCTGGCGGCGGGGGTGCACGGGTGGGCCACCGGCGCGGGACGTCCCGGGTTCGCCCGCGCGATGGCGCTGGCGTCCCTGGTCGGCTCGGTCGGCGTCGTCCTGCTCGCCACGGCCCTGCCCTACACCTGACCCGACCGGCTCTTCCCGCCGCGCGGCCCTGCCCTACACCGGACCGGCCGGTGTCGTCCCGGACGGCCGTCCCTACGGCGACACCCGGCGGCGGGCCCTGGCGCGCCGGCGTTTCGAGGAGGCCTACCGGGCCGCCGGTTTCGAGGCCGGCGGGGCCCAGCCGCCCGATCACCTCGCCGTGGTGTGCGAGCTGTCGGGGCGCGGCGCCACCGACCAGGCCGTCCGGCTGCTGCGCGAGCACCGCCCCGGCCTGGAGACCCTGCTGCTCGCCCTGGAGGCCGAGTCGTCGCCGTACGCCCATGTGGTCGCCGCCGTGCTGGCGACGCTGCCCCCGCTCACCGAACGCGAGCGCGCCCGTATCGCGCCACCGGCGGGAGGGGCCGGCCTGGAGTCCTACGGGATGCCGGGAGCGTGGCACTGACCGCCGGGGCACGTGCCCGGCCGCCGGCGATGGACGCCGTCAGTGCTGCGCGGCCACCTTGTCGATCTCGTCGAGGATCGCGTCCTTGCCCTGGGCGTCCAGGAAGGACGCGCGAACGGCGTTGCGGGCGAGGTCGGCGAGTTCGGCGTGGCCGAGGCCGAAGGTCTGGGCCACCGTGAGGTACTCACGCTGGAGCGTGGTGCCGAACATGGGCGGGTCGTCGCTGTTGATGGTGACGTAGAGGCCCTCCTCCAGCATGCGGGGCAGCGGGTGGGAGGCGAGGTCGGGCACCTGGCGGGTGCAGACGTTGGAGGTCGGGCAGACCTCGATCGGGGTCCGGCTCTCCCGCAGGTGGGCGACGAGCCGGGGGTCGCGCACGCAGCTGATGCCGTGGCCGATCCGCTCGGCGCCGAGCCCTTCGATGACCTCCCAGATCGTCTCGGGCCCGGTCATCTCGCCGCCGTGGGGCACGCTGTGCAGGCCCGCCGCCGTCGCGGCGCGGAAGGCGTCCCTGAAGGCGTCGCGGTACGGCGGGCGGTGCTGCTCGATGCCGGCCAGGCCGAAGCCGACCAGGGTCTCGGGCGGCTCGGCGAGGGCGTGGTCGAGCGTCGCCCGCGCCCCCTCGTGCCCGTACTCCCCGGGGATGTCGAAGATGTAGGCCACCCGCACGCCGTGCTCGGCCGCCTGCCGGGCCGCGAGGTCGAGCGCCTCGGTGATCGCGCGCATCGGCATGCCCATCCGCTGGTGGGAGTACGGCGTGACGGTCAGCTCGATGTAGCGGACGTTCTGGAGGGCGAGGTCGCGGGCGGCGCCGGTCACGAGCGTCGCGATGTCCTCCGGGTGGCGGACGAGCCCGTTGACCCCCTCGTAGACCGTGGCGAAGTGGTTGAAATCGGTGAAGTCGTAGAAGGCTCGCAGTTCCTCCTCCGTGGAGGGGACCGGGCTGCCCGGGTGCCGCCGCCTGAGCTCCAGGACCGTGGGCACGGAGGCCGACCCGACCAGGTGCACGTGAAGCTCGACCTTGGGCAGGTTGGCGATGAACGCTTCGATAGAGGTGCTCTCCGTCATAGCGCCAGACCCTAAACAGCCCGATGACCTCGGGAGAAGACGTTCCCCGTAAACCTCACACAATCATGTCAGTTTCACGGGCGGATGGCACAGAGAAGGCGGTTGTGGCCGTTCTGCCAGAGCGTCCCGATCTCGGCGAAACCCGCCTCGCGCAGGACCCGGACGTGAGTGGAGAGGTCACCGGACTCCGAACCGTGGTGCGCGGCCGTCTCCCTGCGCCGCTCGCGCTCCTCGCGCAGGACCGCCAGCCCCGGGTCGGCGTCCACCGCGTCCCACCACTGGCGCCAGTCCTCCGGCATGCCCCCGGCGAAGCGCCGCCGCGTGGCGCGGTCGTGGATGGCGTGTTCGAGCTTGGCGAGGCCAGGGGTGACGTCGGCCACGTCGAGGTGGTCGCCGTTGAGGAACAGCCCGCCGGGGCGCAGCACCCTGCAGAGCTCGGAGAGCATCGTGCGCAGGCCCGCCTCCGGCAGCCAGTGGAGCGCCGTGGTGCTCACCGCCGCGTCGACGGGACGGTCGAGGCGGAGCGCCGAGGCCCACCCGGCGGCGCCGAGGTCGAGGTCCTCGAAGCGCAGCCCGCGCCTGCCCTCGTTGGACGCCCGGCCGAGCTCCAGCAGCAGCGGGTCGGCGTCGATCGCCACGACGGTCGCCTCCGGGAGCCGGTCGAGCAGGCGGGCGGCGAGCGATCCGGGCCCGCAGCCGAGGTCGAGCACCAGCGGATCGGGCCGTCCGGCCCCCGCCTCGACGGCGTCGATCAGCGCGGCGAAACGCTCCTCGCGGTCGGGCAGGTACCCCTCCTGCTGGCGGTCCCACCGCTCGATCCAGTCGAGGGCGACCTGACGAGGAAGAACGGACACAACGACCTCCGGGTAACTGTCGTCTAGACTTTCGGTAGTGACACCCTAGAACGTGAGGATGTAACCGGTCAAGTGAACTTCAACAGTCACTCCGATACCGTCGTGGCGGTCGCGGCGGCCCTGGTGAACGCGCTGACGGCGGGCGAGGCGCACGGCAGGCCGTACGCGGTGCCGGAGGGGCCGCGGCGGCGCGCGCTCGTCACCGAGGCCCTGCGCCTGTCGAGACCCCTCGCCCGCGAGGTGACCGACGACGAGGCCGAGGAAGCGGCCGCGGTCGCCGCCGAGCTGCGCGCGGTCTTCCAGGCCGTCGACCGCGGCGACGTCGACGGGGCGGCCGCCCGGGTGAACGACCTGCTCGAACGCACCGACGCCCGGCCCCACCTGGAGCGGCACGACGGCGAACCGTGGCACCTGCACTTCCACGGGAGGGGCGAGTCGTGGGCCGACAGATGGGCGGCGCCGTGCGCGACCGGTCTCGCGATCGTGCTCGGCGGCGAGCTGCACGACCGGCTGGGCGTCTGCACCGCGCCGCACTGCGACCGCGTCTACGTCGACGTCTCGCGCAACGGCACCCGCCGCTTCTGCTCCACCGCCTGCCAGAACCGCGTCAAGACCGCGGCCTTCCGCGCCCGTGCCGGCCGGGCCTGATCCGCTCCACCGGTAAAGCTCCGATCACGGAGTGTGTTCGCGCCGCGACCGCGGGAAGAGGAAGGAAGGTGACCGTGAACGGCGAGGAGCCGTTCACCTGGAGCGGCCCGGGACCCGGCAGGATGCGGGAGCCGTCGCGCCGCGACCTTGCACGGGGGGAAGAAGTGGCTGTACGTCGTCCACGATCCGTCGCCGTACCGGCGGCCGCCTTGGTGGCGGTCGCGCTGCTCGGCGGCTGCGGCGGCAACCATACCGCCACCGTGACCCCCGAGCGCGCGGTCGCCACCGGCGCGGCGGCGGTGCCCACCGACGAGGGTGAGTACAACGCCGCCTGCCCGACGGAAGGCAACACCAAGAAGTTCGCCAAGACCCGCTTCGCCCTGCACGCGGGCCTCGCGCTCGGGGCGTTCCATCGGTACATCTACAAGCCCCTGCGCAGCGGCGGGTTCAAGGAGGGGGCCGAGAAGCGCAAGCGCACGTTCGCCAAGGCCGCCGTGGCGGGCGCGTTCGCCCTGCACGAGCTGAAGGTCGCCAAGCGCTTCGCCGCCGCCAACCCGACGCTCTGCAAGGCCGTCGAGGGTGTCACCGGCAGCTTCACCGGACTCACCGACAGGCTCAAGGGCGGCAGCGCCACCGAGGCCGACCTCGACTCGAGCAAGAACTCCATGGACGCCCTGCAGCACGACGCCACCAAGACCGGCTACGACTTCAAGGAGCAGAACGTCACCATCCCCGGCGCGAGCTGATCACCCCGCTGGCCGTCCCGCCCCCCTCACCGGGCGCGCGGCCAGACCCGCCGCCGGTGGGACGCGCCGCTCAGCGGTAGGAGGCGACCAGGCGGGCCAGGTGCCCGCCCGCCACCAGGAGCGGCTCCTGGCTCCGCGTCACCTGGGCGGTCATCTCGGCGCCCTCGAAGGTGTTGACCACGGTGCAGGCGAGGTCGCGGGCGTCGCCCTCCGGGATGCCGGCCCGGATCAGCTTCTCCGACACCAGGCCCCGCCAGTGCTCGAACGCCCGCACGCAGGCCTGCTGGATCTCGGGGATGCGCCCCGCGGTCTCCAGGGCGGCGGCGGAGACCGGGCAGCCGTCCATCCACTCCGAGGCCCGCAGCTCCTCGGCGAGGACGCGGGCGCAGGCCACCATGGCCTTCGCCGGGTCGTCCTCTCCGGCGAGCGCGGCCCGCAGGATGCCGGCGAACTCCTCGTCGCCGTGCCGGATCGCGGCGACGGCGAGCTCCTGCTTGCCCCCTGGGAAGAAGTGGTAGACCGAGCCCAGCGTGGCCCCGGCCTCCCGCGAGATCTGCTTGAGCCCCGTCCCCTCGTAGCCCTGCCGCTGGATCAGCCGTGACGTCGCCCGGACGATCCGCTCTCGGGTGCCGAGGACGCTTTCCGGCCCGGCGTCGGTCTTCATGGCGACAGCCTACCGAATAGAACGTTCGCTTTAGTCGTGCTACTGTCCTCGTCCTGAGTAGAACGTTCGTTTTAGAGGAGATCTCGATGAGCAAGCAGTCCGTAACCGTCATCGGCCTCGGCCCCATGGGACAGGCGATGACACAGGCCTTCCTCGACGCCGGCCACCCGGTCACGGTCTGGAACCGGACCCCTGCCAGGGCGGACGCGCTGGTGGCCCGGGGGGCCGTACGGGCGGCCACGGTCGCCGAGGCGCTGGCCGTCAACGAGCTGGTCGTGCTGAGCCTGACCGACTACGACGCCATGTACGCGATCCTCGAACCGGCCGAGCAGGCCCTCGGCGGGCGGGTGCTGGTGAACCTCAGCTCCGACACCCCCCGGAAGGCGCGCGAGGCGGCGGCGTGGGCGGCCGAGCGCGGCGCGCGGTTCCTCAGCGGCGGGGTGCAGGTGCCGCCGTCGGGAATCGGCACGGCGGAGTCGTCCACCTTCTACAGCGGCCCGAAGGAGGTGTTCGAGGCCCATCAGGCCACGCTGAGCGTGCTGACCGGCACCGACTACCGGGGGGCCGACCCGGGGCTCGCGCCGCTGTACTACCAGATCCAGATGGACATGTTCTGGACGACCATGCTCAGCTACCTGCACGCCCTCGCGCTGGCCGACGCCCACGGGATCCCGGCCGAGGAGCACTTGCCCTACGCCGCCGCCGCCATGGAGTCCATCCCGGGATTCCTGCGGTTCTACGCCCCGCGCATCGACGCCGGACGGCACGACGGCGACGTCGACCGGCTGGCCATGGGGGTGGCGAGCGTGGAGCACGTCCTGCACACCACCGAGGACGCCGGGGTCGACCCCGCGCTGCCGGCGGCGGTCCTGGACGTCTTCCGCCGGGGCATGGCCGAGGGGCACGCCGCCGACAGCTTCACCAGCCTGATCGAGGTCTTCCGGAAGCCGTCGCCTCGGGCCTGACGGCGGCGGACAGGGTCTCGGGGAGGGCGAAGGCCGTGAACACCGGCGTGTCCTGGAAGACGGTGTTGCGGCTGACGCCCCGGCCGGTGACGGTGAACACCTGGAGGGTGTGCAGGTGGTATGCCCCGTCCTCCCCCAGCGCGTACGCGGCCACGGCGGGCTGGCCGTTCGCCGCGACGGGCAGCATGCGCCAGCGGGTGCCGCGCAGGGCGAAGACGCGGGCGATGAACCCCAGGTACGCCGTCCGGCCGGCGTACCAGTTCAGGAACGGCGGCATCTCCAGGACCGCGTCCTCGGTCAGCAGCCGTTCGAGCGCGGCGAGGTCGGCGTTCTGGAACGCCGTCACGTAGCGCTCGACCAGCTCACGGGCCTGCCGATCGGAGGGCTCCCCGATGCGGTCCTCGGCCGGGGCCGCCTCCCCCAGGCGCCCCCGCGCCCGCTGCAGGGCGCTGTTCACGGCGGCGGGCGTCGTCCCCAGAGCCGCGGCGACGTCGGCCGCCGGCCATTCGAGCACGTCCCGCAGGATCAGCACGGCGCGCTGCCGGGGCGGCAGCAGCTGTACGGCGGCGATGAACGCCAGCCGCATGCTGCCCCGTGCGGCGAGCACGGCCGCCGGATCCCCCGCGGAGCCGAGCATCGCGTCGGGGAACGGCTGCAGCCACGCCACCTCCCCTCCGTGCACCAGGGGTTCCCTCGGGTCGTCGCCCGCGGGGACGATCGCCGACGGCAGGGGCCTGCGGCCGCGGCTCTCCAGGGCGTTCAGGCAGGCGTTGGTGGCGATGCGGTACAGCCACGTGCGCAGGGAGGCACGGCTCTCGTCGAACCGGTCGTAGGCGCGCCACGCCCGCAGCAGAGTCTCCTGGAGCAGGTCTTCGGCGTCGTGCACCGAGCCGAGCATCCGGTAGCAGTGGGCCAGCAGCTCGCCCCGGAAGGGGCCGGTCCGCCGCGTGAACTCCTCGTCGCTCCTGACGGCCATCGTTCCCCTTCGTCCACCCCGAGCGCGGCCGCAACGGCCGCGGTCGTACATACCGTACGCGGCGCCGGAAGTCATCGGCCGCGCGGAATTCCGGCCGGCGACTTCAGGATTCACCTACGACCGGGCGATGAGTGCGGCCGGGCGGGCCGGTATGTACCGGCGAACGACGAGCGGCCGGCGCCGCCGGCCGTACCCGAGAGCGAGAGGCACCATCATGAACGGTGACACCACCACCCTGACCGGCACCGACGACAGGGCCGTGCGAGAGGTCCTGCACGGCGTGTACACCGCCTGGGCGGACAACGACGCCGACGCCTTCGTCGCGCACTTCACCGACGACGCGACCTCGATCCTCCCCGGCTCCTACCGGGCGGGCAAGGAGGAGATCAGGGCCCGTATGGCGGCGGCCTTCGCCGGCCCGCTCAAAGGGTCGAGGGTCCTGGACGAGGTGCGCGGCGTCAGGTTCCCCGGCGAGGACGCGGCCGTGGTGGTCAGCAGGAGCGGCGTGCTCATGGCCGGCGAGACCGAGGTCCCGGCCGCCCGCTGGGTGATCGCGACCTGGGTTCTCACCAGGCGGGAGGGACGCTGGCTCCTCGCCGCCTACCACAACTGCCCGGCGGAGACCGCCTGAGCCGGCAGGGTCACCCTGGGATCCGCCTGCCCGCCGGCCGGCATGGTCGCGGGCGGGAGGCCCGGGTCAGCGGCCGCGGTCGCGCAGCCCTTCGACGGCGTCCACGTACTTCAGCAGCAGCCGCGCGAACTCCAGCCGGTCGCGGCCGGTCCAGTGGAACCCCTCCTCCGAGTAGCCCGGAACGGCGGCCGCCCGCGGGCGGCCGCCGTCGTCATCTGGCGGCGAGGCCGGTCAGGAGAACGGGCAGGTGCTCCGGTACTCCTCGACGGTCAGGCCGCCGCTCGGCCCGGGGCACAGGAACCTGGTGTAGCGGGTGTCGTCGTCGACGAACCGCTTCATCCAGGCCACGACGTACTTGCCGATGGTGGTGTCCGGCACGTTCGGCGCGAAGTGGGTGGCGTTGTTGAGCTCCAGGTACGCCTTGCCCGGCGAGGAGGGCAGGCTCTGGTAGAACGGCTCGGCGTGTGAGGCGACCGGGGCGATGGTGTCCGCCTCCGCGCCGACGATCATGGTGGGCACCCGCACGCCCGACCAGATCTTGGTGAGGTCCCACGGGGTCAGCGGCACGGCCGCCTGCAGCGACGGGCGGTCCCTGGCGGCCTCAAGGGTGCCGCCGCCGCCCATCGAGTGCCCCATCACACCGAGCCTGCCCGCGTCGAGCCGCCCGCGGACCGAGCTGCGCTGGGTGAGGTAGTCGAGCGCGGCCAGCAACTGGCGGCCCCGGCTGTCCGGCTGGTCGAGCCGGGTGAGGGTGTCGATGTTGAAGACGACGAACCCGTGGGAGGCCAGCCGCTCGGCGAGCCACGCCAGGCTGGTCCTGTCGGCGGTGTAGCCGGGGGCGACGGCGACGCCGCCGAAGGTGCCGGCGCTCGTCGTGGCCGGGTAGTAGATGGTGCCGCCGCCGAACCCGGTCACCGAGAGCGCGGGCACCTCCGTCCGGGAGGTCTCGAACGGGCCGCGGGCCGCCTCCAGGATCGCGTCGGTCGGGTCGGGGCCGCGCTCGTAGGGGTTGGCGGCGGCATGCGCGGCGGGCGCGGCGGCGACGCCCGCCAGGACGACCGCCAGCGCGAGCCACAGTTTCGCGAGCGTGCCGAGGAGCACGCGCCGGGGAGAGGAAGGGGGGTGTGAAGGCAAGTGACACGCTCCCTGGGGGTGAGCGGGAACCACACGGGCCGGCGGTCCGGCACGGCCGGAGGGTTCCCGGCGAGAGGTTGACAGCCGTCACTGTCCGGCGTCAGGACCCTGGGCGCATCGGTGGAATCACCTGCCGCGCTCACGAGAGCACGCGCACCAGCTCGACGCGTGAGCGGACACCGAGCCTGGTGAAGATGTTCCTGAGGTGGTGCTCGACCGTCCGGGGGCTGAGGAACAGCCGGGCCGCCACCTCCCGGTTGGTCGCGCCGTCCGCGACGAGCCGGGCGATCTGGAGCTGCTGCGCGGTGAGCAGCCCGGCCGCCCCGGAGCGGGTCACGGACGGCGGGACCGCCTCGCCGGCCGCGCGCAGCTCGCGGCGGGCGTGCTCCACCCACAGGCGCGCGCCGTACCGCTCGAACGTCTCCAGCGCCCCGTGCAGGTGTTCGCGGGCGGCGCCCGGCCGCCGGCTGCGGCGCAGGACGCCGCCGAGGAGCAGCTGGGTGCGGGCCGCCTCGAACGCGCAGCTTCCCTTCCGGTGCAGCTCGAACGCCTCCCGGAAGCGCTCCTCGGCGTCCCGGGGCTCGGCGAGCAGCGCGTGGCAGCGGGCAGCGAGAGCGAGGCGGTCGGGGTCGCCGGTGCTCTCCGCCCACCGGTCCAGCATCACCAGCGCGGCCCGCGCCCGTTCGACGTCTCCGGTGCGCGCGGCGCTCTCGACGAGCAGCGGGGTCGCCATGACGCGGACGACGAGGGGGTCGCCGGTCCTGGCGACCGCCCGCAGCCGGTTCACGGCGTCGGCGTGCCGGTTGGCGGCGACGTCGAGGTGGGCCAGGGCCAGGGTGCCCAGCGCCTCCGCCACGGCCAGGCCGTGGGCTCCGGCGAGTTCGACGGCGCTCGCCGCCCTGATCCTGCAGCTCTCCTCGTCGCCCTCCACGGCCGAGGTGAGGGCGAGCCACCCGAGGTGCTGGGCGACGCCGGTCATCGCGCCGGTCTCCCGGGCCAGTCTGAGTCCTTCCAGGGCGCCGGCGGCGACCGCGCCGTAGCGCCCCATCCACAGCTCGGCCTGGATCGGGACCTCCAGCATCTGCGGCATGCTCGCCACCGCGCCGCGGGCCCGCGCGTACTCCACGCCCCGGGACGACAGCCGCAGCGCGCCGGCGCCGTCCCCGAGCAGCAGGCTGGCCACCCCGGCCCAGACGAGCATCGTCGCGCTGTCCACCGAGGACGCCAGATCCACCACGCGCCTGAGCGAGCCGGCCGCCTCCCGGTGCCGCCCGCGGAACGTCGCCGCCATGCCCGCGAGGTACTCCAGCGCGATCCGCGTCGGGGCGGAGTCGTCCGCCCGCCCGAGCGACGCCGCCCGCCGGGCGATGGCGAGGAAGCGCCGGTTGTCCCCGGCCAGGTAGCTCGCCTCCCCCGCACGGGCCAGCGCCCGCACGGCCTGCTCGCGGTCCCGGTCGAGCAGCCACTCGGCCGCCGCGAGCAGGCGGTCGCAGGCGCTGCCGGTCTGCCCGCTGCGCAGCTCCAGGCTGCCGCGGACCAGTTCCGCCCGTCCCCGCGCCTCCAGGCCGAGCGCGGGGGCGTCCACCCGGGCGAGCAGCCGGCGGGCGCGTGGCGCGAGCCCGGCCCGCCAGGCGTGCCAGGCCGCCGCGGACAGACGCGCCGCCTTCGCGTCCGGGTACGCGGTCAGCTCGGCGGCCCGTTCCAGCGCGCGGTGGGGCTCGGGGAAGCCCCCGCCGCCGGCGGCCGGGGGCAGCAGACGGACCAGGTCGTCCGCCAGCGACTCGGGAGGGCCGTCGAGGGCCGCCGCCCGGTGCCAGGCCCGGCGCAGGCGCCGGTGCTCCTCGTCCAGGACGACGGCGAGCAGGCGGTGCGCCGAGCGCCTGCGGGCCGGGGACGCGGCGGCGTAGATCACCTGCCGCATCATCGGCTCGGGGAAGTCGTAGCGGCCGTCGTCGCGCTGGACGACGATCCCCTCCCGCTCGGCCGGTTCCAGCACGGTGAGCGCGCCTTCCGAGACGGCCTTGACCAGCGTGGTCACGTCCAGGGCCGGATCGGCGGCGATCAGCAGGACCAGGTCGGCGGTCGCGCGGGGAAGCCGGGAGAGCCGGTCGGTGTGGGCCCGCCACAACCGTCCGTCGCGCGGCGGGATCTCGGGCGGCTCGTCCCGGCCGTTCACCTGCTCCGGGGTGAGCGAGCCGGTCAGCTCGGCCAGAGCGAGCGGATTCCCCCGCGACACCCGGGCCAGCGCGGCCCGGACGTCCTCGGGCAGCCCGGCGGGGGCGAGGTCGTCGACGACCTGGCGGGACGCCGCCTCGCCGAGGGGACGCAGCGGCAGGCGAGGGATGTCGGGGGGCGCGACGCCGTCGGCGTCCGCCGCGAGGAGGAGCGCGATCGGTGTGCCCTGCGCGCGGCGGGCCACGAAGAACAGCGCCTCCCTGCTCGGCGTGTCGAGCCATTGCACGTCGTCCGCGCGGACCACGACCGGGCCTCCGACGGCCAGCAGAAGCCCCATCACGGCCGCCGGCAGCGCCAGCCCGCCGCCGGACGTGCCCACCTCCAGTGCCTCGCCGAGCACGCGGGCGTGGGCGGCGGGCAGGGACGGCGCCAGGTCCGCCAGCGGCCGCAGCAGCGCGTGGAGCCCGGCGCAGTCCAGGTGCGTCTCGCTGCGGGCCCCGCGAACCCCGAGCACGACGGGCGCGGGCTCCGGCACACCCGTCGCGACCGTCATGGCCTCGCGGGGGGCCGCTTCCGGCTCGGGGGCGGCCGGCCGCGCGGCGTGGGAGGCGGCGGTGTCGAGCAGCGCCGTCTTGCCCGTTCCCAGGCCGCCGACGACGAGAACCGAACCACCTGCGCCGCGCCGGGCTCCGTCGATCAACCGGCGCAGGGCGGCCGTCTCCTCGTCCCGGCCGCGCAGCGGGGCGGGGCCGCCCCCGGGGGTCGAGACCATGACGCCAGTGTTACGCGCGGACGAACCGACGTACCGCACCCAACCGATACTTCCCGATAAATCACGGAAAACCGGTGATTTCCCCGATACACCAGTCGAAGAACGACAACCGCGTCCCAAGTGATCCACAAGTCGTGCAGGCCACGCTCTGCGACATGAGGAACTTATGGCGTCGCATCGCCCTTGTCACCGCTGTCCTCGCCGTACTGCCGCTGGCCCAGGCCGCGCCGGCGAGCGCCCACCGTCGCTCCGGTGAACTGCTCGTCCGCATCGTCAGCCTGTTCGCCGCCGACATCTCGGAGTCCGGCCACGACGAGCTCTACCTGCTCCGGTCGAACAATCTCGTCTGGCCGAGCCAGTACCCCGGCATCAGTACCGCGCGCAACGACTGCATCGTCTTCGACTCCAGCAGGGCCGAGTGCCCGCCCGGCAGCAACATCCGTGCCGCGGGAGACCAGAACATCAACTGGGCCAATCTCACCGCCTCTGCGGGGCAGCAGCTCAGGCTGGAACTGTGGGAGGAGGACACCATCGGCGACGACAAGCTGGGCTCGGTCGACATCACCGCCTTCGAGGGAAGGAGATGGGACCTGACCTGGGCCAAGTCCGGTGACTACGAGTACCGCTTCTCCGTCGCCGTCGTCCCCAACCCCTGGCCGTGACCGGCTGACCACACCGGCGACCGGCCGCCCCGAAGCCACCCCGCTTCAAGGACGGCCGGCGCCATTTTCTGTTATGCCAATTGACACAACAGAAAATCGGATCTACGGTCCTGGCATGCCTGAGAGACCGGGAAGAGGGCGTCCCCGCAAGAATCCCGAGGCCCTCGCCCGATGGACTCCCCCCGAGGGCTGGTCGCGGCTGGTCGCCTGGATCTCCGAGGAGGAGAAGAAGGCGCTCAAACGCGTCGCCGTGGAGGCCGGCGTCTCCGTCGCCGACCTGGTCCGCGCCCTGGCCGGAGGCCTCGCCGGCGGGGTGATCGCGCCCGAGGAGCTGATCGGACACGTCAGGAAGGGAACGCAGATCATGGAGAAGATCCCCACGCTGTTCGAGCGGGACGACCGCTTCCACGTGGTCGACCGCCCCCGGGCCGAGTGCGCGTGGGTGTTCGACGGCGAGGGGACCCCGACGGAGAAGCTCGACGGCACCAACATCCGGCTCACCACCCGCTCCGGCCTGCTGGTGCGGGTGGAGAAGCGCCGCAACCCCACCAAGGCCCAGAAGGGGCAGGGCATCGTCGACGGGTGGTACGTCGACACCGACGACTCCTCGGCGGAGGACAAGTGGATCCTCGCCGCGGCCCGCAACACCGACGTGACCGGCTGGCCCGACGGCGAGCACCCCTGCGAGGCCCTCGGTCCCCGCATCCAGGGCAACCCCCTCGGGCTCGAGGAGCACCTGTGCGTGCCCTTCAACCTGCACGTCCCGGCCTACCAGGACGTGCCGCGCACCTATGCCGGGCTGCGAGACTTCCTGATGGAGCTGGAGAGCCGGTTCTCCCCCGGACGCCCGGCCGAGGGCATCGTCTTCCACCACCCCGACGGCCGCCGCGCCAAGATCAAGCGCAGGGACTTCCCCCTCAGCGCCTGAACGCCCGGCGGGACGAGGGTCCGCGACCCCATCGACCCGCTCCCGGAGGTGTACAACCGGCCGCCCCAGGGGTCAGGCTGGACCCCACGGACATGGAGGCCCGGGCCGCCGGCCCGCTGATCAGCCGGCTCCTCCCCGAGTGGGCCCGGCGGGCGGCCGGGGCCCGGTCGACGGGGGGCGGCTGTGCGGAGACTGGCGCTTTTCGACCTGGACAACACCCTGGTCGACCGTACGGCGGGCCTTCGCCGCTGGGCCGAGGAGTTCTGCGCGGACCACGGCATCGACGCCGGTCACGTCGACTGGATCGTCGAGGCCGACGGCGACGGTCACGTGCCGAAGCAGGCGCTCTTCACGCGCCTCCGGGAGCGTTTCGGCCTGCGCGAGCCGGCGGAGGAGCTGTGGGCGCGATACCGCAGGCGCCAGCCCACCCTCGTCCCCGCCTGCCAGGGCGCCCTGGAGGGCCTGGCCGCGTTACGGCAGGCGGGCTGGACGATCGGCGTGGTGACCAACGGCTTCGCCGACGTCCAGCTCACCACCATCACCCGAAGCGGTGTGGCCGGGTACGTCGACGCCTGGGCGATCTCCGGAGCCGAGGGCGCCCGCAAGCCGGACAGGCGGCTGTTCGAGATCGCCGCCGAGCGCTGCGGGGTGAGCCTGGCGAGCGGCGGGTGGATGGTCGGCGACGACCCGGCGGCCGACATCGCCGGCGGCCGCGCGGCGGGCCTCAGCACGGTGTGGATCGACCGCGGCCGCTCCTGGCCCGGCAGGACCCCGAAGCCCGACCGTACGGTTCCCGGTGCCGCGGAGGCCGTCGCGTTCCTCCTCACCCGGTGACGGGCCCATGCGACGTGCGCTCCGAATCGATCCCACCTGATTTCCGAAGCCGCTCCTCCTCGGGAATCGCGGCGTCTTTCCAAGGCATTCATAGGGCGAACGATCATCAGTCCCGGCTGACCGGCCGTGGTGATCCGCGGTCCCCGAGCGATCGCGGATCACCGCGGGCCGGTCGCCGGAGGTCAGTGGAGGGCGGGCAGCGCGGCGCCGGCGGCGATGCGCGCCTCGAGCACACCCGGGTCGTCGGTGTACGACAGCGTGGCGCCGAGCGAGGTCAGCAGGCGCCGCATGCGCACGTTGTCCGACAGCAGGGACGCCCTCACCTCGGCGAAGCCCAGGTCGCAGGCCTGCCGCAGCAGCATGCGCGCCAGCGCGCCGCCGAGGCCGCGCCCCTGCCAGCGGTCCTCGACCAGGAACGCCATCTCGGCGATGCCCGGGTCCTGCGTGAAGATGAGGTTCGCCATCGCGACCACCTGGCCGTCGTGGCCCGCGACGATCGAGTGCCCCCGGTCGCGGTCGCACAGCCGGTCGAACATGCGCGGCGGCAGCGCCGGCATGGAGGTGAAGTAGCGGAACCTGCGCGAGTCCGGGGAGCAGCGGTCGTGCAGGTCCCGCACGGCCTCCCGGTACAGAGGCGTGAGGGGCCGCACCTGCACCTCGGCGCCGTCGTTCAGCACCACCGGCCGTTCCGTGGGGGCAGCCTCGGCCGGGGGCTGGGCGAGCCGCACGAGGGCCGCGGCCCGCGCGGCCTCGGTCAGCGTGAACGGCAGGCCGATCCTGCGCAGCCGGATCGCCCGGCGCGGGGCCACGGGCACGGTCAGCAACGTGGGGTCGGGCAGTTCCGAGGAGAGGTCGACGCCGTACACCCAGCGGGCGTCGTCGGCGCGCATCAGGTCGGCGAGCACCTCCGGCAGCCGCCAGGGGGTGGCCCGCAGCCGGGCGGCGAGCAGCAGCGCGCGGGTCGGCTCGTCGGTGAGCTCGTGGGCGGTGGCGGGTACGACCTGGACGCGCCGGCCGCCCGCGGCCTCCAGGGCCTCCCGCACGGTCTCGGCCGACGCCGGGATGTCCGCGACGAACTCGTCCACGGTGCCGTCGGTGTCGGGCTGGACGCTCAGCCCGAGGATGTTGCCGCCCTTGGCCGCGAGCGCGGCGGCGAGGGAGGCCAGCCGGCCCGGGCGCTCGTCGACAGTGGTACGAATCCGCAAAAATGCCATCAAAACCCCCTGGTGTCGGGACATCAGGATGCAGCCGGAGTGTTACGGCACTGCTACACCGCCATGAGCCCGGGGTTTCGTTTACACCGTTCGCGGTTGAACGCCGCTTTCCATGCGAGGTGTCATCGATCAGCGATGCTTTCCGTCGCCGGGCTGCGGGAACGTGACGGATATAGCAGGATGTTGCACCTGGCAGCCGGACGACACCGACCGTACGGCGCCACCACCGCAACGATTCACAGGCAGGAGGAGAGGGCCCGGACCGGCCGAGCGCCCGGCGGGCCCGCGTTCTCGATGACCGATCTGCTCTTCCGCGGCGGGCGCGTGTTCACCGCCTCGGCACGCGCCGGCGCCGCTTCACACCCCGGACCCGTCTTCGCCGAGGCGGTGCTGGTCCGCGACGGCCGGATCGCCGCCGTCGGCGCCGAGGCCGACGTCGTACGGCTCGCACGTCCCGGACACGAGACCATCGACCTCGGCGGCAGGCTGCTGACGCCCGGGTTCACCGACGCCCACATCCACCCCGTCCAGGCCGGGCTCGAACGGCAGAAATGCGAGCTTTCGGAGGTGTTCGGGCTCGCGGCGTACGTCGACACGATCGCGCGGTACGCCGAGGCCCACCCCGACCGGAAGTGGATCGAGGGCGGCGGCTGGGACATGGCCGCCTTCCCCGGCGGGCTCCCCCACCGCACGCAGATCGACTTCGTCGACCGCCCGGTGTACCTCATCCAGCGCGACCACCACGCGGCCTGGGTGAACACCCGCGCGCTGGAGCTGGCCGGGATCGGCAAGGACACCCCCGACCCCGCCGACGGCCGCATCGAGCGCGACGCCGACGGCACGCCGAGCGGCGTCCTGCACGAGGGGGCCATGGACCTGGTGGGCCTGCTCCCGCCCCGGCCGACCGCCGGCGACGTCGAAGCCGCGCTCCTGGACGCCCAGGACTACCTGTTCGGCCTCGGCGTCACCGGCTGGCAGGACGCCATCGTCGGCTCGTACGCGGGCTCCGACGACCACTTCCCGGCGTACGTGTCGGCCGCGGCCTCCGGGCGGCTGCGCGCCCGCGTCGTCGGGGCCCTGTGGTGGGACCGCACCAGGGGCGCCGACCAGATCGAGGAGATGGTCGAGCGCCGCGCCAGGGCGCAGGGCCTGTTCACCGCCGGGTCGGTGAAGATCATGCAGGACGGCATCGCCGAGAACTTCACCGCCGCCGTCATCGAGCCCTACTGCAACTGCGGCCCCGACCAGCGCGGCCTGTCGTACGTCGACCCGGCCCTGCTGAAGGGCTACGTCGCCGAGCTCGACCGGCTGGGCTTCCAGGTGCACTTCCACGCCATCGGCGAGCGGGCCGTACGCGAGGCCCTGGACGCGCTGGAGGGCACCCGGCCGGCCAACCGGCACCACATCGCGCACCTGCAGATCGTCGAGCCCTCGGACGTGCCGAGGTTCGCCCGCCTGGGCGTCACCGCCAACCTCCAGGCGCTGTGGGCGACCCACCACCTGCAGATGGACGAGCTGTGCATCCCCTACCTGGGCGAGGAGCGGTCCTCCTGGCAGTACCCCTTCGCCGACCTGGTGCGCACCGGGGCCCACCTGTGCGCGGGCAGCGACTGGCCGGTGTCCTCGGCCGACCCGCTGCAGGCCATGCACGTGGCCGTGAACCGCACCGAACCCGGCGGGTCGGTGCACGCGGGCTACCCGACGGCCCAGACGCCGTTCCTGCCCGGGCAGAGCATCGACCTGGCCACGATCATGGCCGCGTACACCGCCGGATCGGCGTGGATCAACCACGACGACGAGGCCGGCGTCATCGCCGAGGGCAACCGGGCCGACCTGGTCGTCCTCGACCGCGACCCCTTCGCCCTGCCGCCCGGGGAGATCTGGACCACCCGGGTGGACATGACCTTCCTCGGCGGCGAGGTGGTGTACGCCCGGCGCGCCTGAACGGGCGAAGGCCCCCGCGGCGATCCGCGGGAGCCTTCTCAGCGGGAACCTGGTGCGGGAGACCTACCAGGGCGAGCGGTTGTTGCGCAGCCGCTCCAGCGCCTCGGCGAGGATCGCGGCGCCGTCGGAGTCGCTGCGCCGTTCCTTGACGTAGGCGAGGTGGGTCTTGTACGGCTCGTTGCGCGGAGGCGCGGGCGGGGCCGACTCGTCCTGACCGGCGGGCAGACCGCAACGGGGGCAGTCCCAGTATTCCGGGACGGCGGCGTCACTGGCGAAACTCGGACGCGTCTCGTGCATGTTGGCGCACCAGAACGAGACCCGTACCCGAGGGGCCGCCTCGCCACGCTCGGCCTCTCCCATCGGACCGGCACCGACACGGCTACCACGGATCGCGTTGCCACTACCCACGGATGAACTCCTCGCTTGATCGCCCCGCAGCGCGGCGGGGAAAAGAATCTCTGTCAGGCCCTGCCCGTAAAGGGCGGCTACGCCGGCTTCAGCAGCAGGCCGAGCGCGATGATGCAGATGAACCAGACCGAGCCGGTGATGATCGTGAGCCGGTCGAGGTTGCGCTCCACCACCGAGGACCCGCCGAACGACGACGTGAAGCCGCCACCGAAGAGATCGGAGAGGCCGCCACCCTTGCCCTTGTGAAGCAGCACGAGCAGCACCATGAGCATGCTCGACAGGATGAGGGCGATGGAGATGCCGATAATCACCGTGGACCTGTTCCCTGGTTACGCGCGCCGGAGCGCGACCTGACGTGCCCGGCAATCGCCGGGGTGACGATTCAAAGTTTCTCTTTGAGGGTACGTCGTGATGTCAACTCGTACCTCCCAAACAACACAGCTAGCCCGACATTTCGCTAAAACGACAGATCTTAACGAACTCGGCCGGCTCAAGGCTCGCGCCACCGACCAGGGCTCCGTCGACATCAGGCTGGGCCATGATACCCGCGACGTTGTCGGACTTGACCGACCCACCGTAAAGGATACGCACGGTGGTGGCCACCTCGGCGTCGTACAGCTCGGCGAGTCGTGCCCGCAGGGCCTCGCACACCTCCTGGGCGTCCTCGGGTGTGGCCACCTCGCCGGTGCCGATCGCCCAGACCGGCTCGTAGGCGACGACCAGCGACTTCGCCTGGTCGGTCTTCACGTCGTTCAGCGCCGCGTCGAGCTGCGAGACGGTGTAGGCGACGTGGCCACCGGCCTGGCGCACCGGAAGGCCCTCGCCCACGCACAGGATCGGCGTGAGCGAGTGCCGGTAGGCCGCCTGCACCTTGGCGTTGACGACCTGGTCGTCCTCGCCGTGGTGCTGGCGGCGCTCGGAGTGCCCCGCCAGCACGAAGGTGCAGCCCAGCTTCGCCAGCATCGACCCCGACACCTCACCGGTGTAGGGCCCGCTGTCGTGCATCGACAGGTCCTGCGCGCCGTACTCGATGCGCAGCTTGTCGCCGTCGACCAGGGTCTGCACGCTGCGCAGATCGGTGAACGGCGGCAGCACCGCTACCTCGGTGCGGTCGAAGTCCTTGTCGGTCAGCGTGAACGCCAGCTTCTGGACGTGTGCGATGGCCTCGAGGTGATTGAGGTTCATCTTCCAGTTGCCGGCCATGAGCGGCTTGCGGGCGGCGGCGGTGCTCATGGGTCGCTCAGTCCTCCAGGGCGGCGAGTCCGGGCAGGGTCTTGCCCTCCAGGTATTCGAGGCTGGCCCCTCCACCGGTGGAGATGTGGGAGAAGCCGTCCTCCGGGAGGCCGAGCTTACGCACCGCGGCGGCCGAATCGCCACCACCCACGACGGTGAAGGCGTCCGAGTCGATGAGCGCCTGCGCGACGGCGCGGGTGCCGCCGGAGAACGCGTCGAACTCGAACACGCCCATCGGGCCGTTCCAGAAGACGGTGGCCGCGTCGGCCAGCTTGCCGGCGAACAACTCGCGCGTCCTCGGCCCGATGTCGAGGCCCTCGCGGTCGGCCGGGATGGCCGTGGCCTCGACCACCTCGTGCTCGGCGTCCTCGGCGAACTCGGTGGCGGCCAGCACGTCGACCGGCAGCACCAGCTCGACGCCGCGCTTGTCGGCCTCGGCGATGAAGCCGCGCACCTGGTCGAGCTGGTCCTCCTGCAGCAGCGACCTGCCGACCTCGTTGCCCTGCGCCTTCAGGAAGGTGTAGGCCATGCCGCCGCCGATGAGCAGGCGGTCGACCTTGCCGAGGAGGTTGGCGATGACGCCGAGCTTGTCGGAGACCTTCGCGCCGCCGAGCACGACGACGTACGGCCGGGCGGGCTCCTCGGTGAGCTTCTTGAGGACCTCGACCTCGGCCACGGTCAGGCCGCCCGCCGCGTGCGGGAGGCGCTTGGGCACGTCGTACACGCTGGCGTGCTTGCGGTGCACCGCGCCGAACCCGTCGCCGACGTACAGCTCGGCGAGCGAGGCCAGCTTGTCGGCGAACGCGCCGCGCGTCTCGTCGTCCTTGGACTCCTCGCCCGGCTCGAAGCGGAGGTTCTCCAGGAGCGCGACCTCGCCGTCGGCCAGGCCCTCGGCGACGGCCCTGGCCGAGTCGCCGACGACGTCGGAGGCGAACGCCACCGGGCGGCCGAGCAGCTCGCCGAGCCTCGCCGCCACGGGGGCCAGCGAGAACTCCGGAGCGACCTTGCCCTTCGGGCGGCCGAGATGGGCGCAGACGATCACACGCGCGCCTCGGCCGGCGAGGTCGGAGATCGTCGGCACGGAGGCGCGGATGCGGCCGTCATCGGTGATGGTGTCCCCGTCGAGGGGGACGTTCAGGTCGGCGCGCACCAGGACGCGCCGACCCTTCACGTCGAGAGAGTCGATGGTCCGCATCAGAGCTGCGAGCCCACCAGCTCGATGAGGTCGCCGAGGCGGTTGGAGTAGCCCCACTCGTTGTCGTACCAGCCGACGACCTTCAGCTGGTTGCCGATGACCTTGGTCAGGCCGGCGTCGAAGATGCAGGAGTGGGGGTCGGTGACGATGTCGGCCGACACGATCTCGTCCTCGGTGTAGCTGAGGATGCCGCGCAGCGGGCCCTCGGCGGCGGCCTTGAGGGCGGCGTTGACCTCCTCGACGGAGGCCTCGCGCTTGAGTTCGACGGTGAGGTCGGTGGCCGAGCCGGTGGGGATCGGCACGCGCATGGCGAACCCGTCGAGCTTGCCCTTCAGCTCCGGAAGCACCAGGCCGATCGCCTTGGCGGCGCCGGTGGAGGTCGGGACGACGTTCAGCGCGGCGGCACGGGCGCGGCGGAGGTCCTTGTGCGGGCCGTCCTGGAGGTTCTGGTCCTGGGTGTAGGCGTGGATCGTGGTCATCAGGCCCTTCTCGATGCCGAAGGTGTCGTTGATGACCTTCGCCATGGGGGCCAGGCAGTTGGTGGTGCAGGAGGCGTTGGAGATGATCGTGTGCGCCGCCGGGTCGTACTTGTCGTCGTTGACGCCCATGACGATCGTGATGTCCTCACCCTTGGCGGGGGCGGAGATGATGACCTTCTTGGCGCCGTTGTCGGCGTGGACCTTCGCCTTGGAGGCGTCGGTGAACAGGCCGGTGGACTCGACCACGACGTCGACCCCGAGGTCGCCCCAGGGGAGCTTGGCGGGGTCGCGCTCGGCGAAGACCTTGATCGCCTTGCCGTCGACGGTGATCTCCTCGGCGGTGCTCTTCACCTCGTACGGCAGACGGCCGAGGATGCTGTCGTACTTCAGCAGGTGGGCGAGGGTCGCGTTGTCGGTCAGATCGTTGACGGCGACGACCTCGATGTCCTTACCGCTGGCCGCCACGGCTCGCCAGAAGTTGCGGCCGATACGACCGAAGCCGTTGATGCCTACGCGGATGCTCACGGAAACGGATCTCCCTCGAACGTCGAGCGCCGGCTCGTGCCGGCGCCGTGGCGGGCTGAAACCTCAGACAACCTTACCGGGCGGCAATTGGTGTAGACCACGTGGCCATGCCGTTTCTCACGCCCTGGACAGGGGGATGGCATCGGCGCTGGTCACGCCGTCTCCCGGCCGCCCGCGCGTCCCTGGTCCGGCGCCCCGCAACGCCCCGTCCGGCGCCCCCTCGGGCTCCCCGCCGCCGCCCCCCGGGTGACGCCGTCCCGCCCGCTGGGCCTTCCGGTCGCGCCGCGCCGGCGCCGGCCTCCCCCGGGGCCGTTCTCCGCCGCTCCGGCGACGGCCCCGTGCCCGGCCGGCGTGGAGTCAGGCGGGCTCAGGCTGGCTCAGGCGGCGACCTTGTCCAGGAACGCGAAGAGGTTGGCGCGGGTGCGCTCTATCTGCTCCTCCACGGTGAGGGACTCCTCGAAGCGCCCGCCGGGCTCGGGGGTCTTCTTGCCCCGCACATACAGGGAGCACGCCAGGTCGGTGCACATGTACACCCCCACCGAGTTGCCCTGCCGCCCCGCCTCACCCGTCCTGCGGGCGGTCATCAGGGAGACGCCGTTCCCCGGGTGGGTGGTCAGGCACAGCGAGCACATGCCCCGGTGGAGCTGGGTGCGCTGCTGGGCGGGGAACCGCAGCGCCACGCCGATCAGTTCGCCGCCGCGCTCGGCGACGAGATAGCTGCGGTCGAGCGCCGCGGGGTCCCGCCACCCCAGGAAGTCCAGGTCGTCCCACGGCCTCGTCGCCAGGTCGCGCGGCACCGCCAGGCGCTTGGCCTCTCCTTTGGAGCAGTTGACGAACGACGCGCGGATATCTTTCTCGGACAGAGACTGCATGGTCTGGAAGCTACAATTCCTAGACCTATTCGGCAACTGATTAATGGCTCTAGGTTTACTGCGTGGAGGTGACGCGTGGCGCGTGCCGGTCTGACGACGGATCGGGTGGTGAGGGCGGCGGCGGACCTGGCGGACTCCGTCGGATTCGAGAACGTCACAGTGTCGGCCCTGGCACGGAGTTTCGGGGTGAAGGACGCCAGCCTGTACTCGCACGTCAAGAACCTCCACGACCTGCGGATACGGGTCGCGCTGCTCGCCGCGACCGAGCTGGCCGACCGCATCTCGGCCGAAGTGGCGGGCCGGGCCGGCAAGGACGCCATGGTGGCGTTCGCCAACGCCTACCGGTCGTTCGCCCTGGAGCACCCCGGCCGGTACGCGGCGACCCAGATGCCGGTGGACCCGGCCGTCTTCGCCGGTTCGGACGCCCTGGCGCGCAACGTCGAGGTCACGCACGCGATGCTGCGCGCGTACGGCCTGAAGGAACCCGACCTCACCGACGCCGGCCGCCTGCTGCGCAGCACGTTCCACGGCTACGTCACCCTGGAGGCCAACGCCGGCTTCAACGCCCCCCGCCCCGTGCAGGCGTCCTGGGAACGCTCCCTGGACGCCCTCCACCTGGTCCTGCAGAACTGGCCGTCCGCGTCGGGCGGACCAACGTCACCCTCCGCGGACGAGAAGACGACCGGCGCCTGAGCGACCGCGCCTCCCTGCGCGTCCCTGACCGCCCGCCGCGGCGCCGGCGCCCGACGTTCGGGGCGGCCCCACGGCCCGCCGGGCGGTCGACACCTGCCCGGCGCCTCCACCCCACCGCGCTACGACGCTTCCCTGAACGGCCCCGACCCGGCGGGCCGGAGCACGACCACCCGGCCCCCCACGCACCGTGGCGCTTGTCTCATCATCGGCGCCGAACCGGCGGGGGTACGGCGAAGCCGGCCGCCGCGGTACGACGGCCGGGCCGGCGAGGTGCGGCTACGGGGCGAGCATGTCGGCGGTGAGATTGGCGTCGGTGGCGGCGATGCCGAGGTCGGAGGCACGCTTGTCGGCCATGGCGAGCAGCCGCCGGATGCGGCCCGCGATGGCGTCCTTGGTGAGCGGCGGGTCGGCGATCTGGCCGAGCTCCTCCAGCGACGCCTGCTTGTGCTCGACGCGCAGCCGTCCGGCGATCACCAGGTGCTCGGGGGCGTCGTCCCCGAGGATCTCCAGCGCGCGCTGCACCCGCGCCCCCGCCGCCACGGCGGCACGGGCCGACCTGCGCAGGTTGGCGTCGTCGAAGTTGGCCAGGCGGTGGGCGGTGGCCCGCACCTCGCGGCGCATCCGCCGCTCCTCCCAGGCCAGCACGCTGTCGTGGGCGCCGAGCCGGGTGAGCAGCGCGCTGATCGCGTCACCGTCGCGGACCACCACGCGGTCGACCCCGCGCACCTCGCGCGCCTTGGCGTGGATCTTGAGCCGCCGGGCCGCGCCGACCAGCGCGAGCGCCGCCTCAGGGCCGGGGCAGGTCACCTCGAGCGACATCGAACGGCCCGGCTCGGTGAGCGAGCCGTGGGCGAGGAACGCCCCCCGCCACGCGGCCTCGGCGTCGCACGTCGCGCCCGACACGACCTGGCGCGGCAGGCCTCGCACCGGGCGGCCGTGGTTGTCGATCAGGCCGGTCTGGCGGGCGAGGGCCTCGCCGTCGCGATACACGCGCACCACGTACCGTGATCCCTTGCGCAGACCGGCGGGCGCGAGGACCAGCACCTCGGCCTTGTGCCCGAACACCTCGCCGATGTCCTTGATCAGCCGCCGGGCGGTGGCGTTGGTGTCAAGCTCGGCCTCGATGACGATGCGCCCGCCCACGAGGTGAAGCCCGCTCGCGAACCGGAGCAACGTCGACACCTCCGCCTTGCGGCAGCAAGGCTTGAGCACCGCGAGCCGGCTCAGCTCGTCCTTCACCACACCGGTCATGGCCATGTCGCTGTGTCCTCCCCCATACAGACCCGTCTCATGGTCGAAGCCGTCTCGGCCCACCGCGCGAGCGCGGGTCGCACCCGGCGCGGCTCCATCGGCCCCCGGCAAGTCTCTCGCACCCCGTGGGCGCGCTGACCAGGATCAACGCTTCCCATGGAAAATCTCGTCCAGGACCGAGGCAAGGCGTCGTGCATCGTGCCTCGGCGAGCCGTCGGAGGCCGCGACATCGGCGAGCACGAGGCGGGCCCCGAGGGCGTCGGCCGCCTTCTCGAGCTCGTCGCGCTCCCCCACCACGACGCGATGATCGGCGAGCACCACGTCGATCGCCAGGTCAGGGGCGTGCTCGCGCAGCACCTGCAGATGCTTGCCCGCCGAGAAGCCGTCGGTCTCCCCGGGTTGCGCCGCGAGATTCAACGTCACCAGTCGGCGGGCGCCGGTGGTGTGGAGGGCCTCGGCGAGCCTCGGCACCTTCAGATGGGGCAGCACGCTGGTGAACCACGACCCGGGGCCGAAGACCACCCAGTCGGCCTCGCCCACCGCGGACACGGCCTGCGGGCAGGCGGGCGGATCGGCGGGCACCAGGGAGATCGCCTGCACGTTGCCGGGGGTCAGGGCGCACGCCACCTGGCCCCGGACGACCGTGACCCGCCCGTCGAGCTCGACCTCCGCCTCGATGTCGAGCGGGACCGACGCCATGGGAAGCACCCGGCCGTGCGCGCCGAGCAGGCGGCCCACCCAGTCGAGCCCCGCCACGGGGTCGTCCAGGAGTTCCCACAGAGCCACGATCAGGAGATTTCCGACGGCGTGCCCGTGCAACTCGCCCTCGCTGCGGAAGCGGTGCTGCACGACCCTGCTCCAGGTCTTCCCCCAGTCGTCGTCGCCGCACAGGGCCGCCAGCGCCATGCGCAGGTCGCCGGGGGGCAGCACTCCGAGCTCGCGCCTGAGCCGCCCGCTGGAGCCTCCGTCGTCGGCCACGGTGACCACGGCCGTCAGCCGGCTGGTCACCCTCCGCAGAGCCGACAGCGAGGCGTACAGGCCGTGCCCGCCGCCGAGCGCCACCACCCGCGGATCACCCTCCGCCGGCACGCCCACGCCCAAGGCCTCCTCCAACATCGCCGGCGACGCCGCCCTCCCGCCGGCCGCCCCCTCCTGCACGGCCCCGGCCATCAACTCCCTGTCAGGCCCTGCCGAAGACCCACCATCCCCCACGACGGCGACCGCCTCCAAGACAGGCCCCGTCAAAGGACGCCCCTCCCGCACACCGCCGAACAACTCCACGCCAGGCCCTACCGAAGACCCACCATCCCCCACAACGGCGACCGCCTCCGCGACAGGGCGTGCCGAAGGGGCGCCTTCCGGCCCAGGCGCTGAATGCCGCAGGGACGCGGCGGACTGTCCGGCGACGGCGGCCGGCTCACCGGTGGTGGGCGCCGCCGGCGCCCTCACCGCGTCAACGGGCACGTCGCCTCGCACCTCTCGCGCGGGCGAGCTCCGCTCACCGTCCAGAGCCTTCACCTCACGCTGCGTAGTGCCTACAGTACGCGCTGATCCGCCGGTTTCGTCGCCGGGCGAGCGATCGGTTTCGCCGGATGCGCCCGGAGCGTCGTCCTCCTCGATCCGTTCGCCGGAACGACTGTACAGCGGACCCTCACCAGGCGCGGCGGCGGTGGTGAGGGTCCCGTTCGCCTCGCTCACTCGCGGCCCACATCCCGATGGCTCACCTGCACCTCCATGCCCCGGTCGCGCAGCCGGCCGCCGATCTGCTCGGCCATGGCCACGCTGCGGTGCTTGCCGCCGGTGCAGCCGACCGCCAGGGTGGCGTAACCCTTGCCCTCGCGGACGTAACCGCCCGCCACCACCCGCAGGACCTCCTCGTAGGCGTCGAGGAACTCCTTGGCACCGGGCTGGTTCAGGACGTAGTCGCGCACCGGCGCGTCGAGGCCGTTCATCGGGCGCAGCTCGGGCACCCAGTGCGGGTTCGGCAGGAACCTGCAGTCGACCACCAGGTCGGCGTCGACGGGCAGGCCGTACTTGAACCCGAAGGAGACGACGTTGACCCGCAGCCCCGGGCGGTCCTCTCCCCCGAAGAACGAGACGATCTTGCCGCGCAGCTCGTGCACGTTGAGGGAGGAGGTGTCGATGACCAGGTCGGCGTTGGCCCGTACCTCGCGCAGGATGCCGCGCTCCCTGGCGATGCCGTCGACCAGCCGCCCCTCGCCCTGCAAGGGATGCGGGCGCCGGACGTTCTCGAAACGGCGGACCAGCTCCTCGTCACTCGCCTCCAGGAACACCACCCGCACGCCGACGCCGCGCGCGTCGAGCCCCTCGATGGCGGTGTTGAGGTCGGTGGTGAAGGCGAGACTGCGCACGTCGACCACGGCGGCGACCTTGTCGGTGTCGAGGTTGACCCGCCCGGCCTCCTGCGCCATCGCGAACAGCATGCCCGGCGGCAGGTTGTCGATGACGAACCAGCCGAGGTCTTCCAGGGCCTTGGCCGCCGTGCTGCGCCCGGCCCCGGACATGCCCGTGACGATGACGAAGGCGGTCTCGCTCACCTCGCCTTTGCGCCCCACCGGCTCGCCGGGCACCTGCCTGACGGCCTCCTGATCGTGAGCACCACCGGCGTCGCGGCCCGGCGACTCCTCAGGCAAGGGCCGCGCACCACCGGCACCCTCGGTTCCGCCGAGCGGCGTCCCCGGGATGTCACCACTCATGGGATCGCCGCCGCTCGGGCCTGCCGGCTGCCTGGGCAACGGTCCCGAAGCCATATGTTCATTGCCGTTTCCGCTGATGTGATCGGTCACGTGCTCTCCCCCTTCAGCGCCGCAACGATCGCCTCGGCCGTGGAAAGCCCGATGCCGGGAACCTCACGGATTTCGTCGACGGTCGCCCCTCGCAGCCGTTTGACGGATCCGAAGCGCTTGAGCAAAGCCTGCTTACGAGCCGAACCGAGCCCCCGAATGTCGTCCAGCGCGCTCTCGGTGACAGACTTCGCACGTTTTGATCGATGGTAGGTGATGGCGAATCGGTGAGCCTCATCGCGCACCCTTTGCAGAAGATAAAGCCCTTCGCTGCTTCGCGGCAGGATCACCGGCTGGTCGTCGCCCGGCAGCCAGACCTCCTCCAGACGCTTGGCCAGCCCGCTCACCGAGACGTCGTCGACACCCAGCTCGTCGAGCGCCCGCTGCGCCGCCGCCACCTGGGCCGGGCCGCCGTCGACCACGACGAGGTTGGGAGGGTAGGCGAACCTGCGCGGCTTGCCGGTCTCGGGATCGATCGGCTCGGGATCGAGCTCGCCGCTCTTGGCGCGCTCCTCCAGGTGCCGCTTGAAGCGCCGGTGGATCACCTCGTAGATCGAGGCGACGTCGCCCTGACCGGCCGTGCCCCGGATCGCGAAGCGACGGTATTCGCTCTTGCGTGCCAGGCCGTCCTCGAACACCACCATCGAGGCCACCACGTCGTCACCCTGCAGGTGGGAGACGTCGTAGCACTCGATGCGCAGCGGCGCCTGGTCGAGGTCGAGGGCGTCGGCGATCTCCTGCAGGGCGCGGCTGCGCGTGGTCAGATCGCTCGCCCGGCGAAGCTTGTGCTGGGCGAGCGACTCCTTGGCGTTGCGCTCGACGGTCTCCATCAGCGTCTTCTTGTCGCCGCGCTGTGGCACCCGCACCTCGACCCTGCCGCCGCGTTGCTCGCTGAGCAGCTCGTTGACGGCCTCGAGCTCGGGCGGGAGGGCGGGCACCAGGACCTCCCGGGGCACCGCCTCGGGCGCGACATCGCCGTACATCTGGAGCAGGAAATGCTCCACCAGCTCGCCCGGTGAGGCCTCCTCGACCTTGTCGACCACCCATCCGCGCTGGCCGCGGATGCGTCCGCCGCGGACGTAGAACACCTGGACGGCCGCCTCCAGCGGGTCTTCGGCGAGCGCGATCACGTCACAGTCGATGCCCTCGCCGAGCACCACGGCCTGCTTCTCGAGAGCGCGTTGCAAGGCCTGGATGTCGTCGCGCAGGCGCGCGGCCCGCTCGAACTCCTCGGCGGCGGCGGCCTCGCGCATCTCGCGCTCCAGCCGCTTGATGAACCGGCCGGTGTTGCCGGCCATGAAGTCGCAGAAGTCCTCGGCGAGGCGCTGGTGATCCTCCTCGCTGATCTTGCCGACGCAGGGGGCGGAGCACTTGTCGATGTAGCCGAGCAGGCACGGCCTGCCGATCTGGCCGGCCCGCTTGAACACGCCCGCCGAGCAGGTGCGCACGGGGAACACGCGCAGCAGCAGGTCGACGGTCTCACGGATGGCCCACGCGTGGGAGTAGGGCCCGAAATAGCGGGTGCCCTTGCGCTTGGCGCCGCGCAGGACCTGGACCCGCGGGAACTCCTCGCTCATGGTCACCGCGAGGAACGGATAGGACTTGTCGTCCCGGTACTTGACGTTGAACCGGGGGTCGAACTCCTTGATCCACGAATATTCGAGCTGGAGCGCCTCGACCTCGGTGCCGACGACGGTCCAGTCGACGCTCTGCGCGGTGGTGAGCATCGTCTGGGTGCGCGGGTGCAGACTCGCGAAGTCGGCGAAGTAGGAGTTGAGCCGCTGCCGCAGGCTCTTCGCCTTGCCGACATAGATGACCCGGCCATGGTCATCCCTGAAGCGATAGACGCCAGGGGACTCGGGGATGGAGCCGGGCTCTGGCCTGAAACTCAGGGGGCTGTTAGCGGGTCTGGCCACACTGAAAGCCTATCCGGACCGGCCGACAGAATAGGGCGATCCAGCATCCCACAGGGGCCGCTCCGGGGTGCTGAAGATCCCCGGACAGCATCGTGGTGGTGTGTCTTGTCCTCATACGCCGGACGGGCGGGCTGGGAGGCACCGGCCCTTCCAGCCCGCCCGTGCGCGGGGTCGTGCGGGTTCGATCTCAGGCGAGCGTGATGGAGCCGTTCTCGACCTTGATCTGCTTCTCCTCCAGCGGCTTGGCGGCCGGCCCGTTGGCCACCGAGCCGTCGGCGATGTTGAACTTGCTTCCGTGACAGGGACAGTTGATCGTCCCGCCGGAGACCGAGCCGACCGGGCAGCCCTGGTGGGTGCAGACGGCACTGAACGCCTTGAACTCACCGTCCTTGGGCTGGGTGACGACGATCTTCTGGTCCTTGAAGACCTTGCCGCCGCCCTTGGGGATGTCGCTGGTCTTGGCTAGCGCGTCCCCGCCGCCGGATCCTGTGTCGCCGGAACCCGAGTTCCCGCTACCAGAGTCGACGCTCGCAGAGGTGGAGCTTCCGTACCCGCCGCATGCGGTGAGCGCCACGGCCAGACCGGCACCGCCGGCCCCGAGCATCGCCGCACGGCGTGTCGTATCCGTCTCCGTCATCTTCGCCTTCCTAGAGGATTCGTAGTCACTGGTACGGCCCGCGCCGCGAGGTGGTTCATCATGTGCGACGCCCGTCACCGGGCAGTATGAAGAAGGACACATAACGCGGTCGTTAAAAATTGAACCATCTCTCCGGTGCACGCTCTTCACCGTACCGAGAAGCGGCACAAGCTGCGGAAACATCGCGCACACCCGCCGCCCCCGCCCACACTGGGCGCCCCGCCCCCGCCCCCACGAAGCCGCGGAGTGCATCCGGCATGCAGACGCCGCACCGCTGTATAGGACGCGCGCACGCAAGGCCACGCGTCCATCCGATCCGTACGGCGCCCCTACGCATTGCCGCACGCCCTACGGACGGCGAGCGCACGCATCACCACACGCCGCACGGCCGGCACGAGCACGCATCACCACACGTCCGTCCGTACGGCACCCGTACGTCCGTCCGTACGGCGGGCGGGTCGTCGCGGGCCGTACGGACGGTGGGGCGAGGCGCCCGTGGACGGCGCTCCCCGCTCAGCCGCCGAGGATCTTGCTGAGGAAACGGCCGGTGTGGCTGTCCTCGACGCGGGCGACCTGCTCCGGGGTGCCGACGGCCAGAACGGTGCCGCCCCTGGAACCCCCCTCGGGACCCATGTCGATGATCCAGTCGGCGGTCTTGATGACGTCGAGGTTGTGCTCGATGACGATGACGGTGTTACCGCCGTCGACGAGGCGGCCGAGCACGCCGAGCAGCTTGCGGATGTCCTCGAAGTGCAGACCCGTGGTCGGCTCGTCGAGGACGTAGACCGTGCGGCCCGTGGAACGGCGCTGCAGCTCGGAGGCCAGCTTGACGCGCTGCGCCTCGCCGCCGGACAGGGTGGTGGCCGGCTGGCCCAGCCGGACGTACCCCAGGCCGACGTCGTTGAGGGTCTTCAGGTGCCGCTTGATCGCCGGAATGGCGTCGAAGAACTCCAGGGCCTCCTCGATGGGCATGTCGAGGACCTCGGAGATCGTCTTGCCCTTGTAGTGGACCTCCAGGGTCTCCCGGTTGTAGCGGGCGCCGTGGCAGACCTCACAGGGGACGTAGACGTCCGGCAGGAAGTTCATCTCGATCTTGATCGTGCCGTCGCCGGAGCACGCCTCGCAGCGGCCGCCCTTGACGTTGAAGCTGAACCGCCCCGGCTGGTAGCCGCGGATCTTGGCCTCGGTGGTCTGGGCGAACAGCTTGCGCACGTGGTCGAAGACCCCGGTGTAGGTGGCGGGGTTGGACCTCGGGGTGCGGCCGATGGGGCTCTGGTCGACGTGGACGACCTTGTCGACCAGGTCGGTGCCGGTGACCCGGGAGTGCCGGCCGGGGACGGTCTTGGCGCCGTTGAGCTCCTTGGCCAGCGCGCTGTAGAGGATGTCGTTGACCAGCGTGGACTTGCCGGAGCCCGACACGCCGGTGACGGCGGTGAACACGCCGAGCGGGAACTCGACGTCGACGCCCTTGAGGTTGTGCTCGCGGGCGCCCTTGACCACGAGCTTGCGCTTGGGGTCGCGCTTGCGCCGCGACTCGGGCACCTCGATGCGCCTGCGGCCGGCGAGGTAGGCGCCGGTGAGCGAGTCGTCGCTGGCCAGCAGCTCCTCGACGGTGCCCGACACGACGACCTGACCGCCGTGCTCGCCCGCACCCGGGCCGATGTCGACCACCCAGTCGGCGGCGGCGATGGTGTCCTCGTCGTGCTCGACGACGATCAGGGTGTTGCCCATGTCGCGCAGCCGGATGAGGGTGTCGAGCAGCCGCTGGTTGTCGCGCTGGTGGAGGCCGATGGACGGCTCGTCGAGCACGTAGAGCACGCCGACGAGGCCGGACCCGATCTGGGTGGCCAGGCGGATGCGCTGGGCCTCGCCGCCGGCGAGCGTGCCGGCCGCGCGGTCGAGGGTGAGGTAGTCGAGGCCCACGTCGAGCAGGAAGCCCAGCCGCGCGTTGATCTCCTTGACGACCCGTTCGGCGATGTGCATGTCACGCTCGGAAAGGGTGAGCGCGCTGAGGAACTTGGAGCACTCGCCGATCGACATGGCCGACACCTCGGCGATCGAGGAGTCGCTGACCGTCACCGCGAGCGAGACCGGCTTGAGGCGGGCGCCCTTGCAGGTCGGGCAGGGGATCTCGCGCATGAAGCCTTCGAACCGCTCGCGACTGGAGTCGCTCTCGGCCTCGGCGTGCCGCCGCTGCACCCAGGGGACGACGCCCTCGAAGGTGGTGTAGTAGGACCGCTGGCGGCCGTAGCGGTTGCTGTAACGGACGTGGACCTGCTCGTCATGGCCGCGCAGCAGGGCCTTCTGCGCCTGCTTGGGCAGCCGCTCCCACGGGGTGTCGAGGTCGAAGCCCAGCGCGTGGCCGAGCGCCTCGACCAGCCGGATGAAGTAGTCGCTGGTGTGGCCGCCCGCCCACGGGGCGATCGCGCCGTCGCCGAGGGACTTCTCGGGGTCGGGGACGACCAGCTCGGGGTCGACCTCCATGCGGGTGCCGAGCCCGGTGCAGTCGGGGCAGGCCCCGAAGGGGGAGTTGAACGAGAACGACCGCGGCTCGAGCTCCTCGAACGACAGGTCGTCGTAAGGGCAGTAGAGGTGCTCGGAGTAGAACCGCTCGCGGCCCGGGTCGTCGTCGGGAAGGTCGACGAAGTCGAGGGTGATCGTGCCGCCCGACAGCTGCAGCGCCGTCTCGACCGAGTCGGTCAGGCGGCGCCGGGCGCTGTCCTTCACCGAGAGCCGGTCGACGATGACCTCGATGTCGTGCTTCTCGTACTTCTTCAGCGTGGGAGGCTCCTCGAGCCTGATCACCGTGCCGTCGACGCGGGCGCGGGCGAAGCCCTTGGTCTGCAGCTCGCGGAACAGCTCGGCGTACTCCCCCTTGCGGCCGCGCACGACGGGCGCCATCACCTGGAAGCGGGTGCCCTCGGGCAGCTCGAGCACGCGGTCGACGATCTGCTGCGGGGTCTGGCGGGCGATCGGACGGCCGCAGGCCGGGCAGTGGGGCTTGCCGATGCGCGCCCACAGCAGGCGGAGGTAGTCGTAGACCTCGGTGATGGTGCCGACCGTGGAACGGGGGTTGCGCGAGGTGGACTTCTGGTCGATCGAGACGGCCGGCGACAGGCCCTCGATGAAGTCGACGTCGGGCTTGTCCATCTGCCCGAGGAACTGCCTGGCGTACGCCGAGAGCGACTCGACGTAGCGCCGCTGGCCCTCGGCGAAGATGGTGTCGAAGGCCAGGCTGGACTTGCCCGAGCCCGAAAGCCCGGTAAAGACGATCAGAGCGTCTCGCGGCAGGTCAAGCGAGACGTCCTTGAGGTTGTGTTCGCGGGCGCCACGAACGATCAAGCGGTCGGCCACAGCAGATCTCTCATGTCCGGTTGCGATCCACGGCAGCCGAAAGAGGCCACCATTGACTAGTCGCCGCCACTCTAACGACGGGGTCCGACAGTTTTCTGCCGGCCGCCGGAGGGACGGCGGAGGGCTCCCGGCCGGGGGTGCGGCCCGGGCCCTCCGAGGGGAGGCGGGCCACGCCGGGGATGTCCGGCCTGCGGGCGCGGGGAGCGCGCTCGCGGACGGTGTTCGCAGGCGAAAAGATGAAGTTCATGACCGTTCTCGACGACCTTCAGGCCGAACTCACCGCGGCCACGAAACGGTTGCTCGCCACCACGGCCGCGCTGTCCGCCTCGGACGTCAGGGCCCCCTCCCTGCTTCCGGGATGGACCCGCGGCCACGTGCTCACCCACGTCGCGCGCGACGCGGACAGCCACATCAACCTGGTGACCTGGGCCGAAACGGGTGTGTACCCACCACAGTACCCAACGCCGGGGGCCAGGGAGGCCGAGATGGCCGAAGGCGCCGGAAGGCCGCTCGCCGAACAGCGGGCCGATCTCGCCGACAGCGCCGCCCGCCTGGACGCCGCCTTCGCCGCGGTGCCTCCGTCGGCGTGGAGCGCCATCGTGGAGGGCATGCGGCCGCCGGAGCACCCCGCCTGGTACCTGCCGGCGCGGCGGATCCGTGAGGTGGAGATCCCTTCCCGAGGGTGAGCACCCGGATCTCCGCGTGACGGGCCGCCGCGGAGGTCCCGGGGAGGCCGCGAGGCTTAGGCTGGCCCGGAAGCCTCCGGCGGCACCGCCGTGGCCGACCATGCCGGCGCCGCCCCGCCTCCCGGCGACACCACCCGAGGAGTACTCATGAGCTACACCGGTGACGTGACCGCCGGCGGCCCCGCCGACGTGCGCGAACTGCCCGACCTGACGATCAGCAAGGTCGAGGTCGGCGACTTCGGTAACAACGCCTATCTGCTGCGCTGCCGCGAGACCGGCGACGGGCTGCTCGTCGACGCCGCCGCCGACGCCCCGCGGCTGCTCGACCTGATCGGCGACCGGCCGATCAGCAAGATCGTCACGACCCATCGCCACCGGGACCACTGGATGGCGCTGGAGGAGGTGGCCAAGGCCACGGGCGCGGCCGTCGTGGCCCACCCGCTCGACGCCCCCGAGCTGCCGGTGCCGGTCACCCAGGTGGTCGAGCACGGCGACAAGGTGACCGTAGGAGTGGTGACGCTCGACGTGATCCATCTGCGGGGGCACACCCCGGGCTCGATCGCCCTGCTCTACCAGGACTCCCACCTGTTCACCGGCGACTCGCTGTTCCCGGGCGGGGTGGGCAACACCCAGCGCGACCCCGCCCGGTTCGAGCGGCTCTACACCGACGTGGTGGAGCGGATCTTCGACCGGCTGCCCGACGAGACCTGGGTGTATCCCGGCCACGGCAAGGACACCACCCTCGGAGCCGAGCGTCCCTCCCTCCCGGAGTGGCGGGCCCGCGGCTGGTGACGGGCCCGGATCGGCGGGCACGCCGCCGGTGAAGGCCCGCACGGAAGCACGACACGCATGAGAAACGGCCCGGCGCCTCCCTCGCAGGAGGTGCCGGGCCGCTCGCGAGATCGCAGGGCCGCCGCTCGGACTACAGCACGGCCTTCTCGCTCTCCTTGCGCTCCTTGCGCTGCTCGCGCTTGAACATCAGCACCCGCAACGGGATCGCCGAGACCAGGGCGATCTGCATGGAGGCGCCGATCTGGATGAGCAGGTCGCCACCGGACAGGTCGGCCGCCCAGATCGTCAGGCACGCCACGTTCACCATGATCCAGGCCAGCACCACGGCCGCCAGGTTGCCCTTGGGCTTGGGGTACTCGATGCGGCTGACCATCAGCCAGGCGACGGCGAAGATACCGAGCAGGGCGAGGTACGACGGCTGGAAGAGCAGGATGATCGAGACCACGGTCATGGCCCCCATCGGGATGGGCAGCCCCATGAAGTCGCCGCTCTTGGTCTTCACGCAGGCGAAACGCGCCAGCCGTACGACACCGGCGACCAGGACCGAGACCGCCGCGCACAGCACCAGCCAGAGCGGGAGCCTGTGGGAGAATCCCGCCCAGGCCACCACCATGAAGGCGGGGGCGAAGCCGAAGCTGATGACGTCGGCGAGGTTGTCGAGCTCGGCGCCCATGGCCGAGGCCCGGAACTTCCGCGCGACCAGGCCGTCGAACAGGTCACAGGTGGCGCCGATGAGGAGCAGCACCACGGCCGTGGCGAAGTAGCGCGGGTCGGGGTGGAACGCCCGGTCGGCCTGGAGCTGGGTCAGCGCCGACCACGCCAGCACGCAGACGGCCAGGAACCCGCACATCGCGTTGCCCAGGGAGAGCGAGTCGGCGGCGGAGAGCCGGAACGCCTTCCCGACCGGTCCTCGGGGTTCTTCCTCCTCGTCCACGCCCTCCATGGACCAGCCTGCGTCAGCCGTGGTCAATGCGAGTCACTCCTGCCGTCGTCCGCTGCCCCACGCTCACCGCCGGGGCGATCCCTTCTGGAAGGTAGATGTCCACCCGCGATCCGAAACGAATCAGCCCGATTCGTTCCCCTCGCGAGACCTTGGCACCCATGCCGACGTACGGCACGATGCGACGAGCGACCGCTCCGGCGATCTGTACCATCTCGATGTCGCCCAGCGCCGTCTCGAAGTGCCAGACCACGCGCTCGTTCTGGTCGCTGTCCTTGTTGAACGCGGGCCGGAACCCGCCCGCCACGTGCCGTACCGAGGTGACGGTGCCGTCCAGCGGCGCACGGTTGACGTGGACGTTCAGCGGGCTCATGAAAATCGCTACCCGGGTGCGCCCGTCGGGCTGCGGGTCGATGCTCTGCACCACGCCGTCGGCGGGGCTGAGCACGAGCCCGCTGCCGAGCTCACGGTCGGGGTCGCGGAAGAACCACAGCATGGCGCCCGTCAGGGCGGTCAGCGGAGCCGCCGCGACCATCCACAGCCGGGACCTCCGGGTCAGCGCCGCCGAGACGGCGGCGGCGGCCACGGTTGGCGCCAGCCAGGGGGAGACGCCACGTGCCAGCCGGACGCGGCGGCGACTGTGGCTTGGCGAATCGTTGGACACAGGGAACCTTTGTGATGTTTGCGGCTAGAGGAGACCGGTTTGTGACTTATCGCCGAATGCTACCTATCTCGCAGGCCTCGCAGAGCAATATGACACAAGCGGGCGGCCTCATGCACCAATTCGCTACCCCTGGGACACCTTTGCCGGAGCGGTGGCTTCGCCGGCCCGCTTGTCGCGCCTGGCCTTGATCAGGCTGGCCACGGTGGTGACCACCATCGTGGCGCCGATGACCGAGAGGGAGACCCATATCGGCACTTCCGGCGCCCAGGAGACACCACTGGTGTGCAAGGCCTCCAGGATGAGCTTAACCCCGATGAAGCCCAAAATGAACGACAGACCATAGCTGATGTAGACCAACCGCTGCAGCAGGCCACCGAGCAGGAAGTACAGCTGGCGCAGGCCCATCAGGGCGAACGCGTTGGCCGTGAAGACGATGAACGCGTCGGTGGTGAGGCCGAAGATCGCCGGAATCGAGTCGAGCGCGAACAGCAGGTCGGTGGTGCCGATCGCCACCATCACGATCAGCATCGGGGTGACCATACGGCGGCCGTCGATCCGCGCGGTGATCTTCGATCCGACGAAACCCTTGGTGGTGGGGAAGACGCGCCGCACCCACCGCAGCAGGAGGTTCTCCTTGAACTCCTCCTCGTCGTGACCGCGCAGGAGGTTCACCGCGGTGTAGATCAGGAAGGCGCCGAAGACGTAGAACAGCCAGCTGAAACGCTGGAGCGCGGCCGCGCCGACGAGGATGAAGGCTCCCCGCATGACCAGGGCCAGCAACACGCCCACAAGCAGGACTTTGTGCTGATAGATCTTGGGAACCGCGAAGCGGCCCATGATTATGTAGAAGACGAATAGATTGTCAACGCTCAAGCTGTATTCGGTCAGATAGCCGGCGAAGAACTCACCCGCCTTGTCGAGGCCGCTCACGGCCATCACGCCGACGCCGAACAGCACCGCCAGGCCCACGTAGAAGGTGACCCAGAACCCCGCCTGCCGCATCGAGAACTCGCGCGGCTCACCTCTGTCGACGATCCAGAGGTCTACGGCCAAAACCAGTAGCAACCCAGCGATGACGGCTGCCCATGCCCACACGGAAACATCCAAGACACACCTCCGGCCCACGACAAAGTGCCGGAGGTCTCTCCCGCCCGTGCGCGTCGGCTCGGACCGGCAGCCCCGGGCACGTCAGCGGGACGCACCGTGATGACGAGGCTGTCGCGAAGGGATACTCCCCCCCTTAATCGAGGAGTATAGGCGAGCACATAAGCCTTACCTAATCAGCCTTTGCGCGCCGGGCGCGATCACCCGCCCCACGCCCTGTCCTCGCGTACCGGACCCGATGCCTCCGGGACACTGGGGGGCTACCTGCCCGGCGTGCCCGTCACCGTCTCGTACGCGCTCCGCACCGCCTCGACGGCGGCCTGCTCGTCAGGCAGGGGCCGTGCCAGGGCGGCCGAGGACAGGCGGCCAGCGAGAGCCGGGTCGGCGAGCAGCCGGGCGATCTCGCCGCGCAGGGCGGCCGCGTCGCCGGCCGGCACGAGCAGCGCGGCGTCCCCCACCATGCCGGGAACCCCTCCGACGGCGGTCGCGATGATCGGCTTGCCCGCCCGCAGCGCCTCGTGGATGTTCAGCGGCTGCCCCTCCCACCGGCTCGGCGACACCACGGCGTGCGCCGCCTGGAGCAGGTCGGCGATGTCGGCGCGCTGCCCCAGCAGCCGTACGGGCAGCGCCTCGGCGTCGACACGCGCCTGCAGGGCCTCGCGCAGCGGCCCCTCCCCCGCCACCGCGAACAGCGGGACCGCGCCCTCGTACGGCCCCCGCGCGGCCTCCAGCAGCGTCTCCAGGCCCTTCTGCTGGGCCAGGCGGGCGATCGTGAGGAGGATCGGGCGCTCGCCCGTCCCGAGCTCCTCGCGCACCTGCGCGGCCGTTCTCGCGGGCGGACGCAGCGGTGGCGCCGGGACGACGGCGGCGGCCACGCGACGCGCGCCCCGCACGGCCATCCTCTCGCCCAGGTCGGGGGCGACCACCAGCACCTGGTCGGCCCTCCTGGCGACGATGCGCTCCAGCAGCCCGTAGATCGCCCCGACGGCGCCGCCGGCGGTGAGCGCGTTGTGCAAGGTGACCACCAGCGGCGTACGGCGCCCGGTGAGGGCCAGGGCGGCCAGGGCCCCCGCGCGCAGCCCGTGAGCGTGGACGACGTCGGCCCCGCGCAGGAGCGTCCTGAGCCGTGCCACGGCGCGCAGGTCGCCGAGGGGCCGCGGCCGGTCGGAAACGGCGACTTCCGCGAAACGGGCCTTCTCGGAGAAGCCGAAGGCCTCGTCGGTGACCGCGGGCCCCGCGACGACCACCTGGTGGCCGAGGCGGGTGAGGCCGCCGGCCAGCATCCGCACGTGCCGGCCCACTCCGCCGGTGCTGGTGCCGAGCACCAGGACGACCCGCCTCACCGTCTCGGCCATCGCCGTCGCTCCCCTCACATCTCCCACCGGCCCGCCCTCGCGCGGCCGGCCCCTTCACACCCCTCGCGCCCCGGGACGCTCGGCGGCGGCGCCAGCCTCCGCTCCCTCGGTACGGCCGGGCGCGCCCGTCTCGGTCTCCTCCGCGGGGCCGGGCGTGCCCGTCCCGGCCTCGTCCGCACGGCCCGGCGTGACCCTCCCCGGATCCTGCGGGCGCCTCCGCGTGACCGCGCCGCGGACGCGGGCCAGCAGCGGCGCCAGGTCGCGCCTGTCGACCGCCGCCGCGACGGCCAGGGACACCGCCACGGCCGCCAGGCCGGCCAGCGCGGCCATGCCCGCGTGGGCGACCGGCCCGTGCACGGTCACCCGCGAGGTGATCGCCTGCCCGGCGAGGAACGCGGCGCCGCCCGCCGCCACGGCGGTCAGCAGGGCGCGTACGACCCCGGCCAGCGCCGCCGCGCCGTGCGCCCGGGCCACCGCGGCCAGCAGCAGCGCCGCTCCCGCCGTCATCCCGGCCGCACTGCCGAGGGCGAGACCGCCGAGCTTCCACGGGCCGGGGAAGGTCAGGGCGAACGCCGTCTGCGCGACCATGACCACCACCCACCCGGCCACGGTGCCCGAGGCGGCCGCGCGGCCCCTGGCCGAGGCGTACAGGACGCGGCCGAGATGGGCGACCAGGCCGTACCCGACCAGGCCCGGCGCGAACAGCGCGATGGACCTGGCGAGCTCCGCCGCGGACACGCTGGTCGGCATGCCGTCGACGAAGACCCCCGCCACGGGCGCCGCGACGGCGGCGAGCCAGCCCGCGGCCAGGCCGGAGACCAGCACCACGGCCCGCGTCGTCTGCGCGGACAGGGCGGCGAAACCCTGCCGGTCGCCGCTCTCGGCCCGCGCCGACAGCGCCGGGAACGCGCTGGTGGCGATGGGCACCGCCAGCACGGCGTACGGCACCTGGTAGACCGCCCAGGCGAAGCTGTAACCCGCGAGCGCGCCCCCGCCGACCCGCCGGTTGGCGAGCCACACCACCAGCGCCATCGCCGCCTGCTGGGCGATCAGGGCGCTCAGCCCGGCCACGGCGAGGCGGCGCACCTGACCGGCGACCCCGTCGGGGAAGCGGAACGTCGGCCGCAGCGGCAGGCGGAGCCGGGAGTACGGGCCGGCCACCGCCACCACGAGCGCCAGGACGCCCAGGGACGTGCCGACCGACAGGGCGAGCTCCGCGGGACGCGGCACCGACAGGCCGTCCACCGCCCGCCCGCCGAGCGGAACGAACGCCAGATACCCGACGATCACCACGAGACTGGACACCAGCGGCGCCACGGCGGGACCGGTGAACCGGCGATGGGCCTGCAGGACGCCGTACAGCACGACCGCCAGGCCGTACAGCGGGATCTGCGGCGCGAAGACGATCAGCATGCGGGTGGCGACGGCCGTCAGGTCGGCGCCGTCGCACCCGCCGACGTCGCCGGCCAGCAGCCGGATCACCGGCCCGGCGGCGAGCGCGGTGACGACACTGAGCGGGACGAGCAGGGCGAGCACCCACGTCAGCAGCGCGGAGGTGATCCGTCCGACCCGCCGGCGGGCCTCCTCGTCGTCGCCGGCCTGGGCACGGGAGGCGGCACCCGCCAGGACGGGGACCACCATGCCCGCGAGGGCGCCGCCGACGACGACCTCGAAGACGATATTCGGCACCTGGTTGGCCGTGACGTACGCCGTGGCCAGGCAGTTCGTGCCGACGGTGCGGGCCAGGACCACCTGCTTGGCGAACCCGACGACCCGCGCCAGGATCGTGACGACCCCGATCAGGACCGCCGCGGCCGCCAGGCCCTGGCCCACCCGTCTGGTCATGCGGGACGGCGGCCCAGCATGTCGAGGCGGTTCAGCACGCGGTTCCCCGCGATGACCTTGGTGAAGCTGACCTTCTCGGAGGCGGCGGTGAGCGCCACCACCCCGGCGAGGACGGCCAGGCGGGCGCGCGGCCGCAGACCGGCCACCGCCGCCACGCCGAGCAGCGCGCCGAGCGCGTTGGCGCCGGCGTCGCCGAGCATGGCCCGCTCGCCCAGGTCGTCGGGCAGCAGGGCGGCGGCGGCGCCGAGCGGCACGGCGGCGAGGGCCGCGCCGGCCGGGTCGTCCTTGGTGAGCGCGGCGGCGAGCAGCGGCCCGCCGGTCAGCAGCCCGACCTTGATCGCGCGCCCGGGACGCAGGTCGAAGAGGTTGGCCAGGTTGGCGCCGCCGGCGATCAGCGCGCCGTCGAGCAGCGTGCCGGCGGCGCGGGCGGCACCCGAGCGGGGAGCGGGACCGCCCGGCACGAGGGCGGCGGCGGCCAGGCCGGTCGCCCCGATGCCGAGGATCTTCACCGCGCCGCTGGTCACCTCGCCGCGCGCGAGCGCCGTCAGGTGGCCCTTGAAGCCCTTGGAGGAGGTGGCGCCCCGCAGGTCGTCGTACGCGCCGAGCGCGCCGCTGCCCACACCCGCCAGGACCGCCGCGGCGCGGACCCGCGGGGAAAGGCCCGGGGCGAGCGCGGCCGCCGCCCCGGCGCCGGCCGCGAACGCCGGCCCCTCGAGGAGGGTGAGCGTCTCGCCACGGTGGTTGTGACGGATCCAGGTCTTCTCGTCGCCGATCGGGGGACGCCGGTTGAACGCGGTGTAGGCGGCGCGGGCGGCGACGGCGCCGAGGGCCGCGCCGGCCAGGGCGCCGAGCCAGGAGCGGTGGGCCACAGCAGATCCCTCTTCGTCAGGCACCCATCAGGGGGCGTGGTCGTCAGGGGCAGGTCAGCCGCCCGAGCTCCCGTCGGGAGTGGGCGAGGGGGTGACGGCGGTGGGGGTCGGCTCGAGGGCCGTGGCGTCGGAGCCGAGGCCGTACTGCCCGGCGTCCCCGGCGACCTGCTCCCGCAGAGCGTAGACCACCACGGCCTTGCCGGACGCCATATCGGCGTTGTCGACGCTGGAGACCTTCAGCGCGACGTCGCTGTCGGCGCGCACGGCCGCGATCAGGCCCGCGGTGGCCGAGGTGGGGACGACCCCGGCGACGACGGCGCCCTCGCCGCCGCCGTCCAGCCCCGAGGCCAGCGAGACGATGGCGGCGGTCTGCGAGTCGGCGTCCTTGCCCTCGTACGCGGCGGCGGGGGCCATCAGGAGGGCGAGCGTGGCGCGTTTGCCGGGGTCGCCCTCGACGCTCAGCAGGCCGTCCTTCTCGAACGCCGCGAGCGCGTCGGGCGCGGCCGGGTCGGCCTTGCCCGCCTGCGCCTTGTCGGGCGTCAGGACGGCGGCGGCCAGCACCGCGGCGGCCTTGTCGTACGCCGTGGCGGCGGCCGGGAAGGTCATCGAGGCCGGCTTGGCGGTGGTGGCCAGCTGGTCGAGGGTGGCGGCCTGCTCGGCGCCGATGAACTTCTCGGTGAGCGTGACGCGCCCGGACACCACCGCCCCCGCGGCGGCGAGCACCTGCTGGAGCGGCTCGCGCAGCTTGGTGTCGGCGCCCGGCGCCTCCACCACGACCACGCGCTCGCCCGTCAGCGCCCCCTGCACGAGCTGCGGGAGACGGTCGGCGATGAAGGTGTCGCCGGCGTCCCCCCGGGTCTGCGCGACGCTGAGCTCGTTGAGCAGCTTGGCGTTGCTCTGGCGCAGCCCCGCGGCGACCTTCTCGGTGGAGGCGACCAGCGGGGCGTTCAGGACCGTGCTGCCGAGCACGATGCCGATGGCCAGCGCGAGGAAGATCGCGACGATGGAGACGATGTGATAGCGGAAATCGATCACGAGAAGAGTCCGACCAACCAGAAGACGAAACCGTTCCAGGCGTCACGAAGTCCGTTCAGCCAGACCTTGCCCATCGGAGAGAACCACAGGACCACCCCGACGGTGATCAGAGCGGTGGCCACCAGCAGCAGCAGTGAGCCGACCGAGATGCGGCTGCGGTAGAGCCGGTTGACGCCCTTGGCGTCGACCAGCTTGCCTCCGACCCGCAGCCTGGTGAGGAAGGTGCTGGCCATGCCGGAGCGTCCCTTGTCGAGGAACTCCACCAGCGTCGCGTGGGTGCCGACCGCCACGATGAGGCTCGCGCCCTTGTCGTCGGCGAGCAGCATCGCGATGTCCTCGCTGGTGCCGGTGGCGGGGAACACCACGGCCTGCTGGCCGAGCTGCTGGACGCGCTCCAGGCCCGGCGCCCGGCCGTCGCGGTAGGCGTGCACGATGAGCTCGGCGCCGCAGCACAGCGCGCGCTCCGACACCGAGTCGAAGTCGCCCACGATCATGTCGGGCAGGTACCCGGCCTCCATCAGCGCGTCGGCGCCGCCGTCGACGCCGATCAGCACCGGGCGGTACTCGCGGATGTAGGGGCGCAGGGTGGCGAGGTCTTCCTTGTAGTGGTAGCCGCGCACCACGACCAGGACGTGCCTGCCCTCCATGGAGGTGCGGATGTCGGGCACGCCCACACCGTCGATCAGCAGGTCGCGCTCGCGCCGGATGTACTCCATGGTGTTCATGGCGAAGTCCTCGATCTGGATCGACAGCCCCGCCCGCGCCTCCGACATCGCCGCCTCGACGCTCTCGGACGTCGCGATCTCGCCCTTGCCGACGAGCTCGTCGTCGAGGTGGACCGCCCCCTCGTGGACGCGCACCACCTCGCCGTCGCGGATGCGGTCGAACAGCTCGGGCGTGGCGTTGTCGATCAGCGTGACCCCGGCGTTGAGGAGGATCTGCGGGCCGAGGTTGGGGTAGCGGCCGCTGATGCTGGAGGCGACGTTCACCACGACGGAGGCTCCGCACGCGACAAGAGCCTCCGCGCTCACCCGGTCGACGTCCACATGATCGATGATCGCGATTTCCCCGGGCCTGAGGCGCTTGGTCAGCGTCTTGGTCCGCCGATCGATCCTCGCCACTGCCGTCACCCCGGGAAGGTCTGAAACCTTCCTGCGGCGGAGGCCCTGAACCCTAAAGGTCGGCACCTTCATCACGAACCATCCTGCCAGAGCGTGCGACCAAGATGGGCCCGCATCACGGCGTGTTTGACATCTCACTGACAGTGGGCCGCGGACGCTGTCCCCCGCACCGCGGATCCCGATTACCCTGATTAGCCCTTCGCACGCCCCCCAAGGGGACGGAAATCCTCCCCCATCATGGCCTCAGGCGACGGTGCCGCGCCGCCGAACCCGGGAGTCCGCGCGCGGCAGGACCGCCGACGGGTCGTCACCCCCACGGTCAGCCGGCCGCCTTGTCGGCGTCGGCGATCGACAGCAGCTCCTCGGCGTGGGCGCGGCCCAGCTCGGAGTCCTCCAGGCCGGCCAGCATGCGCGACAGCTCCCTCGTGCGCGCCTCGCGGTCGAGGGCGGTGACGCCGCTGCGCACGACGCTGCCGTCGCTCGCCTTCTCCACGACGAGATGCTGGTCGGCGAACGCCGCGACCTGCGGAAGGTGGGTCACGACGATCACCTGCGCCGTACGGGCCAGCCGGGCCAGCCGCCTGCCGATCTCGACCGCCGCCTTGCCACCCACCCCCGCGTCGACCTCGTCGAACACGAACGTCGGCACCGGGTCGGCGCCGGCGAACACCACCTCGATGGCGAGCATCACCCGGCTGAGCTCACCGCCGGAGGCGCCCTTGTTGAGCGGCAGCGCAGGAGCCCCCGGATGCGACATCATGCGCAGCTCGATCTCGTCGGCGCCCTCCGGGCCGAACTGGCCGCTCGGAGTGACGGCCACCACCACCCGCGCGTGGGGCATCGCCAGCGCGGCCAGCTCGGCGGTCACCGCCTCGCCGAAGCGCTCGGCGGCGGCGGTGCGGATCGCCGTCAGCTCGGCCGCCATCTCGGTGAGCCGGGCGGTGAGCTCCTCGTGCTCACGGGTGAGCTCGGAGATGCGGTCGTCGTCGCCCTCGAGCTCGGCGACCCGGGCCGCCGCGGCCCTGGCCCAGGCGAGGACGGCCTCGGTGTCCTCGCCGTACTTGCGCAGCAGGCCGTTGAGCAGGGCGCGGCGCTCCTGGACGGCGGCGAGCCGGGCCGGGTCGGCGTCGACCGACTCGGCGTAGGCGGCGAGCTCGGTGGCGACGTCGGAGACGAGGTACCCCGCCTCGGCCAGCCGGTCGCCGATGCCCGCCAGGGCCTGGTCGTACGATCGGACGGCCTCCACCGCCCCCCGCGCCCGCCCGAGCAGCGACACGGCGTCCTGCAGGCCCTGGGCGCTCGCCATGGGGTCGCCGAGCAGGGCGGTGTGGGCGTCGACCGCGGCATTCTTCAGGGAGTCGGCGTGCGCGAGGCGCTCCTCCTCCTGTTTGAGCTCGATCTCCTCACCCGGCCGCGGATCGACCTTCTCGATCTCTTCCAGGCCGAAGCGCAGATGGTCGGCCTCCTGGGCCCGCTCCCGCGCCTTGGTGGTGAGCTCCTGCAGCGTCTCGCCGACGTCCTTGTGCCGTTTGTAGGCCTGGGTGTAGGCGCGCAGCGGCTTGACCAGCTCCTCGCCGGCGTAGCGGTCGAGGGCGGCGCGCTGGCGGCCGGGCTGGAGGAGCCGCTGCTGGTCCATCTGGCCGTGGACCGCGACGAGGTCCTCTGCGAGGTAGGTGAGCGTGCCGACCGGCACCGAACGCCCGCCGAGCCACGCCCGCGAACGCCCCTCGGTAGAGACGGTGCGGGCGATGATGAGCTCGCCGTCCTCGATCTCGCCGCCGATGTCCTCCACCTGCTGGGCGACCCGGCCCTCGGGCTTCACGACCAGCGTGCCCTCGACCGTGGCCTTGTCGGTTCCGGGCCGGACACGCGCAGGGTCGGCCCGTCCGCCGAACAGCAGCCCGAGACCGGTCACCACCATGGTCTTGCCCGCGCCCGTCTCGCCGGTGACGACGGTCAGACCCGATGAGAGCTTGAGGACCGCCTCATCGATCACCCCGAGCCCTTTGATCCGGACCTCATCGACCCGTGGCCGCACTGGGTCCCTCCCGCCGTTTCGCCGCGCTGCCTCCGATCGGGCACCTCGCCGGACCGTCTGGGGCTTGGCTCGGTCACCTCTCCGTGCGGGTCGATCCTACGCGGAAATCGCCAAGGTTTTCGATGACTAGACCCGTACACGCCTCTCACCAGCCACTACGCGCCTGACTCAGGCGGTCCGTACGGGCGCGTTCGCGACGGCCCGTGGCCGCTCAGTGGCGGACGCGGCCGCGCCAGCCCTGCACGGGAAGGTCGAACTTGGCGACCAGCCGGTCGGTGAACGGCGCTCCGGTCTTGTCGAGGTCGTGCAGCCGCGCCAGCCGTACCGGGAGATCGGCGCGCCGTACCTCGACACGCACCCCCGGAGGCAAATCGAAGCGGCGCCGGCCGTCGCACCACAGCACCCCGCCGGGCGTCCCGGGAAGGACCTCCACGGCGATGGCCGACCGCGGCGAGACCACCAGCGGGCGCGCGAACAGCGCGTGCGCGCTGTTCGGCACGAGCAGCAGCGCCTCCACCTCCGGCCACACCACCGGCCCGCCCGCCGAGAACGCGTAGGCCGTCGAGCCGGTGGGGGTGGCGCAGATCACGCCGTCGCAGCCCCACCGGGACAGCGGGCGGCCGTCGATCTCGGCGACGACCTCCAGCATGCGGTCGCGCTTCTCGACGCTCGCCTCGTTCAACGCCCAGGTCGACGCCAGCACCTCACCGTTGGCGCGGACCTTCACGTCGATGGTCATGCGCTCCTCGACGCTGTACCGGCCCGCCACGACCCGGTCGACGGCCTCGGCGAGGTCGGCCATCTCCGCCTCCGCCAGGAAGCCGACGTGGCCGAGGTTCACCCCGAGCAGGGGCGTGCGGGCGGGGCGGGCCAGCTCGGCCGCGCGCAGCAGGGTGCCGTCGCCGCCCAGCACCATCAGCAGCTCGGCGTCCTCGGCCGCGGAGGCCGTGGCCGGGACGACGTCCACCCCCGGCACGCCCATCTCCTCGGCCTCGGCCTCCACGACGCGGACCGTGAAGCCCGCGTCGAGGAACCGCTCGACCACCAGCCGCGCGCTCTCGACCGCCGGACCGCGCCCGGTGTGGGCGGTGATCAGAACCGTGCGCTTGACATCAGTCATGGTCCACTCCGCTCGTCCGGCGGGCACTCGCGGACGTCGCCCGACGGGCCCGTACGCCCGTCACCGCACGTCCCGTCTCTCGGCGAGAGACGCCCGCGCCCGGTCGCGTCATCTGTGCGTCCCCGCGCCCAGGCCCCCACGAGTACGGGGACCGGCACGGCGATGGTTCACCGGGTACCGGTGCGGCCCCTCCCGGAGGCCTGCGACCGGCCCGCACTACTGGGGGCCTTCCGCGACGGCCCGCAGGATCTCGGCGTCGAGATCGGGCAGCGAGGCCCCGCCGGGACCCTTGCCGAGCCAGATGAGGTACTCGACGTTCCCGGACGGCCCGGGGAGCGGGCTCGCGGTCACGCCGCGCACCGACAGCGACAGCGCCGACGCCGCCTCCGCCACGTCGCGTACCGCCCCCGCCCGAAGCTCCGGATCGCGTACGACGCCGCCGGCGCCGACGCGCTCCTTGCCCACCTCGAACTGCGGCTTCACCAGCATCACGAAGTCGGCCTCGGGGGCGGCGCAGGCCGTCAGGGCGGGCAGCACCAGGCGCAGCGAGATGAACGACAGGTCGCCCACCACCAGCGTCGGCGGCTCGCCCACCATCTCAGGGGTGAGGTCGCGGACGTTGACGCGTTCCATGACGGTCACCCGCTCGTCGGTGCGCAGCGACCAGGCGAGCTGGCCGTACCCGACGTCCACGGCGAGCACGTGAGCGGCGCCGTGACGCAGCAGCACGTCGGTGAACCCGCCCGTGGAGGCGCCCGCGTCGAGGCAGCGGCGCCCCCGGACGGTGAGGCCGTGCGGTCCGAACGCCTCCAGTGCGCCCAGCAGCTTGTGGGCGCCCCGCGACACGTAGTCGGGCCCCTCCGGGGCCTCCGCCACCACGATCGCCGACGCGGTGTCGACCTGGGTCGCCGGTTTGGCCGCGGTACGGCCGCCCACGCTGACCCGGCCGCCGGCGATCAGGTCCGCAGCCTGCTCACGGGAACGTGCCAGGCCCCGCCGCACCAGCTCGCTGTCCAGACGGATGCGCCGGCTCAACGCGCCCACCCCCCGGCACGAGGCAGGGGGCGGCGCCGCGGGAACAGGCCGCACAGGGCTCCAGGACGGACGCTCACGGGCGCTCGTCCCCCCCTGCGGCCGAGACGTCCTCCACCGAGGCGAGCGTCGCCTCGAGGCCGCTCAGCACCTCCTCGAACACCGCGACGTGCTCCCGCACCGGGACCTCGCCGAGGCCGTCCAGCCGCGCCAGGGCCGCCCCCACGCGAACCTCGCCGCTCTCCGTCATCCGCCTTCTCACCCACCTGCGTCATCATCGGGGCCGAGGCGCCGCTCGCCGTCACGGCGCGCCCCCGGGCCACGATGCCGGTGTCGCGCCGGGTGACCTTCCGCACACCCCATGGCCGTAGACCTGACCGTATCGGAAGCGGCGGCGACTGCGATGCTCTTCTCCCGCCGGCCGCGCCCGCGCGCCGGATTTCGCGTAGTACTCCAGTGAAACGCTACCTTCCGTAGGTCAGACAGCTTCGGCGGATGAGAAGAGGTACGACGCATGGCGACCGTCGACGAGTGCCGGGCGGCGCTGGACAAGCTAGCCGAGCAGTTCGGCGAGCTTGATCAGGAGACCCGTACGAAGCACGTGGTGAACAGGACGTTGAGCTGCCTGATCAGCGACCTGGGCGTCACCTTCCACGGGCGGATCCACCAGGAGGGCCTGGAGCCGTTCACGCAGACGCCCCCCGTGGACGGGCGCCCGGCGGAGGTGCGGATCCGCATCTCCAGCGACGACCTGCTGTCGATGGTGAACGGCGAGCTCGACATGGCCAGGGCCCTGCTGGGAGGCCGCGTGAAGATCGACGCCAGCCTCGGGGACCTCCTTCGCCTGCGCAAACTGCTGTGACCACCTGTCTCGCCCGCCGCCCCACCCCCGCGTCCCCAGAAACGCACCCGGCCGCGCCCGCTGAGCCGCGCTCACTGAACCGCGCCGTCTCGAACTGCGCCCGGTGAACCGCGCTCACTGAACCGCGCCGTCTCGAACTGCGCCCGCTGAGCCGCGCTCGCTGAATCGAGCGGGCGCCATGACGCCGAGCCGCGCCTGTGCCCCCGGAGTCGCGAAAGCCGCGCCGGGACCCGCCCAACACGACGGCCAAGATCCCGGCAGCCTCCGTCGAACCCCGATCCGTGAACGGCAGGCCCGATCGAGGCCACCGAGGCCACCGAGGCCACCGAGGCCAAGACTCCCGCCCACCACGGCAAGATCGCCCATCACACCAAGCTCACCCGCACTCCCGCCGTCCTGGTCACCCCCCGCGCCAGTCGCGCCCGCCCTGGGCCCCAACGACGCCCCGCAGACCGTCCCACCCCCTCAAACCACTACACCCCAGGCAGACTCCTCCCACCCCCTCAAACCACCACACCTCAGGCAGACTCCTCCCACCGACGCTCCGGCCGTCGACAACGCTCCGCTTGGGAACCCGCCCCCTATAGCCGCCCGCATCAGGCGGTTCCTCCTGTGGGGTCTGCTGGGTGCTTCAGAGGTCGAGGGACTCCAGGGCCTGCTTCAGGTCGTCTTCGTCGGCTCGGCCCTCACCGGCGTGGGCCCAGGCGGCAGCGCACGCGGCCCGCAGTCCGTCGATCGGGTCGCCGTCGCCGGAAAGACGCAGAGAGCCCGATTCCCACCGCGCCACCCACGCGCCCCGCCGCCACCGGTCCCCCTCCCGCGCTACCGGCGCGGCCGGCTCGAGCAGGCCGGACACGTCCTCGGCGATGTGCGTGGGCCGATGTTCGGGCGCGGCGGTGAGCAGGTGGAGCGCTCTGGTGACCCCGCTCAGCACCAGCAGGCTGTCGACGCCTGCCCGGGTGGCGGCCTCCACGTCGGTGTCCAGCCGGTCCCCGACGATGAGGGGCCGCTCGGCTCCGGTGCGAAGCATGGACTCCCTGTGGAGCGGAGGTTCGGGCTTGCCCGCGACCACGGGCTCGACTCCGGTCGCCGTGGCGATCACCCGGGACATGGCGCCGTTCCCGGGGACCACACCACGGCTGGTCGGCATCGTGGTGTCTCCGTTGGCGGCCACGAACCAGGCGCCCTGCCTCACGGCGAGCGCACCCTCGGTGAGCAGGCCGTACGACAGGTCGGGCGAGATGCCCTGGACAACGGCCGCCGGTGCCTCCGCCGCGGCCGTCACGGGGCGCAGCCCCTGGGCTCGTACGGCGTGTCGCAGGCCCATACCGCCGACGACCAGCACGGCCGAGCCGGCAGGAACGCGCTCGGCGATCAATCTCGCTGCGGCCTGGGCGGAGGTCACGACGTCCTCGGCCGTGGCCGGCACGCCGAGGGCGACCAGATGGTCGGCGATCGCCGCCGGTGTCCGCGAAGCGTTGTTGGTGACGTACGCGAGCCGTACTCCCGTCCCGTGGGCGCGTGTGAGGGCCTCAGGGGCGCCCTTCACCGCCTCACGGCCGAGATAGACGACCCCGTCGAGATCGAGCAGCAGGGTGTCGTAACGATCGATCAGTGGGGGCTCCATGCCCCCACTATTTCCGATGCCACCCCCGAACACCGACCCGCCCCTCCTTCCCCCATTCCCTCCCCCACCTCGAACAGCCATCGCTCAGCCCGAACCGACATCGCTTAGCGCCGAACCGACATCACTCAGCCCCGAACCGACATCACTCAGCCCCGAACCGACATTCGACGACGTCGGACTCCCCCGCCGGGGGCGCCACGGGACACTGCCCCCCAAGGTGGGCCGGGCGGCGATCGTGGCGCGGTGGAACTACACCTCTCTGGCGCGCAACGTGGCTCGGACCTGCTTCAGTGCCGACACGTAGTCACGGAGGTCAGGGCGCATCGCCACCGCGATGGCCAAGGGTTCCTGGGCCGCTTCCATGTCACCCGTGCGCCACAGCGACATGCCCAAGCCGAAATAGGCGTAGTCCTCGGTGGGGTTCGCCGAGACGATCCAGCGGAAGCTGTCGGCCGCGTCCTCATATTGCCGGGAGTTGAACTGCGCTCGGGCGAGTGCCTCCCTGATGCTCCGGGAATCAGGCTCGGCATCGGCCGCTCGGGCCAGGATCGCCGCCGCCGCCGCGGGACTGCCGTCCTTGAGCAGCTTCACACCTCTCTGGAACCACTCATAGACACCGCCCGCCGGGGCAGCGGGCTCGTAGTCGGGGGAGCCGGGCTGGCCGCTTCGTCCCTGCGTCATCTTTCCGAGGCCTCCTTCAGACGACATGTCATCCCGGCTTCCTGACGAGCCGGGCAGCGCTGCGACGTCGGGGCTGTCTCTGAGCGACTTGGGCCTTTATGGCACCATGCCCGGTATGGCGAATCCTGAACTGCCGTCGCCCGATGGGCTGGTGCTGCGCCCCTTCCGTGGCGTGCGATTCGCAGTCGACGATCTGGCCGCAGTCACCTCCCCGCCGTACGATCTCGTCTCTCGGGAAGACATCCAGACTCTTCTGGACGCCCACCCAAACAACGTGGTCCGTCTGATCCTTCCCGGCGCCGACCAGCACTGCTATGGGGAGGCGCGAGAGTCGCTGTCGTCATGGCTGCGATCGGGCGTGCTCGCCGTGGACGAGACGCCGGCCCTCTACGTGTACGAGCAGAGCGGACCAGGCTTCCTGCTGCGCGGGCTGATCGGGGATCTGGGTTTGTCGGGGCCCGAGAAGCACATCGTGTTGCCTCACGAGGACGTCATGCCCAAGACGGTCGCCGACCGCCTCGCCCTGATGAGGACGACCGAGAGCAACCTGGAGCCCATCTTCCTGCTCTACGCGGGCGACGGCGGCGACGCGGCGCGCCTGATCGACGAAGTGGCCGCGACACGCCCACCCGTGGTCGACGTGCGCACCGACGACGACATCTCGCACCGCCTCTGGGCGCTCACCGACCCCGGCGAGCACGCGGCCGTGGCCGCGGACCTCCGCGACCGCCAGGCGCTGATCGCCGACGGCCACCACCGGTACGCCACCTATCTGGCCCTCCAGCGTGAATACCACGCCGAAGGCCGAGGCCCCGGGCCCTGGGACTTCGGACTGGCCCTCCTGGTCGACTCCACGGCCTACCCTCCCGATCTCAAACCCATCCATAGGGTGATCCCCGGGCTGCCCCTGGGGAAGGCGGCGGCGCGCGCCAAGGGCGCCTGGCAGGTGCATGAGTTCGCCCACGTCGACGAAGCCCTCGCGGCGCTCGGCAGAGCCGTGGGGCCGGCTTTCGTCCTCGCCGGGAACGGCCCCAGCCATCTGCTCACCGATCCGGACCCCGTGCAGGTGGACCATGCCATGCCCGCGTCGCGATCCGCTCGCTGGAAGTCGCTCGTCACCTCGATCCTCTCGGAGTTCCTCCTGCCGAAGGTGTGGGGCATGCGCGACGACGAGCAGGCGGTGCGGATCGTGCACCACGATCCGCACATCGCCATCCGCATGGCCCGGGAGGGCTCCGGCACCGCTGTGATCGTCCCGCCGCTGCGGGTCGAGGACGTGCTCGCCGTGGCCGCCGAGGGTGAGCGAGTGCCCCGCAAGTCCACGTCGTTCGGCCCGAAACCCCGCACCGGCCTCGTCCTTCGCACGTTCGCCACCGACTCCTCCTGAACCGCCGGTCCTGACCACCCGGCGGCTGCCCCTGAACCGGCTCCTCCGCTTGCACCGGCTCTCCCCCTTGAGCCGACTCCTCCCCTTGCACCGGCTCTTCCCCTTGCGCCAGCCACCCTCTTCACAGCTGCCACGGTGTTCACAGCTGCCGCATCATTCATGCCTGCCACCGCCTTCACGCCTGCCGCTTTTCCAGGGGCGAATGCCTCTGGCGGAGCCGTCCTCGAAACGCGCCTCCCTTTCACGCCTCGCCAGCGGTGCGAAGCCCGGCGGAGGCGGCGGGCCCGCCGGCCCCCGCAGGGGAAGCATCGGGCGGGCACTCGGGGTGCCCGCCGTATCGCCCCTCTGGAGCGGCCGCGGTCCTGGCGGACGGCCGGTTGCGCGGCGGCCCGGCCGGCTCGACGGTGCTGACCCGGTGGACCTCCACCTCGTAGGTGCTCGCCCCCCCGCCGGGCCCGCTCCAGAACCGGTGGTGGAGCGCTCCTTCGACGCTGACCACGTCGTCGACCCGCCACCGGGCCACCAGCGCGGCCACCTCCGGGTCGAAGGCCACGCAGGCGATACCGTCGGACTTCTTGCTGCTCGGATGGCCGGGCGGCCGCCGGACCGCGAGGCCCCACATCATCATCTGATCGCCGCTGGGCAGGCGTCTGTCTCTCGGCGGCCGGGACACGCGCCCGACCAGCCTGACCTCGTTGCGGTGCATCATCATGCCTCTCCTCGGATCCCATCGATCGGGGATCATTCTGCGAGGCGAGGGCGGGGCCGAAATGACCCGAGCGCGGTTCTGTGGATAACCGGCACATGAGCCGCGAGGCGATCGGGGGCGCCCGGAGAACCTCGACCGTCCCGGTTCAGGCCACAGCACGATCTGCCGTCCCGCGCCCGTGGATCTTCTCAGGGAGGCCGACGAGGTGAAACGAGTCACTCGTGCCCCGATGCGCCATGTGCCCTACGCTCGTCTTCGAACGTGGGGGACCGGTTCGGCGACAGGGACCAAGGGAGCGCCTGTGGACAACGTGACGCCGCTCGGCGGCGACGTCTATGAGATCGACACGCGGATGGCCGGGTACTCCGGCATTACCGCCGGCTACCTGATCCTCGGCGACCGGCCCTGCCTGGTGGAGACCGGTACCTCCACCTCCGCCCCCATCGTCCGCGACGCCCTCACCTCTCTCGGCGTCGGCCCCGACGACCTCGCCACCGTCGTCGTCACGCACATCCATCTCGACCACGCCGGAGGCGTGGGCGACATCGCCGGCTACTACCCATCCGCCGAGATCGTCGTCCACGAGAAGGGGGCGAGGCACCTCGTCGACCCCTCACGGTTGATGGCCAGCGCCCGCATGGTCTGGGGTGACAAGCTGGACACCCTCTTCGGCACCCTGGCGGCGACGGAGGCGGCCCGTATCCGGGCGCTCGGGGACACCGGAGCGATCGACCTCGGCGGCGGACGCGTGCTCTCCAGCCACTACTCCCCCGGCCACGCCAAACACCATGTCGGCCTGCTCGACTCGTTCACCGGCGACCTGTACGTCGGCGACGCCGCCGGGGTGTACCTTCCGGAGACCGGTGACCTTCGCCCGGCGACGCCGCCCCCGGACTTCGACCTGCAGACCGCCCTCGACTCTGTGGCCCTGTTCGGCGCTCTCGGCCCCCAGCGGCTGCTCTTCAGCCACTACGGCCCCGTCGCGGACGTGGCCGGAACACTTGAGCGGTCGGCCGAGGAACTACGGGTGTGGGTCGACCTGACGCGCCAGGCCCATGCGCAGGGGATGGATCTCGACCACGCCGTGGCCATGGTGCGCGACAGGACCCGGGAGCGGTACGCGGCGCTGGCGTCCGAGGGCGACGATGCGGACATGGCGGAGCAGTTCGAAATGCTCAGCGGCGCGCCCTCGAACGTGGCCGGCATCCTGCACTGGTTGAACCGCGTTCAGCCAGACCAGCGGTAGCGTTTGCGCCGTTTTCGGCGACCGTTGCGGTAAATGCCCCGAAAAGTCCGCTATCCAGCTAATTCATGGAAGGCGCAAACCCACGCCGATTCGAATCCGTTTCGGCATGCATAGGATCCGTCCGGCGTGGGAACGAAGGCTGGCGGGCGCCGCGCGACTTCACGCTCAACGGCGCCCACCACCCTTCGTCGGTCTTTCACGACGTCTCAGACTTCACCGCCGGTCGTGCTTCTCCGGGGCGGCATCGCTGTCATCGTCAAAATCCCCCGGAAGTGCCCCCTCCGAAACACCGAAGTCGGGCTCGATGAACGCCGGGGCCATCCCGGGCTCCAGAACGGTCTTGACGGCCGTCCCCGGCTTGTCATCAGCGATGTCCCCGGAGCCGTCGGCCGCGTCCCCGGAACCTTCGGTCGTGGCCGCCTCGCCGCTCGGCTCTTCAGCGACGGACGACGCGGAGTGCTCGCCGGCCCCGTCACGGTCGCCTGCACCCGGCTCGACCTCCTGCGGCTCCGCCTCGGCCGTACCGGTCTCCGGCTCCGTCTCGAGCACGTCGACGCCCACCACGTCCGTCTCCTCGACGTCCGAGGGGGCCGTCTCGCCGGCGTCGTCCGACGGCTCGTCCTCGCTCTCCTCCGCCTCGGCGGGCACGACGTCGCCGCTGTCATCCAGGGGAAGGACGTCCTCTTCGTCCTCCTCCTCGATGTCCTCGATGACGGCGCCCGTCAGCTCGGCGTACCGCTCCGCCGCGTCCGTCTCGCCGTCCTCGTCGAACGCCATGGCCCGCTCGAACCAGTCGGTCGCCGCCTCCTCATGGCCGGCCTCGGCCAGGGCGTCGGCGTAAGCGAAGGCCAGGCGCGCCGACCAGGGGCGAGGCTCCTGGCTGCGCAGCTCGGGGACCCGCTGCAGGGTGATCACCGCGGCGTCGTGCTGGCCGAGGTCGCGGCGGGCACCGGACTCCACGATCGCGAGCTCGATGCGGCCGGCCCGGTCGAGACGCTCTGCCTCGGGGGAACGGACCAGGTCGATCGCGCGCTCCGGACGCCCGAGGCCGCGCTCACAGTCGGCCATGATGGGCAGGAACTCGTCCGATCCGGTCATCCTGCGCGCGGCCCGCAGGTCGCTGAGCGCCTCGGCGTAGTGCCCCGCCCGGTACGCCGCGAGGCCTACGGCCTCCCGTACGACGCCGATGCGCGCGGCGAACCGCCGGGCGACCTTCGCGTGCTCGTAGGCCAGGGCGGCGTCCTCGTCCCCGAGGGCCCGCTCGGCCGCGACCAGGTGGGAGGCGATCAGATCCGCGAGGTCGTTCGGGAGGGAACGCAGCTCGTCCCTGACCTCCTTGTCGAGCTCATCGGGGGTGATGTCGGCCGCCAGCGGCGGCAGCGGCGCACGCTCCTCGCGGGGAGCACGCTCGGAGTCACGCTCGAACGGACGGTCCTGCTCGCGGCCGTACCGAGCACGCGTGCCACCCCTGTCGGAGTGCGGCGCCCCGCCGCCGCGGCCCTCACGCGGTACGTATCCGTCCCGCTCACGGTGCTCGTACGGACGCCCCTCGCGGCGACCACGGTCGTCACGCCCCTCGCGCGGGCCGCGGTCGTCACGCCCCTCACGGCTGAAGGGACGCGGACCGGCCCCCGCTCGGTCGTCGCGCTGGAAGGGACGGCGCTCGCGCTCACCGCGGTCGTCCCGGCGGTAGGGGCGATCTTCGCGACCCTCGCGGTAGGAGGGACGCTCGGTGAAGCCACCGCGCTCCCCGCGAGGCCCCCGGTCGTCGCGTACCTCACGGCCTTCGCGACCTTCCCGGCTGAAGGGACGCGGACCGCTTCCCCTGCGGTCGTCCCGCTGATAGGAGGAACGGCCGCGGTCATCTCGATCGTAGGAACGGCTACGGTCGTCACGGTCGAACCCACGGCCGCGGTCGTCGCGGTCGAATGAACGGCCCCCGCCACGTCCGTACCGGTCATCCCGGTTGTACGGACGAGCGCCGCCGCGGTCGTCGCGGCCCTCACGGTTGTACGGACGAGCGCCGCCGCGGTCGTCGCGGCCCTCACGGTTGTACGGACGCGGGCCCGGGGCCCGGCGGTCGTCCCGCTGGAACGAACGGCCGGCGCGGTCACCGCCCTCGAAGGAACGCCCGCTGCGATCGTCACGATCGCGGTAACCCGAGGACCCGGCGAAACCGCCCTCACGGCGATCGCCGTAGCGAGGACCGGGACGGCCGCCGCGGTCGCCGCCACGAGGGGAACCCTCACCCCGAGACCCGTACGAGCCCCGGTCGCCGCCCGTGCGGTCGCGGTCGCCTCGGCCGTAGGAACGCTCGCCGCCGAAACCGCCCCTGTCACCGCGGTCGAACGACCGTCCCTGACGGCCGCCGCGGTCGTCACGGTCGAAGTGCCGGGCGGGGCGGTCACCGCGGTCGCGCTGGTCGCGGTCGTCACCGCGCCCCCGGCCCCTATCCCCTCCGCCGTCCCGGCCGTAGGGTCGCTCGTCGCGGTTGTCGCGCTGGTACGGACGTCCGCCGCGGGAGTCACGGTCGCGGGACCCGTACGGGCCGGCGGGACGGCCTTCACGACGCTCGCCATAGCGGGGCCCGTCCCCAGGACGTCCCTCTCGACGGCCGCCACCCGAGCGGTCGAATCCACCGCCCGGCCTGCCGCCTCTGCCGCCCTCGGAGCGGTCGCCGCGGTTGTATCCACCGGAGCCTCTGCCCGGGCGGTAGCCACCTTCGTCCTGGCGGCCCGAGTCCTCACGTCCGTTATCTCTGTTCACTTCTGTCCTTAGTTGCTCGCTGATCGCGTCCAGTGCGATCTGCGTTCACTCACCGCGCCGACCCTGTGCGGCGGGAGGAGACGATCTATCGGGGCCGCGGGACACAGATCCCTTTCCTGTGTCGCTACCGCCCTCGGCGCCTTTGCCCCTTACGTGACGAAGGCCACCCGTGGTGGGGTGGCCCGGCAGACCCAGCCTAGCAAGGACGAGAGCCTGCGCGGGACGGACTGCCGGCACGCCCTCTGTCTTCACGGCCCTGCCCTCACCGGCTCGGCGAATCACTCAGCGCGATGACATTCATGCCGAGATCGCGCACTTGCCGCGCAGAAACAGAAAAGGGCCGCCCACGGCGTGGACGGCCCTCACAATGAACCCGCATCAACACCCGCAGCCGCGAATGTCTTCCCCCCACACAGCGGTAAGGGCCACCCGCCAAGCGGGTGGCCCTTACCGTATGAAAAATTTGTCCGGCGGCGTCCTACTCTCCCACACCGTCCCCGGTGCAGTACCATCGGCGCTGGAAAGCTTAACTTCCGGGTTCGGAATGTAACCGGGTGTTTCCC
>NZ_JAHDTF010000028.1 GCF_018531465.1 Sphaerisporangium fuscum
CAAAATCTCGGCATCCGGGTCTCCCAGCTCGGCGACCGCGCCGGAGTGATCGGCGCCTCGGTCCTGGTCATCGAGCACGTGCTCAACCCCGTCGCCGTCGACCGCTCCGTAGCGGGCGGCTAGCACCCGAACAGGTACCGGCCGCGGTGCTGGGCGGGCTCACCCCTGCTGTGAGGGCGGCGTCCCCGGCCTGGCCGTCCTCCTCGCTAGGAGCAGGATCGGCGTGCTCAGTCGCGTGAGCGGACGGGCCCGGTCGTGCCGCGGAGCGAGATGGGCGGGGCGATCAAGAGGTGGCGGTGCGGGATCGCGGGGTCGGCGATGCGCCTGATGAGCAGTTCGACGGCACGGGCGCCCATCTCGTCGGCCGGGACGTCGGCGGCGGTGAGCGGCGGCTGCAGGTTCTCGGCCCAGTGCTGGGCGGCCACGCCGGCGATGGAGAAGTCCCGGGGCACGGCCAGGCCCGCCTCGGCCAGCGCGCGGTACATGCCGGACACCGCCGCCTCGTTGATGGTGGCGATGGCCGTCAGCTCCGGGTGGTCGGCGAGGAGTTGCCGGAGGCAGGTCTGCCCCGCCTGGGCGTCGTCGGCGCAGCAGACGTGCACGCCCCGCAGGCCGCGTTCGGCGATGGCGCGATCGAAACCGGCCTGCGCGCGATGGCCGGGACCGTACCCGGCGGCGACCAGCTCGGCGTTGCGGTTGACCAGGGCGAGATGCCGGTGGCCGAGGTCCGCCAGGTGATGCACGCACCTGCCGATGAGCGTCTCGTAGTCGATGTCCACCCAGGACATGTCCTCAGGGTGGCGGGTGCGGCCGATGCCGACGAACGGCAGCCCGCTCTCCAGTAGCCGGCTCACCCGGTCGTCCTCCAGCCGGATCTCCATGAGGACGACGCCGTCCACGCGCTTGCCGGTGACGACGCGTTCGAAGGAACGGTCGTGCTCGCCGCCCGAAGGGGAGAGCAGGACGTCCAGGTCGGCGCGGGCGGCGGCGTCGACCACGCTGGCCACGAAGCCGAGCTGCATGTCGGTCAGCCGCTGGCCGGCCGGTGGTATGACGAGGCCGATGGTGCGGGTGCGGCCCTCCTTCAGCGCGCGGGCGGCGGCGTTGGGCCGGTAGCCGAGTTCGTCGATGACCGTCTGGATGCGCCGCTTGGTCGCCTCCGACACCGGGCGCCTGCCGGTGAGCGCGTACGAGACGGTGCTCCGCGACACGCCCGCCCGCTTGGCGATCTCTCCGATGTTCACCCGTGCTCCTCGTCCTGTTCGCTCCTCGGTGACCATCGTAAGTCGAACCGGTTCACCCGGCGGCACCCTGCCCGATCACCCGCGGGGGATGTCCGTCCTGCGCGCCTCGCGCGCGACATCTCCGCGGCCCTTGCGCCCGCGTCCCATTGACGTCCACGGCGAAGCGGGCCTATGTTCGGTCGAACCGATTCGACTCGGTCCGGAAGTCAGCCCGGTCACGCCTGTCAGCGGAGGTCAGCTCAATGAGATCAGCGGCAAGGAGCCGGCGTGCGGCCGGCGCGAGTCTGGCGGTCCTGGCCGCCGTGGGCGGGCTGGTCGCCTGCTCGTCATCGTCCGGCGGGGGGACCGGTGGCGGCCCGGCGAACGGGAGCCACTCCGCCGGGGGTGGGACCTACACGATCTGGGATCCCTACCCGCAGTACGACAAGAGTTCGGCGTGGGTGAAGCTGCTGGATAAGTGCGGCGCCGACGCCGGCGTCACGGTCGAACGCACCGGTCACGACACCAGCGACCTGACCAACAAGGCGCTGCTGGCGGCCCAGCAGGGCAACTCGCCGGACGTGCTGATCGTGGACAATCCGGTGGTCTCCACACTGGCCGAGGCCGGGGTGCTCACCACCACCGAGCAGAACAAGCTCGACGTCACCGCGATCGCGCCGAACCTGCTGGCCGCGGGCCAGAGCGGCGGCAAGACCTACGGTGTCCCGATCGGCGCCAACACCCTCGCCCTGTACTACAACAAGGACCTTCTGAAGAAGGCCGGGGTGGACATCGCCTCAGTGAAGGACTGGTCCTCGCTGACCGCGGCGCTGGAGAAGGTGAAGGCGTCCGGGAAGAAGGGCATCACGTTCTCGGCGATCGGCACCGAGGAGGGCAGCTTCCAGTTCCTGCCCTGGTTCTGGGGCTCGGGCGCGAATCTCCTCAAGCTCGACTCGCCCGAGGGCGTCTCGGCGGTGGCGCTGTGGACCGACTGGCTGAAGAAGGGCTACGCCCCCAACTCCGTCATCAACAACACCCAGACGACCAGCTGGCAGGAGTTCGCCGGCGGAGACTTCGCCTTCGCCGAGAACGGCACCTGGCAGCTCGCCAACGCCAGGAAGACCGGCTTCGGCTACGGCATCATCCCGGTGCCCGGCAAGAACGGCGGCACCGCCCCCGCCCCTACCGGCGGCGAGTTCGTCAGTATCCCGGTGCGGTCCGACACGGGCCGCTACGCCACGTCCCGGAAGCTGGTGACCTGCCTGACCAGCACCGACAACTCGCTCACCACGACGACCACGCTCTCCTACATCGCGCCCACCGAGGCGGTGCAGGCCAAGCAGGTGGCGGCCACCCCGGACCTGCGGGTGTGGGTGGACGCGGTCAAGGCGGCCAAGGGGCGCACCAGCGACGACCTGGGCACCAAGTACCCGAAGATCTCCGAGCCGATGTGGGGCGCGGTGCAGGCGGCGCTCAGCGGGTCCAGGTCTCCCCAGGAGGCGATGGCCACCGCGCAGTCGGCGGCGGCGAGCGCGATCCAGTAGCACCATGAGCCGAGTCACACAGACACAGGCACGCCCTGCCGCCCGCGGCTCCGTACCGGCGGCGGCGCGCAGCCGCCAGGCGCCACGCGCGCGGTCCGGGCAGTGGGCGGCATGGGCCTTCCTCGCCCCGGTCGTGCTCTACCTGCTGCTGTTCTACGCCTATCCGCTCTACCGCAACGTCGAGCTGAGCCTGCGCGACTACACCGTGCGCTCCTTCGTCCAGGGCGACGCCCCGTTCGCCGGGTTCGCCAACTACGTGAAAGTGTTCACCGACGCGACCTTCTGGCCCGCGCTGTGGCACACCTCGGTGTTCACGCTGGTCTCGCTGACCTTCCAGTTCGCCATCGGGCTCGCGCTGGCGCTGTTCTTCCAGAAGAACTTCCGGCTGTCGGCCACGCTCAGAGGACTGTTCCTGGTGCCGTGGCTGCTGCCGTTGATCGTTTCCGCCTCGACCTGGTCGTGGATGCTGAACAGCGACTCCGGCGTGGTCAACGCGGTGCTGTCGTGGTTCGGGATCGGCCCGGTGAACTGGCTGACCTCGCCGGACTGGTCGCTGTGGTCGGTCGTCGTCGCCAACATCTGGATCGGCATCCCGTTCAACCTCGTGGTGCTGTACTCCGGACTGCAGACGATCCCGCCGGCCATCCACGAGGCCGCGGCGCTGGACGGCGCGAACGGCTGGCAGCGGTTCTGGAAGGTGACGTTCCCGCTGCTGCGCCCCGTGTCGGCGATCACGCTGCTGCTCGGCCTGGTCTACACGCTCAAGGTGTTCGACATCATCTGGATCATGACCAGGGGCGGGCCGAGCGGGGCCTCCACCACGTTCGCGACCTGGTCCTACCGGCTCGGATTCGGCAACCTGGTGCCCTCCTTCGGGCCCGGCGCCGCTGTGGGCAACCTGCTCATCGTGACGGCCCTGGTCTTCGGGCTGGTCCACATCCGCGCGCAGCGAGGGCGGACCTCGGCATGAGGCGCCTCAAGACCGCGATCGGGCTCGTGCTGACCGCCGTGATGCTGTTCCCGGTCTACTGGATGGTGAACGTGTCGTTCACCCGTGACCAGGACATGCGCAAGAGCCCGCCGAACTGGTTCCCCGCCGACGGCACTCTGGACGGCTACCGGGCGGTGCTGGACCACCAGCTGCCCTACCTGGGGGTGAGCCTCGTCATCGGGCTCGGTACGGTGGCGCTGACCCTGGTGCTCGCGGCGCCGGCGGCGTACTCGCTGGCCAAACTGCGCCCGCGCGGTGGCGGGGCGCTGAGCTTCGTGCTGCTGGTCGCGCAGATGATCCCCGGGATCATCATGGCCATGGGCTTCTACGCCGTCTTCCTGTCCACCGGCGTGCTCAACACCGTTCCCGGGCTCATCGTGGCCGACTCCACCCTTGCCGTGCCGTTCGCCGTGCTCGTCCTGACGGCGTTCATGTCCGCCATCCCCGAGGAACTGCTGCAGGCCGCCCGCACCGACGGCGCGGGCGCGGTGCGCACGTTCGTCTCGATCGTGCTGCCCGTCAGCCGCAACGCGGTCATCACGGTGTCGCTGTTCGCCTTCCTGTGGGCGTGGTCGGACTTCATCTTCGCCTCCACCCTCGACCAGGGCGGCGACCACCAGCCGATCACCCTTGGCATCTACCACTACATCGGCAACAACAACCAGGAGTGGAACGCCATCATGGCCACCGCCGTGATCGCCTCCATTCCGGCCACCATCCTGCTCGTCGTCGCCCAGCGCTTCGTCGCCGCAGGTGTCACCGCAGGCGCCGTCAAAGACTGATCTTCGAGAAGGGACCCTCACTTCATGACCGCCGCCGTCTCAGGCCCGGTGTTCTCCCTGCGGGAAATCCCGTTCAGCTACCGCGGTTCCTGGTTCGGTTTCTCCCCCGTGGTGGCGGAGAAGACCTATGCCGAGGACGTGCACCTGGTCTCGCACCAGACCGGCATGCACCCGATCCTGCGGCTCATCCCCACTGCCGGCGCCGCCGTCACCGCCACCCCGCACCAGCTCACCTGGAGCCGCGACGACGGGCGGATCGACCTCGCCTACGAGAGCGCCGACACCGTACGCCTCAAGGGACGCGGCCTCGGCCTGCGCCTGATGGCGGCCGACCCGCTGCTGACGCCGTTCAGCGGCCCGTACTTCTACCAGGACCCCGTCGACGGATCGTTCGTCTTCACCGTCTACCAGACCGGTCGCCGCTACCGGGTCACCGTGCTCGGCGGGCAGGCCGAGCCGTTCGGCGGCCAGGCGCTCGGCGCCGCCGACCGCGGCGTCGCCCTGAGCGGCGAGTGGGAGATCGCCGTCGAGGAGTACGAGACGGCCCGCGCCCCCTACGCCGGCACCGCCGCCTTCGAGCAGGTGGTCAAGGCGGCGCGCGCCGAGTTCGACGCGTTCGCCGTGGCGGTCGCCCCCTGGCGCAGCGACCGCACCCCCGCCGCCGAGCTGGCCGCCTACGTGCTGTGGTCGGCCACCGTTCGCACGGCCGGGTTCGTCACCCGGCCGGCCGTGCTGATGTCCAAGCACTGGATGGACAAGGTGTGGAGCTGGGACCACTGCTTCAACGCGATCGCCCTGGCCGGCGGCCTGCCCGAGCTGGCCTGGGATCAGTTCCGTCTGCCCTTCGACCACCAGGACGCCGCCGGCGCGCTGCCCGACTCCGTCACCCATTCCGAGGTCCTCTACAACTTCGTCAAGCCGCCCATCCACGGCTGGGCCCTGTGCCACCTGCCTCCGGAGCAGGACCCGGGCGAGACCTACCGGCTGCTGGAACGCTGGACCGTCTTCTGGCTCGACGCCCGCCGGGTCGGTGGCCGCGAGCTGCCGCACTACCAGCACGGCAACGACAGCGGCTGGGACAACGCCACCACCTTCGACCCCGAGCGGGTCGTCGAGACCGCCGACCTGGCCGCCTTCCTCGTGTTGCAGATGCGCGAGCTGGCTCGCCTGGCCCCCGGCCCGGACGCGTCCGCCCGGTGGACCGAGCGTGCCGACCGGATGCGTGACGCGCTCCTCGCCGAGCTGTGGGACGGTGAACGGTTCGTCGCCCGGGCCGCGCGCTCGGGGCGAACGTGGTCCAGCTCCAGCCTGCTCGATCTCATGCCGATCGTGCTGGGGGAGGAGCTGCCGCGCTACGTCCGGGCGGCGCTGGCCGCCCGGATCGAGCGGCACCTGACCGTGTTCGGGCTCGCGACCGAGCTGCCGGCCTCTGAGCACTACCAGGACGACGGCTACTGGCGCGGCCCCATCTGGGCGCCCTCGACGGTCCTCATCGAGGACGGCCTGCGCCGCGCCGGATATCCGGAGCTGGCCGACGAGATCAGCGCCCGCTTCCGGGCGCTGTGCGAGAGGTCGGGATTCGCCGAGAACTTCGACGCCCGCACCGGGGAAGGGCTACGCGACCGTGCCTACACCTGGACGGCCAGCGCCTACCTCATCCTCGCCGCCGCCCACGAGCGGCGAAGCAGGAGGTGATTCTCGCCCCGGCGAGGCACCCCACAGGCCCCGAGGTGGGCGTTCACACTTCTTCGCGGGGCGGGCGGACCGGCTCCAGAGAGATGGGCGCCGGGGCCGCCGTGGGCCCCGGCGAGGGTGTGGTGGGTTCAGGTCCGGGTCCACTGCTGGTTGGTGCCGCCGTGGCAGGTCCAGATTTGGACCTTGGTGCCGTTGGCGGTGCCGGCGGCGGCCACGTCCAGGCACTTGCCGGCGCCGACGGCGGTGATGGTGCCGTCGCTGTTGATACGCCATTTCTGGTTGTTCTGGCCGTTGCAGTCCCAGATGATCACGGCTGTGCCGTCCGCGGTGGCGGCGCCGTTGACGTCCAGGCACTTGTTCCCGTACACCCGCAGCTCACCCGAGCCGGTGGAGGTCCACTGCTGGTTGGCCTGACCGTTGCAGTCCCACAGCGCCACCTGGGTGCCGTTCGTCTGGGAAAGGGACGGGACGTCCAGGCACCTGCCGGCGTTGACGTTGCGCAGCACGCCGTTCGCCCCGGGATTCACCTTGATCGGCCCGTTGAAGCTGAGTTTCACGACGTATGCGAGCGCGGAGTACGGCTGGTTCGGCATCGTGATGTGCAGGCCGCTGGCGTCCTGGTTGCGCGTCGGCAGGGTGATGTACGTGCCGGCGGTGTCGCCGATCATCTCGACCTTGCTCAGGTTGGACAGGTCGACCCTGCCGCTCGCCAGGGACGCGAGGTTGAGGGTGGCGCCGTTGCCGGGCCATCCGAGCACGGTGGCGTACAGGACGGTGTTGTCCTTGCTGCGGGTGTAGCGGATGTCCTGGGCGGTGCCGGGACGTGGCGTGGTGAACGAGCCGCCGCCCATCTTGGTAGGGCCTTCACCGTAGGTGGTCCAGGCGCGGGTGGAGTAGATCGACTCCCCGTTGCGCCTCAGGTAGGTGCCGAAGGCGTTCAGCACGTCTTTCTGGCCCTGGGGGATCGTGCCGTCGATCATCGGTGAGATGTTCAGCAGCATGTCGCCGTTCTTGCTCACCCGGTCGATCAGCGAGTGGAGCATCGCCGGCGCGCTGTAGTAGCCGATTCCGTTGGTGTAGGACCAGCTCGAGCTGCTGATCGCGTCGTCGGTCAGCCAGTAGGGGTACTGGATGTCGCCGGGGCCGCCGCGCTCGTAGTCGAAGACCTCACCCTTGTTGTCGAAGCCGTCCTTGTAGGTGGCCACGACCTCCTTGCCCCAGGCGTTGGCCTGGTTGTAGTAGTACGACAGGAACTTGAGCCGCTGCGACTCGTCGACGTGGGTGAGGTTGAAGTCCTGCCAGAGGATGTCCGGCTGGGCCTTGTCGACGACCTCCTTCAGCTTGTCGTACCAGAGTTGGTTCTCCGCGGCCGGGCCGAGCTGTCCGTAGAGCTTCTTCAGCGACGTGGTGGGCTGGGCCGGCACGTGGTCGTAGTAGCCGGTGAAGTTGTAGGCATGGTGCATCGCCACCAGCAGCTTCATGTTCTTGGCGCGGATCGCGTTGGCGAACAGCTGCAGCAGATCCAGCTTGGGGCCTCGGCCGGCCGAGTTCCACTCGTTGGCCTGGCTGTTCCACATCGAGAAGCCGTCGTGATGCTCGGCGACCGGGCCGGCGAACTTGGCGCCGGAGTCGGCGATCAGCTGGGCCCACTCGTCCGGGTCGAAGTTGCCGCCCGCGGACTTCAGCTTCGGGGCGAACTGCACCCAATTGCCCGCCTTGTCGCGGGCGCCGTCGATGAAGGAGTTGTACGGCCAGGCCGAGGGATCGCCGTAGACGCTCTTGTGGTGGTTGTTCTCCGCGGATCCGCCGACGTACATGTTCCGCGGGTACCACTCACTGCCGAAGGCGGGCGTGGCGAAGGCCCCCCAGTGCCAGTAGATGCCGAACTTCGCGTCCTGGAACCATTCCGGCGCGGCCGGATGCTGGTCCACCGACGCCCACGTGGGCTCGTAGACCGAGGGGGCGGCCGTGGCCGTGCCGGTGAGGACGGGCGCCGTGAGAAGGGCTCCGGCGAGCAGGCCGGCGCCGGCGAGGGCGGTGAGTCTGCGGAGCGCCGATAGCTTGATGGGGGACACGCTGTCTCCTCGTGTTGGCCATCGTTTCGCGGACATGGGATGTATTGACGATCGGGGACGGACCGGCGGCCCGAGGGCGTCCGTGGGACGCCCTCGGTCGATTCAGCGCGTCGGGAATGACCTGCCGCACACGAGTGCGCTCAGGCGCGGGTCCACTGCTGGTTGGTGCCGGCGTGGCAGGTCCAGATCTGGACCTTGGTGCCGTTGGCGGTGCCGGCGGCGGCCACGTCCAGGCACTTGCCGGCGCCGACGGCGGTGATGGTGCCGTCGCTGTTGATGCGCCATTTCTGGTTGTTCTGGCCGTTGCAGTCCCAGATGATCACGGTTGTGCCGTCCGCGGTGGCGGCGCCGTTGACGTCCAGGCACTTGTTCCCGTAGACCCGCAGCTCACCCGAGCCGGTGGAGGTCCACTGCTGGTTGGCCTGACCGTTGCAGTCCCAGATCTGCGCCTGGGCACCGTTCGCCTGTGAGGCGCCGCTGACGTCCAGGCACCGGCCCGATCCCACGCCCTTCAGCGCACTCGTGTCACCCGGAGGCGTCGGAGTGGGCGAGGGGGACGGGGAGGGGCCGCCGCCCTGGAACTGGGTGAAGAACTTCCACACTTCCCCGGAGGTCCAGGTCCTCCAGCCGTCGCAGGTGCACCCGTCGATGGGACCGGGGTCGTGACCTGCTCCGTCGAACGCGGCCCACACCACCGGATACCCCGCCCGGCACCCTGAGTAGGCGGTGACGATGTGCGTCAGGCTGCCGTACGCCGGCTCCGGCGGGTTCTGCGGGGCGCAGCCGTTGTTCCGGACGAACGTGTCACGCAGCTGCCGCCCGGATGAGATGGACAACACGTTGTCCCTGATCCCGTGGAGCCCCATGTAGGCGACGGGCTGGGTGCCGCCGCTGCACCCGCTGAGGTTCGCGCCGGAATAGACCGCGACGGCACGGAAGACCGCCGGCCGGGCACAGGCGAGCGCGTACGTCATCGCCCCGCCGTAGCTGAATCCCGAAGAGAAGATTTGCGTCGTGTCGACACACAGGCCCGCTTCGATCTGCCTGATCATGTCGTCGACGAAGGTGACGTCCTGGCCGCCGGAGTTGCCCCAGCCGTTGTTGATGCCCTGGGGCGCGACGAAGATCGTGCTGTTGTTCGCGTTGTCCGCCAGTCGCCTGAGTCCGTAGTACGACCAGTTGTACCCATCGGTGCCGCCCGAGTCGACATCGTTGGCGGTGCCGCCCACCCAGTGGAACCCGAAGATCAACCGGTAGGGGTGACCGCTGTCGTAGTTGGCGGGAACACGCAGGATGTAGCTGCGGTTCTGGCCGCTGCTCACAAGTGAATGCGTACCGCTCGCCAGCGTCGGGGCCCGGCCGCAGCCGGCGGTCGGCGCAGCCGCGACGGTGCTGCGCGTGGCCGGCGTGGCTCCGCCGAACGCCGTACCCGCCGCTCCCAGGACGAGAAGTGCCGCCGCGGCGATGGCGGTGAACAAGGTTTTATGCCTCACGTTACGCAGCTTCCTTTGACGATGGGGGATAGGGGGTTTCCTGCTCGTACTTCCTTGAGAAGTGGGATCGTCACTGCATGCGTGGTACTCGCCGGCGGCGCCACGGGAGGGTGCGTGGCGGGCCGGAGGCCATGAGCCGGGGATGCGGAGCGGTACCCGCGGCCACCGCCTTGCTCCGATCACCGGTCGAACCGGCGAGAAGGCCTCGAGAGGTGTCCCGGCGGCCTCGGATACTCATTACGGTCCCGTCAGCCAGGACTGTCAAGCATTAAGCGGGCTTATCGTCGGTCCGTCCATGCGGCACTTCATGCCGTCGTCGAACCTCTGGTTCTCGTCCGAGCCCCGTCACCTCGGGATACATCGGACCTGGCCCGCCGAGCCTTCCGCGCCCGGGCGTGCCTGTGCCTGCTCCAGAGCCGGGCGACGAATGAAAATAAGTCCTATTCTTTCAGGCGATCACGAGAGCGGGGATGACCGTCAGCGGTGGAGAAGCGCGGGGACAGGCCCAGCTCGGCGGCCAGTGCCTGTTCGGGGGCGGCCGGGCGCCGGGGCGCTACCGGCACCGGGCTGGGTGCACCGGGGAGCGGGCCCTGGGGGAGCGAGGGCCGATCGAAGGGGTGACGTACGGCGCTAACGCCGCAGTCGTACCGGATCGGCCGGTCCACTGCGGCGGACGAGCCAGGCCTCGGTGATGTGGTGGAACATCGCCTCGGCGGCCCCGTCGGGATCGTGGGCGGCGATGCGTTCGTAGATGCGGCGGTGGCCGAGGTTCGAGGCCACGCACAGGGCCCGCTCGGTCCGGCCCATGTACCGGGCGGTGTTGATGACCTGGCTCTCCAGTGCCCTTACGACGCCACGAGCGATGCGGTTCCCCGACGCCTGCATGATCGTGTCGTGGAAGGCGCGGTCGCTTTCGGCGTACACGACGTGATCGTCCACGAGCTCGTCCATCCGGTCCACCAGCGCGCGTAGCCGCTCCACCGTGTCCGGGCCGGCCAGGCGGGCGGCGACGTTCGCCATGTCGGACTCCAGCACGCGCCGCGTGACGACGAGGTCGTCGAGAATGGCCAGGCTCTCGTCCTCGGCGATCGTCGCGGCGAGGACGAGCTCGTCGAGCATGTCCCACATCGCCGGAGGGTTCACCATGGTGCCGGCGCCCTGGCGGACCTGTACCAGCCCCTTCGCCTGCAGGACTTTCACGGCTTCCCGGACGACGGTGCGGCTCACGGAGAAGGCTTCGCAGAGCGCGGGCTCGGGGGGCAGGGGCGTCCCCGGCGGGTGCACGCCGCGAACGATGCGCTCCACCAGCTCGGCCGTGACCGCTCGGGCGAGAGTGGCCGGGCGTCGTACCCAGGCCGGAGGCGCCGGGATACCGCCGGCCGTTTCCTGCGATGCCGTCATATCCCCCTCCGGGTGGCCTGGCGAGGACAGCGCCACCGCGTCAGTATAAGTGACCCGTATTGACGTAAGACGTCATACGAGTTACGTTTCCGGCGAGATGGCCGGGTCCATCGGCCGCTCTCGGAGAGTGAGCAGCTATGAAGCAGCGAGTGGTGTGGTCGGTCCTGGTGGTCGCAGGCCTGACCCTGACCGGCTGCGGGAGTGCGGCACGGACGGACTCCTCGTCCGCGGCCTCCCGGCAGAAGCAGCAGAAACTCGTGGTCTGGGACTGGAAGTCCGGTGAACCGGCGGCCGCCGCGTACGTCGAGAAGGCGAAGGCCGACTTCGTCAAGCGGCATCCCGGCGTCACCGTCGAGTTCGTCGCCCAGCCGTACGACCAGTACTACACCTTGCTCGGCACGGCCATCCAGTCCAGGAACGGGCCCGACGTCATGCTCTTCAACGGAGGCGGCCAGATCCGCGACCGGGTCGACGCGCTCCTTCCGCTGGACCAGTACGTGGCCCAGGACAAGAGCCGGCTGGCGGGCTGGGACGCGTTCTCGAAGGACGGCAAGATCTACGCCGCGCCGGTGACCCTGCAGGGACATCCGATCTACTACAACAAGACGCTCTACAAGAAGGCCGGTCTCGACCCGGCGAACCCGCCCAGGACATGGGACGAGTTCGTCGGCGACTGCGCCGCCATCAAGAAGGCGACGGGGGCCGCGTGCTTCGCGCTCGGCAACAAGGAAGGCTTCGGAATCCAGTTCTTCATGTCCGGCCTGGGATCCGGCATCCTGACGCCTCAGGAGTACGACGACTGGATCGCCGGCAAGCGCGACTGGACCTCTCCCCATGTGCGGCGGATCTTCGAGCTGTGGAAGGACGCCGGCGACAAAGGGCTGAACAACGACGGCGCCAACTCCACCGCCATGTTCACGGACATCTTCAGGGTCTTCGAGAGCGGCAAGGCCGCTCACATCATCGGACTGATGTCGGACGTCGGGCACTGGAAGGACTTCGGCGAGTTCCTGCCGCCCGATGAGATCGGCGTCATGCGGGCACCCGTCGTCACCGAGGGAGCCACTCCGAGCCTTCCGTACGACGGCGGCATCGGCTACGCGGTCGCCAGATGGACGAAGGCCCCGCAGCTGGCCGCGGACCTGGTCCGATCCCTGACCTCGACCGACGCCTTGACCGCGTTCTACTCCAAGGCCGGCGCGATCGCGTCCGACACCACGATCGACGTCTCGCAGGCCGGCCCGGCCGTCGCCGCGATCGTGCCCGAGATCAAGACCGGCAGGCCCGCCCTGCACGTCGCGCTGTCCTCCAAGACCCTGGATCTGATGGGAAGACTGTCCCAGCAGCTCCTGAGCGGGTCGACCACCGTGGACAAGGCCGTGAAGCAGCTGGCCGCCTCCGACCGGGCCGGCTGATCGCGTGCCGCCCGGAGGTTCGTCGCCGTTGGTCCGCCTGGCCGGTTCCGGGCGGACCGAGGGCGCGACGACGAAACAGGAGGGAGGCCACAGGGACTCCCGTACGGCCACCCGGCCGGCCCCCCGTGGGGCGCGCGCCGAACGCCTCGCGCCCTACGTCCTGGTGGCCCCGGCCGTACTGGTCCTCGTGACGCTGCGGCTGTGGCCGCTGGTCCTGGGGATCGACTTCTCCTTCACCGGTGACGGCGAGCTCAACGGGACCCCGGTCGGTCTGAGCAATTACCTGGAGCTGGCCGGCGACCCGTTGTTCCGCACCTCGCTGAGCAACGTCGGGCTGCTGGTGCTGCTCCTCCCCGTGGCGGTGGCGATCCCGGGCCTGCTCGCGACCTTCATCTACCTGCGCGTGCCGGGTCACCGGGTCTACCGCAGCGTCTACTTCTTCCCCGCCGTGCTCTCACCGGTGATCGTCGGTGCGATCGTCAACCTCATGCTCGGGTTCGACGGCCCGTTGAACGCCGTCCTCGGGATGATCGGTCTCGGACCGGTCGACTGGCTCGGCGATCCGGGCATCGCCATGTTCACGGTTGTCGGTGTGCACATGTGGGCGACGTTCGGGATGGCCCTGGTGGTGTTCCTCGCCGGTTTCAGCACCTTGGACGCCTCGCTGCTCGACGCCGCCCGCGTGGACGGCGCGTCGCTGCGCCAGGTCATCTGGCACGTGATCATCCCCGGCCTGACGCGCACCATCCAGTTCGTCTTCGTGACCACGATGATCGGGATGCTGACGTCCATGTTCGGCCTGCTCTTCGTCATGACCAGCGGGGGCCCGGAGGGATCGACCTACCTGCCGGAGTACTACATCTGGCACCAGCAGGGACAGATGAACCGGCCGGCGCTCGCCTCGGCCGCGTCGACGGTTCTCTTCGTCGTCATGCTCGTGGTGGGGCTCCTGCAGATCACACTGCTCCGCCGCACGGGAAGGCAGGACTGATGCCGGGCACGCGTCTGGCCAGGTGGGTGGCCGCCGTTCCGATGGCCGCTCTCGCGTTGGCGACGATCTATCCTCTCGTGTTCACCGCCAACGTCGCGATGAAGACCCGGCGCGACTACGTCCTCGACCGGTTCTCCCCGGTGCGCTCCCTGCGCTGGGACAACATCGCGGAGGCATGGGCCGGTGCCGGGATGGCGCGGTACTTCGCCAACTCGCTGGTCGTCGTGGCGTTCGCCGTGGCCCTGCTGCTGTTGCTGGGCTCGATGGCGGGTTTCGCGCTGGGCCGGCTGCGGTTCCGTGGTTCTTCGGTGGTCTTCCTGGGCTGTCTCGCGGGGCTGTTCATCCCGTTCCAGGTGATCATGGTGCCGCTCACCAGGATCATGGCGGACAGCGGCCTCGTCGACACCTACCCGGGACTGATCCTGGCCTACGTCGCGCAGTTCCTCCCGTTCACCGTCTTCCTGATGACGAGCCACTACAGGACCATTCCGTCGGAGATCGTCGACGCGGCCAGGATCGACGGGAACACGGTGTACGGCGTGTACCGGCGGATCATGCTGCCGCTGGGGGTGCCGGCGCTGCTGTCGGTCGGCATCCTCGACACCCTCTTCTGCTGGAACGACGTGCTCATCTCTCTGCTGATGATGCCGTCGCCCGAGCACCGCACCCTGATGACCGGAGTGAACTCGCTGCGCGGGCAGTACTCCGATGACATCCCCACCTTCGCCTCGGGGGTCCTGATCGCGGCGATACCCGTGCTGCTGATCTATCTGGTCCTCCAGCGCCAGATCGCCGACGGCGTCACCGCCGGTTCCACGAAGGGCTGACATGCGGATCACGGGATATCGGACCACGACGACGGTTCAGGAATGGGGCCGGCCGGTCGGTGACGCCAACGGTGTCTTCGCCGACGGGGCCGTCCCGGTGCCGGTCGTCATGGTGGACACCGACGAGGGGATCACCGGCGTCGGCCTCGGGCCGCACGTGGAGATCGACGCCGTGTGGGCCGCGATCGAGGGCGAGGATCCACGCGGCGTGACGGCGCTCTACGACCGCATGTTGCGCCAGACGTTCAAGGCGGGGCACGCGGGAGCCGTGTTCGGCACGATCGGCGCACTCGACACCGCGCTGTGGGACATCAAGGCGCAGGCGGCCGGTGAACCGCTCTGGCGCCTGCTGGGCGGACGCGACAGAAGGGTTCCCGCCTACGCTTCGGGCCTGGACATCGGCCTGACCGACGACGCCCTCGTCTCGGTCTACCAGGTGTACGCCCAGCACGGTCTGCGCGCGGCGAAGATCAAGGGTGGCCTCGACATCGAACGCGACCGGCACCGCCTGACGTTGGTACGCGACGTCCTGACCGAGGCCGGGCGCGGATCACGGCCGGGTCTCATGCTCGATGTGAACGAGGCCTGGACGCGCAAGCAGGCGGTCCGGCACGTGTGCGAGCTGGAGCGCAGCCTGGATCTCACCTGGATCGAGGAGCCGGTGCGGCGGTGGGACGCCGAAGGCCTCGCCGCCGTCGGCCGTGGCATCCGCGCCTCGGTCGCCACCGGGGAGAACCTCACCGGGCTCGAGCAGTTCCGTCCGCTGCTGGCCGCGGGGGCCGTCGACGTCGTGCAGACGGCCGCGGTCTGGGGGGTGTCCCACTTCCTGCGGGTGTCCGCTCTGGCGCACGCCCATGACCTGCCGGTGAGCCCGATCGGCACCACGCCGGTCGGGCTGCTGCACGCCGCGACGTCGGTGCCGAACCACATGGCCAGCGAGCTTCAGGACCTGCGCCCGCCACTCGGGATATCGCTCGACCTGTACGTCGAGGACGGCGCGTTCATCCTCGGAGACGCGCCGGGGCTCGGCATCACCCTCGACGAGCAGGCCATCAGCGCCTGCACCCGGCGGCCGGACGCCAGGGCCGCAGGGGGCCCCAACATCCGGCCGGAGCACGCCGGACGACGACTGCTGCCGGTGACCGGCGGCCTTCAGGCGGAGCGGTCACCGGGAGGAGTCAGCGGTAGCCGGCGGCGATGACGTCGGCCTGGACGGCGTTATCCACGGCGTCGGTGGGGTAGCCGGCGACCATGGCCCCTTCATAGAAGGTGCCCGCGCTGAGGTTGGCGCCGCCGCCGGGCTTGCAGCAGTCGCCGCCGCTGCCCAAGACGATGGCACCCTGCTTCTTCATCGGGCTGTAGCCGTTGGGGAGCGAGCCGTCGTACAGCGTGTACAGGCTGCCGGACTGGGCGTTGCCGCCCTTGATGGCGAACCGGGTCGTGCCGTTGTTCTTCAGGGTGGCGGTGACGAACTTGTGGGGGAAGGCCCGCTGGTTGGGGTTCCACGACTGGCTGCCACCGGGGTAGAGCCCCCATTCGAGGTCGGCCTGGACCCACGGGCCGGTTCCCTGACAGCCGCCGAACCAGCATTGGGTGCTGAAGTTGATGGCGTCCATCGCACCGGCGGCGTCGGCCTTCCTGGTCGTCTCGCTGTTGCCGTAGTCGAAGCAGCAGCCGCCGTTGACGTGGGTGCCGCTGGTCACCATGTACATGCCCTCCGGCGCGCTGCCGGTGGGAACGCCGGTCAGGTGACCGTCCCGCCAGTAGCTGTTGCCGGGGTTGATGTAGAGCGAATAGGCCTTGCCGCCGCCGACGGTGAGCGACTCGGTGGTCGCGGTCGCGGGCCTGCTCTGCGGGGAGCCGGGGACCACGCTGGAGCCCTGGTACCACAGGTCGTTGCCCCGTCCGGACTGGTCGTACACGACGGTGATGACGCAGGTGGTGCCGGCGCAGAAGGAGTCCTGGGCCGCGGCGTCGGCGGCCCCGCCCGCGGTCAGGACGCCGATGTTCCGGGTCGTGTTGTCGGAGGAGCGCCTGACCTGGTACAGGTTGCCGCCGTAGGAGCCGTAGAGCGCCCGGGTCGTGCTGTGCGCGGCCACGCACGGTGTGCCGCCCGAGGCGTAGATGTCGCATGGGCGCGCGCCGGGCGGGGGCGGCGTGGGGCTGGTCTCGGCCCCGGTGCTCCACCTCTGGTTGGTGCCGCCGTGGCAGGTCCAGATCTGGACCTTGGTGCCGTTGGCGGTGCCGGCGGCGGCCACGTCCAGGCACTTGCCGGCGCCGACGGCGGTGATGGTGCCGTCGTTGTTGATGCGCCATTTCTGGTTGTTCTGGCCGTTGCAGTCCCAGATGATCACGGTTGTGCCGTCGGCGGTGGCGGCGCCGTTGACGTCCAGGCACTTGTTCCCGTAGACCCGCAACTCGCCGGAGGCGGTCGGTGTCCACTGCTGGTTGGCCTGACCGTTGCAGTCCCAGATCTGCGCCTGGGCACCGTTCGCCTGTGAGGCGCCGCTGACGTCCAGGCAGCGCCCCGACCCCACACCCACCAGTGGCGAGGTCGCCGCCGAGGCCGGTACCGACCATGTCAACACGGCGGCCAGGAGTGCCGTCACCGCCGCCACGACGGACGCGACGACGGCCCTCGGATGGCGCCGCCCACGCGGCGCACGGCCCCATAAGGGAACGGATGAAGGTTGCATGGGCGTACTCCTTGGGAGTAGGGCATGGCCGAGACGGCCGCGGGTCCCGCCGGGAGACGGTACGCGCCCGCCTGACGGGCGCCGAGGACCGGAGCGCCCCGATCCGGGAACAGGGCGTGAGGGCCGCTCGGAAATCGATCGCCACGATCGACGCGAATCGATTCGCCAACGTACGGAATCCGCTGAGGAGGGGAGACGGCGGGTGTACAGCGAAGCACATACGACGGGCGAACCGCCTGTCAAGGCTCCGCCTCGTCCGCTGTCCGCGGGAGGCTCTCCCGGTGGTTCCCATCGGCGCGGCTCGCACTCCGCCGAGCCCGGCTCGATGAAACGTTCATCCGGCCGGCCCGCGGGCACACGTCCGGCCCGAGGGTCAGTGGGACGAGGAGAAGAGGCGCTGCTGGATCTCCCGGCGGTAGTCGTCGAGAGTGTTGTCGATGTGCGTGGCGGCGGCCTGGGCGGCCGCTTCGGGGTCGCCGGCGCGGATGGCCTGGTAGATCGCCTCGTGTTCCTCGACGGCCTCGGCGGCGTGCCCGCCCACCGAACCCTGTAACCCGATCAGGCTGGACTGCGCCTGCAGTCGCCGGGCCTCCTTCACGGCGATCTGGAGGAACATGTTGTGCGAGGCCGTGGCGATGGCGGTGTGGAAAGTGTCGTCGCCCTCGTTGAAGAGGTCCTCACGTGCGGTCTCGAAGCCACGACGGCACATGACGGCCGCGTCCTCGATGGCCCTCAGTTCCGCGGGGGTGGCGCGGCGGGCGGCCAGCCGGCTGGTCTCTATCTCCTGCGCCCGGCGGAACTCGAACAGCATGTAGACGTGGTCCAGGTCGGTCGGGAGGAAGAAGGTCGCCCAGCGCCCGGTGCCGAGCATCCCCTCGTCGTCGGCCACGTACAGGCCGCGGCCTTTCTGAGCGCGCACCCGGCCCAGCGCGGAGAGTATCTTCACCGCCTCGCGTACGACGGTGCGGCTGGTGCCGAGCTGCCGGGCCAGCTCGTTCTCGGTCGGCAGGCGGTCTCCCGGGCGCAGGCGCAGCCGGACGATCAACTCCAGCAGCTGCTCCGTGGCCACCTCGTAGCCCGGCCGGTATCCGCTCTCACGCGGGGTGTCGGTCACCGTGCCTCCTCCTCGCCGTTCCCCTGCAAGAGTACGACTGATCGGCATTGTCGAACTTCGGCGTCTGGGCGGCCCCGATCAGTACGAAACATCTGAATGATTCATACGGGAATCGCCGATAGGGGCAGCCGTAGCGGCAAGCATCGCCGCTGTTCAGCAAGGTGAAGGAGTGGATCGTCGCCAGGGCCCGAGTCTACCTAGGGCGAAATGAGTGGGCTTAAGGGCTTGACGGGCACCAGCGTTCCGATCGTAATAAGGAGCGAGGTCCCGGGAGGTGCTCCTCTCGGAACCTCCGCGGCCGGAACACATGGGCGGGCTGTGACGGCGCTTCTCGGCCCTCGGCATCGTGGCCGGCCACGCCCGCGTACACGGTCTCGCCTCACCACCCGCCCCTTGGTGGTGTCACCGGTGAGGCGCGCCATGTCCCCATGCCGTCGAGCAGCATGATCCGGCCGGCCCGGGAGCCGGGGTCCGCACGGCCGGCCGCCGTCGTACCCCTGCCCGTTCGACGACGGCCTCCTCCTCGGGAAGGCGTCACCCGCTCGAGGAGGAGGGCGTGACCTGACCACACCTCCGACCCCAGAGGAACCACCGTGCAATCATCCTCGCCCGTCACGGCGCTGGGACCGCTCCTGACCGGCATCATCGCCGTGGCGCTGGCCGCGGCGTTCGCCCTCGTCGTCCCGGTCACCTCGGCCTTCGCGGCTGCCACCACCCTGTACGCGTCACCCTCCGGTACCGGAACCGCCTGCACCTCGGCACAGCCGTGCTCGCTGCCGGCGGCGCAGACGGCCGTGCGGTCGCTGAACGGCGCCATGTCCAACGACATCGTCGTGGAGCTGGCCGACGGGGTGTACCGGCTCTCCGCGCCGCTCCGGCTGACCGCCGCCGATTCCGGGAACAACGGCCACACCGTCACGTGGCAGGCCGCCGCGGGCGCTCGCCCCGTCATCAGCGGGGCCCGGGCGGTGACCGGATGGTCACTGGCCGACTCCGGGAAGAACATCTGGCGCGCCACCGTCGGCACCGGGATCGACACGCGGCAGCTGTACGTCAACGGCGCCGCCGCCACACGTGCCCGCACCCAGGTGAACCGCGCCGACTTCACCGCGACCAGCACCGGTCTGAGGTTCGGCAACAGCGCGCTGAGCTACCTGAACAACCTGGCCGACCAGAACCGGGTCGAGATGGAGAGCGTCGGCTCGTTCACCGACCGGTACGTGACGGTGCAGAGCATCAGCGGCAACGTCATCACGATGCAGCAGCCCGGCTGGAACAACAACACCTTCGGGTACGACACCTTCACGCAGCCGCACCGGGCGGGACCGCTGTACCTGGAGAACGCGTACGAGTTCCTGGACGCGCCGGGGGAGTGGTACATCAAGCCGGGGACCGGCATCCTTTACTACATTCCGGCGGCCGGGCAGAGCATGGGCGACATCAGCGTCGAGCTGCCCGTGCTGCAGTCTCTGGTGGACGTCGGGGGCACATACGACGCCCCCGCGCACAACATCGGCTTCAGCGGGATCACGTTCACCGGCACGAGCTGGCTCGGGCCCGGCAGCGGCCAGGGGTACGCGGACCAGCAGACCGGCTCGTACATCACCGGCAACTGGAACTGGCCCGCCGACAGGCTGACCTCCTGCCAGGAGGGCTGTCAGCAGTTCGAGGCCACCCGGCCGAACTGGAACCAGATGCCCGCCGCCGTACAGGTCTCCGCCGCCAACCACATCACCTTCACCGACTCCCGGTTCGTCAACCTGGGGCAGACGGCGATCGGCATCGGCAACGACGCCGACGCGCACGCCAGTGGGGTCGGCCTGGGCGCGAGCGACATCACGATCACCCGCTCCGAGGTCGCCCGCAGCTCGGCAGGCGGCATCCTGGTCGGCGGTGTCCGGGCCGACGCGCACCACCCCGGCGACCAGCGGATGGTCGACCGGAACATCACCATCAGCAACAACCGCATCCACGACCTCGGCCTGGACTACCGGGGCGTGGTCTCGGTCCTGACCACCTACGTCACCAACACCGACGTGTCGCACAACGAGGTCTACAACATGCCGTACACCGGCATGTCGATCGGCTACGGCTGGGGCGCCAACGAGCCCGGTGGCAGCAACCAGTACGCCAACCGCGGTCTGTACAACTACCAGCCGCGATACACCACGCCCACCACCGCGTCGGGCAACCGCCTCGTCGGCAACTACGTGCACGACGTCATGCAGCAGATGACCGACGGCGGGTGCATCTACACGCTGTCCTGGAACCCGAACGCCGTGATCAGCGACAACTACTGCCTGCGGACCAACGGCTGGTTCGGGGTCTACTTCGATGAGGGCTCCAAGTACTACACCGTCACCGGCAACGTGCTCTCGAACACCGGCACCTGGGCCACCGCCAACTACTGGGGCGGCGAGAACATGGGGAACCTCACCGTCACCGGCAACTGGTCGACCAACGGCAGCACCAACGTGACCAACGGCGACCGGGGCAACGTCGTCTACGGCAACGTCACCGTCGGCAACGGCAACTGGCCGGCGGGCGCCCAGGCCGTGATGGCCTCCGCTGGGCCCCAGACCGGTACGTCACCCTCGCCCACTCCGACGCCTCCGGGTGACACGAGTGCGCTGAAGGGTGTGGGGTCGGGGCGCTGCCTGGACGTCAGCGGCGCCTCACAGGCGAACGGTGCCCAGGCGCAGATCTGGGACTGCAACGGGCAGGCCAACCAGCAGTGGACCTCCACCGGCTCGGGTGAGTTGCGGGTGTACGGGAACAAGTGCCTGGACGTCAACGGCGCCGCCACCGCGGACGGCACAGCCGTGATCATCTGGGACTGCAACGGCCAGAACAACCAGAAATGGCGCATCAACAACGACGGCACCATCACCGCCGTCGGCGCCGGCAAGTGCCTGGACGTGGCCGCCGCCGGCACCGCCAACGGCACCAAGGTCCAGATCTGGACCTGCCACGGCGGCACCAACCAGCAGTGGACCCGCGCCTGACCTCGATGCGCCCCCGGACGCCGGAGCCGGGCCGCCTCTGCGGACCGGTTCCATCGGCCGCCTCCGGCCGCCGACGAATGCCGGTGACGGCCGGTCGGTCTGTGCATCGATTGCCGCTGGAGACCGTGCCGGTCTCCAGCGGCACCATGGCGAACCGGTCCATCTTTCCGGCAGGGTTTCAGGATTCTGACGAATCGATTCGCTGAAACTTACATCCCGCGCCATCGCGGCGGTCGCGACCGTCCCCTGGTCAGAAGCAAAGGGAAGGGGGCGTCGCGGGCGAGCGTCGCCAGGAGAAAGACCGCCCCCCTTGACAGTTCTGTCGCGGGCATATTTGCTCCGCTGCGTCATCACCTTCCCGCACTCTTCCGGAGAGGAGCAGTGGAGACTTTGTTGTTAACGTTAACATGAATTCTGCGAAACGCCTGAGCGGTTTCAGGCGTTCGATCCTCCTGATCAGAAATGCATCGCAGCAGCCCGATACTCTCACCCCGATAAAGGAGAGATGAATGATCCCACCATCAGAATCCCTTCATGTTCCATCCGTGGAGGGAGTTGGGTGATGTTACGGCGCAGCCCCTTCTTGGGGGCGATCGCGGCCGCGGTGCTTCTCGTCCTGACCATGGGGCACTCGGCGTTGAGCAAGAGCATCGATGGAGCCGCGCCGGCCACGGGCCGTTCCCTCGCGGCGACTGCCGGATGCGGCAGGACTCCGACGCTGAAGAGCGGTACTCAGTCGATTCAGACCAGCGGCAAGAACCGCTCCTACATTCTGCGGCTCCCCGACAACTACAACGCCAACACGCCCTACCGGTTGATCTTCGCCTTCCACTGGCTGGGCGGCACCGCCGCCGAGGTCGACTCGGGCGGGACCAGTGGCTATCCCTGGTCCTTCTACGGACTCAGGCAATTGTCGAACAACGGCGCGATCTTCGTCGCGCCCCAGGGCTTCAACAACGGCTGGGCCAACTCAGGGGGCGAGGACCTGGTATTCGTCGACGACATGATCAGGCGTATCGAAGCGGATCTCTGTGTCGACACCTCGCAGCTCTTCGCCACCGGATTCAGCTACGGGGGTGCCATGAGTTACGCGATCGCGTGCGCCCGGGCGGACGTCTTCCGTGCGGTCGCGGTCTTCTCCGGGGCCCAGCTCAGCGGATGCAGCGGGGGCGGTCAGCCCATCGCCTACATGGGGCTCCACGGCATCGGTGACACCGTGCTCGACATCTCACAGGGACGCTCGCTGCGTGACCGGTTCGTCCGGAACAACGGCTGCACCGTGCAGAACCCACGCGAGCCGAGTTCGGGCAGCCGGACGCACATCGTCACCGCCTATTCCGGGTGCCGGGCCGGGTATCCGGTCGTCTGGGCGGCGTTCGACAACGGTCACACGCCCGGTCCGGTCGACGGGACCTACACCGAGAACGGCATCGCGACCTGGACCAAGGGGGAGGTGTGGAAGTTCTTCTCCCAGTTCGACAGCGACTCGTCGCCCGGTCCCACACCCACTCCCACTCCCACTCCCACTCCCACCCCGACGCCTGTACCCGGTGGATGCGCGGCCATCATAGAGACGGTGAACTCCTGGCCCGGTGGCTTCCAGTCCACCGTCACCGTCCGAGCGGGCACCGGCGCCATCAACGGCTGGACGGTCGCCTGGACCTGGCCCGGTGGGCAGACCATCAGCAGCCTGTGGAACGGCGTCCGCTCCGGCTCGGGAGCCGACGTCAACGTCCGGAACGAGTCCTACAACGGCTCGGTCGCGGCCGGCGGCACCACCACGTTCGGCTTCACCGCCAACGGCACAGCGGCCACCCCCGCCCTCTCCTGCAGCGCCTCCTGACCAGGTGATGGCCGGCGACGCGCCGGACTCGCGAACCCCCGGCCGCGGCACCCTCGTCACCACTGGGACGCCGCGGCCGGGGCGGAGGACGATGTCCCCCGCCGGCGGGTCAGCTCTTTGTCCATTTCTGGCTGGTCGTGCCGGTGCAGGACCACAGCTGCACCTTCGTTCCGTTCGCGGTCCCGAAGTTGCTCGCCTCCATGCACAGGCCGGACTGCACTCCGATGACGGTGCCGTCGGCATTGACGTTCCACCGCTGGTTCGCCTGGCCGTTGCAGTCCCAGATGATCACCTGCGTGCCGTCGCCGGTGCCCTGCCCCTTGGCGTCCAGGCACTTGTCGCCGTACACCTGCAGCTGACCGGACGAGGTCAGGGTCCACCGCTGGTTGTCGCCGCCACCGCAGTCCCAGAGCTGGAGCTGGGTGCCGTTGCTCGTGCTCGCGTTCGGGACGTCCAGGCATCGCCCGGCGTTGACGTTGCGCAACACCGACGTCGAGCCACCACCGGGGCCGGTGGGGGGCAGGAGCGTGATCGTGTAGGTGTCGTCGATGGCGGTGTGCGGGAGGTTGACCGTCGTGCCGTTGCCGGACAGGGTCACCACGGAGTCCTGGACGGTGCCCGGGCCCTGGACGGCGCCGCCACCGTTGTAAGGGATGCGCTCGGCGACGACTCTCACCTGGTTGTTCCGCACGATGCCGCTCGTGGTGTCCAGGCGCCGCAGATCGACGGCGATGCCGCCGGTCGTGGTGCCGCCGCCGACCAGGATCTTGGCCGTCCCGGTCGCCTTCGTGGCGAACGCGTCGTACGAGGAGCTGGGGGTGACGGATGCGATCTGGCCGGTCTGGGAGCCGTAGAAGCGGTAGACCCACCATTCGCCCTTCGGCTGGTACTGACCTGCCGAGTCGCGGACGAGCAGGTTGCCGAGGTCGTTGTGCAGGTTTCCCCCGCCCGCCCAGTTGGCGCGCAAGCCGTCGGCTCCGGCCCTTTCCAGGCGAGCGATGTACCAGGCCCCGTCCGCGGGGTTCTGCTCGTTGGACGCCCCGTATTCGTTGATCTGGTACGGGCGCGGGTGCGGGATGCCCCGGGGGTTCAGCGTGCTGTCGGCCGCCGCCACATTCGCGACCGGGTCGCCGGGCAGGGAGTGCCAGCTGATGATGTCGGGGACCACGTTGTTGGCCTTGACGTAGTCCAGGTACTGGTTCCAGAACGCGTGGGTGGCCGAGGGTACGCACGCGCAGCTCGGCCCGACGATGAGATGCGTCGGGAACGCGGCCCGGATGCGCTGGTAGGCGCGCCTCCACATCTCGAAGTACTGGGACTGGGGGCGGTTCCAGAACAAGGTGATGTTGGGCTCGTTCCAGAGGTCCCACTGTACGGTGGCGCCCGTCGCCCGTACGTCATTGATCAGACGGGTGAGGAAGTTGTCGTAGTCGGTCCAGTCGCCGTTGTCGCCGGGGAAGCGTGAGATCGGGTAGCCGTCGGCGCCCCACAGGTCGTGGACGAGCAGGATGAACTCCCCGCCCAGCGATCGGGTGCGCAGCAGCTGGGCGCGGGTGGCGTTCCACCGGCGGTCGTATTTGCCCGACACCCAGCCGCCCGGGCTGTCGAGCTGCGCCCCGCCGGCGCGCATGTACCGGAACTTCACATCGGTGTAGAAGTGGTCAGGCGGCGCCGACGCGTTCTCCGTCATGCCGTAGATCCACCCCGAGGCCCGGTAGGTCGGAGAGCCGCCGCCGGCGGAGAAGTCGACGGTGATGGTCTGGTCCGCGGCCAGGGCCGGCGTGGCGTCCGTCATGACGGACCCGGCGACGAGCGCGCCGGCGGCGATGAAGGCGGCGATCCCACGACGGCTTCCGTGCCGCGTGCCGGCTGTGGCGCCCACACGGGACTCCTTGCTCACGGAGGGACGGGGCGGGTGGACCGGTGGCGTGGAACGCCACGGCCGGGCTCGGCGGATCAGGTCGCCGACGTTCATCTCGCGCTCCTCACTCAGGGGGTCGTGCTCACGGGTGAGCGGCCCGGCGGAGGTGTACAGGCGCCGGGCCGCCGAGACCGGGTCAGGTGCGGGTCCAGCGTTGGTCGGCGCCGCCGTCGCACGACCAGATGGCCGGCTTGGTGCCGTTGGCGGTGACTGGAACTCGAGGTGCTCAGCGCGTGCTCTGTCCGGTTTCGGGGCCGTTGTCAGGGCACGCCCGGCCAAAGCTCGGCCACGGAGGCGGCCGGGCCCGCCGACCTCACCGCGGGCGTCATCGGCCCGACTCAGTGTGGAAAGCACCGCGAGACGTGTCAAGGACATCCACGAATCGATTCGATCGCTGGTCGGCGCCCAAAGGGGCTGTGCGCTGGTGCGTCCTCATCCGGACGCGCCGTCCCGGGGATGAACGTTTCATCGTCGCGCCCCGCCGTGACAGCGCGACGGCATGCCATCGCGCCAGATCAGGTCATTTCGGCGGGCGACGGAGCGGTGGCGCGGGCGGAGGTGACCCCTTGACGGATCTCCTCACGTCATGTTTGCTCCGCCACACACCACCTCGGCCGGTCCGCACGGAAGGAGCGCTGGATTCACCCACGGAAATGTTAGCGCTCACAGAGGCAAGTCGAGAGCTGCCGTCGAGGTGGCGAATCGGTCGGCCTCCCCGCTGTGCTCGCCGCGAGCCGACTCGCCGAAATCTCCCCCAAGGAGGTCCTCTTGTCCGTGACAGACCCGCTGGAGCCGCACTGGATACGGTCACGTCCGAACGGACGCCGTGGAGGATGGGCGGCCGGCGTCCTCGCGACGCGCGCCCGGCGGGCGCATCCGGCGCCCCGGGGGCTCGTTGAGGGATTCGATGAGTTAACGCGAACAATGCCCATCGATTCGGGCTCCTCCTGATGGCGGCGAGGGGTTGAGCATGCGTACCTGGGGACGATGGTGGGCCGCCGCGGTGACGGCCGTGGCCTTGGCGGTGGCGGGCACGGCGACGTGGACGGGAGTCGCCGTCGCGGAGTCCAACGGCGGGGTACGGGTCATGCCGCTGGGCGACTCGATCACCGAGGGCACCCAGGTGCCGGGCGGATACCGGATCGGGTTGTGGCAGCGCCTGGCCGCCGGACGCTACACCGTCGACTTCGTCGGGTCACAGTTCAACGGACCGGGCGGCCTGGGCGACCACGATCATGAGGGCCATCCGGGATGGCGGATCGATCAGATCGACGCGAGCATCGCCGGCTGGCTGCGTACGTACACACCGCGCACGGTGCTGCTGCACATCGGCACCAACGATGTCCTGCAGAACTACAATCTGGCCGGTGCCCCGCAGCGGCTTTCCGCGCTGATCGACCACATCACCACAGCGGTGCCCACTGCGGACATCTTCGTCGCGACCATCATCCCGCTGTCCAACGCCGGGCAGGAGTCGGCCGGGCGCGCCTTCAACGCGGCTATCCCGGGCATCGTCCAGAGCAAGGTGAACAGCGGCGCACATGTCCACCTGGTCGACATGCACAGCAAGGTGACCACCGCCGACCTGATCGACGGTGTCCACCCCACGGCCGGCGGCTACGACAAGATGGCCGCCGCCTGGTACGACGCGCTCCAGTCGGTACCTGGAAGCATCGGCCAGCCGGGGGGCGGCACGCCCACGCCGGGTGCGGGGGCGATCAGGGGTGTGGGGTCGGGCAGGTGTTTGGACGTGTCCGGTGGTTCGCAGGCCAATGGCGCGCAGGTGCAGATCTGGGACTGCAACGGTCAGGTCAACCAGCAGTGGACGCCGACGGCGAGTGGTGAGTTGCGGGTCTATGGCGGCAAGTGCCTGGATGTGTACAACCGGGGGACCGCCGACGGTACCGGGGTGATCATCTGGGATTGCAACGGCCAGGACAACCAGCGGTGGCGGTTGGACTCCGACGGCACCATCACCGCGGTGGGGGCGGGCAAGTGCCTGGACGTGCCGAACAACGCCACCGCCAACGGCACCAAGCTGACCATCTGGTCGTGCAACGGCGGCGCCAACCAACGCTGGACCCGCACCTGACCCATGACATCCCTCCTCGGAGAGCGGCCGTCGACCTGCACGCCGTCACCCGAACCGATTCGACCACCTCCTGACCCACACCGGCGCCGCCGCGACGAGCGAGGGCGGATCGCCCCAGCCTCCAGGCGAACCCTCCAGAACCCCGACGGATCACCGGAGATCTCCCCGACACCCGGCAGGTAGAGGAATCAGATGCGCAGAAGTCTCGGCTCGGCACTGGCGACGGTGCTCGCAGCCTGCTCCATCGTCGCGATCGGCGGTGGGACGTCGCCCGCCGCCGCCCTGGACAACGGCCTGGCCCGCACCCCCCAGATGGGCTGGAACGACTGGAACAGCTTCGGCTGCAACGTCAACGACGGCCTGATCCGTCAGACGGCCGACGCCATGGTCTCCAGTGGCATGGCGGCCGCGGGCTACACCTATGTCAACATCGACGACTGCTGGTCCACCAAAACCCGCAACTCCAACGGTGACCTGGTGCCGGATCCGCAGAAGTTCCCCAACGGCATCAAGGCCCTGGCCGACTACGTCCATTCCAAGGGCCTCAAGCTCGGCATCTACTCCTCGGCCGGAACCACGACCTGCGCCGGGTACCCGGCCAGCCTGGGCAACGAACGGCGGGACGCGGCTCTGTGGGCCTCCTGGGGGATCGACTACCTGAAGTACGACAACTGCGGTGACCACCAGGGCCTGAACGGGCGGCAACGGTACACGGCCATGCGGGACGCGCTGGCCGCGACCGGGCGTCCGATCCTGTACAGCCTGTGCAACTGGGGGCAGGAGAGCGTGTGGACCTGGGGGATGCCCGTGGGCAACTCCTGGCGCGACACGGGCGACATCGCGGCGAACTGGAACTCGATCACCGGGATCCTGGACCAGCAGGTCGGCCTCGACGGGTACTCGGGCCCGGGCGGGTGGAACGACCCCGACATGCTGGAGGTGGGCGTCGGCGGGCTGACGGGGACCGAGGGCCGCGCGCACTTCAGCCTGTGGTCGCTGCTCAACGCGCCGCTCCTGGCCGGGAACGACATCCGCACGATGAGCGCCGACGCGCGCACGATCCTCACCAACACCGAGGTCATCGCGGTCGACCAGGACTGGGGCGGCAGGCAGGGCCACAAGATCAGCGACAACGGCGACCTGGAGGTCTGGCGCAAGCCGATGTCGAACGGCTCGGTCGCGGTCGTCCTGCTCAACCGGGGCACCTCGACCTCGACGGTCTCCACCACCGCCTCCGCCCTGGGGCTGGGGTCCGCGTCCTCCTACTCGGTGCGCGACCTGTGGGCGCACACGACGTCCTCCTCTACCGGGACGATCAGCGCGTCCGTCCCCGGGCACGGGGCGGCCATGTACGTCGTGACCGGAGGAGGCGTCGTCACGCCCCCGCCCGCGGGGGCGATCAGGGGTGTGGGGTCGGGCAGGTGTTTGGACGTGTCCGGTGGTTCGCAGGCCAATGGCGCGCAGGTGCAGATCTGGGACTGCAACGGTCAGGTCAACCAGCAGTGGACGCCGACGGCGAGTGGTGAGTTGCGGGTCTATGGCGGCAAGTGCCTGGATGTGTACAACCGGGGGACCGCCGACGGTACCGGGGTGATCATCTGGGATTGCAACGGCCAGGACAACCAGCGGTGGCGGTTGGACTCCGACGGCACCATCACCGCGGTGGGGGCGGGCAAGTGCCTGGACGTGCCGAACAACGCCACCGCCAACGGCACCAAGCTGACCATCTGGTCGTGCAACGGCGGCGCCAACCAACGCTGGACCCGCACCTGATCCCGTCCCGAACATCCGCACTGCCCCCAGGAGTGATCGTGAGATCGGCATTTGGGCTACCGGCCGGCATCAGGGCCGGGCGAAGAATCGCGTGGATGGTGGTCCTGCTCAGCATCGCGGCATTCTTTCCCGGCGCCGCGGCCAGGGCGGACAACCCGATCGTCCAGACCATTTACACCGCCGACCCGGCTCCGCTCGTCTACAACGGCCGCGTGTACCTCTACACCGGGCACGATGAGGACGGCTCGACTTACTTCACCATGAAGGAATGGCGGGTCTGGTCGTCCGACGACATGGTGAACTGGACCGACCACGGCTCCCCGCTGAGCGTCGCCACCTTCAGCTGGGCGAAGTCCGACGCGTGGGCGGGCCAGGCCGTCTACCGGAACGGCAAGTTCTATTGGTACGTCCCGACGACCAGCCGGGCCACCGGGCGGATGGCCATCGGGGTGGCGGTCTCGGACAGCCCCACCGGGCCGTTCAAGGACGCCCTCGGACACCCGCTCGTCGAGAACGGCGAGATCGACCCCACCGTCTTCATCGACGACGACGGGCAGGCCTATCTGTACTGGGGAAACCCGCACCTGTGGTACGTGAGGCTGAACGCCGACATGATCTCCTATACCGGCAGCCCGGCCCAGATCCCCCTCACCACCGCGGGCTTCGGCACCCGCACCGGGGATGCGAACCGTCCGACCCTGTTCGAAGAGGGGCCCTGGGTCTACAAGCGCAACGGCCTGTATTACATCGTGTTCGCCGCGAAATGCTGCTCCGAGTTCATCGCGTACTCGACGGCCCCGAGTCCCACCGGGCCATGGACCTACCGGGGGACGATCATGCCGACGCAGGGCGGCAGCTTCACCAACCACCCGGGTGTCATCGACTTCCGGGGAGGTTCTTACTTCTTCTACCACAACGGCGCGCTGCCGGGCGGCGGCGGCTTCACCCGTTCGGTGGCCGTGGAGAAGTTCACCTACAACGCCGACGGCACCATCCCGACCATCAACATGACGACGACAGGGGCGCCCCAGGTGGGCACCCTGAATCCCTACGTCCGGCAGGAGGCGGAGACGATCGCCTGGGAGTCCGGCGTCGAGACGGAATCGGCCGGCGAAGGCGGCATGGATGTCGGGTGGATCGAGAACGGCGACTCCATCAAGGTCAAGGGCGTCGCCTTCGGCGCCGGGGCGACGTCGTTCACCGCGAGGGTGGCCTCGGCGACCGGTGGCGGCAGAATCGAGCTTCGCTCGGACGGCCTGAACGGCACCCTGATGGGGACGTGCACCGTCCCGGGCACCGGCGGATGGCAGACCTGGGTGAACGTCTCCTGCCCGGTCAGCGGTGCGACGGGAACCCATGATCTGTACCTCAGGTTCACCGGCGGAAGCGGTTACCTGTTCAATGTGAACTGGTGGCGGTTCGACGCCGCCGCCCAGCCGGCCGCGTCAAGCATCGCGGCCCACCGCACCACCGGCTCGGGCAGCTGAGCCCGGCCAGGCCCGCCCGCCCGTCGCGACGGTGGCGCGACGGGCGGGGACGGCCTGATCGGTCCCGGATGGAGCGGTCATGCCGGCGTCGAGCGTCCCGCCCTGCGCGGAGTGCGAACTGAAGGGGACCGCTCCCGGGTGAGGACCCGGGAGCGGCCGCCGGTACCGAGCCGGTGCCGGCCTGTGAAGCGCGCGTCCGCTACTTCCGCTCGGGCGCGGCCTCCGCGCACGTCAGTGCGATGGTGGACGGCACTCCGCGCTCGGCCTTCCCCGAGGCGTCGGCACGGGTGGTGAACGACGGGCCCTCGTCCGTCTTGCCCGCCTCGGCCGAGGAGTCGTCCGCTTGGGACGACGGGCCGTCCGCCTCAGCGGACGTGCTGTCCGCCAGGGTGGACGGCGCGCGGCCGTTCCCGTCCGGCACGGTGCCCTCCACCGGAGTGGCGGGGATCGCGGGAACGGCCTCGATCTCCTCGGCGTCGACCTCCTTGCCGTCCTTCAGGACGACCAGGCGGCCGTCCTTCTCCTTGACCGTCAGGACGGTGGCAGAGCAGTGCGGGGCGCCCGGGGCCGTGGTCACGACCACGGTCGTGCCGGGGGAGGGCGCCGGGGACGGCTCGTCGGCGTGGGCCGCCGCGGTCAGCGTGGCGGCGAGAGCCGTGCCGAGCAGGCCCGTCGCGACGGCGGACCGCAAGCGTTTGATGAGCATTCGACATCTCCTTGTCGACGGTCGGTCCCGCGTTTCGCGGGCCGGTCGGGGACGACGGTGGCATCCGCGGGCTGAAGCGAACCTGAAGACGGCCGAAGTGATCTTTAGGTTCGCTTCAGGTCGCCTGGTGCAAGCTGGCGGGCATGCGGGTTCTGCTGGTGGAGGACGAACGGCGGCTGGCCGAGCTGGTCAGGAGCGGCCTGGCGGGGGAGGGGTTCGCGGTCGACATCGCGGACGACGGCGCCGAGGGCCTGTGGCTGGCCACCGAGAACGCCTACGACGCCATCGTGCTCGACGTGATGCTGCCCCGCGTCAACGGCTACGCCGTCTGCCGCCGCCTGCGCGACGCCGGGGACTGGACGCCGATCATGATGCTGACGGCCAAGGACGGCGAGTACGACGAGGCCGAGGCCCTCGACACCGGCGCCGACGACTTCCTGTCCAAGCCGTTCTCCTACGTGGTGCTGCTCGCCCGGCTGCGTGCGCTCGTACGGCGGGGCGGCCGGGAACGACCGGCCGTGCTGACCGTCGGCGACCTGGTCGTGGACCCGGCCGGCATGCGGTGCCGCCGCGCCGGGGTGGACATCGCGCTCACGCCCAAGGAGTTCGCCGTGCTGCACGCCCTGGCACGGCGGGCGGGCGAGGTGGTGTCCAAGGCCGAACTGCTCCAGCAGGCCTGGGACTTCGCCTACGACGGGGATCCGAGCATCGTCGAGGTGTACATCAGCGCGCTGCGCAGGAAGATCGACGCCCCCTTCGGCCGTTCGTCCCTGGTGACCGTACGCGGCGCGGGCTACCGGCTGGAGGGCACACCGTGAGCCGCGGAGCCGGCGACCGGAACCGGCCGGAGGCGGTGCCCGGGCGCGGCCGGAGACCGGAGGGGGCGGAGGCGTCGCGGGGGTGTATCCGAGGACGGGAGCGGGTGGAGGCGGTGCCGGGGCGCGCGCAGGGGCCGGAGGGGACCGCAGCGGACGCGGTGGAGGCCGGCGTGGATCCGGTGCCGCTGAGGAGGTGGGCGGCGCGCCGGCCCGCACGCTGGTCGGTGCGGCTGCGTGCCACCGTCGCGGCCACCCTGATCGTCGCCGTGGCGCTGGGCGGGGCCGCGGTGGCGTTGAACCGGGTGCTGGGCACCAGCCTCGAACAGAGCGCCGCGGCGGAGGCCTCGTTGAAGGCGGTTCGCGTGGCGGACACCCTGGCGGTCACGGCCCTGCCGGCGATCCCCGCTGCGGGAGCGGGCGGCACGCCGTGCGTCCCGGCCACGACCTCGGACGAGACGCCCGGCGTCCCCGCCGGGGATCCTGCCCGCGCGCCAGGCGTCCCGGCCGCAAAACCGAGCGGCGCGGCCGGGTCCTCTGCTGGAGGGCCGGGTGGTACGGCCGGCAGCTCCGCCGCCGGGGCGGGTGGCGCGGCCGGGGCCGTCGCGGACCCCGATGTCCAGGTGGGGCGTCTCTCCACGGCCGCGGTTCCCGGCGTGAGCGTTCAGGCCGAGGAGTACGACGCCGGCTACGCCTCCGTCACCACGACCGTCGACACCTCCGCCGGTCCCGTGCTGGTCACCGCCCGCAGCTCGCTCGCCCCCGCGCGGACCGCGCTGAGCGTCCTGAACCGCATGCTGGTCTTCGGGATACCCGCCCTGCTGCTGCTCGTCGCGGCGATGACGTGGTTCCTCGTCGGCAAGGCGCTGGTCCCGGTGTCCGGCATCCGGGAGAAGCTGGCGGACATCACCGCCCGCGACCTGCACCGGCGGGTGCCCGTGCCCCACGCGCGGGACGAGGTCGCGGCGCTCGCCCGTACGGTCAACGCGACCCTCGACCGCCTGGAGAACGCCGTCGAGCAGCACAAACGCTTCGTCGCCGACGCGGCCCACGAGCTGCGCAGCCCGATCGCGACGCTGCGCACCCGCCTGGAACTCGTGGCGCCCCCGACGGGCCGTGAGGCGCTCGCCGACGTGGAGCGGCTGCAGGCGCTGGCGGCCGACCTGCTCCTGCTCGCCCGCCTGGACGCCGGGGAACCGCCGGGCGACGCCGTGGTCGACCTCGGTCAGGTCGTCGTGGAGGAGGCGCTGCGGCCCCGGCCCCGCCGCGAGGTCCCGGTGCGCCTGGACCTCCAGCCGGACGTGCTGGTCCGGGGCTCCCGCGCCCAGCTTGCGCGGCTGGTGACCAACCTGGTCGACAACGCCGTCCGGCACGCCTCCTCCGCCGTGGACGTACGGGTCGTGGCCGCCGCCGGCGTGGTGCTGCTGGAGGTCCGCGACGACGGGCCGGGCATCCCGCCGGAGCATCGGGCGGCCGTCTTCGACCGGTTCACCAGGCTCGACGGGGCGCGGGCCAGGGACGAGGGCGGAGCGGGGCTCGGCCTGGCGATCGTCCGGGAGATCACCGGGCTGCACGGGGGGCAGGTGTCGGTGGCGGACGGCGGACCGGGCGCCTGCCTCCAGGTACGCCTCGCCGAGGCCCCGTCCGTGGCTCCCGTCCCCGAAATGATCGCCTGAGGGCAAGCGTGACGTCAGGGTCTCCCGTTCTTAAATCGTGTTAACGCTCAATCGGCCGCGGCGGCTTCACGATCGCCCAGGTGCGCTATTGACGGGCCTGTTTGATCGATTTAATGTCCTTCACGGCGTTGAAACGTTTTATCCCCCCAGCATTCGACGCCATCCGAACAGGAAGGGCAGCATGAGAGCCTTCTTGATGGCCGCGTTGGTCCTGGTGGTGGCGGCGGTGCCCGCCGAGGCCGCGGCGCGGGTCACCGATCTGCGGGTCACCGATCTCGAGACCGAACACGCCTCCGCGCCGATGGCGGTCGCCGAGGCCAGGCCCAGGCTGGGCTGGCTGCTTCGCGCGGGCGGCCGAGGGCAGCGGCAGACCGCCTACCGCATCACCGTCGACGACCAGGACGGCGACCGGGTCTGGGACTCGGGCGAGGTCAGGGACGCGCGCTCCTACGACGTGCGCTACGCCGGCCCCGCCCTGCGTCCCGCCCGCAGGTACACCTGGCGGGTGAAGGTGGCCGACGCCAGGGGCGTATGGTCCGGCTGGAGCGAGCAGGCCTCGTTCGAGACCGCGCCGGCGGCGGGCGGCTGGACGGGGACCTGGATCGGCGCGCCCGCCGGCGACGCCCCGAGGCCCGACCTGACCGGCGCCGACTGGATCTGGTACCCCGAGGGCGACCCCGCCTCCGACGCCCCGGCGGCCACGAGGTACTTCCGGGGCTCGTTCGACCTCTCGGCCGTCCCCGGCGTCGCCCGGCTGATCATGACCGCCGACGACGGCTTCACCGCCTGGGTCAACGGTGTCGAGGTCGGCTCCAGGGAGGCCTCGCCGGAGCAGGAGAACTGGCGCCGCCCGATCGTGGTGGACGTCGCCGGGAAGCTCCGTCAGGGGCGCAACACCATCGCCGTCCAAGCGGCCAACGGCAGGCCCGGCCCCGCCGGCCTCATGGGCAGGCTGGAGCTCCCCGGACGCCGGATCGACACCGGCGGCGCCTGGCGAACGGCCGACGCCGAGCCGCGGGACGACTGGAAGAGCACGACCTACGACGACTCGGCCTGGCCGGCCGCCAAGGTGCTCGCCCCCTGGGGCGGCGGCCCCTGGGGGAAGGTCACACCCGAGCGTCCGGCCCTGCCCGAGCCGCTGCTGCGCCGCGACTTCCGCCTCCTGGGCAAGGCCGTCTCCCGGGCCCGCCTCTACGCCGCCGGCGCGGGGTACGTCGAGCTCAGCCTCAACGGCAGGCGGGTCGGCGACGAGGTGCTGGAACCCGGCTTCACCAGGTACGACAAGCGCGTCCAGTACGTGACCCGCGACGTCACCCGCCTGCTGCGCCACGGCGGCAACGTGATCGGCGCGCGGCTCGGGCGGGGCTTCTACGGGATGACCCAGCAGAACGTCTGGAACTGGAACGACACGCCCTGGACCGCCGAGCCCCGGATGCTCGCCCAGCTCGTGGTCACCTACCGCGACGGCAGCACCCAGACCGTCGCCAGCGACGGCACCTGGCGCTACTCCGAGGGCCCGGTGCGCTTCGACTCGCTGTACGGCGGCGAGACCTACGACGCCCGGCAGGAGCAGCGCGGGTGGGACGCCCCCGGGTTCGACGCGAGCTCCTGGAAGCCCGCCGGCACCCTGCGCGCCCCGGCCGGGGCGATCGTCCCCGAGGAGCAGGAGCCGATCAGGGTCGCGGCCACGCTGCGGCCGGAGTCGGTCACCCAGCCCACGCCGGGCACCTACGTCTTCAAGCTGCCCCGCAACATCGCCGGATGGGCCCGCATCCGGGTGCACGGCCCCGAGGGCGCCAAGGTCGGCCTGAAGTACGGCGAGCGGCTGAACGAGGACGGCACCGTGCAGGCGGTCAGCGGGCACGTCAGCGGCCGTTTCCAGACCGACGAGTACATCCTCGCCGGCCGCCCCGGCACCGAGACCTGGGAGGCCCGCTACACCTACAAGGGCTTCCAGTACGTCCAGGTCACCGGCTGGCCGGGCGACGCCCCCACGGTGGACGACCTCGACGGCCGCGAGGTGCACTCCGACCTGACCCCCGTCGGGGAGTTCCACAGCTCCAACCCGCTGTTCGACCAGGTCCGCGCCATGACGCTGCAGACCGTGCGGAACAACTGGCACGGCATCCCGACCGACACCCCGATGTACGAGAAGAACGGCTGGACCGGTGACGCCCAGCTCATGGCCGAGATGCAGATGTCGGAGTTCGACCTGCGGCGGCTGTTCACCAAATGGATGACCGACCACCGCGACAGCCAGGGGGTCGACGGCCTCGTGCCGGCGATCGTCCCCGACAACGGCTGGGGTCTCGGCGCGGGCTGGCACGCGCCGCCGTGGCACGCGTCCTTCACCGTGATCCCGTGGCTGATGTACGAGCGGTACGGCGACCGCGACCTGCTCGCCGAGAACTACCCGGCCATGCGCACCTACCTGGACAACTGGCTCAAGCGCTCCGACACCGGCCTGTACTCCAGCACGCTGAACGACTACCTCGCGCCGGGGTACGGCGGCAACAGCCCCGAGGACATGCGCCTGGCCGGTACCGCCTACACCTTCATGAACGCCCAGATCCTCGCCAAGGTGGCCGACACCCTGGGCCAGGGCGCCGACGCCACCCGCTACCGGGCCGCCGCCGCGAAGATGAAGGACGCGTTCAACACCGAGTTCCTGCGCGGCGACGCCTACGTCACCAGGAGCGACCCGGACTACCGGCAGACCTCGGCGCTGATCGCGCTGGCCCTCGGCCTCGCGCCGCAGGAGTCGGAGAAGGCGATCACCGACCGCCTGGTCCGCGACGTCCAGGAGCGCGGCGACCACCTGAACACCGGCGCGCTCGGCACGAAGTACCTGCTCACCGAGCTCACCGCGCGCGGCCACGGCGACCTGGCCTATCGCGTGGCGAACCAGCGCACCTACCCGAGCTGGGGCTACTGGGCCGCCAACGGGGCGACCACGTTGTGGGAGCGGTGGGACACCGGCGCCCGCTCGCGCGACCACGTCTTCCTCGGCGGCGCGATCGGCGAGTGGTTCTACGAGGACCTGGCCGGCATCCGGCCCGCGGCGCCCGGCTACGACCGCGTTCTGATCGCGCCCCGGCCGCTCGGCGATCTGACCTTCGTCGACGCCGCCACCCGCACCCCGCACGGCCCGGTGAAGGTGCGCTGGAAGCGGTCCGGGGGCGTCTTCCACCTCGAGGTGGACGTCCCGGTCGGTGCGGTCGCCGAGGTCCGGGTGCCCGCGGCCTCGGCGGCGGAGGTCACCGAGAGCGGCAGGGCCGCCGGCACGGCCCCGCAGACCCGGCTGCTCGGCGCCGCCGACGGCCTGGTCCGGATCGAGGTCGGCTCCGGCTCGTACGCCTTCACGGTGCGCGCCGCCGGATGAGCAGGACCTTCACGGTGCCCGCCCTCAGGTGAGCGGGACCTGACGCCCCCCTCGCGACGGCCGGGCCGCGAGGGGGGCCGGTGTTCGGCTCGTCCGTCGCGGAGGGAGAGAGGACCGCACGCGGACGAGCCGGGCCAGGACGCGGCGCTACTTCAGGCTGCCCATGGTCAGGCCGCCTCTCCAGTAGCGCTGCAGGAGGAGGAAGGTCACCACCAGCGGCACGATCGACACCAGCGCGCCCGTGATGACCAGGTTGAACAGGTTTGTGCCGCTCTGGATCATCGCCGCGGCGTACCACGACTGCAGGCCGACCGTCAGCGGGTACAGCTGCGAGCTGCTCAGCATGACCAGCGGGAGGAAGAAGTTGTTCCAGGTGGCCACCATCGAGAACAGCAGCACCGTCACCAGGGCGGGCTTCAGCACCGGCAGCACCACCCGCGCGAAGGTGCCGAACTCCCCGGCGCCGTCGATCCTGGACGCCTCCAGCAGCTCGTCGGGCACCGACTCCTGCACGTAGACCCGCACCAGGTAGACCCCGAACGGGTTGAGCAGGGAGGGCAGGATGACCGCCCAGACCGTGTCGATCATGTGGAGCTTGCTGAGCAGCAGGTACGTCGGGATGACCAGCGCCGTCGACGGCACCATGATCATGCCGAGCAGCGCCGCGAACAGGAACCGTCGGCCCGGGAAGCGGAACTTCGCGAAGGCGTACCCGGCGAAGGTCGCCACCGCGGTCGACCCGACGCCGCCCGCCAGGGAGTAGAGGATGGTGTTGCCGAGCCACCGCAGGTAGGCGCCGTCGCTCTGTGTGAACAGCTGCCCCAGGTTGTCGAAGATCGAGGCCGGGTGGGCGAACCACAGCACCGCGCTGCCGAACAGGTCGTCGGTGCTCTTGGTGGCGGCGACCATCAGCCACCAGAAGGGGATCAGGAAGTAGACGCACACGACCACCATGAAGATCTTCACGGCGGCGTTGCCGCGCGGATTGACCGTGCTGCTCACCGCAGGCCGCTCCTTCGTCGGGTAAGGAACAGGAAGGCGTAGGACCCGACGAAGACGACGGTGCCGAGCGCGAACGAGATCGCCGCCGAGTAGTTGAAGTCGGAGTACTGGAACGCCATGTTGTAGGCGTAGACGTTCGGGGTGAACCCGCCGCTGATCGCCGTGCCCGCGATGGGCCGCAGCACCTGCGGCTCGGTGAAGAACTGCAGGGTGCCGATGATGGTGAACACCATCGCCAGCACGAGCGCCGAGGAGATCATCGGCACCTTGACCCGCAGGGCGGTGGTCACCTGCCCCGCGCCGTCGAGGGCTGCCGCCTCGTACACCTCGCGCGGCAGGCCCTGCAGCGCGGCGTACAGCACGATCATGTTGTAGCCGGTCCACTGCCAGGTGACGACGTTGCCGAGCCCGAGCATGATCAGGTCGGTCGACAGGAGGTTCACCTTGCCGAGGCCGAGCGCCTCGGTCAGGCCCGTGACGGGGCCGAGGTTCGGGCTGAACAGAAAGCCCCACATCAACGCGCCGATCACCGCGGGCACGGCGTACGGCATGAACAGGGTGAGGCGGAACAACTTGGCCAGCCGGCCGGTCACCGCGTCCAGGATCAGTGCCCCCAGCAGGGCGAGCCCCAGCATGATCGGGATCTGCACCAGGCCGAAGAGCAGGACGCGCAGGACGCCGCGCCGGAACTCGGGGTCGGCGAAGGCCTTGGCGTAGTTGGCGAGGCCGACGAACTGCTCGCCGGCCACCAGGGTGGTGCGTTGCAGGCTCAGCCACAGCGAGTACGCCAGAGGGGTCACCAGGAAGGCCAGCATGACCAGCACGAACGGGCTGACGAACAGCAGGCCGATGAGTCGCTGGTTCACGAGGGGCCGCGGTCGCCGTCCCGGAGGGACGGCCGTCACGGCCGGTTCCGGTCGGGCGAGCTGAACGGAATCCATCGGGGGGTTCTCCTCGTTATGAGGGCCGGGCGGGCGGCGTCATCGGCCCGCCCGGACCACTCTGACCTGCTAGGACGGGGACGCGGGGGAGACGGTGAAGCCCTGCTGCCTGGCGTAGTCACCGACCTTCTGCTGCAGGGTGTCGAGGGCGCCCGACCAGGTCGTCTTGCCCGCCACGGCCTGACCGAGCTGCTCGGTCAGCTGGTTGTAGGCGAAGTCCTGGAAGGGACTCCAGTCGAAGCGCGTCAGCCCGTCGGAAGCGGGGACGAAGACCTGGTTGACCTTCTGGTCGCCGAAGAAGGAGTAGGTCTTGTCCTTGAAGTAGTCCCCCTGGAGGACCTTGGTGGCCGTCGGGAACAGGAAGGCCTTGTCGATGCCGATCTTCCAGGCGGCGTCGCTGGAGGGCGTGGCGCCGGTGCCGTACAGCTCCCGCGCGACCAGCGTGGCCTCCTTGGGGTGCTTGGTCTGGTCGGTCACCGAGAAGGCCGAGCCGCCCCAGTCGCCCTGGTCGTTGCCGCCGGCCGTCCACTGCGGCAGCGGCGCGGCGCGCCACTTGCCGGAGGTCTTGGCGGCGACGCTGGACAGGTAGCCCGGGCCCCAGCCCGCGGCCAGGTAGGTCGCGTACTTGCCGGAGGTCAGGCCCGCGTAGAAGTCGGGGGTGCCGTACGCGGTGGGGTCGGCCAGCTTGGCCGACACCATGCCGCTCCAGTACTCCATGACCTTCTTGGCGTTGGCGTCGTTCAGGGTGACGCCGACGCTGGGCAGCTTGGCGGCCGAGTAGGTGTACGGGCGCGAGCCGGCCTGCCAGAACAGGCCCTGCAGCCAGCCGGCGGCGTCGGGGCTGGTGCCGAAGGCGGTGATGAACTTCGAGGGGTCGGCCTTCTGCAGCTTCTCGGCGGCCTGCTTGTACTCGTCCCAGGTCTTGGGGACGGGCAGCTTGTACTTGTCGAAGATGTCCTTGCGGTAGAGCATCGCCATGGGGCCGCCGTCGACGGGGATCGCGTAGACCTTGTCCCCGTCGCTGGCCTGGTTCCAGGCCCATTCGGCGTAGGCGCCCTTGTCCTCGTTGGCGCCGTACTGCCCCATGTCGAGCAGGTGCTTGGTGATGTTGATCGTGGGCAGTTCCTGGAACTCGATCATGACGACGTCCGGGGCGCCCGTGCCGGCCTTCAGCGCGGTCTTGAGCTTGGTGTACTCGTCCTGGCCCACACCCGCCTGGACCCAGTCGACCTGGACGTCCTTGTGGGTGGCGTTGAAGTTCTCGACCACGGACTTGAACTCGGGGTACCAGGCCCACACCTTGATGTGGACCGGGCCCGAGGCCTTGTCCGCCGAGGCGTCGCCGGCGGAGCTGGACGGTGATCCGCCGCAGGCGGCCGACAGCAGTCCAAGAGTGAGCGCGGCGACGCCCAGGGCGCCGTTCCGGAGTTTCATGCCTTGTTCCTCATCTTTCCGGGGGGATCAGAGCCCCTGGGCCAGGCGGTAGTACGCCTGGTTCCAGCGGAGCTCCTTGGTGAACTGCCGCGTCGTGGTCTCCCGGTCGATCAGCAGCAGTTCGACGCCGAGCATGTCGGCGAAATCGTTGAGCTCCTCCGCGCCGACGGCCGACGACAGCACCGTGTGGTGCGGCCCGCCCGCGATCAGCCACGACTCCACAGAGGTGCGCCAGTCGGGCATCGCCTTCCACACCGCCCGGGCGACGGGCAGGCTGGGCAGCGGCTCGAGGGGGTCGACGACCTCGATCTCGTTCGCCACCAGGCGGAAGCGGTCGCCCATGTCGGCCAGGCCCACGACCACGGCCGGCCCCGGCCGCGCGTCGAAGACCAGCCGCACCGGGTCCTCGCGGCCGCCGATGCCGAGCGGGTGGATCTCGCACGAGGGGGTGGCGGCGGCGATGGACGGGCAGACCTCCAGCATGTGGGCGCCGAGCACGAGCTCCTCGCCCGGCACCAGGTGGTAGGTGTAGTCCTCCATGAACGACGTGCCGCCCGGCAGACCGGTCGCCATGACCTTCAGGGTGCGCAGCAGCACCGAGGTCTTCCAGTCGCCCTCGCCGCCGAAGCCGTAGCCGTCGGCCATCAGCCGCTGGACGGCCAGGCCGGGGAGCTGGCGCAGGCCGCCGAGATCCTCGAAGTTGGTGGTGAAGGCGGTGAAGCCGCCCGCCTCGAGGAAGCCGCGCAGCCCGAGCTCGATGCGCGCGCCGTACCTCAGGGAGTCGTGCCGCTCCCCGCCCGCGCGCAGCTCGGCCGCCACCTCGTAGGTGTCCTCGTACTCCTTGACCAGCTCGTCGACCTGGGCGTCGGTCACGGCGTCGACCTCGGCGACCAGGTCGTTGACGCCGTAGGTGTTGACCGAGACGCCGAAGCGCCGCTGCGCCTCCACCTTGTCGCCCTCGGTGACCGCCACGTCGCGCATGTTGTCGCCGAACCGCGCCAGGCGCATGGTGGCGGCCTCGGCCCGGCCGGCCGCCGCCCGCGCCCAGGCGCCGACGCGCTGTGCCACCACCGGGTCGCTGACGTGCCCGGCGACGGTCTTGCGCGGCACGCCGAGCCTGGACTGCACGTACCCGAACTCGCGGTCGCCGTGGGCGGCCTGGTTGAGGTTCATGAAGTCCATGTCGATGGTGTCCCACGGCAGGGCCGTGTTGGCCTGGGTGTGCAGGTGCAGCAGCGGCTTGCGCAGCGCGTCCAGGCCGCTGATCCACATCTTCGCGGGGGAGAAGGTGTGCATCCAGGCGACGACGCCGATGCAGGCGTCGTCGGCCCCGGCTTCCAGGCACACCCGCCTGATGGCATCGGCGCTGGTGAGCACCGGCTTCCACGTGACCGTGAACGGCAGGGAGTCGTTCAGCTCGGACGCGATCCGCCGCGACTGCTCGGCGACCTGGTGCAGCGTGTCCTCGCCGTACAGCCCCTGGCTCCCGGTGAGGAACCAGATCTCGCGCTCGTCACGCGGCTTCATCGATGAACTCCCGTCCGTTGTGCTCGTGGTCGTGTGATTCCTGGCGGGTCCCGGGCGTGGCCGGGCGCCGATGCGGATCGGCGTGGCCCTCACGGAGGGCCGTAGAGGAGGTCATGTCCCATCCCAACCGGGCGTCGTTTTGTTAGCGCTCACTTTCCGGCTGCCCATACCGGTGTGCCTTTCGGTAGGGCAAGGCTAACCGGGGCGCGAGCGCACTCCTGCGCCGGATGGTCCTGCTCGGCGGCCCGGTGCCTCGGGCCGCACCGCCTGGTCGGACACCGGGACGGCTGGGGTGACGGCCGGTCCGGGGCTGGTTCGACTGTCATGGGCCCTCGCTGTCTGTCCCGTGCGGTGGATCCGAGTGTTTGCGATAACAGAACAGGGTGTCAATAGTTTCGTTTCACATTCCCGTAACCGTCGGGAAACGACTCCGTTCGAGGCGGAGACCAGCACTCCCGTGCGTGCCATGCCCGGGCCGGTCTTGACCGGAGGGGTTGGGAGCGCTAACAATCAGGCCCACCGATGAACGGCCGCGACATGCGAGCGGCCCCCGACAGCGGCGGGACGAGGAAAGGCGGGCGGCGCCGGCGGCGGCCGCGCGAGGCGCCTGCCAGGACCGCCCCACACCCCCCGGCCAGGAGGCAGGCCCATGCACAAGGCGTACCTGACGATCGATCCGGCGTTCCGCGTCGCCCCCGTCCGGCGGCGCACCTTCGGCACCTTCGTCGAGCATCTCGGGCGCTGCGTCTACACCGGCATCCACGAGCCGGGGCACCCCACCGCCGACGAGGACGGCTTCCGCGGCGATGTACTCGAGCTCACCCGCGAGCTGGGCGTCACCACCGTCCGCTACCCCGGCGGCAACTTCGTCTCCGGGTACCGCTGGGAGGACGGCGTCGGCCCGGTCGCCGAGCGGCCCGCCCGCCTCGACCTCGCCTGGCACAGCACCGAACCCAACACCGTCGGCACCGACGAGTTCATGCGCTGGGCCGCCAAGGCCGGCGTCGAGCCGATGATGGCCGTCAACCTCGGCACCCGGGGCATCCAGGAGGCGCTGGACCTCCTGGAGTACTGCAACATCCCCTCCGGCACCCGCCTTTCCGACATGCGGGTGAAGAACGGCGCGCCGGACCCGTACGGGATCAGGATGTGGTGCCTCGGCAACGAGATGGACGGGCCCTGGCAGACCGGCCACAAGACCGCCCGCGAGTACGGCAGGCTCGCCGCCGAGACCGCCCGCGCCATGCGCATGGTCGACCCGGGCCTGGAACTGGTCGCCTGCGGCAGCTCCGGCTCGGCCATGCCGACCTTCGGCGCCTGGGAGGCCGAGGTCCTCGCCGAGACCTACGACCTGGTCGACTTCATCTCCTGCCACGCCTATTACGAGGAGAAGGACGGCGACCTCGGGAGCTTCCTGGCCTGCTCCACCGACATGGAGCATTTCATCGCCTCCGTCGTCGCCACCGCCGACCACGTCGGCGCGAAGCTGAAGTCCCGCAAGAAGATCAACCTCTCCTTCGACGAGTGGAACATCTGGTACCTCAGCCGGTTCCAGTCGCAGGAGCCCCCGCGTGACTGGCCGGTCGCGCCGCCGCTGCTGGAGGACCACTACCACCTGGCCGACGCCGTCGCCTTCGGTGGCCTGCTGATCACGCTGCTGCGCAACAGTGACCGGGTCACCGCCGCCTGCCTGGCCCAGCTCGTCAACGTGATCGCGCCCATCGTGACCGAGCCCGGCGGCCGGGCCTGGAGGCAGACCACCTTCCACCCGTTCGCGCAGGCCGCCCGGCACGCCGCCGGCGACGTGCTGCGCACCGAGATCTCCTCGCCGTTGTACGACACGGCCGAGTTCGGCGAGGTCCCGCTCCTGCACGCCGTCGCCACCCATTCCGAGGAGACCGGTGAGATCGCCGTCTTCGCGGTGAACCGGTCCCTCGACCAGCCGCTGGAGCTCACCCTCGGCACCCGCGCCTTCCCCGGCGCCCGCGTCGCCGAGGCCACCACGCTCTGCGGCCCCGACGTCTACGCCCGCAACACCGCCGACGACCCCGGCCGCGTCACCCCCCGCCCCAACCCCGACGTCCAGGACGGCCGCGTCGTCCTTCCGCCCGTCTCCTGGAACGTCATCCGCCTCACCACCGCCTGAACCCGCCCGGCAGCCCTTCCTTATGAGGCCAAGGGCTGTCGGCCGGCCGTGATTGTTGCTATCTGTTGTAGATCGTTAACTTTCACGGCGGTCCGAGAGGCGAGATGGTTGCTGGTGGATCGGCAAGGGCGAGAGCGGGACTGGCGCGCGAGTACGCGATGGACCTGTGGCGCCGCTACCGGGAGGCCTACCGGCTGGCGGGACGGTACGAGGCGGCCGCGGAGTCCGAGCGCAAGGTCGCCGCGACGCTCCTGACCCTGACCGGCCGCGGGTGGCGGCTTCTGGTCGACCGGCGCTGGCCGGGCACGCGCTCCGCCAACGTCGACATGATCCTGATCGGCCCGGGCGGCGTCTTCGTCATCGACGTCAAGAAGTGGCGGCACCCTCCGGAGGTCGTGGACGGGCATCTGACCGCCGGAGGCGAGAGCCGCGGCGCCGAGGTCGACAAGCTGCTCGCCATGACCCGCACGGCGGAGCGTCATCTGGCCTCGCTCGGGATGTCGCCGATCGCGCTGCGGCCCGTCATGATCTTCGCCGGGCACCGCCTGGACGAGACCCTCGGACGGGTGCGCCTCCTCGGTGACCAGCAGGCGGCGCCGGCGCTGATCGCCGAGCCGGCACGGCTGACGGCGCCGATGGTGAGGGCGGTGACCTCTCATCTGGAGGAGGTCTTCCCGGCGTACGAATCGCCCGTGTTGGGAGAGGGGGATCGGGACGACACGCCGCCGGCGGAGGCCGACCCCCTTTTCGACCGTGAGGAGATCGAGCGGGCGGCGCTCAGAGCCGTCCTGGACGCCCCCATCGAGCGCTGGATGACGTTCCTGCACCCCGAACAGGTCGCGCTGGCCCGCCGCAACTGGAACGGGCCGGCCCGCGTCAGCGGCCCGGCGGGCACGGGGAAGACTGTGGTCGGCCTGCACCGGGCCGCCTACCTGGCCCAGCACGGCACGGGCCGGATCCTGTACGTCACCTACGCGCGCAACCTGCCTCGGGTGCAGAAGCAGCTGTTCCAGCGGCTCTCCCCGGCGACGGCGGACCGCGTGGAGTTCGTCAGCCTGCACGCCTGGGCCCAGGCGCTCCTCGCCGAGCGCGGCGTCCCGTCGGCGCTCAACCGCAAGGGAGCGGAGACGGCCTTCTCCATCGCGTGGTTGCGGACCGGCAGGGACAGCCCCCTGGCCGAGGTGGACCCCTTACCGGGGTACTGGCAGGACGAGATCGACTACATCATCAAGGGCAGAGGCATCGGTTCCCTGGAGGAGTACCGGACGGTGCTCCGGCACGGCCGCCGCACAGCCCTGCACGCCGCGCAGCGGGAGGCCGCCTGGCTGCTGTACGAGGAGTACGAGCTGATCAGGGGCGAGCGAGGCGTCCACGACTTCAACGACGTCCTTTCGATGGCCCTGCGCGAGCTGCGGGCCAGGCCCGCCGATCCGCCCTACACCGCCGTGATCGTCGACGAGGTCCAGGATCTCACCCTGGTCGGGCTGAGGCTGCTGCACACCCTGGTCGGCGACGCGCCCAACGGGCTCCTGCTGATCGGGGACGGCCAGCAGGCGGTCTACCCCGGCGGGTTCCGGCTCTCCGACGCCGGGATCACGGTGACCGGGCGGGGCGGCGTGCTGCGGACCAACTACCGCAACGCCTCGGAGATCTTCGACGCCGCCGTGGAGATCGTCTCGGCCGATCCGTTCGACGATCTGGAGGAGTCACGGCCGAACGGGCGGCGCGAGGTGGAGACGACGTATCACGACGGCCGGGTGATCAGGGCGCAGGCCCAGGACGACGTCGAGCACGACCGTCTGCTGGTGGAGGCGCTGCGCCGGCTGCCGGGCCAGGTCCCCGGTGACGGGGGCGGGCCGCTCTCCGGCGCGGCCGTGCTGTGCCCGGCCATCCGGGACGTCCAGCACTACCATCGGCTCCTCACTCGCGCCGGCATCCCGGTCCTCCGCCTCGAGGACTACACCGGACATCCCGTGAACGCGGTGAAGCTCGGCACCTACCGGCGGGCCAAGGGCCTGGAGTTCAAGTATGTCTTCCTGCCCCACCACGACGCCCTGACCCGCGCCCTGGACGGCGGCAACGCCGCCGACCGGGAACGCTCGGAGATCCTGCGCCGTCAGCTGTTCGTCGCGATGACCCGTGCCCGCGATGTGCTGTGGCTCGGCTCGGTGGCAGGGAACCGGGGCGATTAGCGCGGACGAAAATCGCCTCTTTTTCGGCTCTCCTGTCGTCGTGAATCAGTGAGGTCCCTTATTCGGCCGGACGGCGGCGGCCGTTGCGATTCGATATCGCTCCGCCGGGAAAGATCCGGTTTAACTATAATTGTCAGTGAGCGTGCGCAGGCGATGTCACCGCAGGGGCCGAGGACGGGAGTTGCGCCCTTGACATTCGATCCCCCCATTCATCTCGCAGGCGATCAACTGGGCGTCCGTTTTCCGGAGCGGCAAGAATTCAACCGAGAATCGCGAAGCATCGTCGATCGGCCCATCCGGTTCGACTCGCCGCTGCGGGCGTGCTGCGTGCCGGCGGCGTGGCTCGATGATCCGGTGACACGAGAGAGATCGCGTGAATTCTCCGGACGGCACGACATCCGCTTCAGGGGAGAGGCCTGCGTCCGGGCGGGAGCGTTCGTGACCGGCGCCACCGCCGGTCGTGGCGGAAAGGCGGGCGGTGGCGGTGGGCCCTCCCGTGGGTGAAACGGCCGGCGGGCGCGATCGTGCCGTGGCCGCGCGGGGGACCAAATGGGTCGTCAGGGGCACTACCGTTTACGGGGTGGAGGAGATCGATCGGCAGATCCTGACGTTACTGGCCGCGGACGGCCGGATGAGCTTCACCGACCTGGCCAAGGAGACCGGGCTCTCGGTGTCCGCCGTTCACCAGCGCGTGCGCAGGCTCGAGAAGCGGGGGGTCATCCGCGGGTACGCCGCGCTCGTCGACCACGACGCCGTCGGGCTGCCGCTCACCGCGTTCGTGTCGATCAAGCCGATCGACCCCGCCGCGCCCGACGACGCCCCCGAGAAGCTCGAGCACCTGACGGCCATCGAGGCCTGCCACAGCGTGGCCGGCGACGAGAGCTACATCCTGAAGGTGCGCGTGGAGTCGCCGATCGCGCTGGAGCACCTCCTGCAGCAGATCAGGGCCGCCGCCAACGTCTCCACCCGCACCACGATCGTCCTGAGCACCCCCTACGAGCACCGCACCCCCGACCCCGGCCACGGCACCTCCTGACCCCCGCCGCGTCCCTCGCCCGCCGAGCGGAGCGAGGCCATCGAGCGCGGCCCGGACGGGGGCTTCGTCCGGGCCTGGGGGTCACACCGGGGCCGAGACCGGTTCGGTGAAGCTCGCGCGGAGGCGTGCGGCGGCGGCGGCCGGTGCGCCGAGGTGGTCCAGGCCGAGCAGGGCGGCGCCCACGATCGGAGGCACGTCGGTGACCACCAGCGTCGCCGAGGGCGCCTGCGCCGCGTACCTCTCCTCCACCAGTGCCGTCAGCAGCGGGTCGCGGGCGGTGAGCACCCCGCCGCCCAGCACCACCTCGCACGGCTGGGCGAGCATGCCGAGGCGGCGCAGTGCGACCACCCCCATGACGGTCACCTCGTCGGCCTGGCGTTCCACCAGCGAGCGCGCCACGGCGTCCCCCTCGCGCGCCGCCGTGAGCAGCGCCGGCACGAGGCCGTGCAGCCGCTCGGCCGCGATGTCGCCGAAGTGCAGCCCGAGGACGACCTCCTCGGCGGACCGCGTCCCGAAGTGCCCGCGCAGGGCCTCCAGCAGGAGCGTCGCCGGCCCGCGGCCGTCCTCGGCGCGCACGGCGTGCCAGAGCACCTCCTCGCCGAGGCCGAAGCCGCCGCCCCAGTCCCCGCTGATCTTCCCGAGCGCCGGGTAGCGGGCGACCGCGCCGGACGGCGCGACGCCGACCGCGTTGATCCCGGCGCCGCACACCACCGCGACCCCGTACGCCCGGGACGCCCCCGCGCGCAGCAGCGCGAAGGTGTCGTTGCCCACCACGACCTCGCGGCCGTACCCCCGGGTGAGGATCTCCTCGCGCAGCAGGTCCTCCTCGACCGGCAGGTCGGCCCCGGCGACGTAGGCGGCCACGTGGTCGGCGTACGGGGGCCGGGCCGCCTCGCCGAGGGCGTGCCGCACCGCCTCGCCGATCACGTCGATCGCGGCCGGCACGCCGGCGCTCTGCGGGACGAACCCCGGGCCCCGGCCGCGGGCCAGGACCGTTCCGTCCTCGGCCACCAGAGCGATGTCCGTCTTGCTGTTGCCCCCGTCGACCGCAAGAACGGTCCTCATCGGTTCTCCTCCCTCGCCGTGCCCGCTTCCCCGTGCCCGCCCGCCGCGGGCGCGGTCCTCACGCCGGCACCGTCCCGCCCGCCGCCCAGGGGAGGAAGGGACGGTTGGCGGCGATGAGCCGCTCCGCGAGGTCCGCCGCCAGGGACGCCTGGCCGACGAGAGGGTGGGCCAGCAGGGCGTCGGTCACCCGGTCGGCGCCGCCGTGCAGGGCCGCCTCCAGGGCCAGCGCCTCGTAGGCGGTGACGTGCGCGATCAGCCCGGCGTACAGCGGCTCGACCGGGTCGACGGGCAGCGCCGCCGCACCGGAGGCCCCCACGCGGGCGGGCACCTCGATCACCGCGTCGTCGGGGAGGAACGGCAGCGTGCCGTCGTTGCGCAGGTTGACCACCTGCGTGTCGCCCCGGTCGCCGAGAAGGGAGGCGATCAGCGCGACGGCCGCCTCGGAGTAGAACGCCCCGCCCCGCTTCTCCAGCAGCTCGGGCTTGGTGTCGACGGCCGGGTCGGCGTACATGGCGAGCAGCTTCTCCTCCATGGCGGCGACCTCGGCCGCCCGCGAGGGCTTGGACCGCTGCTCGGTGACGACGGCGTCGTGCTCGTAGTAGTAGCGCAGGTAGTACGACGGGATGACGCCGAGCCTGCGGATCAGCGCCGCTGGCAGGCCGAGGCTCCCGGCGATCTCCTCACCGTGCTCGGCGAGGATCCTCGGCAGGATGTCCTCCCCGTCGAGGTACACCGCCCGTTCCCAGGTGAGGTGGTTGAGCCCGACGTGCCCGAGCGAGATCCGTTCCGGGGCGACCCCGAGGGCGGCGGCGAAGCGCCGCTGGAACCCGATCGCGACGTTGCACAGGCCGATCGCCCGGTGACCGGCCTGCAGCAGCGCGCGGGTGACGATGCCGACGGGGTTGGTGAAGTCCACGATCCACGCGTCGGGAGCGGCCTTGGCGACGCGCTCGGCGATGTCGAGCACGACGGGCACGGTGCGCAGGGCCTTGGCCAGCCCACCGGCCCCGGTCGTCTCCTGGCCGACGCAGCCGCACTCGAGAGGCAGGGTCTCGTCCACGTCGCGCGCGGCCTGGCCGCCGATCCGCAGCTGGAGCAGGACGGCCTGGGCGCCGGCGGCGCCGTCCTCGACGGTGGTGGCGGTGCTCACCGTGGCCGGGTGCCCGGCGCGCCGCAGCATGCGCTCGGCCATGCCCGCCACCAGCGACAGGCGGCGCTCGTCCGGGTCGACCAGCGCGATCTCCGACAGCGGCAGCTCGTCGCGCAGGCGGGCGAACCCGTCGATCAGCTCGGGCGTGTAGGTCGAGCCGCCCCCCACAACGGCCAGTTTCATTTACTTCACTCCTGTCAGCTTGACGCCTTCGATGAACGCCTTCTGGGCGAAGAAGAACACGATGATCACCGGTGCCATGGCCAGCAGGGTGGCGGCCATGGTCAGGTTCCACTGGACGCGGTGCACGGCCCGGAAGGACGCCAGGCCGAGCGACAGCGTCCAGTGCGCGGTGTCGGTCCCGGCGTACAGCAGCGGGCCGTAGTAGTCGTTCCAGCAGTAGAAGAACTGGAACAGCGCCACCGCCGCGATGGCGGGCCGGGCCATCGGCAGGATGACCCGCATCAGCGTGCGGAACTCCCCGCAGCCGTCCACCCGCGCCGCGTCGGAGTACTCCTTGGGGATCGTGACCAGGAACTGCCGCAGCAGGAAGATCGAGAACGCGTCGCCGAGCAGCATGGGCAGGATCAGCGGCCAGAGCGTCCCGGTGAGGTGGAACCGTGCCCAGATCAGGTACACCGGCACGGCGACGACCTGCGGCGGCAGCATCATGGTGGTGATGACCAGCAGGAACGCCAGTCTGCGGCCTCGGAAGCGCAGCCTCGCCAGCGCGTAGGCCACCGGGATCGAGGAGACCAGCGTGAAGGCCGTGCCGAGCAGCGAATAGAGCAGGGTGTTGCCGATCCAGGTGAGCAGCGGCGCCTTCTCGAAGATCTCGGCGAAGTTGCCCCACTGCCACTGCCGGGGCCACAGCTGCGAGGTCAGGGCCTGGTGGTCGGTCATCAGCGCGGTGAGGGCGATGAACACCAGCGGGCCGAGGAACATGATCGTCAGGGCGATGGCGAGCGCGTGGGTCGCGATCCACTGCAGGGTGAGGCGGCCGCGCCGGCCGCGTGGCCGCGCGGCGGCGGGCCGTCGCGCCGTGGGCGACGGCGTGAGGGTCAGGGTCACCGGGAAGCCCTCCTTCGTGCGGGCGCCGTCGTGGTGCTCGATGTCATCACTCCTCCTCGCCGAGGCCGCGGAACTGGCGCAGCAGGATCAGGGTGAACACCATCGACACCGCGAACAGGATGAGCGCGAGCACGCAGGCGTACCCCATGGCGAAATCCCGGAAGCCCTGCTGGAAGAGCCATTCGGGGAAGGTGAGGGTGGACTGGTCGGGGTAGCCGGGGGTGAAGACCGAGCCGGCGGAGTCGGTCGAGCCGGACGCGACCCGCGCGGCCACCATCGCCTGGGTGAAGTACTGAAGTGTCTGGATGACGCCGGTCACCGCCGCGAACATCAGCACCGGCCGGATCACCGGCAGAGTGATGTGGAAGAACTGCTGCCAGGGCCCCGCCCCGTCGAGCGCGGCGGCCTCGTACAGCTGCTTGGGCACGTCCAGCAGCGCCGCCAGGAAGATGACCATCAGGTCGCCCACCGACCACAGCGCGAGCAGCGTGAGCCCCGGCTTGGACCACGCCGGGTCCCCGAACCAGTCGGGGGAGGGCAGGCCGAGCGCCGACATGATCGCCGGCACCGGCCCGGTGCCCGGGTTGAACAGGAAGACGAACCCCAGCGTCCCGGCCACCAGCGGCACCAGGGACGGCAGGTAGAACACCGTGCGGAAGAACCCGGCGCCGGCCTTCAGCTTGGTCACCAGCTGCGCCACGCCGAGGCCGAACAGCACCCGCAGCGGCACCATCACCACGACCAGCCACAGCGTGTTCCTGATGGACGTCCAGGCCGCCTCGTCCTGCCAGAAGTACCGGTAGTTCAGCAGGCCGACCGGCTCCAGCGTGAACAGGTCGTAGCGCTGGAAGGAGAAGTAGACGGTCGCGATCAGCGGGTAGGCGAAGAAGACCGAGAAGCCGATCAGCCAGGGGGAGAGGTACAGCAGGGCCGTCAGGCCCTGGCCGCGCCGGCCGGGCACCTTGCGGAGTCCGGCCGGCGTCGCGATGGAGGCCGCCATGCGATCAGCCGCCCGCGGTGAGCTTGAGCTTGTCGTCGATCTTCTTGTCCACCTGCGAGAGCAGGGCGCCGAGGTCGGAGGCCCGGCCCGACTCCCACTGGATCTGCGCCTCCTGCAGGCTCTGCTGGTTGAAGACCGAGTTGATGTGCGCCGGGAGCGTGCTGCTGTTGGGGTTGGCGAAGATGTCGAGGAAGGTCTGGAAGTTGGGGTCCTTGTCCAGCCTCGGCGACCGCAGCGCGGGCAGGGTGCTCGGCACGTTGCGGATCGCGTTCGACAGGGTCACCACGGCGTCGGTGTCGGTGGTCAGGTACTTCACCAGCTCCCAGGCCGCCTCCGGGTGCCTGGCCCCGCGCGGGATGCCGATCACCGTGCCCGCGATGAAGCCGCCGCCGTACAGCTGGGGCTTGTCGTCGGACACCGGCAGCGGCGCGGTGCCGTACTCGAGGTCCTTGGCGTCGGCGGCGATCATGGCGTTGCGCCACTCGCCGTCGATCGCCATGGCGACCTTGCCCTTCATGAACGGGTTGTCCGCCGACCACTCGTCGCCCATGCTCTTGCGGAACTTCTCGAGCTTGTCGTAGCCGAACCAGCCGACCAGGTCCTTCTGCCAGGTCATCAGCTCCTTCCACGCCGGGTCGGAGCCGATCGCGGAGGTGCCGTCCGGGTTGGTCCACTTGGCGCCGACCATGACGCCGGTGTGCAGCGGGGCGTTCTCGTACATCTGGCTGGTCGGCATGAAGCCCGCGACCTTGATGTTCCCCGAGGAGTCGCGCACGGTGAGCTTCTTGGTGAGGGCGGCCAGCTCCGAGAGGGTCTTCGGCGGCTGCTCGCCCTTCATCAGCTTCTTGTTGTAGTAGAGGCCGTAGACGTCGGCGAGCATGGGCATCACGCACCGCTTGCCCTGGTACTGGGTGTAGTCCGCGATCACCTTCGGGAAGATCGACTCATCCACCTTGCTCGCCGCCAGGTACGGCTTGAGGTCCTGGAACATCCCCGTCTTGCAGAAGGTCGCCACGTTGTCGGTGGTGAAGGAGAGCGCCACGTCCGGCGGGTTGCCGCCGCGCACCGACTGGATGATCTGGTCGTCCTGGATGGCCTTGGTCGTGTTCACCGTGATCCAGGGGAACTTCTTCCTGAACCCCGCCAGGGCGTCGTCGAACGCCTTGAGCTCGTTGTCGGCGCTGAAACCGTGCCACATGGTGATGGTGACCGGTGTCCGGTCCTGCGTCTGCCCCACCTTGGGCGGGGCGTTCTCGGTGCCCGCGGTGCAGGCCGTGGCCGCCAGGACGGCGAGGCCTGCCGCCACGAGCGGCAGAGGGGATCTCACGGGGGGTTTCCTCCTACGGGCCAGTGGATGATCAGGAGGGGCGGAAGGTGGGCGGGGCCGCTAGGAAGGGACGGTCGAGCTGAAGACCTCGTCCCGCGCGGTGGCGAGGGCGAGGCCGAGGGCGCCGGTCAGCACGGGGTTGCCGTCGACCGTCGACACGCGCACCGGCGGCCGGGGGAAGGTCAGCGTGTGGAGTTCCCGCTCGACCATCTCGGCGAGCACGTCGCCGCCGGCGAGCAGCATGCCGCCCGTCAGCACCACGATCTCCGGGTCGACCACCGCCGTGATCGGCGCGAGGCCCATGGCCAGGCGGGCCGCCAGCTCGCGCAGCGCGGCGCCGGCCCGCTCGCCCCGCGCCCCGCCGAGGGCCGCGTCGCGTACGGCGTTCCGGACGGAGTGGGCGGGGTCGGTGCCGCGCAGGCCGTGGGAACGCAGCAGCCTCAGTACGGCGGGGCCGCCCGCGAGGGCCTGGAACCCGTGGTCGCCGCGCTTGCCGGTCTCCCGGGCGGTCGGCGCGCCGACGGTCGGCATGTAGCCGACCTCGCCGGCGCCGCCGGTGGCGCCGCGGTGCAGTCTGCCGCCGAGCACCAGCGCCGCGCCGATGCCCTCGTCGGCCCAGAGCAGGACGAAGTCGGCGTGCCCGCGGGCGACGCCGTGCGCCTGCTCGGTCAGCGCGACGAGGTTCACGTCGTTCTCCACGTCGACGGGCACGCCGAGCCCGTCGCGCAGGGTTCCGACCAGGTCGGGGATGTGCCAGCCGGGGATGTGGGCGGCGTAGCCGAGCCGGGCGGTGACGGGGTTGACGGCGCCCTGGATGCCGATCACGACGCGGTGCAGCGCCGCCGGGTCCATCCCCGCCTGCAGGCAGGCGCCCTCGACGGCGGCGCGCACCCGGGCGACGACGTCGCCGGCGCTGCGCCCGGGAGTCGGCAGGCGGTACTCCGCCCGCACGGCGCCGGTGATGTCGGCGACGGCGGCGGCGATGCGCGCCGGGGTGACGTCGAGCGCGGCGACGTGCGCGGCGTCCGGGTTGATGCGGTACAGCTCCGCCGTACGCCCGGGCAGGCCCTCGCGGATGCCGTCCAGCACGACGAGCCCGGCGTCCTGCAACCGGGACAGGAGCTGGGAGGCGGTCGGCTTGGACAGTCCTGTGAGCGCGCCCAGTTCGGGACGGGTCAGTGGCCCGCGCTCCAGCAGAACCTGCAGCGCGGCCCGGTCGTTGATCGCCCGCAGCAGGCTGGGTGTGCCCGGCTGCCCGGCGGGGTTCACCGCACTCGCCATGTGCTCATCGCGCCTCTCACGTGGACCGTTCCCCACCGAGTTAGGAAAGGTTACTAACTCCTACTCGGAACCTACCGGCACCTCCCGTGGCCAGGTCAATAGCCGCTACCAACCTGTGACCAGCCCGCCCCTCCCGCCGTGGCGGCCGGGTCGCGCCCCTCGAGCGGCACGTGCCCACCGCCCCCTCCCGCCCGCCGGGTCATGCCCCCACCCCGGACACGCGAACCGCCCGGCCCCGGCGCGGGGCCGGGGTCCGGGCGGTGAGGTGGTCAGGGGGACCGGGTCAGATCTGGCGGTACTCCTGGGTCCAGAACATGCCCCTTGGCCGCGCCGCGCAGTGGCCGTAGGTCATCTGGGCGTTCTGCGCGTAGCAGGAGTCCACCCAGTCGTCGCTGTCGGTCACCCAGTCGGTGGGCAGCGCCGCGACGATCTTGTCGGCGACCTGGACGTACTGGCCGTTGCCGCTCACCACCAGCGCTCCGTCGACGACCGCCTTGACCAGTCCGGACAGGTCGGTGTTGTCGTCGTGCTCCATCCAGACGACGTCCAGGCTGCTCCAGCTGAAGTTGGACCAGTCGATGAGCACCTGGCCCGGCCGGTAGTCCTTGTCCTGCTCCTTGATGTAGGGCATCTCCAGCGAGTCGACCCGCGCCTTGCCGTCGGTCCCCGCGCCGGTCACCCAGGCGTAGATCTCCGGGCCGCCCTTGTACCAGGGCTCGTGGTCGTCGAAGTTGGTGATGCGGGTGATGACGCTGACCGGCCGCGTCGCGGTCGCACTCGCGGACTTCGCGGCGCCGCCCGTCCGCGTGGCGCTCGCCGTCTTCAGCGCGGCCGACTGGCGGGCGACCTCCTCCTGGCTCCGGTCGGTGCCGCCGATGCCCGCCTTGCCGAGGGCCTGGCGCAGCGCCTGCCTGCTCAGTTCGGCGGACTTGCGCTCGTCCAGGCCCACGATGAGCACCGGGCGCTTGGGTGCCTTGTCCGCGTCCAGCTGGTGCAGCCGGCCGGCGGAGTCGTAGGCACTGACGCTGCGCACGGCCTTCTCGTCGGCCGACGGGGTGAACACGACCAGGGTCTGGTCGGCCGGGATCCGCTTGGTCACCCCCGGACCGGACCGCACCTCCAGCATCGACTCGTGCGCCGTCCCGAAGCCCTTCAGCCGCAGGATGTCACCGTCGGCCCGGCGGGCGTACTCGGCCACGTCCTCGGCGCCGGAGACCGAGGCGAACAGGTCCGCCAGGCCGGCCTGCCCGTCGCCGGCCAGCTCGCCCTCCAGGTGCGTCCGGAAGGTCTTGTCGCCGAGCCTGCGGGCGATCTGCTCGGCCAGCGCTTGCTTGTAGCGGTCCATCGTGGCGGCGCGCTCGGCGGCGGCGGTGGGCTCCGGCTTGGCGGAGGCCGGAGCCTCGGCGGAGGCCGCCATCGGCGCCAGGCCGCCGATCAGCGTGGTGGCCAGGGCGAACGCCGCCAGCCCAGCTAGCTTCTTCACTGCTTTTCCCAACTCTCGGTCGTACTTGTCTCGAACGCGGGCGCCTGCCGGGCAGGCCGGCCCGAGGAGCCGGTGGCGTGCCGCCGAAGCCCCCATGCGCACGCGGTGCGGCCGGCCGCCTCCCCATGACCGTCGATCCGGTCGGCCCCCTCGGCGGGGCGGCGCCGTCGAGGACGAAGTCTCACGAGATCGGTCAGTGAAGGACTTGGAGCGCTGATCGGCCTGTGATCGCGGCGGTTCCGGCGGGAGGCGTCACTGGCGGGCTTCAAGCCGTGGCCGCCGCCCCCTGACGGGACCGCATGATGCCTGGTCAGACGGCCGTTCCGCCTCCAAGCCGTCTCCTGACGGGGCCGCTTAGGGTGGCGGGGCTCCTGGACAAGGAGCCGGGCGACGACGCGACCGCCGGCGGCGCCGCGTCCGGCCGTGCCGGTCCGCGCCGCGCGTGGGGGGGAAGGCCCGGGGTGGGGATCACGGGTAACCCGCGGGAGGGACGACAAGGCGGATCACCCTCCCCTGCCAGGCTGATATTTCCTGCTTTCGACGCGGCTTCCGGGCAACGCTTGCAGCGGCGAGTCATCATCGTCCGGTGCACCTAGTCAGTCATGGGAACTGTGAGCGCGGCCACGTGCCGACGACAGGTGGGGGATTGCGATTCCAGGTCTTCGGCCAGATAGGGGCGTACGACCACGGGGGTGCCGTCGGCCTCGGCGGCCCCCGCCAGCGCGCCGTGCTGGCCCGGCTGCTGGTCTCCGTGGGGACGGTGGTCTCCCTCGACACGCTCATCGACGACCTGTACGGTGACGCCCCGCCGCCGAGCGCGGTGGCCACGATCCAGGCGTATGTCTCCAACCTGCGCCGGGCGCTGGAGCCGCGGCGCGCCCCCCGCGCCCCTGCCCGGCTGCTCATCGGCCGGCCGCCCGGCTACCTGCTCGCCGCCCCGGGGGCCGCGGTCGACGCCGTGAGGTTCACCGAGCTGGTCGAGCGGTCGGAGGCACGGCCGCCCGCCGAGGCCCTGGCCATGCTCGACGAGGCGCTGGAGCTGTGGACCGGATCGCCCTACGGCGAGTTCGCCTCGGAGCCGTGGACGATGGTGGAGGTCAACCGCCTGTGCGAGCTGCGCCTGGTCGCGGTCGAGCGGCGCGCCCAGGCCCGGCTGGACCTCGGCCGTCCGCAGGCGGCGATCAGCGAGCTGGAGGCCGAGGTGGCGGGGCATGCGCTGCGCGAGCGGTTGTGGTACCTGCTCGCCCTGGCCTTGTACCGCACCGGCCGGCAGGGCGACGCGCTGTCGACCCTGGGCCGCGTCAGGGACCTGCTCGCCGACCAGCTGGGCCTGGACCCCGGCCCGACCCTGCGCGCCCTGGAGAAGGACATCCTCCGGCAGGCGGGCTCACTCATGCCGTCCCCGGCCGGGGCGGCCGTCCTCACCCGGGCCGCGCCCCGCCCCGCGGCTCCCTACGGACGAGAGCGGCAGCTCGCCGGGCTGGAGGCGCTGCTGGAACGGGACGGCCTGAGCGTCGCCGCCGTGAGCGGCGAGCCCGGCATCGGCAAGACCCGCCTGCTGGAGGCCTTCGCCGAGCGGTGTGCCGACCTCGGCCGCACGGTGCTGTGGGGCCGCTGCCCGGAGACGGAGGGCGCACCCCCGCTGGGGCCCTGGCTCCAGGTGCTGCGGGCGCTGGACCGGCTTCACCCCGCCCTCGACTCCGCCGACCTCAACGGCCTCATGGACGACGAGGCCCCTCCCGGCTCGACCGCCGCCGCGCGGCTGCGCCGCCACCAGGCCCTCGCCGGCTGGCTGCGCGCCGCGGCGCGCACCCGGCCCCTCGTCATCGTTCTGGACGACCTGCACTGGGCCGACAGCGCGTCCCTGAGCCTGCTCGGCGACGTCGCCGCGCTCCTCGGAGGCGAAGAGGCGCAGGGGGACGACGCCAGGGTCACGCTCGTCATCGCGTTCCGTGACGGGCCCGAACGGCTTCCCCTCGGTGACGTTCTCGGTCGTCTCACCCGTCACGACCTGTTACGCCTCCCTCTGACCGGTCTCGGGGTCGAGCAGGTGCGCGCCATCGCCGCGGACATGGGCGCCGAGATCGACGAGCCGACGGCCGTCCGGCTGGCCGAGCGCACCGGCGGCAACCCGTTCTTCGCCCGGGAGACCGCTCGCGCCCTCGCCCACGGCGGCACCCTGGACGCGGTGCCCGACGCGGTGGCCGACCTGATCCGCAGGCGGGTGGGCGCGCTCGGCCGGCGGGCGGCCGAGGTGCTCGGCGCGGCCGCGGTGATCGGCAGGGACTTCGATCCGGGCGTCCTCGCCCAGGTGTGCGGTCAGGAGGTGTACGACCCGCTGGACCGTGCCGCCCAGGCCGGCCTGGTGGCGTTCCGGGTCGGCCGCATGGCCTTCGCCCACGACCTGATCAGGGAGACGTTGCTGCACGACGTCCCGCCGCTGCGCCGGGCGCTGATCCACCGGGAGGCGATGGCCGCCTTCGCCGAACGGCCGGGCGCCGACGTGGCCGTCATCGCCCACCACGCGCTCGAGGCGGGCCCGGCGGCCTACGCGGAGGCCGCCCGGTGGGCACGGGCGGCGGCCGAGCAGGCCTCGCTGCGCCTGGCCTATCACGAGGCCGCGTCCTGGTGGGGCCAGGCGGTGCGGGCGCACGGCGCCTCGTCGGGCGACCCCCTTGACCACGTGGAGCTGCTGCTGCGGCAGGTGCGCGCCCTGCTGGACACCGGCGATCCGATCGGAGCGCGGGCCGCCCGCGCGCAGGCCATCCTCGCGGCGGACCGCGCCACCGGCCGCGGCGATCGCGTTTCCGTCGTCCGCGCGCTGACCGCGCTGGAGGCCCCCGCCGTCTGGACACTGCGCAACCCGTACGAGGAGGTCGAGCTGAAGCTCGTGCGCCGGTTCGAGATCGCTCTGGGGGACCTGCCCGCGGACGACGGTCCCGAACGGGCCGAGTTGCTGAGCGGGCTGGCACAGGAGCTGTACGACGGGACCGACGACCGGCGCCGGGACCGCCTGTCCGCCGAGGCCGTCCAGATCGCCCGGCGGCTGGGCGACCCGCACCTGCTGATGCGCATGCTCAACGCACGGCACCTGGCGCTGACCCAGTCGATCCACGCCGAGGAACTCCTGGAGATCGCCACCGAGCTGCTCGACCTGGCGGTGGGCGCGCACATGCCGGAGTACGAGCTCCTGGCGTACATGCTGCTCACCCACGACCGGCTGGAGATGGCGGACGTGGCCGGCGCGGACGCGGCGGCGGCCCGGTGCGACGCCATCCTGGCGCGGCTGCCGCTTCCCTGGCCGCGCTTCCAGCACACCATGTGGCGGGCCAACCGGCTCACGCTGGCCGGTCGCCACGAGGCGGCCGCGGCGATGTACGACGAGGCGGAGGAGCAGGCCGACCGGCTCGGCATGTGGTACGCCGGCGCCGTGGTGGCCACCGGCCGTATCCTCCTGCACCACCACCGGGGCGACATCGCCGAGGCCGGGCCGCTGATCGACTCGATCGCCGGCATCCACGCCACCATGGACCACGACACCCGCATCCTGCAGCTGTGCGCCCAGGGCCGCGCGCGCGAGGCGGCCGCGACGGTCCGCGACGGCTGGCCGGTGCCGCCGCTGGACTGGTCGTGGCTGACCATGACGTGCCTGCAGGGGGCGGCGCAGGCGGCCCTGCGGGACCTGCCGGCCTGCCGGGCGACGTATGCGACACTGCTGCCGTACGCGGGGCGGATCTCGGTGGGCTCCGCGATCGCCCTGGCCGGTCCGGTGGACCGGTACCTGGCCTTGCTCGCCGGCACGCTGGGCGACCAGGAGGCGGCGGACCGGCATCTGTCCGCGCTGGCCCGCCTGGAAGGCGATTTCGACGTGCGGGGCGGCCGGGAATGAAAAAGCCGCCGGGAATCGGCGGCGTACGCAACGGGATGGCCCGCTGGCGGTCTGCTATTCTGGGGCCTTATCGTCACATGAATAACAAAGAGCATAAAGGCCCGGAGTTTCACATTACTACCAAGAATAATGAAGCAGGGGCTACCCGTCAACTCGAGCTCGCCAAGGAACAGCAATACGTCGGCCGCCTGTACGAGCGGCTCGACCTGCTGCGCGCCCGGACGCAGAAGCAGCTTGACGGCGTGCTCGCCCAGGGCGGCGGCGGCACCCACCAGAACCGCTCGGAGCGCGACAGCTTCGCCGCCATGTACTCCGAGCGGCTGGCCCGGCTGTGGGCGGTCGAGAACGGCCTGTGCTTCGGGCGCCTCGACCTGGCCGGCGAGAAGCCCCTATATATAGGTCGCCTCGGCCTGTCCGACGACGACCAGGCGAGGCTGCTCATCGACTGGCGCGCCCCGGTCGCCCAGCCGTTCTACCGCGCCACACCGGCGGCCCCCATGGGCGTCACCCGCAGGCGTCACCTGCAGACCCGGGGACGGCGCGTCATCGGCGTCGACGACGACCTGCTCGACCTCGACCGGCTGACCGAGGACGACCGCGCCACGCTGAACGGCGAGGCCGCGCTGCTCGCCGCCCTCGACGAGAAGCGCACCGGGCGCATGCGCGACATCGTCGCCACCATCCAGGCCGAGCAGGACCGCGTGATCCGCAGCGACCTGAACGGCATCCTGGTCGTCCAGGGCGGCCCCGGCACCGGCAAGACCGTCGTGGCCCTGCACCGCGCCGCCTACCTGCTGTACACCCACCGCGAGCGGCTCGCCCGGCGCGGCGTGCTCATCGTCGGCCCGAACCTCACCTTCCTGCGCTACATCGAGCAGGTGCTGCCCTCCCTGGGCGAGACCGACGTCCTGCTGTCCACCGTCTCCGAGCTGTACCCCGGGGTGACCGCCAAGGCCCGCGAGTCCGCCGCCGCCGCCGAGATCAAGGGCTCCCTCCGGATGGCCGAGGTGATCGCCCGGGCGCTGCGCGACCGCCAGCGGGTGCCACGCAAGCCGATCGACATCGACCTCGGCCGCTACAAGCTCCGCCTCGACCAGCGCACCTGCGAGGCCGCCAAGAACCGCGCGGTGCGCAGCCGCCGCCCCCACAACGAGGCCCGCTCGGTCTTCGTCCGCCACATCCTGAACGCCCTGGCCAAGCAGGCCGCCAAGGCGCTGGGCCGGGGCATGCTCGACGAGGGCGACCTCGCCGACCTGCGGGAGGATCTTCGCACCGAGCCCGCCGTCAAGAGCGCCCTCAACCGGCTGTGGCCCTACCTCACCCCGCAGCAGCTGCTCATCGGCCTGTTCGGCTCCCACGAACGCATGTCGTACGCCGGGCTCGGCCCCGCCGAGCGGGAGGTCCTGCACCGCGAGCCCCCGCGCGGCGGCGGCGACCACTGGACCGAGGCCGACGTGCCGCTGCTGGACGAGGCCGCCGAGCTGCTCGGCGACATCGACCCCGCCGTGCTGCGCGCCGCCGCCCTGCAGGCCGAGGAGGAGCTCGCCGCCGCCCGCCGCGCCGAGCAGGCCGAACGCGACTTCGAGCTCACCTACGCCCGCGAGGTGCTCGAACTGACCGGCATGTCGGAGATCATGGACGCCGAGCGGTTCGCCGCCCGGCACCGCGACGACGAGATCCACCTGACGACCGCCGAACGCGCGGCGGCCGACCGCACCTGGGCCTACGGCCACATCATCGTGGACGAGGCGCAGGAGCTCTCCCCGATGGCGTGGCGGATGCTCATGCGCCGCAGCCCCAACAGGTCCATGACCATCGTCGGCGACATCGCCCAGACCGGCTCGGCGGCGGGCGCCTCCTCCTGGGCGCAGGTCCTCGGCCCCTACGCCGACGGGCGCTGGCGAGAGGAGACGCTGACCGTCAACTACCGCACCCCGGTCGAGCTGATGGCGGTCGCGGCCGACGTGCTCAAGCTCGTCGGCCCCGGCCTCCGGGCCCCCGATTCGGTCCGGGAGACCGGGGAACGGCCGTGGTCGCGGCGCGTCGGCGGCGCCGCCGAGCTCGGGGACGTCGTGCGCGGCGAGATCGTCGAAGGCGGACGGCTGGTGGTGATCGTCCCGGCGTCCCGGGCGGCGGAGCTTGGGGAGGCCGTCACCTCGTCGGTGCCGGGCGCCGTGGCCGGGCCCGGCGCGGACGCCCTGGAGGCGCCGGTCGCCGTGCTCACCGTCGCCGACGCCAAGGGCCTGGAGTTCGACGCGGTGATCGTCGTGGAGCCCGGCGAGATCCTCGGCGAGTCGCGGCGCGGCCCCAGCGATCTTTACGTCGCCCTGACCCGCGCCACCCGCACCCTCGGCGTCGTCCACACCGCCGCCCTGCCTGCGGTCCTGGGACGGGTGACGCCGCGCTCGTGAAGGGGACTCCGTCCCGCCGGGCGAGCGCCATAAGCGCAGATGACGGCATTGACGGCACTCACGTCTCCTGTCCTAGCTGCGAAAACTTGGTGTTTCCGCTGATCGGGACACGGTTGACATCTGAGCTGAGGTCGGTAGTTTGCTGGACAGTCCAGCACGGGACTACCGGTTGGCCGTCTTCAGACATCGTCGGATTCTGCGTCACGACGGAGAGTGACTCCGTCTGCTCAACCAGGCGCAGCGCTGGCGTTCCGTCGAGTCGGGGCACCCCAGCCGGGTGGGGGGTTGGACCCGGGAGGGGCCCGGACACCCAGTAGACAACGGAAATCCGCGCTCGCCGCCGACGGGACGGATCCGGTCCGAAGGGTCGTCCGGGCCCTCTTCCCGTCCCGTGCCAGAGCCGCAGCGTGGTTCCTGGGTTCCCTTACGGAACAGAGGGAGACCCAGGGATCACCATGCGTACCGATTCGCCGCCGCACCATGCCTGCGGTTGGAGTGGGGTCCGCTGAGCGGTAGCGTTCGGTGGTTACCGAAGGTCCCGCGAGAAGAGAACCATTCCCTGTGGCGCAAACGGTGCAGGAAGACCAGCGGGTGCCGGCCGTCCCCGGCCCACCGCGGGCTTGGCATACCCTCTGGCGCGCCGCCACCGCGGTGGCCGGCGGCGTGGTGCTGTTCTTCGCCTTCCCCCCGGCCGGCCTGTGGTTCCTCGCGCCGCCCGGCGTCGCGCTGCTCACGCTCGCGGTGCGCGGCGTGCGCCCGCGGCGGGCCGCCTGGCTCGGCTACCTCGGCGGCGCCGCGTTCCTGGTGCCCGCGCTCACCTGGGTGCAGCCGATCGGCGACGACGCCTGGCTCGCCCTGGTCGCGATCGAGAGCCTCTTCTTCGCCGCCATGTCGGCGGGCGTGGCCCTGGTCACGCGGCTGCGGGGCTGGCCGGTGTGGACGGCCGCGCTGTGGGTGGCCCAGGAGTGGGCGCGCGGCCTGTTCCCGGTGGGCGGCTTCCCATGGGTGCGGGTGGCGTTCAGCCAGGGGGAGTCGCCGTTCACGCCGTACGCCGCGCTCGGCGGGGCGCCGCTGGTCACCTTCGCCGTGGTGCTGTGCGGCGGCCTGCTGGCCTCCGCGGCGGCGCGAATCGCGCCCCGGCAGGGCGGCGGCGCCGCGGTCAGGTGGACGGCGTACGTCCTGGCGGGCGCGCTGGTGGTGCCCCTGCTCGCCTACGCCGTGCCCCGGCCGGGCGCCGAGGCGTCCGGCACCGTCCGCGTCGGGGTGATCCAGGGGAACGTCCCCGGCACCGGCATGGGCTTCCTCGGCGACCAGCCCGCCGTCGTCCTGCGCAACCACGCCGACAAGACCCACGAGCTGGCCCAGGCGGTGCGGGCGGGCAAGGTGGCCAGGCCCGACATCGTGATCTGGCCCGAGAACTCCACCGACATCGACCCCTACCGCAGCACCTTCGCCTACGATGTCATCGACGCGGCCGTCCGCGACATCGGCGTGCCGGTGCTCGTCGGCGCCGTGGTCCGCTCGCCCGACGGGCAGCACCGCATGACGCGCGGCATCGTCTGGGACCCGGCCCACGGCCCCGGCGCCTACTACGACAAGCGCAAGCTGGTGCCGTTCGGGGAGTTCGTCCCGTTCAAGGAGCTGCTCGAGAAGTTCATCAAGCGGATCGACCTGGTGGGCCTGCAGTCGCTGCCCGGCGACCGCGACGGCGACCTGAAGATGGGGCCGGTGACGGTGGGCGCCGTCGAGTGCTACGAGGTCGCCTTCGACGACACCGTCCGCAGCACGGTGCTCACGGGCGGCAGCCCGCTGGTGGTGCAGACCAACAACGCCACCTACGCCCTTTCCAACCTCCCGCCGCAGCAGCTCGCCATGTCGCAGCTGAGGGCGGTCGAACACAACCGCGCGGTGATCACGGCCGCGACGACCGGCATCTCGGCCTACGTCGACCCCGACGGCAAGGTGCGCTGGCGCACCGCCGAGCGGGTGGCCGACATGGCCGTGGTGGACGTCCAGATCCGGAAGGGGGAGACCCTCGCCACACGCGTCGGGGCCCTGCCGGAACGGGCGTTGCTTCTCATAGGTGCAGGCGCCCTGGCCGTCGCTCTCTCGCGCCGGCGCAGGCCGCCTCAACTCGACAAATCCGAAGAAGAGGACGGGTGATGGAGCGCATCCTCGGGCGGGTGCTGGTCGTCGTTCCCACTTACAACGAGCGGGAGAACCTACCGATGATCGTGGGGCGGCTACGGGAGGCGGTGCCCGAGGCGCATCTGCTGATCGCCGACGACAACAGCCCCGACGGCACGGGCGCCGTCGCCGACGAGCTGGCCGCCGGAGACGACCACGTCCACGTACTGCACCGCCCCGGCAAGCAGGGCCTCGGCTCCGCCTACATCGCCGGGTTCCGCTGGGGCCTCGCCGAGGGCTTCGACGTGCTGGTCGAGATCGACGCCGACGGCTCCCACCAGCCCGAGGAGCTACGGCAGCTCCTCGACGCGCTGGCCGGGGCCGACCTCGTCATCGGGTCGCGCTGGGTGCCCGGCGGGAAGGTCCTCAACTGGCCGGCCCGGCGCGAGCTGCTGTCGCGGGGCGCCAACATCTACGTCCGCACCCTGCTCGGCATGCCCGTGCGCGACGCCACGGCCGGCTTCCGCGCCTACCGGGCCTCCACCCTGGAGAAGATCGGCCTGGACGACGTGCAGTCGCAGGGGTACTGCTTCCAGGTCGACCTGACGCTGCGCACGATCCGGCACGGCCTTCGGGTGACCGAGGTGCCGATCACCTTCGTCGAGCGCACCGTCGGGGCCAGCAAGATGAGCCGTTCGGTCTTCGCCGAGGCCCTGTGGCGCGTCACCGTCTGGGGCATCACCGGCATGCCCCGCCGCTTCGGCCTCTCCCGCTGACCCGGGCGCGTGTCCCGCCGGGCGTGGATCCCGGTGGGACACGCGCCCTGGGGCAGGGGAGTCGCGGGTGCCGGCCGCGCTAGCGGCTGTCGTGGGGGCGGAGGGAAGGCCGGGGGCCGCCGGCGGGCTCGGAGCCGGCCGGTTCGTCCACGATGACCTGGCCCCTGACCACCCGGGAGCCTCCGGCGTCGCCCGGGGCGGCCGCGCCGCCGAACATCACCCCGAACGGGGAGCGGGCCGCCATGGCGCGCACGCGGCGGCCGAGGAACCAGGCTCCCCAGGCGCGGGCGATCGGCCGGGTGAACGGCAGGATCAGGAAGAAGCCCGCGATGTCGGTGAGGAACCCGGGAGTGAGCAGCAGCGTGCCGCCCGCGACCACCAGGGCCCCGTCGGCCAGCTCGCGATCGGGCATGCGGCCGGAGTCGAGGGCCTCCCGCAGCGCCCGCCAGGCGCGGCGGCCCTCCCGGCGGACCAGCCAGGCCCCCAGCAGGCTGTCGAGGATGAGCAGGCCGACCGTCTGCCAGCCGCCGATCACCTCGCCGACCTGGATGAGAAACCAGATCTCCGCCACCGGCACGATCAGGAACGCTATGAAGAGCAGCACACGCAGCATGACTCGACCATCACCTCACGTCGTACAACGCTCCGCCCCCGTCGCCTGGTTCCCGGCGGAGGAGGGCATCTCCCCTCATAAGGCCCTCGTGGGACGCTAGGGGTGGCAGGCCGGGGCGGTCCAGCTGCCGAGGAGCCGGAGGGCCTGCTGTGACGGGCCGGGCTCCGCCGTGAAGATCACCAGGCGGGGCCCTGTGCCGCCCGGGAGCTCGAAGTTCTCGTAGTGCAGGGACAGGTCGCCGACCACCGGGTGGCGGAAGCGCTTGAGGCCGTGGCTCCTCTCCCTGACGTCACGGCCCGCCCACAGCGTGCGGAACGTCTCGCTGCGGATCGACAGTTCGCCGATCAACGCCGCCAGCGCCTCGTCGCCGGGATGCCGCCCCGCACCGAGCCGCAGCTGGCCCACGGTGGCGCGGGTGACCTCCTCCCAGTCGGTGAACAGCTCGCGTGACTCCGGCCTCAGGAAAGCGAACCGGGCGAGATTGCGGCCTTTGACCGTCTCGTCCAGCCCGGCGTACAGCTGCTCGGCCAGGTGGTTCCAGCCCGGCACGTCCAGGCGGTGGTTCATGATCAGCGCCGGGACCTGGTCCATGGACGACAGCAGCCGCAGCAGTTCAGGACGCGGCCGCTCCTCCCGCGCGGGCCTTCGTGCGGGACGGCGGCGGGCGGCGGACAGGTCGCGCAGGTGCGAACGCTCGACCTCGTCCAGCCGGAGCGCGCCCGCGATCGCCTCCAGCACCTCCTCCGAGGGGTGCCTCGCGCGTCCCTGCTCCAGGCGCACGTAGTACTCGACGCTGATCCCCGCCAGACGCGCGACCTCCTCGCGGCGCAGGCCGCGCACGCGCCGCCGGGGACCCCCCTCGATGCCGGCGCGGTCCGGATCGACCAGAGCCCGTCTCGACTGAAGGAAGCCACCAAGGTCACGGCCATCACTCATGCCCGCAGTATGCCGCTGGACGGGCGGCTCGAGCCTGGTCCTGCCGGTACCAGTATCCCGGGACCGCCCACTCGTCCGGGACCTGGCAGGCGGGCCACCGCCCCGGGCAGCCTTGACCCGTCCCCGCCGCCCGCGAACGGCGGCTCCCACCGCACCGAAGGAAGGGTCCCGGCATGTGCCACACCACCGACAGCAGACCCCCGGCGGCTCCCGGCGCCGGGACGGTCGCCGGGCACGGGCCCATCGAGATCACCACCGGCGACGGCGACTGCCTGGCCGCCTACTGGTCCGTCCCCGCCACACCCAACGGCCGCAACGTCGTCCTGCTCCCGGACGTGCGCGGCCTCCACCCGTTCTACGAGGCGCTGGCGCGGCGGTTCGCCGAGGCCGGGTTCCACGTCCTGGCCCTGGACTACTACGGGCGCAGTGCCGGGGTCGCCCGGCGGGACGACTCCTTCGACTGGCAGCCGCACCTGGCGGCCCTGGAACCGGCCCACGTCGAGGCGGACGTGGCGGCGGCCGCCGACCTGCTGCGGGCCGCCCACCCCGGGCCGGTGTTCACCGTGGGCTTCTGCATGGGCGGCGCGCACTCCTGGCGCCTGGCGTCCCGCGATCTCGGGCTGGCCGGAGCCATCGGGTTCTACGGCCCGCCGCGCTTCTTCGGCGACGCCACCGAGGGCCTGGCGGCGCCGCTGCTGATGCTGCTCGCCGGGGAGGACGAGGCGACCCCGCGGGAGGACTTCCTCGCCCTGGCCGCCGGTTTCGACCGGGCGGGCAAAGAGTACGAGATGCACATCTACGAGGGCGCGCCCCACTCGTTCTTCGACCGGTCCTTCGGACAGTGGGAGGAGGCCTGCGCCGACGCCTGGCGGCGGATCCTCGACTTCACCGAGCGGCACTCCGGCCCCGGCCTCCCGGACGCCGCGGGAACCGAGGACCGCCCGGATCTCCGGGAGAGCGAGCGGTACCTGCGCGGGGCGGCACGAATGGCCGAGCTCGACGGGGGATCCGGAACACGGCAGGCGGCCTACGACGGCCTCTCCGGCGTCGCGCCGGATCTGCCGCGCCTGGCGGTGGAGTTCGCCTACGGGGACATCCACTCCCGGCCGGGCCTGGCGGCGGCCTCGCGGGAGCTCGTCACCCTCGGCGTGCTGGTCGCCCTCGGCGGCTGCGAACCGCAGCTGAGGACGCACGCCGGCGCCGCGCTGAACGCCGGGCTCTCGCCCGTGGAGGTGAGCGAGGCGATCATGCAGGCGGTCCCGTACGCGGGCTTCCCCCGTGTCTTCTCCGCCATGGCCGCTGTCAGAGAGGTGCTCACGGAGCGTACCGGGGCGTAGAGGGACGGCTGCGGCGGAACATCGGCAGGTAAAATTTGCCCAGGCAAAAAAACGGCGCCTCCGGCCGCTTGCGCGTGGCCGGAGGCGCCGTCAGGTCAGGCGCTCTTACGCCGCTGTGCCCGAAGTATCGCCAGGCGCTCGTTGAGCACCTCTTCCAGGTCTTCGATCGTGCGGCGCTCCAGCAGCATGTCCCAATGAGTGCGTGGTGGCTTGGGCTTCTTCTGCTGAGGCTGCTCGGCATCGACTCTCAGCGCGGTCGCGCCGCAGTTGCGGCACTCCCACGTCGCCGGGATCTCCGCCTCGGCGGCAAGAGGCACGTCGAAGCGATGGCCCTTCGGGCAGGTGTAGGTCACCTCCTGGCGCGGGGCCAGATCGGTGTTGCGGTCGTTCTCGTAGCTGGTGGCTCCGAGCCGGGTTCCGCGAAGTGCACGCTCGCCCATGTTTCAATGCCTCCTGAGGGCCCCGTTGTGAGGGGTGGGTCTCCACGGCGTACAACGCCTGATACGGTGGATGGATTCCCACCCTTGAGGTGATCCAATCGCGCTTTTCGTCGCGGACCCTTCCGCGCCGAGCTCGATCTTCGTACCGTCCCCGCCCCGGCACCCTGTGTAACGAGCGTGGCCCCCTGCCTCTTCCCCGGCGCGCGCCCACGTCGTGAGCGTGATCAGCGCCGGGACGCCGGCGTCGACGGAGGGGAGCTCGCCACCGGGGGCGCACCCGTCCGGAAGACGGGCCAGCCGATCTCGGTTCGCCATCGGGACGGGTCCGCGGTGTCGCGCCGGCCGATGAGGTAGTACTCGCGGATGGGGCCGTCGACGGCGAGTGCGTGGCGGGTCACGTAGGTCGCCAGCGTGCCGTAGGCCCGGTCGACGTCGGCGGGCGGCCCCGAATGGGTGATCACCGCCAGCTCGGCGGCCGGTACGACCAGTGAGGTGACCCGCCCAAGCGGCCGTATGGCGCCGGCACAGGGGACGAAGACCGTGACCGGCCCGCGGTGGTGGGTGAACAGTTCGTCGGCGTAGAAGCCCCCGGCGGGTCCGCTCGGGACGAGGTCCTGCGCGGCCAGGATCCCGTACAGCTCGCCGAGCGCTCCCTGGAGCCAGGAGGCGGAGTCGGCGGCGTCGACGACCTCGCTGATCGCGGCCGCGGGGGTCGCCGCCACGCTGCGCAGCTCGATGGCGGCCGGGACAGCGGTGGCGGGAGGCGCCAGGAGGTCGCGCAGCGCGGTGACGGCGCGCTGGGTCCGGCCGAGTTCCTCCTCCAGACGGTCCAGGTGGGAGCTGATCCGCTCGTTGCGCGCCCGCAGGTCCGGGGCGTCCAGCACGGCCTGGATCTCCTCCAGCGGCATGTCGAGGTCCCGGAAGCGGCGGATGACCTGGGCGGTGGGGATCTGTTCGGTGGTGTAGCGGCGGTAGCCGGTGTACGGGTCCACGGCGGCGGGTTCGAGCAGCCCGACGCGGTGATAGTGACGCAGCGTCTTGACGGTCATGTGGGTGGCACGGGAGAAGTCGCCGATGGACAGGTACCTCAACATGGCCCCCATTTTGCGGTCTCCCCTTAGGGGAGGGTTCCACCTGCGTTCCCGCTTGACCCTTCCCTGACGGCAGCGGCGAACGTGGCCGTGGCGGCCGCACCGGCCGCCGGAAGGGACAGACAACCATGACGAATACCACTGAACCCGACGTCGATGTGATCGTCCGCAGCTACGTCGCCGTATGGAGCGAACCCGACCCGGAAGCGCGGCGCAGAGCCGTCGCCGGCCTCTGGGCGCCCGATGGCGTGGAGTTCGTGGAGGGCGCGCGGTTCCGAGGGCATGAGGAGCTCGACGCCAGGATCACCGAGGCGTACGAACAGTTCGTCGGAAGCGGCGACTACATCGTCACCGCCGCCGGCGACACGGCCGTCCACGACGACATCGTCACGTTCACGGTCCAACTGGTTCCGGCCGGCGGTGCGCGGGACGGCGAGGCCGCCTGGGCGGCCCGCGTCTTCCTCCTCCTCGGCGGCGACGGCCTCATCCGGGAGGACTACCACCTCACCGTGAAACCTCTCGTGTCCCAGTAGGACCCCTGTTCCTGCGGCCCGGACGGCATCCGGCCGGGCCGCAGCGGACGGGACGCGCAGCCGCTCGCGCGGCCGCGGCGATCATCAGGACCCGTGGACGGGAGCCGTGCCGACCCAGCGGTGATAGGCGTCCATGTCGACGTTGCCGCCGCACACGATGGTGACCACGTGCCGGCCGGCGAAGCGGTCACGGTCTTCGAGGATCGCCGCGATGCCGAGCGCGGCCGACGGTTCGACGACGAGGCCGGCGTGGTCGAGGAGCATCCGCATACCGGCGATGATCGACGCCTCCTGGACCAGGACGGCGTCGTCGGCGACCAGGAGGAGGTCGTCCAGGACGGCCGGGATGGGACACCGGCCGGCGACGCCGTCGGCGATGGTGTCGGTCGAGTCGGTGGTGACGACGCGCCGTTGGCGCCAGGAGTGCGTCATCGCCGGTGCGCCCAGCGGCTGGACGCAGATCACCTCGACCTCGGGCGCCAAGGCCTTCACCACATGCCCCACACCGGTGGCCAGCGCCCCGCCGCCGAGAGCGATCAGGACGGCGTCGAACGACGGCACGGTGTCCACCAGTTCCAGGCCGATGGTCGCCGCGCCCTCGCAGGTCTCGATGTCCAGGCTGTCCTCGACCAGCCGGATGCCGTCGTGCCGCGCGATGGCCGCCGCCCGCTCGCGGGCCATGTCGAAGTCGCCGTCCACCAGCTCCAACCTGGCGTCCAGCGCCCGGATACGATCAAGCTTGACCGCGGGCGCGAAGCGGGAGGCCACGACGGTGACGTCGGGCCCCCGGCCGCGACCGGACCAGGCCAGCGCTTGGCCGAGGTTGCCGGCGCTGGCGCACACCACGGCACTCGAGCCGTCGCCGGCCAGCAGGCTCGCGACCACCTCGGTGCCGCGGGCCTTGAAGCTGCGGACCGGGTTCACCGTTTCGAGCTTGATGCTCACCGTGCACCCGAGGTCGCGTTCCAGCGCCTCGCAGCGGTACAGGGGAGTGTCGAGGAAAACCGGGTCGATCACCCGGCGAGCCGCCCGGATCCGAGCAGTGTCGAGGCGCGTCTCCTGCATGACACAGCAGCGTACGCCGCCGCCCCTGGAAGGCGCCTGTGAGTGCCCGTCCGGGCCGTTCGCCGGACGGGCGCCGAGCGGTGCCGCCGTGCCCGCCTCAGGTGGCCTGGTGGGCGGTGGCCAGGCGTACCGCGAACGCCACCAGCACCACTCCGGTGACCCGCTCGATGCCCGCCTTGACCCGGGGGTGGCGGAGCCAGCGGCCGAGACGGTCGATCGTGGCGACGTACAGGGTGAACCAGGCCAGGTAGAGGAGGGCGAAGACCGTCGACAGCAGGATCGCCTGCGCCCAGGGCGCGCCGCCGTCGGTGTCCAGGAACTGCGGCAGGAAGGTCACGAAGAACAGCGCGATCTTCGGGTTCAGCGCGTTCGACAGGAAACCCTGCCGCAGGGCGACGCCGGGGCGCAGCGAAGCGCGAGGTCGCCCGGGGACTTCGGCCGCCTCGTCCCCTTCGGGTTCCCGGCGGGAGCGGGCGGCGGCGAGGAGGGTCCGCGCGCCGAGCCACACCAGGTAGGCGGCACCGGCGAGCTTCATCACCGTGAAGGCGGTGGCCGAGGCGAGCAGCAGCGCCGAGAGTCCGGCGGCGGCCGTCGTGGCGTGGACGGCGAGCCCGAGCGCACCGCCCAGCATGGTGAACAGCCCCGCCGTACGGCCGCCCGTCAGGGTGCTCTTGGTGATCAGCGCCTGGTCCGGCCCGGGAATCATGATCAACACCAGTGCCGCCAGCGCGAAAGTCAGCATGATCCCAAGTACACGGGGATCAGGCATGGGGCGTCAATGAAATCGCCCAATTCCGTGCGGTTCTGCGAGTCGAGCCGGACGGTGTCGGTGGTGGTGGCCGGCGTCTCAAACAGCAGGTCGATGAAGTCGCGCCACCCGGACTCGGCCCGATTCCTCGATTCCCCGCGACCCGGCCTCGGTGAGCACCACCACAGCGCCACGGCCCCCTAACAGACTCCGCCGCGGAGGGCGTCGAACAGCCGCTCGAGGCGCGCGCGGTGGTCGTCCGCCACGGCGCTCGGCGGCTCTCCGCCCATGAGGCGACGCGCGGTCTCCACCAGCACGGTGCCGTAACCGGCGATGAAGAAGGCGGCGAGCAAGCCCCCGTCGCCCTCGAAGGCCGGGTCGCGTTCGAGCTCCTCGGCCAGGGTCCGCTGAAGATCGGAGGCGATCTCTCTCACGCGCGCGACCAGCGCGGGCGACGCCGCGACGGTCCGGAAGAAGGGGATGGATCCGTCCTTCACACCGGAGAGGGCGTGGCGGGTGTCGACGAGACCGAGGGCCACATCGCGCAGGGACGCCAGCACGTCGACGCCCGGAGCGCGGTCGCGCACGGCAGAGCGCAGGAGCTCGACGGCGTCGACCGTGCGGTCGAGGAGGAGGTCCTCCTTGCGCGGGAAGTGGTTGAAGACCGTGACGCTGGAGACCCCGGCCTCCCGGGCGATCTCGGCGACCGTCACCATGTCGAACCCGCGATCGAGGAACAACCGGGTCGCGACCTCCGAGATCCTCGCACGCGTCTGCGGCCCGCCTCGCTCTCCGGTCCTGGGCATCCGATCTCACTTCCTCGCGTAACCAAATCTAGTCACATGACCTGGCGGCAGGTCCCGACGGTGAGCGCCGCGCCGATCTCCGGCCGACGTGTCAGCCGCTCGCACCGCCCGAGGGCCCGTCGTACGGCGGCGGTGGGGGTCGGGGGTCCTGCGCCGGTCCTCCTCAGCGGCCGGCTTCGTCCTGCCGAGCACCGGCCCGGTGCTCGGCCAGTTCGAGATCGATGAAGGCGGCGATCATGGCACGCCAGACGGCCTCGGCCACGCTCGGGGACAACCCGGCGCTCACCGCGCGCTCCCGGACCGCCTGGACGACCTGCTCCACGCGGCCGGGCGCGCGTACGGCCTGTTCGTCGGCCTTGAACGCGGCCGCCTGCCGGACCAGGGCCTGCCGGTCCGCGAGGAGACGGACCAGCTCACCGTCGAGCGCGTCGATCCGGGCGCGGACCTCGGCCAGGGAAGTGGGGTCGGACACGGGGATCCTCCTGTGGGGGTTCGAGGCCGCCGGAGGCCGGTCCCGAACCTTGAGGTGGAGGGCCGATCTCCGATACGACCCTGATCACGCGTGCGCTACGGCCGTTCCAGTCCCGGCCGTCAGGGGCCGACGCGCGAGAGACGATGCACGAAGGTCAACTTAGCACCGACGGACCAGGGGAGATCGTCAAGCCCTGGGGAGCGAACGCACCGCCGTCGGTCCGCGCACGCGGAGACGGAGATCGGCACCACAGCTGTGTCCCCGGGGCGGCGTGTGTCACCAGGCCTCATGCTTGCGATCCGTCCCCTTCCTCTGATGATCCTCTTCTGACATGGTCGAGGTCCGGGCCGGCCTGGACGACGGGTCCGGGCATGGTCGATCCGTACGCCGAGAGGGAAGAATGAGCATTCGCCTGGGTGGCGTGGTCATCGACGCCAACGACCTCGACGGGCTCGCCGGGTTCTGGAGCCGGCTGCTGGAGCGGGACATCACCCGTCGCGAGGACGACTGGATCAGTATCGGTCCCGACCTGGCCCTGCAACGGGTCCCCGAACCCAAGACCGTGAAGAACCGGATCCACCTCGATCTGGTCACCGATGACTTCGCCCGGGCGGTCGCCCGCGCCGCCGCGCTCGGAGCCACCTCGGTAGGGGAGATGCACGAGGATCTCTGGCAGGTCTGGCGGGATCCCGAGGGCAACGAGTTCTGCGTCTGCGTGTCCTGAGCACGTCGCGCCGCAGATCGGACGGCGCAGGCGTGGCCAAGTTCGTCGGCGGAACCATCCGGGCCGTGGCCGGGCGGCCGGAGACCACGGCCCCGAAATGATCTCGCGTCCTGTAGGGGACTTTCGGCCCTGTAGGTGCGGACGTTCGCCCCGGTGAACGGGCCGCTCCGGGCTTCTAGTTCGGTCGCGGCCCGCAATGGCGGTTCCCCTGCGTCCTGCCGTCTGGAGGCTTCATGCTGAGTCAGCCGCGATCGTCCGCGCCACGCTGCCGGTCGTCGGCGCGTCGCTGGACGCTACATGTGCGGTCCGGTGCCGTTCATGCGTGACCTGCGCAACCGGTTGCTGCGGGCCGGGGTGGCGGCTCCTGACATCCACCACGAGGTGTTCGGCCCCGACCTGTGGCCGGCGGCCGGTCGACGGTCCCTGGGACCGGTGGCGTACCCGCCGTCCCCCCGGAGGGAGGAAGATCGACGGCAGGGCTCGTCGTCGCCACGTGGCAGCCGGAAACGGCACTTCGATCACTACTCGCGCCCCCTTGTCACAGCTGGAGGATTGTGTGCTGTCCATTGCCGATCACTCGACCGAGCATCGCCGTGCCGGGGATTCGCCGCCGGCTCCGGCCACCCGCGACGTGTCCACGGAGACCAACGTCGGCTTGCTGACGTGGGCAGGGGCGCTCCGGAGCCGGCGTGTCTGAGGCCGAGCTTCCCGTCCTGATCCAGGGCGGCATGGGCGTGGGCGTGTCGGGGTGGCGGCTGGCCTGCGCGGTCGCTCGTACCGGGCAGCTCGGCGTGGTGTCGGGCACCGCGCTGGACGTCACGCTGGCCAGGCGGCTGCAGCACGGCGACCCTGACGGCGATCTGCGCCGGGCGCTGGAATACTTCCCGGCGCCCGCGATCGCGGAACGGGTGCTACGGCGCTACTTCGTGCCCGGTGGGATCCGCCCCGGCGTACCGTACCGGCCGGTGCCCCGGCTCGGGCTGCGGCCCGACCGCGCCCGCGACGAACTGGCCGTGGTCGCCAACTTCGCCGAGGTCCTCCTCGCCAAGCAGGGCCACGACGGCCCGATCGGCGTCAACTACCTGGAGAAGATCCAGCTGGCCACGCCGGCCGCCGTGTTCGGCGCGATGCTGGCCGGAGTCGACTACGTGCTGATGGGGGCGGGCATCCCGGCGCAGATCCCGCAACTGCTCGACGCGTTCGCCGCACACCGGCCGGCCGAGATCTCGGTGACCGTGGCCGGCGCCGGCGAGACCCGGCACACGATCGGCCTTGACCCGGCCGCGTTGCTGCCCCGCCTCGCCGAGCCGCTGCGGCGGCCGAAGTTGCTGGCGATCGTCTCCTCGCACGTGCTGGCCGCCTACCTGGCCCGCTCCCCGCAGACGCGCCCCGACGGGTTCATCCTGGAGACACCGGTGGCCGGCGGGCACAGCGCGCCGCCGCGCGGCCGCCCGCGACCGGACGCGGCCGGCGAACCTCTGTACGGCCCGCGAGACGAGATCGACATCGGCAAGGTCGCGGCTCTCGGGCTGCCGTTCTGGCTGGCCGGCGGCTACGGCACCCCCGCCGGCCTCGCCGATGCGCGGGCCGCGGGAGCCACCGGTGTCCAGGTCGGCTCGGCCTTCGCTCTGTGCCGCGAGTCCGGACTCGATGACGAACTCAGGCGCCACCTGCTGCGCCACGCCACCGGCGGCGCCCTGGAGGTCCGCAACGACCCGCGAGCCTCACCAACCGGCTTCCCGTTCAAGGTCGCGCAGGTGCCCGGCACCCTGTCGGAGCCCGGGATCCACGGGCAGCGGCCCCGGCTGTGCGACCTGGGATACCTGCGCACCCCGTACGTCAAGCCCGACGGCGCGATCGGCTACCGCTGCCCCGCCGAACCCGCCGACACCTACCTGCGTAAGGGCGGATCCGCCGAAGAGGCCGCGGGCCGCCAATGCGTGTGCAACGGGCTGACCGCCGCCGTCGGCCTGGGCCAGACCCGCGGCGACGGCTACCGTGAGCCCGCCCTGCTCACCCTGGGCCAGGACGCCGCCTTTCTCGACGGGCTGCCCGAGAACCACTCGGCCGCCGACGTCGTCCACCGCATCCTGAGGGGAGCTGACGCCCCCTGGTGAGGCCGCTGGAAGAGACCACCGGCGTACGATTCACCGCGACGAGATCGCGGTCAGGAGCCGGCGCGGTGCACGAGCAGCATGAACGTCCGGGCGTAGGAGACCCCGTTCGCCGGCCGGGGCCAGCCGAGACCGGCCAGCGCCCGTGAGGCCGCCTGATGATGGACGCCGTCGACGCGGACCTCGGCGGTTTCGACCGGCCCATCGGCGCCGTGGCCGCCCCCGAAGAACGCCTTGACGCCGATCAGGCCGTCGCGCTCGAATCCGCCGTCCAGTGCCGGCGCCAGGTGGGGCAGGAGCACATGCCCCATGGCCCAGGTCTGGACGGCGTCGTGATCGGCCCCGGTGCCCCAACCGATGATGCCGCCGTGGATGGCGTGCCACCCCGGGAACCCCTCGGGGTCGTCAGGGGGGAAGTGAGCGGCGAAGGCGCCGTTCTGGGTGAGCAGTTCGAGCACGGCGCTCCCGGTGGTGCCGACCCAGGTGCGGATCGCCCGGTCGACGGCCTCCTGCGTCGTGGCGCCGTATCCGGCGACGCAGTCGGCGATCGTGGTGCCGGCGGGCCGGTCGACGTCGAGCACGAAGTCGAGGTCGAGGTGGCCGGGATCGCCTGTATGGTCCTCCCGGAGCGCGACGGCCACGCTCCCAGGCCCCTTGGCCAGGTGCCCCTCGACCCGCCAGGGCCTGCCCATGGCCTCGGACAGGTGCCCGGCCACCATCTCCAGCACCACGTCGTCGGTCAGGCGCTCGCCGACCATCCGATTCTCCTTCCCCGCACGTACGTGATCAGACAGTAGTGCAATCCGGCGTGCGGGCAGCGGGACGCGGGCCGGGAAAGTGCCGGTCGAAAAGCCGTCGGGTTCGCTAGGGCCGGTCTCGAACGGCCGGTGGGTCGCCGGAGGCGGGTCAACACAGCGTCTACACGACCTGAACACGCCCTCTACCGCCCCTGGTCACTGTTGAGCCGACGGCGGGCGATCGTCTGCCGGTCACCCTCGAACAGGAGCCCGGTGGGACGTCGGGTCCACACCCTCGACCCATCCGAAACGGCCATCGGGCGCCGCCACCCATCTCACCACTGTCCCGTTAAGAGCAGCGCGATCCACCCAGTCCGGTCCGGCACGAAACCAGAAGCGTGAAAGGAAGGACCCGAGATGCGAACGCGTCACGCCACGTTGTCCATCGTCACATCATTACTCGTGGCTCTGTCCGGAGCCGCCCTGACGGAGGGCGTCCCCGCTTCCGCCGAGGCGCTCTCCCGTACCTCGACGCAGGCCGTCCAGCAGGTGACGGGAGGGCGGTACTTCCCCGCGCGGGCGCGGGTGCTGGACAACGTGGAGGTCGAGCCCGGCGCGACCATGGCGGTGAAGGTGGCCGGTGCGGCCTCGCTGCCGGCCACAGGGCTCGAGTCCGTCGCGGTGAACGTGGCCGCCAAGGGCAACAGTGACTCGGGGTCGGTGGTGGTCTACCCGTCCGGAGAGCTGGAGCCGGACGCCGCCGCCGTCAGCTACGACAAGGCGCACTACGCGGCCACCACGCTGGTGACCAGGGTCGGTGCGGACGGTCAGATCAATATCGTCAACCAGGGCACCGACAAGGTGCGGGTGTACATGGACGTCCAGGGTTACACCCTGCAGCAGGGGGACGGCCAGGGCGCGTCCTACGTCGGGCTCGACCCCAAGCGCATCCTGGCTCCGACCACCCTGGGCGCGGGCGCCAACTTCCAGCTGGAACCGCTGGGGAAGGGGGGCGTGCCCACATCGGGCGTCCAGGCCGTGGCGGTGATGGTCACCGCCAAGAGCACCTCGAGCGGCACCGTGCGGGTCTATCCCTCCGGTGAGGGCTGGCCGGTCGACGCCACCATCGACTACCAGGCGAACGCCGCCCAGCAGAGCTTCACCATCGCCAAGCTCGGCGCGGACGGCAAGGTGAACATCCACAACCTGGGCTTCGGCAGCGCCCAGGTCGCCGTGGACGTCGTCGGCTACCTGACCACCTCCACACCCTCGCAGCGGGCGGTACTGCGGTCCATCCCCCCGGTGCAGATCGCCGAGAAGCTGGTGGTCCCGGCCGGCGGCGACAAGTCGGTCGACCCCCGGGGCCTCGGCGGGGTGCCCGTCGTCGGCACCGACTCGGTGGGGCTCGGCGTGACGGCGTACGGCAGCGGCTCCGGCACCGTGCAGCTGCACCCCACCGGCACGGCCGTCCCTGAAGGACAGACGCTCACCTACGCCCCCGACACCGAGATCACCGGATTCACGATGACCAAGCTCGGGACGGGCGGCAAGGTCGACGTGCACAACAGCGGGTCGGCCCCGGTCACCGTCTGGGTGAACACCTACGCCTACACCCAGCTCGTCGACCCGGTGCTCCCCACGCCGAAGACGGCCGGTGAGGCCATCGAGAACGTGACCGGTGTCGCGGACGTCGCCGCGGCCGCCACCGGGGACGCCGACAACATCGCCGTCACCACGACGACCGACGACTCCGGCACCACCACGGTGAAGGTGCCGAAGGACCCGCGGCAGGGCATCACCGTGACCGCCGAGGCGGGCACGACCACGCTGAAGCTGCCCGCCTCCGGCGCCGCCACCCGGACCGACGCCGGAACCGTCGTCTACAAGGGCACCACCGACTCCTACTCCATCGGCGTGCAGCCCACCACCGACGGCGGTTTCCGCACTCTCGCCTACCTCGCCGACTCCTCCGCCCCCACCAGCTACTCCTTCCCGATGACCCTGCCGGACGGCGCGCACCTGGCCATCGACGAGCTGGACGGAAGCGCGCTGATCGTCAAGGAGCACGCCGGCGGGGAGGAATCCGTACTGCTGGAAGAGATCACCCGAATCCAGAAGCCCTGGGCCAAGGACGCCGGCGGGCACAGCTGGCCGACCAGTTACACCGTCGACGGCGACACCCTCAAGCTGAACATCGACCTCACCCCGGTCACCGACGCCTCCGGCGCCACCGTCTCGCCGGTCTTCCCGGTCGTCGCCGACCCCCGGGTCAAGCGGAACTGCGGCATCGTCACCTGCTCGTGGTACTTCAGCAAGGCGACCACCCGTTGGCTGAAGTCGAAGTTCGACAACTACGGCTGGACCGTCGCCACGGCCAGCGGCATCATCTGCGGCAACCTGCCCCACCCGGTGGCCAAGGGCGCCTGCGCGATCGCCATCGCCTACTACTACAACAGCGCCTTCAACAACACCCGCCGCGCCTACAACCGAGGCGGCTGCCTGGTGGTGAGGGTCAACGTCTTCTACGGCGCGACCCCCTACACCGCCTGGAGAACCGTCCGCTTCGACAACGTGCCGCTCAGCAACAGGTACTGCTACAGCAGCTGAGCCACCCGATCGGCCATCCCCGCGCGGGGGACGGCCGATCGGCCATGCCTGGGGAACCCGGACGAGCTCGCCGCCGGAGCGGACGCCGCACGCGTCTCCGGGCTGGTCGTGCCTGTGCCCGGCGACGGTTGGAGCGGCGCCGGACGGCCACGCGCTGACCATCAGCGTCGGCTCGTGACGACACAAGCCCGTCCCGAGCAGGACAGCCGACGACGGCCTTCCCGGCCGCGGCGCGAAAGCCTGCCAGGACGAGGGTGTCCCGGTCCTGGCGGCCCGTAGACGGCAGCGGGGGAGCGTGATCCAACGTCGGGGGGCCGGGCGCTTTCACACCTTGCGGCTCGTCCGGGGCCCGTCCAACCCCCAGGAGATGATCTGGCTGGGCGTGATCGTGATGATCTGCCGGGAGAAGCCCGGCGCCGGCGGCTCGTGATCCGTCAGAGCCACCGCCGAACCCCGGATCTCGATGCCGCGCGGCACCCACGGGTCCACCGAGACAAGGTCGTCCACGACGAACGACACGGTGCTGCCCGCCTGGATGTTCCTGAACTTCTTGGAGGCCCCCAGCGCGCCCCCGCCGATCGTGATCGTGCCCGCGGTGGCGTCCACGAAGAAATTCACGGGGTTGTTCTGCACCTGGCCGGCCGGAGAGACGGTGGCCAGGCGGCCGAGGTGCTGGGTGGTCAGATAGTCAAGTTCAGCCTGGGTGAAAGTCATGCGGGACAGCCTGCAACCCGGCCCCGGCGGGGTCAAACGCCCCCGGACGGCCGGTGCCTCGCTTTCGGACGCGCCCGCTGTCCGGCGAGGTGAACGTCCGTGGTCTCCCCGCCAGACGCGCGGCTTTCGCGCCGGTACCCGGAGCGCGCCCTGCCGGGCAGCGGCGGCTCGGCCCTGTCCTCTTCGGCGTGAACCTCCGCACGGGCCGCGCGGGCCGATGCCTCCTCGGCATGGGCGGTGACCGCGGCGATCTGCTCCAGGCGCGCGGCCCTCAGCGCGGCCGGCTCCCGCTCGGCGTTGATGCGCACCCTCTCCGCGCGGACGGCGTACTGATCCCCGCCTACAGGGACGTAAGCCACCTCCCTCTGCAGGCGGGGGACCGGTCAGGCGGGCGTCGGCACAAGGGCGACGAGTTCGGCGAACTCCTCGGGGGTGAGGATGCGCACGCCCAGGGTCTCGGCCTTGGCCCGTTTCGACCCGGCCTTGTCCCCGGCGACCAGCAGTGATGTCCTGGCCGAGACGCTGGAGGATGCCTTGCCACCCGCACGTTCGATGAGCTCGTTCATCTGGTTGCGTGACAGCGTCTCCAGGGGCCCGGTCATCGCGCCCGTGACCACGACGGACATGCCCGCCAACGGCAGCGCGGCCGCCGCCTCTGCTGCGTCGGCTTGTTCGCCGCCGGAGGTGCTCGGGGTGGCGCCGGGTTCGGTCATGGTGACGCCTGCCGCGACGAGCTTGTCGATCAGGTCGCTGAGCTCGGCCAGCTCGGCGACCACCACGGGGGCCTTCTCGGGACCGATGCCCTCCACCGCCTGGATGGCCTCGGCGCCGGCCGCGCGGATCGCCTCCATGGTGCCGAAGTGCCTGGCGATCCGGCGGCTCATGGACCGGCCGGTTCCACGGACGCCGAGCGCGCAGAACACCCGGCTGAGGGGCTGGGACTTGGCGTGCTCGATCGCGGCGAGGAGGTTGTCGGTGCTGACCTCGCCCATCCGCTCCAGGGCGAGCAACTGCTCGCGGGTGAGGTAGAACAGGTCGGCGAAGTCGGTGATCAGACCGGCGTCCAGCATCTGCTGGATGCGGTTGTCGGCCAGGCCGGCGATGTCGAGCTGGTCGCGGCCGACGGCGTAGCTGATGGAGGCGATCGCCCGGCAGGCGCGGCCGCGGACGCACCGCCACCGCTCCTGGGAGGTGTCGATGGCGTCGCCGCAGGTCGGACAGACCTGCGGGAAGGCGATCGGCTGTTCGTCTCCGGTGCGAAGGTGCACGACGGGAGCCTCCACGCGCGGGATGACATCACCGGCCTTGTAGACGACCACGCTGTCGCCGAGCATCAGGCCGCGGCGGGTGATGTCGGCGACGTTGTGCAAGGTCGCGTAGGTGACGACACTGCCGTCCAGCTCGACGGGCTCCAGCACCGCGCGCGGGGCGATGACGCCGGTGCGGCCGGTGTTCCACTCCACCGCGACCAGCTTGGTGATCTTCTCGGTCGCGGGCAGTTTGTAGGCGGTCGCCCACCTGGGGGCGCGGGAGCTGAACCCGGCCTGGGCCTGGTCCTCGGCCAGATCGCACTTGATGACGATGCCGTCGATGCCGAAGGCCAGCTCGGGACGGGCGGCGGCGATCTGCTCGATGCGCTCTCGCACCTGCTCCAGACTGGTGGCGACGATCCCGGCGACCGGTGTCTCGGCCGTGGTCCGCACGCCCTGCTCGGCGACCCAGGCCATGATCTGGCTGTGCGGCAGCTCCCGCAGCCGTACGGCCAGGTCGGATTCGTCCCCGGGGGAGGGGAGCGCGGCATAGCCGAAGAACGTGAGCTCGCAGACATACGGCCGGTCCTGGGCGCGCAGGGTGCCGGCCGCGGCGCTGCGCGGGTTGGCGAACGTCGTGCCGTCGTGCGCGGTCCGCTTGGCGCACGCCTGCTCGAACTGCTCGGTGGTCATCATCACCTCGCCGCGGATCTCCACCGTCACCGGCTCGGCCAGCCGGCCGGGCAGCCCGACGATGGTGCCGATCGCATGGCTGACGTCCTCACCCGCGACGCCGTCACCTCTGGTGACCAACTGCGTCAACCGGCCCGCGCGGTAGCGGGCGGAGATCGCCAACCCGTCCAGCTTGGGCTCCACGCTGAAGGCGGTGACCGGGCGGCCGAGTCTGCGTTCCAGGGAGGCGGCCCAGTCGGCCAGTTGCTCGGCGCTGAACACGTTGTCCAAGCTCAGCATGGGCACGGTGTGCGGGACGTCGCCGACCACCGCGCCCCCGGCGACCTTGCCGGTGGGGGAGTGCGGCAGAACCTGGTCGGGGTGGGCCTGTTCGTAGGCCGCGATACCGCGCACCAGCCGGTCGTAGGCGTCGTCATCCAGGCTGGAGGTGCCATCGCCGTAGTAGGCGGCGGAGGCGTCCACGGCGAGCTGGACCGCTTCGGCGTAGGCGGCCTGGTCGGCGAGAACGGTGATCGGTGGCGCGTCGCTCATGGCTCCATCATGCCGGGCCGCACCGACAGTTCCGGGACCGGCGAAGACGGGATGAGCAGGGACGTCGCCGTCGTCCCTCCGGCGGGAGGGTCAGCGCGGTGAAGTGAAACGGCCGCGCGGACGACGCCGGAGGGCCGCCCCGGACACATCCGGGGAGGGGCCGGCCCGGGATGCGTCCCTTCCCGGGCGCAGCGCCATCGGACTCCGGGCACCTGGCGAGCCTCGATCGCACGTCGGTGTCGGCGGGTGCGGCGCTTCCACGGCTCGCGAGGCGCTTTCCATGACGGTCGGCGTCCGCGCCCGTGGTTCACGACCGCCAACCGGCGGTGTTCGGACCCCTCACACCCGCCGTTCGGCGAGGAGCCCGACGACGCGCTCGGCCAGCGGGGCGGCGCTGGCGGGGTTCTGCCCGGTGGCCAGGCGGCCGTCCACGACGACCTGAGCCTGCCAGTTCGGGCCCGGTTCGTGCCGGGCGCCCCGCTCCACCAGCTTGTCCGCCAGCAGGAAGGGCACCACGTGAGCCACGCCGCGCAGCTCCTCCTCCGCGTTGGTGAACGCCGCCACCCGCTTGCCCGCCACCAGGTGTGACCCGTCGGACAGCGTGAGGTTCACCAGCGCGGACGGGCCGTGGCAGACGGCCGCGATCACGCCGCCCCGCTCGTACACCTCCCGGCCGACGCGGAGGACGCCCGGGTCGTCGGGGAAGTCCCACATGGTGCCGTGGCCGCCGGCGTACAGCACGGCGTCGTAGCGGGAGGGATCGACGTCGGCCAGGCGGGCGGTGTCGCGGGACTCCGGCGTGGCGAGGAAGGCCACCTGGGCGGGGTCGGCGGGGTCGAATCCGTCCTGCGGGGGTTCGCCGCCGCGCACGCTGGCGACGTCCACCTCGTATCCGGCCTTGCGGAAGATCTCCCAGGGGTGGGCCGCCTCGGGCACGTAGTATCCGGTCTTCTCCACGCCGCCGAGGTCGTCGTGGCTCGTCAAGGCGATCAGGATGCGCTTGCTCATGTCGACAGCATCGCCCCCGGCGGCCATCAGTCACAAATAACCAACCTTGCGCTTAGCCATCAGAATAGTGATATGTCGCCTCTCTCGCTCGACCTGCTCCGTACCTTCCTCGCGGTGCACAGGACCGGCTCCATCACCGCCGCCGCGCAGACGCTCGGCCTGTCGCAGCCGGCCGTGACCGCGCAGGTCAAGACCCTGGAGTCGGCGTTGGACCGGCCGCTGTTCGACAGGCTGGCGCGCGGGGTCGCGCCCACGCCGGCCGCCGACGAGCTGGCCCGCCGGGTGGCGGCCTCGCTCGACGCGCTGGACGAGGTGGTGGAGTCCGAGCTGCCCGCGGACGGGGCCATGCATCTGGGCGGGCCCGCCGAGTTCCTGTGCGAGGTGGTGATGCCGATGCTCGCGCCGCTCGTACGGGACGGGCTCCGGCTGCGCACGACCCTCGGCCTGTCCGACGACCTGCTGGCCGACCTGGCCGGGGGCCGCCTGGACCTGGTGGTGTCCACGATCCGCCCCCGCGTCCGCGGCGTGCGGGCGGACCCTCTGTACGACGAGGAGTTCCTCCTGGTCGCCGCCCCGGAAGTGGGCAACGCGTTGCGGGCGGCCGGGGGCGAGGTCGGGCCCAGGGTGCTGGCGGGGGTGCCGCTGGTGGCGTATGCGGAGGATCTGCCAATAGTGCGGCGTTACTGGCGGATCGTGTTCGGCCGGCGGCCCGCGATGGCCGCCCAGATCGTCATCCCCGACCTGCGCGGCGTGATCAGCGCGGTCAGGGCCGGCATGGGCATCTCCGTCCTGCCCGCCTACCTGTGCCGCCGCGACCTGGAGGCGGGAACCCTGGTCACTCTGGCCGACCCGGAGGAGCCGCCCATCAACACCGGATACCTCGCCGTCCGCATGGGCGCCCAGGCCAGGCCCGCCGTGGCCAGGGTGCGAGCTCACCTGCTCGAAACCTTCCGGGCGGATCCGCTGTACTGACCGGGCGAGCCCGGGCCGTCCCGCGGAGCGGTTCGAACACCGGGCGGGCGGCGGCGTACACGGCGGGCGAGGATTCGGCCGGATTCACGATCGCCGCCGCCCGACCGGTCTCCTCCGGCAGCGGGCCGCGATGGCGCTGATCGAGGCTTTGCCGGTGAGAAGGAACAGCGTCAGTCGGTCGTGACCGACAGCACTCACCCTTGGCCGCCTGTCTTTGCCGCTGGGTTTCGGACAGCGGCCCCGTGCGAGTCGAGACCTTGGCGTACGTCGGTGCCGCCGGAATACGGCAGATCCGGGCCTTCGGGCAAGGGCCGCGTCCGCGGCACGGAGGTGGACGCGGCCCGGGTGATCAGGCGAGGGTGACTTCGACGGGCAGCTTCTTGATGCCGTTGACGAAGTTGGACCGTACACGCGGGACGTCCCCGGCGAGGCGGATCGAGGACAGGCGGGGGATCAGCTCCTCGAACATGATGCGGATCTCAGTGCGGGCCAGCAGGTTGCCCAGGCACAGATGCGGGCTGCCCTTGCCGAAGGCGATCTGGTCGTTGTCGGTGCGGGCGACGTCGAAGTCGTAGGGGTTGCCGAACACCTCTTCGTCGCGGTTGCCTGAGGCGTACCACATGACGACCTTGTCTCCCTCGCGGATCCGCTTGCCGCCGAGCTCGACGTCGCGGGTCGCGGTGCGGCGGAAGTGGTAGACCGGGGACGCCCAGCGCAGGAATTCCTCGACGGCGGTGGGGATCAGTGAGGGGTCCTCCTGGAGGCGGGTCAGCTGTTCCGGGTGCTGGATCAGTGCCAGCATGGAGTGGCTGATCGTGTGCCGGGTGGTCTCGTTGCCGGCGACGACGAGGAGCAGGAAGTAGTTGTCGAAGTCCTGGTCGCTCAGCGGGACTCCGTCACGCGGGGTTTCGTTGACCAGGCGGGAGACCAGGTCGGTGCCGTTGCCGCCGCGCCGCTGCCTGGCCAGTTCGCGGCCGTACTCGAAGACCTCGAGCGAGGCGGGGGAGCGGAACGGCAGGTCTCGGTACTTCTCGCTCTCCTCGCTGTGGAGCAGGACGTCGGCGTAGTCCGGGTCGGTGTTGCCGATGATGCGGTTGCCCCAGTCGATGAGCTTCTGATTGTCCTCCGGCGGTACGTCGAGCAACCGGGCCAGCACGTTGATGGGGAAGTCGGCGGAGACGTCGGCGACGAAGTCGAAGCTGCTCTTGGCGAGCGCCGCGTCCAGGGTCTTGGCCGTCAGGCCGCGGAGGAAGTCCGCGTACTGGTTGATCGTGCTCTGGCCGAACTGGCGCTGCAGCAGGCTGCGCAGGGCGCGGTGGCGGACGCCGTCCAGTTCCAGAATGGAGGCGCGCTTCTTGATCTGGTCGTCGTCCAGCTCCTCCAGGTTCACGAAGCGGGCGGAGGTGAAGGTCTCGGCGTCCCGGCCGACGCGGGCGATGTCGGCGTGGCGGGTCACCGACCAGAACCCGGAGTTGGGCGCCGGTTCGGGCTGCCAGTGGACGGGGTCTTGGTGACGCAGGGTGTGGAACATGCGCCAGGGGGTGACGCCGTCGGTGAAGTTGTCGAGGTTCGCGAGGTCGACCTGATCCAGCGGCAGGGGTTCCCGCACTGCGTCGAGGGGAGAACGGTGGACAGCGGTCATGGGAGCTCCTGAAGGTGACGGCCGGCTCGGTTCCGGGGACGGGGATGCGCTCACCGATGCCTCCTGAGGGGCGAGAGCAGGGGAGTGGGCGAGGGACCCGAGGCGGAGGGCGCAGCCACCCCTTCCATTTGGCATCAAACGTTATGGATCCCGGAGTGCTCCCGCAAGAGGTGGCCGGGAAGAAACTTATCCATATGGATAGCAATTGACCGGGCCTGCGCTGAGACCTATCTTGTTTGGAGCCAAATGAGTTCGCCGTGTCGTGAACCCCGGCTGAAGGACCGGGCACCTGCCGCGCAGTACCGGCCGGTGACCCCGGCCTCCGCGCTCTGACACTCTCTCCGTCCCCAGGAGGACCGGCCATGAAGGTCGTCGTCGACATGAACAAGTGCCAGGAACACGGACAGTGCGTCTTCGCCGCCCCTGAGGTCTTCGCCTTCGACGAGGCTGGACGCCTCGCCTATGTGACCGGCCCGGACGAGGCGCTGCGTGCCGAGGTCGAGGAAGCCGCAGACGTCTGTCCGCTGCAGGCCATCCGGATCGAAGACTGACATGACACCCAGAATCGTGATCGCCGGGGCCTCCATGGGAGGCCTGCGGGCGGCCGAGCAGCTGCGCGCCGCGGGCTGGCGGGGCGCGATCACCGTCGTCGGTGACGAACCGCATCCCCCCTACAACAGGCCTCCGTTGTCGAAGGAGGTGCTGGCCGGCAGGGCGCCGTTCGAATCGCTCGCCTTCGCTCTGCGCGAGTCCGTCGCCGACGTCGAATGGCGCCTAGGAACCCGCGTCACCGGCGCGGACGTGGATGGCCACTGGATCGCCATCGCGGGCCCGGACATGGTGGAGGGGGCCGAAACGCTGGACTTCGACGCCCTGGTGATCGCCACCGGCATGCGCCCGCGCCGACTGGGCTGCCCCGGCCCCACGGCCGGCCGCCACACGGTCCGCACACTCGCCGACGCGGAGGGCCTTCGAGCCGAGCTGCTGCGCCCGGGTGTGCGCGTGGTCGTCGTCGGTGCCGGCTTCATCGGATGCGAGGTCGCCGCGACGGCCGTCGCGCTCGGCGCGGCCGAGGTGACCGTGGTCGATCCCGAGCCGCTGCCCATGCTGCGGCCGCTCGGCGAGCCGCCGGCCCGAGAACTCCTGCGGCGTCACCTGGAACGCGGCGTCCGGTTCGTCCTCGGTGCCGGCGTCGCCGCCTTCACCGGCGGCAGCCGGGTGACCGGAGTCGTGCTCGGCGACGGCACCGAACTGCCCGCCGACGTCGTCGTCGAGTCGGTCGGTTCCCTCGCCAACACCGAATGGCTGGCGGGCAACGGCCTCGACCTCAGCGACGGCGTGCTCACCGACGAGCACCTGCGCGCTGGATCGCTGCCGGACGTGGTGGCTGTCGGAGACGTCGCGCGCTTCCCCAACGCGCGCTACGACAACGTGCCGCGCAGGGTCGAGCACTGGTGCATCCCGGCCGACACCGCCAGGCACGCGGCCCGCACACTCGTCGCCGGTCTCCGTGGTGAGGAGCCCGGCGTGGAACCGTTCGCGCCGCTGCCGACCTTCTGGAGCGACCAGCACGACTTCCGCCTCCAGTCCTTCGGAGCACCCGCCCTCGGCACCGCCGACGTCCGCGTGCTCGACGGCGACCCGCGCGGTGACGTCGTGTTCGGCCACCACCACGACGGCCGGCTCGTCGGAGTCGTCGCCCTGGGCGGCCGCAGCGCCGCCGCCTCTGCGGCGCGCTACCGCCCCGAGCTGCTGAAACAGCCCGCCCTCTTCTCCTGACGCGCCCCAAGGAGTCCCCATGGCCACCTGCAGCAACTGCGCCGGGAGGTCTTCGAACGCGACGACTACGACACCGTCGTGGTGCTGGACTCGCACTGGGCCACCACCGTCGAGTTCGTGGTGACCGCCCAGGAGCGGCGCGCCGGGCTGTTCACCTCCGAGGAACCGCCGCGCGGCATCACCCGGATGCCCTACGACTACCCGGGCGACCCCGAACTCGCCCGCAACGAGTACCGCCGCGTCCTGTCGGACGGCACCACCGTCGAGCCCCCGCGGCGCTGACCGCGGGGGGAGGCTGCCTTGTAGGGTCGCCGGGATGACGGAGACAGGCAAGGCGGGCCGATCGCGCGGGGACGGCGGTACGGGTGGGAACGCCGGGCGGCCCCGCAAGACCCCCAAGGCGGTCGACTACGGCGCGGGGCGTGAGGCCCTGCTGAAAGCCGCGGTCGCGGTGGTGGCCCGGGGCGGGCTGCGCAGACTCACTTATCGAGCGGTGGCGGAGGAAGCCGGGGTCACTCACGGCCTGGTCGTCCACCACTTCGGCTCACGCGACGCCCTGATCGAGGAGGCACTCGCACACGCCGTCCGCACCAGCGTCAGCGTCAGCGCGCTGGAGAGCGGCACCGGAGAGGTGTCGGACCTCGCCGCGGGGCTCTCGGCGATGGTCAGTTCGGACCCGGAAACCCAGGCGTTCCAGTACGAGCTGCTGTTGGAGGCGCGCCGCCGGCCCGAACTGCTCGGCCATGTGCGCGGGTTGTACGACGAGTACTTCGACGCGACCAGGCGTGAACTCTCCCGCATCCTGTCGGACGACGCGGACGAGGCTCTGACCCGGCTCGTGTTCGCTGCCCTGGACGGCCTCGTCCTGCACCAACTCGTGTTCGCCGAGCCCGGGGTGACCGAGGCCGCGCTCGCCCGGCTGCGGTCCCTGCTGCGGCTGCTCGGCACCCGGGACGGCCGCGACGGCTAGAACGAGTGCCGGCTCACGGTGCCGACGGGCGCCCGAGGGGGTGCCGGCTTTCCGTGCACACCCCCACATGACCACCGCATGCCCAGGCGCTGTCCGTCACCGCCGGGGTGATCGACCGGGCCGGACGGGACGAGGACGCCCATGCCCTGGGACGCGTACCGAACCGGGAGATGCTCGACTCCGTCGCACCGGACGTCCCCGTCCGCGAAGGCCGGTGGTGTTCTCAAGGTTCGCAGGAAGGCTCAGGGCGTTTGGCGCGGCGACCACTGCGCCGTGGAGCGGGCTGCCGGCCGTCCAGCAGTGCCAGCCGGCGCCCTTCACCGTTCTGCTCCACCTGGAGCACCACCTGGCGCAGCCCTTCGGCGATATGGCGGCACTGCTCGTCAGTGAGCCGCTCGGTGACGAAGGCCTCCTCCTCGTTGAACGCCGGAAAGACCCTCTCCATCAGGGCCGTACCCTCCGCGGTCAGGGCCAGCAGCACCAGTCGCCCGTCGAAAGGGTGATCGGAGCGCGTCACGAGATTCCGGGATTCGAGCGTCCGGGAGACACCGGTCAGGGTTCCCTTGGAGATGCCGGCCTCCTCGGCGACGTACCTGGTCTCCGACTCGCCCGAGATCCACAGCACCCAGAGGACGACGAACGCGGTCCAGGTCAGATCGGCCTCTCGCAGGACCGAGTTCTCCAGGTGCTGACGCACCGTGGACGCGGCTCGGTAGATGTTCGCGACCACGGCCATCTGCTCGCGGCGCAAGGTCACTGCTCCGCCCAACTTGGCGTCGACCAGTTTCTCGGTCTCCGTGATGGAACGCTGCGACGGCACTCGGATCCCTCCAACCGTTCGGAGCCAAAATACTACGCTCCCCGGACCCGGGCGGTTTCGCGGACCCGTCGCGCAAATGGCGTTTCCAGTTCGCGGCCATCCGTTCCCGGGGTCAGGGGCGGCGATGACCTTCGGCTGAGGTCCGGAGTGGACGGCGATCGGCCGGTCGGGGCGATCGCCGTCCACCGCTCACGGACGGGTGTAGAGACGGTAGGTGGACAGGACGTTGAGCCGGTGCAGGTTGCGGCACAGGTCGAGCATGCCGCGGCGGGCCATGTCCTGCGGCACCTGGTACCGCGCGAGGGCGGCGGTCAGTGTCGGGTCCAGGCCTTCCGCCCACGGGTCGGTGCACGCGCCCATGGTCTCCTCCACGGTACGACCGGCCCGCACCGCGGCGAGGACCTCGTCGTGCAACCGCTCCAGGTACGCGATGAGGTCGTCGATGGCGGCGTGGCCGTCGCCGGAAGGTCCGTGGCCCGGCACGATCGTCAGCGGGCCGGACAGCGCCTGCTTCATCCTCCGCAGGGTGCCCAGGTACGGCTCGGGTCCGCCCTGCAGCAGCATGGGGGCGATACCGGCGTGGCACAGGAGGTTCCCCACCCAGGCGACGCCCGCGTCGGGGACGTGAACGACCGTGTCACCGGGACCGTTGCCGGGGCCGAACCGCCACAGCTGGACCACTCGTCCGCCCAGGTCGATCTCGGCGAAGGTGTCGAACACGACATCCGGGGCGCGCCAGGTCGTCACCTCGTCGAACAACGCCTCGTCGCCGTACATGTTGCCCGACCTGACCTGCTTCTCGTAGGCGAGGTCGGTCATGTTCTCCTTGTTGAGCCGCGACGACACGATGACGGTCTCCTTCGGGAACGCCATGTTCCCGAAGGTGTGGTCACCGTGGTAGGTGGTGTTCACCAGGAACCGCAGCGGCCGGTCGGTCAGCCCGGCGACCAGTTCCTGGATCATCGTGGACACGTCCGGGGTGATCCCCGCGTCGACGACCAGGGCGGCGTCGCGGCCGACGACCAGCCCGTTGTTGTCCTTGGGCGGCACCGTCGCCATCAGCGCGTGCACGCCGTCCGCGAAGGTGTGGGGCACCAGCCGCAGGCCTGCGGGGGACAGGTTCGGGCCCGCGTACCCGCCCGGCCGTTCGGCCAGCTCACGTTCGGGGATGTGGCTCGTGGACATCATGCCTCCAGCAGCGCGCCGAGCCGTTCGAACAACAGCGGCACCTGCTTGCCGAGTTGCGCGCGGACCAGGTGCTCGGCCATTTTCGGCACGCCGTCGAGTTCCAGCCGGAACTCGACCCGGCAGCCGTCCTCGAACGGCCGTACGGCGTATCTCTGGGTCACGCCGGGACGGGCGCCGGCGGCGGTCCGGATGGTGATCAGCTCGCCGGGGACGTACTCGGTGATGGTGAGGTCCAGTTCGGTGCGCCGTCCCATGACCTTGCGCACCTGGGCGACCGCCGCGCCCTCCCGTGGCGGTCCGTCGACGTGGGCCTCCAGCACGTCCGACTGCCAGGCCGGATAGCCCTCCAGGTCGGACAGGACGGTGAAGACGGCCTCCGCTGAGTACGGGTAGTCGGCGGTGTGGTCGACGGTGATCACAGGTGGCTCCTCAGCAGCTGGGCGGTGAAGGGGTTGAGTTCGACGGGGGCGTCCTCGCCGATGACGACGGTCCCGCCGAGGTTGGTCAGGCGTTCGCCGATGACGGCGTTGGGTTCGAACGCGAAGGTCATCCCGGGTGCCAGGGGCAGCTCGCCGCCCATCGTGGGCAGGTCGAACAGCCGGCCGTACCGTGCCGCCTCGGGCAGCCTGCGCAGGCCCGCGCCGAAGCCGCAGACGGGGCCCATCGGGTTGAGCGTGTGGACCAGGGGGTGGACGTTCCAGGCATCGGCGTCCCGCAGCGGGCCCTCCATGGCCTCCACCAGGTCGCCGAAGGTGTTGCCCGGACGGGCCGCGGCCAGGCCCGCCTCGTAGCTGGCGCGGGCGACCTTCGCGCCGGCCTCGATGTCGGGGTGCGGCTCGCCGACGGCGATGGCGACCTGGTGCTGGGTCTCCTTCATGCCGAAGCGGCAGAACACCTCGGCCATGATGACGTCGCCCTCCTCGATGACGCGGGGCGCCTGCGGCCGGTACGACCAGGCGGGCGGTCCCCAGGAGACGAAGCCGGGCCCGGACGACAGCAGCATGCCGGGGGCGGCGAGGCCGCGCCGGAACGCCGCCTCCATGCCGGCCGCGTACACCTCGGCCTCGCTGACGCCCGGCCGGGCCACCTCGAGCATGGCCTCGGCCATGGCGTCGCCGGTCTCGGCGGAGTGCCGGACGACGGCGAGTTCCTCCTCCGACTGGCAGATGGTGGCGAACAGATAGCTCAGCCCGACAGGCTTGAAGGTCACCTCGGGCAGCTCGGCCAGCACCTGGGACCACAGCCCGTGCGGCATGATCGGGTTGATGTGGAACGGCGGGTAGGGGTCCAGCCCCAGCACGCCGACGGCCGCCGCGTCCAGCCGGTGCTCTCGCAGGACCTCCACCACACCGGCCGCGTGTTTGGCGACGCGGATGCGCTCCGGGGGGATCCACAGCGTCTCGCCTCGCCTGGTCGCCTGGATGTGGTCGGCGACGGGGAGCGTCGACCAGGTCAGTTCGATGGGGTCGGCGTCGCGGCAGAAGATGACGATGGCGCCGGGCCGGTCGTTGGTGAAGTACACATCCGGGGCGAAGGGCGCCAGGTCCACGCACTCGTGCTCGCCGTAGGCGATGAGCGCCTCCACGCCCTCGGCTTCCATGATCTCGCGGGCGAGCGCCCAGCGGCGATCCCGCTCGGCCAGGGAATATGTGGGGATTTCCATGCCGGCCACGCTAGGGACGGACACCGCCGCACCGCCTCCGTCACCTGACGGTAGTGGCCGGCGCCGCCCGGCCGTCCGCTTAGGTAACGGCTCAGGTGATGACCAGCCTGGCCAGCTCGGCCCGGGAGGTGATGCCCAGCTTGGGAAAGGCCTTGTACAGGTGGTAGGCGACCGTGCGCGGGCTCAGGAACAGCTGTGAGCCGATCTCCCGGTTGGAGGCGCCGCCGGCCGCCAGCCGTACCACGTTGAGCTCCTGCGGGGTGAGCGTCGCCGGCAGGTCCTCGCCGAAGTGACAAGGGGACGGCGATACACCGGTGGCACGCAGTTCCGCCGCCGCTCGCTCGGCCCACGGGACGGCACCGAGGCGGGTGAAGGTGTCCATGGCGGCGTTCAGATGCGTCCGGGACTCGGTGCGGCGCTGCCGGCGTCGCAGCCATTCGCCGTACAGCAACTCCGTGCGGGCCTGCTCGAAGGGCTGCTCGCTCTCGCGGTGCAGGGCCAGCGCCCGCTCGTACGCCGCGCCGTCGCCGGTCACCATGGCCTGGCAGCGCTCCAGGATGGCCAGCGTCCAGGGCTGCCGGGTGGCCCGCGCCCAGGAGGCGAAGCGTTCGAGCGCCTGATGTGCCCGGTGAGGGGTGCCCGCCCGGACGGCCGCCTCGACATGGTCGGGGTAGGCGTACCTCCAGATGAAGGCGTTCCGGCTCGGCCCGGCGGGGACGCCGTCCATGCGCTCCAGGACCGAGGCGTACCGGCCCGCCACCAGGTCGAGCATGATGGAGGCGTAGATGGCCCACGTGCCGCCGGTCATCCACGTCTCGGCCGTCTGCGCTCGTGCCATCAGCTTGTGGCATTCGTCCTCGGCCCCGGCCACCGCGGCGAGCCAGGCGGACATACCGGACAGGTAGAAGTGCCAGTACGGCTGGTCGATGTCCGCCGCGATGTGCAGCCCCTCGCTCACGCTGGCTCGCGCCGCGCGGTGGCCTCCGTTGAGGATCTGGGCGGCGGCCTGCAGCATCATGGCCTGTGGGAGCCGCCCGACCCGTCCGGCCTGGCGGCACTCCGCGACCAGGAGGTTCGCGTCCTCCAGCATCACCTGCTGGTCGCCATGGACGAATCCGAGGTAGGTCGCCATGACGCGCAGCTCGTACGGGAGCGCCGGCCGGCGTCCGAGAATGGAAGGCATGGTGATGACGGCGTTGTATTCGCCTCGCAGCAGGTGGGACACCTGCCGGTTGAACTCGTTGATCACGCTCAGCGGGCCGTCGACGAGCGGGGTGAGTTCCGCCGTGCGGCGGGCCAGGGCGGCCTGGCCGGGATGCGGACGGCTGCTCCAGGTGTAGACGGCGGCCAGGCTGAGCATGGACAGCGTTGTCTCCTGATCGGATGCGCCCAGGGCCTCCACGCCGTCGTGGAGCAGCCGGGTGGCCTCCAGCGGCCGCCCCGCGTGGAAGGCCAGCATCGCCCGCACCCGCGCCACGTCGGCCACCACCGCCGGCTCCGACACCACCGGCACCGCCCGGCGGGTGAGCTCCTCGGCGCGCGGCCACAGGCCCGCGTCCAGAGCGGCGGCCGCGGCGGCGGACCAGCGTCGTGCCTGGGCCGCCGGATCGGCCGAGAGCCGTGCCGCCCGCTCGTACCCCGCTGAGGCCGCGGCCCGGCCACCGCGTCTGGCGGCGCGGGTGGCGGCCTCCTCCAGCCCTCGGGCCACCTGCTCGTCGGGTCCCGTGGCCACGGCCGCCAGATGCCAGGCCCGCCGATCCTCGTCGGTGACCTCGGCCAGGGCCTGATGCGCGGCGACCCGCTGGGCCACGTCCGCCGCCAGCCGGGCCGCCGTGCGGACCAGGGGATGGCGGAAGGCGACACCCGCCCCGGTGATCCGGACCAGCCCGGCGCGTTCGGCGGGGGCGAAGTCGGTGAGCGACACTCCCAAGCCGTGCAGCGCGCGGTTGAGCGTGTCGAGGTCGCCGCTGTCGTCCAGCGCCGCCACCAGCACACATGTCCGGGACGCGGCGGGCAGCTCCTCGATCCTCGCGCGGAAACCCGCCAGCACCCGGCCGGAGACAGGCTCGGCCACGCCGAGGGAGAAGGCCAGCGGTACGGACGCCCCGGCCCGTTGCTCGGGTGTGAGCGTGTGCGGCAGCTCCAGCAGCGCCAGGGGGTTGCCGTGCGCCTCGGCCACGATCAGCTCGCGCACGGCCAGCGCCAGCTCGTCCGCACGCTCGGCGAGCAGGCGCGCGGCCGGCTCCGGGGCCAGCCCGGTCAGCCGCAGCTCCGGCTGGCCCGAGGCCGGGAAGGACGGTCCGTCGTCCCTCGCGGCGAAGATGACGACGATGGGCTCGGCGTGCAGGCGGCGGGCCGCGAAAAGCAGGGCGTCCGCCGACTCCTGGTCCAGCCACTGGGCGTCGTCCACCAGGCAGACCAGCGGCTGGTCGGCCGCCAGTTCGGTCAGCAGGCTCAGGGTGGCGAGCCGGATGAGGAAGCGGTCACCGGGCGCCGCCCTGCCCAGCCCCAGCGCGCTCATCAGGGCGTCGGCCTGTTGTCCCGGCAGCGCCTGGATGCGGTCGAACATCGGGCGGAGCAGCAGGTGCAGCGCAGCGAACGGCAGCTCGGCCTCCGACTCGACCCCGCTCACCCGCAGGACACGCCCCTGAGCGGTGCGGGCGACGTACTCCAGCAGCGCGGTCTTCCCGATTCCCGCCTCACCACTCAGGATGAGTACGCCAGTACGATCGGCCAGCAGCCGATCGATCGCCGACTGTTCCGCCTCGCGGCCGTAGAGCATGCCTCATAGTGTGCCGCAGTGGGCGTCCACCCCAAGGCAGGGGTGAACCCCCCCGATCGGGCAGAGCGCCGTGTACTCACGGGACTGCTTGCCAGCCCTCCCGCAACGGCGGCACCACTCCCGACTGCGCGGCACGCACTTTCTGCCTGCGGTCGTCGTCGGCAGGTGGGGCGCGGCGCGTGCTTGTCGGCGGCTTGGTTGGTGCTGTCCCGATCAGTGCTGGGCGCTTGGTCGTTCGATGGGGGCGGCGTTGATGTCGGCGGCGGTCAGCAGGGCGTCGAGCAGGCCCGGGAAGCGGATGTCGAGGTCTTCGCGGCGCAGTGACAGTAGGTTCTCGCGGCCGTAGGGGCGCTGCCAGATGATCCCGCTGTCGCGCAGAACCTTCCAGTGACGGGTCAGCGTCGACTTCGACACGCCGTCGAGGATCGTCCCGCACGCCTGCTCGCCGCCCGCGGCGAGCGTACGGACGATCTCCAGGCGCAACGGGTTGCCCAGGGCCGTGAGGACGTTCTCCAGCCGGATCTGGTGGCGTTCGGGATGCTGAGGGATCACGGACACAGTTTACGTACGCGTACTAGCGAACATTCGTCATCCTCCTTCGATCTAGATCTTACGTCTGTTTACGTATCTACGTACTGTATGCGAGTATGCGTACAGTCATACCAATGTGGAAGGCGGACTGATGACCGATATGTCCATGTCGTCGGGTCGGAGTCGGCGAGGTGGCACCCGGCTGGGCTGGAGCCTGGCCCTGCTGGCGCTGGCGCAGCTGATCTTCTCCCTCGATCTCAACATCGTGTTCGTGGCGCTGCCGGAGATCGGCGCCGACCTGGGCTTTTCCGGCCAGACACAGCAGTGGGTCGTCAGCGCCTACGTCGTGTTCGCGGGAGGGTTCCTGTTGCTGGGCGGACGCGCCGCCGACCTGCTCGGCCGCCGCCGGATCTTCGTTCTCGCCCTGACCGTCTACGCCGCTTCCTCGCTGGCCGGCGGACTGGCGGGCACCCCGGGTGTCATCGTCGTCGCCCGCGCGATCCAGGGCATCGGCGGAGCGCTACTGCTGCCCTCGACCCTGTCACTGATCAATACGCTCTTCGAGGAGGGGCCCCGGCGGAATCGCGCGCTGGCGGTGTGGGGCGGCGCCGGAGCCAGCGGGCTCACGGTCGGCGCCCTGCTCGGCGGCGTCCTCACGCAGGCGTTCGGCTGGCCTGCCGTCTTCTTCGTCAACGTGCCCTTGGCCGGCCTTGTCGCCATCGCCGCCCTGGCCGTCATTCCGCGTGACGGGCGTCGTCAAGAAGACCGCAGGTTCGACCTGCCAGGCGCCATGACGGTGACCGGCGGCGCGACACTGCTGGTGTTCGTCCTGGTCCAGGGACCGGAGATCGGCTGGATGTCCCCGGCGATCATCGCGGTGGTGGCTCTGGCGGTGGTGCTGCTGGCCGCGTTCGTGGTCATCGAGTGGCGCAGCGCCGACCCGCTGATGCCGCCCCGGCTTTTCGGCAACCGCAGCCTCGTGGCCGGGATCACGGTCACCTTCCTCTACATGGCGACGTTCGGCACCCTGCCGTACTTCCTGACCGTGCTGCTGCAGACCGTCCATCGCTTCAGCGCACTGCAGACCGGCCTGGCCTTCCTCGTACCGTCACTCGCGATCGCGACCGGTACCCAACTCGGAGAGCGCCTCGCCACCCGCCTCGGCACCCGCACCACCCTGCTCGCCGGTTTCCTCACCGGAGCGGTCGGCACTCTCTTCCTCGCACTCGGATTCCACCACAGCAGCGGTTACCCCGCGATCGTCCCGGGGCTAGTGATCTCGGGCGTGGGCCAGGGCGTCACCTGGACCGCCATGTGGATCGCCGCAGCGGCCGGAGTCGCGCCCCGCGAACAAGGCGTCGCCTCCGGCATGGCCTCCACCACGCTCAACCTCGGCAACGCCATCGGTCTCGCGGTACTCATCGCGATCGCCAACGCCGGCGCCAAGGGATCAGGGCCGGCACTCCGCTCCTCGATCGCCGACGGAAGCCGTACCGCCGTCTACCTCGCCGCCGCCGGCATGCTGCTCGGAACCCTCATCGCGCTGCTCTCGCCGCGCCGTACCGCCACCACCCCGCAGGCCGCAGGCGACGACGTACCCGAGCCGGCCGAACGCCACACGGTCTGATGGGGGGGAGCCCTGCCCGCCCGATGGGGGGCGGGGACTCCAGTGGGTTCAGCGTGAATGAAGGTCTTCACGACGGAACCCACTGGACTTCGACCACGAGAACTGTCCAATACGTCACCGACCTGCTGCGCAAGCACCTGAAAGCGATCAGATCGCGGTGGCGGTCCCTGCCGGCGGGCCGGATCGTCGTGATCGTCCTGGCCGTGCCGCGCCCCGACCAGCACGAGCACCCACGAACCCCGCCACCAGCGGAAACCAAGTTGGTGGATCTCCGATGAAGATCCGACTGCACCTCGGTCAGTCGATGCCTTCGACGATGCGGAAGTCGCGCTCGACGCCGTCGGAGAGGGCGACCAGCGCCTCCTGGTAGGCCGCACTCTCGTACGCCGCGACGGCCTGCTCGAAGCTGTCGAACTCGACCAGGACGGTGCGCTCGGCGATTCCGGCGTCATGCGCCACGACCCGGCCGCCACGGACGCGGGTCCGACCGCCCGCGGCCCGGACGGCCGGACCGGCCAGCTTGTTGTAAGCGGCCAGCTTCTCAGGGTCCGAAATGGTGCGGTAGACGCTGACCCAGTAGCCCTTGAGCATGGAACCTCCAGTGCTGGGATGAGTGCATGTGACTTACGGGTTGTCTCGGACGAGCGTCGGCGGGCGAGAGCGAGGCTTGTCAGCGTCGTGATCGCCATGGCGCCGATGCCGACCGGCGCCGCGGTGGTGTAGGCGCTGTCGTCGGGAAGAGGTGGCCGGGGCCGGTGCCGCGGCGAGGATAGCGCTCCACGGTCATGGCACCCCCTTATCGTCGAAGTGACGATACCTATGATGGCACATCATCCGGGGTGGGACATATGTGACGAATGCCACGGGAGTACCCGACGCTGCGGACGACATAGTTGAAGCTCTCGGCGCGCTCGCCGTCGATGAGGGCGTGATGGTCGCCGCAGGGCCGGGCGAGCGGCTCACGATGTGGCGAACCTCGTGACGTCAGCCGGGGGACGAACGCCGGGTCCGCCTGGAACAGGTGTCTTCTGGATCACCATTGACGTGTCTCTCATGCTCGCGGGTCAGGGCGGCGGCGGATCGGCCGTACAGGTAAGCGCTACGGGCGGCGGTGGTCTTGTCGATCTTGATGGCCGGGCTGCGGCCGCCCTTGCTGTCCTTGGCCTCGGTCCTCCACTCGATCCGTGTCACCAAGGGAGAAGCAGGGGAGCTGCGTCAATGCCGTGCGAAGGTTCGGACGGAATCAGCGTTCCGGCGAGTCGGAGTCTCGCGCGTCGCGGCAGCGACAGTTACGCAGAGCTACCTTTCCCTTGGTCGCACCGAGGGGCGGTCTCGGCGACCACGAGTCCCGCCTGGTCGTCGTGCAGGTGTCCGGCCGGCGGGCAGAGTCCGCGCTGTGACCTGCGGTCACCGCGTGATCGCTTGTCTTCGTTCAATGCCGGAGCAGTTCGCAGAAGCGGTCCAGGGCGCGGTCGGTGCGGTGGCGGTCGCCGGTGGTCGTCAGATCGAACAGCAGGCCTCGGATGACGGCCATCACCAGCGTGGGAGTGACGGTGTCGTCAGGGGTGGTGGCGATGTCGCGGAACGTGGCGCCGAGGGTGTCGAACCAGTTCGTGATCGCCTCGGCCTGGTCCGGGTAGTTCTCGGGGTGAGCCAGGCCGTCGGCGTGCACCTCGAAGATCAGCCGTACGTACGGGGTGCGCTCGGGTGCGCTCATCCAGGCCCAGATGCCGCGCAGGCGTTCCTCCGGAGAGGCCGCCTCCGGCGGGAGGCTCTCAGCCAACCGTGTCGCACCGCGGCGGCGGGCCTCGGCAAGGACGGCGGACACCAGCTCCTGCTTGCTGCCGAAGTCGTAGAGCAGCATCCGCGGGCTGGTGTCGAGAGCCGCGGCCAGCGGCCGCAGACTCAATCCGGCCAGGCCGTGTGCCAGTACGTAATCGGTCGCCCGCGCCAGCGTGGCCTCCCGTCGGGCGGGATCTGGGGGTCGCCCCACGGTGGATCATCCTCTCGCCAGCGCCGAACCGTACCTACGTCAGTATATGGTACGACTGTTTCAACAACGGCAGGAGACAGTCATGCATATACTCGACCGGGCACTCGCACTGGGCGCTGGAGGCCCCGTTGGTGCGGCCTGGATGGCCGGACTGGCCTACGGACTGCGCCGCGGCGGGATGGATCTCAGCGAGGCCGATCTGATCGTCGGCACGTCGACCGGCGCGATCATCGGCGCAGTGCTGGCCACCGGCCAAGACCCCGGCCGGCTCGCCACCCCGATCCGCCCTGCCGACTCCGGCAGCACTCCTCCCCAGGTGGACAGGCGCCGACTGGGCGAGGTGTTCGCCGTGCTCGGCAGTGCCGCCGCCAACCCCGACGAGGCGCGGCGCCGAGTGGGCCAGATCGCGCTGGCCGCCGAGACCGGCCCCGAGCAGGCACATATCGCCCGGATGCGTGCCCTGGCCGGCGCAGACCAATGGCCGGACCGGCAGCTGCTCATCCCCGCGCTGGACGCCGAGACAGGCGAGCAGGAGGTCTTCGACGGTGCCAGTGGCGCACCGCTGCCCGCCGCCGTGGCGGCAAGCACCGCCTTTCCGGGCATCTACCCACCGATCACCATCAACGGCCGCCGGTACATGGACGGCTCCCTGCGGTCGGCGACCAACGCCGGACTCGCGGCCGGAGCTCGCACGCTCGTCGTGATCGACCCGCAGGCGCACCTGTTTCCCCGCGAGTTGCTCCACCAGGAGCTGGAGGTCGCCGGGGCACGCACAGTGGTGACCATCGATCCAGATCCGGAATCAATACGCGCATTCGGTTCGGACCTGAATGACCGGACGGCCTGGGAACCTGCCTACCAGGCGGGTCTTCGCCAAGCCACCGATGCCGCAGAGCAGCTCCGTTCCGCGTGGAAGACCGGATCAGACACGGACTGAGCGCCCGATCTCCGGGGTGGTGCGCCCAGGGCGGGGCCAACGAGACGCACGAGTCGGCGGCGATGCCCGCCGGCCGGACTGAGCGCATGACCGCGTACCCGGACCGCGGTCGACGCCGAATGACAGCTGATCAGCGACCAGCCACCAACCCGCGACAGGTCGTTCGGTCGTCTAGTGCGTTGACCACATACGTTCACCGGGTCTGATGACACGCCGTTCGAGGTCCATGGCGGGTGTGCCGGGTGGCCCTACCGCTTAGCCCGAGTGGTGGGGCAACTGTTACGTTCCGTGCATGAAAAGAGTGCCGTTCACCGGCGGTGAGAAGGAAAGCCTCCAGGCCAGCATGGACCGGCATCGCGACGCGGTGCTGTGGAAGGTCGAGGGTCTGGACGACGAGGCGCTGCGACGCCCCATGACCCCGTCGGGGACGAACCTCCTGGGCCTGGTCAAGCATCTGGCGGCGGTCGAGTACTGGTGGTTCGCCGACACGTTCGGGCAGGAGCACGAGGAGCTCCCGTTCGACGACGATGACGAGGACGCCGACCTGCGCGTCGACCCCGGCGAGACCACGGCCGACGTCCTCGCCTTCTACGCCCGCGCCCGCGCGTCATCGGACAAGGTCATCGAGAAGTTCGGCCTCGAGGACCTCGGCACCAACGAGCGCGGCGAGAGGATGACGCTGCGCTGGGTGCTCATTCACATGATCGAGGAGACCGCCCGGCACGTCGGCCACATGGACATCGTGCGCGAGCTCATCGACGGCGCGAGCGGCGACCACCGGCGCGCCTAGTGCTGTCACCGGCAACGATCACCAGGTTGGGTGAGGATTTCAGGCGGCCGGTGCAAGGGGTCGGCCGCGCCAGCGGAGACCCTTCTCGCTACGGATGCGGGCACGTTCGCGGCGTTGGGCGGCCGGCACGTCGGGGTGACGGGGGGCGTCACCTACTTCCATGGCTGCTACTCCGTCGGGGCTTCGCCAGCCGGAACCCCATCTTGATCATCACCATCCCCACCCAGGCCGCGCCGGCACCTACACCGGAACGATCAACCACCAGGTCGCCCCATACTCCAGCGGTAGGTCGGAGCTGCCACTCGCCTCTGCAGGGAACGCACTCGGCATTCAGACTCGCCTCGTCCCTTCACGGGCGAAGTTCGGTTCCGCCGCTTCCAATCGCGGTACCGAGATGCCCAATCGTCGTGCTTCGGCCAGGGTGTCCCGGCAGATCTCACGCGGCTCCTCGGCGTCGGGGTCGGAGTGCGCCGCGAAATTCACGCGCACGGGCGCGACATGAGCGGTCAGCCAGGCGAGGACGAGGGCCGTCAGCCAGGTGGGCGCACGGAACGGCAGCACACCGGCCCGGTGACGTCGCAAGTCAACGCCGCGCGCCTCGAGGAGCGGCAGCAGCTCGCGGCCGGCCAGCAGCCCCTCGCGCAGGTCGCCCGTCGCCCCGGCCAGTTCGGACAGGGAACCCCGCCGCAGGCCCTGTGAGAACAGGCAGGCATCCGACACGAAATGGACCCACAGCCAGCCGCGGAAGTCAGGCTGCTCCTTGAGCCGGAGCCCGGCCTCGCGAAACGCCTGGCGCACGGCGCGCTCCCGGTCGGTCGGGGGCCGGCCGAGGGTGCCGAAGATGACCGACGGCAGCAGCGCCCCACGGAGCACGCCGTCCGCGCCGAATCCGCCACCGGCCTGGGGAAAGCCCCAGGCGATCTGGTCGACAGGGAGTGCGCCGATCGCGGCCAGCGGCTCGGTCCAGATGTTGCCGAAGACCAGCACCGTGGCCTGGCCGACACGGGGGGACAGGAAGGCCGTCGCCTCCGCGAGGCGGTGGTGCGGCACGCTGAGCACGATCAGGTCGAAGTCGTGGTCCGGCTCCAGCGCCTCGCGGTAGCGCACCGGCCACTTCTCGACGACGCGCTGCCCCCACACCCGGCGCCGCGTATCGATCAGGTCGAGGTCCACCGCGTCTCCGTACGTCGCCGCGCGCCCCGGCCGGACGTAGAACTCGATGTCATGTCCCGCCTGTTGCAGGGCCCAGCCGTAGACGGTGGCGATCACGCCTCGGCCGAACATAAGGATCTTCACGCTGCACCTCGTGGGGTACGATCGATCTGGAGACCATCTCCACTTTTCGAAAATATGGAGACCGTCTCCATTTTGTCAACGCGAGGTAGCGCATGACCGCCGACAAGCCGCTGCGGGCCGACGCCCGACGCAACCGCGATGCCCTGATCGCCAAGGCGCGAGAGGTCTTCGACGCCGGCGACTTCTTCGACCTGCGCTTCGATGACTTCGCCCGCCTGGCCGGGGTGGGCACCGGCACGCTGTACCGGCACTTCCCCACCCGGGAGGCACTGGCCGAGGCGGTCTACCACGGGGAAGTCGCCGAGCTGTGCGACCGCGCCCGCCGGCTACAGGCCACGCTGCCCGCGGCGGAGGCTTTGGCGACCTTCCTGCGCGGCATGGTCGACCACATAGATGCCCACGAGGGCCTGGCCCGGACGCTGGCCACGCTCATGGCCGATCGCTCGGGTGTCCTCGCCGAGGGCAGCCGGGCGCTGGAGCAGGCTGTGACCGACCTGGTGGCCGCCGCCGTGCGGGACGGCGCCGTTCGCGACGACGTGGGCGCCGGTGCCGTGATGATGGCGCTGCACGGCATCGGTGCCGCCCATGACCGCCCCGGTTGGCGGGCCGAGGCCGACGATGTCATCACCCTCGTGCTGGACGGGCTGCGCCGCCCGCTATGACAAGGTGCGCACGAGGTCGCATGCCGCGAGTGAAGGATCCGGTCAGTGGTACGGCGGCGACGATGCGGCCCGGGGTGGTCAACCGGCTGATGCCAGGGTCAAGGTCTCCGTCGGCGTCGTCCACAAGACAGCCGCCGGACCGAGACCGCCGCGGCCGCCGCGAACGACCCCCGCTGACCAGCACCTCATCGGCTGACCGGGGCTCTACCGGCCATCCCGCGACCACCCGCGTCAGAACGGCCGGTCACGATAAGAGGCGTCCAGGTTGGTCCCGCGCGGCGCGAGCTCGTCCCCCAAGAACACCAGCAGCTCCTTGACGCTGCCGGCGGCCAGGTCGGGCCTGTAGATGACCGAAGTGCCGCCGGTCTTCATCCCCGCCACCGTCAGCCGCAGCTTGGGCCGGTCCTGCCCCCGCTCGGGTCGTGTGACCAGCTCCAAAGCAACTTCGCGGCCGGCCCGAGCATCGGGCGCAGAGGCGGGACCCTTCAGGCGGGCAGGAGACGCATGAGAAGGTTACGTGGTCCTGCGAGGTGATGGCCGGCCAGGCCGGTCATGCGGCGCGACATCGTCACGATGCGCTGGGCGGGTTTCCTGCGTCGGAGGTCGTAGACGTGCAGCCCGGACCCCACATCTCCGGCGGTCTGCAGGCAGTCGGTGAGCGCGGCCGCGTCCAGCAGCGCCTGACACGCGCCTTGTCCGAGTGAGGGTGTCATGGCGTGCGCCGCGTCGCCGACCAGAGCGACGTTGCCTGCCACGAACGATTCCAGGTGGGGCGACAGGTCGTAGATCTCGTGCCGCAGCACCGCATCCTCGTCGGCTTCGGCGAGAATGCGCGGGATCGGGTCGTGCCAGCCCGCGTAGCGGGCGCGCAGATCGTCAAGGGTCTCGCGGTGGCCCTCAGGGGTGGACACGGCGGCGTACCAGTTGGTGGAGCCAGGCTCTTGCGGGGTGATGCCGAACACCTGGCCGGGCCCCCACGTCTCGCCGTGCTCGGGCGGCTCGAATCCGGCGACGCCCCGCCAGGCCACGATCCCGGTATAGCGAGGCCGGGTAGCGGTGCCGAAGTAGGCGGGGCGCACCACGCTGCGCAGTCCGTCCGCCCCCACCACGAGGTCGTAGTCCTTGCATAGCGACTCCGGGTCGGTGATATCTGTCCCGGTCACGATCGCGGTATCTCCCATGGCGCCGAGCAGCAGCCCCATCAGTGAGATTCGGGACAGCATCAAGACCGGTGTGCCACCCTTGCGCTCGATGCGTTCCAGTGGCAGGTCGGCGATCCGGCGGCCGTCAGGCGTGCGGATCCGGGCCTTACGGTAGGGAACCGTACGGTGGCGTAGTTCCTCGCCGAGGCCGAGTCGCGCGAGCGCGGCCTGTGCGTCGGGACGTAGGCCGAGGGCGGTGCCCTCAGGTCTGATCTGCGGCCGGCGTTCGAGCACGGTTACCTCCCAGCCGATGCTGCGCAGCCCGATGGCGGTGGCCAGTCCACCGATGCCGGCACCGACGACGGCCGCGGTTCCATTCATGTCGCATCTCCTTCTCCGTTCACCGCAGCTGTGGTACCACTGTTGTGGTGAACGGCGCAAGCCGCGATAATGAGGCCATGGCGGAGAACCGAGACCGGCGCGACCAGCTGCGTGACGCAGCGATCGAAGTGCTGGCCCATCAGGGCGGCAGGGGACTGACCCACAGAGCCGTGGATCGCCAAGCAGGACTGCCGGAGGGCACGGCCAAGAACTACTTCGCCAGCCGCGACGCGCTGCTGCAAGCCGCCGCCGAGCGGTGCGTCGAGCGATACTGGGCCGACTTGAAACGAGCGCAGGCAAGCCGGATCGAGGGACGCGACGGACTCGTCGCACTGATGAGAGACCTGCTCGCTCGTGCGCTCACGGCCAACAGATCCAGAGTGCTGGCCTACCTCGAGTTGCACGCGGAGGCCGCACGCAGGCCGAGCCTGCAGCAGACGCTGGCCGAGCTCACCAAGGCCGACCTGGAGTTGCACCTGGAGTCCCAACGGGCGGCAGGCCTACCCGCGACGCAGACGGCCGCCGCCACGGTGACCATGTGCGTCAACACGGCCTTGACCTACCTGCTCACTCAGACTCCTCAGACGCTCAAGGCCTACGGTCTGGACGACCTCGACACCTTCCTGCGCGACCTCATTGACACCGCTTATCCCCTGAAGCGGTAATGGCGGGCCCGGAGGTCGATCGCTTCGCGGACGGGGGCGGCGGCTGTTCCTGGGTTCCTCAACCCCGAATGACCTTCACGCCGTCGAACCGGGCCGGGTCGTTGACCAGCACCCGCTTGCCCTCGGCCAACACGGCGTCGTTCGCGGTGCTCCACGCGATCGCCGGCGCCTCGGCGATCCGGGCCACGGTCAGGTGCTGCACCTCGATCGCCTCCAGTGCCGATCGAGGAGGTACCGCTCGAGTGCCGTTCACTCTCGTGATGTGCTGGACCTCAACTATGGTTAAGGTTGCATGCTTGCGGCATGGTCTTCACTGATAACGAGTACACCTACCTATCCGAACACCCGTTGGGGCGGCTGGCGACGATCGGGCCGGACGGAGCGCCGCAGGTCCACCCCGTGGCCCTCTGGCTGGACGAGGCGGCCGGGACCATCGACATCGGCGGCCCGGCCCTGGCCAGGAGTCAGAAGTTCCGCAACGTCCAAGCCGACCCGCGAGTCTCCCTCGTCGTGGACGACCAGGCCGAGACGCCCAATGCCATCGGCCAGACCGGCCGGGGTATCGAGATTCGCGGGCAGGCTGAGATCGTGACGCTCGACCCGCCGCTGATCGCGGCGTTCACCAAGGAAACGCTCCGCATCCACCCGCACCGGATCATCACCTGGAACATCGGCCAGTTCGCCTCCTCACCCGGACGGCCTTCGCACCTGCAGGGCTACAGCTCCCGCAACGTGTCCAGGTGAGGTGGCCCGGGCCCGTTCTTCGCGTACGCGCCCGGGGGGGAAACGATGACAGGCGACCCCGCGTCCGCTTATAGTGCGGTTGGCACTAGTGCGGATGGCAAGGTGAGGTCATGGGAGCCGATCTGGTGGGGTTGACGGTTCTGGCGCTGCTCGCCGAGAGGGACCGGCACCCCTACGAGATGCGCCTGCTCATCCGGCAGCGGCGCAAGGACTACGCCATGGGCTCGCCGCGCAGCCTCTACCGGGCGGTCGAGCGGCTGGAGCGGGCGGGGCTGATCGAGGAGGCGGAGACCGGCCGGGAAGGCCGGCGGCCGGAGCGCACGGTCTACCGGATCACCTCGGAGGGTTTCGAGTCCTTCCAGGACCAGCTCGGCGAGTTGGTGTCGGTGCCGCTGGAGGACCATCCCGTGTTCACGGCCGCCGTCGGGCTTCTGGCCCAGCTCCCTCCGGCGGCGGCCGCCGCGGCGCTGCGCACCCGGGTGGTGCTGCTGGAAGGATCGATCGCCGAGCTGGAGGCGCAGCGGGCCGGGCTGGGACGGCGGCTGCACCGCCTGCTGCTGCTCGAACTGGAGTACCTGCTCGCGCTCCGGCGGACCGAGCTGGCCTGGGTGCGACAGCTGGCCGACGACATCACCGGCGGAGCGCTCACCTGGGACGCCGAGGCGGTCAGGGCCGACCCCGGCCTGCTCGTCACCCCGGAGGCCGACCAGGGGGTTCTCCCATGAGCTGAGCGAAGGCCCCGGCCGGTGTGCGCCAACACGCCCGCCGGGGCCAGATCCGAGCCGGTCCTCACGCGAGCGCGAGCCGGTGCCTCAGATGCGCGAGTCAAGGCTACCGGTGAGCTCCACGAGGACGTACCTACCGACCGTTACGTCTGACGAGGATGCACCATGCCTGTGAACGTGCTGATCATCGGTGCCGGCATCGGCGGCCTGGCGCTGGCCCAGGGGCTGCGCCGGGCCGGCGTGCCCGCCATCGTGTACGAGCGGGACCGCGGCCCCGCCGACCGCCCCCAGGGGTACCGGCTGCACCTGAACCCCACCGGCGTCCAGGCTCTGCGCGAGTGCCTGGCGCCGGACGTGTTCGAGGTGTTCCAGGCCGCTTGCGGGCGGCCCGCCCGCACCATGACCTTCTACACCGAGACCCTGCGCCGGCTGCTCACCGTCGAGGTCTCGGTCACCGGCCACCGTTCGGTCGGCCGGGACACCTTCCGCGGCGCCCTCCTCACCGGCCTGGAGGGATCCATCCGCTTCGGCAAGACCTGCACCGGCTACCGCCGCGACCCGGACGGTACGGTGACCGCGCTGTTCGCCGACGGCACCACGGCCACCGGGGACGTGCTGGTGGCCGCCGACGGCACCGGTTCGGTGATCCGCCGGCAGTACCTGCCGCACGCCGAACGCCTGGACACCGGCATGCGGACGATCGCCGGCCGCCTCCCGCTCACCACGCGTGTCCGCGCGCTGCTGCCCGGCTCGCTCTCCACCGGTCCCGTCACGATCACCGCACCCGGCGGGATGGGGATGTTCCTGGCCCTGCAGGAGTTCCAGCGGAGCGCCGCGGACGACTTCGTCAGCTGGGGCCTGGGGGCCCGCGCCACCACCACGGGCGAGCTGTCGGGCCTGTCCGGCGAGCGGCTCCGCGCTCTCGTCGCCGAGCTGACCGCCGGATGGCACACGGATCTGCGTGCCCTCGTCCACCAGACCGACACGGCGGCGGTGACCGCGACGGCCATCCGCAGCTCGGTGCCGGTCCCGGCGTGGACGCCCGGCCCGGTCACCCTGCTGGGTGACGCCATCCATGCCATGACCCCGGCACGCGGCATCGGCGCCAACACGGCCCTGCGGGACGCCGCGCTGCTCGCCCGCCTGCTGGCCGCGGTCGCGCGCGGGGAGCGTCCCCTGCTGGAGGCCGTCGGCGAGTACGAGGCGCTGATGACGGAGTACGGCTTCGCCGCCGTCCGGGCGTCGCTCGCCGAGCTCAAACGCCAGACTGCGCTGGACGGCCGCGCCGCACTCGCGCTGACCAGGGCGGCGTTGCGTCTGATGGACGCGGTGCCCCCGCTCAAGCGGCGCGTCTTCGCCGACTTGGGCGAGTAGGGGCGGCACGGCGCGACGGGCGGCATCGGCCGCCAGATCGTGGGTGAAGGGCTGCGCCGCGGCCACGACATCACCGCCTGCGGCCGGCGTGCGGCGGCCCTTCAGGATCTCGTCACCAGGAGCCGCAGCGACCTCCACCGGTCACCGGCCGGGCTGATCGCGACGCCCGGAACCCGGACATCGTTCGCCGGGCGGTGGCGCCCCTCTCCCGGCTGCTTCTGGCTGAGGCAGGTCGGTGATTCGCCGCCAGGTCGGTTCCCTGAGGCGGAAAGGGCCGGCGGGGGTCAGCGCCCGGCACGACCGGCCGTGCGGACGCGATGATCAGGGGGTGGGGCGCCGGCGATGTTCGAGGAGCTGGTCGAGCTGCGTCTCGAACCAGGCGAAGGCGTCACGCATCTCGATGAGGCGGTGGTCCGCGCGGTCTCCGGCGGAGGCGACGCCCTGGTCGGCGATCTGCCGCAGGCGGCCGAGAGCGCGGAGTTTGGCTTCCAGGGGCGCCTGCCAGCTGCCGGAGGCCAGGCGGTAGTAGATGCGGCGGTCACCCGGCCGCGAGACGCGCTCCAGCATGCCGGCGGTGATGAGCTGCCTGGTGCCGGTGCTGACCGCTCCGGCCGACAGGCGCAGCCCGTGCTGGATCTGCTCGGCGGATTGCTCGGGCGGGTCGCAGACCATCATCCAGGCGGCGATCCGCATCATGGCGCGGGGGATGCCCATCTCCGGTCCGAGAGCGCCGAGTTCTTCGATGAAGGCGGACTGCCATCCGGGGTGTTCGGTCATGCGCGTGCCTCTGTGGTCGGGCGTTCTACGCCAGGGTGGGGAAGAGGGCCAGGGCGCTGTCCCGTTCGATCGCCGTCCTGTCGGCGTGGGTGAAGCCCTCGTAGTCGCGGATGCCGGCGATGGTGGCCGGGACGGCGGCCTCGGTGGCGAATACGTAGTCGCTGCCGAAAAGGATGTGAGAGCTGTCGGCCACGGTGAGCAGGGAGGCGAAGGCGTGCGGAGACGCCGACAGCGCGGTGTCGTAGTAGAAGTTCCCCAGGAAGTGATCGGGCCCTTCGGGGAGGACGTTCTTCTTGAACCGCAGGTAGTAGCTGAGTTGGTCGGGCATCTTCTCCTCCAGTCTGCGGGAGGCAGAGAATATCTTGCCCATGCCGTCCGCGACGATCGGGAGCGGCCCTTTCAGGTCCGCCAGCATGGCGGCGGTGACGCCGACCCGGGCCGCCATGTAAGGGACCGCACCGCCCGCGTGCGCGAGGACGAACCGGATGCGCGGGTAGTTCTTCGTGACGCCGTTCACCATCAGGGAGAAGGCGGTTCGTGTGGTGTCGAAGCAGACGTCGAGCATCGCCTCGGGCAGCCCCAGGTGGGAGTACTCCTGTCCCGGGGGTGACTGGGGATGGACGAACACCACGGCCCGGCGTCGGTCCAGCTCGGCGAAGAGCGGGCGGAACCGGGGGTCTCCGAGGTAGTACCGGCGTTCCACTTCGGTAACTGCACGCCCAGGCCCTCGCTGACTCCGAGTTTGGACAGGGCTCGGGTGTACTCCTTGGGGACGATGTGGTGGTGTACGTCGATCAGTCCCGGTTCCGCCATGGAACATCACTCCCTTGATCGCCCCTTGGGCTCGCCGATCTATTGATTCTCTAGTTTCAGAAACTAGTGAAAGTAAGGGCGGACGTCAACGAATGCGCACCACCGGAGGCGAGCCCTGCGCCTCGGGGCAGGCGATGCGCCTCGGCTTGACGCTCGCCCGCTCCCCGGCGGGACAAGGCGCGGCTTCGCCATCACGCCTATTACGCCACCCGCGCCGACCTGCCGCGCGGGCCGGCCCGTGCTCGTGTGCCTGATCGCATTCCCGGCCATTCGCGCCCGGCTGATCATGACGGTGCCCGCCCTGCAGGCCAGGACGCTACAACGCGCGTTCGACGCCCAAGAGCTCCTCGCCGACGCCCTGCGCGCCGCCTACCCTGGCGAGCTGGACGAACAGGTGGGGCAGGTCGTAGTCCTTCAGATCGACCAGCTCGTAGTGCGCGTCGCCGCGCCTGACCGCATGGTCGTGGACCCGGCGGGAGACGGCCTCGCCGTTGCGTCCCGGCCGCGTGCTGCCGGCAATGATGCCGATCTTGATCATTTCTCCACCTTCAGCGTGACTTTTCCGCGGATAAGACCGCGCTCAGCGGCGCGGTGCAGGTCTGCCAGGGACTCCAGCGGGCGAACGTCCGCCATGACGTCCACCACGCCCTTGTCGATCAACGCCACGAGCTCGGTCAGCTTGCCCGGGTCGTTGCGGGCCACGAAATGGACGGCGCGTGGATGCTCGATCGGCCGGGTGATCGAGACGAATTCCTTGGCCAACTCCGTCACCGAGGCGGGCACGTCGGCCACCAGGTTGATCAGCACGTCGTTGCCGCCCGGCAGGGGTGCGACGGTGTGGTCGACGACCTCGTCGGCGCCCAGCGCCCGTACGGCGGCTGCGCTGCGCGGGCCGGCGGTCGCGACCACGTGCGCGCCCGCATGCTTGGCCAGTTGCACGGCGAACAGCCCGACGCCTCCGCCGGCGCCGTTGATCAGCACCCGGCTGCCACGGCCGATGCGGGCATGATCGAAGACCGCCTGCCACGCGGTGAGCCCGGCCACCGGCACGGCGGCCGCGTCCGTCAGCGGGATCCGCTGTGGTGCCCTGGCCAGCATGCTCGCCTTCGCGACCGCGTATTCGGCCGCCGCCCCGTCGATGAGCCCGATCACTCGATCGCCGGGGGCGAGGTCACCTGCCGCGGTGACCACGGTGCCGGCGACGTCCCAGCCGAGCGTGTGCGGCAGTGTGACGCCGAGCACGTCCCGCAGCAGGCCCATCCGCAGGCCGACCTCCGAGGGGTTGAACGACGTCGCGGCCACTCTGATGAGCACCTCGCCCGGCCCGGGCTTGGGCACCGGCACCTCGTCCAGCGAGATCACCGAGGCGTCGCCGTACTCGTGGATGCGGGCGGCCCGCATGGTGGCGAGGAAGTCCGGGGCGTGCTCGCTCGCCCACGTCTCGAACGTGCTCGCGGGCGCTCCGGTGACCTCCTCCACGGTCCGGGTGGTCGGGCCCGGCTCGGCGAGAGCGCGCAGCATCTCGTCCACGGCCGCCGGGGGCCATCCCAGCCCGAGCAGCCGTAGCCGGGCCTCCTCCGCGGGCTCCTCCTCCCAGCGCACGGGCCGGCCGATCGCGGCGCCGATCGCCCGCGCCTGCTCCCGCCGGGTCAGCGGCCGGGGTCCGGTCAGCGTGTAGACGGCGCCGTGGTGCCCTTCGTCGAGCAGCGCGCGCACCGCGACGGCTGCGACGTCCCGCTCGTGGATGGGGGAGAGGGTCGCCTCGCCGTGCGGCTGCCGTACGACGCCCGCGCGGACCTGCTCGGCCCACCGCAAGGTGTTGGCCGCGAACGCGTGCGGGCGCAGCACCGTCCACTCCCGGGCGGTCCCGGCGATCAGGCGCTCGATCTCGACCTCGTAGGGGCGGGCGGCGGCCGAGGACAGGTAGACCACCCGCCGCGCCCCGATCAGCTCCAGCACTTCGCGGGCGCCTTCGGCCGAGGCGAACGGCCACAGCAGGAACACCGCGGCGACACCGTCGAGAGCCGCCTTCAGCGCGACCGGGTCGGTCAGCTCCCTCGTGACCGTGCGGACGTCGGCGCCCGCGTCTTCAAGTTGGTTCACCAGAGGGCGGCCGATCGTGCCGGTCGCCCCGCTGACCAGGACTCTTGTCATGCCGTAACCCTAGGAGTCCTGAGCGAGGCGTCCAATGCGTTTCTGTCCACCTTTTATACGTGATCGTCTCCTGCCTTAGACTCACAGCATGGATGTGCTGAGCGACGTGGTCGCCACCATGCGCGTGGGCGTGCCGCGCTCGGCGCGTGTCGAGTGGCGGGCGCCGTGGGGGCAGCGGTTCCCGTCGGCGCCTGGCTCGGCGGGCTTCCAGGTGGTGTTGCAGGGCTCGTGCTGGGCCATCCCACCGGAAGGTGACCCGATCCCGGTCGGGACGGGCGACGTGCTGTTCTTCCCCCAGGGGCACGGCTACGCGCTGGCCGACTCGCCCACCAGCCCCATCGCGGAGCCCGACTGTGACCCCCATGCCCCGGCCGAGCTGTTCGCCTCGGCCGCCATGGAGGGCGGCGGGCCCGTCACCGTGACGCTCTGCGGCGGCTACCGGCTCGACTCCAGCCGGGTGCATCCGCTGCTCAGAGGGCTGCCCGAGATGATCCACCTGCCCGCCAGGCTGGGGCGCAACACTGAGCTGCGCGCCGCCGTCGAGCTGCTCGGCAAGGAGATCGAGGACCCCCGGCCGGGCGCGGACATGGTGGTGTCGGCGCTACTGGACATGCTGCTGCTGTACATCCTGCGCGCCTGGTTCGACGTCTCGGTGGAGCACTGCAAGGTTGACAGCTGGGCCGCCGCGCTGGCCGATCCGGCCATCAGCGCCGCACTTGACGGCATCCACCGCGACCCTGCCCACGCGTGGACGGTCGAGTCGCTCGGTCGTCGCGCCGGGCTGTCCCGCGCGGCGTTCTCCCGCCGGTTCACCCAGTTCGTCGGGCAGCCGCCACTGACCTATCTGACCTGGTGGCGGCTGGGTACGGCCGCGCGCATGCTGCGCGACTCCGACGCCGCCTTGAGTGAAATCGCCGCCGCGGTCGGATACGGCTCGGAATTCGCCTTCGCCAATGCCTTCAAGCGCGAGTACGGCATGGCCCCCGGCAGATACCGCCGCCTGGGCTGTCCGCCTTCAGGCCGAACGGCGGCGGGCACCGCTCCAGTCCTCGGCTCTCGGAACCCCGAGATGCTGCCCACTTCGTAGATCCGGCGGGCGCACTCCAGATCATCAGGGCAGGGCAGGTCGCTGTAGGCGGCCTCATGCTCGGCGCGGATGGCGCAGCCAGGACGCGGGCCCGGCCCTCTTGCCGTGGCATTCACCAGGCGACCAGCACCCCTGATCGGGTCACCCCCGCCGGAGCAGCAGCCGCCTCCGGCGGCGGAAGGCTATATGTGCGTAGGTTCGGCAACCGGGCGGGCGACCGGGCCCGGGTGCTACTCCGACGCCACCCGGCAGAATCGACCGGAAAGTTATCGACCGGAGTTTGTCGTATCCGGGCCACGTTGTTCGTAGCCAGGATGAGAGGCCGCCCACCAGGGGCGCCGCGACGACCACAGGAGAGGCCGACCGATGCCGCACCCGCAGGCCAAGATCCACCGCATGTTCGAGCTCCTCGAGCCGATCGCCACCGTCACCTTCTCCGAGGTGCCCAACGAGGCGTTCCTGGCCCTCGGCATGCGCGACTACTGGGACGGATACTTCGCCGGCCGGGCCGCGCCGCTGGGGCCGGCACCGGCCGAGGTGGTGCACGCGGTCTTCTACAACTTCGCCGATGGCGAGGTGGCACGCCACATCCCATGGGTGTGGGGGAAGATCACCCCGCAGGAGGCGATCGCCGTACGCGAGCGGAGCAGCGCCGCCGCCCTGCGGCAAAGGATCGGGGAGCTCGCCGACTCCTCCGGTCTGGTAGGGGCCGCCGACCTCGCCACCCGAGCAGCGGTCAGCGCGCCGACCGAGGGCCGAGCGCTGTACGCGGGGCTGCGGGCGCTCGACGTGCCCGAGGAGCCGGTGGCCAGGCTCTGGCACGCGGCGACGCTGCTGCGCGAGCACCGCGGGGACGGCCACAACGCCGCCCTCGTCGCCCACGGCATCGGCGGCACCGAGTCCCACGTCCTCATGGCTGTTTCCCTGGGAATGAGGGCGGAGGACTTCGGCCGGATCCACCATCTGCCCAAGGCACAGCTGGCCGCCGTCGTCGACGGGCTGCGCGGCCGCGGCCTGGTGGACGCCGCCGGCGGGTTCACCCAGTCCGGCCGGGAGACCAAGCAGCGGATCGAGGCCCTCACCGACGAGCTGGCAGCCCCGGCGTACGACGTGCTCAGCGCGGACGAGCTCGACGAGCTGATCGCGGGGCTCGAGCCGATCGCCGCCGCGGCACAGGCCGTCGACGACTGAGCAGGCGCATCACGCGGTGTACGCGTCGAGGTGACTTACCGAATGCGGAGCGGGAGCGGCTTGAGCCGCTGCTGCCCGAGGGGGGCCGGCGGGGCGGCCGGTGGAATGACCACCGCAGGACGATCAACGGCGTGTTGTGTCGCGCCCGCACCCGCTGCCGGGACCTGCTCGAACGCTTCGCTAGTCGCTCGGCCAGGCCGTGGTGGGCGGCGGGTGCCGTCGCTTGTCATGCTCACTCTTTCGCCATGCCGGTAAGGGGCTTTCCTGCTCCGGTGAGCGGACGGACGGCCGGTTTCGCCAGGAGACCCGTTCGCACGCTACTGGGTCTGCTGCAGGTCCTCTCGTACCGCTTTCGTCAGCGGGTGCTCACCGCCCAGCACTCGCTCGCAGTCGGCCAGCGTCGCCTCGAGCAGCGGGATCGCCCGGCTCGGATCCCCGGCCGACTCATAGGCATAGGCCAGGTTGTGGCGCAAGGTCAGCGTGTCGGGGTGGTCGGCGCCCAGCACCCGCTCAAAGCCGGCCAGAGTCGCCTCATACAGCGGAATCGCCCGGCCCGGATCCCCGGCCGACTCATAGGCATAGGCCAGGTTGTGGCGCGAGGTCAGCGTGTCGGGATGGTCGCCGCCCAGCACCCGCTCCCGCTCCGCCAGCGTCGCCTCATACAGCGGGATCGCCCGATCCAGATCTCCTGCCGCCTCGTAGGCATAGGCCAGGTTGTGGCGCGAGGTCAGCGTGTCGGGATGGTCGCCGCCCAGCACCCGCTCCCGCTCCGCCAGCGTCGCCTCATACAGCGGGATCGCCCGCCCCAGATCACCCGCCGCCTCGTAGGCATAGGCCAGGTTGTGGCGCGAGGTCAGCGTGTCGGGATGGTCGCCGCCCAGCACCCGCTCCCGCTCCGCCAGCGTCGCCTCATACAGTGGAATCGCCCGCCCCGCATCACCCGCCGCCTCGTAGGCGTCGGCCAGATTGTGGCGCGAGGTCAGCGTGTCAGGGTGCTCGGCGCCCAGCACCCGCTCACAGTCGGCCAAGGTCGCCTCGAACAGCGGAATCGCCCGCCCCAGATCACCCGCCGCCTGGTAGGCGTAGGCCAGGTTGTGGCGCGAGGCCAGTGTGTGGGGGTGGTCGGCGCCCAGCACCCGCTCGCGCTCGGCCAGCGTCGCCTCAGCCAGTGGAATCGCTCTGCTCAGATCACCCGCCGCCTGGTAGGCGTGGGCCAGGTTGTGGCGCGAGGTCAGCGTGTCGGGGTGCTCACCACCCAGCACCCGCTCCTGCTCGGCCAGTGTCGCCTCGAACAGCGGGATCGCCCGCCCCAGATCACCCGCCGTCTGGTAGGCGTCGGCCAGGTTGTGGCGCGAGGTCAGCGTGTCGGGATGGTCGCCGCCCAGCACCCGCTCCCGCTCGGCCAGCGTCGCCTCATACAGCGGGACCGCCCGCCCCAGATCACCCGCCGCCTTGTAGGTGTAGGCCAGGTTGTGGCGCGAGGTCAGCGTGTCGGGGTGCTCGGCGCCCAGCACCCGCTCACAGTCGGCCAGCGTCGCCTCATACAGCGGGAGCGCCCGCCCCAGATCACCCGCCGACTCGTAGGCACCGGCCAGATTGTGGCGGGAGATCAGCGTGCCGGGATGGTCGGCGCCCAGCACCCGCTCCTGCTCGGCCAGCGTCGCCTCGTACAGCGGGATCGCCCGGCCGAGGTCGGCAAGGTCGGTCAGGTACCGAGCGCACCACGCCCGTAAGCGCAACAACGGCTCGGTGAGCGCGTCTTCGTTGTGGGCGATGGCGTGCAGGGCGGTGGTCTGTTCGATCAGCATCTCCGCCGCTGCGCGGGCGCCCCAGATGATGGCGGGCCCGTCGGGCAGGGCGTCGTCGAACCGGTTCAGCAGCTCGGTGACGTCGGCCAGAACGGCCTGGAGCCGGTTGTCGTGCCGGGCACGTTCGCGCAGCACCCGTTGCACCAGCCGGTGTACCAGTACGGTGCCGCCATCCTCGGTGAAAGAGATCAGCGAGGTGTCGGCGAGTTCGGCCAGCACCTCATCGATCTGCTCTCGTGCGAGCTCGGCCTGCTCGTCCACGTCGTCCGGGTCATCAACCGGTGTGCCGTACAGGATGGCCAGGGGAACACCGGCCGGGGACAGCACCGCCAGCATCTCCAGCATTCGCCGAGCGTGAGGGAGTACTTGCTCTGCTTGGATCACCGCGAGCAGGATCGCCCTCGCGGTGCCGGTCGGGTAGCGATCGCCGGCCTGCGCGGGCAGATACCGCTGGAGCGGGAAGGCGCGCAGCAGCCGCAGGTATCGGCCGTGGTCCAGGCGCCGCCGGACGATCAAGGCGGCCGCCTGGGCGAGCGCCAGCGGCAGGTACCCCAGTTCGGCCGCCAACTTCCTCGCGCCGGCCTCGTCGCTCAGCGCGGTGCGTTCACGCAGGAACCTTCGCGCCTGCTCAGGAGTGAACTCCTCCACCGGCACCGGGGCGTAAGCGCGTTCGAAGGCGCGGTTGCGGGAGGTGATGACCACCCGGGCCGCTCCCGTGGCCGGGCACCAGGCGCGCACCTGCTCCACCTGGGTGGCGTTGTCGAACACCACCAGGCTCGGCTGCGAGGTGGCGGAAAGCCAGTCCCGGGCCCGCCTGGCCGCCATAGGGGCGTCATCGTCGGCCCGGCGCAGCCCCAACCGCTCGGCCAGACCGGCCAGCCCGGTCTGGATCTGCTCGACGGTCTCGGCGGCGACCCAGGCGATCAGCGGCCATCCGGCGGCCTGGCAGCTCCAGGCGTAGGAGGCGGCCAGCATCGTCTTGCCCACCCCCGGTTTCCCGGTCACCGCGGACACCACCGCGGCCCCGGTCGCGGCCACCTGGCCATGCAGCCGCTCCAGCAGTTCCTGCCGCAGCTGGAAGCCGCGAGGTTGCTGGGGGATGTCCCCCTCGACGATCTGCTCGGCCTCCCGCCCGGAAGCCGCGGCGGTGTCGCCCAGGCGGATGGTGACATTCCCCTCGACCTGGCTGATCTGCACCAGATGCCCATACACCCGGGTGTCGGTGACCGACTGGGACGGCCGCTCCGGGTCTTCTGGCTGTACTGGAGGTGCCGGGGTGCTCATGAGGACTCGATGTCCACATCGCCCCGCACGCGGGAGATCTGCTCGATCGATCCGCCGGCCTGCGCGCCGGTCACCGCCTGGCGGGCGCCGCCCCGTGGCACGCCGGCGTCACCGCCGGGCTCCTCCGCCGACGGATCCGCCGCAGCCGGGGCTGATGGGGGAGATGACGGCCCGCGGCCGCGGACGATGCGCACGCCACCTCCCACCCCCTGCACCTGGGTGATGTCACCGGCGGCGGTGGAGCCGTCCACCGTCTGGGTCACCTTGCCGCCCCCGTTCGCGCCGGCCATGGCCACTGCGGTGGCCGCGCCCGCGGCGGTGGTGGGGGAAGGGCCGGTCAGCCGGCAGGTCACCAGCGTGCTGAGGGCGGTCAAGGTGACCGCGACCGCTCCCCACCACCAGTTCCACACCCCATTGTTGAGGATCTGGTTGCCGGCCACCGCGACCGCCACCGGCAGCACCACCGAGGCCGCCCTCAGTCCCCAGGCCCGCCAGGTCCGCCCCGCGCTCATGCCCCCATCATCGGCGCACAATCGGAGGATCGCCGGCGAATGAGATCAAACAGTGTCTGATTGGTAGCAGACGGTGCTCCTTACAGGGCCGGCCGGTGCTCGCGACCGGATGGCCGCATCGGGCGCCGTTGGTCATCAGGCGCCGCCACCGAGGATGGCGACCATGCGATAGGCGGCGCGGGCGGTGTGCGGGCTGAGCTCGGGGGCGCAGTGGAGTGCGGACGGTGTCACCGAGGGGGAAGGGCCCCGCGCTGTGGCGCTGGTCGCCGGCGGTCGCGCGAGACTCGGCCTTCGTGCCAGATCGGAATGGGGTTCTCCTGGACGTGGCCGTCGGCACGGAAGATCAGATAGCGATCGAAGTCAGCGGCGAACCAGCGGTCGTGGGAAACGGCCAGCACCGTGCCGGCGTATTCCTCCAGGGCGTCTTGCAGCGCTTGGGCGCTGGCCAGGTCGAGGTTGTCGGTTGGCTCGTCCAGGAGCAGCAGCGTGCAGCCGGACAGTTCCAAGAGCAGGATCTGCAGCCGGGCCTGTTGCCCGCCGGACAGGGTCTCGAACCGCTGGCGTCCGGCGGGCGCGAGTTCATAGCGTGCCAGCGCCCGCATCGCGTCGTTCAGGGTGCACGCGTGCTCGGTCACGATGATCTCTGCCGGGGTTCGCCCGTTCAGGTCGGGACGGGCGTGGGTCTGGACGAAGTGGCCTGGGGTGACGCGAGCGCCGAGCCGTACCAGGCCCCGGTGCGGCACATCGGGGGATGGCAGGCCGGCGAGAAGGCACAGGAACCGGGACTTGCCAGAGCCGTTGGAGCCGAGCACCGCGACGCGTTCGCCGTACCAGACCTCCAGGTCGAACGGTTTCATCAAACCGGTCAGCTCGAGGCCTTCGCACATGATCGCGCGTTTGCCGGTCCGGCCACCGCGCAGCCGCATCCGGACCCGTTGCTCCCGCGGCGGACTCTGCGGGGGGCCGGCTTCTTCGAACCGGGTCAGCCGGGCCGGTCGCGTCGCTGCCGCAGGTGGTCGTCGGCGGCTCGCCGGGCGGTGGCCCGCGCGTTCCGCAGGTCGGCGATCCGCGCAAGGCCACCGTCGGGAGAGGGGGCCGAACACCGACAGCCCTGGCCAAAGGGCAGACCCTAGCAAGGGGGTTGTCCTTCATGTCGCCACCCTCTATCTTGGAATAGTCGTTCCAAGATAGAGGGTGGCGACATGCCCGACATCAAACACTTCGATCCCGATGCGACTCTCGACCAGGTGGTGCGCCTGTTCTGGCAGCGCGGGGCCGACACCACCGGCGTCGCCGAGGTCGTCCAGGCGACGGGGCTCAGCCGCTCCAGCCTGTACGCGACCTTCGGCGGCAAGGCGCAGTTGCAGGCCGCCGCGCTGGGCCGCTACCTGGAGCGGCAGTCACGGCCGGTGTTCGACGCCCTGGCCGCCGACACCCGCGGCGTGCCTGCCGTCGCCGCGTTCTTCGAGCGGCTGGTGGCGGCCCGGTGCAGCGGCGAGCACGCTCGCTGGGGATGCCTGGTCACCAACACCCATGCCACGGCCGGCGGTGGCCTGCCGGAGATCCGGGAGATTCTCGATCGCCACCACGACGCGCTGCGGGCGGCGATGCGCACCGCGCTGGAGGCCGCGCGTACGAAGGGCCAGCTCAGGTCCGGTCTGGATCTGGAGGCGGCCGCCGAAGCGCTGACCCTGCAGGCGTACGCGGTCAACCTGCGCTCACGAGCCGGTGCCGAGGCGGGCGTCCTGCTGGCGGGCGTGCGCGCCGTTCTCGATGGATTCACCACTACCGAGGAGAGATGATGAGCGGTTTTCGCACCTACGACGAGAGTGACGCGCCCGAGGACGCCCGGCCGATGCTGGAGGCGGCCAAGAAGCGGATGGGCTTCGTGACCACGCTGAACGGGGTGATGGCCGAGTCCCCCGAACTGCTGGCCGGCTACAACGCGCTGGCCGAGCAGTTCGGCAAGTCGTCGCTGCCGGCGGCGGCCAAGCAGGTGGTGCTGATCACGGCCAGCGTGGCCAACGGTTGTGAGTACTGCGTGGCCGCGCACTCCACCCTGGCGCTGCGCGCCCGGGTGCCGGCCGAGGTGGTCGAGGCCCTGCGTGCCGGCCGGCCGCTGGCCGACGAGGCGCTGGAGGCGGTGCGCCGCCTGACCCGTGCGATGGTGACGCAGCGCGGCTGGGTGGACGAGGCCGAGATCGAGGCGTTCCTGGCCGCCGGGCACACCCGCCGCCACGTGCTGGACGTCGTGCTCGGGGTCGGCATGAAGACGCTGTCGAACTACACCAACCACATCGCCTGTACGCCGCTGGATCCGGCCTGGGCCGGCCAGGAGTGGAGACGGGAACAGGCGGCAGTGTGATCCGCGCCGGTCAGGCCCCGGTGTCGTCACGGTGCGACCGGGCGACGCCAGGGCGCCAGGCCCGACCCCAGGCGAGCCACTGCCCCCGGCAGGCCACAGGCCCAGCATGATCACGATCTAGGCGGCTACGCGAGTGCCTTCTCGGCGGGCAGATCCGGCGCGGGGGCCAGGCGGCGCTTGCGCTTGGGCAGGCCGAAGGTCGGGTGCGAGTTGGCCCACAGCGACATCTTGAGGATGCCCGCCTTGACCCGCGCGGCCTTCCGGCCGCCCACATACGTCGGTTTTGCTTGCCCTTCGTCGTCGACCAGCTGCAGGATCCCGTCTTGCCGCCCGAGGCTGATGTGGTTGTAGGAGTAGACCAGCTTGGTCTTCGCGATCTTGCGGCCGGTCAGGCGTCCCACGATCGCGTGGATCGCCTGCCCGCCGGTGTAGCCCGCCGACGCGCAGGACATCGGCAGCGGCCGGCCGTTGTCGCCGATGGCGTAGGCGCTGTCGCCGGCGGCGTAGACGTTCGGATGCGAGACCGACCGCATGACGCGATCGACGACGATGCGACCGTTCTCGGTGACCTTCAGCCCGCCGGCGGCGGCGACGGGGTCGACCGCGAACCCGGCCGTCCACACGGTCGCGTCGGACGCCAGGGCGGTCCCGTCGACGCACAGCACCCGCGTCGCCTCGACGGTGTCGACGCCGGTGTGCTCCAGGACGGTGATGCCCAGCCGGTCGCAGGCCTGGCGTAGGTGGCCGCGGGCTCCGGCGGAGAGCCGGGCGCCCAGCTCGCCGCGAGCGACGAGCGCCACAGAGAGGCCGGGCCGGGCTTCGGCGATCTCGGTGGCGCTCTCGATACCGGTCAGCCCGTCGCCGACGACCACCACGCTCCCGCCCCGCCCCCGCTCGCTCAGGCTGTCCAGGCGCTCGCGCAGGCGCAGCGCCGAGGGCCGGGCGGCGACGTCGAAGGCGTGCTCGGCCACCCCGGGGACACCCTCGACGGCACCGTGGCTGCCGAGCGCGTAGACAAGTGTGTCGTAGCCGAGCTCGCCGCCGCTGTCGGCCACGGCGACGAGCTGCCGCTCGGGGTCGACGGCGGTGACACCGGCCACGCGTAGCCGTATCCCGGTGCCCGCGAAGACGTCGGCGAGCTTTTGCGTCCTGATCTCCTGGCCGGCCGCGAGCTGGTGCAGCCGCAGCCGCTCGACGAAGTCCGGCACGGCGTTCACCACGGTGATCCTGGTGTCCTTCGGGGACAGCCGGCGGGCCAGGTTCCCGGCTACATAGGCCCCGGCATAGCCGGCGCCGAGGACGACGATGCGGTGCTTCATGTGTTGCTCCTGTCGGCTGGCTTGCTCAAGGTGAGTCGACTCGGCCCTTGGCCATTGCGACGGGGCCATCGCTCGGGGAGTTGTGTGCCGCGCGCATCGTCGGCGCGGCGTCCTGACGACCATGCGGCGTCGGCGCCCCGAGCTTTGTGACAGCGCCGTCATGTGACGTGTGTCACCGAGCACGGGTGTCACACAGCGGTGGGCGCCGACGCCTTGTGCATGGAGCAGGATTTGCGGGTGAACAGGCAGGAGCCAGGTATGAACGAGCCCAAGGGCGCAACGACGGGCACAGCCGAGCCGGTGGCCGGTGGCGGTCGGACGGGCCCGGCGACCGAGGCATTCCTCGCCCACCGCAACCTGCTGTTCACCGTCGCGTACGAGATGCTCGGCTCGGCGGCCGACGCCGAGGACGCCCTGCAGGAGACCTGGCTACGGTGGGTCAAGGTCGACCTTCGCCAGGTCTCCGACCACCGCGCCTACCTGGTGCGGATCGCCACCCGGCGCTCGCTCGACCGGCTGCGCGTCATGAGGCGCCGCAAGGAGGAGTATGTCGGCCCGTGGCTGCCCGAGCCGCTGCTCACCGCGCCGGACGTGGCCGACGACGTCGAGCTCGCCGAGAGCGTGTCGATGGCGCTGATGCTCGTCCTGGAGACGCTGTCGCCGACGGAGCGCGCCGTGTTCGTGCTGCGCGAGGTCTTCGACATCGGCTACGAGGAGATCGCGGCCGCGGTCGGCAAGACGCCGGCGACCGTACGTCAGATCGCGCACCGGGCCCGTCGGCACGTCGATGCTCGGCGGCCGCGCCAGGCGGTCTCCCCGCGCCAGGCCCGGGCGGCTCTGGAGTCGTTCCAGCGCGCGCTCGAGACCAGGGACCTGCAGGGCCTGCTTGACGTGCTCGCCCCCGAGGTGGTCCTGGTGAGCGACGGCGGCGGCGTCAAGCAGGCCGCGCCGTGGCCGATCACCGGCGCCGACAAGGTGGCCCGCATGATCGTCCGCGGTCTCGGCAAAGCCCGAATCGCGCTCACCAGCGAGCCGACCGTGGTCAACGGCAACCCGGCACTCCTGCTCCACGTGGACGGCGAGTTCGACGGCGTCATAGCAGTCCGGGTCGAGGACGCCCGCATCACCGGCCTCTATTACGTCCGCAACCCGCAGAAGCTGACCCGCATCGCGTCCGAGACCCCTCTCACGCTGAGGTAGTCCTTCAGCCGCCGTGTCTTGACCACGATTCCGGGGCCAGTGTGGAGCACCCCGAGCGAAGGCATCACACATACGTACCGGTACGCCCCGTAGATCACGCAAACCTGGTAGTCGAGGAGTCGTCGCGCTGCTCACCCACCCGCAGCAACTGGCCCTGATCACCGCCGATTCAGAAAAGACGCCCATGGCCGTGGAGGAACTGCTGCGCCACTTCACCGTCGCCGACGGAGTCACCTCCCGGCCGGCCGCCGAAGACGTGCAGATCGGCGGGATGGTGAGCGGGACATGACACGGATGAAAGCCGACACCGACCTCTGCGCCGGTACCCGATGCCGTCATCCATGCGAGGTCGACGTCGGGGTCGCCGGCGGTACGACCGGCGGGAGTCACGACCAGGCCGGCGCGTTCGTGGTGGCGGAGGGTGTGCACGCGGCGGGCGGCCTCGGCGATGTTCAGGCCCGCCTGGCGGTCGGAGCGAGTAGGCCCGGGTACCGGCTGCGGATTGACTTCGAGCACGCTCTAAAACCTAGCTTCGGGTCGATCACCGAGAAGCCCGCACTGCCGATCGCCGGCAGTGTCCCCCGAATGGATCCCCATGCCCGAATTGAGTCAACGCCGCCGATACCTGGTCCTCGCGATCTGCTGCGCCGGCATCGTCGTCGTGGTGATGGACATCTCCATCGTCAACGTCGCGCTGCCGGCGATCCGCCGCGACCTGCACGCCTCAGAATCCGGCCTGCAATGGACGGTCGACGCCTACACCCTGGTACTGGCGAGCTTCCTGGTACTGGCCGGTTCCACCGCCGACCGGGCCGGCCGCCGGCGCATCTTCCAGGTCGGCCTGGCCGCATTCGGGCTCGGCTCGCTGCTGTGCGGCCTGGCGCCGAGCATCGGCTGGCTGATCGCAGCCCGGGCGCTGCAGGCCGCCGGCGGCACGATGCTCAACCCGGTGGCGATGGCGATCACCGCCAACACGTTCCCGGACCCGGCTGAGCGAGCCCGAGCCATCGGCGTGTTCGGCTCGATGTCCGGCCTGTCGCTGGCGCTGGGACCGATCATCGGCGGCACCCTGGTCGACGGCTGGGGCTGGCGCTTCGTCTTCTGGATCAACGTACCGATCGTGGCCGCCGCGATCGCGTGCGCTGCGCTGTTCGTGCCCGAGTCCCGTGCCTCCCGGGCGCGCCGATCCGACCCGGTGGGCCAGATTCTGGTGATCCTGGTGCTCGGCAGCGTCGTCTACGCGATCATCGAGTCGAAAGAGCTGGGCTGGAGTTCACCGGTCATCCTCGGCCTGCTCGCCGTCGCCGTGCTCGGCGTGCTGGGCATCCTCGGCTACGAACCGCGCCGTGCCGACCCGCTGCTGGAGTTGCGCCTGTTTCGCAGTGTGCCGTTCAGCGCAGCGATCCTGATGGCGCTCTTCGCCCTGTGCGGGTTCAGCGCGTTCCTGTTCGTCTCCACCCAGTACCTGCAGGACGTACGCGGCATGTCGGCGCTGACGGCCGGACTGTGCATGCTCCCGGTCGGGCTGCTGGTCGTGGCGCTCTCCCCGCGCACCGGACGACTGGTCGGCGCGCGCGGCCCCAAGCTCCCGCTGACGGTCGCCGGAGCCGCACTGGCCATGGGCGGTGCCGCGTCGCTCTGGCTCGGACCGGTCACCCCGCTGTCGGCCGTGCTCGCGACGTATCTGCTATTCGGCATCTTCCTGGGCACCGTCAACCCGCCCATCACCAACACGGCGGTCTCCGGAATGCCGCGCTCGATGGCCGGAGTGGCCGCCTCATTGGCCTCCACCGGCCGGCAGACGGGCACCACCCTGGGCGTCGCGATCGCCGGAACAATCGTGGGACCAGCCCTGGCCCGCGGCGGAACGGCCTACACCCGTGCGGAGCACGGCGTGTGGTGGCTCGTACTCGGACTCGGCGTCGGCATCCTGATCCTTGCGCTACTCAGCACCGGGCGCCGGGCCATGGACACCGCCGGGCAGGCGGCGGCACTGTTCGAGGAGGTGGACCATGACACGGAGTCTCGAACCGCCTCCCTGCGCCGCTGATGATCGGCGGCGAGGCACCGACCCGGTGTCGCGGCAATGCCGGCGCATCCCGACCCGCGAGTCTTCCTCGTCCTGGATGCAGGCGGGGGATGGGAGGGCGGGCAGTAGCAGGGCGGCGGTCGCCTACATCGGGTCGGGGTGGATGATCGCGCCGGGGATGGCGCGTTCGGCGATGGCGGCCAGGTGGTGGCGGGTGCGGGGGAGTGACGCTCGGGGGCGAGCCAGGGAGCTTCTTTCTGGCCCTCGGTATCCCTCATGCCGTGACGAGCCGTGGCGCTGTGCGAGTGCATGTCGCGCGGCGGGCGCGCGATAGGTTCCCCGTCATGGCTGATTTCGGACCTGTTGCCTGGCCACCGGCCCCGATCAACACCGACCGGCTCGTGCTCCGGGAGTCCGAAGCCCGGGACCGTGCGGCGTTCATCGAGTTGTTCGCCTCGCCGGAGGTGGGCGTCCACGTCGGTGGTGCCCGACCGCGTGACGAGCTCGAGCGCGAGGTGCCCGAGGTGCCCGGGCGGCGCCCCGGCTTCTTCGTGATCGACCTGGACGGCGCGATGATAGGCATGGTCACGCTCGATCGGCGCGACGCGGAGCGTCAGGGGCGCGTCCGTCCGGACGGCGGGGAGATCGAGCTCGGCTACATGTTCCTGCCAACGGCGTGGGGGCGCGGGTACGCCGCCGAGGCCTGCCGGGCGGCGCTCGGCTGGTTCGAGGACGCGTGTCCCGGCGAGCCGGTGGTGCTCTGCACCCAGACTGCCAACGACCGTGCGATGCGCCTCGCGGCGAAGCTGGGGTTCACCGAGGTGGAGCGGTTCGAGGAGTACGGAGCCGAGCAGTGGTTCGGCGTGTGGTCCCCGGTGGTGGACAGGTAGCGGCCCAGAGACACCCGGAAGCAGCACCGGCTCTTGCTTCAGCCCCGTGACCGCGTGGTTCAGGCGTCTTCAGCGCCGGCCAGGGGAATCAAGTCCGGAGATCCGGGACCGGAGGGCCGAACGGTGCACTTGAGTACGGTGGTTCACGGACAGGGCGCGTCCGGTGTGATCACCGCCATCCAGGCGCACATGGACACCACCGCGCTGGGCCGCCCGCTGCACGCGATCATCCGGGTCCGGCTGGGTGGCCCAACCGCGACCTGGTCCACACCCTGTTCGATCGGCTGGTCGAGACACCCGAAGAAGCCGGCGGGCCGACGCTCTGTCAGGGATCACGGTGGGTGGGCCGGGGGCCGTGCCAGTCGAGGCATATGACGGTGGCGTCGTCGGCCATGTGGCCGTGGCAGGCGTTCAGCACGGCGGAGGTCAGGGCTTGGACGACCTGTCGGGGATGACGGTGGCGGGTGTCGTGGAGAACGTCGGGCAGGTCGACGGCTTCGGCCCCGCGCTCTTGCATGCCGTCGGTGAGCAGCAGCAGCCGGTCACCGGCACGCAGGTCCAGCCGCTGCACCTGGTAGGGCTCGGCGACCCCGAAGGGCGTGTCGATGTCGAGGGGCACTTCCGACACCGCCCCCTCGCGCAGCCGCAGCGGCCACGGGTGGCCGGCGTTGACGAGCCGGGCACCGGTGCCGTCCAGGCTGATCCGCAGCAGTTGACCGGTGGCCAGGGCGCCGCGGCCGTGGTCGAGGAGGGCCTGGTGGGCCTGGCGTGCCTGCTCGGCCAGGTCCGCGCCGGCGCGGCGGGCTCCGCGCAGCGCGTTGACCACGAGGGTGGCGAGCAGGGCGGCGTCGACGTCATGGCCCATGGCGTCGGTGATGGACAGGTGCAGCGTCTCGCGGTCGAGGGTGTAGTCGTAGGTGTCCCCGCCGATCTCGTCGGCCGGCACCAGGCCGGCGGCGAGGGTGAAGGTGTCGGCCTCGCAGCAGGCGGCGTCCGGCAGGAGCTGGTACTGGATCTCGGCGGCCAGACTCATCCGGGTGGTGCGCCGGCCCCACTGGTAGAGGTCGGTGAAGCGGCGATCGGTGACGATGATGTACGCCAGCGCCTGCGCGACCTCGGCGATTTGCTCCAGCACATCCTGGTCGCAGTGAGGCAGGGTCACCTCCAGCAGGCCGATCGGATCGCCCCGGTTGGTGACCGGCGCGATCACCCGCTGCCCGTGCCCGGTCTCTTGCACCGCGTACGGCTCCTGGTCGCGCAGCACCTTGTCGTAGTCGCTGCCCTCGAGATCGACACATTCGGCGCTGCGTCCGCTCTGGCTCGCGACGTCCTCGCTCACCCGCACCAGCCGGCGTCCCAGAAGATCGACGAACAGGAAGGACACCCGTCGGCCCGCGAACCGCTCCCGCAGGTTGTGCGCGACCACGTCCACCGACTCCACCGGCGCCGCGCGCTCGGCGGCGGCCAGCACCTCCGCCAACCTCAACGGCCCCTCGGCCATGCCGCAGCCCTCTCCACTCTCACGCGCCGATGTCGAGGGGATCACCTGGCCGGCCTGCCCGTCTCATCGCGTGCGCCCGGGTCGAGAGAGAGCCGCCCGGGCGACCGGATGGAACATCTCCTACCGTAAGGTGTCCGCCTTCACCGGGGCTTGGGGTGGGGCGAAGGACGGGAGACCGTGGTCGTGTTCCTGACGGAAGGCGGCGGTGAGGTGGGTGATGTCCAGGATCCGCCGTAGGACGCCGTGCACGTTGGTGAGCGTCATGGTGCCCTGGACGGCCGTCACGGCCCGCTGGGCCCGCAGCAGGGCCCACACCCCGGAGGAGCCGCAGAAGGTGAGGGCGGCGGTGTCCACGGTGAGGTGCCGACGGCCGTCGTGCAGTGCCGTCTCGACGGCGTCGTCCAGGCACACGGCCGACAGGACGTCGAGGTCACCGGTCAGGGTTATGCTGGTGTGATCTTGGTCGTGCGCCAACCGAATGGTCAGGGCTGTCACGATCGAATCCGATCCACGGTGCGAAAGAAATCGCCTATGCGCTCAAGCCGAGCGCGAGCAAGTCACCGCTTCCGCCAGCCTACGCACATCGCCCGGCCCTTTGCACAGCCTTACCTCCCGCCGGCGCCGCCGGGCTTGCCGTACCGTGCTCCCGCGCCCGGTACGGCCTTCCACGCTCACCGCGGCGTACGTGGATCTCCCTGCCGGTGCTGCTCGGCCGGCGGGGGCCGACGCCGGCTGCGGCCGCGTCAGCCCTTGTCCGATGGCGGCCATGGTGATCTATGGCCTGCTGTCGGCCGGATCGGGCTCCTCCGCCCAGACCCGGCCCATCGCGGTGAGGAGTCCGGGACGGTCCCGCTCGATCCGGACCAGGTAGACGACGCCGCCGAGCACCCAGGCGACGATGAGGAACAGCGCGATCCGGTTCGGCCCCTCGGGCAGGGGCACCAGCTGTCCGTAGATCGGCAGTAGAAGCAGCAGCGCGGCGACTCCGGGGATCACCCCGTGCTTCAGCGCGGAGAACTCCGCGCGGTGCTCGCCGAGGTAGAAGCGGACCAACGCGACCGACATCAGGATGTAGATGACGACCATGGCGACACCCACGATCGTGCCCGCGAAGCCGTACACGCCGAGAGGCCCGATCCAGACTCCGGCGACGAGCGCGAAGGCCGTCGCGAAGAGCATGTAGGCGGCGATCGCGGCCTGGGGGACGTGCCGGTCGTCGACGGTGCCGAGGCGGCGCGGGAAGAACCCTTCACGGCCCATCGCGAAGACGACCCTGACCATCGCGGTGACGCCGGAGATCAGGTTGGCGAACTGGCTGTTGAGCACGGTCAGCGCGAGCAGCCAGCCGACACCCCAGAACTTGTTCATGAGCGTGTTCCAGGGCGCCGGGTCGGCGGCCAGCGCCTGCGCGCCCGGCCTGCCGAAGCCGATCGAGGCGGCGTACCCGGAGAGCGCGTAGAAGGCGCCGATGGCGAGCACCGCGGTGAACAGCGCGATGGGGATGGCCCGGCGGGCCGATCGGGCCTCCTCGCCCAGGGTGCCGGCCGACTCGAAGCCGATGAACATCAAGATGCCCCAGAGCATGCCCTTGCCCAGGCCGCCCAGCCCGCCCGCCGACTCGGCGGGGTCGAACGGGGCCAGGGAGAGGCCGTCGGCGCCGCCCTTGCCGAAGATGACGCCGAAGAGCGCGAGCAGCACACCGAGCTCGAGCACCAGGAAGATCAGCGCGGTCTTGGCCGACTGGGAGACGCCGAGGGCGCTGATCCCCCAGATGATCGCCGAGAAGGCGAGCGTCAGGATCCACCACGGCACGGTGAGCGAGAGGTACCGGGCCAGGAAGTCGGCGGTGAAGGAGCCGATGGCGGCCAGCAGCATCGGGCCGACCATGCCGTAGGCCAGCACCAGCAGCCAGCCGGACAGGAAGCCGCCGCGGCGGCCGAGTCCATGGGTGTTGAAGGTGTAGGCGAAGCCCGCGGTCGGGAGCTTGCGCGCGAAGGACGCGATGACCGACGCCACCAGCAGGCAGACCACCATCGCCAGCAGGATCGCCAGCGGCAGGGCGTACCCTGCGGCGGCCGCGGCCAGCGGGGTGTTGAAGAACACGCTGGTCGCCGGCCCCATGAAGGCCATCGAGATCACGGCGGCCCCGACGGCGCTCAGCGCGCCGCTCTTCAGGCCGCGGGGAGTGGAGTCCAAGGTGACCTCCTGTGAAAGGACGCGGCTGTCAGGCCACGCCGTGGGTTGGACGCCCTTCGGCGTCATGGCTCCCCCGCAGATCCAGGTCCCCCGACCTGATTCCGGCGACCGCCCGGGTCCGGCCCCTGGTCACGAAGACCTGTGGCCGGAAGCAGAAGACGACCGTGTCGCCGGGGCGTACACCCCGCGCGTTCTTGATCGCGCAGTAGTAGTGGATGGCCCCGTCGGGCGCCGTCTCGACCTCGTACTCGCGCAGATCGGGCCCCACCAGGGCGGTGAGGCGGTACTCGCCCAGGACCTTGTCGACGTAGTAGCCGGCCGCGAAGACGTAGGCGTCGCCGCCGTCCAGGTGGGAGACCTCGCTCACGTAGACGATGACGGGAACCTCGGGCTGGGTGTCGTCGAAGAGGTGCAGCGGCGTGGTGCCGTGCAGCCCGTTGCCCGGTTCGACGTGCGTGGCTCCGTAGGCGGCCTGCCGCTCGAACGTCCCGGATGAGGTGGTGCCGGGGGCGTTGACCTGGGTGATCGTGAATCCGGCCCCACGCAGCCGCTCGGCGGCCTCGACCAAGGTGGCGAAGTTGCGGGTCGGCTCGATCGTCCGCGTCTCGGCGGAGGCGAGCATGCACGGGAAGTTCGTGACGCCGGTGACCGTGACCCCGTCGAGGGCCTCCACCCGCCCGGCCGCCTCCTCGACGGCGCCGATCGGGAAGCCCCCCGCGTGTCCGGAGTAGTAGTGGTCCTCGGGGCCGCGCACGCGCAGCAGCACCGGCTGGACGCGACCGGCACGCGCGGCGGCGGAGCCGATCCTGGCGGCGGTCTCCTCGCTGAAGACGGTCACGACCTCCGGGCCGGCCGCGACGACCGCGTCCTCGGTGCCGAGGTGCGGCTGGACCAGGTGGCCGACGTGCCCGACGCGGGTGCCGGCCCGCTGGACCGCCTCCATGTCCTGCAGGTCGACGCAGACCGCGCGTCCGAGACCGGCCGAGGCGATGGCGCGCAACGCGTCCGGGTTCCGGCCGAACTGCTTGGACATGACGTACAGGCTCAGGCCGTGCCGGCGGGCGGCCCCGACGGTGATCTCGGTGTTGGCCCGCAGGCCGTCGAGGTCGATCAGGTAGGTGTTGGCGGCCAGCCGGCCTTCCCGGTGCAGCGTGACGGCCGCCTCGGCGAGTTTCGGGTTCGTCCTAACCAGCCTGCGCAGGAACATGGCTCTCCTTCGGCGTCAGCCGTACGGTGGGGATGGGGGCGTCCACGCCGATCGCGCGGTGGGCGGCGCCGAGCGCCGCGACCAGGGCGCCGACCGCGCCCGCGGGGTCGCCCAGCGCGGAGGGCACCACGGACGGCGGTTCGGGCGTGAGGTCGGTGAGGGAACGTTCCAGGTCGGTGTGCCAGGCGAGCATCGACGCGCTCACGCCGCCGCCCAGCACGATCACCTCGGGTTCGTAGGCGACGGTCACCACGCGCAGCAGCATCTCCAGGGCCCCCTTGGCCCTGTCGCGCAGCTCGGGGTGGAGGTCGCCGGCGAGGATCTCGGCGGGGGTCGCCCTCGGCGCCTTGTCGGTCAGGCCCTTGCCGGAGATCGCGTCCTCCAGGGTGCCGTCCGCGTAGGCCAGGGCGCCGAATTCGCCGACCGCTCCGGTGCGTCCCGGCAGCGGCCTGCCGTCCAGCTGGACCGAGACACCGAGACCGGTGCCGATGGTCACCATCACCGCGTCGCGGTGGCCGTGCGCCGCTCCGGCGTGGAGCTCGCCGATGAGCGCGCAGTTGGTGTCGTTCTCGAAGGCCACCGCGCCGGGGATGGACGCGGCGGCGGCCTCGGTGAATCCGGTGCCTTCGATCTGCGGAAGGTTGGGGGCGCTCCTGACCGCGCGGGTGGCCGGGTGGACGGCTCCGGGCAGGCCCACGACGGTGCTGGTGATGGCGCCGGGGTGTCCGGCGGCGAGCGAGGCGAGCGTCTCGGCGAGGAAGGCGGCCACCTTCGGGGCGTCGCCGGCCTTGGGCGTCGTCGCGCGGTGGCTGACCAGCAGCCTGCCGGTGAGGTCGGAGAGGAGGAACCGCGTGGTGGTGCCCCCCATGTCGATTCCGGCGACCAGGCCGGCGTCCGCCGCGAGTTCGAGCGCGAACGGCTGCCGCCCCGGGCCGTCGGCGGGAAGCGGCCCGCACTCCTTGATCAGGTTTTCGGCGAGCAGGTCCTCCACCACCCGGGAGACGGTGGCCTTGCTGAGCCCGGTGCGCTTGGCGAGCGCCACCCGGGACGCCTGGCCGTCACTGAGGAGAACGCTCAGGACCGCGGCCCGATTCACCCGGCGCGCATCACTGCTCTCCACGCGGACCCCCATTTAGTTTCACTCTGAGACGAATAAGCTGGGAGCCTTTCTACTCGGCGGTCCGTATCTCAGTCAAGGGGGCGGCCGAAATTCGGCACGGGCGCCGGCCGGGTTCACCCTGGCAGGCGCGATGGCGGCCCGGGCGGCAAGACCACCCGGTCGCCGCTACGGCTGTCGTCCACCCGTGCGGCCGGCCAGGCGCTCGCCTGCGAGGGGAGATGGCGATCAGGTCGTTGTCGCACAGCGGCGCGTCGCCAGGCAGGCGCCCGCGAGGGGGAGATCGTGCCGGTGCTGCTGCCGGTCCCCGGCGGGGGTACCGGCGTCACGAGCCCACCGCGTCGGGAGGCGGCGGGCTCAGCTCCGGGTCGAGTCGCCGGTGCCGATGACGGCCCGGCTGCTGCGGAGGAATGAGGCGGCCTCGCCGGGTACGCGACCGCCGGCGGCGTCTTCTTCCTCATCTCCGCCCTGCGTCTGCACCGCACCGCGAAGCGCACCTGAACGCCGTCCCGCTGCCGGAACCGTCGGTCGCCGACCACGGCGTCAGTCGCTGCGCCGCGCGTCGGCGAATGAGCCTCCTGCCACCACCTGTCACTCGTCCGCGTGTGCGGAACGGATCGGTTGTGGTGTGGTCGAACAGGGAGGGCGTTCAGGCGCGCTCACGCTCGGCCCGCTGCCGGACCAGCTCCTCGACCGCGCTCGGCAGGGTCGTCTCGAAGTCGATGAGCTTCGCCCACGTCGGGGTCACCACGATCCGTACCATGCCGTCGTAGAGCGAGCGGACCTCGGCCTCCCACTCGACCCGCTGCTCGGGCGTCATCTCGTACGAGCCGTTCATCTGGAGGTACTCGTCCGGGATGCCGTCGACGACGTCCAGCTCGGCCCGGCCGCGGATCAGCAGGATCTTGGGCGGGTGCACCTCGGTGTCGATCGTCAGGGCGACCATCGGGTTCTCGCGCAGAGCCGGGAGCTTCGGGGCATTCTTCGTGGTGCACATGACGATCTCCGAACCGTTCCAGGTGAACGCGATCGGGACGTTCCGGGGTGTGCCGTCCTTGGCCACGTACGCCAGCCGGGTCACATCGCGTGCCAACAGCTCTCGGCTGATCGGCCGGTCCAGAATCTCGGTGATCTCGTTGGCTCGCATAGCCGTCCCTCCAGGGTCGTTGTCGTGATCCACCCCCGGGACGGAGCCGCCGAAGCGGTCTCGACATCCGCCGGCTCCGAGTTCCGGATTTTTTTCTGGCCGCCACCGCCCTGGCGGAGCGCGGTGGGTGGTCAGCCGAGCTTGAGCAGCAGTTCGGTGAGCTCGGCCGGCATGGTGATCATGCAGTCGTGGCCCGTCTCCAGTTCCCACACCTGGGCCGGGCTGCCGTTGGGCTGTATCGCTGGGACGGGCCGCCGCTTGATGCCCTCCGGCACGTGGGCGACGCAGTGAATGTGCGTCCGCGGAATCATGTGCACGGCCGGGTTGTCCAGCCGGACCGGTTGCCGCAGGCAGAGCACCGGCTGATCCGACAACATCGTCCGCAGCCACGCCACGTCCGCCGGGTCGGTGACCCCGAACAGGCCCAGGGGCGGCGGCAGCTCGGGCATCGGCGGGATCCGCCAGCCGGCCCCGGACTCCGCGGCGCGGTCGATGAGGGCCTGGGTGACGGGATGCACATCGACCGCGCTCTCACCGTCCTCCGGGACCATCGCGTCGAGATAGACCAGATGGGCGATCCGATCCGGGATCCGGTTGGCGGCGGACGAGATGACCAGCCCGGCGTAGCTGTGGCCCACCAGGATCACGTCGGTGAGGTCCTCCTCGATGATCAGCCTGACGATGTCGTCGACGTGCGTGTCCAGCCCTATCTCGGGGCCGAGCAGATGCGCCTTGTCGCCGAAGCCGGTCAGCGACGGCGCGACCACCCGATGCCCGGCCGATGCCAGCAATGGGACCACCCGCTCCCAGCATCGCCCGCTGTGCCAGGCCCCGTGTACGAGCAAGAACGTTGACATGGTGTGGCTCCTTGTCCGTGGAAGGGACCGCCAGCCGATTTCGCCGGCGTTCGTCCCGGAAGCGAGATTTCCGCTCGCCTTCTGTCAGAGCCAGAGCCCCCACGATCCTGGGGGTGACAGGACCAGGCGCGCACGAAAGGGCGCGAATTACAGTGAGGACATGAGCGACGAATCCAACCTTCTTGGCGATTACGTTCGCGCCCGCCGGGAACTCGTCACTCCTGAACAGGCCGGCATCCCCTCCGTCGGCGTCCGGCGCGTGCCGGGCCTGCGCCGGGAGGAGGTCGCGATGCTCGCCGGCATCAGCGCCGACTACTACCTGCGCCTGGAACAGGGCCGCGACCGCAACCCCTCCGCGCAGGTCCTCGAGTCCCTCGCCCGCGTGCTGCTGCTCGACGACGACGCGACGGCCTACCTGCTACGCCTCGGGGCGGAAAGACCCCGGCGACGGCGGCGGCCCCGGAAGGAAACCGTCCCTCCTGGCGTCGCCAAACTCGCCGGCACGCTCCCGCTCCCCGCGTACGTGGAGGGCCGCTACTTCGACGTCCTCGCCGCCAACGCGCTGGCGACCGCTCTGTCGCCGCGACTCGTGGCGGGGGGCAACCGCCTGCGGGACGTTTTCCTGGACCCCGCCGAGCAGGCCCTCTACCCGGACTGGGAGGACGCCGCGCAGGGCATGGTCGCCGGCTTCCGCGAGTCCGTCGGCACCGACACCGACGACCCCCGGTTCATCGAGCTCGTCGGCGAACTCTCCCTCGCCAGCCCTCTCTTCAGCAGGCTCTGGGCCCGCCACGACGTGAACACCTGCGAAGGCACACCCAAGCGCATCGACCATCCCCAGGTAGGTGGTCTCCGGCTGAACCGGGAGAGATTGGGCGTCAGCGGTGCGACGGGTCAGACGCTCGTCGTCCTCCACCCGGACCCCGGCACCGACAGTGCCGACAAGCTGGCGCTCCTCGCGTGCCTCGCGCGGACATGACCCCGCCCATGCGCCGGCTTCGTCGCGTGCGTCATGGCGCGCCCGTCCCCTTACGGGCTCGTCGTCAGCGCCGGGTTCGTCTCGGCGACGCCGTCGAGCACCTGGTCGATGCGCCCCAAGAGATCGGCGTCGAGCCGGACGCCCGCCGCTTCGGCGTTCTCCCGCACCTGCTCGGGCCGCGACGCCCCGGTGATCGCCGAAGCCACGCTGGGGTTGTGCAGCACCCAGGCCAGCGCGAGTCGTCCCAGGGACAGCCCTGCCTCATCGGCCAGGGGACGCAGCCGCCGCACCCGTGCCAGTACGTCCTGTCGCAGGAAGGGCTGGATGAAACCGCCCGCACCGCCCGGGTCCGCGCCGCGCGATCCCGTGGGCGGCGGTCGTCCCGGCCGATACTTGCCTGTCAGCACGCCCTGGGCGAGAGGGGACCAGGCGAGCTGCCCGATCCCTTCTCGTTCGCACGCTGGTACGACCTCCGCCTCGATCACCCGCCACAACGCGCTGTACTGCGCCTCGTTGGAGACCAGCGGCACCCGCAGTTCCCGGGCGAGCGCGGCGCCCCTGGTGATCTGCTCGGCCGTCCATTCGGAGACGCCGACATAGAGCACGTGCCCCTGCCGGACCAGGTCGGCGAACGCCAGCATGGTCTCCTCCAGCGGCACCGTCCGGTCGAATCGATGCGCCTGGTACACATCGAGATAGTCGGTGCCCAGCCGTCGCAGCGACGCCCGCGCCGACTCCATGACGTGCTTGCGGCCGAGGCCTTTGTCGTTGGGCCCGCCCGGCCCGGTGGGCCAGAACACCTTCGTGGATATCTCCAGGCTTTCCCGCCGCTGTCCTTTGAGAGCGCGGCCGAGCACGGACTCGGCCGCGGTGTTCGCGTACGCGTCCGCGGTGATGAACGTGGTGATGCCCACGTCCAGTGCCGCCGCGACGCACGATCGTGCCCGTTCTTCCTGGTCAGCCGTGTCGTGCGAGAGCCAGTGGCCGTAGGAGACCGCGCTGACGGAGAGTCCGCTGCGGCCTAGACGACGAAATTCCATGCATTTACGGTAGCCCTCTTTTTCGAGTGACAAAGCCTTTTCCGGGCCGATTTGACAAATTGATAAAAGGCGCTCTGAAGGCAGAGTGGGAGAGCATCGAAAGGTGAATCTGTCAAATTCTTGTGCCGGATTCATGGGGGCGGCGCCTGGAGTCGGCATGTGCTCATCGGTGGAGTCGAACTCCATCCGCACATCGCCCTGGTCATGCTCGCCCTGAGCTCTCGCCGGCTTCAGCGCAGCGCGCAGAGGGTGGCGTCGGCGAGGTCGAGGAGCCGGGGCGTGATCTCGCTCGGGTGGCGGTTGATCGCGAGGGTGACCTGGCGGCGGCCGTCGGGGCTGGAGGCCGCGATCGTGCGGTAGCCGTTGGCGCCGCCGCCGTGCCCGACCCAGGTGCCCGCGCAGTGCTTCAGCTTGGTCTCGTACAGCCCGAGTCCGGCGTTGGCGCCCGGCCACATGCGTGCCGGATCCGCGGGGACCGTCGTGCGCATCTCCTTGAGCCGGGCCGCGGGCAGCAGTCCGCCGCCGAGCAACGCGGCCCAGAAGCGGTTCAGATCGGAGGTGGTCGACACGAGCGCGCCCGCCGCGCCGCCGTAAATCATGTTCCACTCGGTGGTGTCGTACCGCTCGCCCTCGTCGTAGACGTAACCGTGCGCGTGCCGTCCCGGGATGCGCGGATTGTCGCCCGGCCACCACGTCCTGGTGAGCTTGAGCGGCCTGAGGATCCGCCGCGTGATCTCCGTGCCGACGTCGTTACCCGTGGCCTGCTTCACGATCATGGCCAGGAGGGCGTAGTTGGTGCTCGAATAGTTCCACGGCTTGTCCGACCGCGGTACGCGCAGCCCGATCGCGAACAGATCCTCGGGCTCGAAGTGCTTGAAGCGGTCGCGTGAGGCGTCGATCTCGTCGGAGGACGTGTAGTCGCCGAGGCCGCTCGTGTGCCGGAGCAGGTCCCTGACGGTGATCTTCTCGTTCGGTAAGTACCGCGTCAGCGGCGCGTCCAGGCTGATCTTGCCCTCCTCCACGAGCTGGAGCACCACCGTCGCCGTGAACGACTTGGTGATGCTGCCGATCCTGATCCGCTCGTCGCCGCGCATCCGCCGGCCCGTGACGACGTCCGCCACCCCGCTGCCCAGCGACACCTGCCCGCACGCCGGGGAGCTGACCGCCGCGAGGATGCCCGGCGCGCCCCCCGCCTTCACGATCGCGTCGAGCGACCGTCGCAGCGCGCTCGTGTCGCACCTCCGTGTCGCCGCCGACGCCTGCGGCGCCACTCCGACCGTCACCGCTCCCGCAGCCGCGGCCAGTGCCAGCGCCGCGGCGACTCTCGTCTTTCTCATGCCCTCACTGTGTCGATGCCCGCACGGATCCGCCTCGTGCCGCAGGACCGACCCGGCTCCTCCCGGAGGACCACATGATCCTCGGCGCCTCAGCCTGGGAGACGATTGCGAAAGCCGCCTGAGGAGCAGGTGGTGGCGTGCTCGCCGCGGCCATCAGCCGCCGCAAGGTGCATCGAGCGGGCACGGCCCGTTCGTCCCGGATGGTTCGCAGGTGGCCGCCTGTGAACCATCCGCTTGGAGCGATCCCGGCGCAGGCCGATGCCGGGGGCTCAGAATCCGATGGCTTCGCGGAGCAGCAGGACGATGCCGCGCCCGGGGTGGGGTTCCGCGTTGAGGATGAGAAGGCGGTTGAGGGCGCTGGGCTGACCGTAGGCCTTCATGGCGCGCTCGTTCTCCAGCCCGAGGCAGTGGTCTTCGACGCGCCGCAGCGCGGTGTCCAGGTCGGGTACCACCTTCTGCGCCCCGACGACCCAGATCGCGCGGGCCGCGGCGCCCGAGTACCCGGCCAGCTGGCTTCCGCTGGCGGAGGCGGCCACAAGGGATCCGGTCTCGGTGACCGCGGCGACGCTGCCGACGATGACGTCGGGGCAGGCGATCATCTGCCAGATCTCGGTCAACTGGGTGGCGCGGTCCATGGTCCTGCTGCGCGCCTTGACGGAGGCGTATCGCCCGCTGCCGTTGATGTCCTCGTCGATGCCGGACAGGCGGAGGGTCTCGCTGGCCCCGGTGAACACGGTGGCGCCCTCGGGGATCAGTTCTTTGACGCGGGTACGGGCGGCGGCGGCGTCGTCGAGGATCTCGACGGTGAAGCCGTGTGCGGTCAGCGCGGCTGCCGTCCGCTCCAGGCGCTGCGCGGGTGCCGGGGCGGTGAACGGTGTGGCCGGCATGGAGGTGGTCATGGTGCCTCTGAGCTTTCTGTTCGCTGGACGACGTGTTCGTCCGAGCAGTTCGACAAGACAGCCCCCCGGAATGTGAGGCGACGCACCGGCCCGTTCGCGGCGAACCCGGCTCCCCGCCACGTATCCAGGTGAGGACCAGCCAGGGGATCAAAGGGCGGGTGGCAGAGGGCTACATGGGGTCGGGGCGGACGATCGCGCCGGGGATGGTGCGTTCGGCGATGGCGGCGTGCACCGGGCAGGCGAGTTCGTCGTGGCCCTGGCCGGGGAGTTCGACGCGCATGTCGTACAGGTGCTCGTGATCGCACGGGGTCTGGAGCCCGAGTGACTCGGCGTACGGGTCGTCGGGCTTGGTGCGGATGAGCTCGCAGACGGTGCCGTAGCGGGTCGCCTCGTCGGCGTCCCGGCGGGCCGTCTCCAGGGCCGTGGCGAGGGCGGCCAGGTGGCGGCGGGCGCCGGGGTGGAAGCGCCGGTGCTCGTCGCGGGCCGCCTCGGCGACCTCGTCCCGCAGTTCCTCCACGGCGCTGAGCAGTTCCATCAGGTAGCGGGTCATGTCGCCGTCGTCGGCGGCGTCGTGGTAGGCGTCCATGCGTCGCTGGCAGGGGTCGGCCGCGTGGGCGACCGGGCCGATCTGTCCGGGGACGGCCAGCTTGCGGGACTGCAGGGCCACGACGGGGGTGAAGCGCGGACGGCGGTTGCCGTGGTCGTCAGGTTCGGTGGTGGCGATCTGCTCGCCGGGCCCGGCGATGTCGCCGGTGTCGTTGAGGGGCAGGTTCACGACGCCGGCGACCACCGCCCACCCGTAGAGATTCGGATCGTGGCCGGGCTCGATTTCCTCCACCTCGATGCGCAGCGGCGTGGCGGCCGGGAAGGCGGCGGCGAGGTCGCCGACGGTCTGGATGATGCGCGGCCGATCGGGACTGGGGTCCACGGGGAGTCCTGCTTTCTGTTGAGTCGCCTTCAGGCTGGACCTCCGAGATTCCGCGTCCCAGGGCTTCGGAGAGGCTCCAGTCCACCTCCGAGACTACGCACATGATCGACTCATGGCCGCTTCCGGTCGGCTCTCGGCCCGTACCCGGCGCCGACCGGAGTGGCCGAGGTGCGCCAGGGCGTGGCCGCACAGGGCGGAGCTCAGGCCGAGCCGGTGACGGCCTCCTGGTAGGCGCGCAGGGCGTCGGCGTCGTCGATGCTGCCGTGGTGATGGAATTGGCGCCATCTGCCGTTCTCGTAGCGGAAGTACCGGCTGGTGCGGATGCGGAGCGGCACGGCGACGCCATCGGGGCCGGTGTAGGCGCCCGTCTCTCTCCCGGCGAAGACGGCGTGGTCATCGCCCAAGTACTCGACGATGTCGCCGAAGGTCACCTCGACCCGTACCGGCCCATTGAAGATCTTGTCGTACAGGTCCGCCACGGCGTCGCCGGAACGCAGGATGCCCCCGATGGGGTTGTTGAGCTGTGCCAGCGGATGGTCACTCCAGTCCTCGCGCAACGCCGTGGCGTCACGGTGGTTGAGGGCGTAGTAGAAGGACTCCAGCGCCGCGTACGCGCCTTGCACCGAGGGGTCGGCCGCTTCCGCCAGGCGGTCGCGCGCGTCGGGACCGTACTGTGCCTCGCTGTGCTTGATCACGAAATACCTCCGGCCTTGGAAGTTCGACAGGAATCGAACTACTCGATTGTACGACAGCGATCGAACATCGGGTGGCCGGGCCGGGATACGAAACCCTGGAAGGGCTCGCTCGCCGGCGCGAGACGGACGGCGAGCGGATCTTCGGCGCGGACGGTGAGGTGGCCGGTCGGGTCGCGCTAGGCGCCGCGTCCGGTGAAGGCGCCGGCGGAGGCGGCGAGGGCGGCGGTTCTGGCGGCGTGCTCGGGCAGGTGCGGGTCGGGTGGCGTGCGGAGGAGCAGCAGCTGGTGGTACAGCGGCGCGGTGGCGGCGACGAGCAGTCGGCGGGCGTCGGTGCGCGGCGAGAGTTCGCCGCGCTGGATCGCCCGGCTGACGATGATCTCGCACCGGGTGTAGCGGTCCTCCCAGAGCCGCTGTTGGGCGCGGTCGGCCTTCTCCGAGCGGAACGCGGCGGCGATCAGGGCTGTCATGATCGGCGGCTGCGCGGTCAGGGCCGCCTGGATCTCATCGTTCAGTGCTGTCAGGTCGCCTTCCAGCGAGCCGGTGTCGGGGGGTTGCCAGTCGTCCTCGCCCGCCGCGTCGAGGACGTCGGCGAGCAGGCCGCCGACGTCCCCCCACCGCCGGTACACCGTCGCGCGGTGCACGCCCGCGCGGGCGGCGACGGTGTCCATGGTGAGCCCGTCGTAACCGTGCTCTCCGAGCTCCGCGCGGACCGCGTCGAGGACCTGCGCGCGAATGCGGGCGGTGCGGCCGCCGGGACGGCGCCGGGTCGGCGACGCCGGCCGGGCGTCCTCCGGTTGTGGTGCTGGGGGAGTCATCGCTGGTCATCCGGTTTGCTCAGTGGGACGGGGTCATGCCACCATCTTAATGCATCAGTTGTCGCACTAGTGAGGTCATCGGTGTTCTTCCTGAATGTTCGCCCAGTCGCGCGGCCCCTGACGGCCGCCCCGTTCCCGAACGTTCCGGAGTGCTCGCATGCCCACCGCGGGTCACCGCGCCGGCCGTCGGGCCGTCCTCCGGCGGCGGGCTCGCCCGTGACCCGGTGACCTGTCCGCTCGCCGCGAGGGCTCATCGGCGAGAACGGATGGACAGGACGCTCACGGCGCCGCTCGGCCGGCTGCGCACCGGACGCCCGTCCGGCCGTGCGTGCGACTCCGGCCTCCGCGCCGTCTTTCGGACCCCAGACAGCCACAGGAAGGAATGATCAGTGATGTCATCTGTTCCCGCCGACCCGACCGTGGTGCATCCCATGCCCGGACAGCCGCGTGTGGTGCTGCTGAAACCCCTGATCATCTCGCCGCTGATCGAGGTCGGGGAGTTCTCCTACTACGACGATCCGGACGATCCGACCGCCTTCGAGACCCGTAACGTGTTGTACCACTACGGGCCGGAGAAGCTGGTCATCGGGAAGTTCTGCGCGCTGGGCGAGGGCGTGCGGTTCATCATGAACGGCGCCAACCACCGCATGGACGGCCCCTCGACGTTCCCCTTCCCGATCATGGGCGGTTCCTGGGCCGAGCACTTCGACCTCATCACCGGTCTGCCCGGACGGGGTGACACGGTGGTGGGCAACGACGTCTGGTTCGGCTACCGGTCGATGGTGATGCCCGGCGTCCGCATCGGCCACGGAGCGATCATCGCCTCCGGTTCGGTCGTCGTCGACGACGTCCCCGACTACGGCATCGTCGGCGGCAACCCGGCCGGGCTCATCCGCCGCCGCCACAGCGACGCCGACATCGAGCGCCTCCTGGCTGTGGCGTGGTGGGACTGGCCGCTCGAGCACATCGGCGAGCACATCCGCACGATCATGTCCGGCGGCATCGACGACCTGGAGAAAGCGGCCGTGCAGGTGCGAGGCGCGTAACCGTCCGCCGCCGAGCCGCGGTGACCCACGCTCCCGGATCATCGTTCGTCCACCTCCCACCACCAGAATCGAGCCTCTATGCCGGCCTCCCTCCACCACGATCCCTTCGCCGACTGGCTTCGCGGCCACGCCGTCCCGCTCACCCACCTCGACCCTGGGGCGCCGCTGGACGACCTGGAGCCGCTGGGCGACGTCATCGGCGGCGCCCGCGTCGTCGCGATCGGTGAGAACTCCCACTTCATCACCGAGTTCTCACTAATGCGCCGGCGCATCCTGCGGTTCCTGGCCGAGCGTTGCGGGTTCACCGTCCTTGCCTTCGAGTACGGCTTCAGCGAAGGCTTCCCCCTCGACGCCTGGGCGCAGGGGGAGGGGACGGACGATGATCTGTCGGCCCATCTCGCCGCGGCGATCCCGGTGGGAGTCGACGAGCCGCTGCGCTGGATGCGCCGGCACAATGCCACAGCGCCGAAGCCGGTGCGTTTCGCCGGGATCGACATCCCGGCCGCCGGTGGGTCCTTGATCCCCGCCCTGGCCCCGGTCGCCGACTACCTGCGGCAGATCGATCCGGAGACCCTGCCGGCCGTCCGGACGGCGATGCGGATCGCCGGATCGTTCGCCGGCCCCTCGGCGGCCTCGGCCGCGCCGGCCTGGACGCGCCTGGCCACCGCCGAACAGGACGCCCTCAGCGCCATCCTGATGCGTCTGCTCATCCGCTTCCGCGCCGTCGCACCGCTGTACGTCTCCCGGGGGGACCAGCTCGGTTACGACATCGCCCTGCGCCGCCTCGAAGCCGCCTGCCACGCCGACTACGGCTTCCGCGCGATGGCCGGCCTCTACGCCGGAAACGGCCTGACCGCCGACACCTCGGCCCGCGACGTCTACATGGCCGGGTCGGTCCTGTGGCACCTGGAACGCTCCGAACCCGGCACCCGCATCGTGCTGGCCGCCCACAACGCCCACATCCAGAAGGAACCGATCTCCTTCAACGGCCACCTCACCGGGCTGCCCATGGGCCAGTACCTGCACAGCGCCCTCGGCGACGACTACTTCGCCCTCGCCCTGACCAGCACGGCCGGACACACCGCCGACATGCGTCCCGACGAGGACGCCCGCTTCGGGTTCGCCATCGACGACACCGCGCTGGAGCCGCCCGAGCCGGGAAGCGTCGAAGCCGCCTTCGCCGACGCCGGCCTCGGGCTGAGCCTCGCCGACGCCCGCCGGGCGCGCACGCGGGATTCCGGCGGCGCCGGCCCCGACCGCATCCGGATACAGAGCGCCTACGTGCACACCCCCGTCCTCGACGCGTTCGACGGCATCCTCAACACCCCGATCTCCACCGTGGCCGACGTCGACGGCGGGAAGCCGGCAGCCGTGGAAACGTCGCCGGCGACGTCACAAGACGGATGAGAAAATACGACACAAGATGTCCGATTTTGCGTCGAGGATGGCCGTACCGGTCGACGTCGATGGGGACGTGGACCAGGACCACGGAAAGACAAGGATCTCGATGCGCGAAACGCCGGAAGAGCTCGAAGAGCTCCAGGCCCTCCTCGAAGCCTCCCTCTCCCGCTCCACCTCGCACCTCCGCTCGATCGTCACGGAGAACACGCTGGGCGCGGAGCAACTCACCCGTGTCCTGACCGGCATGCGCACGCTCGCGTTGTCCACCGTCACGGCGAAGGGCGAGCCACGGATCAGTGGTGCGGACGGGCATTTCCTGCACGGCAAGTGGCACTTCGGCACGGCGCGCGGCGCCGCCAAGGCCCGCCACCTCGCCGCCCGTCCCGCCGCCAGCGTCGCCTACATGCGCGGAGAGGACCTGGGCGTGTTCACCCACGGCACGGTGGAGATCCTCAACCCCGACGACGGCGAGCCGGCGGCGGACTGGCCGGACCTCCTCGAGTACTTCAAGGACTTCTACGGTGAGAACGCCTTCGACTGGGACCACCAAGTGGTCTACTACCGGCTGCATCCGCACTGGATGACCGTCTACGCCCCCGATGTCGCGAAGCTCGCCGCCGCGCCTTGATCGGCGGCGGCCGGCGGCTCGGGAGCGTGCCGGTCAGCGGAGGCAGCGGATGAGATCGCCGATGATGGAGCCGACCCGGGCCGAGTCGAACTCGTCGGTGTCGATCAGGAGGGTCACGGCCCGCGACGCGCAGTACCGCGCGATCGCCCAGGTGGTGCGCACCTGCCGGTTCCCCGCCATCCCCGGCGGTCTTCCTCGTCTCGGTGTCGCGGTCCGCGCGGGAAGCGGGGAACCGGGGTCGATCTGGGTCGTCGATGCCGGGGACTGCCTCGACTCCGCCGCCGAACAGGCCCTCTCCGACGTGGCGGACATCGTCTCGCGGCACCTGCTCGCGGCCCGTACCGCGGTCGACGCCGTCCGGCGCAGGCGCGCCGACCTGTTACGGCGGCTGCTCGCCGACCCGAGCAGCGTCACCGCGGTGGCCCCCGCAGCTCGGCCTGGACCCGAACCTGCGCGTCGCGGTGGCCGCGTTCGCCGTCGCCTCGGACGAGGCCGAGGAGGTCGTCGCGGCACACGCGACCACCCGGCTCGCCGACCTGGTGAGCCTGCACTGCGAGGCCCACTACGGCAGGCACGGCTGCGCGCTGATCGAGGGGACGGTCTACGCCCTGCTGCCCAGCGGTCCTTCGCCGAACACGCACCGCGAACTGGTCGCCGACATCGCCCGGCGAGCCCACGGCGCGCTGCGCTCGCCTAGCGCGGACAGCGATACAGCAGCCGGAAAACCAGCCAGGCCCGCACCTGTGAGGGTGCGAGCCTGGCTGGTGGCGGTGCTCTGTCAGGCGGGAACGATGTTCTCGGCCTGCGGGCCCTTCTGGCCCTGGGTGACATCGAAGGCCACCTTCTGGCCGTCGCGCAGCTCGCGGTAACCGCCCTGAGAGACGATGTTGGAGTAGTGCGCGAAGACGTCGGGGCCGCCGCCGTCCTGCTCGATGAAGCCGAAACCCTTTTCCGCGTTGAACCACTTCACGGTGCCATTAGCCATGTCGATCTCCTCTTGATAGGTGAAGCCGGAATCCGCAGTGCACGAACTCCGCGTCGCCGCGATAGGCCCACCCGGAGAAGACCGGCAAACAAAAAATGCACCTGAGGCTACAACCGTCAGGTGCACACAAGTTCTTATGGGTACCACAACTGCAACTGGACCTAAGATAGCACAGCCGACCCATGCCCCGCCGCTATGTGCCTGGGTGAGTCGCGCCCCGGGCACCGGCAGCCGGGAAACCTGCGGTGCGGCTGAGGCGCAGCCGCGGCCCGCGTGGCGGGTCGCCTTGATCTGCCGGCTGTGCGGGGGGAGCAAGCCGTCGCCGCTCAGTGTCCGGCTGGGCGGCCGCGCGCCTCATTGATGCGCAGCGCCTCAGCGAGCTGGTCTTCCAAGACGATGATCCGGCAGGCGGCTTCAATGGGTGTGCCCTGGTCGACAAGTTCCCGGGCCCTGGCGGCCAGGCGTAGCTGGTAGCGGGAGTAGCGACGGTGGCCACCGCTGGAGCGTCGCGGCTCGATCAGGCCGGCGGCGCCCAGAGCCCGCAGGAACGTCGGAGTGACCTGAAGCATCTCCGCGGCCGCGCCCATGCTGTAGGCGGGATAGTCCTCATCGTCGAACCGGTCTTCGGTACTGTCACCGGTGCTGGCGGGAACGGGCTTATCAACGCCGGTTGGGTGGGTTTGATCCATAGATGCCTTTCATCACGCGAACAGGGGGCCCCGGCGCCTGTTGCGCCGGAGCCCCGAAGACGTTCAACACCATCTACCGGCCATCTGGCCGGCTTACTGTTTTCCGCCACCGCCGTACTGTGCGGCAGTGATGCGGGGATCGCGAATGCGTGACCGTAGACCACCTTCCTATCTGTGGAACTGCGGTACCCGAGCGGCGGCATGCAGCCGGCGCCGGGCGATCCTGATGGCGTCCAACGCTCCCTTCTTCTCTAGCTTGTGGACTGCCGTCCAATTCACCTTCGGCAGCGCGTCCACGATCAAGGCCCCTTACCACTGCGCTGGCCCGTCACGTCCGACCTTCTGCCATCAATCTCAACTTCATCCTCGTTGCGGGCAGTTCGTCGTGGTGCCAGTACTGCTTCTTGCTGCCCGGTGGATCCGTCCTTGCGATGTCAGAAAGACTAGCCCCATCGGCCGCGAATGTCTAACACGGCCACGATAGATTTCTTGGCCTGGAAGCGGCGGCCTTCCTGCATCGCTACATGCCCTGGAAGCAGCTGAAGGCACTCGACATCGGCTGGAATGGTCCGACCACGCGATCACGGCCGCGGGACCCGTCTTCGATCAAGGGTCTGACCTGCGCCGACTCGCTGCTTTGGGGCTTATCGCGCGGACCGCTGATCGCCCCTTACGGATGCGTGCCCCGGGCCCCTCATGCCTGCCCTCCACCGGACGTCCGTAGAAGCCTCCGGCCGCGGCCCCATCCGGGAAGGAAGGTCAGGGCCAGACCCTCTCGCCGCTGGAGAGGTTCGGAGGCGGCGACAGCCGTACCGCGCGAGTGTCCCGTACGACGAACTCGTCCACCACATGCTGGTTGTGGACCAGGAAGCCGACGACTCCGGCCACGGCCTGCCCGCCTCCGGCGGCGTGCGAATGGCCGGTCAGAAGGTAGATGTGCGGGGCGGACAGCTTGTCCAGGAGGAACCGGCGGCCGTGTCGGTGGACGTCCTGCAGCGCCTTGACGGGAATCGGCCGCTCGGAGGTGAACCACACCGCGACGTCCCAAAGCGGCAGGGCCAGATCCGGATCGACCGCCTCCTCGTAACAGGTGACGCAGCCTTGGCGGGCGTCCCGCCCGTGAGGGCACGCCCAGAATTCGGTATCGTCCCGATGGCTCAAGCGGATCGGCTCCTCATACGGCGTCACGGGCCGTCCACGGCGGAAGTTGGCGTTCGCGGCGCCGGCACAAGCCCCAGCCATCCAAGTCTTACCGATCCCGGCGGCACATCGCGCAGGTCCAACGTACCGGCGCGCCATGCCTGTCCGGATTGTCGTCGGGACGCTCGTGAACATGTGCGGCTACTTCTTCGATCTTGTCGACGATGGCGAGCTTAGCCGCGAGGTTTTCCTGATGAAACCGGAGGGTTTCGCGCACGGTGGTCGTCCTCGCCGAAGGCCGCCTGGCGGAACCGGCCGGTCAGGAAGCCGCGGCACGACGCGGTCGCGGCGGCCGAGCCTGTGCGAGGTCGCCGGGCAGGGCGGCCCGCCCTCCGGCGTCGCCCTGCCCGCCGTTCGCCGAGCGGGCGCGCGCGGCCGCTGTGCGCGGGCGGGTGCTGAGCGCGGGCGGGCGTCCTACGAGGCGTCGTGGACGACCAGGGCCAGCTGGACGCGGTTGTCCAGGCCCCCCTTGGTGAGGATGCGGGAGATGTAGCCCTTGACCGTGCCCACGCTCATGTGCAGCTCGCCGGCGATGACGGCGTTGCTCTTGCCCTGCCCGACCGCGAGCGCCACCTCCCGCTCGCGGCCGCTGAGCGCCGACAGCACCCGCCGGGCGTCGGCCCGCCGCCGGTCGTCCTCCTCGGGCACGAGGTGCGCGATCAGCCGCCGGGTGACGCTGGGCGACAGGCTGGGCTCGCCGGCGGCGACGCGCCGGATCGCCTCGACGATCCCCTCGGGCGGCGTGTCCTTCAGCAGGAACCCGCTGGCTCCCGCGCGCAGCGCCCGGAACACGTGCTCGTCGGCGTCGAACGTGGTCAGGATGATGACCTCCGGCGCGTCCTGGCGGGCACGCAGCCGGCGGGTGGCGTCGATGCCGTCGACGCCGGCCATCCGGATGTCCATCAGCACCACGTCGGGGGAGTGCTCGCCGACCGCGGCTTGGACCTGCGCGCCGTCGGCCACCGCGCCCACCACCTGGAGGGCGGGCGCGCCCTTGAGCATCAGCGTCAGCCCGGCGCGGACGAGCGCGTCGTCGTCGACGATGAGCACCCGGATCGCCGCGGACGCGCTCCCGGGCCCGCCGGGCGACGCACCCGCGGGCGCACCTGGGGACCCGCTCACGGGGGCACCCACGACCTCACCCGCGGGCGCACTCACGGACCCGCTCACGGGCGCACTCGCGACCTCACCCGCGGTCACACTCACGGACCCGCTCACGGACGCACCCGTGACCTCACCCCCGGGCGCGCCCGCGGACCCGCTCACCGGCTCACTCATGGGGCCGCTCACGTGGCCATGGTAGCCGCGCCGCCAGCCGGAACCCGCCGCCGTCGGTGGGCCCCCGCTCCAGGCGCCCGCCCGCCAGCGAGACCCGTTCCTCCAGACCGGCCAGCCCCGCTCCGGCCCCGGTCGTGGCCAGCCCCGCCGCCTCCCGCCCGGCGGGCAGCGGGTTGCGCACCTCGACCGTCAGCTCGCCGCCGGCCGCGCCGGAAACAATGACGGTGACGGGCCGGCCGGGCGCGTGCTTGCGGGCGTTGGTCAGCCCCTCCTGCACGACGCGGTAGGCGGTGCGCCGGGTCGTCTCCGGCAGGTCGGCGAAGCGTACGTCGTGTTCGTGCAGCTCGATGCGCATCCCGGCCCGCCGCGACTCCTCCAGCAGCGGCGCGAGCCCGGTCAGCGGGAGCTCGGCCGACGGGCTCTCGCGCAGCACGGAGATGACCGCGCGCAGTTCCTGCAGGGCCTCGTGCGCGCTGGTCCGGATCACCCCGGCGGCTTCGGCGACCTCGTCCGGCCTGGCGCCGGCGTTGAACGCCAGCGCCCCGGCGTGCACCGCCAGCAGCGACAGCCGGTGGGCGAGCACGTCGTGCATCTCGCGCGCGATGCCGAGGCGTTCGGCGCGGCGGGCCTCCTCCGCGCGCAGCCGCTGGTCGGCCTCGGCGCGGCGGGCCCGTTCCGCCAGTGACGCCAGCAGCTCCCGACGGGTCCTGGCCAGGATGCCCCAGCCGGTGATCGCCCCGCCGAACAGCACGCCGACCAGCGCCCACACCGGGTACGGCGCCAGCCCGGGCGGCCGCAGGGCGAACCTGACCAGCGTCGCCGCCACCCATGCCACCCCCACCGCGACGGCCACGGGCGGTCGCCGGTACAGCGCCGCGACGAGCGTGGCGATCCCCGCGGCCACCGACGCGGCCGCCGCCGGGACCGACAGCGCGATGACGGCCAGCGAGGCGCCCACCGGCCACCGCCGGCACAGCCACAGCCCCGCGCACGCCAGGGCCCCGCCGGCCACGTCGGCCCACAGGTACCAGCCGGGCGTCCCCGCGGCCGGATCCCCCCAGATCACCGCTCCGGCGCCGGCCACGGCGAGCACGACGCCGCCGGTCCCGGCCGCCCGGTCGCGCGGCGACCGCCCCGGACGCGGTCGCCCACGCG
>NZ_JAHDTF010000029.1 GCF_018531465.1 Sphaerisporangium fuscum
CTGGATCACCCGCTGGAAGGCCGCCCTGAACGCCTTCGCCATCACCTTCGAAGGCCGCCTGACCCCGACCACCCGATAACGAATCGAGATCGAGAAACACCGTTTTCTAGACAGTCCCGATGAGCCAGAATTCATGAACATGCACAGCGTCGGAATCCCCACGATCATGGCTTTGAGGAGCCACGGTGATTCCGGACAGCCGCCTTATGGCGTAGCCTACGCGGCTGCTTGGGATGAAAGGGACTCGTTGAGCACGTCAAGGAGTGGCCGGTAGCCGAGCGCCGAGTGCAGGCGCCGCCGGCTGCAGAACCTTCGATGTAGCGAATGACCTGCCGTTTCGCCTTGGCCCGACTGGTGAAGCCGAAGCGGTGGTGCCATTCGTTCTTGATCGTGCTGAAGGACGACTCTGCCATCGCGTTGTCGTAGTAAACACCGGTGCGGCCGACCGAGCGGCGGATGCGCCGGCCGGTCAGAAACCGGCCGAACTCATTTGAGGTGTGATTCGAGCCGCGGTCGGAGTGGAAGACGGCACCGGGCTGGACGAGGCCGGTGCCGGCTCCCATCCGGATTGTGTCCTTGATCAGCTTGGTGCGGTAGTGGTCGGCCATGGCTCAGCCGAGGACCGCAGGGCGGCGTGCGCCCGCCGGTGGCCGTAGGTCTCGTGCGAGTCGGCGAAGACCTCCGTGACCAGCTGAGTGAGCAGCGCGCGGCGTTGGGCGGTGGCCGAGGCCGTCCGCTCGCGCCACTTGTAGTAGCCCGAGCGGGACACGTTCGGCCAGGCGCGATCTTGACGATCGCGTGGTGGGCCTTCTCCGCATCGATCAGCTCGTGCGTGGCGAGCGTCATCGACTCTCGGCCGCGAAGAAGGCGGCTGCTTTTTCAAGAACGCCAGCTTCTCGCGCAGTTCGGCGTTCTCCCGCTCCAACTCCCAGATCCGCACCCGCTCCGGACCGGAAGCCGACTGCTGCTCGTCTTGGCCGTGGATGATCCGATACCTGTTCACCTAGACTGCCCAGGGTGCCGGCGTTGATCCCACACTTGCGGCCACCGATGCGCCCGCGCGATCGCCGTCCAGGACCATGCGGACGGCTTCTTCCTTGAACTCGGTCGAGAACTGCCTGCGACGCCTCGTCATGTACCTACTTCCTCCAGACTGCTGTCAGCTTGTATAGCTGACTGTCCGGAATCTGCTGGGCACCTCACTTGACACAGTTCTCGATTCTGCCGCGCGATTCCGTGCCGCCTGCGACTCAAAGGGAATAGAGAAATGCGCATAACGCTCGCCCTCTTCCTCGCTTGCGCCGGTTGCACGTTCCTCTCTATACCGGCGCAGGCCAGTTTCCCCGACCCGCACCACACGTATCCCACCACGTACTATTCCGACGCCACACGAACCGAAGTCATCGGCCGATACATCGTCGACCGCCATGGGACGGTCCATGAGGCCGGTAAGCGCAGCGAGTATTCCACGTACAACTCCTACATCTGCGGTCCGGCTGCGGAGTAACCCGCCGCATCGAGTTTGGCCTGGGTCCGTTCGGCGTCTTTCACGCGATGCTGACGACGGTAGAGGTCCAACGCATGCGCCCAGGCCTGGTAGGCCTGGGCGTGCTCGCCCGCTGCCTCGTGGGCGTCACCCATCCGGTTCAGGGTGTCTGCTTTCTGGCTGGCGTTTCCCGTGGCGTCGCGAAGCTCCACGGCGCAGCGGTAGTGCCCAATGGCCTCGTTGTGCCGGCCCATACGGTGACTGATGTACCCCATGCTGTCCAGCGTGGCAGCCTCGCCGTCGAGGTCGTCCTGCTCGCGGAACAAGGCGAGAGCTTGCTCGCAGTAGACATATGCCTGTTTGTGCTGGTCGAGCTGGGCCAGACACCAGGCCGCCGCATTCAGAGCGTTGGCCTCCCAGGCCGGGGTGTCGAGTGTCTGAAAGTCCGCCAGAGCCCGGCTACTGTGATGCAGAGCTTGCCGTCGCTCGCCCCACTGCGTAAAGACCCAGCCCAGCGACTGGTGAACGTGAGCTGCCGACACGGCATCACCGGACTCCTTGAACAGGGATAACGCCTGGTACATATGGCCGAGCACCCCGTCGCGCTCTCCCACCATCGCCCTGGAGAACCCCAACCGCCAATGAGCCACCGCGCGGGCGGCGGTGTCCTCCAAACGTTCCGCGGCCTCCAACCCGGCCGCCCACATGCCCGAGCCGTCCACGAGGCGCACCTGACGCCAGCAGTATGTGTCCAGCGCCCAGGCCAGCTGCAACGTCGCGGTGTCCCAACCCCACGCCGCGGTGAGCCGCTGAATGGCCATCAGGCAGACGTACTCGGCGTCGAACCAGGCCAACGCCGCCGCTGTGTCTCGCGGCGGCTCCGGGGCGAGACCGTCTACCGGCAGGTCCAGCCCGAGGCCCGGCCGATTGGGGTACAGTAGCCGGTCAGCGGCGAAGGCACCGCGGAGGTAGAAGCCGCCCAGGCGGCGCATGGCGACCGTTCGCTCCTCGGCTGAGATGTCACGCTCTGCCGTTTCCATGGCGCAGAGGCGGACGAGGTCGTGCATGCGGTACCGCTGGGGAACGTACTGGCAGAGCAGGTGCGCGTCTTCCAGACTACGTAACAGGGAGCGAGCGCGCCCGATCGGCAGGTCGAGCAAAGCGGTGACGGCGAGCAGGCCGATGGTCGGCCCCGGTGCCAGCCCCAGCAACCCCAAGGCCCTGGCCGCGGAGGGCTCAAGAGAACGGTAGGAGGAGGCGAAGATCGCCCGGATGTCCGTGCCCGGGCCACCGACGTGGAGCGCGTCCAGTCGGCTGGATTCCTCCCTCAGTTCCTCGGCGAGGAAAGCGAGCGGAAGACCTGGGTGGGTCATCGCGCGCGAGGCCAGAATGCCGAGGGCGAGCGGCAGGCCCGCACAGTACTCCAGCAGAGCCGTCACGGCGTCGGCCTCCGCAGCCGCCCGGACCTTACCGATCCGAAGGGTGAGCATCCGGCGTGCCGCCCCTGGATCAAGCACATCCAGAGCGAGAGTCCTGGCGCCGTGCGTGACCGCCAGGTCGGCGAGTCGATTACGGCTCGTGATCAGGACAGTGCAGGCCGGGCTGCCGGGCAGGACCGGAATGACATGGGCCGCGTCGCGCGCGTCGTCCAGGACGATGAGCAGGCGCCTGTCGGCGACCAGCGAACGATAAAGGGCGGACTGCGCATCGGGGTCAGCCGGTATGGCCCCGGGCTCGACCCCCAGCGCCTCGATGAAGCCACGCAGCACAGCCAACGGTTCGGTGTGCTCACCCGCTGCGTCGAAGCCCCGCAGATTGGCGAACAGTTGCCCGTCGGGGAACCGGTCGAGATTTGTGTGAGCCCAGTGCAGGGCCAGATAGGTCTTGCCGATCCCGCCCGTGCCGACGAGCGTGACCAGCCGATCGGTGTTCTGCTCGTCCATGCGATCGAGCGCGGCCAGCTCGCGCGCCCGGCCCTCGAAATTCACCGGGGCCAGAGGTAGCTGACGCGGTATGGGCAACGTGGACACGGTGGTAGGACGCGACGAAACAGGCGTGGAGGACAGCACCTCCAGATGACGGGCCTGCAGTTCAGGGCTGGGGTCGACGCCCAATTGCTCGGCCAGCTGGGACCGGACCTGCTCGTACAGCTGGAGTGCTTCGGCCTGGCGCCCGGACCGGTACAGCACCATCATGAGCCGCGCGACCAGTCGCTCGTCGAACGGATGGGACGAGATCAGGTCACGCAGTTCGGGCAGTAACTCCTCGTGCCGCCCTCGTTTCAACTGGATGTCCTGATACAGCAGGGATGCCCTGACGCGCTCGTCGTCCAGCTGAGCCCGCGTCGCCTCCGCCCAATCGCCCGACAGACCAGTGAGGGCATCCGCCTGCCACAGGTCGAGCGCCTCGCGCAGCAGGCGCCCGGCGCGATCATCAGCAACGTCTCGTGCCTGCCTCACCAGGCGGCGAAAGCAGTACAGATCCACCCGTTCAGCGTCGGCCTCGAGCGCGTATCCGCCCGTGTGCCGGACCAGCGCGACACCATCCGCGTCCGTGCCCAGGGACTGCAGGATCGTACGGATGCGCGCCAGATAGCTGTTCAGGGTATTGCGGGCACCGCCGGGCGGGGCTTCGGCCCAGACGCGATAGATCAACTGGTCCGTCGAGACGACCTGACCCACGTCGATCAGTAACGCGGCCAGAACACACTGTTGCCGCGCCGGGCCGATGTCCACATGCCGAGCACCCACGGTCGCGCCGACAGGGCCGAGCACCTGGAACTCCATATGTCATCCCCCATGGGGGACACCCACAGGCGTCGCCTGCCCAGCCCGTAAGACGTCCCCCGTGTCGATAGGGCTTAAATGTGATCAAGTAAATCAGACCAGATCTGCTGATTCAGCGCAGATTCATCAAAGTCAAGACAGGTTCATGGAGGCGTTCGTCACATCTGGGCGGCTCACCACTCGCCGGCTCGTTATCGGGCGGCTCACCATCGGTCGAAGTGGAAGACCTCTCCGAGCGGGATGCGAGCGCCAGGCCGAAAGGTCTCTCCCGTGTAGTACGCAGTCGGGATGAGGGCACCCTGGCGGACGTCGGCAGGTAGGCCGAGCAATTCGGCGACTTCGCCTTCGTATGCCAGGTGCAGCGACGTCCAGGCCGTGCCCAGCCCACGGGTGCGGGCGGCCAGCATGTAACTCCACGCCGCCGGCAGCAGGGATCCCCACAGCCCAGCCTGGTTGCCACCGGGAAGCCCGCCCGGGAGCAGCCGCAGGCATGGGACCACCAACACCGGCACCTCTCCCATGTGCTTCGCGAGATAGGCGGCACTCTCCGCAACGCGCCAGCGGGCTTTGAGCCGGGCCAGGTCACCCGTGCGCGGTTCGGTTGCGGGGCCGCCGCTCCCGTAGGACTCCTCGAACGCGCGCCGGTAAAGCTCCCCGATGCGAGCACGGGTCGTCCGATCGGTCACGACGACCCAGTGCCAGCTCTGGCCGTTGCCAGCGTTCGGCGCCTGCAGGGCGATCTCCAGGCACTCCCGTACGAGTTCGATCGGAACGTCACGGCCGAGGTCCAGTCGCTTTCGCACGGTGCGAGTGGTCGTCAGCAGTTCCTCTGCATCGAGCCGTTGGTTGATCGTCAATTGCGCCACCCCGAATCAGTCCTCGGCCAGGACGGCCAGCAGGCCGCCGAAGGTCCTGATCTCCAAGAGACGCCCGATGCTCAGCTCGACGCCGAGTTGCGCCCGGATCCTAGCCATCAGCTCTACGGCGCTCAGCGAGTTGCCGCCCGCCTCGAAGAAGTCGTCGTCGTCGCTCGCCGGCGACGAGCCGACCGACTGGGTCCACAGCTCACGAAGCCGTTCCGGCAGAGCGCCCGCCGCATCGGTCGCCAGGTCAGCTGCGGAACGGGCCGGCTCGGCGGCGGCGTCCCGCTGCGGCTCTGTCTCCCCTACCACCGCTTCTCGCACCGGCACAGGACCGCCGTCCGGGTGCGGGCTGACCGCCACGGCATGCGGGGCGTCACTGGCCAGCAGCGTGAACAGCAGCCGCATCCCCTCCTCGCGATCCAGCCCGGCCTCCAGGCGATCCGGAGTCTCGCGCGGTGCGTCGAGGCCGTTCGACAGATCGGCCCGGCGCATCGTGAACCCGACGATCCGGGCAAGGATTGTGCCGTCCTCGGTCAGCAGGTCTATATCGCCTGCGATCGTGTCCTCGCTCATCCGCGTCCGCCGCACGTACGCGTAGAACTCCGCGGGCAGGTCGGCACGCAGAACCATCCGTTCGTACAGGAAGGGAATGAAAGGATCGGTGAACTGCGGCCTTATGGCCGCCGTCACCGTGTCGAGCAACGCCGGGTGCAGGCGATGCTCGGAGAGGTCGCCGGCGAAAGCCGAGGAAAGACGCGCATGCAGGAGCTGCTCGTCACCGGCTTCCCACGTCATGACCACGTTGCGCCACCTGGGCCCGAGGGCGAACGCGCCTCGCGGGCGCCCCCTGGGTGTGACCGCGGTCTTCGTACCCGCCGCCTCCAGCCTGTCGCGAACGGCGACGAAATCGACTTTCTCGGCCCGCGCCTCGACGCCGCGCACGCGGCCGGTGACGTGGACGACCCATGTCGCCCCCGGATTGTCCGACGGCCGGGAGGACACCTCGATGTCATAACCGTCCCCGGACGGCGTGAGCTCCAGCCGCAGCCGACGTGTCCCCTCGTCGAGGAGCGGCGCCCGGAACAACATCTCCGACAACTCGACCGCCTGGCCCGCCTCCTTCAGCCGATCGCTGAATACAGTGGTAACCATTTCCAGGTAGCCGGTTCCGGGCAGCAGAGGCCTGCCATCGAGCCTGTGCTCGTCGAGCATCCAGTGCGTGGCCGCAGCGATGTCGTCTTCCCAGACTACGGTCGCCGGGGCATCCTGCCGGACCATCCTGGCGATGGCGCCGGGGAGCGCCGCGAGGTCAGGCCCATTGTGATCCACCATGCCCGGGCCCTGCCAGACCGGCCATGCCACGCTCAGGACATTGCCATTGGCCAGCGAGGTCGTCTCCGCGAAGACGTCCATGAACGCGTTCGCCGCCGCATAGTCGGCGCCGCCGACCAGCCCTTCGAGCGCGGCCCTGCTGGAGAAGAAGACGGCGAAGTCGAGTGGCGGTCGCCCGGCGAACGCCTCGGCCAGGTTCACCGTGCCCAGCGTCTTCGGGGCGAGCACGGACCGGGCATCGTCTAGCTCCCGGAAAGCGATCATCCTGTCCCCGGGCACCCCAGCCAGGTGGAAGACCCCGTTGACCGGCCCAAAGCGGGTGGTGGCCGCGTCAATTGCCGCCCGGAGCGCCGCCGGGTCGGCGACGTCACCGGCGACGGAGAGCACTTCGGCTCCGCACGCACGCAGGTCGGCAACTATCCCGCGGTCCTCGGCCACGCGGCCCATCAGAACGAGCCGTGGCCGCAGCCCTGTTCCCGCCAGCTTTGTGGCGAGCGTGCGGCCCAGCCCGCCGAAGCCTCCTGTGACGAGGTAGACCCCCTGCTCCCGCAGCACGTCACGACCTGGGCGCGGCAGCGCCAGTGGACGTTCGATGGGCACCCAGCGGCGTCCACCCCGCAGGGCTACGAGTTCGGCGGGCGCCGCGACTCGCAGCTCCGCCGCGAGGTCGGCGACCTCCACCCGCTCGCCCACGTCGATCACACCGCCCACCAGCCGCGGCTCTTCCGAGAGCAGACTGCGCACGAGCCCGTGGATCGTCGCCTTGGCGGAATCGAGGCGGTCGCCTCCGGACACGTCCGCAGAGTAGGCGGTCACGACGGCGAACCGAGGCAGCGATCCCGCCGGGTAGCGCTGCAGGATCAGCTTCGCCAGCATGAAAGGGCCGGCGAAGGCGGTGTCGAGCTGGCCGGGCAAACTCTCCGCCGTGAGCGGCCTGAAGGGCTCCGCCGTCATGGCATGCACCACGAGACTGATCGCGACATTCCTGGCGGCGAGAGCGTCCAGCACCCGGGCGAGGTCACCGGGGTGGCGGATGGAGAAATCGGCCCCGTGCTCGGCATATCGCGTGCCGGCGTACACCCTGATAACCGAATGTCCGGCCTGCTGGACGGCAAGGAGCACGGTCAGCGCGCGGTCGTCATTTGGCAATAGCACGAGCGCAGTGCCGCCGCCCGCGACCTCGTCGGGCCTGGCCTGCTGCGTCCACTCAACGACCGTCATGGACGTCCGGGGCTCGGGCGACCTCCTGGGCGCCGACCGCTGAGGCTCCGGTTCCGCCCAGTGGCGTTCACGTTCGTAGGGATAGCCGGGCAGGATGCATCGCCTCTCAGGAGGCGTCTGACCGAGTGCTGCCCAGTCGAGCGGCAGGCCACGGGTCCACAGCATCGCGGCGGCCGACAACACGGCGATCATGTCCCCCTCTCCCTGGAGGGTGCTCACGACGGTGACGTGTCTCTTCCTTACCGAGCCGTGACGGCTGGCCAGCCCACCCAGTGTGGTGCCCGGCCCCACCTCCAGCAGAAGGTGACCGGAGCCCTCGGACAGCATGGCGTCGAGCGCGTCCCAGAAGCGCACGGGATGAATGAGCTGGCCAGCCCAGAACTCGGGATCCAGCGCCTCATCCGTCACCCGCGCGCCGGTACGCCCGGAGTAGAGAGGGATGCGAGGCAGGCTGGGCGTGACGTCGCCGAACGCCTCCATGAACCGGTCCGCCGCATCCGACCAGCCGGGATGATGGAACGGGTGAGCGACAGGCAGGCGCCTGGCCTGGATCCCCAACTCGGCCAGCTCTCCGGCGAGGTCGGCCAGTGCCTCATCCGGCCCGGACACCACCGTCTGCTTCGGACCGTTGACAGCTGCGATCGCCAGCCCTTCGGTAAGCACTTCGGCGATCCGGTCGGGCTCCGCGGCCAGCGCCAGCATGCCGCCGCGGACGGAATGCTCACTCATGGCCCGCGCCCGCGCGACCACAAGGCGTACGGCGTCGGGCAGGTCGAACACCCCGGCCACAGTGGCCGCGGTCAGCTCGCCCAGACTGTGACCCGCCACGGCGCCGGGCCCGATGCCGCCCGAGATCCACATCGCAGCCAGGGCGTACTCCACGGCGAACAGCAGCGGCTGCACCAGTGCCGTGTCCTCCAAGCGGGTGTCCTCCAGCCAGACGTCGTGAAGACGCAGGCCGTGCTCCTCCAGCAGGTCCAGGCACTCGTCCATGGCGATCGTGAACCCGCGCGCTGTGCCGTACAGGCCGCTCGCCATGCGGGCGCGGTGAGCCCCCTGACCGGGGAACAAGAAGACGGGACGGACCCCCTCCTTGGCCTCACCGGAGATGACCTTGGTGCCGCGCAGCAGGCCGGCGGCCCCGGCGGCGGAGTCACTGACGACAGCGGCCCGGGCCTGGTGCGGCGTACGGCCGTGCTGGAGAGTGCCGACCGCGTCAGGGAACGTCTCCTCGTCGCAGGTCTCGAAGAATGCGGCGAGAGAGTCCTGCAGCCTTCGTAGTGCGCCGAAGGTTCGCGCAGACCAGGCCACGACACGCGGCCGGGGCGGCTCCGTGATGCTGGAGACCACGGGGGCTTCCGAGAGCACCATGTGAGCGTTCGTGCCGCCGACCCCGAGCGAGTTGACGGCCGCGACCCGTGGCCGATCCGCCCGCCGCGGCCATGGACGCAGCTCTCTGGCAACATTGAACGGCGTCTTCTCGATCTCCAGGAGCGGGTTGACCGTCTCGACGTTGACGCTGGGGACGATCGCCCCGCGTTCGAGCATCAGAACCGTCTTGATGAGCCCGGCCACTCCAGACGCCTCGTTCATGTGGCCGATGTTGGACTTGACCGAGCCGATGGCTGTGCCGGAGAGCGGCAGGGGCTCGCCGGCGAGCGTGGCATACGCCTGCGCCAGCGCCGCGACCTCGACGGGATCGCCGAGCCGCGTGCCGGTGGCGTGCGCCTCGACGTACTGCACATCCGCGGGGTGGACGTCGGCCAGTGCCATGGCCTCCGCGATGGCCATGCACTGACCGGAGATGCTCGGCGCGCTGAAGGAGACCTTCTCCGCTCCGTCATTGTTGACGGCGTCGCCGAGGATGACCGCGCGGATCTGGTCGCCTTCGGCGAACGCGTCGTCCAAGCGCTTGAGCACGACCACACCGGCTCCACTGCCGAACAGCGTGCCCGACCCCGACGCGTCGAAGGGGCGGCAGTGGCCATCGCTCGTCAGGATGCCGCCCGGCGTCCACAGGTGTCCTGGCGCCAGATTCACTGAGACGCCTCCGGCCAGGGCCATCTCGCACTCCCCGGCCCGCAACGCCTGCGCGGCCAGGTGCACCGCCACCAGTGAACTGGAGCATGCGGTCAGCACCGTCATGCTAGGGCCGCGCAGGTTCAGCTTGTAGGAGACGAGGGTGGCCAGGTAGCCCGGGTCGTTCAACGGGAGCCACTGGAGCTCGTTGCGGCTTTCCAGCAGGTCGGGCCGGGTGGTGAAGATGTGCCGCAGGTACTGGTTGTAGCTGGCGGCGCCGAAGACGCCCACGCTCTGGCCGGCGCCGAAGGGATCGTGGCCGGCGTTCTCCATCGCCGCGTGGCAGATCTCCAGGAACAAGCGGAACTGCGGGTCGCAGATCTCCGCCTCGAGCGCGGTCATACCGAAAAGACCCGCATCGAACCGGTCGGCCTCTTCTAACGCCGGGACCGCCCTGACGAAATCCGGATTGGCCAGCTCCTCGTCACTCGCACCGGCCCGCCGCGCCTGCTCAGGTGTGAGGAAGGTGATGCTCTCGCGCCCTCCCACGAGGTTGAGCCAGAATTGCTCGACGTCGCGCGCGCCTGGCAGGCGGCAGGCCATTCCGACGATGGCGATCGGCTCGATCATTCCCGCCACGGCGGTCATCCCTTCCGTTGCATGAGTTGGGCTCGAAGGTTCCGCCTGGCGGCGGCAAGTCCCTGGGGGCGGTCGTTCAGGGGTTCGGGCGCCGCGAGCGGCCCATCCAGGTACGCAGCCAGGGATCGGATGGTGGGGTGGGCGAAGAAGGCAGTGAGGGGGAAGTCGCGGCCCGTCCTCCGCCGGATCTTCTCGTGGAGGGCCGGCAGCATCACCGAGGTCACCCCCGACTCGAAGAAGACCGCGTCGACCGGCGGACTCAGCCCACCGACCGCCGAGATCACATCGCCGATCAGCTCTTCCAGCTCCGTCATCGGACACCCTCCGGGATTTCGATCAGGCGAGCCAGCCTGGCGGGAGTGGGAGCGCGGAAGACCATCCCCATTGTCACGGGTGTGCCGAGGCGCCTGGTCGCGAGCTCCGCCAGGCGTGCCGCAGCGAGAGAGTGTCCGCCGCTGAGGAAGAAGTTCGCATCCACGTCCATGTCGTGACGGCCGAGCACCTCACGCCACAGCCTCACGAGGCCGCGCTCGATCTCGTCACCGGCTGTGCGGCGGGCGCTCGGCTCCCGTTCGCCGGCCTCCGCGGCTTCGAGCCGTCGGCCGGCGAGGGCCCTGGTGTCGATCTTGCCGTTGGCCGTGGTGGGCAGCGCGGGCAGCACCGCCAGCCGCGCCGGGACGCAGTAGGAGGGCAGCCTGTCTGCCGCATACGCCCACAGGTCGGCCCGCAGCCCACGTCTAGCCCGGGCGGCGACGAACGCGGCCAGCACCCCGTCGGCGGAGGGGTCGCCGTGCAGGACGACCGAAGCCGCCCGGACTTCGGGATGCCCTTCCAGCACCGCCTCGACCTCGCCGAGTTCAATGCGGTGCCCGCGCAGCTTGACCTGCCTGTCGGCGCGGCCCAGGAGGATCAACGTGCCGTCGTGGCGTAGCAGGGCACGGTCGCCCGTCCGGTAGAGACGGCCCAGTTCCTCGTCGTTGCGGAAGCGGTCGGCGGTCAGATCAGGCAGGCGGTGATAGCCGATGGCCACGCCGTCGCCCGACACGCACAGCTCGCCCGCGATACCCGGAGGGAGCGGGCGCAGGTGCCCGTCCACCACGTGGACCCTCGTGTTGAGCACCGGGCGTCCGATCGCCGTGGATGCCGGGTCCACGACCTGGGCAGCCGTAGACCAGATGGTCGTCTCCGTCGGGCCGTACACGTTGTAGACCGTGGCACCGGTGGCGAGCAGTTGCCCGGCGAGGGCCGAGGTGAGGGGTTCGCCTCCGCACAGCAGCGTGCGCCCGGCCAGGACACCTGCCGCGTACGGCGCGACCTGCCGCCAGGTGGTGGGCGTGGCCTGGACGATCGCCACGTCCTCCCGGGCGACAGTCTCCAGCAGAACGTCAGGGGAGTGAAGCGCGCTGTCCGGGGCGGCCACGACGCGCCCACCCCGGCTGAGTGGCAGGCACAGCTCCAGGGCGGAGATGTCGAAGGCGAACGTCGTCAGCCAGAGCACCCCGTCTCCTGCGCCCGAGTCGCACAGGTCCGCGAAATGCCGCACCACGTTGGCCAGGTTGCCGTGCGAAAGCCACACCCCCTTGGGGGTGCCGGTCGAGCCCGAGGTGTAGATCAGATAGGCCTCCGCGTCCGCTTCCGGCTCCGCGAGCGGACCGGCCACCTGCCCCTCCGACGGCAAGGTCAGGACTGTGCGACCGCGGGTGCACTCGTCGGGAAGCCGGTGATCAGTGATGATCAGCTGACAGGACGCGTCGTCCAGCTGGAAGGACAACCGCCTGGCCGGATGTGCCACGTCCAGCGGCAGGTACGCAGCTCCCGCCGCCCACACGCCCAGCACGGCCGCCGCCAGGCCGGGCCCGCGCGGCCCCGCCAGCGCCACGACGCGGCCCGGTCCGCCGTCGTGCGCTCTGACCTGGTCCCGGACGGCCGCCGCCATCCGGACGAGCTCGGCGTACGTGACCGATACCTCCGGAGAGGAGACCGCGACGGCATCCGGCGTGCGGCCGGCCGCCTCGATCACCATGCCGAGCACCGTCCGCGGTCCCTGCCACTGCCTGCCGGTTTCGTTGACCTCTTCGATCAGTCGGCGGTCACGTTCGGTGCGCAGGTCGAACCCGGTCACCGGCAGGGACCGGCGCCCCGCCGCCTGCCGGAGAACGCCCAGCAGCCGGTCCAGGAACGATTCCGCGAACGCCCGGTCGAAGGCTCTGGTCCGGTAGTGCAGCTTGACGATGATCCGCGGACCGAACCGCTCCACCGTCAGGTCGAGGTCGAACCGGGTCAGGCCGGTGAACACGTCGCGGTAGCGGATCGAGCTCTCGCCCATCCTGGCCTCGGCCTGCTGGTCGCCGCGGAAGTTGAACACGTGGTGTACGAGCCCGGAGCGCCACCAGTCCGGATCGGCCGTCGACTCCGGGACGTACCGGCCCACCAGCTCGTACGTCATCAGCCCGTGCTCAAAGGCGTCCGTCATGGTTCGCGTGACGCGTTGGACCAGCTCGGGGAAGCTCATCTCGTCGTCGACCGCGACGCGCAGCGGCACGGTGGCGATGTGGTAGCCCACGGCGTCCGGCGCGGCGCCTCCCCTCGTGTCCGCCATCACGCCCACCAGCGCGTCCCGGGCGGCGCCGTGCCGGCGGACGGCCAGGTAGTACGCGGCGAGCAGCACCATCGCGTCGGTGGAACGGCAGGCACGGCGCAATTCCGCCAGCACCTCCACCACGTCGTCGGGAACCACCCGTTCCACCACTTCACCGGTGAAGTCGGGCCCGGAGTCCTCGGGGGCGGCGGCGTCCAGCCGCATCCCTGACGGGTCGAACCCAGCGACGTGTCCTCTCCAGTAGTCCATGGCGGCCTGCGATGGAGCAGAAAGAGCGGCAGGAGAAGCCGGCTGTCCAGTGGGCAGCTCTCGTCCCTCCTCCGCGCTCTGGTACGCCTGCACGATTTCCCGCACCAGCACGCGCAGGCTCGCGGCATCCATCACGATGTGGTGAGCGACCACGCAGATCACGCTGTGGCCCGGCGAGACGGTGAACATCCCCACCCGGATCAGCGGGGCGGTGTCCAGATCGAACGGGCGGGCCGCGTACTCCCGCAGGTCGGCCTCGATCGTCTCGGGCCCCGTCGGGTGCACGTCGATGTCCAGCGCCAGTTCGTGCTCCGCGTGCTCGTGACGGACCGGCAGGCCCTCCGCGGAGGGGAACGAGCCGCGCAGGGCGGCGTGGCGGCGGATCAATGCGTTCACCGCCTCCTGCAAGGGCCACCATCGCGCCTGCCGGTCCAGGTCGATGGCAATGGCGACGTTGGAGATGCCGGAGCCGGGCATCAGCCTCTGCAGCGCCCACAACGCCTCGGTCGCAGCGTCGAGACTCACGTCCCCGTCCCTCCCAGCACAGATGCGATGCCAGCGGCCAGGTCGGCGACCGCCTCGTCCATCAGCCAGTGACCGCAGCGGAGCGGACGCAGTTCGACGGGCCGGTCGCTCTGCCTGCGCCATCCCAGGAGCGCGCCACGAGGGGTGCCGGGATCTCGTTCGCCGAAGAACACGGTGATGGGCAGCGGCATCGGCGGCCCTGGTCGATGGCGGTAGCCGGCCAGGGCCGTGTAGTCAGCCCGGATCGCGGGTTCGACCAGCTTGCGGAGTTGCGGATCCGCCCCGAGGCTGTCCGGCACTCCCCCGCTGTCGAGGAGGTACGTCCATAGCCGGTCGGCGGGCAGGTCCGCGACTCGGCGTGGCAGAAGAGCGATGTCGGGCGCCTCGTAAGAGGCCACGATGAGGCGCGTGGGCGGCTGCATGGAGCGCGACATCAGCGCCCGGGCCACCCCGTAGGCGAGCAGCGCGCCGCCGCAGTAGCCGAACAACCCGTACGGCGGGCCGTCCGCATGTGCGACCACGCCGTCAGCCAGCTCCTCCACCAGCGTCGCGTAATCCGTCACCGGTGGCTCGGCCAGCCTGGCCTGCCTGCCCGGCAGGTTGGCCGACAGCACCTGGACACTGTGGGTCTCCATCGCCTTGGCCAGACCGGCGAGCTGGGCGCATCCCGCTCCCGCGTGCGGAATGGCGAACAGGCGGGTCCGCCCGGCGGCGCCGAGCGGCACGAACCACTCAGCGCTCATACGACTGCCCCTCCCTCGGAGAGCCTGGCCAGCATCGCGGCGGGGGTCGGAGCCTCGAAGACCGCCGTGAAGTCCACGTCCCTGCCCAGGACCGCGCCGATCTCCACGGCCAGCTTGCCCGCCAGGAGCGAGTGACCGCCAGCGAGAAAGAAGTTGGAATCGGCCGTCAGGCGCTCGTCACCGAGCACGCCGCGCCAGGCCAGGACCAGAGTCCGCAGGTCCGGGTCGTCGGGCAGTTGCGGAGCGGCGGACCGGTCCGGGCCTGCGACGGCGGCCGCGACGGCGGTGTAATCGATCTTTCCGTTGCCCGTCAGGGGCAGATCGTCGATGACCACGAACCGGGCGGGCAGAGTGGCGGCGGGGAGCTTCCGCTCGGCGTACGCGCGCACCGAGTCCACCATCGCGTCAACCACCGTGTCCGGCCCTGCATCCCATGCTGCCGCACTGGGCTCGTTCTGGGCCAGGCGCACCGCCGCCACCAGCCGGACATGGCCTGCCGGGTCCGTTTCAGGTATCACGGCGACGTCCACGACCGCGTCGTGTTCCTCGATGACGGCCTCGACCTCGGCCGGTTCAACGCGGTGGCCGCGCACTTTCACCTGCCGGTCACTGCGGCCGATGAACTCCAGCAGACCGTCGCTGCGCTGCCGGACCTGGTCACCCGTGCGGTAGTAACGCCCCCGTTCGGGGTGGGTGCGGAAGCGGTCGGCCGTCTTGTTGGGGTCGTCGTGGTATCCCAGTGCGACCCCGGCGCCACCGATGCACAGCTCGCCCGGCACTCCTGGCGGGACCGGGAATCCAGCGGGGTCCAGCACATGGACCGTGGTATTGGAGATCGGTGCCCCGATCAGCATCCGGTCGGTCAACGGCGGACGCAGTTCCACCGCGGTGGACCAGATCGTCGTCTCGGTCGGGCCGTATACGTTGAAGAGCCGGCAGCCGGCGCCGAGCAGCTGCTCCGCGAGCGCGACGGTCAGGGCCTCGCCTCCGCAGAAAACTCGCACCCCCCGCAGCCGGTCGCCGAGGTGGGGGGCGAGATGCCGCCACAAGGTGGGGGTTCCCTGGACGACGGTGACGTCCTCTCGCCGGACCAGGTCGAGGAAAGCGTCGGGGGCGAGCCTGGACTCGTCGGACGCGACCGCCACGCCACCACCCACGACCAGCGGGACCAGCAGTTCCAGCACCGAGACGTCGAAGGAGAACGTCGTCGACCATAGCATCCTGTCGCCAGGGGTGACCTCGGCCGCTTCGGCGAAGTGGTGCACGACGTTGGCGAGCCCGGCCTGGGACACGCGGACTCCTTTCGGACGGCCCGTGGATCCGGAGGTGTAAATGAGGTAGGCGACGTCGCCGTTACGCCATCCCCCGCTGGCGTCGCCGCCCCTGCCCATCAGACTGTCCAGCGCCAGCACCTCTATGCCCGCGGCCAGGGTTCGCGGAAGCTCACGTCCGGCCAGCACCACTCTGACGCCCGCGTCCGCCAGCTCGAACGCCGTCCGCTCCGGGGGATGGGCCGGATCGAGGGGCAGATAGGCCGCACCCGTTCCCCAGACGCCCAGGACCGCCGCCGCGAGCCGGCGCCCTCGGCCGGCGTGGAGCGCGACCGTGTCGCCAGCGCCGATCCCCCTGCTGAGCAGCTCGTCCCTGACCGACGCGGCGGCGGCGAGCAGGTCGCGGTAGGTCCAGTCGCCGATCGCCATCGCGTTCGGAGACTCGCGTGCACGCTTCGCGATCGCCTGGAGGACCCCGCCAGGCCACACCCGGGCGGTCGCGTTCACCGCCTCCGCCTGCCGGCGTTCGTCCGGGGTCGACGCGGGCACGTTTCCGACCGGCCGGCCGAGCCCCGCGTCCAGCTCGACCAGCAGCGCATCGAACCGGGCCAGGAAGTCTGCGATCTCCTCACGGGTGTGCACCTCCATGCTGTAGATGGCGGTGAGACTCATCGCCGCCTGCCGGTGCCAGGCGATGATCTCCAGATCCAGCAGGCTCGTGCCGTCGTGGCTCGAGATCACTTCGGCCGGCCGACCGCCGATCGCGACGGCGGCGCCGTCGTTCATCGGCCGGAAGTTGAACATGTGCCTGAACAGGGGGACGCGCCAGTCGGCCGAGCGCAGATCCAGGTCGTGCTGGATCGACTCGAACGAGGCGCCTCGGTGCTCCATGCCATGGAGGAACGCGTCGCGGGTGGCCCGCGCGAGGGTCGCGAAGTCCCGCTCCATGTCGACCGCCACGCGGATCGGGAGTGTCTTGGCGTGGAATCCGACCAGGTCGCGCTCCTCGCTGCCGCGTCCGCTGACCGGGACGCCCACCACCAGGTCTGGGCCGGCGCCATGCTTGGCGAGCAGCAGCAGGTATGCCGCGAGGAGGACGATGTTGTCCGTGGTCCGCGTCACCTGGCGCAGGCGCCCGACGGCGGCGACTGCCTGCTCCGACAGCGGCCGGTCCAGCCGATCGCCCGCGAAGGTGGGCCGGGCGGGCATCGGGCGCGCTGCGGCCATCGCGAGCCGGCCCGCATCCACGCCCTCCAGATGCTCCACCCAGTACGCGGCCTCTTCCGGCTCGGGGTCGCGCTCGATCCGCATGGCGCCCTGGCCCGCCAGCCCCGCCGCCGGATCGTCGCCGGCCGCGTACGCGTCATAGAGCTCGGCCAGCTCGCGCATGAGCACCATGATCGACGTCGCATCGCTCACCAGGTGGTGCACCACGACGCAGATGACGCTGCGCTCGGGGAGCAAGAGCAGGTGGGCCCGTATCATCAGCTCGCCGGTGTCCTCGAAGGGAGCCGCCTTCACCGTGGCGACCTGCTCCTCGCAGTCCTCCTCCGTGGCCGCCAGCGTCTCCAGGGGCACGCTCACTTCGTCAGCCGACAGGATCCGCTTGCGCAGCCGGGTGCCCTCTGCCCGCACGATGGTCCGCAGCGCGGCGTGCCGCCGTACCAGGTGGTCGAGCGCCTCCTGCAACGGCCACCAGCGCAGCCGCTCGTCCACCCGCAAGGCGAAGCCGATGTTGCAGATGCCTCGCCCGCGCACGAGCTGGTGCAGCGTCCACATCGCCTGCTCTTTACGGTTGACGGGGAACTCAGTGGCGATCTCCGGCACGCCCATCTCACACCTCCCCTTTCTCCGTGAGGGACTCGGCCAGCGCGCCGACTGTGGGATGGTCGAACATCGCCACGATGCTCATCTGCACACCGAACTCGTCGCGTATGCGAGACATGAGCTCGACCGCGGTCAGCGAGTTGCCGCCGAGCTCGAAGAAGTCGCTATCGGCACCGATTCCCTGGTGCCCGAGTACCTCGGTCCACAGCGCCGCCAGCCGCTCCCGTACGGAAGCGGCTTCGTCCCGCGCGGCAGAGCCGTCCGAGGGGACCTCAGGCACGCCGTCGGCCGGCCGGCGGAGTACGGGCCCGATGGGCGCGGCCAGCGGGGCAGGCCGAGCATCGGTCGGCCGCACCGGCTTGCCGTCCTGGTGCGGCGCGATGGCGACCTGGTACGGGTGCCGCCCCTCCAGCAGCGCCATGAACAGCCGTTCGCCCTCGTCTGGGTTCAGCCCCGAGAAGCCGGCCGGGTCCGGGTTCCGCGGCAGCCGCGAGAGGTCCACCTCGCGCATGGTGTAGCCGCTGACGCTGGCCACCGGCCGGCCGTCCCCGCCGTACACGTCCACGTCCGCCACGATCAGACCGCCGCCCGCCCGCCTGCGCCGGATGCGGCTGATCACGTGAGCGGGCAGGTCCTCGTACAGCTCCAGGGATCCGCACCGGAACGGCAGGTGTGGCTCGTCCACACCGGGCACACGGGCAGCGGAGAGCGCGTTGTCCAACAGCGCCGGATGGGTGGCGTGGCGCGTCAGCTCCTCTTGGAATGCGGGCGGCAGGGCCAGCTCGACGAAGAGTTCACCGGACGCCCCACGACCTGAGGCCATCTGGTTGTCCCAGCGTGGTCCGACGTCCGCGATCCCCTCACCGGGACTCTCCAGCGGCTTCAGCAGCGCGGCCCATTCGGCGGGGTCGAGGCGGGACGGCGACGTGACGCAGGGCCGGATGGAACCGGTCACGTGCAGAGTGGGCCCGCCGTCGCCGGGCGGTCTCGACCGGATCTCGAATGCCCACGCCTCGGCCTGCGGCCGGAAGGACACCTCCAGCTCGCGAGCCCCCTCAGTGCTCAACATCTGCCGGAACACCACCTCGTCCAGGCGCACTGGTATGTCGGGCGGGCCGACGGTCTCCCTGAAGGCGCGGATGGCGAGGTCGAGGTGACCGGTCCCCGGCAGGGTGGGCACGCCCCCGATGCGGTGCTCGGCCAGGATCGGGCAGGTTGCCGGGTCGAGCACGGTCTTCCAGACCTGGCCTCTCGCCGCCATCCCGACCGTGTGCCAGGACGGCCAGTTCAGGCTCAGCACCGGTATTCCCCTCCTGGTCAACTCCGCGGCCTGTGCATCCATGAAGGCGTTGGCCGCGGCGTAGTCGGCACCGCCCACGAGTCCGCCCAACGCGGCCCGGCTGGAGAAGAACACCACGAAGTCCGGCATCGGCCGGCCGTCGAGCGCCTCCACCAGGGCCAGGGTGCCGTGCACCTTGGGGCGCAGCACGGATTCCGCCGCCGCCCTCGGCCGTACCAAGAGCATGCCGTCGCCAGGCACGCCGGCGAGGTGCACGACGCCGTTCACCTCGCCGTGCCGGGTGCGGACCAGGTCGAGCAGGCGGCGGACCGCGCGCCGGTCGGTTACGTCGCACTTCTCGACGCTGACCCGGGCACCCATGGTCTCCAGCGCGGCGATCTCCCGCCGCTGCCACTCGCCGGCTGGCCCGTTCCGGCTGGCGAGGACGAGCGTGGGCCGCAGCCCCGTGCGGGCCAGCCCGCGGGCGACGACCAGGCCGAGGCCGCCGAGCCCGCCGGTGAGCACGTAGACACCATCGTGGCGGACGACCCCTGCGCCGGGTCGTGGCCGGTACGCGCGCTCGGTGCGCACCCAGGTCCTGCTGCCCCGCACGGCGATCACAGTCTCGGCGGACGCGGTGATCGCGTCGGCCAGCTCGTCCGCGGACGCCGGGTGGGCCACGTCGATGAGCCGGGCGCCGAGCTCGGGAGCCTCCAGCGACAGCGTGCGCACGGCGCCGTGCAGGGTGGCCTTGGCCGGATCGAGCGGTTCGCCTCCCGTCACGTCGGCCGATCGCCCCGCCAGCACCAGCAGGCGTGGCGGCACCGGTCGCCTGGCTGCGCGTTGTGCCATGCAGGTCAGGCTGTGGTACGTCTCGACGAGCTGCTCGTCCACGGTGGCGGTCGAGGGCTGCTCCCAAGGGGCCAGCGCCAGTGCATGCACCAGCAGCCCCGGCTCGGCCCCCCGGGCGGCCAGGACGGAGAGCACCCTGTCCAGGTCCCCATCATGGCCCGGACGCATCCTGAACTCCTCGTCGACCTCGGCGAATCCCGCGCCCGGGCGTACGATCGCCACCCGGTGGCCGGCTCGTCGCAGGGCCGCCACGCTGAGGAGGGAGACGTCCGCGTCGTGGGGCAGGAGCACCAGGGCGGTGCCGTCACCCGCAGGCCCGGGCGGGCAAGGCCGCTCGACCCAGGCAGGAAGGGTCAGGGCCGAGGGCTCATGCACGGGCGGTTCGGGACGGGCCTGCGGCCAGTGGCGGGCGCGCCGGTAGGGGTAGCCTGGCACCGCTGTGCGATGGACCGGCTCCCGTTGCCGTACCGCCAGCCAATCCACCTCGTGCCCTTCCGCCCAGAGCGTCGCCGCGGCGGCCAGTGCGGACTCGTGATCGGGCCCCTGCCCGAGCGTCGGCAAGGCAAGGGGCGCGGACGGGTGCGCCCGTGCCAGAGATGTGAGCGTCCTGCCGGGTCCGACCTCCAGCAGCACCCGGCCCTCGTCGGCCAGCAGTCGCGTCATCGCCCGGTCGAATCGGACGGGTCGCACGATCTGCTCGGCCCAGAACATGGGGTCGCGGGCCTCCGACGTCACCCGCTCGCCGGTGGTGGCCGAGATGAGGGGCACGATCGGCTCTCGGAGGGTCACTCCGTCGAAGGCCGCGGCGAAGCGTTCCACGGCAGGCGTCATGAGCGGGCTGTGGAAGGCGTACGAGGTAGCCACCGGCGTGCAGGCGAGCCCCTCCGAGCGTAGCTTCCGGCGCGCGTCCTCGATCTGGTCGGCGGTTCCGGCGAGCACCGTCTGCCGCGGGCCGTTCACGACCGCCACGCTCACGCCGTCCGGGAGCCCATTCTCGATTCGCTCCACGGGAGCGGCCACGGCCAGCATCCGCCCTCGCGACATCGCGGCCATCGCCTCGGCTCTGGCCGCGACGAGCCGTATCGCGGAGGGCAGGTCGAAGACGCCGGCCACGGTCGCCGCGGTGAGCTCGCCCAGGCTGTGGCCGACCACCACGCCGGGCTCGATTCCCCAGGCCCGCCACATCGCGGCCAACGCGTACTCCACCATGAGCAGCAGCGGCTGCGCCGGCTCGTCGCCGGAGAGCCAGGCGTCACGCAGGTGCAGGCCGTGCCCGGCGACCAGGTCGAGGCAGGTGTCCATGGTGGCGCTGAAGGTCTCGTCCACGCCGTACAGCCCGGCCGCGATGCGCGTGTGCCGCGCCCCTTGCCCGGGAAACAGGAATGCCACAGGCCGCGGGGAAGCGCCGGTAGGGCCGCGGACGACCCTGCCCGCATGCAGGGCCTCGGCGCTCTCCTCCGCGCTGTGCGCCACCAGGGCGGCGCGGACCGGGTGCGGCGTCCGGCCGTCCTGCAGGGTGCCGGTCATGTCGGCGAAGTTCCGCTCACCGTGCCTGCGCAGGTGCGCCGCCAGCCGCTGCTCATACGCGTGCAGGGTCGCGTCGTCACGCGCCGACCAGATCACCACGCGTGGCCGCTCCGGCGCCACCGTGCGCACCGTATCCGGGCCTTCCTGGACGACCAGGTGCACGTTGGTGCCGCCGATGCCGAGTGAGCTCATGGCCGCTACACGGGGACGCTCGGCCCGCCTGTCCCATGGCAGCGTCGTCCCGCTGACCGTGAACGGCGTCTCGTCCAGCTCCAGCCGGGGATTCGCGTCGGTGAAGTTCACGGTCGCGGCCCGACGGCCGTGCTCCAGGCAGAGCGCCAGCTTGATCAGCGATGTCACGCCCGCCGCGTGCCCGAGGTGGCCCACGTTCCCCTTGACGGATGACAGGACCAGGCCACCCGCCTGGCCCTGCCAGTTCATCGACCGGTAGGCCCGGCTCAGGGCGGCCACTTCGATCGGATCGCCGAGCAGCGTGCCCGTGGCGTGCGCCTCGATGTAGGACACATCGGTCGTGGTGACCTCGGCGAGCGTCATGGCCTCGCGGATGACGGCGACCTGGCCGGCGACGCTGGGAGCCGAGAAGCCGGCCTTCGCCGCGCCGTCGTTGTTCATGGCGGAGGCGCGTACGACGGCCCAGATGTGATCGCGGTCCGCGAGCGCGTCGCTCAGCCGCTTGAGCACGACGGCGCCGCCGCCCATGCCGAACACGGTGCCACTGGCTCGCGCGTCGAACGGGCGGACGTGCCCGTCCCTGGACAGCGGTCCGTCGGGATCCCAGCGGTAGCCGTGGTGAAGCGGCGCCTCGACCGCGGCGCCGCCAGCCACGGCCACGTCGCATTCGCCCGTGCGCAGCGCCTGACAGGCCAGGTGGACGGCAACCGCCGAGCTGGAGCACGCGGTACTCACGGTCAGCGAGGGCCCGCGGAAGCCGAAACGGTACGACAGGTGGGTCGAGAGGTAGTCTCCCTGCGTCAGCGCGCCGGCCGCCATACCTCCGGCGACGGCGTCGAGCGCCTGGCTCGGGAGGGCGTCGCGGTAACGGCTGTCACCCGCCGTGCCGAAGACGCCGACTTCGCCGCCGACCCGGTACGGGTCGTACCCGGCGTGCTCGATGGCCGAATGCGCGACCTCGAGGAAGAGGCGGATCTGTGGATCGAGTACGGTCGCGTCCCGTGGTGTGAACCCGAAGAAGCCGGCATCGAACATGTCGAGGTCGGATGCCTGCGCCGCCGCTCCGACATAGCGGGGGTCCGCCAGCAGGCGCGGGGACACACCCGCGGCCAGCAGTTCCTCATCGGAGAGGAAGGTGACCGCCTCGTGCCCCTCGTCGAGGTTCTGCCAGAACTGCTCCACATCGCGAGCTCCGGGGAAGCGGCCCGCGAGTCCGATGACGGCGACGCAGTCGTCTGGGTTCGATCTCATGCTCGTCCTTTCTTGGACACCGCGGTGTCACGGGCCGCGAGTCGCCTGGCACGCAGCCCGCCTAGCTCAGCGCGAGACCGGGTGACGTCATCGAGGGCGACCTCTCCGGACGCCAGGAAGGCCGCCAGGTGGTGTACGTTCGGGTGGGCGAACAGCGCAGTCGGGGGGATCTTGCGACCCAGCTCTCGCTCCAGGGCCACGTGGGCGCGGATCATCGACATCGAGTCGGCTCCCAGGTCGAAGAAGTTCTGATGCAGGGGTACGTGCTCCGCGCCCAGGACGCCCTGCCAGATCGACGCGACCAGCCGCTCCAGCCCTGTGGCGACCTCCTGGGAGCGGCCCGGCTGCGGGAGGCGGGGCGCGACCGCGAGCGCGGCACGGTCGACCTTGCCGTTGAGGGTGAGCGGAATACGCTCCACGGCCACCACGGACGAGGGCAGCATGTGATCGGGCAGCGTGCGGCGCAGCCGCTCCCGCACATCGGAGACAGGCTGGGAGGCGTCGGGGACCACGTAGGCGACGATCCGGCTTTCGCCGTCGGCGCCCACGCGCACGGCGCCGGCCGCGTCCTTCACACCTGGGCACTCCCGCAGCCGGACGTCCACCTCGCCGAGCTCGACGCGATGGCCGCGGACCTTGACCTGATCGTCGGACCGCCCCAGGACCGTGACCAAGCCGTCGGGACCATAGCGGCCCAGATCTCCCGTGGCGAAGCGCCGGTGCTCGGGCACGGGGTCCGCGTGGAAGCCGCCCTCTTCCCGCAGGTAGCCCAGGGCGAGGTACGGACTGCGCACGACGATCTCGCCGCGCTCGCCTATTCCCGCGGGACGGCCGCCGGGCCGGAGTACGAGCAGTTCGAAGCCGGGGATGCCCGAGCCCACGGGCACGCGCTCCAGGGCAGCGTCTCCCGAGCGCACGTCGTACGCGCCGGCGAGTTGCGGCGTCTCGGTGGCGCCGTAGCCGTTGACGATCTGCGCCGACGGAGCCCACGAGGCGATGTCAAGTAGGTCGCGCCCGCTCAGCGAGTCGCCCGCGCAGCAGACCAGCCGGACCCGTTCCGGAACCGGCGCCCGCTCAGGCAGCGCCAGCATCCGGCACAGCGCCGGGGTGACGTGGAGGACCGTCACTCCCTCGTCGCGCAACCACCCTCTGAGCGCGGCCGGATCCCGCATCAGTTCGGTGGGCGGCACGCAAAGCGTGGCTCCCGCCCAGAGGGGTGCGAGGATATCGCGTAGCAGCGGGTCGTGAGCGATCCCCGAAACGAGCGCGAAGCGGTCGTGACGGCCGAGCCGGTATCGCCGGACGTACCAATCGAGGAAGTGCGCCAGCGGCCGCGTGTCGGCGCTGATTCCCCGGGGCGCGCCTGTCGTGCCCGATGTGAAGGCCACGTAGGCTGCGGTGTCCGGCAGCGGAGTTCCCGGTCCGTCAGGCCCAGGATCCGTGATCTTTCGCGCGGCCGCGTCGGGGGTGGCGATCCACCGCACGTCCGGACCGGGCAATGCGGCCGCGGGGGTACCAGTCAGCTCTGCTCCGAGACGGACGCCGGCCGCGGCCAGTTGCTCGGCGAGGCGGGATCGCGGGTGGTCCGAGTCCAGCACGGTGAAGCGTGCCCCGGTGGCCAGGATCCCGAGCAGGGCGGGCACCAGGCCTGCAACGCGGGCCCCGTGGACGGCGACGACCTGGTCCTCTCCCGTACCGGTCGCCGTCAGCGTCCGTGTCCACGCCGCCGCGGCGGCGTACAGATCGGCGAAGGTCAGCACACCGTCGCGATCCCGTACGGCAGGTGCGGACGGCTGCTCCCGGCCGCGTCGCCACAGTTCAGGGAGGAGTTCCGGCACGTCTTCCCGCAGGTCTGCCGTACCCTTGGGCAAGATCTCGGCGGCCGGTCCGGTACGCAGGTCGTGGGCGGCCAAGGGCGTTTCGGGGCTCGCGCAGGCCGCGGCCAACAAGAGCGAGAGCTGTTCCAGCAGCTCCGCGACATGCGCGGAGTCCAGCCTCCCCTGGTCGTACACCGCCTCCAGCCGATAGCCGTCGGCTCGGTCGGTGACGTAGATCCCCAGGTCGAACAGCGCTCCGGGCAGCGGCGGCTCGGCGACCTCCACTTCCAGCCCCGCCATGGAGGGGGGCTCGACAGATCGGCCCAGTAGGTTGAGCCAGACCCTGAACAGCGGATTGCGCCCGCCGCCTCCCGCCAGCCCGAGATCGGCGACGATCTGGTCGAACGGCACATCGGCATGGGCGATGGCCTCCGCCACCGTACGCCGGGCCGCGCGCAGCACCTCGCTGAAGGCGGCCTCGGCGGGTACGGCCATGCGAAGGGGCAGCGTGCTGACGCAGAAGCCCACCAGGTGGGCGTTCTCCGGGCGGTCGCGGTCACCGAACGGGCCGCCGATCACCAGGTCGTCCTGTCCCGACCAGCGGCTCAAGAGGGCGGCCAGGGCGGCCAGCAGTGCGGCGTACGGGGTGGCGCCATGCGCCCGGGCGACGGCGCGCACCTGGTCGGACAGGTCCGCCCCAAGGTCGCGTGTCGTCCTTCCGGCGAGCCCGGCTCGCGACCGCTGAGGTGGCTCGGGCAGGTCGAGGAGCGCGGGAGGTGAGGCGAGCGTGGAGCGCCAGTAGTCGCGTGCGGCCTGGCCGTGGCCGTCCTGCAGGCGCCTGTTCTGCCAGGCCGCGAAGTCGGCGTAGCTCCTGCGGACGGGCTCAGGTACCGGACGCGCGCCACTGGCCAGCGCCGAGTAGATCTCACCCAGCTCGCGCACGAGGATCCGTTCCGACCAGCCGTCGAACACCACGTGGTGCGCCACGAACACGAGATCGTGCTCGTCGGGGCCGCGGCGTACCAGCGTCGCACGACACAGCGGGGCCGCACCCAGGTCGAACGGGCGCAGAACGGCGGCTTCCACCGGATCGGGCCCGCTTTCGGGTGCCTCGATGACGTCCAGCGGCACCGTCACATCGGTTTCGACGTGGGTTTCAAGCTCGTCCGCGCCGTCCGCGAATCTCGTGCGCAGCGCGTCGTGCCGGGCCACGAGCAGGTCCAGGGCCTGGCGAAGCACATCTTCGCGCAGGCGGCCACGCAGGCGCAGGAGGGTGGGCAAATTGTAGGACGGGTCACCCGGGTTCAGCCGGTGCACCGTCCACAGCCGCCGCTGATGAGGTGACGGCCGATGACCGCTCGCCGACGTGACGGGCTCCGCCGGGGGCAGGCCGTCGAGGTGGCGCGCCAACTCGACGACGGTGGGAGCGCCGTACACGGCGGCGGCGGAGGCGTCGGCCCCGCACGCGTTTCGCAGGGTTAGTGCCAGCCAGGCGGCGGCCAGAGAGTCACCGCCCGCCTGGAAGAAGTCCTCCTCAAGACTGGCCGGCGGGCTGCCCAGCACCTCCGTCCAGGCCCTGATCACCACCTCCTCGGTGGCCGTCCGCCCTGCCGGAGCCGTACCGGGCCGGACGCCGATCCCGTGGTACCCATCCGGCATGTCCTGGGCTGACGCCGCCTGGACCGGCTCATCCGGGGCCGGCACCCCCTGCACCGGCGTCGACGGCAACGCGCGGCGGTCCAGCTTGCCCGCTGGGGTCAGCCACAACGACGAGGTGATCACGACTTCGGCAGGAACCATGGCGCTGGGCAGTTCGCGGGCCGCGAACCGCCGGATCCGTTCGGCTAGCCCGGCGGCCGGTGATGTCGGAACCACATGGGCGACGAGCATGTGGTGGTCGCCGCGTGAGGCTCGGGCGACGGCGACGGCTCGCACCTGGGGGTGGCGAGCCAGCACCGCCTCCACCGACCCTAGCTGGAATCGGACGCCGCGGACCTTGACCTCGTCGTCGAGGCGGCCCAGATGGGTCAAGACGCCGTCGGACCGCAGGCGCACCAGGTCGCCGGTGCGGTACATGCGCTGCCCGGCCCCTCCTCCGGTCAGCGGGACGAAGCGTTCGGCGGTGGCCGCAGGGCGGCCGAGGTACTCGCGCGCGAGCCCGTCTCCCGCCAGGAACAGCTCGCCGGGAAGCCCGGGGGGCACCGGTGCCAGGTCCTCACCGAGCACGAGTGCCGTGACACCGGGAAAGGGCTTGCCGATGGGGACGAGGTCGCCGTCGAGCGTGTCGTCGGTGACCTCGTGCCAGGTGCTGTCGACAGCGGCCTCGGCCACCCCGTACGAATTGACGATGCGGGTGAGCTGACCGGTCACGCCTCGCAGGCGGCGGTACTCGGCGGCCGTCCACTGCTCGCCGCCGGAGATGGCCAGGCGCACGGATGGCAGGCTTTGCCCGGTCTTCTCCAGCCATGACACGAGCAGCCGCCACACTGACGGCGTCAGCTCCATCAGGTCGATCGACTCACGTTCGATCAGCGCGTGCAGGGCGGGCGGGTCGAGGAGCACATGCGTGGGGCACAGCACCAGCCGACCGCCGGACAGCAGAGCCCTGGCGATGTCACCGACGTGCACGTCGAACGCCGCGCCGGCCCCTTGCAGCACGGCACGCGGCTCCGGCGTGAGTTCGTAGCATTCCTCCCAGGCCCGGTAAACGCAGGCGAGTGCCCTGTGCGGCACGGACACCGGCTTAGGCTCGCCCGTCGACCCCGAGGTGTGGATGATGTAGGCGAGCCGATCGGCGCTCATCTCGACAGCGGGCATCGATGACGCCGGGGCGTTCGGCGAGCCCGGAAGGGGAAGTTCGTCGCCCGCCGAAGCCGGAAGTCGATGCGGTACCAGGCCGTCCCACGGCCCGGGCGGACCGACGACGGCGACCGGCGCCGCACCTCGGATCATGGGCTCCACCCGCCCCGCCGGCGTGTCCGGATCGATGGGCAGGTACGCCGCGCCGGACGCCCACACGCCCAGCACCGCGACGATCCAGTCTGCCCCGCCCTTGTCCGCCACCACCGCGACAGGCGCATCCGGTCCCGCTCCGGCCGCGCGCAACCGATGGGCCAGCCGGAAGGCCCTCGCCGCCAGTTCCCCGTACGTCAATGTGACAGAGCCCGCGACGAGCGCCGTCTGATCGGCCCGCTCCTGCGCCACCGTGGCGAACAGGTGATGTACCAGCTCAAGCCGGTCATCGTTGCGCAACGATGTCCCCCTCCCAGCCAAGGCTGCGCAGCCGCCGGACCGAGGCACCGCGCCTGCGCTTGGCCTCCAACGCCTCGGCCCCGACATAGACCCGGCGCACTCCGGCGGCGATGGCCCGCTCGATCGGCTCGAAGAAGGTGAGGTTGAAGTACAGCGCCTGTTCCCGCACCGCCGGATGGCCGTAGTCGCACCCCCATGCCCGGGTCCGCCAGTGCGGACCCGCATCCCACAGGGTCACGAATGCCACGGGGGCCTGTCCGTCGAACGCCACGAGCATGGAGCAGTGCGCTCCCATCGCGATCGAGGTCGAGGTGAGGTACTGGCGCATCTCGTCCTCCGTCGCGGTGGTGCCGTACTTTCGCTCCACTTGAGCCAGGAGGGGCAGCACCGCCTCCACGGCTTCCAGTGGCGGTACCGAGCGCACGGTCAGGCCGGATTCCAGCAACGCACGGCGTTGCGACCGCACCTGACGGCGACGCTGCTTCGGCAGCGCCGCCACGTATTCACTGAACGAGGTGTATGGGAGGTCGAAATACGCCTCGTCGCGGCAGGCGAGCCTGGCCGGGCCCGGGGGCAGCGCCGACCGGACCGCCGCGTGCTGCTCCTCGTCGAGGAGGGGCGCGCTGATGAGCTCGGGACGATACCGGCCCGCCACCGTCCAGGCGACACGGAGCAGGGCCGGGAGCAGGGAGATGCGGGCCGTCATCATGTTCGGCGTCACGCCGTCCGACCCGATCAAGGATACGGAGCTCCAGGTGAACCGGTCCGACTCGCCGAACAGCACGGCCGCCTGCTCGCTCTCGAAGAACCCGCCGGGTGTCGGATAGATCGGAACCAGGCCCGCCAGCCCAGCTCCGTCGACGGCGACCACGTAAAGAGTCGGCAGGCCGTTCAACTCACGGATGAGCTGCCTGCGGTCCAGCTCGCGGAGGGCCTGCTCGGGCACGAGCGGTGTGCCACGCTTGGGGAGCAGCCGGTCGACCTCCTCGATGGTCTCGAGCACTTCGATCGCGCAGCCGCGCGGCAACGTGGTTTCGCGCGTCATGCCGGACCCGTCCGCGGAGCGGGCCAGGAGACGACCGGCGCCGGCGTGGGATCGACGGCCACGACGCGCAGCTCAGAGGTGTAGGCCCGGCCCGCGGGATCGGTGAGCCACAGTTCGCCCGGCCCTGGGAGCATTTCGACGAGATCCACGTGGTCTGCGGTCCTGAGTACCCGAACGAGGTTGTCCATCAGCACCGGCGAGCGGAGGTCCGCATAGAAAGGTTTGGCCTGACCGGGTATGCGCGCGAACACGTGCCTGGACACGCCGAGCCCTGAGAGGTAGGCGCGCATCCGGTCGTGGCCGGGGTCCACGGCTCTCGTCCGCAGCGGGGCCTGCGCCGCTTGGACGCGCCATGACCGGCGGCAGACGGTCAGGTCACCGATGGCCGCCCGGAAGCTGTGCCGCCCGGGCGCCCTGATCTTGAACAGGTTGACCACCAGGGCGCTGAGAAATTCTCCGAACACCTCCAGGACGGGCGCCGCCCAACGGTCTGCCTCGGCCACAGCCACCAGCTCGCCGTCCCGCTCCATGACGAGCAGGCCGGTGGCCGGGGTGCTAGGTGCGCCGGACGGATGCCCCTCGTCCGAGCCGTACGACCAGTAGCGGTAGTGGCCGGGCGGGTCGAGGGCGAGAGGCGGATAGGTGCGTGAGCTGACAGCGGGGGAATCGTTCGGGTAGATAGGTACGATCCTGCCTCCCGGATGGTCGGCGGCCACGGCGCGCAGGAGCTCACCGGGATCGTCGGCCTGGGTGCGGAAGACGCGGCTCTCCAAGGTGTTCAGCGCGACATGGAGCTCGCCGAGCACCCAGCGGTCTCCTTCGGCCGTCCGCCAGAGCAGCAGATCGGGGCTGTGCACCCTCGCCGCCGCCCACAACCGTCCGGAAGCAGGAAAGAGCCGGTCGGCGAGCTCACGCGCGTGACCTTCCGGCACGATCAGGTCCCTGTCCCCGGGCGGGAGGATCTCCGCCCACCTGAGCTGGAAATCGGCCAGCACGTCCGGGATCTCCTTCGCCCCTGTGCTGAGGAGCTCACCGGCGGCGAACTGGAGATCGGCCATCGTGACATCCGCCCGTCGTGTCCTCAACTCCCGATAGCAGCGGCGCAGCTCCTGCTCGACGACCTCGCCCACCTGACCCGCCAGCCAGCGGGCGCTGTCCAGCAACACCGAGAGCGGCCCGCTCAACGTGTCGAGCAACGAGGAGGCGATCGTCGCGTCCAGATTCCGGCGGCAGTCCAGGTACAAGGGGGTACGCCGCCCCGCCACGCGTTCCTGCCCGAGGGCACCGTCCGTGGCTTCCGCGAGGCGGCGGTCCACCTCGGCCAGCGCGACACGCAGGCGTTCGGGATCCTGCCCGGCCGCGGCCACCTCGTCGCGGGCCCGCTCCAGCCCGTCGAGCACCTCGGCGAGCCGGCGCCGCACGTCCGGATCCGTCACGGTCGCCACCTGGCGTCTCACGTGCTGCTCCGGGGCACTGTCCAGGGGCACGCGAAAGCCGATCTTCAGGACTCCCTGCCGCTCCAGTTCTGTCACCGTCTGCTCGGACTCCGGACCGCAACGCTGTACGAGATTTCCGAGGGAGACATCCGGGGTCAGCGCCCGAATGACGCGACCCATCGGCTCCACGCACGCAAGCGGCGGCCGGCGCGGGCGCCAGATCGCCCCGTCACTGAGCGTGCACGCGGGATCGAGCCGCACGGGCAGGTGGGCACGTAGCGCCGGATCCCGGTTCCACGACCGCACGACGGCCTCGACCGCCCACACCTCGAAGCACACGCGAGAGGACCGGATGGTCGTGTCCCCGCTGGTCCGCGTCTCGGACTCCCCCAGCCTCGCCCACGCCACCGGGCCGAAGAAGCCGATGGTGTCGTTCTTGACGCAGTACCGCTGTACATAGCGGGCGACCAGTGCCTCCCTTTTGCGACGGCGAACAGGCCCGGTCCGGCCAAGCGAGGCGACGTGCCGGCCGATCCAGTTGTCCACCGCGCGGGGGTTCTGCCACGTCATGGCGGTGCGCACGACAGGATCAGACAGAAGCGAGTCGATCGCCGCACCGGTGGCGGCGTTGACGGCCTCGTCGCGGGCCGCCCCGGGCGGCAGGCTCACCTGCGCGGGAGCCAGCGGATCCAGCAGCCCGCACGGCAGGCCGGCGGAGCGGAGCGCGGCCAGTCGCCACAATCCCCACCCGCCGGCGATCGCCACGAGATCGGCGCGCCGATCCTGAATGTCAGACGCCATCGCGCCCCTTCTACTCGGACCCTGGGCTCACCGCCGCACCGTAACTCTCGATACCGGGCCGGCACCTGTCGCACCTTTGCGGGACCTGTCCACCCGTCCGTGGGCAGGCACTATGAGACCCTTATGAGGAAGGGCACAGAGGTCGAGGTAGTGACCGCGATCTTCGGCGACCGTGCGATCACTGGGGACCGGCCTGGCCCGATCTCCTCGCAAGAGGCTCGCGAGCTGCATCGCATCGAGCTCATCCGCCAGTACCACGGCCTGCGGACCTTCTACGTGATCGCGCGAGAGGCCGACGACGTCATTGGGTTCCTGCCCGTCTACCCGGTCTCCCGGGCGTTCGCGCCACCTCGCATGGTCACGGGTCTCTTCGCGGACCTGCCGCACTGGTCCAGCGCGCTCTTGCTCGGGAGCGACGGCTCGATCCCCTCTCTCCTGACGACGCGGCCAGAGACGGCGGGCGAGCTGATCGCCAGGGCCCTGACGCTGGACAGCGCACAGGGGCATGGCATCGCCTGCCTGATGCACGCCGACGACGCGCAGTTCGAGCTGGTGCGCCCGTTCCTGCCCGAGGCCGCCTGGCCGGGAGAACGCCAGGAAGCCTATTTCGAGCTGCCGTTCGCCTCGTTCGAGGCATATGTCGCCACGCTGTCCCGGAACGGCAGGAAGCAGGCCCGCCGCGAACGCAGGCGGTTCCTGGACAGCGGACTCGAGCTCAGCGTCGTGCCCGCCATGGACGCGGTCGAGCTGGAACCGCTGCTCACGCAGGTGGAGCGCAAGTACGACGCGAACGCCAGCGCTGAATGGGAGGAGCTGTTCCTGTCCTCCACCGCACTGGCGATGGCCGAATGCGGCACGGCGCTGGTCGTCCACGACTGTGGCCGTCCGGTCGCCTTCACCGTGCTCTGGCAGGTTGGATCCGTGTGGCGGGTTCGCTGCTGGGGGTGTGACTACACGCATCCGGCAGTCAGGGACGCGGCGTTGTACGCCAACCTGACGTTCTACGAGCCGGTCATCCGGGCGGGTCAGGCAGGCGGGCGGCTGCTGATGGTCGGCACGGGGACTCTGGAGGCGAAGCTCAGGCGCGGCGCCTCGCTCCGCCGCCTGCGCAGCCTGGCTTGGGAGCACCAGTGAGCCCGGATTAGGGGACGTGCCGCCGCACCACATCCTCACCAAGGATTTCCCCATGCGTCCATCAAAGAGATCGCGCCGAACCACCGCCCGCGTACGGCGGGCTCAAGGGGGCGGTGTCGCCCGGTGACCGACTGGTTCGTCCCCCTGTCCCGCTCAGCCACAGGAGCGACCCGCCATATTTACGCCTTTCCGCAGGCCGGAGGCGGTTGCTCCACCTTCGCCGAGCTGGCGGACCGGCTGCCTCGCGACATCGCGCTCTGGGGACTGAACCTGCCCGGCAGGCAGGCCCGATTTCTGGAGCCCCCGTGCACGGACTTGGACGCGCTGGTCGGCGCGCTCGCCTCCGCTCTGGCGGGACGCGACCGGCCGGTGCTGTTCGGCTACTGCTCGGGCGCCTGCCTGGCCTTTCTCGTGGCCCGGCGGCTGCGCAAGGACTGGTCGCTCTCGCCCGCGGCGCTGATCGCCGCCTCATATCCGGCGCCGGACCGGGCACGGCCGCCCACTGACCTGCACGCCCTGGACAGCGAGGCGTTCTGGCGGGAGGTCCTCTCGCACGGCGGCGTACCGGCGCGGGTCGCCGCGGAGCCCGACTTCCGCGAACTCTTCGAGCCGGCGCTGCGCGCCGACTATGCCCTGCTGTCCACCTACCAGCACACGGAGGAGGAGCCGCTCGACGTGCCCATCACGATGATCTCCGGCGTGTCCGACCCGGTTCTGCACTATGAGGACATCGACGGCTGGGGCGGGCACACCGCGAGGGAGTTCGCGTCCATCCAGGTGCCGGGTGATCACTGGCTGCTCAACGGCGACCTGACAGCTCTGGCCCACACCATCGGGAGGGCGGCATGAACACGATTCTGGGCAAGACCGGTCTCGAGGTGTCGAGAATCGCGCACGGCACCTGGGAGCTGAGCGGTCATTGGGGAACATTCGACGAGGACGAGGCGATCAACGCCATCCGGCACTCCAGAAACCTGGGCGTGAACGTCTTCGACACCGCTCACGCCTACGGCTGGGGCGCGGCCGAGCGGGTGCTCGGCCGGGCCCTGCGCGACGACCTGAAGCGCCGTAGGGACGAGGTCGTGATCGTGACGAAGGGCGGCATGGGCATCGACGACGACGGCCGCCCGTTCCCCGACTCCGGCCGGGCCATGCTCCGCGTCGGCATCGAGAACAGCCTGATCTCGCTCGGCGTGGACCACATCGACATCTACCTGGTGCACGTGCCCGATCCCGACTTCCCATACGACGAGGTCGCCGGGTTCCTCCAGGAGTTCGTCGAGGCCGGGGTCATCCGCCACGTCGGCGTCTCCAATTACGACACCGAGCAGATGACCGCCTTCGCCGCGGGACGACCGGTCGAGGTGCTGCAGGCTCCCTACAACCTTCTGTGGCGAGAATCCCAGGACACGGTCCTGCCCTTCGCCCGTGGGAAGGGCATCGGTGTGCTGACCTACGCCCCGCTCGCGAACGGCCTGCTGTCGGGCGCCCTGACCGGGAAAGAGATGTTCGCTGGCGACTGGCGGGCCTTTTCCGGCAATTTTCGGGGCGAACGATACGAGAAGACCCTCAAGACGGCGAGCAAGCTGGCGGCGTTCGCAGCCGGCGAGCTGAACGTGACCCTGCCGCAGCTGGCCGTGGCATGGACGCTGGCGAACGGCATGGTGGACTGCGCGATCGTCGGCACCCGGCAGGCCGGACACATCGAGCAGGCGGTCCGCGCGGCAGACCTGCGGCTCGGCGCCGCCGAGCTCGCGGAGATCGACCATCTCATCAATGACTGACAGCGGAGGCATCGTGGTGGAACCCTGGGACGACTCTTTCGAAACAGTACTCCGGCCGCATCTCATGCTCCTGGAACCGGGCATGCCCATTGCGGCCGATCTCGACCTGCGTGAGGCGGGACTGGACTCGCTCACACTGATCGAGGTGCTCATAGCCATCGAGACCACGTACGAGATCGAATTTCCCGACGCACTGCTCACCGGGGAGACCTTCCGCACGCCCGGCACGTTGTGGACGGCCATCTCCACCATCCGTGACGTGCCCACCGGGCAGGCGGCGAGCTGAGTGCCGGTGACCAGGAGCACGCCCCGTCTGAGCGTGTTCTTCTTCTCCAGCGCCGACACCGGAGCGGTTCCGGGACGCTACGCGTTCATCCTGGAGACCACCGCCCTGGCGGAGGAGCTGGGCTTTGAGGCCGTGTGGGTGCCGGAGCGGCACTTCCATCCGTTCGGCGGACTGTTTCCCAATCCCGCGGTGCTGGCGGCGGCCTTGGCGGCCCGGACCAGCAGGATCGCGGTCCGCGCGGGCAGCGTGGTCATGCCGTTGCACCATGCCGCCCGGGTGGCGGAGGAGTGGGCGATGGTGGACGCGCTGTCCGGCGGCCGGGCCGGCGTGTCGTTGGCCACCGGGTGGAACAGGGGCGACTTCGTGCTCAGCGACGTGCCGTACGAGGAGCGCCGCGAGCATACCTTCGCCACTGTGGACACCTTGCGAGCGCTGTGGCGCGGCGAAGAGGTTCGCTTCGACACCGACGAGGCGCCGGTGCGGACGTATCCGGCGCCCATCCGGCGGCCCGTCCCGCTGTGGCTGACCGCGACCTCGGGGCCGGAGACCTTCTCGGAGGCGGGCCGGCGCGGCTGCAACGTGCTGACCGGCTTCCTCCAGCTGGACGGCGAGCAGCTGGAACAGAACATCAGGATCTACCGCGATACGTATGCCGCACATCACCGGGACGGGACCCCCCACGTCACGTTGATGCTGCACACGTGCGTGGGCGACACGACGGAGCAGGCGCTGGCCGCGGTCGAGGAGCCGCTGCTCACGTACCAGCGGCAGTTCCTCGACTTGCGGGACCGCGACGTCCAGGCGGAGGAGGACGAGCTCACCGACGAGGAGAAGCATGATCTCGCCCGCTACGCCGCCCGCAAGTACGCTTCCGGCCGCGGGCTCGTCGGAGACGTGGAAGAGGTCGCACGGCGGTTGCGGCAGCTGGCCCTGGCAGGCGTGGACGAGGTGGCCTGCCTGGTCGACTTCGGCGTCGAGCAGGAGATGGTCTTCCAAACGTTGAAGCGGCTCTCCGCTCTCACCTGAACAGCCCGGTGAGCTCCGGCACCTCGCCCAGTTCCCAGTCCGTCGCCACGGCGGGCGCCAGAACCGCCGCCTGGTCGGGCGCCGGTTCACCGGACAGAATGATCATGGCCACACGCAGCGGCCACTCATCGTCGTCGAAGCCGCGTCCTCGGTACTCGTAGCTCAGCCGCTCCGCCGGCCCTATCTCATCATCGCCCACCTCATGCAAGGCCAGATGGTTACACCCACCGGCGGTGATGCCTATCGCGGTGCGGAACGCCTCGTAGCATTCGGTCAGGCGCCGTAGCGCCACGGCCATATCCTCGATCCGGCATTTCTCCGGCACACGGAACAACTGGGTGCTGTTGAAGTAGTAGTGGTGCGGACGGCTACGTGAGAACCGATGCCCACATTTCGCGCTGCGCCCAGGTCAGCAGCCTCGGCCGGGCCTCGGGGGCGCGGAAGGCGACGGTGATCTCTCCGGTCGGGGTCGCGTCGGTCATGTCAGACTCCCGGCGTCCACTCGATCTGGTGCCAGGCCTGCGGGCCGCTCCAGGCGGGAGCGTCCACGACGAGCACGGCGAGTTCGCGCGGGGTGGGATGCTCGAGCAGGGCCACAATATCGATCTCCTTGCCCAGCTGGGCTCGTACCCTGGAGCGGATCCGGACCGCGGCCAGCGAGGTCGCGCCGAGATCGTGGAGGTTGCTGTCGGGGTCGATGTCCGAAGTCTTCAGCACGCTCTTCCAGATCGCGACCAACTGCTCGGCCACGTCGTCGAGCGTCTTGTCGGATGCGGGCATGGCATTCTCCTTTCGCTTGGTCACCAGTCGAGCAGCCGGCCGTCGCGGTAGAACCGTCCGGTCGGCCCGTCCGGCGGCAGGGTGGCCAGCCACACCGGGGTCACCGCGGCGTCCTCGGGGCTGACCGTGGCGGACGGCCCGCCCATCTCTGTCCGCGTCCAGCCGGGGCAGCAGGCATTGACGAGGATCCCGTCGTCGCGAAGCTCGTCGGCCATGATCCGGGTCAGCGCGTTCACCGCGCACTTGGAGACCCGGTACGCGGGGATGCCGGCCCCCATGCTGCTCAGCCGTCCCACGCCGCTGGAGATGTTGACGATGCGACCGTGCCGTCGCGCCCGCATAGCGGGGATGACGGCCTGACTGAGCTGCCAGGTGCCTAGCAGGTTGGTCTCCATCGTCCGCCGTACGACGTCCATGTCGATCGTCTCCGCGTCCTGACCGTCGTCGACGGCCACCGCCGCGTTGTTGACCAGTACATCGCAGCGGCCGAAGGTGAGGCGCAGCCAGGTGGCGAACTCGGCGACGCTCGCCGCGTCGGAGATGTCCAGCGGGGCGACGGTGACGCTGTCGCGGCGCTCGTCCAGCCGCTCCGCCGCCGCCTCGCCGCGCTCGGCCGACCGGCTGGCGAGCACCACGCGCAGGCCCGCCGCCGCCAGGCCGCCGACGATCTCCAGGCCCAGACCCCGGTTTCCGCCGCTCACCACGGCCACTCTGCCGCTCATCCCGCCGCCTCTGTCAGCACCTCGGCCAGCGCAGACTCCAGTGCGGCCAGCCGGGACTCGCCCACCGGGGCACGCGGCGAGGCGACCTCGGCGGTGAGCCCGCCGTCGTTCAGCGAGACCCACAGGCCGTACCCGGCCCGGTACGCAGGAGCCATGGGCACGCGCCGCCAGGCCCGCGCGCGGGCGGGACCGGGGTCTCGGTCGTCGGTGAAGGAGACGAAACAGCTGACGCCGTGCTGCTGATCGTCGGGCAGGCGTTGCAGGATCCGGGCCAGCGGCAGCTCGTGGTGTTCGAACACGGCCAGCAGGTTCGCCCGGACGTTTCGCAGGGTCGCGGCGAAGCCGTCCACGTCCGTGACCGGGAAGTAGAGGGGAAGCATGTTGGCGTACCAGCCGACGGCGTGGGATGTGTCCAGGTCGTCCCTGTTGTGGGTGGCGACCAGCACACCGGCTTCGTGCCGGCCGCTCACCTCCTTCAGAGCGAGGCCGAGGGCGGCGAGCACGCCCATGAAAACGGTGGATTTCTCCTCACGGCAACGCCGGGCGAAAGCGCCGGCCTGCGCCGGGTTCAGAAGCTTCAGCCGCGCGTAACGGCCGTGAGTGAGGTCCCAGCGGGCGACGCCGACGGGGAACGGCGGATGGAGCGGACGGCCCGCCAGCAGTCGCTGGAGGTCGGCGACCTGCGCGTCGAGGGCGGGCCCGTCCGCGAAGCGGCGGCGTTGCGAGGCGCTGTAGGCCAGGTAGCCGCCCGGATCCGGCAGGTCCGGCGGGCGCCCGGCCACGGCCGCGTCGTACAGCTCCCGCAGGTCCCGCATGGCGACGGAGACGGACCAGGCGTCGGCGACCAGGTGGTCCATCGACAGGTACAGCAGCGGCCGCTCCGATCGCACCAGCCCGGCCCGCAGCAGCGGCCAGCCGAGCACGTCGAACGGCCGGTCCACCTCGGCTCGCACGTGACCCATCGCCTGCTCGTCCCCGCCCGGGACCGCCGTGGCCACGCACGGCACCTCGGCGACGGGCACGCTCCTGACGGACACGATGCCGTCCCGGTGCGCGAAGCGGTGCCGCAGTGCCTCGTGACGGGCCACGAAGGCGGTCACGGCACGGGTCATGGCGGCGACGTCCGCCTCCGCCGGCAGGCGGCAGACCAGCGGAATGGTCTTGGCCAGGCCGGCGAGCCCGTCCCCGGCCTCGCGGACAGCGCGTACTCGCCGAGCCTGCGCGTACGACGGCTGGACATCCGTCATGTGGCGAGGTCCTCGGCCACGTGATCGAGCACTTCGCCTACACGGTCCCGCAGAAAGAGATGGCCGCCTGTGAAGGGGCGCACACCGCACTCCCGGGTGGTGTGGTGGCGCCAGGCCACCATCTCGTCGAGCCGCACCTCCGGGTCGTCCGTGGCGGCCAGGCAGGTCAGAGGGAGGTCCAACGGAGGCTCGTCGACGTAGACGTAACGCTCGCACATCTCCAGGTCGGCCCTGATCAGCGGGGCCATCGCCAGGAGGAGAGCCCTGTCGCGCAGTACGGTGACGGAAGGCCCGGCCATCTCGTCGAGCCTGGCCAGGAGCCCCTCATCGGACAACGTGCTGGCTTCGGGGCGCCATGGCGGCAGGTGCGGCGCCCGGTGCCCGGAGACGATCAGCCGGACCGGCTGCGGCCCGACCGACCGGCGCAGGCGCCTGCACACCTCGAACGCCAGCAAGGCGCCCATGCTGTGCCCGAACACGGCGCAGGGAACGTCCAGCAGCGGCTGGACGGCCTGCGCGATCTGCTCGGCCAGCAGGTCCGCCCGGCGGATCGGCGGCTCGCTCCACCGGTACTCGCGGCCTGGTGGCTGCACCGCCCAAATCTCGGCCGCCAGGTCGCCGGGCAGCCGCCACTCGCCGAACATGGATGCTCCTGCCCCGGCATACGGCAGGCAGATCAGTCGTAGCGCGGGGCGAGGGGCGCCACCGCACCGTCGCAGCCACGGACCGCGGAACACCTCCGTTTCCGACAGCACATTCCTCTCCCTCCGGTTTTCCTGACGATGGCATCGGCGGCCGCTCACGGGCATGTCCCAGGATCTGGTGACGTTCGAGATCCCTGACGTCATTGGCGCGGAGCGAGAACGTGCGGCGCGGGGGCACGATTGAGGTAGATGCCGCCGTCTACGACCAGGTTCTGGCCCGTGATCCAGCTCGCGGCGGGCGAGCACAGGAACACCGCCGCGGCCGCGATGTCAGCCGGGTCTCCGAGCCGGCCCAAGGGGCCGTCCCTGCCCGCGTCGGCGAAAGCCGCCGGCCGCGTCGTGGACAACATGTTGGCGGCCACGCCCTCGGTGGGCACGGGCCCCGGAGCGATGGCGTTGACCCGGACGCCGCGGGGGCCCCATTCGTAGGCCCACGTGGCGGTCAGCGAGACGATCGCCGCCTTGGCCGCGCCGCACGCGGCGAAGCCGGGGAAACCACGCTCGGGCACGGGCAACGTGATGTTGAGCACCGCGCCGTGGCGGGCCTCGAGCATGGCGGGCACGAAGCCTCGGGCGAGGTGGAACGTGCCGTACAGGTCGGTGTCCACCACCGCGGCCAGAGCCCGGGAGGTCAGGCGCTCGGCGCGCATGGGGAAGTTCGCCGCCGCGTTGTTGACGACGATGGTGGCCGGGCCGTACCTCGCCTCCACGTAGTCGCGCAGGCGCTGGACGTCGTCTTCGTCGCGGACGTCGCACGGCAGGCTGCCACAGCGGCGGCCGGTCTCCTCGACGAGCCTCGCCTTGGCGGCGGCGAGCCGTTCGGCCGAGCGTGACGTGATCACCACTGCGGCGCCGACCTGGGCGAAGGCCCTGGCCATGCCGTATCCCAGCCCGGATCCGCCGCCCGTGATCACCGCTACCTCGCCTTTGAGCGCGTTCGGCTGGAAGATCTCAAGCACCGCTGCGGCCCTCCGCCTCGGCCAGCTGGGTGAGCTCGGAGGCGAGCGCTTCCAGCGTGGAGAACTCGAACAGCGCCCCCGCGCCCAGTTGCGTGCCGAAGCGGGCGTTAATGCGCGCGACCAACTGGACGGCAGTGAGCGAGTTGCCGCCGAGCTCGAAGAAATCCTCCTGGCCGCCGATCTTCTCCAGCCCGAGCGCGGCCGCCCAGAGGCCGCGCAGCACGGGCTCGATCTGCTCGTCCTGCGGCTCGTCGCGCTGATCGGCCCGCTCCTCGCCAGAACGTTCCGCCTCCGGGGCCTTCGGTAAGGCGTCCGTGTACCGCTGGTCCCCATCCGATGCGGCGCCCGCGCGCAGCACCACCGAGGGCCCACCGGCCGGGGGCAGTCCCGGCGCCTCGACCGGGGCGTCCACAAGGTCGACCAGGACGACAGGCGAAAGATCCTGCCTCAGGAGCTCCAGAAAGGCGGCGGCTCCCTCCTGCGGCGTGAGCAGGCCGGTCGGCGGGTCGGCGGCCTCCTGCGGCGTGAGCAGAGCGGTAGGCCGCCCGGCGACCTCCTCACCTCGCCCGGGCGCGGCGAACGCCCCGTCCTTCACCTCGCGAATCGTGAACGACTCCGCGTAGAAGAGCAGGGCGCCTGTGCGGGAGTCGTAGATGTGGAAGTCCAACGCGCCCGCCACCTGAGCGCCCGTCGTGGCCCGGCCATGCACATGGACGTCTCCGGTCAGCGGCTCGAGCGCGACCACCCTGCGATAGAGGAAGGGTGCGTAGGCGCGGCCGGGCGGCAGCGTGTGCAGCACTCCGCCCGCCGCGTCGACGAGCGCCGGGTGCACGGGATGCGCGGAAAGGTCGTCGTGGAAGCGTTCCGGCAGGACAAGGCGGACCAGCCGCTCTCCCTCGGACGCTCTTCCCTCGGACAGGGAGGGCCAGCGTGGTCCGAACGTGATCCACTCGGCCAGCCGGATATCGACCGGTTCCGTCAGGCGGCCGCGGAGGTGGTCGAGCCCCTCCGCCTCGACCGGCTGCGCGCCGACGACCAGACCAGTGGCGTGCTCGGTCCACGGCCCCCGGCCCTGCTCCGGCCGCGAGCGCACGACGACGCGATGGCCGCCCGGCGACGGCCGGAGATGAACTTCGACACGCCGGGGCCCATCGCCCACCAGCGGCGCCAGGAAGGCCAGGTCGCGGATCTCCACGGGCCACGCCCGCTCGTTCACCGACTGGGCCCCGAGAACGGCCAGCTGCAGCAGGCTGGTCCCCGGCAGCACGGGGACCCCTTGAAAGAGGTGATCGTCGAACTCCCAGTCATGCCCCGGCCGCCGGACCACCTCCAGGACGGGGGCAGGGCCGCTGGACGGGTCCGCCAGCAGGCCGCCGTGCACCGCGCGTCCTTCCGGAGAGCGGGCCAGCATGCCCACCTCGGCCCATCCCGGCCACTGCACGGACACCGTGAAGCGCTCGTCGGAGCGGCGGTCGGTGCTGTGCGCGTCCAGGAAGGCGTTGGCCGCCGCGTAGTCCGCGCTGCCGTACATGCCCGTCAGCCCGGCGACGCTGGAGAAGGACACCAGGAAGTCCAGCGGAGCGCGATCGGCGAACACCTCCTCGATCGCCAGCACTCCCCCGGCCTTGGGGCGCAGTACCTCGCGCAGCTCCGCCCCGGAGCGCCGCTCGACGAGCCCCCCACCGGGCGTGCCCGCCGCGTGCACCACCCCGTCGATCCGTCCGAACCGCTTTTCCGCCGCGTCCACGACGGCGCCGAGCGCCGCCACGTCCGCGACGTCGCACTCATGGACCTGGACCTCGGCGCCGGAGTCGGTGATCGCCGCCAGCTCGGCCGCCACGTCGTCACGGTTCTGGAGCCTGCTGAGCGGCGTTCGTCCCAGCAGGACGAGGTTGGGGCGCAGTCCCGTCTCGGCCATGGCGCGCGCGACGACCAGACCAAGGCCGCCGAGTCCGCCGGTGATGACATACGTGCCTCGTCGGCGCAGCCTCGATTCGGTTCCCTCGGGCGAGCCGGTCACCAGCCGGGGCACCCAGCAGGCGGCGCCTCGGACGGCCGCCAGCGGCGGCTCGCCCACGACGACCTCTCCGAGCGTCCGCTCGGACGCCTTGGCCGACACGTCGACGAGCTGGAAGCGGATGGCGGGCAGTTCCTGGGCGGCGCTGCGGATCAGGCCCATGACGGCGGCCCTGACCGGGTTCACCGGCTCGCCGCCCGTGACGTCCACCATGCCGCGGGCGAGCACCAGTACCCGCGTCGGCACCCGGTGGTGGCGTTGGAAGACCGCCGCGGCCTTGAGCATGCCCCGTACCGCGTCGAGGTCCTGGGCGACCTGACGCTCGAGACCGTCGGCGTCCACGTGGTCCACCGGGTCGAGCATCGCGGCATGGGTCAGAACGACCTCCCCTTCGGCCCGGCCGATGGCGGACAGCCAGTCCTCCTCGACCGTGGGGTCGATGGCGCCCGGCCCCGAGGCGCCGGGGGCCCGGCGGTCCGCGACACGCCGGGTGCGATAGCCGCCGAGCTGCAGGGCCGCCTGAGCGGCGCGGGCAGCCGTCTCGTCGCCGGGAGCGAGCATGACGGCGACCCCGCGGCCGGCCACCCGGCCCGGCGATGGCGGCAAAGCCTGCCGTACCCAGTGCAACTCGGCGAAGCGCCAGCGGCGGACGTCGGGGGCAGGCACGGCCTGGCCCGCGAGAGCCGGAGCGGGATCGCCTGCGGGAGCCCGCCGCACGGCCTCGGGAGCGGCCTTCTCCTGCGCTTCTTCCGCCGCGGGCTTGCGATCGATCCAGGCGCGGCGACGCTGGTAGGGATAGCCGGGCACGGCGACGCGCCGATACCTCCGCTCATCCTGCCGCCAGTACGTCACCGGGACACCGTCGACCCACAGCCGGGCCAGCGTCTCCTCCAGCACACCCTCGTCGTCCCCGCGCCCGGTGACCGGCAGGAGCCGGCTCGCCGACGACCGGAAGTCGGAGCGCCCCCGCAGGACGGCGGCCAGGGTGGCGCCCGGCCCGATCTCCAGCACGTTGGCCGGCCCCTCCGCGAACACGACCCGCGCGGCGGCGTCGAAGTCCACGGGCCGGACCAGTTGCCGGGCCCAGAAGGCGGCGGAGGTGGCCTCATCCGGGCCGAGCTCGGCCCCCGTTTCGGCCGAGATCACCCGCGTCGTGGGCGCTGTCAACGTCATGGCGCTCAGAGCCGCCTCGAACTCCTCCGCCGCCTGCGCCATCGCCGGCGAGTGGAAGGCGTGCGAGGTGTTCAGGATCTTCGTACCGATCTCTTGCGCGGCCAGCTTCTGAGCCAGATCGGCGATGACATCGCCGGGGCCGGCCAGCACGATCTGCGCGGGCGCGTTGACCGCGGCCAGCGTCACGTCGTGCGGCAGCAGCCCGGCGACGGCCTCCATGCTCGCGGACACAGCGAGCATGGAGCCACGTGGCATGCGCTGGATGCACCGGGCCCGCGCGGCGACCGCCCGCAGTCCCGTCTCGAAGTCGAACACTCCGGCGACCGCCGCCGCCACCAACTCGCCGAGGCTGTGACCGACCAGCGTGACAGGGGTGACGCCCCACTGCATGAGGCAGTGCGCCAGCGTGTACTCGCCCACATACAGGAGCGGCTGGGCCACCTCGGTCTCGGCGAGCTCGTCGGGTTCGGCCGCGGACAGCCACAACGCACGCAGGTCGCGGTCCAGCAGCGGCCCCAGCACCTCGAAAGCCGCGTCACACCCCTGGCGGAACATCGGCTCGGTCTCGTACAGGTGACGGAACATGCCCGGCCGCTGCGCGCCCTGCCCGGGGAAGGCGAAGACCGTGTCCCTGATGACCCCGTCCCAGGTGCGGACCCTCGCGGGATCGCGCAGCCCGGCCGCGGCGTCGGCGGGGCCGGCCGCGAGCAGGGCGGCGCGCACCGGCAGGCGGGTGCGGCCCACCCGTAGCGTGTGAGCGGTGTCGGCGAAACGGCGGGCGTCCAGCCGCTCGAAGTGGCCAGCCAGGCGCTCCCGCAGCGCCGTCTCCGCCAAATCCGTGCGGGCCGACCAGGTCAGGATCTCCCGAGGGCGTACGCGCTCGGTCTCCGGCTCGGCGGGAGGCGCCTCCTGCAGGACGACATGCGCGTTGGTGCCACCGATGCCGAAGGAGCTGACCCCGGCCCGGCGCGGCCGGCCGTCGTCCGGCCATTCGCGCAGCCGGGTGTTGAGGTAGAAGGGCGAGTTCTCCCAGTCGGTCTCGGGAGTGGGGGTGGAGACGTTGATGCTCGGCGGGATGAGGCGCCGGCTCAGGACGAGTGAGGCCTTGATGAGTCCGGCGATCCCGGCCGCCTGCCCGAGATGACCGATGTTGGACTTGACCGAGCCCAGACCGCAGTATTGCGTGGGCAGCGGCTCGGGGGCCGCCTTCTGGTATGCCTCGATGAGCGCGGTCAGCTCGATCGGGTCACCGACCTTGGTGGCGGTGCCGTGCGCCTCCACGTAGCCGATGTCGCCCGGAGTGATGCCGCTGGCCGCCAGCGCGTCCCGGACGCACTCGCTCTGGCCCACGATGCTCGGAGCGGTGAAGCCGACCTTTCGCGATCCGTCGTTGTTGATGGCCGAGCCGAGAATCACCGAGTATACGGTGTCGTTGTCCCGCAACGCCGCCGAGAGCGGTTTGAGAAGCACAGCGCCGACACCGTCGCCGAAGTTGGTACCGGCGCCGTCCACGTCGAACGATCGGACCACGCCGTCGTGGGCGGCCAGTCCGCCGGCCATCGGCACGTACCCGCGGTGATAGGGGAACTCGATGTCCACGCCCCCCGCGATCACCATCTCGCAATCCCCGGCCCGGATCGCCGTGCACGCCATGTGGACCGCCATCAGAGAGCTGGAGCAGGCGGTGAGCACGGTCGCGCTCGGCCCGCGCAGGTTGAGCTTGTACGAGATGAACGTGGAGAGGTAGTCGGGCGAGGTGGCGACGTCGATGGCCGTGTAGCCGACGCTCTCAACGAGATCCTCGTCGCGCTCGATGTAGTCGTAGCGGTAGCGGTTGACGTTGGTCGCGGCGAACAACCCGATGCGTCCCTGATAGTCGGCCGGGTCGTAGCCGGCGTGCTCCAGCACGCTGTGCGCCGTCTCCAGCATCAGCCGATACTGCGGATCGCGCAGCTCCGCCTCCCTTGGCGTCAGCTCGAAGAGCTCCGCGTCGATCGCGTCGGCGTCAGAGATGATCGGCCGCCGCCGCACGTAGTCAGGGCGGGCGATCAACTCCGGATCCTCGTGGTAGCGCAGCAACTCCTCGTCGCTCAGCTCGGTGAGGCAGTCACGCCCGGCGACCAGGTTGGCCCAGAATTCCTCGATGTTGTCCGCGCCTGGGAAGCGCCCCGCCATCCCGACGATAGCGATCGGTTCTGCCTGGGCCATGCGCTACCTCCGATGTCGATGCCGCCGCGCCAGGGTGATTGTGGCTCGCCGGTCGGTCGCTTTCACGTCACGCAAACCTGCGACGGCCCGCTCAGCCGAATTCGGTGACCTGCCCCAGCAGCGCGGCGCGCGTGAGCTCGGCCTTGTTGCCGGCCCCGAGCTTGGCGCGGATCCGTTTGACGTAGGTGTCGACGGTGTGCCTGCTGATGCCCAGCCGGGTGGCGATCTGACCGTGGGTGAGTCCCTGGGAGATCCGCCGCAGCACCTGCTTCTCCCGCTCCGAGAGGGCCGACGGGCCGGCCGCGGCTGCGTCGTCGGGCTCGTCCGGCCCGTCGTTCCTGGCCGGCGCGCCTGTCGTGACCTCGTGGATTCCGTTGACGATGACGTCTTCCGGCGCCATCTTGCTGAGGACGAGTGAAGCGCCGGCCTTGATGAACGCGACGTCACCGAACGACGGGTGCGTCCGAAGGACGATCACCGACGTGTAGGCCGCGAGGCGCGAGATATAGCCAAGGGAGTCCTGGGCGGGCAGCACGGCCGGATCGACGAGGAGTGCGTCGGCGCGCCATGGAACGCGGTCGGTCAGAGAACTACGCACGTCGAGCACCTTCATCCCGGCGTTCGACAGAACGTGCGTCAGGCCAACGATGAAGATTGGTGATGTGTCCACGATCTCAACACGGATCACAATGCCCCCAATGGTTCCGTCTCGAAACGGCAGCGAACGCTGCTGAGTTCAGGCTGTCCGGAACAAATGGAGTGATTGTTGAGAGAATCTTGATCGCCTGGTCAAGCCATCTGCCATCGCAGACCGTTTCAGGCGTTTCGGTCCCAGGGCAGGCGGGCGACGACCGGGCGTCCCGACTCGGCGAGCAGCCGCACGGTGGGATAGCGGTAAAGGTCGGTGAGCGACACGGCCAGGCCGAGGTCGCGCAGGCCGGGTAGCACCTGGGCCAGCATGAGGGACGAGAATCCGGCCTCGAAAAAGTTGACATCGAGATCGATCGGACGATGTTCGGCGAACAGCGCATGGACCCGCTCGAGCAGCTCCCGATCAGCCATCGCCCTACCTGCCTCCTGCGTGACGGCGTGCATCGCCATGGTGACAACATCTGCGTGCCGGGACCTGTCCCGTGTAAACGCGACTGATCGCCGCAGCGCCAAGCCGGCATAATCGAGACCTAGCCGGTACACGTACAGCCGTGCCTCTTACCGACGGGGCACCCCCCGAGCGGGCTCACCATATTCGCGGGACTGCTGTGTACGACCGCCAACGTCCTGTCCCGGCGCGCTTCGGCCGGGCCGCTGTCTCCGGGTGACTTCGTGGTGTCGCCAGCGTCGGCGCGGACGGCCTCACCTTCGCAACAGTCCCCGCGCGGGCACCCCGTCAGCGGCCAGCCGGCTCAACACTTCGCGGCTGAGCAAGCCGCCGGCATCCGTCACCAGCCAGTCCGTCATTCACATCCCCTGCAGTCATGGTCACGTCCACGGCAAGGGACCTGGGTTGAATCGCAGCCCGATGACCTCAGCCTTCACCCTGCCCCGCTCGTGGCTCGCGACCTAGAGTCTGCAGTGGTCATCAGCGGCCTTACCTTGATCATGTGACCGGTGGTTGGCGTGGTCACGTCCGGCTCGACCAGGAGTCTCCTGCGGCCCAGGCACGAAGCACTGATGGTCAGTCTCGCGGGTATGCGACTGTCGCCCAGGAGGAGCGGCACTCTGCATGCGCAAGCCAGCTGGCGCGCGAGGCTCAGTTCCAAGAGCTCGACGTAGTCACCGCGCTGTCGCGGTCCGCGTACGGCGTCGAGCGTCCTCGTACTACAGGTGGACTCGAACGTTTCGTGGACCAGGCATCGCTATCACACCAGCCTCCACTCGGATCCTGTCACCGATTTCGCATTGTCGATGGGGGCAATCGGGCAGGCAACTGCCCCGGCCACCCCCAAAATCAAGGACACGTGACTCCTTGAGCGATCATAACCTGCGCCCTACGTTGAGGAGCGGCCTATCCAACTGCAGGAAAGGGTGCGATGACCGAGTTACTCGCAAAGGCTGACATCGAGGCTGCGGTGAGAGTTCTCCGATCGGGGCAGCTCGGCGGCCCCGATCATCCGGAAGTCCGGCGTTTCGAGTCCGCCTTGGCCCAGCAGTCCGGTGTGCCGCATGCCGTCGCAGTCGGATCAGGCACCGCGGCCATCCACTGCGCGTTGATCGCGCTGGGCATCGGCCCGGGCGATGAGGTCATCGTGCCCGCGCACACCTTCATCGCTACGGCCACGCCAGTGCTCATGACCGGTGCCACTCCTGTCGTCGTCGACATCGACGACAGCACGTACTGCATCGACCCGCCCGCGGTACACTCGGCGGTGTCGTCGCGGACACGTGCGATCATCGCTGTTCACATCAACGGGCATCCTGCTCTCGTCGATCAGCTGCCGCAGGATGTGCCACTGATCAGCGACGCCTGTCAGGCGCACGGGGCGCGGCTTTTCGGTCAGCATGTGGGAGCCATGGGAGTGGCCTCGGCGTTCAGCTTCTGGCAGGACAAACTCATTACCGCAGCAGGAGAGGGCGGTGCCGTCCTCACGTCCGACGACTCGATCGCCGACAGAATTCGCCTGATCAGGTCGCACGCGATGGAGCAGATTCCGAGCAGCCCAGACTTCCATCACGTCACGCTGGGCTACAACTACCGGCTGACCGGTGTGCAAGCCGCAGTGGGTCACTCCCAGCTGTCCAGGCTCGAAGATTCCGTCCGTGAACGGCGAGCGCGTGCGCTGCGGCTAGCGGAACTACTGACGGAAGTTCCAGGGATCAAGCCTCCGATCGAGAGAGAAGGGGCCCAGCACGCCTTTTGGAAGTTTGTCGTCGAGGTCGAGGCTGAGCGGTTCGAAGGCGGCCGGGCCGGTTTAATGATGGCGCTGGCCGAGTTCGGTGTACGAACCGCGCCCCGATACCCAGTGCCACTGACGCGACAGCCCGTTCTGGGTGGCGGCAACGCGCGGCTGATGTCTTGCCCGCGCGCTGAATCTCTCGCCGACCGTCTGCTGACGATCCCGCTGCCTGCTGAGGCGGGCACCATCGACGGCCTGGCCGACTTGGTGAAGAAGGCGGCAGACGCACAACGCCGCTGAGAGGAGATGAGCGTGGCTCGCATTAGCGATGATCATCTGATGCGTTATCGGAACGACGGATATGTGTTAGTCGAAGACTTCATGACCGAGGAGGAGCTAGTAGCAGTAACCTCCGACTTGTCGCAGTATTTCCCAACCTGGGAAGAATTGGCAAATTGCCCGGAAAAGTGGCCTGAGCTCGATCGCACCGGTGACGGTGTGGCAGAGCTGCCTTTCAAGGGCGCCTCGCTCAACGACATGAGCACTCACCCAGCCCTGGTCGACATCACCCGCCGGATGCTCGGGGAGGACCAGGTCTTCCTTACCCAGTCGATTTGTTGGGCCAAGTATGCGGGCCGGACCGACTTCGAGCAGTCGTTGCACCTCGACTGGCACGACAACTCGCTGGTCATGCCACGCAGCGACGGCGCGTTCGGCCAGCTCCACATGATCCTTTATTACTCTGACATCACTGAAGGGTTGGCGCCGACGACCGTGGTACCGCGCTCGGCCGCAGCCGGCCGCGGCGCCGTACCGTGGGCCCGCACCAAACGGATCGATCCTGAACTCTACGATCATGAGCTGCCCATCTACGCCAAGACAGGCTCGCTACTGATCTTCTCGGCCCATACGTTTCACCGCTGCTCGGGATTCAGCGTCGAGGAAGGCGCCCGGGTCAGCCACCACCTGGCCTGGCGTGGCATTGGCCACGAGTGGATGTCCTGGCGAGGCTGGGCCCAGTACGCCGATCATCTCCAGATGCTTCGATGGATCCAGCGCGCCACGGTCGAGCAGCGCTCCGTGCTCGGCTTCCCGCCCCCTGGTCATCCGTACTGGAACGAGGAGAGCCTGGAGCTGGTCGCCCAGCGCTATCCGCATATGGACCTCGGCCCCTACCGGCAGGCCTTTACCGGAACGTATTCGTGACGACGATGGGCGCGGCCTTGGTGGCTCGCGCCCATCGTGCTGTTTCCGCACTCAGCCGAGTGCGTCGACCATCACCTCGGCCACCAGACTCACCGGCACCACGGTCAGCGGAAGCGCACCCGTCCTAGCGGGAACGCCGGGAGAAGTGATCAACACCATGGGCACCTCGTTCGCCCCCGCGGGTAGGTAGCCGCGCTTGTTGTCCTTGAGCAGCTGGACGGCGAGCGCATCGACGTCGAGCAGGCCGGAGAACTCCCTGGGCAGCATCAGCGGTAGCCCGACGGCGTTCAGCAGTGTGTCGTGCAGCGCGATGTCCGCGGCAGGCAGTAAGCCCAGCCGTCCCGCGACCCGGGCGGCCACGCGCATGCCCAAACCCACACCCATGCCATGGGAGATCGCGCCGCCTGACATCGCTTCGAGTGCGTGCCCCGCCGTGTGGCCGTATTCCAGCACCAGCGCGCCGCACCGCTCCTTACCGTCACCACGCAGGACCTGGTCCTTGCTGCGTACCGCCATCTTGACGAAGGCCAGTAGCTCCTGCACCGAGTAGGAGGCGGAAGGCCGCAAGGAGGCGCCCAACGGCTCAAGGTCCTCGCTCGAGATCACGAAGGCGTTCTTGACGATCTCGGCCTCCCCCGCCCTGATCTCCTTGGACGGCAGCGTCAGAAGGGACTCGGGGTCTGCCCAGATCAACTCGGGCGCGTAGTAGGTGCCGATGCCGTTCTTGACCCCAGCCAAGTTGATGCCCTGCTTCAGCGAGAGAACGACGTCGCTCATACCGATCAGCGTGGTGGGCACCTGGATGAGCCGGATGCCACGCAGCATGAGGGAGGCGGCGAGCCCACCGACGTTGCACACATTGCCTCCGCCGACTGCCAGCAGCACCGAAGCCCTCGACGCGCCCACGCGGAAGGCCTCGCTGCATACCCGCTCCACGCAAGCCAGTGACTTGGCCGCCTCACCGTCGGGTAGCCGCACGGTGGTGACAGGTGCCGTGCCCGACAACTGGCCGGCCAGCTTGCCGGTCAGGTGCTCGAGCATCGGTTGCTCGCTGCTCACGATGATCCAGCGATCCGGCCGCAGCCTCGCCGCTTTCTCGATGAAAGCCTGTTGACCGCCGAGCAGGTACGGCACACGGGTGTCGCCGATGGAAACGACGAACTCCTCATCATCGACGACTACTGTCATGACGCTCCTCTCTGAATGGCCGCCGTGCGGGGCACGGCGGCAGGCTGGGTGGTCTGGATCTCTTGGGCGCACCACTCCAGGGATCTCATCACGGTGTTCGTCAACGCCGGCGCTTGGAGCAGATCAGCGACGAAAAGCAGCGTGTAGGCCCGCCAGAGGGGCGCGAGCAGTGCAATCTCAAGGTCGTCCAGGTGTTGTACGGCCAGGTATCCGGCTACCACCTCGTCGGTGTCGCGTCGACGCGCCGCGGCCACGTCCATCGCTCGGAGGTCTAAGCGGGCATCGTCGAAGTCGAGCAGTGCGGAGAGGTACCCGTCGCGCCAGCGCAGATTCCACGCCACGAAGTCGCCGTGCACAATGCAACGCGGTAGATCCACTGGTAAGCAGTCGAGCGTCGCGTAGGTTTTCTCCGTGATTCTGACAATGGGCTCACGCAGGTGGGGATGGTCGCCTAGCCTGGCCATCGCGTTGGCGACGATCTCACCGGCTTCCGCTGCCATGAACTCGTCCGTCGAGCGCCAGTTGCTCCGCTGCCCCAGGGGTAGCCGGTCGAGATCCGAGTGGAGCACCGCGAGCAGGGCACCACGCTCCCGGGCGTAGGCCGGCCGCGTCGGTATCGGCCGCTGTCTTCCCGGTAAGGCGGGGAACAACGCGAAAAGGCGCTCCTTCCAGGTGGCCAGGGTTGGCAGCGGGCAGGCCACGGGCCAGCCCGCCTGCCGCAGATGCGCCAGGACGCGGAACTCGTAGTCGATGGCCTCGGCGTCCCTGTCCTGTCGGTAGCAGCGCAACACGAATCTGCCCTCTGGGGCGCTAACCGCCCAGTGCACGTTTCTGCTGCCACCGATGCGCGCGATACGCACCGGTTCTATATCCCAGGCGCGCATGACCTGCCTGACCGGGACGCCGACGGGCAGGCTGTCACCGGCCGCGACGGGGTGCAGCTTGCGCAGCCGCTCGGGACCTACGACGTTCATGCGTGCAATGCCAAGGTCACAGCGCTTTGCGCCAGAACACTGCGTCGGTGTCTATCCATTGGATGGGCTCGGTGATGTCGTTCTGCGCCCTGAAAGTCTCCACGGCAGCACGACAGGCGGTGACATCACCGTAGTCGTCCACAATGCAGAACCCACCCGGCTCAAGCCGCGAGTACAGTGCGTGCAACGGCGCCCAGGTGGAGTCGTAAAGGTCGCCATCCAACCGCAGTAGCGAGATCGCGGAGGCCGGGAGCTTGGGCAGCGTCTCGTGAAACCAGCCAGGGACGAAACGGACCTGGGAGTCACACAGGCCATAGCGCTCGAAGTTACGCCGCACGGTGGCCTGGCCCACGCTGATGAACGGGAACTGGTAACTCTCCGTACCTGTCGCCTGCTCCTCCTCAGACAAGGTGAAGTCGGACTCAGGAAACCCTTCGAAGGAGTCGGCCACCCAGATGGTCCTTCCTGTTTCGTTCAGGACCTTCAGCACGCCGCGCATGAGGATGCACGAACCGCCACGCCAGGCCCCGGCTTCGACCAGGTCGCCAGGCACGCCGTCCCGAACCAGCTCGGAGACGCACCAGGCTAGATGTCGCAGGCGGTGGGGACCCACCATCGTCTCGGCGTCAGCAGGCCAATCACGGCCGATCTCGCGTGCTTCCTTATCGATGGCCACCTTCCTGTAGTGATCACCGCACTTGGTCGGCACGAACTCGTAATCGAGCACAGAACGGCTCAGCACGCCGATCAGCAGTTCGGTGTAAGCGGCGGCGGCCGACTCCATGACCTCGCTCAGCGCAGGCGTGGGAACGACCACGCCGTGCCCCACCGCGGCGGCCGGGCCCGAGCTACGTGCCTCGAACGACAGTCCAGCGGCGGCGGGCCTCCTGGCCGACAGCAGCCGCAGCCTGGCGTCGAGCATCGGCAATGGTAGGGAGGCTGCGCCGGAGAAGTGGACGGCCACCTGGCGCATCTCCTCCGGCGTCACCCGCGGTAGGAACGATAGGTGGACTTCTTTCACGGTCGAGACGTCGTGGTCGCCGATACCCTCGGCCTGAAGCTCCCTATACTGCGCGCGCGTTAGCGCGACGGCGGACACAGCGTGCCTATCGACGGCGGCCAGCAGGGGTTCAACGTCAGGACCGTCGACGACGAATCCGGTACGACCGCGCCAGCCCTGCCACATCAGCGCGCTGCCGTACGAGGCGGGATCGAGCGAGTAGGCCAGGTCTCGGACCATCGGTAGCAGCTTGGCCCAGCGCGGTGCCAGCATTCGTAGCAGCGTTTCGCCGGAGCGCGGCAGAATCTCCCCAGTCCGCTCGTCGTAGAGCGCGTCGCCCGGTCCCTTGCCTCCCGATTCCTGCCGGCCTTCAGGTGCCTCCACCCAGAGCACGGTGAGCTCTGCGCCATCAGCCAGGCGCAAACCGAGTTCCGTGGCCGCTCGCCCGCCATGTACGGCCAGCGAGCGTACGGTCATGGGACGCAGACCAGCTCGTTCCGCAGCCAAGGTGGCAACAGCGTGCGCGACCAGGCCGTGGTCGGTGGGGACAGCGAGAACGCCGTGCCCCCGCAGGCCGGTGAGCTGCGGCACCAGCGCATCGGCTCGTTCATTGAGCGCGCCGTAAGTCAACAACTCCTTGCGGCCAACATCCATCAGGAACCCATAGCTAGGGTGGGCCCGCGCCCGCAACGCGATGGCGGCGGCGAATGAGCCCGACCGCGCGAGTGCGCCTTCCATCGCCAGGGCACGCTCGGCCAGATCCGCCCGCATCGGTGGGATGGTTGCGGTCACTTTCTACCTCCGGGCGAATAAATCGGATGTCTCGCCGAACGCGGCTGCTCCTATCGTGCGTCACCTCCACTGCCGCGAACAGGCCCCGTCAATATGGGACACGCGGACCAGGCGCCGCTTGGGCACCGTGGTTTGCATGGTCCTGGCATCGAACGCATGCCCCCGGGGAGGCATCTTGAAAGTCGCGCCGTATACGCGCCGGATACGTACAGCGTCTTTTCCACACCCGGGCACGCGGGTCGCGCTCGACGCTCGTGAGGGGGCGTTGGTGGCGCTGCTGCTGGCCGGCCACACCGACGCCAGCGCCGCACGGCGTCTGCAGATCAGCCCGCGCACCGTCACCAACGTGCTCCGCGCGCTGATGGATCGGCTCGGGGTGAACAACCGCTTCCAGCTCGGTGTGGCAATCGGCCAGCAGATCCCGTTGACAGCTCGACGGAATGCGTCATGATCACGGCTCGCTATACGATGAACGAGTTCCGCGGCGTGCTACGGCTGCGTAACGAGGCGCCGTTGCAGTATTTCAACGGCTTCTACGATCCAGATCACCGAGCGGATCCGGTGCTCGAGCTACCTCCGATCGAAGTCGAGCCCGAGAATACGCCGGACTCGGCCGCGTGGGTCATCAACGTCGAGGGACGCCCCGTCTCCGTCGCCGAGCGCTCTGGCGGCTATACGGTCTGGTCAGCGGCTGGCCGATACCACGCCGAGACGGCGGCCCGCCGCCTGCAGCGTGACATGTGGCTGCGGGCGAGGATCAGGCGCGGCGGCGTGGCCTTCCTTCACGCCTCTGCCGTCGATGACGGCCATCACCTGGTCGTCTTCGTCGGCGACAAACGAGCGGGGAAGACCAGTCTTATGCTCGACGCCACCCTGCGTAACGGGTGGCGGCTGGTGTCCAACGACTGCCTGGTGTTGTTCGAAGGACAGGACGGCCTGCGTGCCTGTGGGTTACCAACCTATCTGGCCATCAGACCGGACGTGGCGCGCCGCTTCGAGCCTGAGCTGCTCGCCCGGCTTACCGAAGACGAGGCGAACTGGCGCTCCTACGAGCGCTGGCGCACGGCGCCGCCCGTCGACGACGAAGGCAAGCTGTACCTGTCGCACGGCGTGATCGGGCGGCCGGTGTTCAGCACGATCGAGCTGTCGACCCGCGAGGTCACCGTGGTGGACGTGAGCTTCGGCGGCGCAACTGAGCTCGCTCGCCAGGCGGAGACTGAGATCCCCGCCTTCCTGGCGAAGAACCTCAAACCGATGGCCTACCTGCTGAAGGAACTGAGGTGGCGACCGGCGGGACCCCTGCCCGTTGATGAGGACATCCTGGCGCGGTTCGGCGCGAGTGTCCGCCTCCTGCGCTATCGACACCATGGACAGGCGGGCGACGTACTCAGCTACGTGGCGACAGTTCGCCGTCCATGACAAGGTCACGGGCGCGGAGAGCGTCGAAGAACCTAGTCGCGAGCGGAGTCGTCCAGCGATAGGTCCGTCCCTTCTCGTCGAGCACCTCGTGCACGTAGTCGGTCGAGGCCGGACGCAACTCTTCAGCCAATCCAGGGGGCACCCGGGCTGGGAACAGCTCGGCAAGGTGGGACAGCGCAAAATACACTGGTCGCTCGTAGCCGATCTGTCTGATCCTGGACACCAGCGCGACTATGTCGAGCGGAAACTCGTGGCTCGTAAGCATGGCCAACAGGTCGATCAGCTTGTAGAGCACCAGATCCTTCAGCCTGGCCACCTCGTGATGATGGGTGGCCTCCTTGAAGTAGTGGACGCAGGCCAGGATGAACATGTCATGTTGGTGCAGTGCCCACAGCGGTGGATCGCCGACCGGCACCCGACGGTCGAGCAGGTCGGAGACGAGGTCGTCCGTTCGGTTGGGCGTCAGCAGGTCGACGGAGAAATGTATGTCCACGCGGTGGCATTCCAACGTGGCGGCCCTGGGCGTCGGGCGGGAATAGGGGTGGGTCTGATGGGAGTTGATCGCGAACAGTATGACATCGCTCCTGCGCGCCGGTCGAACCTTGGCCTCTGCGTAATCCCATGACCCCTGCTCGTAGCCCAGCTCCTTCATGACCACCCCGACCTCCGCAAGTCGCGAGTGCGGAACGAGGACGTCGTTGTCGTTGAACACCCGCATGCCCAGGCTGGGATAGGCCATACTTGCGACCGCGCCGCCCTTGAGCATCGCGCACGGGACCCCGGCCGCGCCGAGCGCGCCGAACAGCTCGAGGCTATACGTGATCTGTTCCTCCGCCATGATTCGCTGGCCCTTGAACGTGACCTCGGGACCCTTGAAGAAGTAGGTGGGGCGCAGGGCCCCGCGCTCCTCGATCAGATGCTCCAGCGTGTTATACCAGGCGACGCCCATCGTACGATGCGTGGCCAGCACGCCGAGGACTCGCGTCCAGTCCAGATCGGTGTAGAGGAGCTCACGCAGCCGCGCCACCTCGGCCGCCTCCAGCCGGGGCGTCGACCACAACAGGGCTGTCTCCGTCTCAAGTGACATCATCAATGCGTTTCCTTAATCCAAGTACCGGCCCGTTCGACTATCACTTGCGTGTATCTCTCGTCCCAGGGGAGCTCATGGATCTGGCCCTCTTCCGAGCCCAGCTGATAGGCCAGCCGGTGGGCCTGACCGAGCTCGAAGTAGCCGGCGTCGTCGACTTTCCCTACGCTGCACATCAGGTATTTCTTGTCACGTTCGGTGATTGCCGCACGGAAGAGCCGTCCCGGGTAGCGGGTCTCCGAGTAGACGTATGGCCGAGCCGTACCTCCGAGGCAGGCGGGCAGGCGGCCGTCGATCTTCCAGTCGGCGCTACTCAGCTCAGCGGCGGCGAACAGGATGTTCGGTATGTCCACCAGCTCAACGAACTCCTCAGGGCGGCCGACTGGGACTCCGGGGCCGCGCACCATCAGGGGCACACGCAACCTTACGTCCGAAAGCTCCCAAGAATGGGTGAACCGGGAGTTGAACGACTGCCCGTGGTCGGAAAACAGCAGGACGGTAAAGTCCGCGTAGTGTGTCGTCAAGTAGTCGAACAACACGCCCAGCGTCCTGTCGAGTTTGCGTATCTGCGGCTCGTAGGCGGTGATGTTCTCGAGGTCGTACCCGCCCTGGTACATGGGCATGAGGCTGTCAGGTAGCGGCTCCCGCAGTTGCGGGCCAAGCGGCTTGGCGGTCTGAACCGTGATGTCAGGCAGGCTGTCTTCGCACTTCCAGTGGATGTCCATGAAAGAGGCGTAGGCGAACACCGCGCGGTCGCCCAAGGAAGTCAGCTGATCGATGAGGTCGCTCACCACTTGGGCACCCGGCAGGTTCTTTTGGTATATCGTGCGATCGAATCCGCGCGCGTAGCCGTACGCGGGAGTGGCACGCCAGTTGGCGCCCACGCTGACCGTGGTGTACCCGACGGATCGCATACGCTCGCTGATGAGCGGTTCCGGTGGCAGCGCCATAGGGCGGCGCGGGTGAAACATATTGTGCCGCGAGGCGTAGAGCCCAGTGAGCGCCGAGGCCACGTTGGTGAGCGTCCATTCAGCGGTGGCATAACAGTTCGAGAAGCGCAGTCCCTGCTCGAAGAAGGACGAAGTCTGCGGCATCAGCCCGGGTTCGCCGGCGTCCTTCAGTACGACCTGGCTGAGGCCATCGATGAAGATCATGAGGACGAGTGGGCTGGCCTGTGGCTGCTCCCCGCGTGACAGGGAGGCGCCGAACACGACAGGCGCGGTGATATGCGCGTGGCCGGAGAAGGGCTCCTCGAACCTCAAGTGGCGCCAGCGTCTGGGGGGCAGGGGGATCGCGCCAACCAGGCTACCTGTTAACCGCAGGTCGCTGGGCGCCAGCGCCATCACCGGCAGCACCGAGCCGGCGGGAACCACGAGCGGATGCACACCCGACTCGACCCGCCTGCCCGGAAGGGTCTCAGTCTTGAGTTGCGGTCCCTCGGGGACCAGCTTCGCCATGGGGTCACACACCTGGCCGTAGAGTCCTGTCCACAACCCGGGTTCCGAGCCTGTGAGGTGTTCGGGCAGCGCGGCTCCCAGATAGGTCTCGTTCCTGGTGCGCCACGGGAACACGTCGGGAAGCAATTCTTCCTCCGCCATCACCAATCCCCTCCGGCATCAAGGAGGTCCACGGCGGCGCGGCCTGTGTCCAGGTCGGCCGGATGGTCGAATTCGTACCAAGGCCCCACGACGGGCACCGCCGCGATCGGCATCCGCCCCGCGCGCACCACCCGCTGTAATAGCCCGGTCATATGCGCGGGTGGTGCGCCCTCAGAACGGCAGTGGTCCAACTCGTGCCACCCATCGGGTGTCAGCCGCAGCAGCCCCATGTACTGGCCTTCGACGTTCTCGGCCGAGTCTGGCCGTCCACCGATGTCGCGGAGCAGCCCGCCTGGCCCCAGTTCGAACGTCTCCGCGTCCGTGAGCGGGTCGTCAAACCGCTGCTCCCATAGTGCCCGCCAGCCTGGGTCGTAGGACACTGCGATCGGGGTGCGGCTGGCAGCCAGCGCGCGAACTGTCGCGGCCGAATATACGATGTCGCCATAGCTGACGATCACAGGCTCGCGCTTCAGCCAGGACGCCGCACAAGCGAGCGTTTCAACCATCGAGGTCGTCGCCCAATCCTCGTTGACGAATGTCGGAAGGCCGCAATCGGCCATGGACTCTCTACGCCAGCCGACCACGATCGCGATGTCGTGGGCCCCGCCCGCTCTGAGCGCGGCCGTTTGCCGGTCGAGCAGCGAGCGTCCGGAGATTCGCACCAGGCATTTGGGCCGATCCTCGGTTGCCGGGCCCAACCGGGATCCGCGGCCGGCGGACAAGATTATGGCCTTCATACGAAGATTTCCCGGAGCATGGCGACGTCGACGCGCCGTTCGGGGTCGTCGGACGGGCGGCGCTCAGGATGCCACATGATGCCCCAGACAGGGGCGTCCGCGTGCTCTACCGCTTCTACGATCTCATCCCTCCACCCGATGGCCACCAGCGGCGCGGCGACTTCCGTGGCCGCCCAGCGGTGATAGCAGTTCACCCGCCGATACCTGCCCTCGATCAGCGCCTCGTGCTCCACCGCGACGTGGCCCTCCACCGGCTCCAGGGCGCAACCGTGGGCATCGAGCACCAACTGCATCCCGCGGCACACCCCGAGCACGGGCCGCCCCATCCTGCCAGCCCAGTCCAGCAGCGCGCGCTCCGTCTTCTCTCGCCAGGGAGCATCGCCGCCGTAGCGGACGAGGTTCTCACCTCCGGTGAGCAGAACTCCGGACAGGCCCAATGACTCCACGACGGCTACCGCACGCTCCGGCGCGTTGGGCACAGGCACGCCGATCACACCGCAATCAGCGAGAAAGGCGTGCCACCGAGGGTCCAGCCCTTCGTAGCGCACACCAAACGGGTCGGGCGGCAGGACCCGCTGAGTCACTGCGATCGCGATCAAGGAATAACCTTGACGAGCTTGTTGGCGCAGTCTATCTCCAGCGCGCGCGCTGCCATCCAGCGGCGGTAACGGGACTCACCCGTACCGATGACCGCCGGGATACCCAGTTCCTGTGCGCGGATAGCCATGTGGGAGTTGACGCCGCCATAGGCTGTAACGAGCCCGGCGACACCGCGCGCCAGTATCCAGTCGTAGCCGGGATCACCGCTGACGACCAAGGCGATCGCGCCCTCTGGTGGCTCGCCACCATCGATGTCAGCCACCTTTCCATGCGCACGCCCCTGAGTGACGAAGTTGGGCATGGACTCTGGCACCTCGAAGGCACGCACATCCTCCGATGAGTAGATGAGCGGTGGCAACACCATCGAGCGGGCACGCGCGTACGCCTCACTGCCCCGGCGGGCGGACTTACGCAGGTCAGCACCACTGAGACTCGGGTGGAGAAGGTGAGCCACCTCGATGTGGGAAAGCTCCTCCGCGTTCAGTCCAAACTCCCTGCCGATGTCGCCGATGCGGACGAGCGTCTCGCTCAGAACACCGGTGAAGACGAACTTCGCCCACTCGCGGTCCTTGATCGCCTGAGCGATGAAGGACAGTAGCCCAGGGGCGTCGCTTGTGATCCCGGCCTTGCCCACCAGCACATCGATGGCGCGCAGCTCATCCAGGCCCGGCCGGTACGGCGAAGGCTCAGGCGCGGGGGCGGGCCGCCGCGTCCAGTCGAAGTACCGGTCGGGATCTTCGTCGTACCGCGGCGAGAGGATGTCGTAAGTTCCTGGGCGGAGATGACCGTAGCGGCGCAGAAACTCCGCCTTGCCGAGGGAGGCGAAGTCCTGCTGGATGTCGGCCGCGACCGTCTTGAGCGAAGCGAGGAACGCATCTCGGCCGGCGGCCGTCATGGCACCGCGCCGCACAAGCCCGCCGAGCAGTTCGGCTGCCACAAAACCCGCACGGGCCAGACCAGCGAACGGCCGCGCCCCCCACTCGGCGCAGCGGTCAAGCAGCGCGGCCAGCCCGGCGGGGCGTGAAGCCGGCTCGGAAAGCATGGACACCAGCTCCAGGTCGGCGCCCCGGGGCCCCTGGTCGCTGATGATCTCATTGGTGAGGTGGACTAATGATCTCCGTAACGCATCCGTCTCCGCGGCGGAGAATCCGGCGCGCCGCAGGCCCTCCAGCCGACGGTTCAGGTCGAACGCGTTGCACGACAACACAATCTCGAACTCGACCTTGTCATGCAGGTACGGCTCGGCCGCCAGCCGGTTCAGATAGTGATTGACCAACCGCCCCGCCAGGTCGTCATCGAGGTCGGCGGGGACGAAGGAAGTGAAGCTGGCACGTACGTCGATGTAGGCGCATCCGCCGAGATCTACCATCAGCGGCACGCCGGTGACATCGCGGTAGCCGTATCCGGCTCGGGACTCGGCCCACACCCGGTCGGTGATCAGCCGTTGGTACAGCGACCTAGCCAGCGCTCTCGGGCGGAGCCCGATGATCTCCGCCGGATTCCAGTCAGGCATCACACCGTAGATCGGCCGATCGCCCAGGACGTCGACGCGCGATGGCGCCGCCAAGCATTGTGTCAGGTGTTCGACCTGAGCTTGATGCTCGACAGGCCCCACGCCGTCCTCCTTGACCAACAGCGGGCGTGCCTGGAACAGGTAGAGCACGCCGGGGGACGACACCGCGAACTCGATTTCGCAGCGATCCTCCTTCGTGTACTCGATCACCTCGGTCAGAAGAGACAACACCCCCTCGAGCCGGGGGTCCGGTGGGCGCACAGCCGGATCGTGTGCCAGGCCGTACCAGGTGCGGGCGCCCGCCGTGCCCCGCGTAACCGACGTGGTGTCCGCTCCCTCGCTCCAGGTGATCACGCGGTAGGGCGCGCCGCTGCTGGGGTCGCACGAACAAGCGACACCGCTCAGTACAGCGTCGGTCAGTTGCGGCTGCACGAGTACCTGGTCATCCGAGGAGGCCGAGCCGTAGGAGCCCAGCACCTTTTCCACCGCCAGGCGCAGCTCGCTGGGGCCGCACACGCCGAGCTCACTGTGGAAGTGCCCGGCCAGAGACTCGGTCGTGGAGTCCTCTGTCTGGGCACTGCTGCGTACCACGAGCGGCCCATCCGCCCAGGGTTCCCCGAGCGTATGAGTTAGCAGGGCACTTTCGTCCCGCCGCCATTGCCCCACGCTGAAGGAGACCATCGGCAGCACGCGAGCCGAGCGCAACAGTGGAGCCAGCCGGATGAGGGTCTCCGCCTTCGTGCCGAACACGTTCACCGCGCCCCTGTTATCAACGCGTGGACCCGGGCTGCGGCCTCCTCCGGACTGACCGACGCGTAGTTGTCGATCACCAGGTCGGGCTCGCGTGGGAACTCCGGCTCGATCTCCATCCCGACCACTTGATCTCCGGAGCCGTAGACACCCTTGGTGTCGCGGCCGCTCAGCTGGTTGGGGGGCACGCGCAGCCATATCTCCAGATATCCCGGCAGGTTCGCGCGGTTCCACGCGTGCGCCGAGTGGAACATCGACACCGTCGCGCATAACACCACATGGCCCTGCGCGGCAAACTCGCCAGCCAGCCGGCCGTAGCAGGCGGCTAGCTCACGCCGTGATCGCTCGTCGAACCCCGGCAGGTCAGGCAGGGCCTGTCTGATCGTGTCACCGTCGAGGATGACGGGGTTGATGCCCTCCGCGTTGAGCTGCGCCGCGATCAGCTTACTCACCGTAGTCTTGCCCGCACCCGACAGCCCAGTGATCCACACCACCCTTCCAAATCGCCGCGTCATGTCGTGACCTGATCCAGTAGCAGCGGAGCGATGCTGCCTTTATGGCGTAGCCGTACCACCTCGGCCCGAGCGGCGAACGCGGTGATCAGGTCTCGTCCGCCCCCGGACGGTTCGGCGAGCCACTTCAGGTTTTCGCCCACGAGTGAGCTCTTGTCGTGAACACAGGAGACCGACGGCAGCCCTTGAGTGAATTCGGGTTGGACCAGGACTAAGCGGCGATCGGCGAGGGGGACGATCGGCTGGCACCACCTGCCGAAGCCGGCGGGTGGCAGCATCGCTTCTGTGTGGAAGGGGAAGGCCGAGGGGTCGCGCAGGTAGCGGCGCCACATGGCGGTGCCATGGCGCGAGGCGGCCGCGCGGGAGGCCAGCATGGTGGCGAATCTGATCGCCGGCGCGGTCCTGACCTTCAGATAGGTGGCGACGCTGGTGAGCTGCGGCCCTTCGTCGCTTTCGTACACCACGAGGTTGTCGTTGGTCAGATGGTCGCAGGGCAGCATGGCCAGGTTGTCGAGCAGCAGGGTGGTCTTACCGCGGTAGCGCTCGCCGACGAAGACCGTAACCGTCTCCCCGTCGTCGACCGCGGCGGCGTGCAGGTTGAAGGCGGTGCGGGTAGCGGTGAGATGGTCCTGCCAGAGCTCGCGGATCCGGTGACGCGCCTCCTGAAAGGTGAACTCCGGAGGGTCGATACCGGCGTCGCACACTACTGCGCCCTCAACAGTTGCGGCAGCGGTGCCGAGTTCCACGTTCAGGCTGACCGTCATGTGCTCGGCGCCGTCCCCCTCACGCGTGACTCGGTCGTGGAAACTGTCCAGGTAGTCGAAGAGCTGGGAATGAGCCGAGCGCACTCTGACGATCAGAGCCGGGAGCCGGTACTCGACGGTGTCTTTCGGCAGCATCAACCCCCCAAGGCAGGTGTCTGTGATCGTCGAACGTGGACAGTGTGACCTACGGTTCAGCGAATCAGCTGATTCGCTGCGTAAATACGCAGATGTATGGAAGGGCCGGTAAGTCATATGTTGATGTTGAACAGTGTCCACATCGATGCTTTTTGTAAGATTTCTGGCTTTCGGTGACGTACTGCTTACCATGCCGGTCATTGAGGCATTGGCCCGCAGCGAGAACGTCTCCCACGTGGACCTGCTGACCGGGGCCGAATACGCCGATGACCTCAGGCGCAGCCCGTGGGTGCGCCATGTCTTCGCTTATGACGCGCGCATCGGCCGCATGCACCGGCACGACGGCCGCTCCCGGCATGTGGAACACGACAGCGAGATCGGGGAGTACGACGTGGTGGTTGATCTTCACACACGCGCCGTACCGCTGGGCGAGGAACTTGAGGCCCTCATCGCCGGGCTGCGCGGGCATCGCCGGGTCGGCTACGCCAGCCCTTTTTCACCCTCACCTGCCGACTATACTTTGGCCGCTCGGGGCCGGGACGAGCATGCCGTCGAGTATTACGCGCGCTCGGTCGCGGACCTCATCGATGTCCCGCTCGGCAATGGGTCCATGCGCATCACCGAGGCCGAGCGAGCCCAGGCCGCCATGAGGTTGCCGCCTGACCCGGTGTGTATGGCGCCGGGGGCGAGATACCCGTGGAAGCGCTGGCCTGCCGAGTCTTACGCCAAGCTGGCCGGCCTGCTGGCCGCCGAGGGTTATTCTCCCCTGCTCATCGGCCAGCGTCCCTTCGACGAGCCCTATGTACGCGCGGTCCGCAGGCTTCGCGACATTCCGGCCATCATGGACTCCACGGTAGAGCTGGCGAATCTGATGGCCGCAGCCGGTCTCGTCATCGCCAACAACAGCGGCTTGACGGCGCTGGCTGCGGCGTCGGGTGCCCAGGTGGTGTGCGTGCACAGCCACACGCTGCCCGCCATGTGGAGGCCTTGGGGCGACGGGCACGCCAACCTGACCGGCGAGCCAGGGCCATGCGGCTGTGTCGGCCCCGCGCCACACGATCTGGCCACTCCGTGCGGTAAGGGCATCTCGCCCGAGGACGTGTTCGGCGCCGTCATACGTCTGTCACGGGGAAGGTCATGACCGTCGTAGTGCGCGCCCCGCTTCGCATCGGCTTCAGCGGCGGCGGCACCGACATCATGCCTTATGCAGGTGAGCACGGCGGGTGCGTAGTGTCCGCCACCATCGACCTGCACGCTCAGGCCACCATCGAATCGAGCACCGAGCCCGACGGTTCCTTGCTGTTCAGCACGGCGCGCCGCCTGCTCGACCTCCCGTACGAACCGGGCTACGCGGGAAGGGCCACCGCTGGCGACTTGATCGGCTCAGGGCTTGGCTCGTCCTCCGCGTCCGCCGTCGCCGTGATCACCGCACTAAGTGAGTCGCATGGCCGGCCATTGTCCAGAGCCGACCTGGCCATGTTCGCGTACCGGCTCGAACGCGAGGAACTCGGGCAGATTGGCGGCGCGCAGGACCACCACTCGGCCGCGCACGGCGGGCTCAACTTCATGGAATTCGGCGCGCACGGCACGGTTGCAGTGACGCCGCTTCGCCTTGAACCCGAGCCGCTGTGCGACAGCGGCGTGCGCCGCGACTCTGGCCAAGTGCTCAAAGAGCAGGTCAGAGCCGTCCAGCGTGGAGAGAGGACAGTCCTCCACGCGCTGTACAGAATGAAGACATTCGCCGTCGAGATGCGACACCAACTCGTCAAGAGAGACCTGAAGTCCTTCGCTGAACTGATGGCGCTCGCTTGGGAGGAGAAACGCCGTCTGGCAGGCGTCGAGCAACCGCAGATACGCCCCCTCCTGGACACAGGACAGGAAGCAGGCTCCGCGGCGGCAAAGGTGCGCGGCGCGGGAGGCGGGGGCTTCCTGCTGTTCTTCGTCGCCCCCGCACGGCGAAGTGAGGTCGCGTCGGCATTGGCCGCGGCAGGCGGCAAGCCGCGCGCCGTCACCCTGGTCAATGATGGAGCCGGAACACGATCTGCGTTGAGGAGCAAGGTGTGAGGATTCTCTACCTGGCGCCGTTCACCAGCCGAGAAGATCATCTCGACAGCGGTGTGGTGGGGTACGGCGAGACGTCGGGCAACGCGCTGGTACGGGAGCTGCGACTGCTGGGCCACGCGGTCAGGACCGTGCCGACCCGTCCGCCGGCCACGACCAAGGTGGGGCACGCGATCCAGACCTATGAGGAACTCAGCACGCTCGACCTGAAATCATTCGACGCGCTGTTCATGTACAACACCCACCACCAGTTCGCCGCCGAGGTCAGAAGGCTGTTGTATGAGACGGGCGCGACCGGCACGTTGCTGACGGGCTACACACACGGCAGCCACTGGGATCCGAGCGACCAGATACGGCACGCCTATCCTATGTTGAAGTTCGCCGACCTGGGCAATGTCATGGCTTTCGACGTGGTCTTCCTCGTCTCGCACTACATGCTCGACGTAGTGTCGCGCACCCTCACCGCCGAGCTGGGACCGAAAGTCGCGACGGAGTTCGCCAAGAGGGCCCGCGTGGTAGGGGGAACCATCGACACCGACCGGCTTGAGGCCGCGCGCACCGACAAGGACGAGGTGCCCGCCATCGTTTTCAATCACTCGCCGACCGCCGCCAAGCGCCCTGAGGTCTTCTTCCGGCGTATTCCCGAGGTACTCGACGCGCATCCTGACGTAACGCTCACCGTGACACGCAAATTCTACTCGGACAATCCTGGATTCACCGAGCTCCAGCAGGTGATCAAGCATTTTCCCGGCCGAGTCACGCTCGGCGAAACGATGCAGACCGATGCTTACTTCACGCGGTTGTGGCGCAGTCACCTCCAGGTGTCGACCGCCTCGCACGAATCCTTCGGCGTCAGCACAGTGGAGGCTATTTACGCCGGGTGCTGCGCTGTACTGCCCACGCATGGCTGCTACGCGGAGGTGACCGGAGACTCGGGCATCTATCACCGTGACGAGGACATGGCCGAGCGGCTGAACACCTACTTGTCCGACCCCATGGCCACCGAGCGGACCGTGCGGGACCAGCAGCGGGCCATCAGGCGCTACTACCCATCCGACGTGGCCGCCCGCATCACCGCCGCCATCGCGTCCCCATGATGTCCGCCGAGTTGGCAGGGCGGCGACGGCCGAGCTACCCAAGGTGATCTCCAGCCTGCACAAATGCGACCATCAGATGGTCACGATCGCCACGACCATGGCGTATGCGCTAGGGCAGGCAGCAAGATCCTCTTCTTTGGCAACGGCGGATCTTCCATGGACGCCGGCCACCTGGCGGCTGAGTTCCTGGGCCGATTCAGCCGGGAACGTCGGTCGCTGGCGGCCATTAGCCTCACCGACCAGACCGCCGCCATGACGGCCATCGGCAACGACTTCGCCTTCGAGGTCTCGCCCGACAGATCCAGGGACTCGGCCGCCCCGGTGACGTCGCCGTCGCCTTGACCACCAGCGGCCGGTCCACGAACATCGTGCCTGGACTGGAGCGAGCGCGCCGTTTGGGGCTCACCACGGTCGCGCTCACCGGCCAGGCCGGAGGCCCGGCCGCCGGCATCGCCGATCTCTGTGTGCGCGTGCCGGCCGATGACACACCGCCTATCCAAGAGGCCTGCATCCACCTCGGCCACACGATCTGTGAGCTCGTCGAAGCCAAGCTCTTCCCCGTACGGCAGGCGCCCTTGACCACTGTCTTCCCCTCGAGCGAGGCGGCACGCTCAACGCCAAGACCGCGACGACGAGTACATCACCTCGCCCGACGCGCGTTTAATACTTCCAGTGCCGTATCCAGGCGCGACATGACCTGACCGTCGGCCATAACCGCCGCGACCCCCTCGGGCCGCCAGCGGTCGACGAACACGTCGGAAGGCGCTTCGACAAACAGCGCCACGGCCGGTACGCCGAGTGCCGCGGCCACGTGCTGGAAGGCTGAGTCATAGCCCACGTAACCGTCTGCGGCTGCCAGCAACCCGCCGACGTCGGCCACCGTCGCACCCACGATCAAGCCGAGCCCATGCAAGGCCGGCTCGGGATCGCCGTCCTGGCGGGAAAAGCACCACACCCGGCCACCGGTACGGCTCCCCCAGGCATAGGCCGCCTCACGCGCCCTGCGCTCCTCCTCCGCGGTCCCCCCCGTGTCGAGGAGGATGGCCGCCCGCTCACTGACCCGGCGCAGGACGTCGACCTCCTCACGCGGCGACAGCCCTTTGGTGTCTTTTCCGCCGACGCCCAGCGACACCACCACGACAGGCAGACCGCAACGGTCACGCACCGACTTCACGATGGCGCTTCCCCACGCGGTCTCGGCATCGGGCAGCATGATCCGTGGCCCCACAGCGGCCTCTCGCGGTAGGCCGACCACCGCCCGCGCCCAGTCGGCCGCCAGCGCGCCAAGGTCACGCCTGTCCCAGGTCGCCGTGTGCCGCCCGCTGAAGATTCGCACACCGACCCGTCCGGTCCCCAACCTGAGCAGGCCGAGCTGGGTGAGCCTGCTGTCGGGGTCGAGTACCAGCAGCTCGGCATGTGGATAACGCGCCTGCCAGGCCCGTACAGCTCGAGCCGCGCCCGACCATGCTCTAATCCGTTCCTGAATCGTGCCGTGGCGCGGATACGGATGGTTCCAAACCTCCGTGCCGGAGAACTGACCGAGCAGTGGTTCAAGGTGCTTGACCGAGCCCAGCAGGGCCAGCGGGACCTCCGGCCAGGCGGCCCGCACCACGGCCGCGATGGTGCCTGTCACGGTGACGTCAGCGCCGATGGTAACGCGCGAAGGAATGACGCACAGAGCTGGCCGCCTCGCTGCGAGGGTTGAATCCCGCGTCGCCGCGACGTGCGCTATATCGACCTCGTCAACCAGCAACGGATTCCGGCGAGCAGCCTCTGCCAGGACATATGCCATAAGCCTGTCATGCAAGTGTTGCACATCAGGATCGAAACTATCACAAATAGGTTCGATTATCTCACCGAAGAACCACCGCGCCCCCCGATGCCCGTCCAGCGCGCGATCGGCGATCTGCACCATGGTCTGATCCGGGAAATCGACTGCCTCGGCACCAAACGCGGCGACAAGTCCCGCTAATAGGGGATACGTAAACGCTTTTATGGCGATCTCCCGAGAAGCGCTTCGACACTAGACTGCAAGTTGCACCCTTGTTGGAATATGGAAGGTTGTTCGCCCTTGAACGGCTCGATTGAAGCGGTAATCGTCAACCACAACACTTCGACTTTCGCCGAAATCGCGCTGAGGTCGTTGCGATGGACCATTGATCACGCCGGCCTCGCGGAGACGGTGCGCATCACGGTGGTCGACAACCACTCCACTGACGACACATCCGATCTCAAGGCTGCGCTCAACGACTGCGGGGCGCGATGGGAACTGTCGCGCTGGCCTGCGAGCAAGCAAGCGCTCACCACTCACGGCGACGTCCTGCGCGACTTCGTGCTGTCCCGGCCCGAGGCCGCCGGCTACTTCTTCGTCGAGTCCGACATGTGCCTGCTGGAGCGCGACATCCTTGCGGTCATGCTCGCCGAGGTCACCGAGGAACCCGACGTGTGGGCAGTGCAAGCACGACAACTGATCCCTGGCGCGCCGCGTGACGCAGCCCCGTTCACAAGCGCCGTCCATCGCAGGAGGCGGCGACTGGAGTTGACCGCGCAACTGGCCGTCGAGACGGACGACGGCACGATCGACACCATGAATCTCGTCCACAAGGGACATAAGATGCCCCGCTGCCACCCCGGGTGCGCGCTCCTTGCCAACAGCACCGCACTCCAACTCGGCGCGCGGCACCTCGGCTTCTCCGCGGCTTGGACGTGGTCCAACGATCCGGCTCTCGGAGGTCTGAACGACACCCTGGGTCTGGTGTCCAATGTGTTGCGAACACACGGCAAGCGCAGTCGGCTCTCCACTGCCTCGGTGATCCACTTCTGGCACGGGTCCCGCATAGGCGTGACCGATCATCATCGCCGGCTGATCGCACTGCTCAGGGCAGGTGATATGGAGGAATTCGCAGCCGAGGCCACAGCAGGACTGGCCACCTCGACCACCTGAGCGCCTGCTCGCGGAATCCTCCTGCGCCTGATATGAGCCTCGGCCGCTCATCGGGGGCTTCCACCAGGCACGTCGTTGTAGGAATCGAGCCGCCACTGCCGTCCCTCACTGGTGTCTGACCACACGGTGATCGAACCGTTGGCAGGATCGAGCCTGAAGGGCAGCCGGGCGGATACCCCGCCCAGCGTCCAGAAGGAGGCGGCGATCACGCCGCCGTGTGTCACCGCCACCACAGTCCTGTCGATCCCTGGAGCTGCGATCTTGCGTAGCGCGCGGCGTACCCGGACTTGGAAGGACTCGCGACGTTCGGCGTGGGCCAGATCTAGGTCTCTGGCCTGCGCGATGGCCATGCCGTCCAGCGAACCGGGATGCCGCTCACACAGGTCGCACCGGCTGTGGAGGGTCAGGCCGAGACGCTGGGCTATGGGCTGCGCGGTCTCCCTGGCTCGCGGGAGCACACTGGAGAAGAGAACAACGTCGTGGTGGTCGGCGCACATCTCGACGAGACGATCAGCGATCGAATGACACTGATCGCGACCGAACTGGGTCAGGCCGACGCATGTGTCGTGCCCCGCCCACGTCTCGTCGACGTTGCACACGGCCTGTGCGTGCCGGACCAGAATGAGCCTGGTCACGGCAACGTCTCACGCGTGAGGCGCAGGCGTGAGGCTGAGACCACGACATCACCACGCAGCACGACCTCGGTGGGCGAGGGCCGACCGAGAAAGGCGATGAGGCTCGCGGTCAGGCCATAGGCGCCCAGATTCGGAAAGACGATCAGGTCTCCTGGGCGGAGCCGGGCGAGATCGATCGAGCGGGAGATGACGTCCGCCGGGGTGCAGAGCGGGCCTGCGAGCGTTACGGTAGTGAGCTCGGTTGCTTCCTCTCCAAGCACGGGCACGGCTTCGGGAAGCATTCGGCCGAGACCGGACAGGCCGCCCAAATGGTTAATGCCGCTGTCCAGGAGGACGAATGTGCGGCCAGAGCGATCCTTTACATCGACCACGCAGCAGATGAGCCTGCCGCAGTCGCCTACCAGGTGGCGCCCTGACTCGAAGGCGAGCGTCATGCGGCTGTCGCGCCATTCAGGCAAGTGAGCATCGAGCGCCTTGCTCACACGACGGCGAAGCATGGGGTAGTTCGGACGGTTACCGGGCTTGGCGTAGGGGGCGGCGAACCCGCCGCCGAGATCCAGATACTCCAGCCGCAGCGCGCCCTCGCGCCGCAGGCGGGCTGCGGTCGCGATGCTTTCCTCCAACTCGGCCGCCAGTCCTTCCTCGTCGGAGACGTTACTCACGGGGAAGAAGTGGGCACCCACCACGCGCGCGCCCTCGAAGTCGGCGAAACGGTCAGGCGAGTCAAGGAACTCGTGCGCGTCGACGCCGAACTGAGAAGCCGTTCCGGTCATGCGCAGTCCCGCCCCGCCGTTGGCCGTGCCGGAGATCCGCAGTAGGCATCGGGCAATCGTTCCCGCGTTCGCCGCCGCCCGGGCAACACGCCCGTAGTCGGCGGCCGACTCAACGGAGAAGAGGGTGACGCCGGCGGCGAGGGCCGCCGACAGCTCCTCCAATGACTTGGCCGGCCCCGTGTAGAGGCAGTCGGCGCCGGAGAATCCAGCCGCGCGCGCTGCAGCCAGTTCACCTTCAGAACTGATCTCCGCATGACAGCCTCCTTTCCGCAACTCCCGGGCGACCGCCGGGTGCGGGTTGGCCTTCAGCGAGTAATACAGCGTCGCCCCGGCAGGGATCGCGGCGCGCAGATCGGCCACCGCAGCAGCGACCGCGTCCAGTTGATAGACATATATGGGGCTTCCATATCTGCCGACCAGCTCCACATCGACCGAATCAGAAGAATGAAGTATCATCGCATACCGGATTGTTCCCGATTACTAATTCGATAATTAGTCGCATCTATTGGGGACATGCTCCACAACCTGTGGGCGGAACACTAGGCCCCGAAGACGATCGGCGGACAGAAGCGCCCTGTTCGACTTCCCAGCCCTGGAGGCGCTGGTCAAGGTGATCATTCGCGCTGCTGAAGGGGAAGCCGTGACTGACTGCGTCAGCCACGGCTACATCATGGCCCGCGGCTTCGTAGCGCGTGGCAAGGAAGCGCTGACACTTGGCGGTCGGTTGAACGACTGGCGCCGCCGAATCGGGCGACGTGCCCGAGGAGCCCGAGGTGGAGCGATTGCGCAACTACGTGCGCGCTATGGCAACGCCACGATCACCATCAGCAATACCGTGGCCGCCTTCTTCATACCTGCCGAGCGCACGATTCGACGCGCGCCGGACACTCTGGTAAGCATCGAACTCGACCGCATGGTCCTCATCACACGGAGAGTCGTCCTCGCCACGCTGAGGCAGGGCGTGGTGTGGTGCTAACAGCACCCCGCCCCGGCCGGAACGTGGTTTCGCCGGCTTCGCGCTACAGCGCCGCAAAGGTCACGATCGTATCGCTGCCCGCCACTTGGGAATACGAGCTGGACTCGCGCGGAGTGCGGGGCAACGCCATCGGGCCGAGCATGGCGCTGGCCGAAGTGTCGCAGCGAACGTGATGTCAACCGAAGACGCGGGATCCGCTCGCGCCACTTCGGCGGCTGAGACACAATCTGGACATGCACTGTGGCATCTACCTCAACGGGGCGCACGTTCCAAGCCTGCCCTCGCGTAGCCAGCGCAACTCATCGGCGTCCATCGTGATATCCACGCCGACGAGCGCGGTCTCCAATTCCTCGACGGTCTGCGGCCCGATAATCGGATAAGTACCGAACGGTTGGTTGAGCACGTAGGCCAGCGCGATGTTGATGGTGTCAACTCCGCGCCGCTCGGCCAGTATCGCGGCGCGCTCGCGGCGCGCGTAGTTGTCGGGTGTACCCCAGCAGCGCCACACGTTGGGATCCAGCGATGACTCGGGCACGTTCGCGAAGAAGCCCCTAGCTTGGGACGACCACGGCATCAGCGCGATATTGCCGTCGGCCAGCATGTCGAGATAAGCCGGTGAGACGCCCTCACAGCCCGGGTAAAGCGGTTCGACGGGTTCGGCCAGCGAGAAGTGGTTGCTCAGCACGATCATTCCAGTGCCACCGCGTGCCACGGCGTAACGATTGGCCTCAGCTAGGCGCTCCCGCCCCCAGTTGGATGCGCCGTAGGCACAGATGCGGCCTGCGGCTACCTCGGCTTCCAGAGCCTCCACGAACTCGCCCACAGGGATTGCCGGGTCGTCGCGATGTAGCAGGTACACATCCACCCGCGGCACGCCGAGCAGGTCGAGAGTCTGCGTCAGGTCGGGGGCGACGGCCGAGGGCGTGCAGTCTGGCGGATGCGCCCCTTTGGCAATGATGACAAAGTTGTCAGGTTTGCTGCTCCTGATCCAGTCGCCGACTGCCGCTTCCGAGGTGCCGCCACCGTACACGCGCGCGGTATCTATGCACGTGCCCCCGGCTTCCATAAACCTGTCGAGCAGCTTGTGACCGCGTTCGTTGCGGATGCCGGAGGTGCCGAGCACACACCGGGACACCAACTCGTCAACTCCCGGTAGCTTGCCGTATTTCATGCGAACCCCTCTGTGCTTCTCTGCGCTTGTGCCTCGAATGCCTGGCGATAGAGCCCATCACGGGCCATCAGCGTGTCGTGGTCACCCACTTCGGCGATCCGGCCCTGGTCGAGAACCACGATGAGGTCCGCCATGCGGACGGTGGAGAAGCGGTGCGACACGAGCACGGTCACCGCGCCGCGCGCTCTGGACGCGGCGCTCAACTCGGCGAACCGCTCGAACAACTCGTGCTCCGCCCTTGGGTCGAGCGCCGCAGTGGGCTCGTCGAGCAGGGTGAGCATCGGCTCGCCGCGTAGGAACGTGCGTGACATGGCCAAGCGCTGCCACTGGCCATCCGACAGTTGCGCCCCGTCGAACTGGCGGCCAAGCCGCGTCTGGTAGCCATGCTCCAGCGTTTCCACCATCTCCGCCGCGCCGCCGGCAACCGCTGCGGACGCGATCTCGCCCTGCTCGGCGCCCAGGCGGCCGACGCCGATGGATTCCGCCACCAGAAACTCGAACCTGGCGAAGTCCTGGAAGGCTGCGGTGATGTGGGTGCGCCAGTCGTCGGGATCGAGGGACCGCAGGTCTGTGTCGTCGAAGCTGACGCGGCCAGAGCTTGGATCGTAGTAGCGGCACAGCAGCTTGGCCAGGGTGCTCTTGCCCGCGCCATTGTCGCCGACGATCGCCACGGTGGCCCCCGCAGGCAGCGTGAGCGTGATGTCGTGGAGGACCTCGTGGTCGGTCAGTGGGTAGCTGAAGGATACGCGCTCCAGGTGGATCCCTTTCTCCAGGCGAGCGGGCACCGGCTTGGGCCGTTCGGGAGCGCGTACAGCGGAGGCATACTCGATCAACCACAGATACCGCCGCGCAGCGAAGCTCACCCTGACCACCTGCGTACCGGCCATCGCCAGGCTGCGCGCGCTCTCCAGCACGGTCTGCAGCAACACCACGCCCAGCACCAGGTCGCCGGCCGACGCACGACCCTCCGCGGCCAACCAGATCAGCAGCGCCAGCCCGCCAACCAGCATCAGCGCCTGCATCGCACCCGACAACGCGGCGGCTATGACGCCACGGCGCTCTGAGCGCAGGAGATTCTGCCCCACCGCCATGGTGGCCTTGTCATACCTGTCCAACAGCCAGGAGCCGATGCCCAGCATCCTGATGTCAGGCGCGACCGCTGCTCTCGTGGTCAGCTCGATCAAGTGTCCGGCCAGCCGCTGGTCGGCCAACGCGCCATCCTTGACTGTCATCGCCCACTTGGCGGCACGCATCTGCACGGTGCCAAGCGCGATCGCGCCCCCCACCGGCACCATCAGCACTGGATGCAAGGAGGCCAGGACGCCCAGTGAGATGAGGAACGCGCAAACTAGGCCCATCTGGCCGCCCACGACGCCGAAGACGGTGGAGATCTGGTTAGCCTCGGTACGCAGGAAGGAGACGCGGTCGGCGTAGCGGGGGTTCTCCAGATGCTCGATGCCGTACGGCCGCAGCGCCGCCTTGATGATCTCCGCCGAGATCAGCTGCTCGCCCCGCCGCCTGACGATCTCGCGCATGTGGTCGGTGAGGTTAAGCATGACTTCCGGCATCAGCACCCCGATGGTGACCACGGCGACCCACACCGGGTCACTGAACCCATGGCCGGCGACCAGTTGCTGCAGACCGAGCCCGAGCAGCGGTCCCGCGACGATCATCGTCAAGAACCAGCCGGCGACAGTGAAGATCGCACCGAGCGGTGAGGCGCGCCAGGCGATGGCGAAGACCGCCCGCCATGACAACAGCAGAGAGGGCAGATCGGGCTCGCTCATCGGACAGGCTCCCGGAAACGCCTTGCCTGCAGCTCGTACAGCTCCGCGTAACGACCAGCAGCCGCCAGGAGCTCCTTGTGGCTGCCCTGTTCCACGATTCGGCCCTCTTCGAGCACAGCGACCCGCGCGGCCATGCGGACTGTCGAGAATCTGTGAGAGATGAGCAAGGTGGTGGTGCCGCGGGTCAGTTCATCAAAGCGCTCATAGAGCTCGGACTCCAACCGGACGTCCAGCGCCGCGGTCGGCTCGTCGAGCACGAGGACGGGCGCCTCGTGACGAGCACGGACCGCCAGCAGTCTGGCCAGCGCAAGCCGCTGCCACTGGCCTCCCGACAGGTCGACGCCGCCGAACTCCCGGCTGAGCACGGTGTCCCAGCCGTAGGGCAACGCGTCGAGCACTGAGGCCATACCCGCCCGCTCGGCCGCCTTTGCGAGCAGGTCGCGGTCGTCCGCCGCCACGCGCAGGTTGTCGCGTGCCGACATGGGTAACTTGATGAACTGCTGAAAGATCACTGCCATCCGCTGCCTGAGCAGCTCGAGATCCAGCTCCCTGATATCCACGCCGTCGAGGGTGATCCTTCCCTCGGTTGGGTCGTAGAACCGGCACAGTAGCTTCACCAGCGTCGACTTGCCTGCGCCGTTCTCACCGACCAAGGCGACTGACTCTCCAGCAGGAATGTGAAGATCGAGCCCGTCGAGCACCAGTTCTGACGTGCCCGGGTAACGGAAGCTGACTTTCTCGAAGTGGACGCCGTCCCGTAGCTGGGCGGCGGGGATGGCGCGGCCAGCCGTCGCCATTCGCGGATCGCGTTCCGGCATTGTCTCGATGGCGAACACGTCGGGCAAGAACGCCACCGCTTGCCGCAGCCCTCCAGGCAACCCCTCGAGCGTGTGCATGCCGTTGGAAGCGGTACGCAGGGCGAGCATGGTGGCCGTGAACTCTGTGGCACCCATTGTGCTCGCGCGGAGCGCGCTCACCGCCACAATGAGCGGTGTCAGGAGGACGGCCGCTCTGATCAGATTGATGAGGGTGTTCTCCTTGAGTTGACGGCGCAGGTCGCGGAAAACGCCTGCCATACCGTCAGCCCAGAACCGTTGTTGCCGATCGGCCAGCCAGTCTCCCAGCGCGAACAGCCGGACCTCTGACGCGTGCTTGGGCGTGACCGCCAGGTCGCGATGATAGTCGGCATAACGCAGCCGCGACGACTCCTCACGCTGGAGCGCAGTCCTGCGCCCTGCATGCCGCCAGTCGTTGACGCCGATACTGATGGCAACCGCCAAGATCAATAGTGGCGCCCACCAGGCAAAATGGCCCAGGATGATCAGGCTGCCGACCAGCATGGTGCCCCGTCTGACCAGTGTGACGAGCCGCTCAAGCAGTATTCCCGGCTCTTTTCTGCTCCAACTGGCCGCCTCCAGACGATCAGCCAGCGCCGCAGTCTCCAAATGCTCCAAACCAGGCAGATGCAGGCAGGTACGCATCCTGATTCGGTCGAGCGCGGTCGCGAAACGAAAGGATAGGTAAGCGGACGCAATGGGCGCCATGGCCGCTGCCGCACGCTCCATCAGGAGTGCCGCCGCCAGTACGGCCAAGGCTTCGGCGGCGGAGGTACGGGCCGCTTCAGAATCGACCATATGGGGAGCCAGGCCGACCAAGGTGGCTCCAGCCACGGTGGCGATATTGGGTGAGATGCCCTGGAGCACGGCAGCCACTGCGGACAGCCAGAAAGCGCCGGGCGAAGAGCGCACGAGCAGCCTTGAGGCGCGGGTGAGCAGTGTGATCATGTTTACCGATCTCACGGAGTCGTAGCGATAGGAACATAACGTCACAAGTACGGCTAAGGGAGTGCTCGCGCTGTCACCGGATCACGGGACGTGCCCAGTCGGCCGTGCCCGGACCAGGATTGTCGTCACCGCCGTGTTGAGGAAGGTGGTGCGTTGGGTGCCGTGCTGTCCAACTCTTGGCTGCGGCGGTGTCGAGGCCTGCAGTGCCCCATAACTTGGCTTCAAGTCCGCGGGATGGCAGCCAACCGTTGAAATCGACGAACACGCCGAGCGCGTGGTGGCTATCTGGAAGAAGGTCATGAGGACAGACGAGATCCACGCCGACAGCCACCTGATGGATCTGGACACAACCTCGCTGACTCCGGGTCCACCTCCGGTCGCAGGTGCGCGCCGAGCTCGGCAAGGAGATCGAGCCGGTGGACTTCCTGGACCATCCGACGCCATCAGAGCTGGCGATGATGATCGCTGAGGCGCAGGAGTGGAATGGTTCCGCTACTGTGGCGACAGATCGAATGGTCATCGAGCTGTGAATGAGATCGTTGTCGAATTCCACGGTGCCAGATCGGGGTCGGGCGAGCTGACCTGGGCCCAGCGCGAGATGTGGCATCTGATCAACCAGTCCCGTCCTCATCACCATTACTTCAACTTCGGAAGGCTGTTCCGGGTGCCGAAGGGGCGCACCGTTGACGACGTGGCCAGTGCCGTTCGCCAGCTGGTGGAAATTTATGAGACCTTTCGCACCACGATCCGCGTCGAGCCCGACGGCACACTGGGGCAGCATGTGGCCGAGAGTGGCGAGTATCGCCTGGCGAAGTACGAGGCGGGAGAAGCCGACGGCGAACTGACCGAGCAGGTGACCTACGAATACAAGGGCTACAGCTTCGACGACGATGAGTGGCCGCTAAAGGTCGCGGTAATCATGCGAGACAGCAAGCCCAGCTACGTGTTGTTCATGATTTCCCACCTGGCGGCCGACCGCCTGGGTTCCGAGCTGGCCTGCGACACCTTCGCCAGGCTGCTGGCGGGAGGGGTCGACGGAGTGCCCGACGGCATCACTCATCCGCTCGACCAGGCGGCGGCCGAGGCAACACCTGCGGGATTGCGCGCCGCTCGACGCGCGGCCGGCTTCTGGCGCCGGACACTGAAAACGATCCCACCGACGTTGTTCACCGAACGGCTGGAGGAGACGCCCGTCTCCTGGTCTCCAGCCGGTGAGCTCGACTCGCCGGCGGCGGCACTGGCCGCCGGATCACTTGGAGTCGAGCTCGGCGTCTCCAGCACGGGAGTGGTCCTGGCTGCCGTTGCGGCACTGCTGGGCGTGCGCACGGGCCAGGACATGATCGCACTCAGGCTGTTCGCGGCCAACAGAACCTCGCCTGGGCTGAGGGAGATGGTGGGGACCAGGGTGCAGACCGGCCTGTTCGCTGTTGATCTGACCGACTCCTCCTTCTATGAGCTGATACGTCGCTCGTGGGCTGCCTCCCTACTGGCCTACCGCTATTCCTCCTACCCACCGGAGCTGATCAGGGAGATCGTCGACGAGGTGAGCGCAGAACGGGGGGTCCGGTTCGATCTGGGCTGCCACGTGCAGGACGCCACCGGCTACAAGCAGGCCGTACTGCGCCACCATTCGCCGGAGGAGGTGGCGGCGGCCGCAGCACATACCCATTTTCGCCGCAGCGTGCTCTGGGACCGTAGACAGCTGTTCAGACTCGACATCGAGGGGACACCTGGGGTTAGCCTGAAGCTCAGGCTCGGCGCCGACCCGACTGTCATGACAGCCAGCGATATCGAGACATTCCTGCGTGGAGCCGAGAAGCTTCTGGTCCAAGCGATCACCGCGAACGTTGCACTGAAGGGGATCCCCGGGCTGGTGGGCTGGTGACCGCCAGCCGCGGATGTCTTCATGCTCTCCAACCAGATCACAACCTCCTGTGACGTACTTGCGCGACGTCCTCATCAGCTCGTCCTTCTCCTCCTTGGTGAGCACTTCCAGATCCCCTGTACAAACCGCTCGGTCGTGCAGGGTCGGCTGGTACACGATGAGCAACAGCTCGCCTCACTGGGGCACCGCTGCCACGAGAACCTTGTCGATTCCGGCTGAAGACCGGCTCTGGCACTAATTTCGTGACGTTGACCCGTGTCAGTCGGCGAGGAGGACGCGTTTGCGCAGGAGGTCGGGGGTGGCCCGGCCGTACATCTGCCGCTTGAGCATCTTGATACGGTTGACGTGGCCTTCCACCTTCGCTGAGCTGTAGGGCAGGGTCAGGCCTGCTTTGGGGGAGTCGAAGTCGCGACGCAACCCTGCGACGAAGGAGTGCACTTCCGGCAGGTCGGAGGCCTGGACGGCGTTCATCCACTGCTCCAGCCCGTCACCAGCGAGTTGCAGCATCATGTGGGCAAAGGCACGGACGTGCTGGTCACGTAAGTGGGCGCGATGCTCTTGGTGACCGATCGGCGACCTGCCTCGCCTGTGGGGCGCCGCGGGCGGCGCCGTCGGCATAGCAGCCTGCTCTGTCCCGACAGACGATCTCCACGCGGGGGTGCTCGATCAGCCAGGCGGCCAGGGCGTCCGATGACCGCTCCGGCAGCACGTCGACCGGTCGGCTCGTGGTGATGTCGATCAGGATCCTGCCGTAGGTATGACCGCGGCGAAAGGCGAAGTCGTCCACGCCCAGTACCTGGGGTCACCGTTCGGATCAGGGGCAGGCAGGGGCCGGATCAGCCTGATCAGCGTCATCCGGTTCACCGCAGCGGCCAGGCGGTGTGTGAGCCGGGCACCGGGCCGGCCGCCCAGGGCCAGGCCGATGGTCTGCAGCAGGTACCGGAGCAGGAGGCTGTAGCGGCCGTAGCGGACGGCCAGCCCGGTCACCTGCTCGGCAAAGGTCTTCTTGCCACAGCCATGGTTTCCGCACCGAAAGGGCTGAACGTGCAGATGGAGCACGATCTCCTGGCCACTGACCGCCGTGTCGCACACCCGTCGCTCATACCTGCTGTGCACTCGGCGCGAAACCATCCCGCACCGCGGGCACGCCGCTTGCGTGGTACGGGTTCGGACCCGGATCCGTACTGACCTGTCCGACCGGTACAGCTGATCGATCTGCCGGGAGTGGGGCAAGAGGACCGCGAGCAACTCCGAGATCGTCACTCAGCATGATCAGCAATACCTACGGCTGGCCGCCGGAAGATCACGTGTGCCAGAGCCACAGTTCGAGCGGAATTGACAAACCTGACGATGGATCCGGACGTTCTCTCTGCGATCCCTCCTGATGGAGAAGAGCGTTCCAGATTCGACAGCCGCGCCGTCTGACGGCGGCGAGCCATATGCCGACGGCCGTGGCGCTCACCCGTCAGCTGTGAGGAGTCGGCCAGCGGCAACGTGCCGACCAGAAGCTCCACGCACTCGGGTGAGGCTTCCAGCATGTCGCCATCCGGATGCCAGCCTGTTCACAGGGTCCAATTCCCAAGATCTCCGGTCGGAACATGTCGATCGCATTCGCTGGCCGTACCTCAAGATAAGGAGCACCGCGAGCGTCTGCAAGACACGGCTGTGTCCTTGATTCTGGGGGTAGCCGGGGTGGTTGTGGTCCTCAATGTGACGGACCGACAATGCGAGCTCGGAGGTCAGACATGATCAACGACTCGAGGCCGCAGCTTCTCCACGATCTGCTCGAACTGGCTGCCCGGCGTGCCCCCGAAGCAATCGCAGTACGCGATGAGGAGGGCGCCTGGTCGTACGCGGAACTGCTGGCGCAAAGCCGCGCCTGCGCGCGGTGGCTACATCGGCGCGGCACGCGTCCGGGTGACCGCGTGCTGATCGCGGCCGTACCGGATCGGCGCGTCGTCGCCGTACTATTCGCCTGCTCCTTACTCGCCGCCGTATGCGTTCCGGTCAGCGGTACGGCGAAGCGCCGTCAGTGGACCCACTATGTCGCCGACTGCGGCGCGGCGGTAATTCTGACCGCAGATGCCCTAAATTCGAGCCAAGCCGAGTGGGACGACGACGATGAGCTCCCGGCAGCTGCCCTGCCGCACGACACCGCCCTGCTCATCTACACCTCCGGCAGCACTGCCGTGCCAAAGGCCGTGGTGTGCCCGCACGCATCCGTGCTCTTCGCCACCCTGGCCATCGCCGAACGGCTCGGGTACCGGGCGAGCGACGTGGTCTTCTGCCGCGTCCCCCTCTCCTTCGACTACGGCCTCTACCAGGTGTTCCTGTGCGCCCATGCGGGTGCAGAACTGGTGCTGGCGGCTCCAGACTCCGACGCGGGACTCCTCGCCTCGATACGCCGGTGTGGAGCCACTGTCGTCCCTGTCGTCCCGCATCTGGCAGAGATGCTTCTGCGCCTCGGCGCCCGCGACGGGCTACCCACGTCGATCAGGCTTTTGACCAACACCGGCGAGACCTTGCCACCGGCGACTGTCTCGGCGCTCAGGCAACGCTTCTCCGGTGCCAAGGTCCAGTTGATGTACGGCATCACCGAATGCAAACGGGTCAGCATCATGGAAGCCGATGGCGACCTCGACCGACCCGGCGCCCTCGGCAGGCCACTGAGTGGCACCCGCGTGCGCGTCCTCGACACCTCGGGGGCCGATGTCGCCCCCGGCGAGCTGGGAGAGCTCGTCGTCAGCGGCCCGCACGTCATGGCGGGCTACTGGGGCGACCCCGGACTCGGTGTCGAGGTCTTCGGAACCGACCCAGAGAGCGGGGAGAGAGCGTTGCGTACCGGCGACTTCGGGCGACTGGATGAGGACGGCTACCTATATTTCCACGGCCGCCGCGACCAGATATTCAAGCGACGCGGGATACGGATGAGCACACTGGAGATTGAGGCGGCGGCGCGCGAGGTCCCTGGTGTCGCCGAGGCCGCGCTCGTGCCGCCCGACGAAGGCCGCGACGCCGTACTCCTCGTGGTGGCCTCGATCTCAGCCGCGAAAGTACTGCGTGAGCTGGGCGAGCGCCTGGACTCTGCGCGGGTTCCGGAACTCTGCCGTGTGGTCGATCACTTGCCGCGCAACTCATCAGGGAAGCTCGACAGGGCCATGCTGGCCCGATTGGAGGCAGCAGGATGAAGCCCGCCGACGTTGCCGCACAGGTGGTCCCGGAGTTGGCCGAGCACGCCGCCCGCGTGGACGCCGACGCCACGTTCCCAGAGACGGGAGTGAAGGCGCTACGGCGCAGCGGTCTCATGGGCCTGCTCGTTCCGGCCGAGTACGGCGGCATGGACGGTGACCTGAGCGACCTGGTAGAGGTTGCCGCGACCCTGGCTTCGGGGTGTCTGTCCACCGCGATGATCTGGGCCATGCACTGCCAGCAAATCGACGCGCTGGTCCGCCACTCCTCTCCGGAACTACGGGCCAGGCTCCTCCCCCGCATCGCGCGTGGTGAGGTCTACATCGCCTCGGTGACCACCGAGCCCGCCAAGGGCGGCCACCTCCTGACCGCCGTCGCCCCACTGCGTCCGGCGGACGGCCAGGTCGAGCTGTCGCGCACCGCGCCCGTGGTGACCGGAGGTGAACACGCCGACGGCTATCTCATCACCATGCGCGCTGCCGAGGAAGCGGCCGGCCAGGAGGTAACGCTCGTCTACGCCGACCGCTGCCAGCTCACTCGCCGGACCAAGGGCACGTGGAATCCGCTCGGCATGCGTGCCACCCACAGCGTGGGCATGGAACTGTCCGGTGCTGTGCCCGCAGACCAGATTGTCGGCGAGTCCGGCGGCTTCCGCCGTGTGGCCATCGACAGCTTCATCCCCACTGGCCACCTGGGCTGGGCGGCGTGCTGGCTGGGTGCGGCGCGTTCCGGGTTGAGCGACGTGGTGCGGCTGCTCGGCTCCCCCAAGCGCCCGTCCAGCCTCGACCTGGGCTCCGATCTGGTGCGTGAGCGGCTGGCGCGGGTTCGCATGGACCTTGAACTGATCAGCGCGTATCTGCATGTCGTACGCGCCGAGGTCCTGGATCGACGGCGAAGCGGCGAGTCGCTCGATGTCCCGGCCGCTCAAATCCACCTGAACACGCTGAAGGTGGCCGCGGCGGAGCTGACCTTCAACGCCGTCCACCGCCTCATTCAGCTCGCCGGCATGTCGACCGGCTACCTAAAGACCTCCCCCATCCCGCTGGAGCGGCACTTTCGGGATCTGCGATCGGCCAGCCTCAACTATTCCGATGACCGGCTGATTACGGCGATCGGCGCCCTGTCGCTCATGGACCGCGCCGTCAATTTGGCCTGACGTTCGCCGCCTTTAATTCGCGCTGTAAGTTTCTATGGTGTTCTGATGTCGCGTTCTGGTCCTCACGCAGTTCAGTCAGCGTCTTCGCCAGGACGTCGACGTGCTCAAGCGAGTGACGGCTTTCATCGTGTGTGGGAGACCCGGTGAGCGTCCACCCGTTGATCGAGCCGGCGAAACAGGGCGGCCACAGCGTCAAGCGGGTGCGTGAACTGCTGGGAGTCTCCGTGCCGTCTTCTATGCCCGCCGCAGCGGGATCCCTGGGCCGCGTGCCGTGCGCGACGCCGAGGTGCATATGCGCTTGCGGGGCTGCTATGGCGCACCCCGGGTGCACGCGCAACTGCGCCAGAGTGCGAGCAGTGCGGCAGGCCAGCGGGCGGCCCGGCTGATGCGCGAGCTCGGCCTGGCCGGACGGTATCGGCGGCGCCGGCAGCGGACCACCATCCCCGCCCCGGGCGCAGACACCCGGCCGCACCTGATCGGCCGCGACTTCACACCCGATGCAGCCGGACTCGATACCCGCTGGTGCGGTGACATCACCTACATCGCCACCGAGGAGGGCTGGCTGTATCTGGCCACCGTCATCGACATCGCCTCGCGCCGGGTGGTCGGCCGGGCGACGGCGGATCATCTGCGTACCGACCTGGTCGCCGAGGCGCTACGCCGGGCCTGGGCACGCCGTCGCCCACCTGATCGGTGATCTTTCACTCGGACAATGGCTGCCATTACACCAGCGTCTACTACACCACCCTGGCCGAACGACTCGGGGCACGACTGTCCGTCGGTCGGTCGAACCGGTCAGTGCTGGGACAACTCGCTGGGCGAGTCGTTCATCGCCACGCTCAAGGGCGGGCTCCTCGGCGATCGCCCCTGCCCCACCCAGGCTGCCGCTCGCCGGGCGATCTTCGAGATAATAGGGGCTGGTACAACCTCCGTCGCCTGCACGGCAGCCTGGACTACCGTAGCCCTGCCGACTTCGAGGCCGCTCACGCTGCCTGCGAGCAACGCCGAAGTGGCCGCCCGATTGGAATGGGCACGCATGTGGTGGCTAAATGGCGCCGGCGCCCGGGCGTGGCGCGCACCACCACTGACGGCCAAGTGGAGGAGGTGGTGGTACGCACCCTGGAAGGAGTGCCGGCCGGGCCCACATACTGGTCCAGGCGCGATCTGTCTCGCCGGAGGGCATCACCCCAACCAGCATGCTGCGCATCTGGAGAGCGTTCGTGCGCTCCTGGCACACAGAGGACTTCAAGATCTCCACACATCCGCTCCTGATCGGCAAGATCTGGGCGTGGCTGGCTCTACCTGGCCCCACCGGCCTATGCCGCGGTGTCCCATGGATGAGAAACCGCAGATCCAAGCCCTGCAGCGCAGCGCGCCCGGTGCTGCCCGACGGCGCCCGAGCGGCGCAGCTTCGACCACGTCCGGCATGGCACCGTCGATCTGTTCGCCGCTTTGAACACGGCCATCGGCATGGTGATCGGCAAGCTCTCAGCCCACCGGGTCATCGACTCCCGTGATTTCCCGGACGAGATCGCCCGCCAGCTCGAGCCCGGTCTGGCAGTCCGTCTCAACTGCGACGGCCTGTCCACGCACAAGGCGCCGGTGGTACATGTCTGGCTGCTGGCCCAGCCATGCTTCGTGCTGCACTTCACGACCATGTCATCGACTGCATCTGCCGCTACTTGCGACCGACTCTCAAGACCGGCTCACTAGACGTCGATCCGCACCTTGCTGTGATCCCCCAATACGAGTCGATGCGTCCCGCGCACGCCCGGCGCGGCCGTGACCGCGACGTCGTGGCCGATGAGCGATGACTCGACACGGCGAACGCCCTCAAGGCAGGCACGGGGCAGGATGATCGAGTGCCGGATCTCGCTCCCGGCGACCCGGCACTTGGCCGCGATCGAGGTATTCGGACCGACGAAGCTGTCGAGCACGTGAGCGTCCTGGCCGATGACCGCCGGGCCGACGATCCGCGAACGTTCGATCACGGCCCCAGGCGAGACGACGACAGGGCCTGTCAGCTCGCTGTGCTCGTCCACCGCGCCGTCGATCCGCGCCTCCACCGATGCCAGCACCAAGCGGTTGACCTCCAGCATGTCGGCGACGCTCCCGGTGTCCTTCCAGTACCCGGACACCAGTGACGATTTCACTTTCAGCCCCGATCTCAGCATCGCCCGAATGGCATCGGTGATCTCCAGTTCGCCCCTGCGCGACGGCGTCAGGCGCGCCACCGCGTCGTGGACGGCCGGTGAGAAAAGGTAGACCCCGACCAAAGCGAGGTCGCTCTTCGGCTCCTGTGGCTTCTCCACCAGGTCGATAACCCGCCCCCGCGGGTCGAGCTCCGCGACGCCGAACTGCCGGGGATCCGGGACCCGCGTGAGCATGATGTGCGCGTCCGGGCGATCACGCCTGAAGCCGTCCACCAGGCCGGTGATCCCTCCCACGATGAAGTTGTCGCCGAGGTACATGACGAAGTCGTCATCGCCCAGATACTCACGGGCGATCAACACGCCATGCGCCAGCCCCAGAGGGGATGTCTGAGGCAGGTACGTGATTCTGAGCCCGAAAGCGGAACCGTCTCCGACCGCCTTCGTGATCGAGGCGTGGGTGGCACCGACCACCACGCCGACCTCCTCGATCCCTGCGGCCGCGATCGCCTCTAGACCATAGAACAGCACCGGTTTGTTCGCGACGGGCACCAACTGTTTCGCCAGCGTGTGAGTGATCGGCCGCAGCCGCGTACCGGAGCCTCCGGCGAGCACCAGAGCCTTCACAACGGGCGGACGTGCGCGGTGGTGGACATCTGACTACCTTTCTGCACGCTCTTTGACACACCTGCACGTTCGTTGACACGAGCGACGCGTGTTCGTTGAAGCGAGCGGCAAGGCCCACCGAACACCGCCGACTCCAGAGGCGTCAAACGCCGCGCAGTCGCGGGAATCGGGGACATGCCTTCGGCAGGTGCTCGTGCCAGGCTGGCGGCGAATCGAGCGAGCGAGGTCCCCATGCCTGATTTTTCGATGTACGTCCAGCGAGAGTTGCTAACTCCTCAGGAATGCCAGGAACTTATCGACGTCGCGGATGCCATCGACCTTTGGGGCGAGTACGAGGTTCCCGTGGACGAGGTCGGCAACGGGGTTCGCCAGAGCGTCTTCGACCTGCGTATCCAGTTCGAGGACCTGCACGACTCCGTCCTGGCGTTCCTGACGGAGATCAACGCCGAACACTGGAACTTCGCCATCGACGGCTGGAACCAGCCGCTGCGGATAGCTCGGTATTTCCCGGGCTACCGCCACGACTGGCACACCGATTACACCGGCGCCGACGCCAGCAAGCTCGCCTTCTCAATGCCGCTGAATAGCGACTACCAAGGCGGCGAGCTGCAACTTCTGGAATGTGAGCGTATCGGCCAGAAACTCGGCCACGCCCTGGTCTTCCCCGCCTTCCAAGGCCACCGCGTCACAGAGGTGACGGAGGGAGTCCGATATGTGCTCCTCGGCTGGCTGACCGGCCCTCGGTTCGTCTGACCGGCCAGAGCCTACGGTGCTGACGGCGAACGGCAAGGTTGACCACGCTGCCGTGGCCGACCGGCTCTTCCGGTCCGGCGGTGCGCCCGCGAACGGAGACGGCCGCGCATGACCAGCTCATCGAGAAGTTCGGCAACCCGATCTACAAGTACGATCTCGGCGAGGTCGCGGAGGCCTTTCGTCGCCTGTCCGAAGCGCTCCCCTCCGAGGCGAGGACGAAGATGGCAGAGCGTTTACGCGGCGCCCGACCTCAGGACAACGGCGCGGGAGCGCGAGGATGTCATGAACAGGATGACGATCCGACCGGGCTGGATCGCCTTCCTGCCGAAGCCCGCCTGCTGCTCGTCCTGTCGCGCCAGAAGGTGGGCCAACCGCAGCGGGCGAGGGGTCGGACCTCCTGAAGAGCGCGGATGCCGTCGATTGGGGATACTTCCTGGACCAGGGATTCCGTAACAAGGTCATGCCGCTGGCGGCACGCAATCGCACGGTGCGAGATCGCTGGCACCGCGGCCGTGAGCGGAACACCGCCGCCAGCGCCCACAGCAGCACGCCGGTCTCGTTGCCCAGCATGGCCGCCGCCCCCGAGGACCGGCCGGCGCGCAGGGTCTGGCGGAGGATCACCGCGGTGCTCACGCCGGGGACTATCGCGATGAGGAAGCAGGCGCCCCGGCGACCTCATCGAGTCGACCCACGTGTAGATGGCGTCCTGCCGCTCCGCCGCGACACCTGTCCGGACAGAGGTCCTCCTCATGGAAGACGCGGTGCCGCTGTACGGCGACATACGCCTAATCGTGGAAGCTTTCGAAAGGCAGACAAGATAATGGACCTGTTTCCCAAGGCCCTGCGCGTCGCGCTGCTCCTCGGCGGCCATAGCGCCGAACGTGACGTCTCGATGGCCTCCGCAGCGGAGGTCATTCCAGCCCTGCGCGGGCGCGGCCACAGTGTTGAAGTCTTCGACACCATCAAGGGCAGGCTCGGCCCTGCCGACGAGGCGCGCGTGTTGACGGCGAAGGTGGGACACATCCCGCCCGACCTGGCTTTGCGACCCGTCGTGGGTATGGTGCCCCGGCTGGTGGAAGAACTGCTTGGCGCGGACGTGGTCTTCCTGGCCCTGCATGGAGGAGCGGGAGAGAACGGGGTCATCCAGGCGATCCTGGACTCGGTGGGGCTGAGCTACACCGGCAGCGGCCACCTTGCCAGCGCCATGGCCATGGACAAGAACCTGAGCAAGCGACTGTTCCGCGCAGCGGCCGTACCCACTCCGGACTGGGTGCTGCTGGAACCGGACGACGATCCTGACAGCCTTCCCTTCGAGATCACCCCCAGCAGCCCTGTGATCGTCAAACCGAATGCACAGGGGTCCACCATCGGCCTGACCCTGGTGGAGAAGCCGCAGGCCCTGCACGAGGCCGTGAGGACCGCACGGATACACGACACCGACGTGCTCGTCGAGCGTTTCGTGCCCCGGCGGGAGTTCGTCGTCGGCGTCCTCGACGGAAGACCGCTGGCCGTGGGGGAGATCAAGTTGCGCGGCAAGGCGATTTTCGACTACGAGGCCAAGTATCAGGTCGGTGGCGCACTGGAGATCTTCCCGGCCGACATTCCCGCGGCATTGACGGCCGAACTGCAGGAACTGGCGGTGCGAGCTCACCACAGCCTCAAAGTGGGCTCCTACAGCCGCGTGGACTTCCGGCAGGACGAGGAGGGGCGTCTCTGGTGCCTGGAGGTGAACACGTTGCCCGGCCTGACCGCCACCAGCCTCTTCCCCCAATCGGCGCAGGCAGCGGGAATCACGTTTCCCGAACTGTGCGAGCGCATCTGCCGATCGGCGCTGGCCCGATGACGGCCGTCGAGTTCGAGCACATCGCCATCAAGGAGAACGGAGATCCCCTGGTGGATCTCCGTCCCTACCCTTTCGATCTTTCTCCCTCCTACTTTCACCAGGGCCTTTCACCGACCAGCGCGATACGCCTGCGCCGCTCGGTCGCCGACATGCTGGTCGACGTTCAGCACGACCTGGCTCCGCTGACCTTGAGAATCTGGGACGGTCACCGGCCGCGGTCGGTGCAGACAGCCATCTATCAGCGTTACCTCGCGGATCTTCGAGCCGCGTACCCGGAGAAGGACGAGACCGAACTGAGGAAGGAGGCGGAGGTCTTCGTCACCGAACCGGCAGACCCCAGGCGCGTCCCTCCCCACGCCACCGGCGGCGCGGTGGATCTGACGCTCCTGGACAGGACCGGCCACGAACTCGACATGGGGACGGCCTTCGATCACTTCGGCCCCGAGTCGGCGGCCCTCTATCTTGAGGAGCGCGCTGGAAACCCTCGAGTCAGGGACAACCGGCGAAGACTACGCGACGCCATGATCGGAGCGGGCTTCCGCTGCGATGCCGACGAGTGGTGGCATTTCGACTTCGGCAACCAAATCTGGGCGGCGCACTACAAGGAGCCGGAAGCCTTTTACGGCGAGATCGACCACTGAGCTCTTCCATCCTGACGCTGCTGGGGCACGAGCAACCGTCAAGAGCTGTGGTTGGGGAGTGGTGGTCAGGCTGCGGTGGCTTCGGGGCACAGACGAGGTGACCGTTCTCGAACTGCGCCCCGGCGCGGACGAGGGCGACCAGGTGGGGTGCGGTGACCGCGCGTCAGCGAGCCTGTGCCGACTCTGCCGGCTTGGACACCATCGCCGGCGCGGCGGCCGGGCCGCCGGCGAGCTACTCCCTGTGACGACGAACGCGGCGAAGCCGCTCGCCGATGGGGATCGTGAGGACTCCCTGCGGTCGACGCGGAACCACCTCCAACGTCACCGCGACCTCGTAGGTCGCGGCACGTCCGGCCAGCCGTACGGCGTCGTCCAGCAGGAGCTCGGACCTGTGTGCATGTCCGTGAGGCGGAGGCGTCGACCGAGGTGGCCGCTGAGGTCAGGGGCGTAGTGCTGTTGTGGCGGATCGGAGCAGCTGGACGAGGTCGTCGCGTTGGGTGCTGGGCCAGGAGCTGAAGCGGGTGGTCAGGGTCGTGTTGATGGTGTGCTGGAATCTGCCGGTGACCGCCTCGCCCTCGGGGGTGAGATGGACGCGGGTGATCCGGCGGTCGTTGGGGTCCGGTTGGCGGGTCAGCAGGCCGCGTCGCTGAAGCCTGTCGACCAGGCCGGTGATGTTGGTCTTGTCACAGTGCAGCAGGGTTGCGAGCTCACCGAAGGACGGCTGCAGATGCTGGGCGAAGCACAGCAGTTGCGCCTGCTGGGGGGTCAGCCCCAGCTGGCGACTCGCCGTGTTGAACAGGCCGTCGATCTCCATGAAGACGCCGATCAGCGTCTCGACGAGTTTGTCATCCGGCGTGTCGGCCATGAGAGCAGTCTACCGGCTCGACAGTTGACACCCTCGACCAAATTAGTCGATGCTATGGACTATCGATAGGGTCTACTAATTGGAGAGGTCATGCGTATCGAGGATCGGGTCGCAGTCGTCACCGGCGGATCGCGCGGTATCGGGCAGGCGATCAGCGACCGACTCGCCACGGCGGGGATGCGCGTCGTCATCGGCTCCCGTGATCAGGAGACGGCCGCGCGGGCCGTGGCCCAGATCAAGGACGCGGGCGGCCAGGCCACCGCGGTCCGTGCCGACATCACCCGTCCCGAGGCGGTTAAGGAGTTGTTCGATGCGGCCGAGAGTCAGTACGGCCGGGTCGATGTGTGGGTGAACAACGCGGCCACGGCGTCCGCCGGGCCGCTGGCGCGCGCCACCGATGACGACTTCGACCAGTACCTGAACGCCAACGTGCGGGCCACGTTCGTCGCCCTGCGCGAGGCCGCGCTGCGCATCCGCGATCACGGCCGGATCATCTTGATCTCTTCCGCCCTGACTGTGTCGCCGCTGCCCGGCATGGCGCTGCTCGCCGCCAGCAAGGCCGCCGGCGACCAACTCGCCCGTACGCTGGCCTGGGAGGTGGGCTCCAGGTCCATCACGGTCAACAGCGTCCTGCCCGGCCTGACCCGCACCGACGTCATCGCCACCGTACCCCCGCACGTCATTGACGACGCCAGGGCCCGCACACCGTTGGGCCGCCTGGGCGAGCCAGCCGACATCGCCGACATCGTCGCGTTCCTGGCCTCCGACGCCGCCCGCTGGATCACCGGCCAGACCATCAACGCTGCCGGTGGCATGATCTGACGAGTTGGCGTGCGGGCAGGACCGGGTGGCGCGCAATCCCAAAAGAGCTGGGCCACGATCACCGGACCGTCCGCAGGCTGGTCACGCCGTTGCGGTGACGGTCTGGTGACCGGCGGGGTGGAGTGGGACGGTGTGCCGGGGGCGGAGTTGAACTGGGAACGCGAGGCGGGTTGTCACGGACGGCGTTCGCCCGCCGGTTCACCGCCCTGGCCGGGCGGCCACCGCTGACATACCTGACCTGGTTCTGGTCCGTCCCTCTAGAGACGGACGCCCCTGGAAGGCCACACACCCCTGTCCCCCGCTGGGCGTCTCCCTTCCAGGGACGTCACGACCTCCGACCGGACGATCGTCGTGCTGCGCGGAGTACTGTTCGGCAAGGCACGTCGATGGAACGAGTCGGGACGCCTCCAGGACAAAGGAGGTCATCGTGAACAGCTGGACCAACGCGGCCGTCCGCCCGGGTTACTTCCAGGATTTCCACGGCATTCTGCCTCTGGAACGACCCCGCCCCCAGACCCAACCTCATCTAGAACTGACCGGCGAGGCCGCAGGCCGGGCCCGCTGTTCGCGCCCATGATCTTCACGATGCCGGGCCCGCCACTCGGGCGATGACTGAGCCCTTCCGAGGCGATAGAGCGCTCGAGCGGACGAGCTCAGCGTTTTGGCCGGCGCGTCCGGTCACCAGACCGCTTACCAATGAAGGGGATGAGCGCACCCGTTCTGGCACGGTAGTCCGAATAGCCGGGCAGCCTCTGCTCGAGCAACCGCTCCTCAGCGATGATCCGCCGCCAGTACGCCCAGCCCAGCAGCGCCGCGATGGCCGCGACCGCGAGAGCGGTGCGAGAGGTGAGAGCGAACCCAGTCCAGATCAGCAACGAGCCCGCGTACCCGGGGTGCCGGACCAGGCGGTAGGGCCCGGTCTGGACGGCGTGGTGTTCATCGCCTTCGGTGCGCAGAGTGCGGGAGTAGAAGCGGCCGAGTGTTCGCATCGACCATCCCCGCAGCGACAATCCCGCCACCTGGACAACCAGGCCGGCAGGAGCCAGGAGCAGCGGAAGTGATCCCCACGGGAGGAAGCGCAGGAACGGAGTCACGCATGCGGCTACCGTGTAGGCCACGACGATCAGGAGGGTGGTGCCCCGGTCGTCGCTCGAGGCGTCCAGGCTGGAGGCGGTGCCGGCGTTGCGGGTCAGCGCCTCCAGAGCGAAGAAGCCCGCCAGCCCCGCGTATCCGGCCAGGAACCACCACGTCCCGGCGCTCACGTGTCCGCCTTGGCCAGCATGCGCATCTCTTGCAGCCACGATCGTTCTGACTCGCAGCGGCGGATCAGCTCCTGAGTGACCAGCGAGCCCCACTGATCATCACGCGCACCCTCGTCCAAGGACCGCAGGTGTGCCATCCGCGCCAGGACGGCCGCATCCCGGGCGTCCAGCACGCCCAGCCGCTCGCTCGGCTCCAACAGGGCGAAGTGGGCCAGGCGGCAGAGGAATTCCGCCTGGTCACCGGCGATTTCGGGCGGAAGCTCGGCCAGCATCTCGTGCAACATTTCCCGTCCGACGTCGGTGATCTCATACACGTGACGCGGCGGACGTTTCTGCTGCATCTGCGCGGTCTTGACCACCGCGCCGGCCTCCTCCATGCGGCGCAGCGCCGGATACAGGGAGTTGTTATGCAGGACGAAACCGGTATCGGCTTCGACATGCTTGCGCAGTTGGTAGCCATGCGCCGGCGACTGCGCCAGATGCCGAAGTATCAACACGTCCACATACGACATATCGTCCAGTGTGACATAGGTCAAGCTGGACGAAGCCGAGAACCGTCAGGGCTCAAGCGAGGGCCGGCCCTCTCTCTGGCCGGCGCTGCAGCAGCCACATCAGGGTCGGCGAACTGGTGCAGAGCCGTCATCCCTGCGATCTCGCGCGCCGGCGGCGAGGGGCACATCTCGACGGCGAGGTCAGTGCGAGTGGATCTCATCGTGTGCCTCTTCGAGAGAAGATCCGGCCAGGAGCGCCGCGACTCCACCGGTGAAGTTGGCGCACTCGAAGATGTCCTCGTGCGGGCAGGCCAAGCCATGGGCGATGGCGGTCCGTGCCACCTGAGCCCGGGCGATCCGCTGGTCCAGCTCACCGAGCTTGCGTCGGTACAGCTCCCGCCAGCCGTCGCCGTCCGGCGAACGAGACGCGAGGAACGCTTTGACCTCCCGCAACGTGAAACCGACATCTCGCAGCAACAAGACCACACCGACCAGCTCGACCGCCGACGGCGGATAACGCCGCTGGCCTGACACCCGGGCCGGTGCCGGCAGCAGGCCGAGCTCCTCCCAGTAGCGCAGCGCCGAAGTGGCGACACCGGTACGGCTCGCCAGCTCACCGATCGTCAACTGCTCACCCATTTGACTTCAAGCGTACTTGAAGCCGTTGACTGACGATCATGCAGACAGCAGGCAAATCTCTCAAGCAACGCGCGCTCGGATACCTGGTGAGCCAGGCGCACCGCCCCCGGGGCCTCGTCGGGTGGGCGAACGGCTGGATGTTCGCTCATCGCCCCTCCAACCGGAAGCGCAACATCTGGGCGGTGTCGTTGCTGGACGTGCGGCCCACCGACCGGGTGCTCGAGATCGGCTTCGGCCCCGGCATCGCCATCGCCGAGCTCGCCGGCCGCGCCACCCGGGGCCACGTCTACGGCGTCGACCACTCCCAGGCCATGGTCCGGCAGGCGGCCCGGCGCAACGCCGCCGCCGTCCGCGCCCATCGCGTGCACCTGACGTGCGCCTCCGTGGAGCGGTTGCCGAGTTTCGGCGATCCGCTCGACGCCATCCTCGCCGTCAACTCCGTGGGGTTCTGGCCCGATCCGGTGGAGCGGCTCGGCGCGCTGCGCCGCCTGCTCCGCCCCGCGGGACGCATCGCGCTGGTCAGCCAGCCCCGCTGCCCCGGCGCCACCCGGGACACCACGGCCCTAGCCGCCCAAGAGCTCCAGGACCTGCTCACCCAGGCCGGCTTCACCCTGATCCGGGTCGAGACCCTCGAGCTCGACCCGCCCGTCGCCTGCGTGCTCGCCGGCAATCCGAGTTGACCGAGTTGTCCTGCCCATGCGGTGGTTGCTCGGGGCGCGGGAGTCATTCCTCTTCGTCGTCGGCGGCGTCGCGTTGTTTCTTGAGTTCCTCGGCCAGTTGCTTCGCCCAGGCGAGGCGTTCTTCTTCCGGGAGGTCGAAATAGCCCTCCGGCAGCGCGGCGTGGATCTTACGCCTCCTCCAGAAAACCACCGGCACCTCCCGTGTTGATGTAGTCGCGGGTCTTCACGTCGTAGATGGCGATCTGGTCGGTCTCCCTGGCCAGCTTCACCGCCTTGGTGCGTCTGCGGAGGTTCATGGACGGTTCCAGCCACATCTTTTCGTCTTCTATCCAGCATCCCAGATAGATGTCCTTGCGGTTCTCGAAGACGTCCCGGTTGGCGTGCAGGTAGCGGTCGATGGCGCGGGCCGCGGCCTTCGGGTCGTCGAGGATGCTCTCGGGGAACTGGGCCGTACGGCCCGTGGTGGCCACCATGTAGCCCCGGGTGGGCAGGCGGCCGGTGGCCGGGGACCAGGAGAACCCGCCGGTGCGGCGGGCGTCCCTGACCAGGCCACCCAATGGCACCGGCCGCGCCCGCTGGAAGAACCTGGCGGCGCGGCGGGCGATGAACCCGGCCGCGCCCGCCGGGACCCTACGCAACCAGCACCCGCGACGCCTGGTCGCCCGCCAGTTTCAGCATCAGGCGGGTGATCTGCTTCTGGGCGGGGATCGTCAGCAGCGAACCCCCGGAGGTGGCCACCGCCGAGGCCTGCGCGAGGCGGATCCTGACCAGCAGCAGGACGAGCTGGACGATGATCACGACCTTGAGGGCTCGCACGAGGGCGGCGGCGAGCATGAGGCAGACCGCCACGATCCGCGCCCCGGTGCCGCCTCCCGCCACCACGGCGCGCGGCGCGTTCTCGCCGGTCCAGGCGGACAGGAACGTGCCGATCGCCTCCCCCTCGTTGCCGCGCCGCACGGCCTCGGCCAGGTCGTCCGCCTGGCCGACGATCCCGTCGAGCCGGCCGCCGAAGCCGATCCAGGCCGTCGCCATGCGCTGCAGCCCGTCCTCGTCGACCTCCGGCCACAGGTAGCCGAGCTCGTTCAGAAGGCCCGTCAGAGCACCGGGCAGCTTCACACCCACCGCGCCGCCCTCTCCACGCGCCCGGTACGCCAGAGACTGTCCTGCTCGGCGCCCTCGTACCGGGCCGCGGCGACGGTGAGCTGCTCCCCGCGGCCGTCCAGGGAGGTGACCGCCGAGCGCACGGACCCGACCGCGATCTCGTGCATGGCGTCGCAGGCCACGCCGATCATGGCGCTGATGTCGTCGCTCTGCGGGATGGGCCCTTCGGCCGAGATCGCGGCGAGCAGTTCGTCGAGCGCCGCCCGTAATTCGCCGGCCGTGTCGCCCGCCCCGGCTCCCGCCTTTCGCAGTGCTGTCCGCCGGATGTCCACGGCGTCATCCTCCGTTTCGCCTTTCGAGCTGCCTGAGTACATCGGTGATCGTGTCGGCGAGAACCCCGAACCTGGCGGCGGCGAGGTCCTGGAGTTCGCGGAGTTCCGCCGGCAGGGTGTCCAGATCGGGGACGGCCTGCCGGCCCGCCGCGCCGGCCAGCCCTTCCAGTGCCTCGTTCACGCTGCCGAGGATCAGCTCCGCCAGCTCGGCGGAGTCGAGCCGCCGGACCCGCGGATCCAGGTCCAGGCACGCGAGCCGGGGGCCGCTCGCCGTCAGGACGGCCTCGGCGCGCACCGCCCCGTCCCGCCTGCCGGCCTGGTGCCGCACCTCCGGCAGGTCGGGCGGGCTCGCGGTGACCGATTCCAGGGCCCGTCTGGTGGCCTCGATCAGCCGGTCGAAGTCGTCCGCGCCCAGGTCCCCCGTCACCCCGACGCCGCCGCTCACCGGTCGGCCGCCTCGCCGAGCACCTGGCCGACCCGGTCGAACAGCGGTTTCGGCTCGCCCCGCCGCGCCTCGCCGGTCAGCAGGAGCCGGGCCGCCGCGAGCACGGCGCGGATCGCGCGGACGCGCAGCTCTTCCGGCAGGCCCTCGATGTCGCTGACCGAGGAGAAGCCGATGACCCGGCGGGCCGCCTTGGCGGCGGCGAACACCACGGCGTCGCCGTACACCTTGCCGAGGTAGGGGTCGAGGTCGATGACGCGCGGGTCGGCCCGTCCCGGCCACAGCGTGGCGAACTCCTCGGCGAACCCCTGCCAGGTCTCCCCCGCCTGCGCCAGCACCCACCCGGCCTGCGCGTCGTCGCCGAGGACGAGGGCGCGGGCGGCGGCCAGCACGTAGTTGCCCCACAGCGCCCCGATGTCGAAGCCGACCGGGCCGTAGAAGGCGAACTCCACGTCGAAGGCGCGCGCCGAGCGCGGCTCGTCGCGCACCAGGACCGAGCCGGTGTGCAGGTCGCCGTGGATGAGCGCCTCGGCGTGCGTCAGGAAGGCGAGCTTGGCCGCGCCGATCGCCGCCCGGACCTCGGGGTCGCCCGCGTACGCCGCGACGTCGGCCTGGTTGCCGGGCAGGATCCGGTTGTGCTCGTGGGTGATGTACGGCTCGGTGAAGACGAGGTCCTCGGTGATCTCGCACAGCTCCGGATTGGACGAGGCGACGAGCGCCTCCTTGTACGGCTTGGCCCCCAGCCCGAACACCGAGGTGCCGAAGGCGACCTTGGCGACGTACCTGCCGAGTTCGCCCGCCACCCCCTCGTGCCGCAGCCCCTCGTTGAGCGCGCCGCGCCACACGCGGTGGTCCGAGAGGTCCTCGATGGCGATGACGTGCCGCGCCGGGTCGGCGTCGTGGATCTCGGGGACGAGCCCGGGGGCGACGCGGTTGTGCACGCGCAGGGCGCGTGCCTCGATGCCGTTCCGCTCGGGGGTGATGGGCCAGGTGGGGTCCACCCGGACGTACGGCAGGGCCTGCTTGAGCACCAGGCCCCCGCGCTCGGCCTCGACGACGAACACGAGGTTGAGGTTGCCGTCGCCCACCTCCCGCACCTGCCGTACGGCCCCGAATTGGGCGAGGGCCGGCCGCTCGGCGACGTAGCCGGGGACCGTCTCCACGGTGAGCACCTCGTAGCTCAACGGTTCCTCCTGAGCGTGTAACTGGTCACCAGCGCGCCGACGAGCAGCGCGCCCTGGACGAAGGTCTGGGCGTAGTAGGGCGCGTTCAGCATGGTCAAGCCGTTGATCATCACGCCGGTGAACAGCGCGCCGACCACGGTCCCGATCGCGTTGGGCCGGTTGGCGCCCAGCACGGCGAAGCCGATCAGCGCCGCGCCCACCGACTGCAGCAGGTACGGGTCCCCGGCGCCGACGTCGCCCCGGCCGAGCCTCGCCGACAGAAGGATCCCGGCCACGGCCGCGCACAGCCCGGACACCGCGTACGCCAGGGCGCGGTAGCGCGCGACGCGGATGCCGGCGAGCCGGGCCGCCTCGGGGTTGCCGCCGATGGCGTACAGGGCGCGGCCCCACCGCGTGTGGGTGAGCAGCACGTGGACGGCGGCGGCCAGCAGGGCGAACACCACCACGGCGACGGGCACCGAGGCGATCGTGCCGCCGCCGAGCCAGGCGAATCCCTCGGTGTACCGGCCGGGGGCGGGGACGCCGTCGACCGTCATGCCCGGCGCGACCGACTGGCCGCCGGTGACGATCAGCGCCAGCCCCTGGAACAGGAACAGCGTCCCGAGGGTCGCCACCAGGTCGGGCACCCTGGCGACGACGGTGAGCAGCACGTTCACCCCGGCGACGAGCAGCCCGGTGAGCAGGCCGGTCACGATGGCGGTGCCGCCGGTGAGGTTGAACCTCACCATGGTCAGCGCGGTCACCATGACGACCGCGCCCACGCAGGCCCCGGCCGACAGGTCGAAGCCGCCGGTGGTCATCGAGACGGTGACGCCGAGCGCGACGATGCCGACCACGGCCACCGACTGCAGGACGACCAGCGCGTTGGGGTAGGTGGCGAACGCGGGCCGCAGGAGGGAGAACAGGACGAGCATGGCGGCGAGCACCACCAGCAGCCCGTACCGGTAGGCGAGGGCCGCCGCGCCGGACGCCACGCGCCGGGACGAGATCCGGCCCTCACCTTGGGATGTCGTGATCACGCCGGGACTCCTTCGCCCGTGCCGGACATCAGGGCGGCCAGGCGTTCGGCGGTCGTCTCGGCGACGGGCAGTTCGCCCGCGGGGCCGCCCTCGTGCAGCACGAGCACCCGGTCCGCCAGCCCGATGAGCTCCTGGGGGTCGCAGGACGCCACGACGACGCCCATCTCGCGGGCGTGCTCGCGTACGACGCGGCCGATGTCGGCCCTGGCGCCCACGTCCACCCCCCGGAACGGTTCGTCGAGCAGCAGCAGCCGCGGCGTCCCCTCCAGCCATCGGCCGACGACGACCTTCTGCTGGTTGCCGCCGGACAGCGCCTCGATCGGCGCCTCGATCCCGGGGCCGCGTACGCCGAACAGGTCGGCGACGCGCCGGGCGGCGGCGGTCTCCGACCGTGGCGCCAGCAGCCCGGCGCGACTGTGGGCGCGCAGCCATGGCAGGGTGACGTGGGCCCGTACGGACCAGCCGGGGACGACGGCCTGCGCGGCCCGCTCCTCGGCGGCGAAGGCGACGCCCGCCTCGATGGCGGCGCGCGGGTCCGTCGGCCGGTACGGCGCCCCGTCGAGCAGCAGCCGCCCCGACAGCAGCGGCCTGGCTCCGGCGAGCTGCTCCAGCAGCTCGGTCTTTCCCGCCCCGACCAGCCCGGTCACGCCCAGCACCTCCCCCGCGCGCACCCGCAGCCCGAACTCACGTCCGCCCGGCACGGCCCGCACCCCTTCGGCGACCAGCACCTCGCGGGCGGGACCGCCGACCTCCGCTCCGGGGGGACGCGGGGCGGAGCCGGGTTCCGTGGCGGCCACCGGGCCCAGCATCGCCGTGACGATGGCGGCCCGGTCCGGCGGCGCGGTGAACGTACGGACCACTCGGCCGTCGCGCAGGACGACCACCCGGTCGCACAGCGTCTCGATCTCCGACAGCCGATGTGAGACGTACAGGACCGCCACGCCCGTGGCGGCGGCCTGCTTGACCCGGGCGACCAGCGCGTCCGCCTCGACGGCCGACAGAGTGGAGGTGGGCTCGTCGAGGATCAGCAGCCGGGCCCGGCGCGACAGGGCCCGCGCGATGACGATCTGCTGCCGCGCGCCGGCGGGCAGCGTCTCGACCGGTGCGTCCAGCGGCAGCCCGAGCCCCGGCGCGACGGCGGACGCGGCGGCCCGCACCCGGGCGCGGGTCTGGAACCATCCTGGGGCGCCACCGCCTCCGGCCAGGGAGTCGAGGGTGAGGTTCTCGGCGACGGTGGCCCCGAAGACGACGCCGTCGTCGATGTTCTGGTGCACCGTCTGCACCCCGGCCGCCTGCGCGTCCAGGGGACCGGCGAACGACAGGGACCGCCCGTCGAACGACAGCGTGCCCGAGCTGGGCTTCGCCGCACCGGAAAGGATCTTGATGAGCGTGGACTTACCCGCCCCGTTCGTCCCGACGAGCCCCACGATCTCCCCGGGCCTGACCTCCAGGTCGACCGAGGACAGCGCGGCGGTCCCGCCGTACACCTTGGAGAGCGAGGTGACCGCGAAGGTCACGACGCCGCCCAGGGCACCCGCGCCACGTCGGGCGTCGCGAGGGAGGGGAAGGCCTTGGTGAGCTGTTCGACGCCGGTGATGCCCGCGTCGCGCAGCCCCTTCTGCGTGATCAGCGTGGGCGGGACGGTGAGCTTGTGCTCCACCTGCGAGCCCGCGACCAGCAGCGCCGCCGCGCGTACCGCGACGCGGCCGACGTTGGACGGGTCGGTGGCCGAGGTGGCGACCCACGGGCTGCCCGGCTCGGTGATGACGCCGATGTCGGCCGTGGAGACGTCCGCGCCGTAGATCTTCACCTTGTCGCCCAGGCCGAGCTCCTTGACGGCCAGCGCGGCGCCCTTGGCGAACTCGTCATAGGGGGCGAAGATCGCTTTGGCGCCCGGATGGGCCTGGAGGGCCGCCTTGGCCTGGTCGGCGACCGCCGAGGCGGTCGAGCTGTTGACCACGCCGATCTGGGCGACCTGCTTGATGCCGGGGTTGTCCTTCTTGAACCGGTTCCAGGTCTCGTCGCGCCGGTCGAGCGGCGCGAACCCGGCGACGTACACGTAGACGACCTCACCCGAGCCCCCGGTGTCGGCCTTCAGCGCGCCGAGGGCCTGCTCGGCGATCTGGTGGTCGTCCTGGTCGAGGGTGATGGCGCCGGGGGTGCCGGGGTCGACGTCGAAGGCGACGAGCGGGATCTTCGCGTCGGCGGCCTTCTTGATCGCGGGCTGGACGGTCTGGGCGAACCCGTGGTCGACGATGATCGCGTCGCTCTTGGAGGTGACCGCCTGCTCCAGGTTGAGGGCCTGCTTGTCGTTGTTGCCGTCGCCGCTGGAGACCTCCAGCTTGACGTTGAGGGCCTTGGCCTCGGCCTGTGCGCCGGCGAGCCACTGTTCGAAGTAGTCGCCTGAGGAGAGCTGCCGGACCAGGGAGATCCGCACGTCGCCGGAGGCGAATCCGGCGGGCGCGGACGCCGCCGGCGTGGCGGCGGAGCTGGTGGAGGAGGCGGACGGAGCTGATGGAGCGGCGGCGGGCGTGCCCTGCGAGCAGCCCGCCAGGGCGAAGAGGGCCACAACGCCCACGAGTCGTGCACGGTTCACACCAGCGGACTATATCCGACATTTCATGCATGTATTGTAGGCTTTAGTTCATGACATACCTCACCGTGTACACCGACGGCGACGAGCCCGAGACGCTCCTGCAGACCGAGGACGCCGCGGAGATCGCGGCGGCCCTGAAGGAGATCGACGTCGTGCTGCGCCACTGGCAGGTCGTGGCGGACCTGCCCGAAGACGCCGGCCAGGAGGAGATCCTCGACGCCTACCGCGCCGAGATCGACCGCGTCATCGCCGAGGAGGGCTACACCTTCGTCGACGTGGCCCGGCTGCGCCCCGACGGCGGCGCCGACTGGCCGGAGCGGGCGTCGGCGGCCCGGCAGAAGTTCCTGAACGAGCACACCCACGACGACGACGAGGTCCGCTACTTCGTCTCCGGCTCCGGCATCTTCTACCTGCACACCGGCGGCAGGGTGCACGCGGTGCTGTGCGAGGCGGGCGACCTGCTGAGCGTGCCGAAGAACACCACGCACTGGTTCGACATGGGCACCGAGCCCGACTTCACCGCCATCCGCTTCTTCCACGACGACGACGGCTGGATCGGCGACTTCACCGGCGACCCCATCTCGCGGCGGATCCCCGACTTCGACACCATCACCGCCACCCGCCTCTCCCGCCGGCCCGCCCCCGGCCTCGGGTAGGCGAGAAGGACTCCGGGCCCATGCCGCCTGTGTGGTCGGCGGCATGGGCCCGGTCTCGGGGTCACTTCACGAGGTACGCGTCCGTGACGGTCTGCTGGACGGTGTTGCCGGCGGTGTCCTTGGCCTCGGTCCGGATGCTGACCGGCCCGGCCGCGGACGGGTTGCGCACCACGGCCCGGTAGGAGCCGTCGAGCCAGGGCAGCACCGTGGCCGCGGTCCAGTGGGCGCCGTGGTCGGCCGACGTCCACACCTTCAGCGAGGCCGTACGGCCGCCGCCCTCAGGGGTGACCGCGAAGGTGTGCGGCAGCCCCGCCCTGACGGTGTCGTCCTGCGGCAGGCCCAGCCGGTAGCGCAGGTGGATGATCGGCAACCGGCCGCACGCCTGCTTGTCACCCCAGACCGTGGCGTCCAGGCACGGGTAGGGCGCGTCACCGGAGGCCGGGCGGGCGGTCCGGAACGTCCAGGTGGACTCGACGGACGTGCCGGGGTGCTTGGCGGCGAACCCGTCCTTCCACACGTCGGTCAGCTTGTAGGTGGCCGTCCCGGCGGGCGCGGTGTAGTACGGCAGGCCCAGGTCGTCGTACTGCGGCCGTACCTCGGCCCCGTCCCCGCCGTACAGGTGGACCTCCTCGGTGCCGGAAGCGCCCTGGTAGACGTGGGTGGGGTCGGAGGCGTCGGTGTAGTACCCGAGCCCGGCGGCGCTCAGCGTGCGGAGCCGGAGCCGGTCACCCTGGCGGCAGGCGTCGCAGTACAGGTTCGGCCGCAGGACCGTCGGCAGGCCGGGGCCGTCCGCGGCCTGGGTGGGGATCAGCGCCTCGTTCCAGTGCTCCTGCTCGTGGGCCGGGCGGGTGAAGCCCCGGAAGGAGTCCGCGTCGCGGTGCTCGCCGGTGGCGAAGTCGTAGAAGGTGAATCCGCGCTCCCACATCACCTCCGGGCCGGTGACGTTGTAGAACTCGGTCCGGGTCGCCGGCGCGGTGAAGCTGTGCGACGCGCGGATGCTGAGCGTCTGGTCGCGAGTGTAGGTGTGGTCGACCTCCAGGAAGTTCCGCTGCGGTCCCCATTCGCCCTGCGGGGCGGGGAACTGCGCGTGGTAGGTGGTGTCGACGCCGACCAGCTCGTTCTCCTTCGGGCTGAAGTCCATGCGCTGCGGCACGCGCCCCTTGAGGTGGTAGGCCAGCTTGTACTCGTACGGCGCGGTCGGCTGGGCGTTCAGGTCCGCCTCCAGGCGCGGCCTGCGGGTCAGGGCCGTGCCCAGTTGAGCGGCCTCCCCGGCGTCGAGCCACAGCAGCGGGATCTTCATGTGGTCGTGGTAGGCGGCGGCGTCCATGACCCACGCCAGGCGGTTGGCGGTGATCACGCCGGCGGCGCCGCCCTTGGCCGCCAGGTCCATGTCGGTGATCAGGTCCGCCAGCGTGGTGGTGCCGGACAGCACGAGCCTGCCCCGCACGTCCCGGCCGGCGCGAAGGTCCTCGCCGGTGGCCAGGCCGAGGCGGCGGTCGGCGGCGAACTTCGGCACCACGGCGTTGTCCTCCGTGACGTACGCCGGGTGGAGCCGCAGGCCGGGCACGGCCAGCTCGACCTGCGGGGCGCGCCGGATCTGGTCGAACACGAACGTCGAGGCGCCCACGGTCGGTGTCTTCGCCGACGGGGAGACCCACAGGTAGCCGGGCACCACGTTCGGGTAGCTGTTCACCCCGGCGGCCCCGTACAGGCGCCCGGCGGCGGTCGTCCGGGCGTACATGTAGTCCATGGTCACGGGTATCGAGGCGCGGGGCGTGGTGACGCGGATCGGCACGGCCTTGGTGGCGTCCAGGGTGACCTCGGCGTCCCCGTCGAGGCGGATCTCCGGGTCGAACAGGATGCCGAACTGCAGGCGCCGCTCCGGCTCGGAGTACCACAGGAGCTGGCTGCTCACCGTGTACAGGCCGCCGTGCGCGAGCCGCACCTCGGCTTCGAGGGTGTTCGGGGTGTCGGTGGTCTTCACGCCGCCGATGCTGTAGGCGACGGGCTCGCCGTCCAGCGCCGGGTCGGTGTCGTTGATCCTGATGACGCTCAGCGTCTGGGGGCTCATCACCCAGTCCGGGCTGCCGACCAGCCGCAGCTTCAGGGTGTCCTGCTCGGCCTCCTTGTGGAAGGCGAGGGGGATGGTCACCGTGGCGTCGCCGCCGGTGGCGGCGAGCCGGCCCTCGTACCAGCCGGGCTCGCCGAGCGTCGGCTCGACCGTGAGCTCGGCGGTCGCGGTCCCGCCCGCCGGGACGGTGAGCGAGGACGGCGTGACGGCCGCCATCCCGGACGGGGCGGGCTTGCCGCCGCGGGCCAGGGCGGCCGACAGGGCCAGGGTGACGGGCTCCTTGCCGGTGTTGCGGTAGGTGATCTTCTTGGTGAGCGTCTGGCCGGTGTAGGGGTCGGTGAACGCGGCGGACACCGTGGAGACGTCGGCGAAGACCTGCTGCTTCACGGCCCGGCCGATGTCGAGCCGCCCGGAGCCCTGCTCGTACGGGCTCAGCCCGAGGGGCTTGGCGGTGCCCACGAGGGCGTCCTTGAGCTGGTGGGCGGTCCAGTCGGGGTGCTCGGCGGCGAGGATGCCCGCGGCGGCCGCCACGTGCGGGGTGGCCATCGAGGTGCCGGACGCCTTGGTGTAGTTGTCGTCGATAGGACCGCCGCCGCTGCTGCTCCCCTCGCCGAGCGAGGTTCCGGCGGCGCGGGCGGCGATGATGTTCACGCCGGGGGCGGTGATCTCCGGCTTGATCGCGAAGTCGCCCAGGCGGGGGCCGCGGCTGGAGAACGACGCGATCGCGTCCGTGGAGTCGACGGCCCCGACGGTGAGGGCCTCGTCGGCCGCGCCGGGCGCGGCGACGGTGAAGCGGCCGGGCCCGGAGTTGCCGGCGGCGACGACGAAGAGCGTGCCGTACTCGGCGGTCAGCTCGTCGGCCGCCTGGCTGAGCGGGTCGGTGCCGTCGGTGGCGGTGTTGCTGCCCAGGCTCATGTTGACCACCCGGGCGTGCTGGGAGGCCGCCTGCCACTGCATCGCGGAGATGATCTCGGAGTTGGTGCCGCTGCCGGTGTCGTCCAGCGCCTTGGCGATGCTCAGCTTGGTGCCCGGCGCGACGCCCTTGTACCGGCCGCCGGAGGCCGCGCCGCTGCCGGCGATGATGGACGCGACGTGGGTGCCGTGGCCGTGGCCGTCGGCGGGGACCTCCGGGTCACCTCCGCCGGGCCGGCCGGCGGGGATGAAGTTGTGGGCCGCGACGACCCTTCCCTGCAGGTCGGGGTGCTTGGCGTCGATGCCGGTGTCGATGATGCCGACCGTGGCGCCCGTGCCGTCGTACCCGGCGGCCCAGGCTTCCGGTGCGCCGATCTGCGGGCCGCTGACGTCGTCGAGGGCCTTGACCTTGCCGTCGAGCCACACCTTGCGCAGCCCGCCGCCGAGGGCGGGCCGGTCCGCCTTCAGCCGCGCCTCCAGGGACGCCTTGCCGCTGACGGTCTGCCAGAACGAGCCGGCCTGCTTCTTGTCCACCTTCAGGGCCGCGCCGTCGATGCTCTGCAGGACCAGGGTGTCCTCGCCGCCCTTGAGCGAGCGGGCCTTGCCCGCGAGGTCGGCGGCCTTCACCTGCGGCTGGTACTGGACGATGACCGGGAGCCGGTCGGTGGCGGTGTCGGCGTAGCCGTTGGCGGCGAGGTAGTCGACGTTGAACAGTTCCTTGTCCAGCAGCCCCGCGTCCACGTAGCGCCGGGCATCGGCCGGGATCACGTAGTACCCGTGGGCGTCCCGCTCGGCCTGGTAGGTCTGCGACTCCCGGCCGGGGCCGAGTTCCACGCCGACCGACGCGCGCCCGGCGGCGTCCTTGGCGTAGATGACGGTGTCGCCGGTGACCAGGGTGATCCTGGCCTGCGGCGTTCCGGCGACGACGGGCGGCGGCTGCTTGGCCGTGGCCGCCGAGGCCGATCCGGGCGGCGTGACGAGCGGCAGGGCCGCGAACGCCGCGAGTACGGCCACGAGCGCGTGGCGTCGGGGGGAGGGCAGCATTCCTTCGACACTCTCCAGACGGGGAGACGTCCGGCCGCCGCGGGCCGGACGCGGTGGAGATCGTTATAGGTCTGACCTAATCTGGGAAACGATCACGGCACAAGTGCGCCGACCGGGCCAGAACCCGCCATATGGCGGTATGCCGCCACATGTGCAGGAAGGGCGACGTCATGCTGGAAGCGATCGGACTGTCACCGGCCGAGAGCCGCCTGTACGCGACCCTCGTCGAGAACCCGCGGTCCTCGGCCGCCGAGCTCGCGATGTACTGCGGCGTGTCGACACCGCTGGCGGCCCGCGCGCTCGCGCTGTTCGCCCGGCGCGGCCTGGCGAGCAGGCTTCCCGGGCGGCGCGCCCGGTACGTCGCGGTGTCCCCGGACATCGCGATCCAGCCGATGCTCAGCCGCCGCGAGGAGGAACTGCACCAGGTGCGGGCGGCCATCCGGGAGCTGACCACGACGTATCACCGCGCGTCCCGCTCCACCACACACCCCGCCGAGCAGGTCGAGGTGGTCACCGGGAGCGAGAACATCATCAGCCGGGCGTACGCGCTGCAGGACAGCGCGCAGCGGACGTTCCGCAACATCGAGAAGCCGCCGTACGTCATGCCGAGCTTCATGAGCAACGTCGACCGCGAGCACCGGATGCTGCGCGCCGGCGTCGACTACCGCAGCCTGTACGACGTGGAGTCGCTGACGCCCGCGGAGAAGCTCGACCAGATCCGGATCGCGTGCGCGCTCGGCGAGCAGGCGCGGGTGGTCACCGACGCGCCGCTGAAGCTGTGGATCGCCGACGAGGCGCTCGCGCTGATCCCGATCCGCAACGGCAACTACCCCATCGACACGGCGTTCGTGCTGCACCCCTCGGCGCTGCTGGACGCGCTCATCGCGCTGTTCGAGCTGGAGTGGCGGCGCGGCTTCCCGTTACGGACGGCCATGCGGCCCGGGGGCCCCTTCCGGGGCGGGGCCGGGCGGGCGGCCGAGGCGGCGGCGGGCCCTTCGGAGGCCGCCGCCCCGGACGAGCTGACCAGGAGGCTGCTGGCGCTGCTGGCCGCCGGTCACACCGACGAGGGCATCGCCCGCGCGCTGGGGCTGGGCCTGCGCACGGTGCAGCGCCGCATCCACGACCTGATGCGGGAGCTCAACGCGATCACCCGCTTCCAGGCCGGCATGGCGGCCCGGGAACGCGGCTGGGTCTGAGCCGTCGTCCCCGGGAAGCGGCGGAGTCCTGACACCGTCACCAGGGCATGGTGGGGTACCACCCGTAGCCGAACATCGCCGGGAGCCGGACGTCCCAGTACAGCACGGTGAACGCGCCGGCGACGATGAAGGCGGCGGCGGTCACGCGGATGAGGCGGCCGGGCTCGGCCCGCAGCCACCGGCCGAACCGGCCCCTGCCCACCAGCACGAGCAGCGCGAACAGCACGCCCATCACCACGATGTTGCCGAGGGACTGCAGGATGAACACCGCCGCGCCGTACAGCGGGTTGTGCGTCTCGGCGGCGTAGGCGAACAGTTTGTGGAACAGCGGGTACGGCCGGCCGATGAGGAACCCGCCGACCAGCCCGCCGAGCACGACCAGGCGGACGCGCGGGTACCGCCGCTCCAGGCGGGCCAGCGGGTCGGGCAGCAGGCGCAGCGCGGCGAGCCCGAGCCACACGAACGTCAGCCCGATGATCCCGAACACGACGCTCGACTGGATGAGCCGCACCGGCAGTCCGTGGCCGACCGTCGCGGGCGACAGCTGCGGTAGCCGCTCCCCCACGACCGCGCCCACCGCGCCGTACACCCCGCTGACCACGATCATGCCGGTCGCGAGCCTGCCGAGCGGGGCCGCCGTGGCGCGCAGCCGGTCCCGCCAGGAGTCCCCGTGCTCGACGAGCGGCACCACCGCGCCGAACGCCGCGACGTTGCAGGCGGTGAACGTGCCGGCCAGCCCGGACACGAACGCGAACACCGCGCCGGCGACGACTCCGCTGATGGCCGTGCCCTTGGCGTCGTGGCCGAGCAGGGTGTTGGCGACGTTGTCACCGATCACGCTGTCCACGAAGCGGAAGGACCACAGGGCGGCGACGGCCGCGCCGGCGAGCACGCTGAGGAGGACCAGCCGGGCCCGGTGCGGGGGTAAGGCGGGGTCCGCGGACAAGTGGCTGCCGGTGGAATCGGTAAGCGTCATGGCACATCCTCACGTAACGCTGGACGTCGGGACATGTGCTGATCGGTGGCCACCTGAGTGTGACTCTGAAGGCGAGATCATCCTCCGTCAAGCCACGATCTTCCCGGCCCCGGCCATCGGTTCCCCTTCCCCGCGCCATCGGCCGCGGCCACCAGGATTACAAGATCATTTGACTGTTAGACTGGGCCGTCATGGAGTTACGGCAGCTCGAATACTTCGTGGCGGTCACCAAGGATCTCTTAGTTCATACTTCGGCCTATGGCTACCTCCTCACCTCGCAGGGTCGGGGGTCGGACGCTCATCGAGCGCGACCCCGACGGTCTCACGTGGATCTTGCTGGCTCGCGAGTCGGCTAATCGCCCGGAACAGATCGAGCACCAGCTAAAAGACCTTCGTTCCTTTGTGCATGGAATCGGCGGGAAAGTCTATCGAGAAGTCACGGAACTAGAAGTTTCCTCCTACAAGAAAAAGCGCGTTCGACTTCCTGACGGCACCTGGGGATATAGGGTCGTACGCCCGGACTGGGAACAGACGCTAACGACGTTACGGCGCGGATTAGCTAATGCGCTAGCCGTTCCCGACATCGATCGAGCCACACGAGACCCACGCTTGCTCGAAGATCTCATAGAGGTGGTCGAGCATTACGGCGTATATGTCGCCAGCAGGTCAGGCAATATCGATCTGACCACAGACGCCGGTATCGACGCCGCCCGGAATCTGGTGAATCAGCGCAACCAAGAATCCCGGAATACCTCGCGCCGAGTGAACGACGGCCAGCGTCACGCAGCGCTAGAAGGAAAGAATCACGGGGGACCATACCGGCCTTTTGGTTGGCGGAAAGACCGAGTCAGGCTGAACAAGCGCGAAGCCTCACATATCAGGAGGGAATTGCCCCGCATCCTTGCAGGCGTCAAGCCGATCACCATCGCGAAGGAATGGAACCAGCGAGGGATCCCTACCGTCACTGGCGCACAATGGCGCGCAGCGACGGTCCGCAACATATTCACGAATCCGCGAATCTGTGGGTGGCGAACCTACCAAGGAGCAATCCTGCGCAATGAGTCCGGCAACCCCGTCAACGGCGTCTGGGAACCTATCCTGACCCCGGACGAATATAATGACGTTCTCGCCGCCTGGATAACGAGCGCCGATAAGCCGCCGTCGAGACTCGGGAGCATAGGACGCGGCTACCGCACCGTCTACCTTCTTTCACCATTCGTGCGCTGCGGAAAATGTTCCGCACGGATGGTAGGCATAAGACAGCGCGACCGTAACGGAAAGCTTGTCGAGAAATACCGCTGCCCCTCGAAAGGACAGGGCGGCTGCGGTGGAGTCTTCTGTGTGGCCTCACCCGTAAACGAGTACATCAAGGCACTGGTCATCGCAGAGCATAAGAAAGTACAACTTCGGAAGATGAAGAATACCCCGCCGTGGCCGAAGACGAAGGAGTTAGCGGACTTGCAAGCACGAATCGATGACATGACGAGAAAGTTCGAGAAGGGAAAAATCAGCGAAAAGCGCTACTGGCCAAGCCTGGAACGAATGGAGAAGGACGAGGCCGTACTACTGCGAGAAAAGCGTATATACGACGGGCAGCAACAGGCTCGAAAACTCGTATCGACCGATCTCGCCAAGAAGTGGGATGAGCCCGACTTTTCGATGGAACAGAAGCAGGCCGCAATAGCGCAAACCCTTAGCGCGGTCGTCATCATGTCAGTCGGCAAAGGAAAGAGAACGTTCAACCCCGATGAACGCATCAAGCCGATCTTCCGCTAGGGCGAGCGATCAGCCCACATGAATGCAAGCAAAGCATTGACCCGACCTCCAAAACGGGAGATCGGGTCTTTGCTTACTCCTCGATGTCCAAACCGTAGATCCGGGCTACTTCCCTAGCCCATTGCGCCGATCGTTCGGGGGCGTTCTCCAGTTGCTTTCGCGCCCACTCCTCCGGGGTGGGGACTCTCACCTTCTCCCTGTGTTCCCGCTTGCTCCGCTTGGCTTCATTCGTCGGGCATCACCTCCCCTCCGCCTGCATGGTCGCCGTAGGTAACCGTCTCAATGTCTCGTCTCATCTGTGCATGCGCGCTTAGGTGCAGACACGCGCGTGAGAGGGTGAGAAATTGAGACGTTGAGACGATCACTCAGAGTCAGAATCAGCACATGCGCGCCAGCGTCCTCGGCTGACTTGTCGGATCCGGCTCTGCTGTTCAAGTTGGTTCAACCGCCGGTAGATGGTGGGGCGACTCATCCCCGTAGCCTCGATCAGATCGGCCAGAGTCGTCCCGTCTTCGGGTGCGTCTCGCAGCGCTGCCCAGAGAGCCTCTTCGGCGCTCTCTCGCGCGGTCCGGCGGGCATGCCTGCCTTGAGGCTCTTCTCTGTCCTCCGACTGCGCTGACGGCTCGTGAGAGGCTTCCGGAGCGGCATCTAAGGCAGCGATCGACACGGCGTCCAGGGATGGCCGATGTGATGCGTGGAGGCTTGCCGCTTCCCGCACTGACTCATCGTCCATGAGGAAGGTACGGGCGCGACGGGGGATGTCGTGCTCAGGTGCGCTGATGAGGAACTTGCCGGGAGCGTTGAGGCTGTGGCTGTGCCAGCCCGATTTGAGCATGCCCTGACCAAGGATGAGATCGACGTCGCGCCGTTCGCGTACGCGGAAGGAGATCCGTACGTCCATCTGGGAGCGCACCGCGCCGTGTCCCATGGCTTTCTGGGAGGGGCGTTGTGTCGCGGCCACGAGGGTGACGGCGACGGCGCGTCCGCGTCGGGCGATGGAGTCGGCGTGCCGTACGGCTTCTGGTGCCTCGTCGACGAGTTCGGCGTACTCGTCGATCAGGATGACCAGCGCAGGGGCGTCCGGGCGCGGATGCCAGACCCTCAATCCCTGCTGAGCCAGCACATCCGCCCGACCATCGAGAACGGCCACCGCGTCGCGCAACAGTGCTTGGGCTTCTTGAGGGGTGGTCGCGACACGGTCGAGGCAGGATGCCCACGGGAGGAGTTCCATCCCGCGTTTGAGGTCGATTCCCCAGATGACCACGTCCGGGCAAGCGGACAGGTCGGCAAGGATGACGTTGACTCCGCCGCTCTTGCCTGCACCGGCCACGCCTCCAACTAGCGCGTGACGTCGTAGCAGGGAGACCCGCACGGGGCTTCCGTCCTCGAAGAGACCCAGCTTGACGGGTTGGGCGATGGAGGTGACCGACGGGCCGGGCCAGACGATCGCGTCCGCGTGCGGGTCAGTCTCGATGACTCGCAGTTCCATGCGGTTGGCTCGCTCCGGAACCGGCTGCACGCGCACCGCGCCACGTCGTGTCCCTAGGGCAGACTCTAGAGCGGGCAGTTTAGAGACGGCGTCCTCTACCGTCTGGCCGCGCGCCAGGGCGACCCTGGCGCGGTATCCCCACAGATCTACGATCGCCGATTGGATGCGTGAACCGGTCAGCCCGACGGCTTGCGAGATCTCCGGCCAGGCGGCCAAGGTCCGCTCTACGCGGACCCTGGCACGCCGCCGGCGGTGTGCCCACCATGGAGTGCCGGCGAGGAATCCCCCGATGGCGAGCACGTGAGGAAGCGGCACGGTGAACGGGCCTACGGCTGTGGCTGCTGCCGTCCAACCGCCGATGAGGAGGACCACCGCTGCGGCGTAGCCCCGTTCCACGGGCCGGGTGAGGTTGACCCATCGGCCGAAGAAGGCCAGTGCCCACGCGGCCAGAGCGGTGAGGATGAGTACGGTCGGCCACCAGGTGGCGTATGCCGAATGGAGGACTGCGCCGCCTGTGAGGGTGAGGAGCGCCATGGTGAACGGGGCGAGTTCGGAGCGGTAGCGCCACATCGCCCGAGCGATCGCCACAAAGGCGATGGGCGCGAACTCCATGTCATCAGTCAGGATCATCATCGGCTCGATGCCGTCCCGGCGGATGCGGCGAGCGTTACGGCGCAAGCGGTGGCGGGAGTGGCGGTGCCTCACCATGCCTCGTCACCCGGCTTCGGGTTGTCGGCGCGCTGGGCGGTGAGTTCGTCGCGCAGGTAGTACAGCGGATCGGATTCGCCATCGTGGTGAGCGGCCAGGGTCGCGCGGGCTGCGGCCATCAGGTCGGCGTATCTGCGGCGGTTGCGGGCGAGTTCCGCATGAAGGCGGCTGATCTGGGCGACGAGGGTGAGCGTGTCGTCAAGGGCGGTGGAAACGTGCTGCCAGATGTCGGCCAGAGTTGGGGTGCTCGAAGAGAAGGCGTTAACGAGCTGGCGTGCGGTGCGGTTGCGGGCGGTGACCTCCTGAAGAGCCGGGTCGGGATATGGGTTGGTGTAAGGCACTAGGCATCACTCCTTAGGTCGGAGACAGGGGGTCAGGAGCCGGTAAGCCAGCTCAGTGCGGCGCTCACGGCGCGACGGATGTCGGGGGCAACGGTGGTGGCGGCCAGGAAGAAGCCGAACAACAGGCACAGGATCGCGTGCCAGAGCCGCAGGCCCAGATAGCGCCAGGCGATGAACACGACCGCTCCGAGGAGCACTACCAGGGGGATCGACACGGTCAAGGGGTCTCACCTCCTCTCGTCTTGTCTCGGATCTCGTGAATCGAGGCTTCATATGCCGTCGTGGTATGCCTTGCGGCGGTGCCAACGAGCGCGGGCGCGGCACTTGCGGCATCGGGCGGTGCCGGGGTCAGTAAGTGCGCCGCAGGGGCAGCGGTGGCCGAACTGGCGAGGGATGCGCATGGGTTCAACTCCTCAGTTGCGGAAGCCGGAGACACTGTCGTCGTGGTTGCGGACGTGTACGCCGACGAGACGGCGAGTCGTGCTGTCCATGGAGGTGCGGGGAGGACCGGACAGGCTCATGCGGCGGTCCTGCCTGCGGATGCTGACGGTCAAGGCGATGAACATGACCAGCACCACAGCGGCCAGTAACAGGGCGAGAACCACGATGACCAGGTAAGTCATGGAGATCACTTCCTTGCGCCGTCGGAACCTTGCGAAGCGAAGGTAGGTTCGGCGGAAGGGGCGGCCCCATCACCAGGTGAGATCTTGCGATGAGATCGGCTAGATCATGCGGTGAGATAAATCCCTGGTAGACGCCTTGTTCTCACACGAGAAAACCCCCGGAAGAGCCGGGGGAAGGAGCGGTAACGCTCTGGCTCTGCCGGGGGCAGTCTGGGGGCGGTGATGCGCCATCACGACGCCATGGTGATCTCGGGCTACGAGGGGGGCGGGGACTCCTTGTTGAAGAGTTCCAAGAACTCGATGACCTTCTCGCGTGCCCGCTTGTAGGCGGCTTGCTCGGTGGGAAGCCGTTCGATCTCTTGCGCCCCCTTGGGGCCGGGCAACTTGCAGTGGAGTTCGTACGGGCGAGTGTGCACGTCCAACGTGAAGGCGCGGATTCCGCCTACCATGCCGTGCTGGAAGGCGGGGATCTTCGGTGACTGTACCCAGGTGATTCGCAACTCAGCCATTGATTGATCTTTTCTCGGCGTCGTCGGCTTGTTGGTCAGGAACAGGCACGTCAGGGTCTCCCTGGTGCGCTGCGGACGTGGATGGGGCGTGCTCCCTCGCCATGAGTCGGTAGCGGGCGGCTATGCGTTGCGCTGCCGTACCGGGGACTCCGGCCGGGCACGAGGCATAGATCCTCTGACCTGTCCTCTCCGACCGACGCCCTGTCCACCAGCGGTAATACACGCCGTTGAGACTGGGCTCGCACCAGATCACCAGGCCATACCGCATCGACAGTGCTGCGACACGGTCGCCCGGATGAGTTTCGGCGGTGATCCCGTGCTTCTCCAACTCCTGGCACAGCCGGAGCGCAGCCCGGCTGACGGCAGATCGCCTGATGTCGGTAGCTCCGCTCACGGCTTACGTCCCACCCCGCCGAGTACCCATACGGGCACGTCAGGCCAGTCACTGGGGTAGATCGAGTCATGGTCGTCCGGACGCCACTCATTGAGCCGTACCAACCCAGGCTCTACGAGCGTGGTCCCGTTGAAGAACGGCAAAACGCCATGATGATCACGGAACGCGACGTCAGCGGCGGTGTATGCACCAGCGGCCTCGATCATGGCTGGGGCCGGTTCGACATGGGAGATCGCGAGGTACGAGCCAGGTGCCAGGGAGTCGGTCAGGGTGCTGACGATCCGGTACGGGTCATGCTCGCCACCATCAGGGAAGAAGTGCAAGATCGCGAACAACAGGACCGCGATCGGCTGGGAGAAGTCCAGAAACCGGCTTGCCTCGCCGAGGATCCTGCCGGAGTCCCGTAGGTCGCCATCGATCACGTGTGTGGTGGGCGTGGTTGCCAGAAGAGCGCGGGCGTGGACCAACACCAAGGGGTCGTTGTCCACGTAGACCACGCGAGCGTCCGCGTTGGCTTCCTGCGCGATCTCGTGAACGTTCTGCCGTGTCGGCAGACCGGACCCGATGTCCAGAAACTGGCGAACGCCCGCTTCCTTGGCCAGGTAGCGGACTACGCGTCCCAGGAACGTCCTATTGGCAACCGCAAGCCGAGGAACGTAGGGAGCGATTGCGATGATCTTCGCAGCCTGCTCGCGATCGGCGCGACAGTGATCCTTGCCGCCCAGGAAGTAGTCATAGATACGGGCGATGTTGGGCCGAGAGGGGTCGAAGTGCGGAGCCCTGACCATGTCCGGTTTCGCCTGTTCGACGGAATGTCCGTCACCTCGACGCTTCAAGCCCATCTCTAGAGCGGCCCTTACCTGACGCAATCTCTCGATTACCTCTCGTGTTGATGCATTCACGAGGAAATCACGGCTTTGCACCTCCCTGTGATCCGTGAGCCGCGTTTCTCACCCAGGTACCGGCTCTGACCTGCGTCTTGCCTTGATGCGAGGTTTCCAAGCAAAGCCGTTCCGGCTAATCTCACCGTGATATCTCACGATGTGATGGACTTAGAGGGCCCGAACTTCCTGGCAGACGGGCACACAGAGGAGCGGTACGCGCGCCATGGTGATGGATCAACGAAACATCAGAGAGATCCTTGATGCTGTTTTCGCACGTCAGGACATGGACGATGTATGCCGACGGCATGACGTCGGAGGCATCATTCGCATCCTCGGCAAGTTCGGGATCACCCAGGGGCAGATAGCCAGCCTCACAGGGATCGCCCAGGGACGCATAAGCGAGTACAAGACGGGCAAGCGTATCCCGTCCGCAAAGTCTACATTTGAGGCGTTCGCCGATGGCTTGGGTATGCCTGCGCACTTACGTCACCATCTGGGGCTTTCGCCAGCGAGTGACGGCAACGGTGCGATTGGCACGCACGTTGTCAGCGGCGAGTTTCAGATCGCTACAGACACGTTCGACTTGCAACTCTTAGCGGAACAAGTCGGAAAGCAAGGTGACGCGTTGAAACGCCGCGAATTGCTCAGCATGATCGCTCGACTCGGCGCAACTTCAACTCTCGCCCAGAATGAAGTATGGGAACGACTCTCGTACGCTCTGGCCAAACCCAACGCCATAGACGAAGCGATCGTTCGGGAAATGGAAGCTCGATCGGCCGGCTTCCATCGACTCGAAGAACTCATGTCGGCTAGCTCCATCTACAAAGGGCTTGCTCTTCACCTCAAAGAGGTGGGGACGATCCTCAATGGCACAGCCAACGATCCGAAGAACGAGTTAAGACGTCGCCTCATTGTCGTGGCGGCGGAAAGCAGCGTGCTCGCAGGCTGGATCGCTAGCGACATGGGAAGCCCAACCACAGCACGCAACTTCTACGGCACGGCAGAAAGAGCCGCAAAGGAAGCCGAAGATCCCAGCATCATTTCATGCGTCTACGCGTACCGTAGCTATATCCCAAGCGCCAAAGGATCACACGGCCGAGCGAGGGCATTGCTGGCAAGTGCTTTGGAAGTACTCCCGCCGTCCGCTTCGCCAGGAACCATGTCGTGGCTGGCCGCGCGCCATGCGGAAGAGAGCGCGGCTCTCGGCGACAAGGAAACTGCCATTCATTCCTGGGCGCGCGCCGAAGAAGCCTTCAGCATTTCCGACCCGGAAGAAGACCGGGTATGGACGCGATTCCTCGATCAAGACAGATTTGACTCGTTCCGGATCGCGACCTACTCGCGAATGGGAAGACTGACCGAAGCGGAAGAGATAGCCCATTCGGTAATCGCACGTCTTCCCCAGGTGGAAAGAAAGAGAGCGGCAATCATCCTTGCCGATATCGCTACCGCTCACCTTGTCCAAGGGTCCATCGACGCGGCAGCGAAGCTAGCAAGAGATGGTCTCGCAGCCGTACGGGAGACCGAATACGCCATGTGGCTCCCCCGCTTCGAGATGTTAGCCGAATCGTTGCGACGCTGGCAGACTCAGCCAATGGTCAGAGCATTCTTAGAGGATCTGACTATGACGAAGCGTCAGTTCGCGTCGTCTCAGCACTGATCCATCCTAGATATTCAGCGCTTCCGGCGACGATTTCAGTTGCGATAATTTCCGGTGTCTCGTAGCTATGGTTTTCCTTGATGTGCTCCTCCAAAGCCGGGAATTGAGTGGCAGTCGTCTTGATGAGCAACTGCCACTCTTGCGCATCCTCTAGGGTGCCCTGCCACCAGTACACGGACCTGATCGGGCCGATCATCTGGACGCACGAGGCGAGTCGCGCCTGCGTGATGCTGTGTGCCAGTCTCGCCCCTTCTTCCGCGCTTGGAACTGTCGTAAGGGCCTGCCAGTACTCCGCCATCGACCTGTTCCCTTAGTCCCTGCAAGTGAAGATCACGGTCCTTGCACTCTAACGCGTGACCTCGACAGATGCAGCGTCGCTACGCCAGGGCATAGGAGTGCGAGAGCATCGCCGGAACACTTCTCTTCGACTCCACAGCACTCGCACGAACGTGCAGGTGGTGAGCCATGCCAGAAGCACACTAAGAGATCCGTGGTTGTGGCGGAGGAGGCCAGCTTCACCAGGGCGGCCGCGCGGGTGCACGTCGCCCAGCCCGGCGTCAGCGCCCAGATCCGCCGCCTCGAACGCGAGCTGGGCCAGGAGCTCCTCGACCGCTCCGGGCGCGGGGTACGGCTGACCGCGGCCGGCGCGGCCGTCCTCCCGTACGCGCGGGCCGCGCTCCGGGCGGTGACCGGCGCCCGCCTCGCCGTCGACGAGCTGACCGGGCTGGTACGCGGGCACGTCGCCGTCGGCGTGGCCCCGTCGTGCCCGCCCCTCGACCTGCCCGCCCTGCTGGCCGAGTTCCGCCGCGACCACCCGGCCGTCGAGATCACCCTGTCGGAGTCGGGGTCCGGCGACCTGCTCGAAGGGCTGCTCGCCGGGACGCTCGACATGGCGCTGGTGTGGCTGCGCGCCGCACCGCCGCCCACGATCGAGGTGCAGGTGGCCGTGGACGAGGAGCTGGTCGTCGCGGTGGGGCACGACGACCCGCTGGCCACCGAGACGACCGTGACATTGGAGGCGATCAGGAAGCGGGCGCTGGTCGGCCTGCCCAAGGGCGCGGACCTGCGGTGCCTGGTGGACGAGGCCTACGCGGCGGCGGGACTGCGGCCGCGCATCGCGTTCGAGACGGGCGACCCCCGGGTGCTCGCCGAACTCACCGGGCAGGGGCTCGGCGTGGCGATCGTCCCGGCGTCCCTCGCCGAGGCGCACGCCGCGAGCCTGCGGGCGATCACGCTGGCCTCGCCGCGGCCACGCCGGCGGATCGCCCTCGCGTGGCGCGCGGAGGGCCCCGGCAGCCCCGCCGCCCGGGCCCTCGTCACCCACGCGCGCGCGACGCTCCCGAGACTCTAGGTCTGCGGCACGCCCGTACTGATCATCTGCTCGTTCATGATGAGGAAGGCGCCCAGGCCGTGGAAGTCGTTGGTCTTCTTCGCCCGCCCGTAGTAGAAGCCGGTCACGTCGTCGACGTTGGTGCCCTCGGAGATGTCCGTCAGGTAGGTGAGCCCGTCGGAGTGGATCGACATCTTCTGCAGCACACCGTGGTACCCCTTGGCGACCGCGTCCCGGTTCGCCTGGGTGGCGGGAAGGTAGCCGTCCTCGATCGCCCGTGAGATGACGGTGGTGTACATCGCCGAGCAGGAGGTCTCCAGCCAGTTGCCCGAGGCGCCGGCCTTGTCGACCACCTGCCACCAGCGGCCGGTGGCCGGGTCCTGGTAGCGGAGGTAGGCGGCGGTCAGTTTCTGGAGGATCGAGACGAGGGCCGCGCGCTGCGGGTGGCCGGCCGGGATGATCCGCAGGATCTCGGTCAGGGCCATGCCGTACCAGCCCTCGGCGCGGCACCAGGTGACGCCGTTGGTGTCACCGAACTCGGGGTGCGCCCAGCTCGCGGTGAGCCCGCCGGGCTCGTCGTAGGCGTGGTACAGCAGGCCCGCCTGGTCGCCGGAGGTCCGCTGCAGGTGCCTGCCGTACACCACCAGCTGGTCGGCCACCTCGTCGTGGACCCGGGTGGTGTCGCCCACCCACTGGCCGTACCGGGCGAGGAACGGGTCGACCATGAAGACGCCGTCGCCCCACAGCTGGCCCTGCCGCGAGTCGTTGTTCGCGTGCCAGAAGCCTCGGTCGGAGGTGCGCGGGTAGGGCGAGGCGGAGGAGTAGATGCGGTCGTGGAGCTGCTTGGCGGCCGTGCGGTACTTCGTCTGGCTCGGGTACTCCTGCGACAGGAACAGCATGACGTTGGCCGGCTGCATGCTGTCGAGGCTGTTGAAGCCGTTGCCGATGTGGCCGCTGGAGTCGACGAACCTGTCGGCCCAGGCCTTGATGTAGCTCAGGTAGGAGGCGTCGCCGGTGCGCTTGTAGGCGAGGTACTGGCCGTACATGTACAGGCCGATCGGGTAGCTCCAGCCGCCGATGGTCGAGGGGGTGTACCTGGACATCGTCGACCTGATCACTTCCCGCGACCAGTCGGTGGGGGCCGCGCTCCCGGATAAGGCCGCGCCGCCGGCCTCGTCGTCGGTGGCCGCCTGCGCCGGGGTGACGGACGCGGCCAGCGTCGCCAGGAGGAGAACGACGGGGGCGATCTTCTTGATCACGTTCTCACCTCATCTGTGTCGGCATGACTCCACCCGAACATACCTCCGACGTATTGTTTGGCAAGGCTCTTAACGAATGCCGGACACGTCGGCAAGGAGCGCGGTCTGCGCGAATCGCCGGCTTGACGGACGGCCGCATCCGGGACGGATAGCTCCCACCTTTGACGAGCGAGACCCGCTCAGGCCGGCCGGAGGCGGAACAGTTCGTCCGCCGCCTCCATGCAGGACGTGCCGAGCTCGTACGACGAGAACAGGTGCAGGCTCTCGTCGGTCTCGATCTCCAGCAGCTCCCACCGCAGGCCGTAGCGGGCGTTCCGCGCCACCCGGATATGGGTGATCCGCTGCCACGGCAGCGACTCGCGGCGGGCCAGGCCCGTGACGACCATGACGCCCTGCTCGTCGGCGGCCAGCCGCACCGGCGCCACCATGTCGCGGACGGCGAACGCCGCCAGCGCCACCGCCGCGACCCCGCACAGCAGCAGGCCGCGCACGTCGCCCGCGAGCACGCCGATCACGGCGAAGCCGAGCGCCCCCGCCCACTTCAGGACGGTGAAGTCACGTCGTACCCGCCACTGCCGCACCTGCCGGGATATGCCGGTCATACGCGCACGCTACCGCCCCTGCCGGGAAGGCGCGCCATCGCGGGCCCGTGACCGGCCCCGCCGGGCTCAGTCGGCCAGGTCCAGGGCGGCCTCGACGATGCTGCCGGCGTCCAGGCCGTGGTGGCGGTAGACGTCGCCGAGGTCGCCCGACTGGCCGAACGCGGTGACCCCGAGGTGGGTGCCGGGCACCTGGTGGACGCCCGCGAGGAAGGCCAGCGAGTGCGGGTGGCCGTCCAGCACGGTGACGATCGGGGTCGCGCGCTCGGCCGGGAAGACCTCGTCGAGGATCCACGTGGGGGCGTCGCCGTGGCCGCCACGGCCGCGCAGGCCCTCGAACAGCAGTCCGGGGCTGGTCACGCAGACGACGTCCGCGCCGATGCCCAGCTCGCCGAGGCGGTCGGCGGCCTGGAGCGCCTCGGTCACGACGGCCCCCATGGCCGCGACGGTGACCGACGGCCGCTCGTGACGCCTGAGCGGGTAGGCGCCCGCCACGACCTGCCGGCGCCGCAGCTTGCGCGCGGCCGGGTCGGCGGGGACGTCCGCCAGTGACTGGTCGACCGGGCGCGTCGACAGGCGCAGGTACGCCGACCGGCCGCCCGGCCTGCCGAGCCGGGACAGGGCGGCGAGCAGGCACCACTCGAGGTCGACGGCGAACGCGGGCTCGTAGGTGGTGCAGCCGGGCTGCTCGATGCCGATCGACGGCGTCTTGATCGACTGGTGGGCGCCGCCCTCGGGGCCGAGGGTCACCCCGGACGGCGTCCCGACGAGGATCGACTGGCCTCCGGCGTAGATGCCGAACGACCACGGCTCCAATGCGCGCTCGACGAACGGGTCGTACACCACGCCGATGGGCAGCAGCGGCTGCCCCCAGCGCGACCAGGTGGCGCCCAGCTCGCCGAGCAGCCCCACGAGGTTGGTCTCGGCGATGCCGAGCTCGATGTGCTGGCCGGTCGGCCGCTCCCGCCAGTGCAGGATCGTCTCGGCGTCGTCGTCGAACCAGTCGGGCCGCTCGGCGGTCGCCCAGACCCCGACCTTGTTGACCCAGCCGCCGAGGTTGGTGCTGGAGCTGACGTCGGGGCTGACGGTGACCACCCTTCGCCCCACCCCGGGGGCCTGGCGGCCGAGGTCGAACAGCGTACGGCCGAGAGCCGCCTGGGTGGTGGCGGTGCCGTTCGGCGTGCGCCCGAAGTCGGTGGGCACCTCGGGGACCTCGGTGAGGGCGGGCGTGGCGCGGTGGAGACGGCGGGCGGTCTCGGCGCAGCGGCGCGCGGCGGGGGCGCCGTCCGGGAACCGTGCCCACGGCCGCTCGGGATCGGCTCCGACGCGGGCGGCGAGCGCGCGCAACTGGTCGGCGGTCAGGAGCGAGGAGTGGTTCTGCGGGTGGCCCTCGGTGGCGAGGCCGTGCCCCTTGACCGTGTAGGCGAAGATCACGGTGGGACGGGTGTCGTCGATCGCCTGGAACGCCTGGCGGAGGGCGAGGAGGTCGTGACCGCCGAGGTTGCGGACGGCGGCGTGCAGGGTGGCGTCGTCGACGTCCGCGAGCAGCCGTTCGAGGGCCGCGGCGTCCTGGGGGCCGCCTGCTTTCGCACCGGAGAGGCGGGCCCGCAGCTCGCCGGGGGCGCAGCGCAGCAGCCGCTGGTATTCGGGGTTCGGCATGCCGTCGATGCGGGCGCGCAGCACCTCGCCGCCGGGCCGGGCGAACAGCTCCTGCAGGAGCCTGCCGTACTTGACCGTGATGACCTGCCAGCCGGCCGCGGCGAACATGCCCTGCAGGCGGGTGCCGCCCATGTTGGGGACGACGCGGTCGAGGGACTGGCGGTTGAAGTCGACGACCCAGACGATCTCGCCCAGCTCGGCCACCTGGGGGTCGAGGATCGCCTCCCAGCAGGCGCCTTCGTCCAGTTCGGCGTCGCCGAGCAGGGAGTACTGCCGTCCGGTGCCGGCGCCGCCGAAGTGCGCCTCGACGTAGCGGCGGGCCAGGGCGCCCCAGATCGGCGCGGTCGCCCCGATGCCGACCGAGCCGGTGGAGTAGTCGGCGGGGTCGGGGTCCTTGGTGCGGCTCGGGTAGCTCTGCAGGCCGCCGAACTCGCGCAGCCGGGTGAGGTAGGACGCGTCGAGCTCGCCGAGCAGGTAGTTGATGGCGTGCAGCACCGGGGACGCGTGCGGCTTGACCGACACCCGGTCGTCCGAGGTGAGGTGCTCGAACCACAGCGACGTCATGATCGAGACCATGGAGGCGCTCGACGCCTGGTGGCCGCCCACCTTCAGGCCGGAGGGGTTCGGGCGGACACGGTTGGCGTGGTCGATCATCGCCGTCGACAGCCACAGCACCCGCTGCTCGATCTCGTGGAGGACCGCGAGGTCGTCGCGTCCGGCGTCGGGGACGGAGAAGGCCGGAAGGTCCATCACGTCGTTCATCGGGATCCGCCTCTCTGGGCAGGCGTCAGTCCGGCGCGCCGGTTGAGCACATTGTTGAGCAATGCTGACCAGCGAAGGAGAGTCTGCGCAAGTGTGTGCGGGTTGAGTAAGCTACTTGCACGGTTTCGATAGGGGTGACCCCAGGAAGGCGAGGCAGTATGCGCAACTCGGGGGCGGTCGACCGGGTCGACGCGCGGCTGCTGCTGGCGTTGATCGACAACCCGCGGGCGACCGTGCTGGCCCTGGCCGAGCAGGTGGGACTGTCCCGCAACACGGTGCAGGCCCGGTTGGCCAGGCTCGAGGAGCGCGGGGTGCTGTCGGCGTTCGAGCGGTGCCTCGACCCGGAGATCCTGGGGTACCGGCTGACCGCGTACGTCACGGTACGGGTCGACCAGCACATGCTCGCGGCGGTGTCGGAGGGCCTGGCGACGATCCCGGAGGTGGTCGAGGTGCTCGGCATCAGCGGCGGGGAGGCCGACCTCCTGGTCCGGGTGGCGGCCAGGGACGCCGACGACCTCTACCGCGTCGCGGGCCGCATCCTCGCCACGCCGGGGGTCGAGCGCACGAGCACCGCTCTGGCCATGCGCACCCTGGTCGGCCACCGCGTCACCCCCCTGCTCCAGCGCGCCGCCACAGGGGAAGGCGAATAGCCTCCCTGGTCACGCCGGCCGGCCGGCCGCCGTGCCCATAAGTGGGCAGCCGCAGGAATTCGGCAAGGACATTGCCATAAGGCGGCACATTGCCGAGTGGTGGATCAGGCCCGCCGTACGGCTCTGTAATGCGGGGCCGTAATGCGGCGGCAATGTGAGCTTTGTCACTGAGAGAAAAAGGGTCATCCGGAAAACGTCCCGCAATCCAGATGGCAGCATTGGACGCCTGTACACGAAGATCACCTGCTCGACGAGCGGTGGAACGGGACCGCCCACCCGCGTGCCGCCCGCCGTTTACGGTCACGTCATGCGTTTCATGTAGCGTTGATTTTCATTGAAACATCAACGAATCACCCGTGCCGCAGGGCGGGCGACTTGCAGTGCACTTACTCTCGCCCTAACATCTCGTAACGCAAGGATTTACGCCTACAGGCACCGAATCCGTGCGTTTTTCCTCCGAACGATGAGGCGAGCACCAATAGCGCCTCACCACACCGAAGGCCGCTGATCGCGGCAGAGATACAAGGAGGTATCCAATGCGATCGCAGCGAACCTTTGACCGTCGCGGGGCCTGGCTCGCCAGGGTCGCCCTGGCCGGCCTGGTTCCGCTGTTCGGCGCCACGCCCGCCCTGGCGTCCACCTCGGCCGCGGCCGACCCCGTCGGGGTCTACGTTCTCAAAGTCACCCCGGTGAGCGGCGGGAACTCCGCGCCCCTCTCGGCCGGCACCCTGCTGTGCGGCCCGGACGGGGGCACGCACGCCGACGCGGCGCGGGCCTGCGACCAGCTCCGTCGCGCGAACGGCATGGTGGAGCGCATCCCGGAGGACCCGGGCATGTGCACCAAGGAGTACGCCCCGGTCCGCCTGACCGCCACCGGGGTCTGGAACAGGCAGCTCCGCGAATTCACGCAGACGTATCCGAACCTCTGCACCGCGGTACGCGCCACCGGAGGCGTCCTCTTCGCCTCCTGACAGCAGGTTTTTCGTGAACCCAGGGCATCCCGGCACCCGTTTTCAGATGGCCGTAAGGCGAACAGCGGATTAGCGCACGCCCGCGAGAACAAGGCCTTTCCAGGATGCCCCGTCCCGGGCTGCCCGCAATCACGCCGCAGGGCGTCCGAACATTTACCGAACGAGGAGAAGGATACATTCATGTTCAAAAATCTGATTGTCGCGGCCATTCTCACGGCGGGCATGGCCGCACCCGCCACGACCGCACTGGCCGAAACGCAGGCACAGCCCGCCGCCGGTCATTCGCAGGAAATCATCGGCTATGAAAAGACCGGCGGGTTCGCCGGCATTCAGCGCACGATTTCGGTGGACCAGGACGGCGTCGCGCGGGCCGCCTCCGCCCAGGCGACCGCCGCCTTCCAGCTCACCGCCGAAGAGCTCGGCGCGCTGCGCGGCACCCTCGGCGGCATCTCCACCTGGAGCTCCTCCACCAGGGGCTGCGACGTGGCGGACCACTTCACCTACACCCTGCGCTACCAGGGCCGCAGCGCCGTCCGCTGCCACACGCTGCCGCGCGACTGGGAGACCGCCGTCGCGCAGCTCGACCGGTTCATCGACCAGCACCTCACCGCCGACCGGCCCGCAGCGCGCGACTGATCCGCTTCCACCCAGGCACAGCACACCGTGGTACGGCCGAGCGGCGAGGGCCCGGTCGCACCACGGTGTGGCGGAGGTGTGGACAGCATCGAGGGTCCGCTGTCCGGATCGGGGTCAGGCCTCACCTCGTCGTGGCGGGGTGAGGCCTGAGGTGGGCTTCGGCGAATTTCCGGAAGGCCGCCACGAGGCGGTTCCGGTCGCCGGCGCGGGTGGCCAGCACGACCTGGCTCGGCTCGACGCCCTCCAGAGGGATGGTGGTGACGTCCGGGCGCAGGCGCCCGGTGTGCTCGCCGGCCGGGATGATCGTGATCGCCTGCCCGGCGGCGACGAGTTCGGCCTTGTCTTCGACGGTCTCGACGAGGGGGCCGTCGGGCGCGGCGCTTCCGTCGGGACGGGGGTCGATGCGCCAGAAGGCGTTCCAGGCCGGATCGGGCGCCCGCGGCAGGGGTTCGCCGGCGATGTCGTCGACGGTGACGGACTCCTTGCCGGCGAGGCGGTGGCCGAGGGGCACCACGAGCACCCGGGGTTCGTCGTACAGGACCGTCACGTGCAGGCGGTCGGTCGGGAACGGGAGCCGGGTCACCACCGCGTCCACGCGGTGATCGAGCAGCGCTTCGCGTGGCTCGTTCCAGGCCAGATGCAGGGTGCGCACGTCGGCGTCGGGGTGCCGGCGGCGCAGTTCGCGGACGGCCGGAGTGACGATGAGGTTCATGGTGTACCCAACGGTGATCCGGGCCGGCTGGGCGGCGGCCCGGGTGCGCGCCATGGCCTGCGCGGCGGAGCGCAGCAGCGTCCTGGCGAGAGGAAGGAAGACCTCGCCGGCCTCGGTGAGTTCGGTGCCTCGCGTGGTGCGGTCGAGCAGACGGGCGCCCAGTTGCTGTTCGAGCCGGCGGATCTGGCGGCTCAGGGACGGCTGGGTGGTGTGGAGGGCTTCGGCGGCGCGGCCGAAATGCCGGTGCTCGGCGACGACGGTGAAGCACCGCACCAACCGCAGGTCGAGGTTCACAGGGGGCTGTGGCGAGTCGGGCACACCTGAAGCGTAGCCCTCGCCGTTCGAGAGACACCATGAATGACCGCCATGACGTGCGGTGATACGTGTCTCGTATTACTCGATGCGAAACATTCATTGGACCCGGAGCGCTCGGCGGCCGGAAGGTGGGACCAGCGGCCGGGCACCGTCACGGTGCCGCATCAGGCCGGTCCTCAACTGACGCATCGAACGGAGCGCACCATGCCGGCACCTGTCGCCCTGATCACCGGCGGGACCAGCGGAATCGGCAAGGCCACCGCCGAACTGCTTCATCAGCGCGGTTACCGGGTGATCGTGACCGGGCAGAACCCCGACACCATCGCCGCCGCCGAGAAATCACTGCCGGAGCAGGTCGTCGTGATACGCGCGGACGCCCGGTCACTGAGCGACACCGATCGCGTCGTCGAGGAGATCCGGGAGCGCTTCGGCGCTTTGGACGTCCTCTTCCTCAACGCCGGGATCGTCCGGTCGCAACCGGTCGGAGCATTCGACGAAGCCACCTTCGACGACCTGGTCGAGGTCGACTTCAAGGGCCAGTTCTTCACCCTCCAGAAGGCTCTCCCGCTGCTCAATGACGGAGGTTCGGTCATCTTCACCGTCGGGATCGGCGCCACCCGTGGAATGGCCGGAGGGTCGGTCACCGCCGCCACCAGAGGCGCCCTGCTGTCCATGGTGCCGTCCCTCGCCATCGAACTGGCCCCCCGGCGCATCCGGGTCAACGCCGTCAGCCCTGGTCCCGTCGACACGGGAATCTGGGCCAAGGCCGGACTCCCGCCCGAGCAGCTTGAGATGGCCGCCGAGGCCACGGTCTCCCGGGTCCCTCTGGGAAGGTTCGGGACCAGCCGGGAGATCGCCGAAGTCGTGGCGTTCCTGGCCTCGGACGCCGCCGGCTACGTCACCGGAGAGAACATCGCCGTCAGCGGAGGAGCCGGGATCAGCACATGAGCACGCCGCCACGACACCGGGTGGATCGCGGTGCGGCAGGCGGAGGCGGTTTCGCGCCGCCTCCGCCGCGCCTCACGGGACGAAGTGCTCGTTCGGGACGCAGTGGGTCATCTTCAAGCCGGCCACGTCGCGGGGGCCGTTCTTGCCCAGGTTGGCCAGGCGCGTCCTGTCCTCCTCGGTGAGGTCCTGGCCGGCGAGCGGCTCGAGGTGGGCGACGTCCTCCGGGCCGATGCCGATGCCCTCGCCGACCCGCCGGCCGAGGTCGTCCTCGACCAGGAGCAGGTGCCAGATCATCCGTTCCTGGACGGGCCGGACGCACTGCTTCAGCATCGTGGTGAAGTTGAGCACCAGGTCGTCGCGCTCCCACTGCTCCATCAGCAGGTAGCGCTGCCCCGCCTGCTTGTAGTCGTTGGTGCGCGGGATGCGCTTGCGCGTCAGCCGGCCGCTGACCACCGGGCCCTGCTCGTCGTGCGTCGGGTACTTCGCCTCACTCAGCCCGCCGATCACGGACGGCTCGTAGTTGACGTGCGGGTTCTCCCCGTTGTCGTCGACGAAGAACGTCATCTGCCCGTCGCGCTGGTTGGTGCGCGCCTCGGCCTGCTTGGCCTGGTTCACCGGCAACTGCAGGTAGTTGGGCCCGACGCGGTAGCGCTGGGTGTCGCTGTAGGAGAACGTCCGCCCGACGAGCATCTTGTCGTCGGAGAAGTCGAGGCCGTCCACCAGCACGCCGGTGCCGAAGGCGATCTGCTCGTTCTCGGCGAACATGTTGTGCACGTTGCCGTTCAGCACCATGCGGCCGACGGTCAGCGCCGGGAACTGGTCCTCCGGCCACACCTTGGTGTCGTCGAGCGGATCGAATTCGAGCTCCGGGTGCTCGTCGTCGGTCATGATCTGCACGCGCAGCTCCCACTCGGGGTGGTCGCCGCGGTCGATCGCGTCCTGCAGGTCCTTGGTCGCGTGACCGAGATCGAGGGCCTGGACGGCCGCCGCGTCCGCCGCGGTCATGCTCTTGACGCCCTGCTTGGGGATCCAGTGGTACTTCACCAGGTGGGTCTCGCCGCGCTGGTTGACCCACTTGTACGTGTTGACCCCGAAGCCCTGCATGTGGCGGTAGTCCGACGGGATGCCGCGCGGGCTGAACAGGTTGACGAGCATGTGCATGGCCTCGGGGGTCTGCGACATGAAGTCCAGGATGCGGTTCGGCTCCTGGTGGAAGGTCATCGGGTCCGGCTTGAGCGCGTGGATCACGTCGGGGAACTTGATCGCGTCGCGGATGAAGAACACCGCGAGGTTGTTGCCGACCAGGTCCCAGTTGCCGTCCTCGGTGTAGAACTTCACGGCGAAGCCGCGCGGGTCGCGGGCGGACTCGGAGGAGTCGCGGCCGCCGATCACGGTGGAGAACCGCACCGCGACGTCGGTGCGCTTGCCCGGCTCGCTGAACGGCTTGGCGCGGGTGTAGCGGCTGACGGGCTCGTCTCCGAGGTAGCCGGTCGCCTCGAAGTAGCCGTAGGCGGTCACGCCGCGGGCGTGGACGACGCGCTCGGGGATCCGCTCGCGGTCGAAGTGGCTGATCTTCTCCAGGAACTGGTAGTTCTCCAGGGTGGCCGGGCCGCGCGCGCCGACCGTGCGCTGGTTCTGGTTGTCGTATACCGGATGCCCCTGCCTGTTGGTCAGCACGGGACGGTCGTCACCCGGCCCTGGCCCCTTGTTCGCCGCGTCCGTCATGACGAAGGCTCCCTCCTGTGGCCGTCACCGTCGTCACCCCCTTTCCGTTTTGTCCGCCACCGAAGCTCATCGGCCCGTCAAAACCCCGTAATCCATCACGTCGGAAGACACCTGGCCGATGCGGTGATCTCGGCACGCATGTTGCGTTCCATCATCCTCAGCGCGGCCCGCGCGAGGTCGGCGTGGATGTGGGCCACGCAGTCCTCGGGGATCCTGATCGAGTAGTGCCGCACGTAGGCGTCCAGGGCGGTGTAGAGGATGCACTGCTCGGTGACCTGCCCGGTCAGGATGACGGTCTCGACCTCCTGGCGCTGGAGCAGGTATTCGAGCGAGGTGCCGAAGAACGCGCTGTGCCGCACCTTCGGCAGGAAGGCGCAGCCCTCGGGCGGGAGCAGGGGCTCGACCAGGTCGGGTCTCCTCCCCTTGCGCGCCCGGTCCTCGATCTGTTCTTTCGCTCCCGCGAAGTCGCCGTAGTTGTCGTTCACGTAGATCACGTCGACGTCGTCGCGCCGGTGGGCCCTCCGGACCAGCTCGGCGAGCGGCGGCACGACCTCCTCGGCGCTGGCTTCGAGCAGCTCGACGTCCTCGTGGTCGTACGGGCTGAGCATGTCTATGACGATCAGTGCGGTGGTGCTCATGTTTCCACCGTTCCCACCAGGGGGTGACTGTCACCCGTCATAGCACTTGGATCAGATGTAGTACATGTACTACATTCGATGGCATGACTACTGCGGTGTCGGTGCGCGGGCTACGCATGGCGTACGGCGCGAACGAGGTGTTGCGAGGCGTCGACCTCGACATCGAACAGGGCGAGATCTTCACGCTGCTCGGCCCCAACGGCGCGGGCAAGACGACGACGGTGGAGGTCCTGGAAGGCTTCCGCGACCGCTCGGCGGGCGAGGTCCAGGTGCTCGGCGCCGATCCCCGTCGCGCCGGCGACGCGTGGCGGGCGAGGATCGGCGTCGTCCTGCAGTCCTGGCAGGACCACCGGCGGTGGGGCACCCGGGAGCTGGTCGCCCACACGGCGGCGTTCTACGACAACGCCCGTGACCCCGACGAGCTGCTCGGCCTGGTCGGCCTGTCGGACCAGGCCGGGCAGCGCGTCGGGCTGCTCTCGGGCGGGCAGCGCCGCCGGCTCGACGTCGCGCTCGGCATCGTCGGCCGTCCCGAGCTGCTGTTCCTCGACGAGCCGACGACGGGGTTCGACCCGGAGGCGCGCGCCGGGTTCCACCGGCTCGTGCGGAGGCTCGCGGCCGAGGAGGACATGACCGTGCTGCTCACCACCCACGACCTGGCCGAGGCCGAGAAGCTGGCCCACCGTACGGCGATCCTGGTGGAGGGCCGGGTCGCCTTCTGCGGGACACCCGCCGAGCTGGCGCACAGCGTGCGGACGCGGTCGCAGGTGCGGTGGCTGGAGGACGGCCGCGAGCGCGTCCTGACCACCCCGGACCCGTCGGAGGCGGCGTGGGATCTGCACCGGCGCTTCGACGGGCCGGTGCCGGGGCTGGAGGTCCGGCGGCCGTCGCTTGAGGAGACGTATCTGGAGCTGATCGGGAGGGCGGCGTGAACATGAGGAACCTGCGCATCGGACTGGGCCGGGGCTGGACGGAGTACGTCCACCTGCTCAAGGATCGCAAAGAGTGGGCGACCGGCATGATCGGCAGCGTCGGGATCTTCGCCGTCCTGCTCCTGTGGATGGGCGACACCCAGGTCAAGGGGACCGACATGACGGTCGCCACCACCCTGACGGCCGGGTTCCTCGCGTTCGGGATCTTCGGCGCCGGCCTGATGACACTGCCCCTGACCCTCTCCGCCGACCGCGAGGAGGGGACGCTGCTGCGGCTGCGCGCCCTGCCCGGGGGCATCCCCGCCTACCTGGTGGGTCGCGCCGTGACCCTGCTGTGCCAGATCGCCGTCAACAGCGTGCTCGTCCTCGCCACCGGTGTGATCGTGGGCGGGGTCGCGCTCCCCCACGACTGGCTGACCCTGGTCTGGGTGGTCATGCTCGGCACGGTCTCCGTGGTGCCGCTCGGCGCCGCGATCGGCTGTCTGATCCCCGGCCCCAAGACCGCCGGGGGCGTCCTCGCCCTCGTGATGATGCCGCTGATGCTGATCTCCGGCGTGATGCTCCCGATGACCTTCATGCCGGAGGCGGTGCGGGCGATCGCCCAGGTGTTCCCGCTGTACTGGCAGGGCCTCGGCCTGCGGGCGGCGATGCTGCCCGACTCGATGCTCGCCGTCGAGATCGGGCACGGCTGGCGCCTGCCGCAGGCGGCGGCCGTGCTCGCGGCCTGGTCGGTGGCCGGGATGCTGGTCGCCCCGCGCCTGGTCGCGCGGGTGACCCGCCGCACCCCGGCCTCCCGGTCGCCCGCGCGTCCGGCGACGCGGGGTTCCTGAACGGCGCACCGGATGTCCTGTCCACCACCAGGCTGCTGAGAGACTGCTGCGGTGTCCGGTGAAGAGGTGTACAACCGGATCTCGATGCTCAGGGCGGAGCGCGGGGTCTCACGTAAGGAACTGGCCGCCGCGCTGGGGGTCCACTATCAGACGATCGGATATCTTGAGCGCGGCGAGTACAGCCCCAGCCTGTACCTCGCCCTGCGGATCGCCGAATACTTCGGCGTGCCGCTGGAGGTGGTCTTCTCCCTCAAGCCGTTCCCGAGGCTGGGCAGCGAAGTGGTGAAGTGATGGGCGAGCCGGATCAGAGGCGCCCTGGCGGGGTGGTGAAGTGATGGCGGGGCTCGACCAGCGGCGCCTCGAGGAGGCTCGGCGCGGCCTGCGGTTCTTCTGGTACGGCACCCGCCGCGGCCGCCGTACGAGCGTGGTCCTCGGCGGGGTGGCGCTGGCGCTCGGCTGGGGCAGCTCGATCGTGTGCTGGTTCCTCGCGCCGAGCGAGGTGGCGATGTGGAGCACGTTCGCGCTGACGGCCATCGGCCTGGTGCTCTACGCGGGGGTCTTCGCCGTGCTCGCCGTGGCCTCCGGAGGGGTGATCGGCCTGGCCGAGGCCAAGCTGGACGAACGGCAGCTCGCCGAACGGCGGCGCGCGTACGCCCTCGCCCACCGCGGCTCCGCGGCGATGCTGGCCGTGGCGCTGATGGTGGCGATGCTCATGCCCGACGACGGTGACCATTTCGTTCACGCCCCCGCGGCCGCCCTCTTCATGTTCATGCTGGCCGGCCTGACGACCCACCTCATCCTTCCCCACCTGGTCATCGGCTGGCGCCTGCCGGACCCGCCGGACGAGGACGACTGACGTCCCAGGCGGCCGGGGTACGGCGGCGGGCGGGGCGCCAGGTGGTGATCATCGCGAAGGCCAGCAGGAGCTCGGCGATGTCGCCGCCGTAGTACATGATCTCGGCCGCGCCGCGCAGCTGCACGGCGGGCGCGGCGACCTCGGGGAGGAGCCCGGCGTACATCAGCTGGGACACGCCCGCGTGCACGGCTATCGCCACGCCCAGCACGACGAGCCGCCGGGGCACCGGCGGACGGCGCGGGGCGGGGTCCGGCCCCGCGATCATCCACGTGAAGAGGTACCCGGCGAGCACGAAATGCAGATGCACCAGGTCGTGCCCGAGCGGGTGCGCCATCGCCGCGCCGTACAGCGGCGTGAGGTACAGCACGAGCAGCCCGCCGGCGTTGAGCGCGAGCGCCACCCAGGGCTCGGACACGACGTGCAGGAAACGGCTCCGCAGCACGGCCGCGACGGCTCGCCTGCCCGGCGGCCCGGCCGACCGGAGCAGCAGCGTGACCGGGGCCCCGAGGACGAGGCCGAGCGGCGCGAGCATGCCGAGCAGCAGGTGCTGGAGCATGTGGCCGCGCAGGTCGTGCTCGGCGAACGGCCCGATCGGCGGGAGGAAGGCCGCGGCGAGCAGTGACGCCCCCGCCAGGAAGCTCGCCGTCCGCCAGTGGCTCCAGCCTTTCGCCTCCCGGCGCCGGCGCGCCGCCGCGGCCGCGTAGGCGACCGCGAGCACCATGACGACGACCGCCGCCGTCCCCGGAAGCTGCCCGCCGTGCTCGTGGACGCCGGGCGGCATCGAACCGTGGTCATGGGCGCCGGGCGGCACGATGTGCTCGTGGCCGCCGGGCGGCGCCGGGCCGTCCTCGCGTCCGGTCACCGGGCCGCGGCCGGCGCGGAGTCGCAGACGTCCAGGCCGGGGGCGTCACGGGCCAGCAGCCACCCGCCCGCGACCAGCAGGGCGCCGAAGACGAGGAAACCGATGTCCCACCACGTCTGGTACGGCCCGGAGCGCACGTGGTGGATGCCCAGGATGTGGTGGTCGATGATCCCCTCGACGAGGTTGAACAGCCCCCACCCCACCAGGCCCCAGCCCCACAGCGCCCGGGAGCGCCACAGCCGTCCCCGCGAGTGGGTGACCCGGGAGTACAGCAGGGCGAGGCCGGCCAGCACCGCCAGCCAGGTGAACACATGGAACAGGCCGTCCCACAGGGTGTTCATCTCCAGGCCGCCGACGGTGTGCGGCGAGTAGTACCTCACGCCGATGTTGTCGGTGTCGGTGCTGCTCAGCATGTGATGCCACTGGAGCACCTGGTGCAGCAGGATGCCGTCGACGAACCCGCCCATCCCGACCCCGAGAACGATGCCCGGCAGCGCGAGGCTCCGCCCGCCACCGGTCGTGCTGATCGCCGTCATGGTTCGCTCCTCCCTTGATACGGCAGGGCGCCCGCCGGACTCGTCGGTCCGTCCTCTCCCCCGGCACGAACCGGGTACGCGGCACTTGATCAGTGGCTTGCCCAGGCCCCGGTCCCGCAAACGGCCGCGCGCCGGCTCAGTTGTCCCTGCGGAAGATGAGGACCAGGACGCGCAGCGCCAGGACCGAGGCGACCACCAGCAGGTTGTAGGCGAGGAGCTGGTACAGCGACACCTGCGCGGTCACCTTCGGCCCGCCCGGGGTGCCGAGGAGCAGCACCGCCATGACGCCCGTGGTCGCGGCGAGCACGGTCAGCAGCACCTGGTGCAGCATGCCGGTGACGTGCGCCCGGTCGCGCTCGTCGGCGAACAGCCGTACGTTCACGCTGAGCCGCCCGTGCTCGGCGGCGCCGACGATGCGCTCGACGCGGCGCGGAAGCCTGCGCAGCATCGGCAGCAGCGATGTCACCTCGTCGGTCACCGCCTGCCGTACGGTCACCGGGTCGCGCCGTTCGGCGACGTGCCGGGCGGCGAACGCCCGGGCCTCGGCCATCAGGTCGAATCGCGGGTCGAGCCGGGTGAGGGTGCCCTCGACGGTGGCGAGCGTCCGGAACACGGCCGCCACCTCGGGCGGCACCGACAGGCCGTGGCCCGACACGATGCGCAGCAGGTCGGTGAACAGGCGCGGACCGGCCACCGGGCCGCCGCCGTTCAGGTGGCGGGCCATGAACCGGCCGAGCTCGCGCTCCAGCCGCTGCTCGTCGATCTCGTCCGGCCGGGGGACGACCTCCAGCAGCGCGTCCGATACCCCGAGCGGGTCGCCGCGGTCCATGGCGAGCAGCAGCATCTGGATGGAGGCCCGCAGCGAGGCGTCCAGCCGTCCGACCGAGCCGAAGTCGAGCAGGCCGAGGCGCCCGTCGGCGAGGACCATGATGTTCCCGGGGTGCGGGTCGGCGTGGAAGACGCCGTCCAGCATGATCTGCCGCAGCAGCGCGTCGAGGAGCGTGCGCGCCAGGGCGGCCGGCTCCGCCGCAGACCCGGCCCCCTCGGCGGCGGCGACGGCGGCGAGGGGGGTGCCCTCCAGGCGTTCCATGACCAGTACCCGGCGTCCGCACAGCGGCGTGTGAGGGACGGGGACGTGTACGGCCGTGCCGGGCGAGGCCGCGGCGACGGCGGCCATGTTCGCCGCCTCCACCCGGAAGTCGAGCTCCTCGCGCAGCGCCTCGGCGAACCCGTGCGCGAGGTCGCGGACGCCCAGCGCGCGGGCCCATCGGGTGCGGTCGTCCAGGGTCTGGGCGAGCCGCGCGACGATGTCGAGGTCACGTTCGACCACCTCGGTGATCCCCGGCCGCTGGACCTTGATCACCACCCGCTCCCCCGAGCGCAGCCGCGCCGCGTACACCTGGGCGATGGACGCCGACGCGAGGGGACGCCGGTCGAACTCCTCGAACACCTCCTCCACCGGCCCGGGAAGCTCGGCGGCGAGCACCCGCTCCACCTCCTCCCACGGCGCGGGCGCCGCCTTGTCCTGCAGCAGGGCGAGCTCGTCCACGAACTCCGCGGGGAGCAGGTCGGGCCGCGTGGACAGGATCTGGCCCAGCTTGACGAACGTCACGCCCGCCTCGTCCAGTGCCAGGCGCAGCGACCGGGCGAGCCGCGCGCGCCCGGAGGCGGCCTCGAGGTCGGGACGGCGACCCCGCAGGTACGGCCCGAGCCCGTGGCGGGCGAGGATGCGCACGATCGAGAAGTAGCGCCGCGACCGTACGACCCTGCCGCGCAACGAGCGGACGAGTTCGATCGGGCCGGGCAGCGACCCGGTGGGCACCAGGGCCTCGGCGATCGCGAGGAACACCATCGCGGCGAGCAGGGCGCACGCCCCGGCCAGGATCAGGAACCACAGCGGGGTGAGACTGGGATCGTCGCGGGAGACCGATCCCGCCAGCGACTGCGCGATCGGCCCGGCCAGCAGGAAGGCCAGTGCCCCGGCGAGGAACGCGCGGAGCAGCCCGAACCGCAGGTTCAGCAGCCGCCGCGCGGCCGCGGCGAATCCGAGGATCATCACGATCACCGTGACGGCGATGGTGACGGTCACCATGGCATCCACCTGGGGGCCTCCGGGCACTCGTATCTACGGGCGACAGGGCGGTCTCCGTGGCCACCGCCGAGGCGAGACCTTATCGCGGGATATGTCCCGTTACCGCCATCCAGCGCCACAGCGGAGACGCCGGTGGCGTAGGTTGCGGTGGATATGACGAACAATGTCGAAGTACTGCGCTACGCCGCCTTCACCGACGATCCCGAGGGCGGCAATCCCGCGGGTGTCGTCCTCGACGCCGCGGGCCTGTCGGATGCCGGGATGCTCGCCGTCGCCGCCGAGGTCGGGTACTCCGAGACCGCCTTCATCACCCGTGGGGACGAAGAGGGCCGCGCGTTCAGAGTGCGGTACTTCGCACCGGCCGCCGAGGTCGACTTCTGCGGGCATGCCACGATCGCGACCGCCGTCGTCCTCGGCGAGCGGCTCGGCCCCGGCCGGCTGGTGTTCGAGACCAACGCCGGCGAGGTCGTGGTGGACACCGAGTCCGAAGGGGACAGGCTCCTCGCCACGCTCACCAGCGTCCCCACGCGCTCGCGCCCGGCGAAGGAGGAGGAGATCGGGCGGACGCTGGCCGCGCTCGGCTGGTCGCGCGACGACCTCGACCCCGCGTTCCCGCCGCACGTCGCCTTCGGCGGGGTCGAACACCTCGTGCTGGCCGCGGCCTCCCGCGAGCGACTGGCCCGCCTCGACTACGACTTCGAGGCCCTGCGCTCGGTCATGACCGGGCACGGCTGGACGACGGTGAACCTGTTCTGGCGCGAGAACCAGGAGCGCTTCCACGCCCGCAACCCGTTCCCGGTGGGCGGAGTGGTCGAGGACCCGGCCACCGGGGCCGCCGCCGCGGCGTTCGGCGGCTACCTCCGCGAGCTGGGAACCGGAGCCGCCGAGTTCACGGTCCTCCAGGGCGTGGACATGGGAAGGCGGAGCACTCTGAAGGTGTCGATCGCCTCCCCGGACGGCCGCACCAGGGTCAGCGGCGGCGCGGTGCCGATCGAGGTGCCGTAGCCGTCCCGCGCGGTCTTCGGACACGATGACGGCCCTAGGCCCATTTTCCGCACATCGCCCTCAATGACCTGCGGTGATCATTGATAGTGCCGGACCGCATATAGCGGCCGACCAGGGAGATTCGGGCTCGTGCGGAAAACAGGCCTAGGCTTGCCCGGGTGAGAATCCGCCCCAGAACCCCCGAGGATCTGCCCGCCTGCGTCGAGGCCCTCGCGCAGGTCCAGGACACCGACCGCTACCCGGTGAACTGGCCCGAGGATCCCGGCGGCTGGCTCACGCCCGCCGAGCTCGCCTCGGCCTGGATCGCGGAGGAGGCGGGGGCCGTGCTCGGCCACGTCGGCGTCACCCGGGACGCGGAGATCACCCGCCTCTTCGTGACCCCGGCGGCACGCGGGCGCGGCCTGGCCGTACGGCTCCTCGACACCGTCCGCGCCGCCGTCCGCGCCCCGCTCAAACTGGAGGTCTCCTCCGAGGGCACGGCGGCCATCGCCCTGTACGAACGGTCGGGCTGGCGCCGGGTGGGCAGCAGCCGCGCCGACTGGCTCAACGCGGCCGGCGAGCCCGCTCTGCTCCACCACTACGTGAGCCCATGAACCCGGTCCCGTCACTGACGGGACCGGGTGTCGTCCGGGCCAGGTCGAGGTCAGTCCCTCACCGGGAAGTTGGCCCGGAAGACGTGCTGGGGATCGCGGGACTTCTTGATCTCGCGCAGGCGGGCGAGCGTCTCGGCGGGGAGCGCCTGGCCCGCGTTCTCGCCCGGGGCCAGGAAGGTGTACGGTTTGCGCCCGCTGACGTGCGCCGCCAGCTTGTGCACGAGCTGCGCCTGCTTAACCTGCACCGCCTCGGTCAGGTGGGGCAGCCGCAGCCCGAGCAGGTACAGCATGTACGGCTCGGTCAGCGCGCCGCCCGCGCCTCCGGCGGAACCGGCCTCGGCCAGCGCCCCGCCCAGGTGCCTGAGCTGCACGTTCACCAGCGGCGCCGCCGGCTCGGACGCGAGGATCTCCACTGCCGCGTCGTCCAGGCCGGTCAGCAGTTCCACGCGGGACAGCGCCGGGCTGGGGTCGACGGGTTCGGCGGCGATGCCGCCCAGGTCCGCGATGTCCATGATCTTGCGGGTGTCGGAGAGAGGGCCGCCGATCTTCTCGAACGGCGCCAGCAGTTCCCTCGCCTCGTCCTCCTCGCCCAGGAACGTCACGTCGACCGTGACGATCGGCGGGGCGGGGGGCGGCGGCTGCATCCGGTTGACCCACACCGACAGCTCGCGCGGCGCGTCCGCCGTGACCTCGCGGAAGGCCTCGAACACCTCGCCGGCGCGCTCGCCCGGCCACACGATCCGCCCGCCGTACAGGAACGGCACCGGGTACAGCTCCAGCTCGACGGCGGTGACCAGCGCGAAGTCGCCGCCGCCGCCGCGCAGGGCCCAGAACAGCTCACTGTCGGACTCGGCGGTGACGCGGGCCCGGTCGCCGCCGGCGTCGACGACCTCGAAGGCGCGCACGGAGTCGGCGGCCCAGCCGTACCTGCGGCCGAACCACGACACCCCGCCCCCGAGGACGAAACCGGCCACGCTCACGGCAGGGGAGCTCCCGGCGAGGCCGGTCAGGCCGTGCTCGCCCGTCTCGGCCAGCACCCGGCCCCACCGCGCGCCGGCGCCCACCCGGGCGACGCGCTTCACCGGGTCCACCTCCACGTGGCCGAGGCGGCCGGTGCGCAGCAGGATCACTCCTTCCACGTCACCAGAGGCGCCGTGACCGGAGGGCTGCGCCGAGATCGTCAGGCCGGAACCGTGGGCGTACCGCACCAGCGCGGCCACGTCGGCGTCGTCCTCGGCCTCGACCACCGCGGCCACCGGCTGGCGCACCCCGACGGCCCAGGGCCCGGCCGCCTCCTCGAAGCCCGCGTCCCCGGGGAGGAGCACCCGCCCCTTGACGGCACTGTGCAGATCCATGCTCTTCATCTCCTCGCTCACCACGCCGAACCGGCGATCTGGCGGACGGTGGCGTTGAGCCGGTTCCACAGGTTGACGTTCGCGATGGCCATGATCACGGCGGCGAGCTCGGTCTCGGAGAAGTGGTCGGCCGCGGCGTCCCACACCTCGTCACTGACCTGACCGCCGTCGGCCAGCCGGGTGACCTCCTCGGCCAGCGCCAGCGCGGCACGCTCGGCGTCGGTGAAGTACGGCGTCTCCCGCCAGGCGGCGACGGCGAACAGCCGCTCGTCGCTCTGGCCCTCCTTGCGCAGGTCACGAGCATGCATGTCGACGCACACGCTGCACCCGTTGATCTGGCTGGCCCGCAACAGCACCAGGTCCACCGTCACCTTCGGCAGGCCCGCCTGGTCGATCGCCTTGCCCAGGCTCAGCAGCGCCTGCATGGCGCCGGGCAGGACCATGGCCGGGTTCTTCATGCGTGCTTCCATGACATGTGCTCCTCGAGATCGTCGTCCTCGGCCGAATGACGAAGCGGAACCCGGAAGGGTGACGGCCCACGTCCTCGGCTGTGAGGACCAGACTCGGGGGAGGCGTTGATGCGCTCGCGATACGTCCTCGATACGTCCGCGATGCACCCCGGCCGAGCGGTGCGGCTCAGCCCTCGGTACGGGCCAGGCCGCGGCTCGCGCGGGTCTGCTCGTCGCGGTTGCCCAGTTCGCGGGCGAGGTCGAGGGCGGCGCCGTGCAGGCGCGCGGCCTCCGCGGCGTCGTCCAACGCGTACGCGGCCTCGGCCAGGCCGTTGAGCGCCTTGGCCTCGCCCCGCCGGTACCCGAACCGGCGGTAGAGCTCCAGCGCCCGCCGGTGGTGGTCGCGCGCCTGTTCGGGCAGGCCCTGGCGCAGGCACGCCACACCCAGGTTGTCCAGGGCGTCGGCCTCGCCACCCCGGCTGCCGATCGCACGGAACAACTCCAGCGCCTCCTGGTGGAGGTCGCCCGCCTCGGCGTAACGGCCCAGCCGTTCGTGGACGACGCCCAGGCAGTCCAGGCAGACCGCCTCACCGAACCGGTCGCCGAGCTCCCGGAACAGCTCCAGTGCGCGGCGGTAGGCCGCCGACGCCTCGTCGTGCTCGTCGGCCCCGACGCGCACGCGGCCCAGGCCGATCAGCGCCCGCGCCTCACCGCGCCGGTCACCGCCCGTACGGCAGGTCGCCAGCGCCCGCTCGAAGTGCTCCTGTGCCAGGCGGTCGTCGCCCTGGACCTGGTGCACCCAGCCCAGATCGGTCAGCGCCCGGCCCGCGCCCGCGAGGTCCTCCCGGAGGCGGGCCGCCTCCAGGGCCTTGCCGTACAGCGTGAGGGCGTCGTCGTGGTAGGCGTGGTCGTACAGGTAGCGGTAGAGCGTGGTGGCCAGCAGCCCCGCGTGGGCCTGCCGGTCGCCGTCGGTGACGTGCGCGGCGGCCAGGACGAGGTTGGTTCGTTCCGCGTCCAGCCAGGCCAGCGCGTGAGCAGGGTCATCGAAGACGAGCCCGGCCGCCGCCGGCCGCTCGACGCGCGGCCGCCGGTGGGCGCTGTCGGGGTAGAGCACGTCCATGGCGGCGTGCGCGGCGGCCAGGTGATGGTCGAGCAGCCTGGTCAGGGCCGCCCGCCGGTCCTCGGGGGTCTCCTCGGCGGCGGCCGTGTCGCGGGCGTGCTGGCGCAGCAGGTCGTGAAGGCGGTAGCGGCCGGGTTCGTGCTGCTGGAGCATGTGCACGTCCAGCAGGTCCTCCAGCAGGTGCTCGGCCTCCTGCGGCCCGAGGTCGCCGAGAGCGGCCGCGGCGTACGGCCCGATGTCCCGCCCGGGATGCAGCCCCAGGAGCCGGAACAGGCGCTGCTGATCGGGATCGAGCTGGCGGTAGGACAGGGTGAAGGCGGCGGCGACCCCGCGTTCGGAGGTGGCCAGCTCCGACAGCCGGCGACGTTCGTCGCGCAGCCGTTCGGCGAGGTAGGCCACGCTCCAGCGCGGCCGGTGCCGGAGCCGGGCGGCGGCGATCCGCACGGCCAGCGGCAGGAACCCGCACAGCAGCAGGACCTCCGCGACGGCGTCCGGTTCGGCCTCGGCACGCGCCCCCACGATCCGGGCGACCAGCTCGGCGGCGTCCGGGTGGGGCAGCACGTCGATCGACAGGGAGTGCGCGGCGTCCAGGTCGGGCAGTCGCCGCCGGCTGGTGACCAGCACGAGGCTGCTGGAGGCGCCGGGCAGAAGGGGCCGCACCTGGGCCGCGTCGGCGGCGTTGTCCAGCACGATCAGCACGCGCCGCCCGGCCAGTTCGGCCCGCCACAGCGCGGCCCGCTCGTCCGTCGCCGCCGGGATGCGCTCGACGGGCACGCCGAGCTGCCGGAGCAGGAACTCGATCGCCTCACCGGACCCCAGCGGCTGCTGACCGGCGGTGTGCGCGCGGAGGTCGACGAAGAGCCGGCCGTCGGGGTAGCGGTCGGCGAGCCGATGCGCGGCGTGGACGGCCAGCGCGGTCTTGCCGGCTCCCGCCATGCCGTCGATGGCGACGATGGTCACCACGCCCTCCTCCTGGGGCAGAGCCCGCGTGAGCAGGTCGAGCTCGGCGGTCCTGCCGGAGAAGTCGGCGATGTCGTAGGGCAGGAAGGTGACCTGGCGAAGGTCGGACGGCACGGCGAGGGGCGCATCAGGACCGGTACGGCGGTGCGCGGGCGCTTCGGACGCCGTACCCCCCTGTGCGGGGGCGTCGGGACGCTGCGCGGGACCTTCAGGAGTCCTGGAATCCCCCTCCACTCCCCCGGCGCCGGGGCCGGGCGCATCCGCGAGCCCGCGCAGGACGGCCTCTTCGAGCGCCAGGAAGGCAGGTGAGGGGTCGAGCCCCTGCTCGTCGGCCAGCCGCGCGCGATACTCGCGGCCGACCGCGAGCGCGTCGGCCTGCCGGCCGGCACGGTGCAGCGCGGTCATCAGGTGCCCGGTCAGCCGCTCCCTCAGCGGGTACGCGGCCACCTCGGCGGCCAGCTCGCCGATCACCTCCTCGTGCCCGCCCGCCGCCAGTTCCAGCGCGGCGAGCCGTTCCACGGCGGCGAGCCGCCGGTCCTCCAGCTGCGCCCGGGCGCTGTCGACGTAGTCCGCGTTCACCCCGCTGAACGCCGGCCCGCGCCAGAGCCCCAGCGCGGCACGCAACCGCCGTGCCGCCTCCGCCGGATCGTCCTGCGCCCTGGCGGCGGAGACCAGGGCGGTGAACTCCTCCAGGTCGAGCTGCCCCGGCTCGGGGTCGACCATATAACCCGCGGGACGGGTCTGCAGCACCCCTTCGACGCCCGCGGCCCTGAGCACCCGGCGGATCGCGGTGACGGCCGCGTGGACCTGCGCGCGCGCCGTGTCGGGTGGAGTCGGTCCCCAGATCGCGTCGATCAGCCGATCGGCGCTCAAGACGGCCCGCGCGTGCAGCAGCATGTACGCCAGGAAGGCGCGGTGGCGAGGCGCGAGCCCCGGCAGCGAACGGCCCTGATCGCACACATCCACCGGCCCCAGGACCGTGAACCGCACCGGATCCCCTCCCGCGGCATCGTCAATGGTCATCGTGTAGGGGAAAGGCTCTCAAGTCGGTAGCCGACCTCAGTCGCCAACGATAGCCACAATCGGCGCCTCACGGTCAGCACGTCTCAGAACCTGGCCATCGCCCGCATATCGCGGACGCATCGCCACCGCATCAACGCCTTCTCCGAATCTTGTGACCACCGCCGAGGACGCGGCCGTCACGCTTTCCCGTCCGGCTTCGTCAACTGGCCGAGCACGACGATTTCGAGGAGCAGGCATGAAGGAACAGGCTGGGACCGTCGCGCTGGTCACCGGCGCCACCAGGGGCATCGGCCACACGACGGCCAAGCTGCTGGGCGAGCGCGGCATCACCGCGATCATCGGCGCCCGTGACGAGGAACGCGGCAGAGCCGCCGCCGAGCCGCTCGGTCTGCCGCACGTCCGGCTGGACGTCACCGACGCCGCGAGCGTCCGCGCGGCGGCGAAGTGGATCGAGCAGGAGTACGGCAGGCTGGACATCCTGGTCAACAACGCCGGGATCATGGTCCCGGACGGGCCGCCGAGCCAGAGCTCGGTGGAGGACGCCCGGCACGTCTACGAGACGAACGTGTTCGGCGTCATCGAGGTGACCAACGCGCTGCTGCCGCTGCTGCGCCGCTCACCGGCGGGCCGCATCGTCAACGTCTCCAGCGAGCGCGGCTCGATCGCAGGCTCCCTGGACCAAAACCACCCCCTGTGGTCGATGCTCAACCTGGCCTACTGCTCGTCCAAGGCCGCCCTGAACATGATCACCGTGTCCTACGCCAAGGAGCTCTGGGACACACCGATCAAGGTCAACGCGGTCGACCCCGGCTGGGTGAAGACCGACATCAACCACAACACCGGCATCAAGACCGTCGAGCAGGGGGCCGCGCCGATCCTGGCCATGGCACTGCTGGACGCCGACGGGCCGACCGCGACCTTCGTCCAGGACGAAGGCCCCCTTCCCTGGTGACCGCGCCGCCCGCCGGCACACCCCGCCCTGAACTCCACGTCACTTGAGAAAGAGCATTGAAATGGTGAAAACCGCACTCGTCATCCCGATCGTCGCCGCCCTGATGGCGGCACCGGCACCCGCAAGCGCGCACACCGGCGGGTGGACGGGGGCGTGGGCCGCCGCCCCCCAGCAGCCTTCGGCCGACGTCTGGTACCCCACCTGGGCGGAGAAAGGCTTCGCCGACCAGTCGGTGCGTCAGGTGATCCGGGTCACCGCCGGCGGGCCGATGATCCGGATCCGGCTGTCGAACGCCTACGGCGGCAGCCCGCTCCGGCTGACCGGTGCGACCGTCGCCAAGGCCGCCGGCGGCGCGGCCGTACGGCCGAACACCCTCCGGCCGCTGACCTTCGCGCGCTCCGCATCGGTGACCGTTCCCACCGGCGGGCAGGTCGGCAGCGATCCCGTCCGTCTCGCGGTCAAAGCGGGCGAACGGCTGACGGTGACGCTGTACTTCCGTGAGGCCACCGGCCCGGCCACCTACCACAACCTCGCCCTGACCACCTCCTACCGGGCCTCCGGCGACCATACGCACGACCTCGGCCCGGCCGCGTACACCGAGACCGGCGTCTCCTCGTTCTACCTCTCCGGCGTGGACGTCCTCGCCGGCGGGAACGCCGTGGCCACCTTCGGTGACTCCATCACCGACGGGTTCGGCGCCACGCTGGACGCCGACGACCGCTACCCGGACGCGCTGGCCCGCAGGCTCGGCGGACGGCGGCCGGTCCTCAACCTCGGCATCGGCGGCAACCGCCTGCTCTACGACTCGGCGTGCCTGGGCGAGCGGGGCGTGGCCCGCTTCCGCCGGGACGTGCTCGACCAGCCGCGCGTCAAGACGGTGATCGCGCTGGAGGGCACCAACGACATCCTCCTCGGCCTCCAGGAACCCACGCCCTGCACCACGCCGGCGGCCAAGGTCAGCGCGGGCGAGCTGGTCGTCGGGTACCGGAAGCTCATCCGCGCCGCCCACGAGCGAGGCGTCCGGATCCTCGGCGGCACCCTCCTGCCCATCAAGGGCTACCAGTTCTACTCGGAGGAGGCCGAGCGGATCCGCGACGAGGTCAACACGTGGATCCGGAGCAGCGGCGAGTTCGACGCCGTCGTGGACTTCGAACGGGCCGTCGCCGACCCCGGCGACCCTGACCGGATCCGGCCGGCCTTCGACAGCGGCGACCACCTCCACCCCAACGGTGCCGGATACCAGGCAATGGCCGACGCCGTCGACCTGACCGCCCTGTAGGGCGACCAACACTCGGCGCCCAGGCCTGGCGGAGCGCGACCCGTCGCCCGTCTCTCGACGTGAGAGCGACCATCGCACGGCGCCCAGGCCTGGGCGGTGCGCGACCCGGCCGCCCGCCTCTCGAGGTGAGGCGGGACAATCGTCGGGGCCGGTGGGCGAGTCCGGTCCGAGAGAGGTGGAGCGGTGCGGGCGGTTCTGTACGACGGGTTCGGTATGCGGCCGGAGGTCCGCCAGGTGGCGGACCCCGAGCCGTCGCGGGCGGGCGTCGTGATCCAGGTGGAGGCGTCCGGGCTGTGCCGCAGCGACTGGCACGGGTGGATGGGCCACGATCCCGACATCCAGGCGTTCCCGCATGTGCCGGGCCATGAGCTGGCCGGGGTCGTCACGGCGGTCGGCGGCGACGTGACCCGGTGGCGGCCCGGCGACCGCGTCACCACGCCGTTCGTCTGCGCCTGCGGGCGGTGCGCGTCGTGCGCGGCCGGTGACCAGCAGGTCTGCGAGAACCAGACCCAGCCCGGGTTCACCCACTGGGGCTCGTTCGCGGAGTTCGTGGCGATCGAGAACGCCGACGTCAACCTCGTGCGCCTGCCGGACGGCATGCCGTACACGACCGCGGCGAGCCTGGGCTGCCGGTTCGCGACCGCCTTCCGGGCCGTCGTCACGCAGGGCCGGGTCGCGGCCGGCGAGTGGGTGGCCGTGTACGGCTGCGGAGGTGTCGGGCTGTCCGCGGTGATGATCGCCGCCGCCTGCGGCGCCCGCGTGGTCGCCGTCGACGTCTCCCCCGCCGCCCTCGACCTGGCCAGGCGCTTCGGCGCCACCGAGACGGTCCTCGTCTCCTCGACCTCGGCGTCAACCGGCCACGCTTCCCAAGCCGGCACCGCGCAGGACGCCATCGGCTCGGCCGGGGCCGCGGACGTGCGGGAGGTGACCGGCGGGGGCGCGCACCTGACCGTCGACGCCCTCGGCAGCCCCGCGACCTGCGCCGCCGCCATCGAGAGCCTGCGCCGGCGCGGGCGGCACGTCCAGGTGGGCCTGCTCCCCCGCGCAGCCGGGCACCCCGCCGTACCGATGGACCGCGTCATCGGCCTCGAACTGGAGGTCCTGGGCAGCCACGGCATGGCCGCGCACGCGTACCCGGCCATGCTCGCGATGATCGAGGCCGGCACGCTGCACCCGGAGCAACTGATCACCCGCACGATCACCCTCGACGAGACCCCCTCCGCGCTGACGGCCATGGACACCCCCGGCGTGACGATGGTCCTCCCCGCCCTCGAATAGGAGCCACGGCGGAACGCTCACTCACCTTCAGCCGCCTCGTGGGCACGAAAGGAACCACTCCTCCCGCGCCGAATGCGGAACGCTCCCCTCCGCCGACATATGGCGCCTTCGGCACAGCCTTTTCCAAGGCGACCCTCACCGGCCCACGACCCCTCCATCGCCGCAAGCACCCGTCGCCTCCTTGACGGTGCTGTCATCGCTCTCCGGCGATTCCCGCTGCCGGGGTAAGGGAAGAGCGATCCCCTTCGTGCGCTCGTACTGGACCTGGAACCACACCGTCCGGCCGGTGGCGTTCTGACGGACGTCCCAGCGGTGCGCGAGCATCTCGACGATCTGGAGTCCGCGCCCGCTCTCTCCGGATTCGTCGTCGCGAAGGCGCGGAAGGTTCTCACCACCCGCATCCACTACGTCCACGTGGATGAAGTTCATGGCAGTCGGCGAGCGCCAGGATGATTTTCCCGCCGTTCCTGGAATCCGAGTGGACCACCGCATTGGTCACCACTTCGGAGACCAGCAATGTCACGTCGTCCAGAGCCGGGTGAGCTCCCCCTAGTTTCTCGCTCACAAAGCCGCGAGCGAGTTTCGCCGACTCGGCCTCCCCCTTCAACTCCATGACCCCCAGCAGTCTTCCGGTTCGCATCGCGCTCGCCTTCTCCCTCACCATCACCTCTTGCCGACTTCGCCGTACCACAGTGTCAACAGACAACTACGATCGGTAGCGAAAGGTGCTCACTTAGCGCCACAGTTTTCGTGGGCACCCTCGTGAGCAACCGAAATACCGAGATCCGGTAGGGAAGGTGCGATTTGCCTCGCAGGAGAGATATAGACCCAAGCGAGTCTCCCCGTGCTCTTTTCGCCTCCGAGCTGCGACGGTATCGGCAGGCGGCGAGACTCTCGCAACGGGCACTGGCTTCGCGCATGGGCTTCTCGGATTCGCTCGTCGCCATGGTCGAGATTCTCAAGCGCGCACCGAGCGACGACTTCGCCAAGGCATGCGACAAGGCTCTCGGACTCGACGGAACCATGTTCGGGCTCTACATCGCTACGACCTGGGACAGAGCCCCCGAGCATCTCAGGCCATGGCTCGAGGAGGAGGAAGAGGCCGAAGCACTGCGGAGTTGGGAACCGAACCTCATCCCCGGCCTCCTCCAGACAGAGGCATATGCGCGCGCGATGTTCACGGCCGCCCCCGGCCTCTCCCCTGCGGAAGTGGAGGAACGGCTGGCGAGCCGCATGCGGCGACAGGCGATCCTTCAAAGGGACACGCCGCCGACGATCACCTTCCTGATGGACGAGGCCGTGATCCGCCGCCGAATAGGCAGCGCAGACGTCATGCGGGAACAGTTGAAGCTCCTGCTGGAAGTGGCCAGGCATTCCAACGTGACGATCCAGATCGTGCCCTTTGACGCCGAGGAGCACTGCGGGCTGGCAGGCGGGTTCATCATCGCCGAACGGAACGGGTCGGCCTATGCCGCCTACTCGGACGCCCAACCCTCGGGGCGGACGATAGACGACCGACAGGTGATAGCGCAGCTAGCTGCCCGGTATGACGCGATCAGGGCGGAGGCTTTACCTTTCAAGCAGTCACTACGTCTCATTCAGGAAGTGTGAACCAAAATGAGTGACCCTCGGGGCGCGCGGTGGCGCAAGAGCACCTACAGCACGGACAACGGCAATTGCGTTGAGGTCGCATCGAACCTGCCCGATCTCGTCGCCGTCAGGGACAGCAAGAACTTGACCGGACCGGCCCTCATCTTCACACCACACGAGTGGTCCGCGTTCGTGAGCGGAATCAAGAACCACACGTTGGGCGCCTGATCTTCTCGGCACCCCTGTATGAAAGTGGTGTGGTCGGCTCCGAAGTCGGGACAGTCCGCGGGGATGCCTGAAGTTTCAGGCCGGCCGCACCACGCGGGGAGCATCCCGAGCAAGTCAAACCACAGATCCAACCGTCGGGGGCACCACTTCCTCCTCTGACAGGCTAGCGCGCCACCTGAGGTGACACAGTCGTAGCCGACCTCACGGAGAAACTGGCCAACGACACGGCGATACCGACCCTGTCGACGACCTGAACCCACCAGCACCTGCGCGACGGACAGCCCTACCCCCAGAGAGGGCCGCCCTGAAACGACAGCGCCGCAGGCACCGTTTCAAGGACGTGTCGGCGGTACGCAGCGTGTCGGGGCTACGCCTGTCCGTATTGCCGTATTCATACGGATACTCGTACGGATATTCGGCGCGCGCGGTCGCCTCTATTTTCGAGCCGTTCCACGAGAACACTGCTCGGCTCCTTCTGATTCACCCCCCGATTCCCGTGTGCCCGCCGCTCTCGCGGCGCGGCCTGCCGTCATGCCCACGAACGGTGGCGGCACGGGATGAGCCTCGAGAGGAGTACCTCCGTGAGACGCACAGCCGCACTGGCGGCCGCCACCGGGTTAACCGTGGCGGCCGCTCTGGTGCTCGCCTCACCGGCGGCCGCCCAGCCACCGAACGCCCGCGCCTCGAAGGCGCCGGCCGCCGACCCCCGTCTGAAGGCGGCCGAGGCCGCCGACAAGGCCGTCGCCAGCGGCCTCGACCACCTGCGCAAAGGCCCTGACGAGACGTACTGGCGCCGGGACGTCGTCCCCGGCGCGGGCGGCATGTACTACGTCAGCTACGAGCGCACCTACAAGGGCCTTCCGGTCGTCGGCGGCGACGCTGTCGTCGTGACGGACGGCCAGGGCCGCGTGCGCGACACCGTGAACGCCTCCGGACCCCACGCGGAGAACGTCCCGACACGGGCCAAGGTGACCGGGGAGGCCGCGACCGCCAAGGCCAGGACGCGGCTGGACCGGGCCGACGACAGCGCGGCCCCGCGCCTGGTCGTGTTCGCCTGGGACGCCACGCCCAAGCTGGCCTGGGAGGCCGTGGTCGCGGGTATCGCCGACGGCAAGCCGAGCAAGCAGCACGTGTTCGTCGACGCCCGCAGCGGGGAGATCCTGAGCTCCTACGACGAGGTGCGGGCCGGCGCCGGACGGGGCTACTACTACGGCCAGGTGACCCTCGACACGCGCAGCTCGGGCGGGAGCTACCAGATGGTGGACCCGACGCGCAGCGGCCTGCAGTGCGGCGGGCAGGGCGGCTCGGCCTACACCGGCACCGACGACAGCTGGGGCAACGGATCAGGCACCGACCTGGAGACCGCCTGCGTCGACGCCCTCTACAGCGTCGAACGCGAATGGGA
>NZ_JAHDTF010000030.1 GCF_018531465.1 Sphaerisporangium fuscum
CAGTCATCGATCTTGACGTACAGTGCGGTGAGAAGGGTGTTGATGTCTGTCGTCACAAACGGATCATCGACACCCTTCGCTGTTCCCCGCAGTCCTCTTCACAGCGACTTAGGACTTACTCGTCTAGCGGGCCCGGCCCGGGCCGGCGCCACCCAGACGGTCGAATCCAGCGCCACGGTGTGCGCCTTCGACATCCCCGCCGGGAAGAGCTCGTGCCACACCTTCGCGTTCGTCGACGTCCTGGCGCCCGGGGACGCCAGGAACCACTCCCTCTTCCAGCTCTCCGAGCCGGCGAACCTCGACAATGGCTACGAGGCGCAGTACGTCCTCAGGATCGCCGTCGACACGACGGGCAAGGCCATCTTCCGGATCACGACGGCGCAGCTCGTCCAGTGGGTGGCCGCGATTCCCCACATCGTCGGCAAAGCGCCCGTACAGCCCATCGTGGACATCAGGCCGGTGGGCATACCCACCAACACCACTCTGACCGTGCCGGACGCCCACTCCGACCCCTCGCTGCCCCTCAGCGAGCGCAGCCGGGGCATCGGCACCTTCCGGGTCACCAGAACAGCGTGACGAGGCCGGGGCCCGCTCCACCGAGGCGGGCCCCTTCCCCATACCTGATTCGCCTTTCTCGCCAGGCAATGGACTGGTATAGGGTGGCGCGGCGATTTCGACAAGGAGGGGAACGATGCGGCGTTTGATCCCGGTCCTGGTGACGGCCGTACTGGGGCTGGCGACAGCGCCTCCGGCCACGGCGGACACGCGGCACGCCCCCAGCGGCACCACGGTCGACTGCGCGAAGGTCAAGTGCATCGCCCTGACCTTCGACGACGGCCCCGGCCGGTACACCGCGCAACTGCTCGACCTCCTGCGCCGGCACCACACGAAGGTCACGTTCTTCCTGGTCGGCCAGCGGGTCGCGAAGTCCGGCAAGATCGCGCGACGGATGGCCCGGGAGGGCCACCAGATCGGCGACCACACCTTCACCCATCCCCATCTCACGTCGCTGACCGACGACCAGATCCGCGACGAGCTGAGCCGCACCCAGGACGCCATCCACAGGGCCACCGGAAGGCGGCCCGACATCATGCGCCCGCCGTACGGCGACACCGACGACCGCGTGGGCGCCATCGCCACCGAACTCGGACTCTCGCAGATCCTGTGGAACGGCTCCGCCCGCGACTGGGAGCTGCGCGACACCAAGGCCATCACCCGCAAGGTCCTCGGCCTGGCCAAACGCGACCGCGTCATCCTCATGCACGACATCTGGCCGGAGACCGTCGCGGCCATGCCGAAGATCCTCACCACCCTGGAGAAGCAGGGCTACCACGTCGTCCCCGTGAAGTCCCTCCTCCGCGGCCGGCAACTGCTCCCCGGCGACACCTACCCGGTAGGCGGCTGGAACTGACCCTCCATACCGCCCCTCTGCGCCCGCCGGCGTCAGCCGAGGGGATGGCAGGTCGTGAGGTGCCAGTGGTGGAGGGACGGGTGGGTGAGGGTGGCGCTCACGGTGGCGCGGAGCTGGGCGCTGGTGCTCTCGTCGTCGGTGTCGACGCGGATGACGATCTGCTCTCCCGCCTGCCTCAGGTGCCTCGACCACCGACGCGGCAGGAGAGCCAGTATCCGGACCCCGTCGACCCGCGCGGAGTCCGGAGTGAGAGGGGAGGTGCGGCGCATCGTCAGTTCGGCGAACATTGTCATTCCTCTTTCCGCGCGGCCGGTGGTCTCAGTCCCAGGTGGTGCCGCGGGCGGCGGGGCCGAGGAGTTTCACTTCCACCAGGGCGGGGCGCAGGTTCCGCATTTGTTTTCCCTTTCTGTCCGACCCCCTTTCGGTGGCCGTTTTCCGGAGGTTCGTATTTGTTCTCGCACGAACAACTCTCCGGCATTCCAGGGTCCGGAACCAGGCGAACGGGCGGCAGCAAGCTGCACCCCGCTGACCGTTTGATGCCAGGAGGTGAAACACCGCACCTGGCGAAAGCCCATGGCGACCGACCGCGCCGTCACGTAGCCTTTCCGTAGCCGCCCCCGGCGGCGACCACCGCACCGTCCGGCGACCACGAGGGTGAGCATGAGCGAGGTAGGCGAGAAGGCCGAGCTGTACGCGATGGACATCTCGGATGTGACCTGGCTCAGCGCCCCGGGAAGCACCTCCGACGACCGCATCGAGATCGCCTATCTTCCCGGCGGCGCGGTCGCACTGCGCAACCCGTCCGACCCCAACGGCACGGTGCTGCGCTACACCGCCGCTGAGTGGCACGCCTTCGTCCTGGGCGTGCGCGACGGCGAGTTCGACGACTGACCTCCCCCTCAGGAGGAGGCGGGGGTCACTCCCACTCGATGGTGCCCGGCGGCTTGCTGGTGACGTCGAGGACCACGCGGTTGATCTCGCGGACCTCGTTGGTGATGCGCGTGGAGATGCGCGCCAGCACGTCGTACGGGACGCGGGACCAGTCGGCCGTCATGGCGTCCTCGCTGCTCACCGGCCGGAGCACGATCGGGTGGCCGTAGGTGCGGCCGTCACCCTGGACGCCCACCGAGCGCACGTCGGCGAGCAGCACCACCGGGCACTGCCAGATGTCGCGGTCGAGCCCGGCGCGCGACAGCTCCTCGCGGGCGATCGCGTCCGCCTCCCGCAGGATGGCGAGCCGCTCGGCGGTGACCTCGCCGACGATGCGGATGCCGAGTCCGGGGCCGGGGAACGGCTGGCGCCACACCATGGCGGGCGGCAGGCCGAGCTCCTCGCCGGCCCGGCGCACTTCGTCCTTGAACAGGGTGCGCAGCGGCTCGACCAGGGAGAACTTCAGGTCGTCGGGCAGCCCGCCGACGTTGTGGTGGGACTTGATGTTGGCCGTGCCCGTGCCGCCGCCCGACTCGACGACGTCGGGGTAGAGCGTGCCCTGGACGAGGAAGTCGACGGGGCCGTCGGCGAGGATGGCACGCTGCTCGTCCTCGAAGACCCGGATGAACTCGCGGCCGATGATCTTGCGCTTCTCCTCGGGGTCGGTGACCCCGGACAGCGCCTTCAGGAAGCGCTCGGCGGCGTCGACGACCCGCAGCTTCACGCCCGTGGCCGCCACGAAATCACGCTCGACCTGTTCGGCCTCGCCCTTGCGCAGCAGCCCGTGGTCGACGAACACGCAGGTCAGGCGGTCACCGATGGCGCGCTGGACGATGGCGGCCGCGACCGCGGAGTCGACTCCGCCGGACAGGCCGCAGATCGCGCGCCCCTCCGGGCCGACCTGCTCCCGCACGGCCTCGATGGCGTCCTCGACGATGTTGAGCATGGTCCACGACGGACGGCAGCCCGCCGCGTCGAGGAAGTGCTTCATGATCGTCTGGCCGTGCTCGGAGTGGAGCACCTCGGGGTGGAACTGCACCCCGTACAGCCCCTTCTCGCGCAGCTCCATCGCCGCGACGGGGGTGTCGGAGGTCCACGCGGTGACCTCGAAGCCCTCGGGGGCCGCGACGACGCTGTCGCCGTGGGACATCCACACCGACTGCGTGGCGGGCAGCCCGGCGAACAGCGCGCCCTCGCTCGCGACGGTCAGCGGCGTGCCGCCGTACTCGGCGATGCCGGTCTTGGCGACCTGGCCACCGAGCTCGCGGGCCATCACCTGGAAGCCGTAGCAGATGCCGAACGTGGGCACCCCGGTCTCGAACAGCCCCTCGGGCGCCGCCGGGGCGCCTTCGGCGTACACCGACGCGGGCCCGCCGGACAGGATGATCGCCTTCGGGTTCTTGGCGAGCATCTCCTCCACCGGCATCGTCGAGGGGACGATCTCGGAGTACACGTGGCACTCACGGACCCGGCGCGCGATCAGCTGCGCGTACTGCGCGCCGAAGTCGACGACAAGGACCGTGTCGAACTCAGACACCGAAAAGACCCCCCAAAAGACACCGCGGCCCTCATAGTCTATCGACGGTCGCCGCTGCCCCGACGCCGGTGGGACTTCGGACCGCCGAAGGGTTCCTGAACCTCTCCCCGCCCGGATTCGTCGTAGGGGCATGAGGACTTCGATCGGTACGGCCGCGGCCGTCGCGCTCGCCCTGGGGCTCGTGGCGTCGGCGTGTACCAGCGGCGGGAGCGCCGGCCCGTCCAAGGCCGGCGAACCCGTCCGGCTGGACAACATAAAGCTCGTCGCCTACACCGGCTGCGACGACATGCTGACGGACCTGCGCAGGGCGACGGCGGAGAACGTCGGCCCGTACGGGCTCGGGGGGAACGTCGTCTTCGACGCCGTCGGCAGGCTGCCCGCCGAGGCGCGGGCGAAGGCCGACTCGACGGCCACCGCGACCTTCGAGCCGTCCTACTCCACCACGAACGTGCAGGAGGCGGGCGTCGACGAGCCCGACCTCGTCAAGACCGACGGCAAGCGGCTCATCACCTACGCCCGCGGCATGCTGCGCGTGGTCGACACGGCGTCGAAGAAGGTGACGGGCACCCTGCGGCTGGTCCCCGCCGAGCAGGGGTACGTCCCCGCGGACCTGCTGATCCACGGCGACCGCGCTCTGGTGATCTTCTCGGACGGCGGCATGATCCCGTTCGGCGCGATCGCCAAGCGGCGGCCGTCGCCGGGCCCGAAGTACGTGCTCGTCGACCTGAAGGACCTGAAGATCCTCGGGGCCATCACGCCGAACGGTTCGCACGTGGACGCCCGGATGACCGGTTCGACGGTGCGCATCGTGGTGCGGTCGCAGCCGACGATCGACTTCCCCGCGGCCGGTCCGGAGCAGCAGCAGGAGGACAAGCTCACCGAGCGCAACCGCAAGACCGTGCTGTCGGCGCCGATCGACGCCTGGCTGCCGACCTACCAGGTGGCGGGGCCGGACGGGGCGGAGCGCACCGAGAAGGTGAAGTGCGAGCAGGTCAGCCACCCCGACAAGTACAGCGGCACCTCGATGCTGACGGTCCACACGATCGACCTCGAAGCGGGGCTCGACGGTGACGACCCGATCGCCGTGGCGGCCGACGGCGACACCGTGTACGGCACCCCGACCAGCCTGTACGTCACCAGCAACCCGCACTGGTGGTCCTACCGTGCGATCGACGTGCGGCCGCTGGACGACACCGTCGGGCCGGGAGAGGCGGAGGCCTCCCCGTCCGCCACCCCCTCCGCTACCGCCGTGGCGCCGAAGGACCCACCGAGCTCGTCCCCGGCGGAGAAGGTCGAGCCGAGCGACGAGCCGACGACGCAGTCACCGCCCGCGGACCCGTCGGCGACCCCGTCCTCCAGCCCGTCGGCGACCCCGTCCTCCGACGGCAGCGTGACCCCCGTGCCGCCCAGCACCACTGAGAGCACGCCGAGCGTCGACAAGGCTCCGCCGGAGGAGACCGAGGTGCACCGGTTCGACATCACCGGCGGCGGGGCGCCGAAGTACGTGGCCTCCGGCCTGGTCCCGGGACGGCTGCTGAACCAGTACTCCCTGTCGGAGTACGACGGGAACCTGCGGATCGCCACCACCTCCTCCGGCAGCGGCGAGATGATCACCTCGCAGAACAGCTCCAGCGCCGTGTACGTGCTGAACTCCGCCACGCTGGCCAAGGTCGGCGAGGTCACCGGGCTGGGCAAGGGCGAGCGGATCTACTCGGTGCGCTTCATCGGCCCGGTCGGGTACGTCGTGACCTTCAAGCAGGTGGACCCGCTGTACACCCTCGACCTGCGCGACCCCGCCCAGCCCAAGGTGACCGGCGAACTGAAGATCACCGGGTACTCCGCCTACCTGCACCCGGCGGGGGACGGCCGGCTGATCGGCATCGGCCAGGAGGCGAGCGCGAAGGGCAGGACCCTCGGCACCCAGCTCTCGCTGTTCGACGTCCGCGACCCCGCCAAGCCGGCCCTGCTCGCGCGGTTCCACCAGAAGGACAGCGGGTCGGAGGCCGAGTGGGACCCGCACGCCTTCCTGTACTGGCCCGAGTCCGGCCTGGCCGTCGTCCCGGTGAACAGCTGGGGCCCCCGCCCGGACGACTCCCGGTCGGCGGCCATGGTGCTGAAGATCGGTGACGGCGCCATCACGAAGACCGGGCTGATCAGCCACCCGAAGACGTCCACCAAGAACGACCTCATGCCGTCCGACCCGTCCATCCGGCGGTGCGTGGTGATCGGCGGCACCCTGTGGACGGTCTCGTACAACGGGATCAAGGCCAGCGACGCGGGGACCCTCGCCGACCAGGCGTGGATCCCCTTCGCCTCCTGAGCCTGGGTCTCAGACCGTCTTGCCCTCCGGCTCGGCCACCGGGACGATCTCGGGTGCGCCGAGCCGGATGGCGTCGGCCTCCTGGTCGGTGTCCTGCTCCTGGGACGCCCGCTCGGCCTCCACCCGCTTGGTGTAGTACTCCACCTCGCGCTTGACCTGCTCGGCGTCCCACCCGAGCGGCCCCGCCATCAGCTCGGCGGCCTCCTGGGCGACGGCCGTGCCACGGTGGAAGGTCTCGATCGAGATGCGGGTGCGCCGGGTGAGGGTGTCGTTGAGGTGGCGGGCGCCCTCGTGCGTGGCCGCGTACACGATCTCGGCTCGCAGGTAGTCGTCCGCGCCGGCCAGCGGGCGCCCCAGCGAGGGGTCCTGCTCGATCAGCGCCAGCACCTCGTCGATCAGCGATCCGTACCGCTGCAGCAGGTGCTCGATGCGGGCCACGTGCAGGCCGGAGGATCGGGCGAGGCGGTGCCGGGCGTTCCACAGCGCCTGGTACCCCTCCGCGCCCATCAGCGGGATCTTGTCGGTGCAGGACACGGGGACCCGCTGGTCGAGGCCGTGCGCCACCGCGTCCACGGCGTCCTTCGCCATGACGCGGTACGTCGTGTACTTCCCGCCCGCGATCATCACCAGGCCGGGCACGGGGTGGGTGACGACGTGCTCCCGGGAGAGCTTGGAGGTCTCCTCCGACTCCCCGGCGAGCAGCGGGCGCAGGCCCGCGTACACGCCCTCGACGTCGTCGCGGGTCAGCGGCACCGACAGGACCGCGTTGACGTGGTCGAGCACGTAGTCGATGTCCTGCCGCGACGCGGCCGGGTGGGCCTTGTCGAGCGACCACTGGGTGTCGGTCGTGCCGATGATCCAGTGCCGACCCCAGGGGATCACGAAGAGCACCGACTTCTCGGTGCGGAGGATGATCCCGGTGAGCGAGTGGATCCGGTCCCGGGGGACGACCAGGTGGATGCCCTTGGAGGCGCGCACGTGGATCTGGCCGCGCCCGCCCACCATCTCCTGGATCTCGTCGGTCCACACGCCCGTCGCGTTCACCACCTGCCGCGCCCGCACGTCGAACTCGGCACCGGTCTCCAGGTCGCGCACCCGCACCCCGGTCACGCGCTCCCCTTCGCGCAGGAAGCCGACGACCTTCGTCCGCGAGGCGACCAGGGCGCCGTACGACGCGGCGGTGCGCAGCATGGTGGTGACGTACCGCGCGTCGTCCACCTGGGCGTCCCAGTACTGCACTGCGCCGGTGAGCGCCGACTTGCGCAGCGCCGGGGCGAGCCGCAGGGCGCGCCGCCGCGACAGGTGGCGGTGGCCGGGCATCCCCCGGGTCAGGCCGGTGGAGTAGCCGAGCGTGTCGTACAGGGTCAGTCCCGCGCCGACGTAGGTCCGCTCCCACAGGTGGTGGGTGAGCGGGAACAGGAACGGCACCGGGCGGACCAGGTGCGGGGCGATCCGCTGCAGCAGCAGCGCCCGCTCCTGCAGGGCCTCGCGTACGAGATCGAAGTTGAGCTGTTCCAGGTAGCGGAGGCCGCCGTGGATCAGCTTGGAGGACCTGGAGGAGGTGCCGGAGGCGAAGTCGCGCGCCTCGACGAGCCCCACCGACAGGCCTCGGGTGACGGCGTCCAGCGCGACGCCGGAACCGACCACCCCGCCGCCGACCACGATCACGTCCAGCTCGGCGTCGGGCTCGGCCATGCGGGCCAGCGCCGCCGATCTCTCCTCGGGTCCCAGCCGCGCCGAGTGTGTTCCGCCGGGCGTCCTGCCGGTCGTGGCCGGCGTCGCGCCGCCGGCTGTCTCCGCTGCCATTGCGATCCCCCTGGGGTACGGCTTGTCGCGTTGTGTCCTGTACCTACCCGGCGGTAGGTACGGCATGCCGTACCAGGGATGACGCTCCTCACACTGTCAGACCCGCGTGACCTCCACCCCCACCTCGGCGAAGGCGGCCGCCGCCGCGTCCGGGAGGCTCGCGTCGGTGATCAGCGTGTCGATCTCGCCGATGCCGCAGATCTTCGCGAAGGCCCGGCGTCCCACCTTCGAGGCGTCGGCGACAGCGACGACGCGGGAGGCGCGCCGGATCAGCTGGTTGTTCACGCTCGCCTCCCCCTCGTGGTGGGCGGAGGCGCCCGCTACGGCGTCGATGGCGTCGACCCCGAGGAAGGCGATGTCGAGGGTGACCTGCTCCAGCACCCCGGACGACAGCGGGCCGATCAGCTCGTACGACTGCGGCCTCGCCACCCCGCCGGTCACCACCAGCTTGACGTTCTGCCGCACGGTGAGCTCGGCGGCGATGTTCAGCGCGTTGGTGACGACGGTGAGCTGCGCCCCCGGATGCGCGCGCAGCGCGAGGGTCCTCGCGACCTCCGAGGTGGTCGTGCCGCCGTTCATGCCGACCACCGCGCCCGGCGGGACCAGATCGGCGGCGGCCTCCGCGATCCGTTGCTTCTCCCCGGCGTGCCTCGCGGTCTTGTAGCGCAGGGGCAGGTCGTAGCTCACGCTCTGCGCGACGGCGCCGCCCCGCGTGCGCATGAGCATCTGCTGCTGCGAGAGCTCGTCGAAGTCACGCCTGATCGTCGCCGTCGACACCTGCAGGGTGTCGGCGGCCTCCTCGACCGTCAGGCGTCCATGCTGAGCCAGCAGCTCGAGCAGGGCGTTCCACCGTTCATACCGGCTCATGCTCACAAAGCGTGGCACAAGAACAGCGCTTTCACACACCTTGCGCGCACACGGGGTGATGCGCAATCGTGCTCATTACTGCTATAAAAAATGCAGAACAACGCAAACAGGAGGGCCGGCCGTGACCACGCACACCGAGACCGAGATCGCCTCACAGCCCGACTGCTGGCGCAGGGCCGTCCGGCTCGCCGGCAGCGAGGCCCTTCCCCGGCCGGGCGAGCGCGTCGCCGTCGTCGGCTGCGGCACCTCCTGGTTCATCGCCCAGGCGTACGCCATCCTGCGCGAACGCGCCGGGCAGGGCGAGACCGACGCCTTCGCCGCCTCCGAGGCCCCCCTCGGACGGACGTACGACCGGGTGCTGGCGCTGACGCGGTCCGGCACCACCACCGAGGTGCTCGATCTGCTGCGTTCACTTGGCGGCACCAGGACCACGGCCATCACCGCCGACCCGAACACACCGGTCATGACTCTCGCCGACGAGGTCGTCGTGCTCGACTTCGCCGACGAGAAGTCGGTCGTCCAGACGCGCTTCGCCACCGCCCAGCTCGCGCTGCTGCGCGCCCACCTCGGCGAGGACCTCACCAAGGCCGTCGCCGACGCCGAAGCGGCGGTCACCGAACCCGTTCCCGGCGAGATGATCGAGGCCGAGCAGTTCACCTTCCTCGGCCGGGGCTGGACCTACGGGCTCGCCCAGGAGGCCGCCCTCAAGATGCGGGAGGCCTCGCGCTCCTGGACCGAGGCGTACCCGGCGATGGAGTACCGCCACGGCCCGATCAGCATCGCCGGGCCCGGCCGGATCACCTGGATGCTCGGCACCGCCCCCGAGGGCCTCGCCGACGAGGTGACCAGGACCGGCGGCGCCTTCGTGACCTCCGACGCCGACCCGCTGGCGGAGCTCGTACGGGTCCAGCGGGTCGCGGTCGCCCGGGCGCAGGCCCGCGGACTCGACCCCGACGAGCCGCTCCACCTGACCCGATCTGTGATCCTGTCCTCATGAGCATCACACTCGCCGACGCGCGCATCGTCACTCCTGCCGGCGTGCACGAGGGCTGGATCACCGTCGAGGACGGCCGCTTCACCCACATCGGCCAGGGCCAGGCCCCCCGCGACGGGCACAGCCTCGCCGGGCGCTACGTCGTCCCGGGCTTCGTCGACATGCACACCCACGGCGGCGCGGGAGGGTCGTTCCCCTCCGGCGACCAGGAGGAGGCGCGGCGCGTCGCCGCCTTCCACGCCGAGCACGGCACCACGACGATCGTCGCGAGCCTCGTCACCGCGGCCCCCGCCGATCTGGCACGGGCCACCGCCGCGCTGGCCGAACTGTGCGACGACGGGCTGCTCGCCGGCGTCCACTTCGAGGGCCCGTACATCGCGCGGGCGCGGTGCGGCGCGCACAACCCCTCGCTGCTGCGCGCCCCTTCCCCCGGCGAGTTCGCCGGCCTGCTGAAGGCCGGCCGGGGACACGTCCGGATGCTCACCATCGCCCCCGAACTGCCCGGCGGCCTCGACACCGTCCGCGCGGCGGTGTCCGAGGGCGTCATCGCGGCCCTCGGGCACAGCGACGCCACCTACGACCAGGCCCGCGAGGCCATCGAGGCGGGCTGCACCGTCGCCACCCACCTGTACAACGCGCTGCCGTCGCTGCACCACCGTGAGCCCGGGCCGATCGCGGCGCTGCTGGAGGACGAGCGGGTGACGATCGAGCTCATCAACGACGGGGTCCACGTGCACCCGGCGATGCTGCGGCTGGCGAGCGCGGTGGCCGGCGCCAACCGCACGGCGTTGATCACCGACGCCATGGCGGCCGCCGGCATCGGCGACGGGACCTACCGCCTCGGGTCCCTCGAGGTCGAGGTGGCGGACGGCGTCGCCCGGCTGGTCGAGGGCGGCTCCATCGCCGGCAGCACCCTCACGATGGACGTCGCCTTCCGGCGCAGCGTCCAGGAGGTCGGCGTCTCCATCGTCGAAGCCGCCGAGATGGCCTCCCTCACCCCCGCCCGCGTCCTCGGCCTGTCCGACGACATCGGCTCGATCACCGTCGGCAAGCACGCCGACCTCGTCGTCCTCGACGACGCCCTCACCGTCCAGGGCGTCATGAGACAAGGCACCTGGATCACCACCCCATGACCCCCACCCCCCTCCCCCCTCACCACCACCCCCTTCACCGAACCAAGCCCAACCCCCCCGACCACCCCACCACCACCTCTCCTCACCCACGACGGACACCCCACCTTCGGCGCCGACACGATGGGACACAGGCCGGCGACAGCGGCGCCGCTCACGGCGCGGAACCGGTGCGCGCTTCGTCCCCGCCGCACCTCTGGGGGGCGATGTGATCGTCACGGTGACGTTGAACGCGGCGCTCGATGTGACGTACGCGGTCGACGGGGTGGACTGGAACGGGGTGAACCGGGTTCACGCGGTGCACCGCCGGGCGGGCGGCAAGGGCGTGAACGTCGCCAGGGTGCTCGCCGCGCTCGGGCACGAGGTCGTGGTGGCGGGGCTGGCCGGAGGTGCCACCGGGACGGCGATCGAGGCGGACCTCGCTGTCGCCGGCCTGCCTTCAGCGCTCACCCCCATAGCCGCCGACTCCCGCTCGACGCTCGTGATCACCGGCCGCCGCACAGCCGCCGGTCAGGACCCCGGTGGCGATTCCAAAGCCGTGCCCCTCGGCGCCGGACAGGCCCCCTTCACCGCGCTCTTCAACGAACCCGGTCCTGAGGTCACCCTCACCGACCTCGACCGATTCATCACGACATTTCATGAACTGATCGCTGGCGCGGACGCCGTCGTCCTGTCCGGCAGCCTCCCGCGCGGCGTGCCCACCGATTTCTACGCGACCCTCGCCGCACACGCCCGCGAGCGCGGCGTGCCCGCCATCGTGGACGCCGACGGAGAGCCCCTCAGGCTCGCACCTCCCGGACGGCCCTCGATCATCAAGCCGAACGCCGAGGAACTCGCCCGCGCCCTGGCCACCGCCCCCCTCTCCCGACAGCCCGGCGCGAAGCCGGACACTCTCGCCGGGGCCGAGGTGCTTCGACGGGCGGGGGCGGAATCCGTGGTCGTGTCGATGGGAGCCGAGGGGCTCGTAGCGGTCACACCGGACGGATCATGGCGCGCCCGCATGCCGTATGCCGTGCACGGGAATCCGACCGGCGCCGGAGACGCCCTGGTCGCGGGGCTGGCGCTGGGACTCGCCGGCGAGACGCCCTGGCCGGACCGCCTGCGGACGGCGGCGGCCCTCGGCGCGGCCGCCGTGGCCACCCCGGTGGCCGGAGAGATCGACTTCGAGGTCTACCGAAACATCCACCCCCAGATCGGAGTCGAAGCATGCCCTTGGTGACCACTGGTGACATCGTCCGTGCAGCCCGCTGGGGTGTGGGCGCCTTCAACGTGATCCAGTTGGAGCACGCCGAGGCGATCGTCACCGGAGCGGAGGCGGCGCAGAGTCCCGTGGTGCTGCAGATCAGCGAGAACTGTGTCCGCTACCACGGGGCACTGAAGCCCCTGGCCCTGGCCTGCCTCGCCGTCGCCGAGGCGTCCGAGGTGCCCGTGGCCGTCCATCTCGACCACGCGACCGACCGCGCCCTGGTCGAGGAGGCGGTCGGGCTCGGGATCGGGTCGGTGATGTACGACGCGTCCGCCCTGCCGGACGCCGAGAACGTGACGGCGACGGCCGAGATCACGGCGTGGTGCCACGAGCGCGGCGCCTGGGTGGAGGCGGAGCTGGGCGAGATCGGCGGCAAGGACGGCGTGCACGCGCCCGGGGTGCGGACCAAACCGCAGGAGGCGGTCTCCTACGTCGCCGCGACCGGGGTCGACGCCCTGGCGGTCGCGGTCGGCAGCTCCCACGCGATGACGACCAAGGACGCCGTGCTCGACCTCGAGCTCATCGCCGAACTACGTGACGCCGTACCGGTTCCCCTGGTGTTGCACGGCTCCTCGGGCGTCCCCGACGACACTCTGCGCGCCGCCGTACGTCACGGCATGAAGAAGATCAACATCGCGACCCACCTGAACAACGCCTTCACCGGCGCCGTCCGGGCTCACCTGTCCGCCAACCCCAAGGCGGTCGACTCGCGGAAGTACTTCAAAGACGGCCGCGACGCCGTAGCCCGAGAAGTCACCCACCTCCTCGACCTCCTCACCACCCCCTGACCGCCCAGAGGAACCCCGAACCACCCACCGGCTTACCGATCCATCCGAACGATCGGAACCACCACCGGTCTACCGACCACGCGGATGATCCTTAACCGCCCGGTCCTCGGACCACGGTCCACTCAGGGGGCCCCGAACCACCCCCCCGGTCCCAGCGGCCACGGACCACTCGGAGGGCCCCCTCCGGTCCCAGCGGCCACGGGCCCGGTCCACGTCGAAGGGGCCCGGAACCCGTCCCACCGGTCCACCGGTCGTTCCGAGCGACCGCGGGCGGCGAGCCGTTACGGCTCGCCGCCCGCGGGTCGCTTCGGTCAGTCACCGCTTTGGCGCGATGCTTCGTCGGTCAGTGGACGTGGGGGGCGACGACGACCTCGACGCGCTGGAATTCCTTGAGGTCGGAGTAGCCGGCGGTGGCCATGGTGCGGCGGAGGGCGCCCATGAGGTTCATGGAGCCGTCTGCCACGGTGGAAGGGCCGTGGAGGATCTGCTCCAGGGTGCCGATGGTGCCGACCTCGACGCGCTCGCCGCGCGGAAGGTCGCCGTGGTGGGCCTCCGAACCCCAGTGGTGCCCGCGCCCGGGGGCCTCGGCGGCCCTGGCCAGCGGGGAGCCCACCATGACGGCGTCGGAGCCGCACGCGATGGCCTTGGCGATGTCGCCGGAGCTGGTCATGCCACCGTCGGCGATCACGTGGACGTAGCGGCCGCCGGACTCGTCGAGGTAGTCGCGGCGGGCCGCGGCGACGTCGCCGATGGCGGTGGCCATGGGCACCGCGACACCGAGAACGGTGCGGGTGGTGTGGCCGGAGCCGCCTCCGAAGCCCACCAGGACGCCCGCGGCACCGGTGCGCATGAGGTGGAGGGCCGCGGTGTAGGTGGCGCAGCCGCCGACGATGACGGGCACGTCGAGCTCGTAGATGAACTGCTTGAGGTTGAGCGGCTCGGCCCGGCCGGAGACGTGCTCGGCGGAGACGGTGGTGCCGCGGATGACGAAGATGTCGACCCCGGCGTCGATCACGGCCTTGTAGTGCTGGGCGGTGCGCTGCGGGGAGAGCCGGGCCGCGGTGGTGACCCCGGCCGACCTGACCTCCTCGATGCGGCGCCCGATGAGCTCGTCGCTGATGGGGGCGGAGTAGATCTCCTGCAGGCGCTTGGTGGCGGCCTCGCCGCGGAGCTCGGCGACCTCGGACAGCAGCGGGGCGGGGTCTTCGTAGCGGGTCCAGAGACCTTCGAGGTCGAGCACGGCGAGACCGCCGAGCCGCCCGATCTCGATCGCGGTCTTCGGGGACACCACGCTGTCCATGGGGCTGACCACGACGGGCAACTCGAAGCGGTAGGCGTCGATCTGCCAGGCGATGGAGACCTCTTCCGGGTCACGGGTGCGCCGCGACGGGACGATGCCGATCTCGTCGAGGGCGTAACCCCGGCGCCCGCTCTTACCGCGCCCGATTTCTACCTGCGTCATGCTGTCGTCGTTCCCGTCGTTCGGAGGAGCCGCTGTGCTCGTACGTCTCTACGCTCGCGCGTCGTTCTACCCTCGCCTGTCCGCCGCATCCGCGAACCGCGCGGCCGCCTGCGTGGCGGCCGCCCGGCCCGCGACTCAACGGCGGTGGTAGTTGGGGGCCTCGACCGTCATCTGGATGTCGTGAGGGTGGCTCTCCTTGAGACCGGCCGCGGTGATCGGCATCAGCATGCCGTTCTCATGGAGCTCGTCGATGGTGCGGGACCCGGTGTACCACATGCCCTGGCGCAGGCCGCCGACGAGCTGGTGGGCCACGGCGGCGACGGGACCGCGGTAGGGCACCTGGCCCTCGATGCCCTCGGGGATGAACTTGTCCTCGCTGGTGACGCCCTCCTGGGAGTAGCGGTCCTTGCTGAAGGAACCGCCGCGCTCCCGGTTGCGCACCGCGCCGAGCGAGCCCATGCCGCGGTAGGACTTGAACTGCTTGCCGTTGATGAAGATCAGCTCACCCGGCGACTCCTCGCACCCGGCGAGCAGCGAGCCCAGCATGACGGTGTTGGCGCCGGCGGTCAGGGCCTTGACGATGTCTCCGGAGTACTGCAGGCCGCCGTCGCCGATGACCGGGACGCCCGCCGGGGCGCAGGCCAGGGACGCCTCGTAGATGGCCGTGACCTGCGGGGCGCCCACGCCGGCCACGACACGGGTGGTGCAGATCGAGCCGGGGCCCACCCCGACCTTGACGGCGTCGGCGCCGGCGTCGATGAGCGCCTGGGCGCCGACGCGGGTGGCGACGTTGCCGCCGATGACGTCGACGCGGCCGTTCGCCTTGATCTTGGCCACCATGTCGCACACGCCACGCGAGTGGCCGTGGGCGGTGTCGACGATGATGACGTCGACGCCGGCCTCGATCAGGGCCATCGCGCGCTGCTCGGCGTCGCCCGCGACGCCGACCGCGGCGCCGACGACCAGGCGGCCGTCGGCGTCCTTGGTGGCGAGGGGGTACTGCTCGCTCTTGGTGAAGTCTTTGACGGTGATGAGCCCGCGCAGCCGGCCGTCAGGGTCGACCAGGGGGAGCTTCTCGACCTTGTTCTGCCGCAGCAGCCGGAAGGCCTCGTCGCGGGACACCCCGACGGGGGCGGTGACCAGCGGCATCTTGGTCATGACCTCGCGGACCGGACGGCTGTGGTCGGTCTCGAAGCGCATGTCACGGTTGGTGACGATGCCGACGAGCACCCCGGTCGCGTCAGTGACGGGGACTCCTGAGATGCGGTAACGCCCGCACAGGGCCTCGACGTCGGCGAGCGTGTCGTCGGGCGAACAGGTCACGGGGTTGGTGACCATGCCGGCCTCGGAGCGCTTCACGAGGTCGGCCTGCTGGGCCTGGTCGTCGATGGAGAGGTTTCGGTGCAGGATGCCGATGCCGCCCTGGCGGGCCATCGCCACCGCCATGCGGGCCTCGGTGACGGTGTCCATCGCGGCGGACACCAGCGGGATCCGCAAAGTGATCGAACGCGACAGACGGGTCGTGGTGTCGGCGTCACCCGGTTGCAGGTCGGAATAAGCGGGAACCAAGAGCACGTCGTCGAACGTGAGCCCCGGTTCGGTGAACTTTGCCATCTGCAACCCTCCTGCCATGGCGCTCTCAAGACGGGGAAAGGCGCCGACCCCCTGCGAGCAAGTTTAGTGGTCCCTCATCCCCCGCCCCGGCAGGCCTGTGGACAACCGCCGGCGGCACGGTGAGCTGTGGAGAACCTCCCGGCGGGCCTCCTGGCCCGGGTCCGGTTCCTGTGGACAACGTCCTGAGGCGGCCGATGCTTCCCACCACTTGCCCTCATCAGGGTAGGTGAGGGTCATAAGGTGGAATGCGTGCTGGAAGAAGTCCCCCGCGACCCCTTCGCGGATGACCCGAACGACCCGGCCGCCGAGCTCGGCGAGCTCGACGACGCCGAGCCCCTGACCCTGGCCGAGCGCGACGAGGCGCTCACCGATCTCGCCGACGTGGAGACCTTCCGTTCGCTGCTGGAGCCGCAGGGAGTGCTCGGGCTGGTCCTCGACTGCCCCGAATGCGGCGAGCAGCATTACTTCGACTGGGACCTGCTCCGGGGCAACCTACGCCAGATGATCGACCACGGGCGCCCGCAGGTGCACGAGCCCGCCTTCGAGCCCGACCCCGCCGACTACGTCAGCTGGGAGTACGCCCGAGGCTACGTCGACGGCGTGATCGACACCGAGGAGAGCCGCTGATCGACGTCGGCGGCCAGCGCGCCGAGCAGCCTCACGGCGACGTCGTCGTCATGCCCGTCGACCGGCTCCCGCCGTGCGAGCGCGTCGATGAGCGCGTCCGTCCGGAGCACCTCGGGGTCCTCTGACCCGCGACTTCGGAGCGAACGCGCGGAGTGGACAGCGGTCAAGCTATCGACTCCACGTCGGCCATCGCCCGGAGCCTGGCGAGCGCCCGATGCTGGGCGACGCGAACCGCACCTGGTGACATACCGAGTACGTTACCCGTCTCCTCGGCCGACAGTCCCGACACCACCCGCAGAATGATCAGCTCGCGCTGGTTCTCCGGCAGGCGTGAGAGCAACTCCCGGGCGTGCTCCGCCTCGATGTAGCGCACGACGGTCTCCTCCGGCCCTGGCCCCTGGTCGGGGCCGTCCGGCAGGTCCTGCGTCGGCACGGCGGAGCGCACGGAGTTGCGCAACGCGTCGGCGACCTTGTGCGAGGCGATGCCGAAGACGAACGACGCGAACGGGCGGCCCATGTCACGGTAGCGGGGCAGAGCGGCCAGCACCGCGATGCACACTTCCTGGGCCACGTCGTCGGCGATGTGGTAGTGCCCCGCGACCCGGCCGAGCCGGGCCCGGCAGTAGCGCACCACCATCGGGCGCAACTGTCCCAGCAATGCTTCGATCGCGCTGCGATCCCCCTGTACGGCAAGGCTCGTCAGATCCCTGAGGTCGGACTCATCCGATCTCGTCGCAAGCCTTACCCCAGTCTTGGCGTCGGCGACGCATCCCTCGGTCACGTTACGCATGATGCCCGCCACGATCGCGTATGTCGTCATCGTGAATGGATACGGATTGGTCACATTGACGCGACGATAACGGAGGGTAATCGTGCCGACACGGTTGTGTTTGTATATTTCACGCGGGAGCCGAATTCGCCGCATATTGGTTAGATGTCGCTCCTGCTCGGAGAACGGTCCAGGACGCGGGCGCGGACGCCCCGCCCCCGTGATCGGTTTACACCGCTCACCAAATCTGGGGCAGGCTAAATCGTTCCGACATAAAAGTACGGCCCGCGCCTCGGGAGGCGCGGGCCGTACTTCGGTCGAATCGCGGGATCAGTGGCCGTGACCGTGGCCGTGACCCTGGCCCGCGGCGGCCGGAGCCTCCTCCTCGGGCTTGTCGACCACGAGGGCCTCGGTCGTGAGCAGCATGCCCGCGATGGACGCGGCGTTCTGCACGGCCGAGCGGGTGACCTTGACCGGGTCGATGACGCCCTCGGCCACCAGGTCGCCGTAGGAGCCCGTGGCGGCGTTCAGGCCGTGGCCCACCTGCAGCTCGGAGATCTTGGCCGTGACGACGTAACCCTCCAGGCCGGCGTTCTCGGCGATCCAGCGGGCGGGCTCGACGAGCGCCCGGCGGACGATGGAGACACCGGTGGCCTCGTCGCCGGCCAGGCCGAGGTCGTCGAGGTCCTTGGAGAGGTGGACGAGCGCGGAGCCACCGCCGGAGACGATGCCCTCCTCGATCGCGGCGCGGGTCGCGGAGATGGCGTCCTCGAGACGGTGCTTCTTCTCCTTGAGCTCGACCTCGGTGGCCGCGCCGACGCGGAGGATGCAGACGCCGCCGGACAGCTTGGCGAGGCGCTCCTGGAGCTTCTCGCGGTCCCAGTCGGAGTCGGTCTGCTCGATGGCGTACTGGATCTCGCGGACGCGGTCCTGGATCGCCTGCGGGTCGCCGGCGCCGTCGACGATGGTCGTGTTGTCCTTGTTGACCACGATGCGACGGGCGGTGCCGAGCACCTCGAGCCCGACGTTGTCGAGCTTGAGGCCGAGCTCCTCGGAGATCACCTGGCCGCCGGTCAGGATCGCCATGTCCTGCAGCATCGCCTTGCGGCGGTCGCCGAAGCCGGGCGCCTTGACGGCGACGGAGGTGAAGGTGCCGCGGATCTTGTTGGTGACCAGGACGGCCAGGGCCTCGCCCTCGACGTCCTCGGCGACCACGAACAGCGCCTTCTTGGTCTGGGCGACCTTCTCCAGCAGCGGCAGGAACTCCGCGATGGAGGCGATCTTGCCCTGGTGCAGCAGCACGTAGGCGTCCTCGAGGACGGCCTCCATGCGCTCGGGGTCGGTCACCATGTAGGGCGAAAGGTAGCCCTTGTCGAACTGGAGACCCTCGGTGAACTCCAGCTCGAGGCCCATGGTGTTGGACTCCTCGACGGTGATGACACCGTCCTTGCCCACCTTGTCGAACGCCTCGGCGATCAGCTCGCCGATGCGGGCGTCCTGGGCCGAGATCGTCGCGACGTGGGCGATCTCCTTCTTGTCCTCGACGGGGCGGGCCCGCTCGAGGAGGCGGTCGCTGACGGCGCGCGCGGCCAGGTCGATACCACGCTTCAGCGAAAGCGGCGAGGCCCCGGCGGCGACGTTGCGCAGGCCCTCGCGGACCATCGCCTGGGCGAGCACGGTGGCGGTGGTGGTGCCGTCACCGGCGACGTCGTTGGTCTTGGTCGCCACTTCCTTGGCGAGCTGGGCGCCAAGGTTCTCGTACGGCTTCTCGAGCTCGACCTCGCGGGCGATGGTGACACCGTCGTTGGTGATGGTCGGCGCACCGAACTTCTTGTCGATGACGACGTTGCGGCCGCGCGGGCCCAGGGTCACCTTGACGGCGTCCGCGAGGGCGTTGACGCCACGCTCGAGAGCGCGGCGCGCGTCCTCGTCGAACTCCAGGATCTTCGGCATTTAAGGTCCTCTCAGCATCAGAGCCCCGGGCGTTCAGGGAAGCGCCCGGGGCTTGACACGCGTTTTTCCGTAAGGCTGGTCGCTTGCGCGCCCCGGGCTTTACTTCTCGATGATCGCGAGCACGTCGCGGGCGGAGAGCACGAGGTACTCCTCGCCGCCGTACTTGACCTCGGTACCGCCGTACTTGCTGTAGAGGACGACGTCCCCTTCCTTGACGTCGAGCGGGATGCGCTTCTCGCCGTCCTCGTCCCAGTTGCCCGGGCCCACCGCGAGGACCTTGCCCTCCTGCGGCTTCTCCTTGGCGGTGTCCGGGATGACCAGACCGGAAGCGGTCGTCTGCTCGGCCTCAAGCGGCTGGACCACGATGCGGTCGCCGAGCGGCTTAACGGGAACCTTGGTGGCGGTCGTCACGATCGGACCTCCCCTTCAGATTGTGATGATGAGCTGAAGAGGCGACCAGCGGCCTGCCGTCGCGGGTGTCAGACCTGCCTCGTCGCATTTCGGGTTTGGCACTCTCACCAGGAGAGTGCCAACACTGAACAGTATGCAAGGCCGCCGACACAGTCAACACGGACAGGCCGTCCCAGGTCAGTACCGTTTCCAAGCCAGTAGCGGCTCCATACCCCTCGCCCGGTATGTCCGCCTTCCAGGCCAAGACCCGGCACACCCTCCACGGCCCCTCTGTGGCACGCGATAGCGTCAGGAGACGTGGACCTCGACGCCTTCCGTGACCTGCTCACCCCACGCGGGCAGCGGGCCCTCGGCGATGCCGTGGAGGCCGTCGCCGGCGGCGCCGACCCCGTCCTCGTCGCGAGCAGGCTGAGGAAGACCTACGACGCGTCCCTGACGGCCGCCGCGCTCACCCAGGCGCGTCTGCGCGAGCGCGGCGCGGTCAAGTTCGGCGCCGACGCCGCCCTCATGTACTTCACCCCGGACGGCCTGGAGCAGGCGACGCGCGCCGAGGTCGCCACCCACCGCGCCCGCAGGTTCCGGCCCGGCACACGAGTGGTGGACGCCTGCTGCGGCGTCGGCGGCGACCTGATCGCGCTCGCCCGCGCCGGCTGCGAGGTCGACGCCGTCGACCTCGACCCGCTCACGGTCGAGGTCGCGCGGGCCAACGCCGCCGCGCTCGGCCTCGGCGACCGCGTCACGGTCCGCACGGCCGACGCCGCCGAGGTCACCCCGGAGGCGTACGACGTCCTGTTCGCCGACCCCGCCAGGCGCACCACCGGCCGGCGCGTCTTCGACCCGATGGCGTACTCCCCTCCATGGCCCACGGTCCTCGGCCTGGTGGCGCGGGCCCCCGCCGCCTGCCTGAAGGTCGCGCCCGGCATCCCGTACGAGCTGATCCCGCCCGGCGCGGAGGCCGAGTGGGTCTCCTACCGGGGCGAGGTCAAGGAGGCCGTCGTCTGGACGGGCGCGCTCGCCGGCGGCGCGTCCGGCGGGGACGACGGGTCCGTCTCCCGGCGGGCGACCTTGCTGCCGTCCGGGGAGACGCTGACCACCGGCGCCGGGACGGTGGAGCAGGGCCCTGTGGGGCGATACCTGTACGAACCGGACGGCGCCGCGGTCCGCGCGCATCTCGTCGCCGAGGTCGCCGCCCTGGTCGACGGCCACCTGCTCGACCCGCACATCGCCTACATCACCGGCGACGGCACCGCCGTCACGCCATGGGCCTCGCGGTACGAGGTGCTGGAGACGCTGCCGTTCTCGCTCAAGCGGCTGCGCGCGTCGCTGCGCGAGCGCGGAATCGGCGCGGTCACGCTCAAAAAACGGGGCTCAGCCCTCGACCTTGAGCGCTTGAGGAAAGATTTGCGCCTTTCTGGCGACAATTCATGTGTTGTAGCGCTTACCCGGATCGGCGAGCGTCCTTTCGCATTCGTCTGCGAGCCCGCCTGACCTGCGCTTACCGCAAAGCCGGGCAATCCACCGACAATCACGATCTTTTAAAGTCGGCCCCGAAAGTCTCCTCCCGAACGACTACAGTTGACCAGCGCGGGATTCTGCCTGATCGATGGTTTACCCGCCTCTTTCGTCACGCCTGCAGACCTGACCGTCCCCACCGCGCAGCGGCCGACCGCCCGCGAGTGAAGGAGCTTCCGGTGGACTCCAACCACACCCTCCTCCAGGCAGGAAGCCAGACCGCCATCTCCGACCGCATGCGCGAGCTCCTCGCCAGGGCCGCGCAGGACCACGTCTACGAGCAGCGCACGCAGGGAGCGGTCCTCGACGAGATCCGCCAGCGCCTCGAAGGCATGGAGTGGCTGCTCCGCGAGGTCCGCGAGCGCGAGCTGGGCGGGCTGAGCGGCGCGGTCGAGGGCCTGAGCGGGCGGCTCGGCGAGCTGGTGAACAGGCCGCCGGCCTGGGCCGAGGGCCTCGCGCAGCACGTGGAGATCGTGCGTGACCGCGTCGACGGGGTCGGCAGCCGCCTGGCCGGGCTCGGCGACCGGGTCGAGACCGTCGGCGACCGCGTGAAGCCCCTCGCCGAGTTACCCGCCCTGTGGACCGACCTCGGCACGGTGCGCGAAGGGGTCGCCGAGGCCCTCAAACGCCTCCAGGCGCTGCTGGACGGCGGTCAGGCCATCCCCGAGCGCATGGCCGAGCTCGGCAGGCACCTCACCCAGCTGCACTCCGGCATGGAGGCGGCCGGCGGCCGCTTCGGCCGCCTCGACAAGGCGCTCGCCGACCTGACCCAGCGCACCGAGCGCCTCGAAGGCGGCGTGCTCGACCTGAGCGAGGGCTTGGAGCAGACCCTCGCCAAGGCCATCGAGCGCCTCACCGGCTCGGTCGACCAGCTGGCGGGCAAGATCGACGGCATCACCGCGAAGCTGGCGGAGAGCGAGACCCGGCTCTGCGACCGTTTCGACGGCGTCGACGAGCGGCTCGCGGGCCTGGAGACCCGCATAGAGGCCGTCGACGTCCACGTGACCGGCCTCGGCGAGCGGTTCGACAACGTCGACAGCCACATCGGGGCAGCCGAGGCGCGTCTGGAGACCCTCGACGTCCGCCTCCAGAGTGTCGACGGGCGCATCGAGACGGCCGACACCCATCTGGCCGGCCTCGACACGCGCCTCGGCACCGTCGACCAGCACCTCACCGACGTCGGCACCCGCCTGACGAGCCATGACGACCGCCTGGCGGAGGTCGGTACGCGCCTGACGGGTCAGGACGAGCTGCTCACCGGCCTGGGGACGATGCTGTCCGGGCAGGACGAGCGTCTCACCCTGATCGACGCCGCGTTCGAGGGGGTCAACGAGCGGCTGGAGATGGTCGACGACCGCGTGGAGGCCGTCAACCAGCGGGTCGGGCGGCTCCCCGAGCTGCTGGAGGTCGGTGAGGTGCACAAACGCGTCGGCGAGCTGATCGACGCGCACGGCGATGCCCAGGGCAAGCGGTTCGACTCGATCGACACCCGGCTCGCCGAGACCACCGACGCCCTTCCACGGCTGGCCGAGCTGGCCGACCTCGTCCGCGCGCGGCCCGACCGCGACCAGCTCTCCGAGACGGTCGGAAAGCTGATCGAACCCACCCACGACGACCTCTTGCGCAGGCTCGGCGCCCTCGAAGAGACCATGCTCGCCCTCGCCGAAGCCCTCCTGCGCCCCACCCGCCCCCCGAAGGACTAGCCGCCGGCAAGGGAGCAGGCGGGCCTCAGATGTGGACGGCGGTGATGGGGAGGGAGGAGTCGGCCGGGATGTTCAACGTGGAAGGTGTCGCGCCGGAGGCGACCAGTTCGGAGCCGAGGGCCGCGATCATGGCGCCGTTGTCGGTGCACAGGCCCGGCCGGGGCACCCGCAGACGTACGCCCGCCGCGTCGCACCGCTCCTGAGCCAGGGCCCGCAGCCGCGAGTTGGCCGCCACGCCGCCCCCGATGAGCAGGTCCTTCACGTCGTACTGGCGGCACGCCTGCAGCGCCTTGCGCGTCAGCACGTCGACCACGGCCTCCTGGAAGGACGCCGCGACGTCGGCGACGGGCACCCGCTCACCGGCCCGCTCCTTGGCCTCGACCCAGCGGGCCACGGCCGTCTTCAGCCCCGAGAAGGAGAAGTCGAGCGTGCCGTCGTCGTACTTCCCGCGCGGGAAGGCGACGGCCGTACCGGAGCCGTCGGCGGCGGCGCGGTCGATGTGCGGCCCGCCGGGGAACGGCAGGCCGAGCACGCGCGCCACCTTGTCGAACGCCTCACCGGCCGCGTCGTCGACCGTGGAGCCCAGCGAGATCACGTCGCGGGCGACATCCGGTACGAGCAGCAGCGACGAGTGGCCTCCCGAGACCAGCAGCGCGATCGACGGCTTGGGCAGCGGCCCGTGCTCCAGCTGGTCGACCGCCACGTGAGCGGCCAGGTGGTTGACGCCGTACAGCGGGACGCCGAGGCCGAGGGCGTACGCCTTGGCGGCGGCGACGCCCACCAGCAGGGCGCCCGCGAGCCCCGGGCCCGCGGTGACGGCCACCGCGTCGATGTCGGAGAACCGCAGGCCGGCCTGCTCCAGCGCCCGCTCGACCGTGGGCGTCATGGCCTCCAGGTGGGCGCGGGAGGCCACCTCGGGCACCACGCCGCCGAACCGCGCGTGCTCCTCGACGCTGGAGGCGACCGTGTTGGCGAGCAGCGTGTGGCCCCGGACGAGGCCGACGCCGGTCTCGTCGCACGAGGTCTCGATGCCCAGCACCAGGGGCTCGTCAGCCATCTGCGCCCTCCACGTCGCCGTTGAGCTTCTTCATCATCATGATCGCGTCGGTTCCGTCGTCGTAGTAGTCGCGGCGCAGGCCGATGCGCTCGAACCCGAAACGTTCGTACATCGCCTGCGCGGGCGGGTTGTCGGCCCGGACCTCCAGGAACACCGCCGTCGCTCCGCGCCGCACGGCCTCGGCGAGCAGTTCCTTCAGCATCGCGGTGCCGACGCCGGAGCGGCGCCACTCGGAGATGACCGCGATCGTCTGGACGTCGGCCTGGTCGCCCGCCGCCGCCAGCCCGGCGTAGCCCACGATGCGCCCGTCGCCCGCGACGGCGACGACGTAGTGGCGGGTGCGGGGCTGGTCGGCCAGCTCGCCGCGGAGCATGCCCTCGCTCCAGGCGTCGAACGGGAAGGTGGTGCGCTCGATGTGCATGACCATCGGAAGGTCGCCCTCGGTCATCTGCCGCAGCGTCGCGGCGGCGCCCCGCTCGGGCGTGCCGCCATCCGGCTCGGTCATGCGGTCACCTTCTTGGGCGGACCGGGCACCTGGGCGTCGGGGCGGCGCAGGTAGATCGGGCGCGGCTCGGTCAGGACGGTCTCCTCGGGGCCCGCCCCGGCCCTCAGGCGCTCGACGGCGAGCGAGGCGAGCGCGCCCGCGAGGGGGTAGTCGGGGGCGTCCTCCACCAGCCGGGCCTCGCCCAGCACCTGGGCGTACATGCGGGCGCCCGCCCCCACCAGGGGCAGTTCACCGGGCACCTCCCCGGGACGGCTCACCGAGGGCCCCTCGAGGCGGGTGCGCATGTCGGCGTACCGCGCCCAGAACACCTCCTTGCGGCGGGCGTCGGTCGCGGCGATGAACGGCTCGGTGAGACCGCAGGCGTAGGCGACGGCGTCGAGCGTGCACACGCCGTACGCCGGAGCCCCTGTGGTGGAGGCCAGCGCCTGAGCCGTCATCAGGCCCACCCGCAGGCCGGTGTAGGGACCCGGCCCGGAGCCGGCGACGATCGCGGTGACGTCGGGCAGCGAGGCGCCCGCCTCACGCAGGACCTCCTCGATGGAGGGGACGAGCAGCTCACCGTGGCGGCGAGCGTCGACGATCGTCGAGGCGGCGAGCACACGGTCACCGTCGTGCAGCGCCGCGGTGACGGCCGGAGTCGCGGTATCGAAGGCCAAGACCAGCACGAATTCCAAGCCTAGCCGTTCCCGGCGGTGCTTCCTGTCGTCACGCCGGTCGCGGGCGGGGTTCACCAGGTCACCCGCGGCAAAAGGGCGCCGCCTCCACCCTCGGTGCCCTGGCGGCCCCGGTCAGGCGCGGGAGGCGTAGACGATGATGTTGTCCAGGTATTCGTGGGCCTTGCGGTCGAAGGCGCCGCCGCAGGTGATCAGGCGCAGGCCGTCCTCGACGTACACGCGCTCGGCCGGGAAGTGGTCCTTGGGGATCTGCTCGATGGAGTCGACCTTGTAGCGCGCCGTCTTGCCGTCCCCCCGCAGGATCTTGATGACGTCGCCCTTCTTGACCTCGCGCAGCCGGTAGAAGACCGCGGGGGCCGTCTTGGTGTCGACGTGACCGATGATGACCGAGGCGCCCTGGTCGCCGGGCACCACGCTCTGGTCGAACCACCCCGCCGTCGAGGGCTTCTCGAACGGCGGCAGCTCGACCTCTCCGTCGCTCGCGAGCCCGAGCTTCATCAGCGGGGCCTTGAGGCTGATCGACGGGATGTCGAGCCGCTTGGGGGCGGCGGAGGCGGCCGGCCGGGGCGTGGCGGCCTCTCTGTGCCGGGCCGTGAGGGCGAACAACACCGCGCCGGTCACCAGCCCGGCCGTCGCCATCTTCAGCCACTTGGGGGAATCAGCCATGGAACGAACGTGCCAGGGAGGATCAGCGTGCCTTCGACCGGTGGCGGGCGAAGGCGATGCCGCCGGCGGCGGCCGCGAGCAGCGCCACCACGGTCACGCCGCCGGGGATGCCGGACGGCTCGTCCATCGGCCCGCCCGCCGCCGTACCGCCGCCTCCGGCCCTCGGGGCCTTGGTGGGCACGACGTGGGTCCGGGTGGGCTTCGGCACGATCGTGACGGTGGGCTTCGGCTTGGCGGTGACGGTCAGCGTGCCCTTGCCCGTGTCGTTGGTGCCCTCGCACTTGACCTCGACCTGGTAGCTGCCCGGCTTGGTCTTCTCGCTGACCAGCGCGAAGCCGCGCACCTCGGGCGAGGGCGCGGCGGTGGTGACGGGGGTCGAGGACGCGGCGGGACTGGCGGGGGGCGGCTGGGTCAGGGTCACCACGCCGGTGAACGCGTCGGAGCGGGCGGTCGCGCGGTAGTCGGTGCCGCCCTGCGGCACCGGGCAGAAGGCCCGCACCCGCACCGACCTCGTCGCCCCGCCCTGCACCTTGTCGGGCACGACCTGAACGCGGATGTCCTGACGGCTCACCGTCGGCGTGGGAGTGGCGCCCGCCGTGCTACCGGACTGCGCCTCGGCCGTACACCCGACCCCGCCCAACAGCAGGAATGCTCCAGCAACCGTGACCTGTCCGACCCTGCGCACCGTCGCACTCCACTTCCCGTACGATCCGAGCCCCCGCCCGACACGACCACACCTGGGCTTTACCTCAGCTGCATACCCAGAAAAATCCGGTCAATCCATTGGAACGATCTTCATTCCGAATGATCCAGAGGAAGGCGGGCAGGCGTCAAGGCGGGTGAGGTTACCGGTCTAGATCCACCAAGGGACGGTCAGACGAGCGAGGCGGGCAATTCACTCCATCTCGGTCCGATGCCGCGCAGCCGTACGAGACGCTCGTCGCCGTCGTCGCCGCGCTCGATGGCGACCTCGAGCCGGTCGTCCGTCAGGCCTTCGACCAGGCCCTCTCCCCACTCGACGACGGTGACCGAGTCGTCGAGGGAGGCGTCGAGGTCGAGGTCGTCGATCTCCAGGGCCCCTCCGATGCGGTAGGCGTCGGCGTGCACCAGCGCCGGGCCGCCGGCCAGCGACGGGTGGACCCGCGCGATCACGAACGTCGGCGAGGTGATGGGCCCGCGGACCTTCAGGCCCTCGGCGATGCCCTGGACGAGCGTGGTCTTGCCGGCGCCGAGCGGGCCGGACAGCACGACGAGGTCGCCGGGCGCCAGCAGTCGCGCGATCTCCTCGCCCAGCGCGCGCATGTCGTCGGTCGTGGCGGCGCGCCTCATGAGGCTTCCTCTCCTGCCTCGGCTCGCCTGCCCTTGAGGCGGGAGGGAGCGCTGTCGGTCTCTTCCAGTGCCTCGATGGCCCCGCCGGCCGCCTCGGCGTCCTCGGCCCGCTTGAGCAGCTCGCCGATCGCCTCGTTGACGGCGGCCGGCTTCTCCAGCAGCACGAGGTGGGAGGCGTCGGGGATCTCGGTGAGGCGTGCGGACGGCAGGCCCGCGTTGATCGCCTTGCTGTGGTCCACAGGCGTCAGCCAGTCCTTGGACCCGATGATGATCTCGGTCGGCACCTTGTTGAGCACGTCGAGGGCGGCGAGCTTGTCGTGCGACATCAGCGCCGGGTAGAAGTCGGCGATCACGTCGGTCGGCGTCGAGCGGATCATCGACTCGGCGAAGTCGACCACGGTCGGGCTGACACTGGACGAGTCGCCGAACCCGAGGTAACGCAGCATCAGGAAGGACAGGTCGTTGCCGGCCTGCCTGCCCCGGTCGACCAGCGCGGCGCGGCGGCCGAGCACCGACATCGCCGAGGCGGTGGTCCAGTGCACCGCCTTGGAGATCAGCGCGGGAAGCCCGAGGGTGATCTCGGCCAGCTTGCCCGCCGAGGTGGAGATCAGGGCCACGCCGCGGATCTTCTCACCGAACAGCTCGGGGTGGCTCTCGGCGAGGGCCATCACGGTCATGCCGCCCATGGAGTGGCCGATCAGCACGCACGGCCCCGGCACCAGCTTGTTCAGGATCTCGGCCAGGTCGAAGCCCAGGCGGTCGATGGTGCAGTCCTCGGCGGGGGTGCGGGCCGAACGCCCGTGGCAGCGCTGGTCCCAGAACACCAGGCGGTAGGTGTCGCGAAGGTCGCGCCGCTGGTAGTGCCACGAGTCGAGGTTCAGGGTGTAGCCGTGGCAGAAGACGATCGTCAGCGGGGCGTCCTCGGGGCCGTCGACCTCGGCGTACAGCTCGACCCCGTCGGAGGTCTTCACCGTGACCGGACGTCCCCGCAGCTCCCCGAACGGCTCGCTCGCCTCCAGGTCGGGCCGCAGGCGGATGCGCCCGACGGCGTACTTCTTGGCCAGGGCGGCACCCGCGAGGGTGGCCGACGCGGTTCCGACGACGGCTCCCGCGATCCCGACCCTGCGCCGTGTGGACATGCGAACCTCCTTACCGGTAAACGCGCGGCACGCGTGAACCAATCCTGGTCACGATCTCATGCGTGATCGTGCCGAGGGAATCGGCCCACTCCTGCGCGGTCGGCTCGCCGTCGGTGCCCGGCCCGAACAGCACGACCTCGTCGCCCTCGCGCACCGGGTCGTCCTCGACGTCCAGCACGAACTGGTCCATGCAGACCCGTCCCGCGATCGTGCGCCGCCGCCCCGCCACGAGGACCTCCATGCGGTTGGTGGCGCTGCGCATGATGCCGTCGGCGTACCCGAGCGGGATCTGTGCCAGCGTGGTCTCGCGCTCGGTGGTGTACAGGTGGCCGTAGGAGACGCCGGTGCCGGCCGGGACCCGCTTCACCATCGCGACGCGCGCGGTCAGGGTCATCGCGGGCCGCAGGCCGAAGTCGCCCATCTCGGGGATCGGGCTCAGGCCGTACGTCGCGATGCCGCACCGCACCATGTCGTAGCGCGCCTGCGGCAGCGTCAGCGTGGCGGCCGAGTTGGCGATGTGGCGTACGACGCCGGAGCCGTTCACCCCGGCCTTGTCGGCCACCAGGAGGGCCTCGTCGAACAGGGCCAGCTGGCGGGTGATCGAGGGGTGCCCGGGAATGTCGCTGCAGGCGAAGTGGGACCACAGCCCGGCGATCTCGATCGTGCCCTCGGCCTGGGCGGCGAGCGCGCGGTCGACGAGCGACGGCCAGTCGGCGGGGGTGGCGCCGCCCCGGCTGATGCCGGTGTCGATCTTGAGGTGGACGCGGGCGGTGCGTCCGGTGCGGCGGGCGGCGGCGGCGATGTCGTCGATCAGCCACGGGGCCCCCGCCGACAGCTCGACGCCGGCGGCGACGGCGTCGCCGATCGGCTCGCCGGGAGTGATGATCCAGGACAGCACCGGCGCCGTCACGCCCGCCGCCCGCAGGTCGAGGGCCTCCCGGATGTAGGCCGTTCCCAGGCGCGACGCGCCGGCCTCCAGGGCGGCCCGCCCGCAGGCCACCAGGCCGTGGCCGTAGGCGTCGGCCTTGACGGCCACCATCATCTCGGCCCCCGGGGCATGCCCCCGGAGCAGCGCGATGTTGTCCTTGAACGCTGTGAGGTCGACTCGGGCCTCGGCCGGAGTGACGAGGGAACCGTGGATGGGGAAGCTCACCCTCTCAGTCTCGCAGCCGGGCACCGGACTCGGGCCTGTTCCGCCGGTCTGGGACCACGGCACGTTTCAGACGCTCCCCAGCGAGCGGAGCGCCTCCGGGAGCTCCAGCGCCACGTCGAGGGCGGCGATGGGCGCCTCCCGGCCCTCGGGGCCGGCCGCGGCCAGCCGGGCCGCGAGGCCATGCACGTGGGCTGCGCACGAGGCGGCGTCATAGCAGCTCAAACCCCCCGCGAGAAAGGCTCCGGCGACTCCGGCGAGCACGTCGCCCGTGCCGCCCGTCGCCAGCCAGGGAGTGCCCGTGACGTTCACGCGGACCGGCCTGCCCTCCTCTGCGACCAGGGTAGTCGACCCCTTCAGCAGAACCGTCACCCCGAGCTCGGCCGCGGCGAGCCGCGCGTGGTGGAGCCTGCGCGCCTCGATGTCGTCGGCGGGGACGCCGAGCAGACGGCCGAGCTCCCCCGCGTGCGGGGTGATCAGCGTGGGCGCGGAGCGGCGAAGGAGCGAGCGGTCCCGGGCCGCCAGTGTGAGCCCGTCGGCGTCGACCAGCACCGGCACGTCGCTTCCGAGCACGGACGCGGCGATCGCGTGCGCGTCGTCGTCGGTGCCCATGCCCGGCCCGAGGACCCAGGCCTGGACCCGGCCGACCTCACGAACGCCCTCCTCAGGGCTGATGATCTTCGTCACGGCCTCCGGCCACCTGGCGCGCACCTGCTGGACGGCCTCGGCCGCGCTCGCGAAGCGCACCAGCCCGGCGCCGGCCCGTACGGCGCCGCCGACGGCCAGCACGGCCGCGCCCGTGAAGCGGTCGCTGCCCGCGACGACGCCGACCACGCCCCTGCGGTACTTGTTGGACTCGGCGGCGGGCCGGGGCAGCATCCGGCCGACGTCGGCGCCGGTGAGGGCGGTGACGCCGGGGCCGGGAAGGTGCGGGCCGAGCCCGATGTCCACCGGCCGCAGGGTGCCGACACGGCCCGCCCCCGGGTCGATCAGCAGGCCCGCCTTGACCGCCCCGAACGTCACGGTGATGTGGGCCTCGACCGCCTCGCCGGCGACCTCACCGGTGCTCGCGTCCACCCCGCTCGGCACGTCGACGGCCACGACCACACCGGGCGCGTCCGCGGTGAGCCCGGCCAGCGTGGCGTACGGCTCGCGCAGCGCCCCCGAGCCGCCGATGCCCACCAGACCGTCGACGACGACGTCCGCCGCGCCGACCAGGGCCTCGGCCACCCCGTCCTCGGCGTCCTTCGCGTCCAGGGTCCTGCCTCCGGCGCGCCGCAGCTCGGCCAGGCCGCCCTCGTGGGTCTTCCGCCCGGCGAGGATCGCATGCACCCGCGCGCCCCGGCGGGCCAGCAGCGCCCCGGCGTACAGCGCGTCGCCGCCGTTGTCGCCGCTGCCGACCAGCAGGACGACGCGTGAGCCGTACACCCGGGGAAGCACGTTCGCGCAGGCCACGGCGAGCCCGGTCGCGGCCCGCCGCATGAGCGTGCCCTCGGGGAGGAGCGCCATGAGCTCCCGTTCGGCCGCCCTGATCTCGTCGGAGGTGTACGCGGTCAGCATTCCACCGAATCTAGCCCTCCCCGATCTCCGGCGAGAAGCCACCCGCCAACGCCCATTTTCCGCACATCGCCCTCAATGACCTGCGGTGATCACTGAACCGACCAGGGAGATTCGGGCTCGTGCGGAAAACAGGCGTACGCCCCGAGGCGTCAGCCTTCGGCGATCACGTACGCGATCGCGAGCCCGCCGTCGTGGCTGAGGGAGACGTGCCAGCGCCTGACGCCCAGCTCGGCCGCCACCTCCGCCGCCCGGCCGCTCACGGCGAGGACGGGACGGCCGTGCGGGCCCGCGGTGATCTCGGCCTCCCGGTGCGCCAGGCCGGGCGGCGCGCCGAGGGCCTTGGCGACGGCCTCCTTGGCGGCGAACCGCGCGGCGAGGGACGCGGCGGGCAGACCCCTCTCGGCGTCGGTGAACACCCGCTCCCGCAGCTTCGGGGTGCGCTGCAGCGTCGCCTGCAGGCGTGCGATGTCGACGACGTCCACACCGATGCCGATGATCACGAATCAGCCCTCCCGCCTCACACAGGCCCCGCGGCGATCGCCCGCGCCGCCGTCAGTAGAGTTTGCGCCCATGGAGGCATCTCACGCATACGTGGAGCTCGACCGCGAGCAGTGGCGGGACCTGCGCAAGAACACGCCTCTCACCCTGACGGCCGAAGAGCTCGAGGAGCTACGCGGCGTCGACGACCCGATCGACCTGGTCGAGGTCACCGACATCTATCTTCCGCTGACCCGGCTTCTCAACCTGCACTTCACCGGCGCCCGCCAGCGCAGCGCGGCGGTGAACACCTTCCTCGGCGACCAGCACGAGCCTCCGCCGTACATCCTCGGCATCGCCGGCAGCGTCGCCGTCGGCAAGTCGACCACGGCCCGGCTGCTGCACACGCTGCTCGCGCGCTGGCCGGAGCACCCCCGGGTCGACCTGATCACGACCGACTCCTTCCTGTACCCCAACAAGGTGCTGGAGGAGCGCGGCATCTCGCACCGCAAGGGCTTCCCCGAAAGCTACGACCGCCGGGCTCTGGTCCGCTTCGTCGCCGACGTCAAGGCCGGCGTCCCCGAGGTGCACGCGCCCGTCTACAGCCATCTGGAGTACGACATCGTGCCGGGGGCCGTGCAGACCGTGCGGCGGCCCGACATCCTCATCGTCGAAGGCCTGAACGTCCTGCAGCCCGCTCCCCCGACGGCCCTCGCCGTCAACGACTACTTCGACTTCTCGATCTACGTCGACGCCAAGGTGGAGGACATCCGCTCGTGGTACGTCGACCGCTTCCACAAGCTGCGGCGCACGGCCTTCGCCGATCCCAAGTCGTACTTCGCCTACATCGCCGAGCTGTCGGAGGAGGAGGCCACGCGCTTCGCCAGGGACGTCTGGCGTGACGTCAACGAGCGCAACCTCGTCGAGAACATCGCCCCGACCCGCGGCCGCGCCGGTCTCGTCCTCCACAAGGGCCCCGACCACGCCGTCCGCCGTGTCCGCCTGCGCCGTACTTAAGCTTCGATCATGTTGCACTCGCGGGTGATCTCCCCGTCCGACCGCAGCTCCCAGGTGGTCGACCTGCTCGCCGACGCGCCCGGGGTCACCAACGTCGTCGTGCTCCCCGGGGCGGCGCGGCGTCCCGAGGGCGACGTCGTGCTGTTCGACGTGGCCAGGGAGGTCGCCAGCGAGGTCTTCGAGCGGCTGAAGGATCTCGGCATCACGCGGGAAGGGTCGATCGCCGTCGAGCGGGTCGACCTGTCGATGTCCGAGGTGGCCGAGAAGGCCGAGGCGGAGGCCCCCGGCGCGCCCGACGACGCGGTCGTCTGGGAGGAGCTCTCGAGGCAGGTGTCCGGCGACTCCCGGCTGAGCTGGGCGTTCCTGGCGTTCCTCGCGATCGCCACCCAGATCGCGGCGATCGGCGTGCTCATCCCGTCGATCATCCTGATCGTCGGCGCGATGGTCCTCGGGCCCGAGTTCGGGGCGGTCGCGGCGATCTGCTTCGGCCTGCTGCGCCTCGACTGGCGGCTGATCGTCTCGGCGGCCCGCACCCTGGCCGTGGGGTTCCTGATCGCCATCGCGGTCACCGTCGCGTGCGCGCTGGTCTCGCGCGGCCTCGGCTGGATCTCGCCGGCCGGCCTAAGCGGGCACACCGAGGTCGACTTCATCGTCAAGCCCGACCGGTGGTCGTTCATCGTGGCGCTGCTCGCCGGGGCCGCCGGGGTGCTGTCCGTCACCGCCGGCAAGTCGTCGGCGCTGGTCGGCGTCTTCATCTCGGTCACCACCGTCCCGGCCGCCGGTTACGCCGCGGTGGCCGTCGCGCTCGGCGATTGGGGGGACGTGGCCGGCTCCGTCGCGCAGCTCGCGGTGAACATCACCGGCATGGTGATCGCCGGAACGGTCACGCTGCTCCTGCAGAAGTTCTTCTGGTCCAGGTACGGCCTGCGGCTCGCCACGCCGTCCCCTCTGCGTGCCCGGCCACGCCTGTGAACGCCCCTGACTGATCCCCAGGGCTCCCCGCCCTGCGGACGAGGCTCGAACTCCTCCGTCCGGCCGAGGAATCCTCACCGCGCACTTGGATAGTGTCCGGTCATGACCATCCTCGCCACCGAGGGACTCACCAAGCGCTTTCCCCGGGTGACGGCCCTCGACCGTCTCACCGTCAGTGCGGGGCCGGGCGTCACCGGCCTGGTCGGCGCCAACGGCGCGGGGAAGTCCACGCTCATCAAGATCCTGCTCGGGCTGCTGCCGCCGACGGAGGGCAGGGCCACCGTCCTCGGCATGGACCCCGCCACGCAGGCCCTCGACATCCGGCGTGCCGTCGGCTACATGCCCGAGCACGACTGCCTGCCGCCCGACATGTCGGCGACCGAGTTCACCGTCCACATGGCCCAGATGTCCGGCCTGCCGCGCGGCGCCGCCCGCGAGCGCGCCGCCGACACCCTGCGCCACGTCGGGCTGCATGAGGAGCGCTACCGCCCCATCGGGGGCTACTCCACCGGCATGCGGCAGCGGGTGAAGCTCGCCCAGGCCCTGGTGCACGACCCCAAGGCCGTCTTCCTCGACGAGCCCACCAACGGCCTCGACCCGCAGGGCCGCGACGACATGCTGGCCCTCATCCGGCGCATCGGCGGCGAGTTCGGCATCAGCGTGGTGGTCACCTCCCACCTGCTCGGGGAGCTGGAGCGCGTCTGCGACCACGTCATCGTGATCGACGGGGGGCGCCTGCTCCGCTCGTCGTCCATCGGCGAGTTCACCCAGGCCACGCAGTCCATCACCGTCGAGGTCGAGGAGGGCCAGGAGCGGCTCGCCGAGGCCCTCACGTCGACGGGCCAGCAGGTCGCACTGCACGGACGCCTGCTCACGGTCGAGGTCGCCTCTCCGGCCACCTTCGACGCCGTCCGCGACGCCGTGTGCGACCTCGACCTGTCCCTCGTCCGGCTCGAACAGGGCCGCCACCGCATCGAGGACGTCTTCAGGGAGGAGGCCGCCGGTGTCTGAGACCGTACCGGCGCCCACCGGCGTCATCCACGACATCGGCTACCGGCACTACGACGGCCGGCGCCTCGGCCGGGGGCACGCCTTCACGGCGCTCACCGTCCACAGCCTGCGCGGCGTGTACGGCCTGGGCCGCCCGGCGCGCGCGAAGATCATGCCGTTCCTGCTGGCCGGGACCATGATGCTGCCCGCGGTGGTGTCGATCGCGATCATGGCGTTGATCAAGCGGCCCGGCATCCCCTACCCGGCGTACGCCGTCACGATGCAGGCCGTGCTCGCGGTCTTCCTGGCCGCCCAGTCGCCCTACCTCGTCGCGCCCGACCTCCGCTTCCGGGTGCTCCCGCTGTACCTGTCCCGGCCGTCGACGTCGGCCGACTACGTCGCCGCCAAGCTCTCGGCCATGGCGATCGCCGTCTTCCTGCTGATCGCCGTGCCGCTCACCACGCTGTACGTGGGCGAGCTGGTCGTCGACCCGCCGGGCCCCCCGCACACCGGCGACTACCTGGCCGCGCTGGCCACCTCGGTGATCTACGCGGTGCTGCTGGCGTCCGTCGGGGTCGCGCTGGCGTCGTTCACGCCCAGACGCGGGCTCGGCGTGGCCTCGGTCATCGCCGTCTACCTGCTGTCGTCGGCCGTGTCCGCGGTCATGGCGGGGGTGCTGATGTCGGTGAGCCGCGACTCCGCCGCGGCCTGGGCCTGGCTGATCAACCCGTTCTTCCTCGTGGACGCCGTGCAGGTGTGGCTCTTCGGCACCACCCCGAACAACGGCGGCGACTACCCGCCGGGGATCGGCGGCCCGATCGCCGCGCTCGCCGTGGTCGCGGTCGTCGCCGTGTGCGTGTCCGCCCTCGTCCTCCGCTACCGCAAGGCGGCCGCGTCGTGAACATCGAACTCCGCCAGGTCTCCCGCTGGTACGGCAACGTGGTCGCCGTCAACGACGTCACGATGACGATCGGCCCCGGCGTCACCGGCCTGCTCGGCCCCAACGGCGCCGGCAAGTCCACCCTGCTCCACATGATGGCCGGGTTCCTCTCGCCCTCCACCGGTACGGCCACGCTCGATGGCAAGCCGATCTGGCGCAACCACCAGATCTACCGCTCCATCGGCCTGGTCCCCGAGCGGGAAGCGGTGTACGGCTTCCTCACCGGCTGGCAGTTCGTGCTGTCCAGCGCCCGCCTGCACCGTCTGCCGGCCCCCGAGGACGCCGCCGCGAAGGCGCTGGCCATGGTCGAGATGGAGAGCGCCAAGGACCGCCGCGTCGAGACCTACTCCAAAGGCATGCGCCAGCGCGTGAAGGTCGCCGCCGCGCTGGTCCACGACCCGCGGGTGCTGCTGCTGGACGAGCCGTTCAACGGCATGGACCCCCGTCAGCGCCTCCATCTGATGGACCTGGTCAGGCGGCTGGGCTCCGAGGGTCGCACCATCCTGTTCAGCTCCCACATCCTGGAGGAGGTCGAGCGGGTCGCCCAGCAGATCGAGGTGCTCGTCGCGGGGCGGCACGCCGCCTCCGGCGACTTCCGCGAGATCCGCCGGCGCATGACCGACCGGCCCCACCTGTTCCACGTGCGCTCCAGCGACGACAGGCGCCTCGCCGCCGCCCTGATCGCCGACCCCTCCTCCGGCGCCGTCTCCCTCGGAGAGGCCGGCCTGGAGGTGCAGGCCCTCGACTACGGCAGGTTCACCTGGCTGCTCCCCCGGGTGGCCCGCGACGCCGGGGTGAGCGTGTGGCAGGTCTCCCCCGCCGACGAGGACCTCGAAAGCGTCTTCTCCTACCTGATCTCCGGGAGCACCCGATGAACTCCGTCGTCGCCGGCATCACCTACCGCGCCGTGCTGGGGCGCCGCAGGGTGCTTCTGCTGCTCCTGCTCCCCCTCGTGCTGATCGGCCTCGCCGTACTGCTGCGGGCCGTCGGCAGCACCGACGAGAACGCCGCCGTCAAGCTCATGCAGGTCTACGCGATCGGCACCATGCTGCCGCTGCTCGGCCTGATCGCCGGCACGGGCACGATCGCGCCCGAGATCGACGACGGCACCATCATCCACCTGCTGTCCAAGCCGATCTCCCGGCCGGTCATCGCCGTCACGAAGTTCGTCGTGGCCGCGTCGATGCTCGTGGTCTTCGCCGCCGTGCCGACCTTCCTCGCCGCGTACCTGCTCATCGGCGACGAGGCCGGCATCGCGCCCGGGTTCGCGCTCGGCGCCCTGATCGGCGGCGTCGCCTACGCCGCGGTGTTCCTGCTGCTCGGCGTGCTCACGCGGCACGCGGTGACGATCGGCATCATCTACGCGGTGGTCTGGGAGAACCTCGTCGGCGGCTACGTGCCGGGGGCGCGCAACTTCTCGATTCAGCAGTGGGCACAGACCTTCGCCGCGCAGGTCAGCACGTCGGGCTTCTTCAAGGCATCGGTCGGCATGGGCTTCGCCGTCCCCGCGGTGATCATCGTGACCGTCGGCTCGGTGGTGTGGGCGGGCCAGCGCCTGCGCTCGCTGTCGCTGACCGGCGACGAGTGAGCCGGGCCCGGCCCCTCAGCGGCGGAACATCAGCCGCACGGTGACGCCGATCGCCACGCAGCCGACCGAGAACACCATCAGCAGCGTCGAGACCGCGAATCCGAGCACCCACAGGCCGCTGCCGCCGGGGTCGGCGTGCATGCCCTGCCACAGCGCCACGACCGGTTGCGGCGCCGTGAACGGCACCAGCGTGGCCACCGCCCCCTTGACGGAGGTCAGGACCCCGAGCACGAGCCCGCCGAGCAGGATCGCCGCGCACACCCAGGGGTACCCCAGCGAGCGGAAGAAATCGCCGTCGGTGCCGGTGGCGGCGAGCACCCACGTCGACAGCGCGCCCACGACGAGCGAAACGACGGCTATCAGCTGGTGCCTATGCCTCTGGACCACGAGCAGCCACCCTAAATCACCTGGAAGGTCCACCGATTCCGACGGCGCCTGAAAAGAAAGAGGCGGAGCCCACGATGAGGTGGACCCCGCCTTCGTTCGCGGGCGGTGCGGCTCTCAGGCGCAGGTCGCGCGCACCACTTCGGCCAGCGTGGCCGCGATGCGCTCGGCTTCCTCCTGGGACTCCGCCTCGACCATGACCCGGACCATCGGCTCTGTGCCGCTCGGCCGGATGACCACCCGTCCGCTGTCGCCGAGGGACTCCTCGGCGGCGGCCACGGCCGCGGCCAGCTCCGGCGAGGTCGCCGCCTTGGCCTTGGAGACGTCCTTGACGTTCACCAGCACCTGGGGAAGGCGCGTCATCACCGACACCAGGTCGGCCAGGGACTGTCCGGACCGGGCCACCTCGGCCAGCAGGTGCAGCGAGGTGAGCAGGCCGTCACCGGTGGTGGCGTGGTCGAGCATCACGACGTGGCCCGACTGCTCGCCGCCCAGGTTGTACCCCCCGGCCTTCATGGCCTCGAGGACGTACCGGTCGCCGACGGCGGTCTCCACCATGGTGAGCCCGGCCTTCTTCAAAGCGATCTTGAAGCCGAGGTTGGACATGATGGTGGCGACGACGGTGTCCTCGGCGAGCGTGCCGGCCGAATGCATGGCCAGCGCGAGGACCGCCATGATCTGGTCGCCGTCGACCACCTCGCCGGACGACGTCACCGCCAGGCAGCGGTCGGCGTCTCCGTCGTAGGCGACGCCGGCGTCGGCCCCGCTCTCCACGACGGCCTCGCGCAGCGCGTCCAGATGGGTGGACCCGACGCCCTCGTTGATGTTGAGGCCGTCGGGGGAGGCGCCGATCGTCTCCACGACCGCGCCCGCGCGCAGCAGCGCCTCGGGGGCGACCATGTGCGCGGCGCCGTGCGCGCAGTCGACGATCACGCGCAGGCCGTCGAGCCGGTTCGGCACCGTGGTCAGCACGTGGGAGACGTATCTGTCGGCCTCACCGTAGGCGTCGCGCACGCGGCCGACCGCTGCGCCCACCGGGCGGTTCCACTTCTCGCCGAGCCGCTGCTCGATGTCGTTCTCGACCGCATCGGGCAGCTTGAAGCCGCCCCGGGCGAAGAACTTGATCCCGTTGTCCGGGGCGGGGTTGTGGGACGCCGACAGCATGACGCCGAGGTCGGCCCCGAGGGCCGAGGTGAGGTAGGCGACGGCCGGGGTGGGCAGCACGCCGAGGCGCAGCACGTCCACTCCGGACGACGCGAGGCCGGCGACCACGGCGGCCTCGAGGAATTCCCCCGAGGCACGCGGGTCCCGGCCCACGACGGCGACCGGGCGGCCACGCCGCCCGACGCTCGACTCGAACGCGCCGGCATCGCCGAGGACGTGAGCCGCCGCGACCGAGAGGTCCATGGCGAGCTCGGCCGTGAGGTCGCGACCCGCGACCCCACGAACCCCGTCGGTGCCGAAAAGGCGGCCCGTCAACGCTTGCTGTACTGAGGAGCCTTACGGGCCTTCTTGAGGCCGTACTTCTTCCGCTCCTTGACCCTCGCGTCACGGGTCAGGAAGCCGGCCTTCTTCAGCGGCGGGCGGTTGACCTCGGTGTCGAGCGCGGTCAGCGCGCGGGCGAGGCCCATGCGCAGGGCACCGGCCTGACCGGTCACGCCGCCACCGTCGATGCGGGCGTAGACGTCGAACTGGTCCTCGGCGCCGAGCGTCACGAAGGGCTCGTTGACGATCTGCTGGTGGACCTTGTTCGGAAAGTAGTTGTCCAGCGAGCGACCGTTGATGGTCCACTTGCCGGTGCCGGGCACGATGCGTACCCGGGCGATCGCTTCCTTGCGACGGCCGGTGCCGTACGAGTTGCCCGTGGTGATGGGCTTACGCGCGGCGACCTCGCTGCTGGGAGCGGATTCGCTGGTGTATTCGGACGGGAACTCCTCGGAGTGGTCCGCAATGTCCAGCTCACCCTCGAAGGGCGTCTCGACACCGGTGGGCTCGGCCACGGTTCTCCTCTAACTTTCGATCTTGGCGTCAGCCGTCGGCCAACGGTGCTACTACTGGGCGACCTGGGTGATCTCGAACGGCACCGGCTGCTGAGCCTGGTGCGGGTGCTCGGAACCGGCGTAGACCTTGAGCTTCTTGGCCATCTTCCGGCCGAGGGAGTTCTTCGGGAGCATGCCCTTCACGGCCTTCTCCACGGCCCGTTCCGGCCGCTTCTCGAGCAGCTCGCTGTAGGTCACGGAGCGCAGACCGCCCGGGTAGCCCGAGTGGCGGTACGCCTTCTTCTGCTCCAGCTTGTTGCCGGTCAGGGCCACCTTGTCGGCGTTGATGACGATGACGAAGTCACCGGTGTCGACGTGCGGCGCGAAGATCGGCTTGTGCTTACCGCGGAGCAGCGTCGCGACCTGGGTGGCCAGCCGACCCAGCACGACGTCGGTGGCGTCGATGACGTACCACTGACGCTGTACGTCGGTGGCCTTAGGGGTGAACGTGCGCACGGTGGTAAGCCTTCTGTCGGATTGACATCTCTCGGTAGGTCGTGGGCGGGCGCACGACAGCCCAGACCTTCCGTCTCCACGAGCAGGGAGATGACGCCGGACAGCGCCGCGCATCGGTCACGACGGACCGATCCACACACAACAAATGAGCAGACTACCGGTAGTCACAGGCGTGGGTCAAAATGAAGGCACCGACGCTGAAGCTTCCCACCGGGTCCGCGGCATCAGTGTACTGGGCGATCGAAGCAATGCCTCAACGAAAACCGGTCTCTTTCGTCTCTTCTTTAACATGAGCCGATCTCCCTATATTTGACAGCGGTATGTGTCAGCCCCCTAACAACAGGCACACCCAGCGGTCCCCCCGTCGGCGGGCCCACGTGGGTCTGTTGGCGTGCCTCACGGCGGCCCTGCTGGCCGCCGTCGTGATCTCGCGGCTCGACGCCTCCCACCACACCACCGACGAGCTCTACCTCAGCACCGGCCCTCCTCCCGCCTCACCTCGCCAGATGCTCGCCGCCCCGAGGGCGTCCAGCCAGGCGGCCGCGACCGACCTGCCCGAGCTCGGCCACGTCGCGCGGCCCAGCGCGCGCCCCGGCACCGCGCGGGTGCGGCCGGAGCCCACGCCCACGGCCACCAAGCGGCGCGACATCATCGACGGCTCGGGGTCGGACACCTCGGCCGGCACCACCGTCGGCGCGGCGGTCGGCCCGGACGAGGCCGGGCCCGACGACAGCGGGGGCGCCCAGGACGGCCCTCCCGCCGCCCAGCTGGAGGCGGCGGCGGTCCGCCTCACCAACCAGGAACGCGTCAAGCGGGGGTGTGGGCCGCTGCGGGTCGACCCCCGCCTGGCCCGCGCGGCGCGGCAGCACAGTCTCGACATGGCCACCCGCGACTATTTCGGACACACCTCTCCGGGCGGCCAGAGCCCCTGGGACCGCATGGCCCGCGCCGGATACGCCAACAGCGCCGCCGAGAACATCGCCCGCGGCTACCAGTCCGCGGAGGAAGCCGTCAGAGGCTGGATGTCGAATCCGGGACATCGCCGGAACATCCTGAACTGCCAGATCAGGACCGTCGGGGTGGGCGTCGCCTACGGTTCCGGCGACACTTGGTGGACTCAGGATTTCGGTTATTCCTGACCTGTCATGTCACGCCGCCGGGCTAGTCTCGGCGCATGGGTTACCCCGGGGATCGACAGCCACGCCGCCAGCCTTACCGCCCGTACGAAACCGGCCGGCCTGCAGGTGACCTCCGGCCGGAGGCGCAGCCGCACGAGCACGCCGCCGAACCCCCGGCATGGCCGGGCTCCGACGACCGCGACCCCACCCAGCGCCCCTGGTCACGCGCCGAGGAGCCTCAGGGCCGACCGCAGGGCGCCCCCTCCGGAGGCGATCTCTGGTCGCGGGGCCAGGCTCCCGAACGGCAGGCCGGCCCGGCCACCGAAACCCGGCAGCAGCCGCGTGGTCTCTTCGAGCCGTACGGGGAGGCCCGCCCCTCCGGGCCGCAGCGAGGGGCCTTCGAGCCCCCCTCGGGCTCCGAGACGCGGCAGTCGCCGTCCTTCGAGGGCCTCGGACGCCCGGCGTTCGAGGGCTCGCGCACGCCGGGCCGTCCTTTCGCGGAGGGCACGCCGGGCCACCCGTACGCCGAGGGCACGACGGGCCGTCCGTACGCCGGTGAGGGGCCGGCCGCCACGCCGTCCGGCCCGGGGAACGACGAGGCCGTGAAGACCGAGGAGCCCTCGGCCAAGCCGCCGGCGGAGAGGCGGCGGAGCGAGCCCGAGCCCGCACCCCGGCAGTCGCGGGCCCCGATCTTCGTCGCGGGTGGCGTCCTCGCCCTCATCGTCGCGGTGGTCGTGGCCGTCGTCGTCATGAGCCGCAGCGGCGGCACCGCCGACCTCGCCTCCCCGGCGCGCCCGACCGGCCACGCCTCGGCTCCGCTGCCGCTGGTGGGTGGCAACGGCGACAAGTACGGCCTGGCGGCCTCGCGCAAGACCGACCCCCAGCCGCTCACCCTGAAAGAGATCTTCGGCCAGAAGAAGGTCACCGTGCACGGCAGCCCGTACTACATGACCGTGTCGCGCTCCGACAAGAAGTGCAAGGACGCCGTCCACGGCGCCGACATCCAGAAGGCCCTCAAGGCCGGCGACTGCACGCAGTTCCTGCGCGCCAGCTTCCGCGACAGGGCCGGCAAGCTCATCGGCACCGTCGGCGTGGCCAACCTCAAGAACGTGGCGGCGGTGAAGAAGGCCGAGAAGGCCGCCAGCGGAAGCGAGCTGAAGGACTACGTCAGCCCGCTGCAGGGCAAGGACTCGGCGACCAAGATGCTCGGGGGCGCCGGCGACTCCTTCGCCACCGCCTGGCCACAGGGGCACTACCTGGTCATGCTGTGGTTCCAGTACAAGGACGGGCACAAGCCGTCGAAGGCCGAGCTGAAGCAGCTGAACCGCGCGGCCGTCGGCATCACCGAGAACACGGTCTTCACCGCCCTGGACACCCGCGCGCTCACCGGCGCACGAAGCAACTGACACCGAAGAGCTCACAAGCGCACATAGCGCTACAAAGATGTGTCGAGCGAGACCGGGAAACGCCCATAGCGGTACTCCGAAGTCCGACTGTGGATACGCTTCCGCGTATGCGTGGCCAGGATTCCCGATCCGAGCACGAACGCGACACCGAGAGCTCGGGGGCTCCGGCAATGCCACCCCCGAGCTTCGGACAGGCGCACCCCCACGTGCCCCGGACCGAGCAGAGCACGACGAACGCCGCCCCCACCGGGGACCCGGCGCGGTTCCGTGACCCGTCCGCGGACCAGCCACAACACCCCGAGGCCGCCGGCCTCGACGGGTGGGCGTCCTCCGGGCGTTTCTCCAGCGAGTACGACTGGTTCCGCGACCCCGACCTCCCCCAGCCCCCGGGCGCCTCCCCCACCGGGTCGGGCCACCCGCCGGGCGCCCCGGGCCCCCTCGCGTCGCCGCAGGACGCTCCCGCCTCGCCGCCGGGGCCCGTCTCCCCCCAGTCGCCCGGCACTGACGACGCACAGCCGATCACCGCCGAGTCCCTCTCCTCCCAGAACCCCGAGGAGACCCAGCGGGTACGACGGCCTTCGGAAAGCGCGCAGACCCCTCCCTCCGCCGCTCCTGGGCCCGGTTCTCCCGCCCCTCTCGGTGCGCCGCCGGCCACCTACCGGCCACAGGACACCTCGCCGTCCCCCGCCGGTACGGCTCCCGGGTTCATCGAGCAGGCCCAGCCGGCCACGAACGCTCCGGGCCCCGTCATGGCCCCCTGGCCCGCACAGGGCTTCCTGCCGCCTCCGGCGGAGCAGCAGCCGCAGGGTCCGGCGGGAGAGATGCACGCCTGGCCCGCGCCGGTCGTCCCGCCGCCCGAGGCGCCTGCGGCCGCCCCTCCGCCCACCGGCCCGTGGTTCCCGCCCCCGGCGGTGTCGTACCGGTCCCAGGACACCGTTCCCGCCGCGCCGGGCGGCGATCCGTCACCCACCATGTGGCGCTCCCCCCAGGACGCCTCCTCCCCTCCGCAGGACGCGGCTCCGGCATCCCAGGCCCCTTGGCAGCCTCCGCAGGACGCCCTCTCAGCCCCACAGCCCTCCTGGCGGCCTCCGCAGGACGCCGCTCCGGCGCCGCAGAACGGCTGGGTCCCCCCGGAGCCCACGGCATCCGCCCCCCAGCAGCCATGGACGCCCGCGCCGCAGGGCCTCGTCCCGCCTCCCCCGTGGACGCCTCCCCAGAACCCGGCCTCCGCGCCGCAGAACAGGTGGGCCGCTCCCCCGGCCGGGCCCGGCCTTCAGACCCCCCAGGACGCCGTCTCCGCCCCTCAGCAGCCCTGGCAGGCGCCCCAGGACCCGTCGCCCACCCAGTACCACCCCTGGCCCGCTCCGCAGAATCCCCGGGAGCGATCGGAGGAGACCGGGCCGCAGGAGCGGCACCACGTCAACATCCCCGTCTGGCCGCCTTCCCCGGACGCGGGGCCCTCCGAGCAGTCCGGCCCCACCGCCGTACAGCCGCACGACGCGCCGGCCGGTGACGAGCCGGGACGACGGCCGACGCCGACCGGGGAGACCACCCCTGGGGAAGGGACGATCCCGCACCCTCCCACCTCGTCACAGTCTCCCGAGCAGGACCCGGCTCCTCACCCGGCACCGCCCGTGCCGGCTCCGGCGCCGGCGCCCGTGGTTCCCGCCCCGTCGCCTCCGCCGGTCCCGGCGCCGGCGGTACCGGCGCCGCGCCCGCCCACGCCCGCCACCGCTCCCGGTCCCGAGACGCCTCCCGTCGAGGGGGCGTCCCGCTCGGAGCCCTCCACGGCTTCCGACGGCGGCGGGGCGCCGTCCGTACCCCGCCCCCAGAGCGGTCCCGCGCCGCAGACGGGCGCCTCCCTGCCTCCCCCGCCGCCGCCCGGCACCCCCCTTCCCCCGGCGCCGGTCACCCTGCCGCACCTGGCGGGCCCGGCCTCACCGCCGGACGAGCGCCCGTCCCCGGCCGGGCCCCCTCCCTACTCCTCCTCGGCCCCGGCACCGAAGGAAGGCGCGAACCCGGCGGCGGACACGAAGGCGCACGCCGGCAAGCCCACACCGGGTACGCCGCTTCCGCCGGCGCCGATGACGAGCGAGGCGTTCCCCGGGCGGAACCCCGAGGCCGGCGCCGCGTCCGGCCCGGCGGACCCCAGGGGCTCGTCCACGCCGGGTGACTCCCCGAACCCTCCGGCCCAGGCTCCGGGCACCGCGCTGCTGCCGGCTCGCGCGCCCGGCACGCCGCTGCCGCCGGCGCCGCGCTCGCTCGAGTCGATGGAGTCCTCTCCGTTCGGGGTGCAACCCGCTCCCGGGCCGTCCTCCCCGAGCACGCCTGGCGGGCCGTTCGGGGGCGAGCGGCCGGCCTCCGGGCCCCCGGCCGAACGCCCCGCCGCCGGACCGGTGCCCGAACGCCCGCCGTTCGTCACCCCGGAGGCCGCCGCGGCCGCCGAGCAGGGGTCGGCCGCGAAGCCGGCGGCGCCGGGCAAGGGCAAGAAGGTCGTCCTCGTCGCCGGCATCGCGGTCGCGGTCGCCGCCATCGGTACGGGGGCCTACTTCGGCTACCGCACCGTCACCCGGGACGCCAAGCAGGTGGCGGCGCCGCCGAACCCGCTTCCGTCGGTGACCGTCGAGCAGTCCGAGCCCGCCGAGCTTCCGTCGAACCAGCCGACCGCCGCCAGCGTGCTCGACTCCGAGAAGACCGACCCGAAGAAGCTCACGGTGAAGGAGGCCTTCGCCAAGCAGCGGGTGACGGTGGGCGGCCGCGCCTACACACGCGCCAAGGTCGACATCACCGGCAAATGCCAGAAGGTCGCGATCGGCAGCTTCGGCAAGGCGCTCAAGCAGCAGAGGTGCAGCCGCGTGCTCAGGGCGACGTACGTCGACGCCAAGCACCACTACGCCGTGACCACCGGCATCGCGGTGTTCCCGACCAGGGAGGCCGCCGTCGCCGCCGACAAGAAGAAGAACCTCGCCAAGACCGTGTGGTTCCGCGGGCTGGCGGGCGCGGCGGGCAGCGGCGCCGACAAGGCCGACATCTCGGGCGGCTACGCGGCGGGGCTCGTCTGGGGGCGCTACATCGTCTTCAGCTTCGCCACCTACAGCGACGGTCACACCCCAACCGCCCAGGAGAAGGACCTCGGCCCGGTCAGCGGCGCGTTCCGCGACTACACGGCCGAGGTCATCGAGAAGCGCGTGACCAAGTGACCCGCCGGGGCCGCGCCGCTCCTCGGGCGCGGACCGCACCGGATTGGACTTCTGGACCGCACGGTTCTAAAGTCGGACCCATGAGCGAGGCACCCGCGCGGCTCGGACGTCCGCGCGCGTTCGACGAAGAACTGGCGCTCGACGCCGTCACCGGGCAGTTCCATGCCCGCGGCTACCACGCGACCACGCTGTCGGACCTGCTCACCGCCACCGGCCTGCACAAGAGCAGCCTCTACGGCGCGTTCGGCGACAAGCACCGGCTCCTGGTGACCGCGCTCGACCGCTACGTGGACAGGCGGATGGAGCTGGCCCGCGCCGACGTCGAGTCCACCCGGTCGCCACTCGAAGGCCTGCGGGTCTACCTGCGGCGGATCGCCGGCGAGGCGGTGACCGGTCGCGGATGCCTCACCGCCAATACGGCGATGGAGTTGCTGCCGGGCGACGAGGAGGTCGCGCGCATCGTCGAACGGCACCAGCGGCTCACCAGAGATCTCATGGCGGCCGCCCTCGACCGGGCCAAGACCGAGGGCGAGGTGGCGCCCGAACGGCCGACGGTGAGCCTCGCCCGGTACCTCTACGTCTCCATGGAAGGACTGTGGGAGCTCGGGCGCACCGAGGCCCGGATCGAGGTCCTGCACGACATCGTCGACCTGACCATACGCGCGCTGCGCTGAGGTTCCCCACCTCCGCCCATCGAGGGCCTCTCACGTCTTCGCGCGCCCTAATTTAGGACCGCACGGTCCGGAAATGAGGTGACCATGAAGCGGGTCCTGCCGCTCACCCTCGGGTCGCTCGCCCTCGGCCTGGACGCCTACGTCGTCGCCGGGATACTCCCGGTCGTCGGGCACGATCTACACACCACCACCTCCGCGGCCGGGCAGCTGGTGACCGTCTTCACGCTGTCCTACGGCCTGCTGTCCCCCGTCTTCGCGACGCTGCTGGCGCGAAGGCCCGTCCGGATGGTGCTGCTGGCGGCCCTGGCCGTGTTCACCGCGGGCAACCTGCTCAGCGCCGTCGCCGGATCGTTCGCCCTGCTGCTGGTGTCCCGCGCGGTCGCGGGCCTCGGCGCGGGGGTGTACTCGCCGATGGCCGCCGCCGCGGCCGCCGGACTCGTCCCGCCCGAACGACGGGGCCGCGCGCTCGCACTGGTCACCGCCGGGATGACCGTCGGGGCCGCCGCGGGCGTGCCCCTGGGCCTGACGCTGGCCGAGAGCACCGGATGGCGCTCGACGATGTGGCTGATCACAGGGCTCGGGGTAGTCGCCATGGCGGGAGTCGCCTCGCTCCTCCCCGCCGGCACCCCGGCGAGCCCACCCCCGCTGCGGGCCCGCCTCGCCGTGCTCACCGACCGGCGGGTGGTCGCGGTCGCCGCCGTCATGCTGCTCGCCGCGGCGGCCAGTGTCGGGCTGTACACCTACATCGCCCCGCTCATGGCCGCCACGCTCCACGTGACCGAGCTGTCACACCATCTGTGGCTCTGGGGCCTCGGCGGGCTGGTCGGCAGCCAGCTGGTGGGGGTCCTCGTCGACGCCTGGCGCGACACCCGGGCCCTGGTCAGCGTGATCCTCGGCGTCCTGGGCGTCACGCTGGCGGTCTTCCCGTTCGTCGCGACCACCGGTCCCGGCGCGACGGTCGCGCTGCTGGTCTGGGGCGCGCTCGGCTGGGGATGCCTCGCCCCGCAGATCCACCGGATGCTCGCGCTGCGCGGCGCGGACGGCCCCCTCGCCGTCTCGCTCAACTCCTCGGCGCTCTACCTCGGCAGCGCGGTGGGCGCGGGCGTGGGCGGCGCGCTCATCGGCGCCGGGCTGGCGGTGACCACCCTCGCGATGCTGTACGGCGCGGTCGCGCTCACCGTGGCGCTGCTCAACCTGTTCCTCACCCCGGCCTCCGCCGCCCGCAGGCCGGCCACGGCCCTCCCGCCGCGCGGCGAGCCCGCGTGCGCAGGCCGGACGGTCAGCGGGTGAGGGTGCGCACGCGGCGGGTCAGCTCGGCACGGCGGGTCAGCTCGGCGCCGTCCGGGTAGCGCACCTCCTCAAGGCACAGGCCGTGCGCCGGGGCGACGTTCACGCCCGAGTCGCGTACGGCCTTGGCCAGCACCTGCCCGGGCCAGTCGACCGGCCGCAGCCCCTCCCCGACCGCCAGCAGCGATCCCACCAGGGCACGCACCATCGAATGGCAGAACGCGTCGGCGACCACCGTCGCCACGAGCAGCCCCTCGTCGTCCCGGACCCATTCGAGCCGCTGGAGCTCGCGGATGGTGGTCGCACCGTCGCGCCTCTTGCAGAACGCGGCGAAGTCGTGCTCCCCGAGCAGGCGGCCGGCGGCGGCGTTCATGAGGTCCACGTCCAGCGGGCGCGGGTACCACACGACCTCCCGCCTGCGCAGGGGGTCGCCGCCCCCCACGGCATCGCAGACGCGGTAGGCGTAGCGGCGGGAGAGCGCGGAGAACCGGGCGTCGAAGCCCTCAGGAGCCTCTGTCACGCGATGAACCCGCACATCCGGGGGCAGTACCCCGGCCAGGCGCCTGGTGAGCCTCAGGAGCCGTTCAGGGGTGCCGAGGGTCTCCTCGGAGCCGCTCCTGCGGCTCTCCACGGCGCTGAGAGCCTCCACCGGGAGATCCACGTGCGCGACCTGGCCACGGGCGTGCACCCCGGCGTCCGTACGACCGGCGACGGTCAGAGAGGGAACCGGATCCAGGCGCAGGATACGGCCGAGCGCCGATTCGAGCTCGCCCTGGACGGTGCGTCGCCCGGGTTGCCGTGCCCAGCCGGAGAACTCGGTGCCGTCGTACCCGAGGTCCAGCCGAAGCCGGATCGTCCGCGGCTCCACCTCGGCCACGCCGATCCCTCCCCTCACCAGCTCTGCCTGTGGAAACTGACTGTGGAAACAACGCGAAGGGCCCAGCACACCGGTCGGTGCGCTGGGCCCGTTCACGATCGAACAACGGCCGGGAGGAGAAGTCCCGGCACTGCCGCTACGAAGCTCAGGCCTCGTCCTTCTTGGACTCGGCGGCCTCGTCGGCGGGCTTGGCCTCGTCGGCCGGGGCCGCGTCCTGCGGAGCCTCGTCGGTCTCGGTCGCGGCGACGTCGCTCTCGGGAAGCTCGACGATCTCCTCGGCCGGAGCGGCGGCCGGAGCCGCGGCGGGCGCCTGGCGCGTGACGGTGACGGCGTTCAGCGGCTCGCTCACCAGCTCGATCAGCGCCATGGGGGCGTTGTCGCCCTTACGGGGGCCGAGCTTGGTGATGCGGGTGTAGCCACCGGGACGCTCCGCGAAGGTCGGCGCGATCTCGGTGAACAGGTGGTGGACGACGCCCTTGTCCCGGACCACGGTCAGGACCTGGCGGCGGTTGTGGATGTCGCCCTTCTTGGCCTTGGTGATCAGACGCTCGGCCAGCGGCCGAAGGCGCTTGGCCTTGGTCTCGGTGGTGCGGATGCGGCCGTGCTGGAACAGCTGGGTGGCGAGGTTCGCCAGGATCAGCCGCTCGTGGGCCGGGCTACCACCAAGACGTGCGCCCTTGGCAGGCTTGGGCATTGCTCGTTCTCCTTTGAGATAACCCGCTCCGGCCGTGTCAGGTACCGGGGTCGGGCCGGGAGCCCCGGACGGTTCCGAGGGCTCCCGTTGACAGAAACACGCTGGCGCGGCGGAGAGCCCGCCGTGCCGGCCGGAGGCGAGAGCTCACCTCCGGCCTGGACCGATCAGTACTGCTCGGTCTCGACGTAACGGGCGTCGTCGTCGTCGTAGTCGCCGCCGGCGACGGCCGTCGGGTCGAACCCGGGCGGGGAGTCCTTGAGGGAGAGCGACATCTCGTGCAGCTTCTGCTTGACCTCTTCGATGGACTTCGCGCCGAAGTTCCTTATGTCGAGAAGGTCCTGCTCGCTGCGCGCGACCAGCTCACCCACGGTGTGGATGCCCTCGCGCTTGAGGCAGTTGTAGGAGCGGACGGTGAGGTTCAGCTCCTCGATCGGCAGCGCCAGGTCGGCGGCCAGAGCCGCGTCCGTCGGCGACGGGCCGATGTCGATGCCCTCGGCCTCGACGTTGAGCTCACGGGCCAGGCCGAACAGCTCGACCAGGGTCTTGCCGGCGGAGGCCACCGCGTCGCGGGGCTTCATCGACGGCTTGGTCTCGACGTCGAGGATCAGACGGTCGAAGTCGGTGCGCTGCTCGACACGCGTGGCCTCGACCTTGTAGGTCACCTTGAGGACCGGCGAGTAGATCGAGTCGACCGGAACGCGGCCGATCTCCTGACCGGGCTGCTTGTTCTGGGCGGCCGAGACGTAGCCGCGACCGCGCTCGACGGTCAGCTCCATTTCGAGCTTCGCCTTGCCGTTCAGCGTGGCGATGTGCAGGTCGGGGTTGTGCACCTCGACACCGGCCGGCGGCGCGATGTCGGCGGCGGTGACCTCACCCGGGCCCTGCTTGCGCAGGTACATCACGACCGGCTCGTCGTGCTCGGAGGAGACGACCAGCGACTTGAGGTTGAGGATGATGTCGGTGACGTCTTCCTTGACCCCGGGCACGGTCGAGAACTCGTGCAGCACGCCCTCGATGCGGATGCTCGTGACCGCCGCCCCCGGAATGGAGGACAGCAGCGTGCGGCGCAGAGAGTTGCCGATGGTGTAGCCGAAGCCCGGCTCCAGCGGCTCGATGACGAACCGGGACCGGTTCTCCTCGATCGATTCCTCGAGGAGCGACGGGCGCTGTGCGATCAGCATGTGGGTTCTCCCCTGGTTCCGCGGGGCCCGCTATTTGACCACCGCGATTGTGTTCTTCACTACCGACTGTACGGCCCGGATCCGGGCCGTACAGCTCTCCGGCAGGTTGTGCGAGCTCTTACTTGGAGTAGAGCTCGACGATCAGCTGCTCCTGGACCTGCGTGTCGATCTGCTGGCGGACCGGGAGCTGGTGCACGAGGACGCGCAGCTTGTCCGGGACGACGCCGAGCCACGCCGGGACCTGGCGGTCGCCGACGGTGGCGCGGGCAACCTCGTACGGCATGAGGTTGCGGGCCTTCTCGCGGACCTCGATGATGTCGTGCTCGCGAACCCGGTAGGACGGGATGTCGACCTTCTTGCCGTTCACCAGGATGTGGCCGTGGCGCACCTGCTGGCGGGCGGCGTCGCGCGAGACGGCGAGGCCGGCGCGGAAGACGACGTTGTCGAGCCTGCTCTCCAGGATCTGGAGGAGGTTCTCACCGGTCTTGCCGGACTTGCGGTTGGCTTCCTCGTAGTAGTTGCGGAACTGCTTCTCGAGGACGCCGTAGATGCGGCGGGTCTTCTGCTTCTCGCGGAGCTGGAGCTGGTACTCCGACTCCTTGGGACGGCCGCGACCGTGCTCACCCGGCGGGTAAGGACGGATCTCGATGGGGCACTTCGGGGACTCACACTTGGCGCCCTTGAGGAAGAGCTTGGTCTTCTCACGGCGGCAGAGCTTGCAGTCCGCTCCGGTGTAACGAGCCATTTCTCTATATCTCCTGGGCCTCAGACGCGGCGGCGCTTGGGCGGACGGCAACCGTTGTGGGGAACCGGGGTCACATCCTGGATGGAACCCACCTCGAGGCCGGTGGCCTGGAGGGACCGGATGGCGGTCTCGCGACCGGAGCCGGGGCCCTTCACGAAGACGTCGACCTTGCGCATGCCGTGCTCCATGGCCCGGCGCGCGGCGTTCTCGGCGGCCATCTGCGCGGCGAACGGGGTGGACTTGCGGGAGCCCTTGAACCCGACGTGGCCGGCGCTGGCCCAGGAGATCACGTTCCCGCTGGGGTCGGTGATCGAAACGATCGTGTTGTTGAACGTGCTCTTGATGTGGGCGTGCCCGTGAGCGACGTTCTTCTTCTCCTTGCGGCGCACCTTCTTCGGTGCACCCTGGCGGCTCTTCGGAGGCATGTAGCGCTATCTCCTGAGGTGGTCGGTCCTGCTGCGTGGACGCCGGCGCGGCAACGGGCCCTGGCCGGGCCCGGCTCTGCGCCTCGTCGCGGACTACTTCTTGCCGGGCTTCTTCTTGCCGGCCACGGTCTTCTTCTTGCCCTTGCGGGTGCGCGCGTTGGTCTGCGTACGCTGACCGTGCACGGGGAGACCGCGGCGGTGACGGATGCCCTGGTAGCAGCCGATTTCGATCTTGCGGCGGATGTCGGCCTGAACTTCACGACGGAGGTCACCCTCGATCTTGAAGGTGGCCTCGATGTAGTCACGCAGCGGCACCAGCTCGGTGTCGGAGAGCTGGTGGACGCGAAGGTCCCCGCTCACGCCGGTGGCCTGCAGGATCTCCTGCGCGCGGCTGCGTCCGATTCCGTAGATGTAGGTGAGAGCGATCTCCAGCCGCTTGTCGCGGGGGAGGTCGACGCCAACCAGGCGAGCCATGGTCGGGCATTCTCCTTCGTGTGGCGGAGGTCTTACGCCTCACTACCCCTCCCCATGCCCGGGGTGAGGGCCCCGGCCTCCGACCGGGGGTCTCCCGCGTGGTTCGGCGTGCGCCGCCTGCGCGGGTGTGATGCGCTACTTCGGTTTCGTTCCGGGGTCACGGCCCGCCCGGGCCGGCCTCCGGGCCGCGATCAGCCCTGGCGCTGCTTGTGGCGCAGGTTGTCGCAGATCACCATGACGCGACCGTGCCGGCGGATCACCTTGCACTTGTCGCAGATCTTCTTGACGCTCGGCTTGACCTTCATAGTCCTTGTCGTTTCCCCAGACGGCCCGCCCGCCGGCCCTGCCTGGTCGAACCAGTCCCACCGTGCGCCGCACGGCCAGGCCGGATCTTCCTCGCTGCCGGGAAGGGGGCTTACTTGTATCGGTAGACGATCCGCCCACGACTAAGGTCGTAAGGGCTCAGTTCAACGACAACCCTGTCGTCGGGGAGGATCCGGATGTAGTGCATCCGCATCCGTCCGCTGATGTGGGCCAGGACCTTATGGCCGTTGTCGAGCTGCACCCGGAACATCGCGTTCGGAAGCGACTCGACTACAGTGCCCTCGATCTCGATGGCGCCGTCTTTCTTGGCCATGTCCCTCGCGTTTCACTGATCGGTCGTCTGAGGTTTCGGCACACTACGCAGCCGCGACCGTGAGCGCGTTGGAGAGAGCGGCGATCGCTGGACCGCCGACGCGCAATGGTCATAGTGAACCGACAAAGGAGTGTACGACAACTGGCGAGGAAATGCGAAACGCCTGGCGCTTGACCGGACACAACCGCCCACCACCCTATCCCAGACGTGCAGAGAGGTGGACTGCCGCGACCTGCGAGTTCGGTGTGACGGCTCAGCGGCAGCGTGGCCTGCGGGATCAGGACGCGCCCACCCCGGCTCTCGGTACCGCCGACACCGGTCCGGGGTGGGCGCGTGCTCGTGGGCGCTCGCGCGCCGTCCGCCTCATCGGACCGGAAGTGGGGTGTGACCGCAGTTGTCCGACAAAGATCACCTACCCCGCGCCAAACCGGGAAACAACCGGGATCGGTAAAGCCTGCGTCCAATGCCCGTGAACGCCGGGCCCCTTCCACCACGAGCGCGCCGCCCCGGAGACGAAGGAGATCTCCTCCGACGCGAAGAAGCGGGCGCGCCGGATGACGCGCCCGCCCACTCATCCCCCGCGTCCGGTCCCCTCGCGGACCGGACGGCACCATCGGTCAGAAGACGTCGGTATACCCGCCGCAGTCGCTCGTGCCGGAGCGGCCCTCGCAGACGCGGACGTCGAAGTCGTCGAACCCGTCGCTCCTGCGGAACCCGCCGAAGCGGTCGAGGTCGTAGCGGCCGAACGTGCGGAAGAACCTGGTGTGGAAGCCGTGGTCGTCGTGCCAGCGGAACCACACGTAGCTGTACTGGTGGTCGTGGTCGCGGTCCAACAGGCTGCCGGAAAAGTAGTAGCGGCCGCCGGAGCCGATCCAGTAGCCCTTGAAGTACGACCGGTCGCCCCGGCCCTCGCCGTGCCCGAAGCCCGAGTAGATCGGGCCGAAGAAGTGCCGCGAGCCCAGGGCCTGGGCGGTGGCCGCCGAGCCGGTGGCGCCCGCGGCCGAACCGGTGGCCTCTGCGGCCGAACCGGTGGCCTCTGCGGCCGAACCAGTGGCTTCTGTGGCCGAGGCGTGGGCCGCGGGAGCCGCGGCGAGCCCCACCGCCAGCGAACCGGCGAGGGCGGTGCCGGCGAGCAGGTTGCGAATCTTTCGCACAGTGTCCTCCTGTGAGCGAGCGTCCTCCGGTCGAGGACGCGATCCCCGTACCGGGCGAGCTCCCTTTCGGGTCGCTCGCCCCGGACACCGCTCACGTTAGGAAGGCGAAAGGATCCGTTCCGCGTACAAATCCACACTCATCCGCAGCGTGCAATAAGGCACACAACGCCCGAAAGGCTCAGTGGCCCTTGTCCTTGCGACGGCCGTCGTTGGAGTGCGTACCGAAGATCGTGCTCACCAGCAGGATCGCGCCCCAGGGGCCGGCGACCCACATCGGCCAGAAATAGCCACCGAGGTCGGTCATGGCCCAGATGACCGTGCACACCGCCAGGACCGAGAAGTAGGACGCCCACGCCGCCCGGGCCCCCTTGCCGGATCCACGGGCGGGCCGCTTGGCCGGCGGCTGCGCCGTGGCGGGCAGCTTGTGGAGGTCGATGTCGGGCAGGTCGGCCGTCAGCTTCTGCAGGTCACCGAAGGTCCTGCCCTGGTAGACGAGCTCTAGGCGCTCGTTGAACTCGTCCATGGTGAGCCTGCCCTGGGCACAATGCTCACGCAGAGCGGCCGCGACACGGTCTCTGTCGCCGTCCGACGCCCTCATATCCGGTGTCGCCGCCATCGCCCTCAACTCTCGTCGTCCGACCGGAGAGAGACTCACCCGGCCCTCGGGTCAAGGCAGTTCATCGCACTGTCTTGCCGTCGGCGGCCGCCGCGTCTCCCAGCAGTTCGCCAAGGCGCCCCTTGCCCCCATCAAGGGCAGTGAGCACCCAAGGGCCATTATCGGTCACCGCGACGCTGTGCTCGAAGTGCGCGGAGGACCTTCCGTCGATGGTGACGACGGTCCAGTCGTCGGCGAGGACACGGGTCTTGTCCGTCCCGAGGTTGACCATCGGCTCGACGGCGAAGCACATGCCGGTCTCGAAACGCGGGCCCCGGCCGGGCTTGCCATGGTTGGCCACCCACGGGTCCATGTGCATCTCGGTGCCGATGCCGTGGCCGCCGTACTCCTGGGGGATGCCGTAACGGCCCTGGGAGCGCACGTACCGCTCCACCTCGTACCCGATGTCGGAAAGGTGCCTGCCGACCGTCAGGGCCGCGATGCCGCGCCACATGGCTTCCTCGGTGACGCGCATGAGCTCGGTCAGCTTGGGGTCGACCTCGCCCACGCCGACGGTGATCGCCGAGTCGCCGTGCCAGCCGTCGAGGATGGCTCCGCAGTCGATCGAGATGATGTCGCCCTCGCGCAGCGGCCGCCGGTCGGTCGGGATGCCGTGCACCACTTCGTCGTTCACCGAGGCGCAGATGGTGGCGGGGAAGCCCTGGTATCCCTTGAAGGACGGGATCGCCCCCTCGTCGCGAATGGCCTTCTCGGCGATCGCGTCCAGGTCGAGCGGTGTCATCCCCGGTCGCACGGACTCGCGCAGCAACTCGAGCGTGCGCCCGACCACGAGACCCGCGGCCCGCATCTTCTCCAGCTGCTCAGGCGTCTTGATCTGAATTCCGTGCTTGTTCTTCTTGAACACTTACTGGCACCCCCTGGGGTGAATCAACGGATGGCGCGGCATCGCAATTCCCCCGATTGTCCCCCAACAACGCCAACGCCACCCCTGGAGAACGACTCCAGGGGTGGCGTAAGCCCAACAAACGCCCTGCGTTCGCCTCGCGGTGCTCGATGGCCTCGCATCCGCTCGGCGGCTCGGGCCGCCCCTCGCGACGGCGGTCCTCATCGTCGCCCGGGCACGTCCCTCGCGGGTCAGTCGGCGAACCGGCGCAGCTCCGCCATCGCCCGCTGCGTGATCTCTTCGACGGGACCGGTGGCGTCGACGCCACGGAGGATGCCCTCGTCGGCGTAGAACGAGATCAGCGGAGCGGTCTGCTCCTGGTAGACCTCGAGCCGGTGACGGATGGTCTCCTCCCGGTCGTCGTCGCGCTGGAACAGCTCGCCCCCGCAGGCGTCGCAGACCCCCTCCTGGGAGGGGGGATCGAACACCACGTGCCACACCTTGCCGCAGGAACGGCACGTGCGGCGCCCGGCCAGGCGGCGCACGACCTCCTCGTCGTCGACCACGAGCTCGAGCACGACGTCGAGCGAGGTGCCGAACTCGGCGAGCATCTTGTTCAAGATCTGCGCCTGAGGCACGTTCCGCGGGAAGCCGTCGAGCAGGAAGCCCTCCTGCGCGTCGGCCTCGGAGAGACGGTCGCGGACCATGGCGATGGTGACCTCGTCGGGTACGAGGTCGCCACGGTCCATGTACTCCTTGGCAAGCTTGCCGAGTTCCGTACCGCCCGAGACATTGGCACGGAAAATGTCCCCTGTCGAGATCTTCGGGATGGACAGGTTCGATGCGATGTACTGGGCCTGTGTCCCCTTGCCCGCTCCGGGGGGCCCGACCAGGACGACGCGCACTACTTGAGGAAGCCCTCGTAGTTCCGCTGCTGCAGCTGGCTCTCGATCTGCTTCACGGTGTCCAGCCCAACACCAACCATGATCAGAATGCTCGTGCCTCCGAACGGGAAGTTCTGGCTCGCACCTGCCACCGCCAGCGCGATGATCGGCACCATGGAGATCAGGCCCAGATACAACGAGCCGGGGGCGGTCAACCGCGTGAGCACGTAGTTGAGGTACTCAGCGGTAGGCCGGCCCGGGCGGATGCCCGGGATGAATCCACCGTACTTCTTCATGTTGTCGGCGACTTCAACGGGGTTGAAGGTGATGGACACGTAGAAGTAGGTGAAGAAGATGATCAGCACGAAGAACGTGATCATGTAGACCGGGTGGTCACCCCGGACGAAGTTCTGCGCGAGCCACTGGACGATCGGGCCGGGGTTCTCCTTGTTGCCGAACAGCGACACGAACAGCTGCGGCAGGTACAGCAGCGAGGAGGCGAAGATGACCGGGATGATGCCGGCCTGGTTCACCTTCAGAGGAATGTAGGTGGAGGTTCCGCCGTACATGCGGCGGCCCACCATGCGCTTGGCGTACTGCACGGGGATGCGGCGCTGGGCCTGCTCGACGAACACCACCGCAGCGATCATGAACACCCCGACGACCATCACCACGACGAAGGTGAAGGCGTTCTGGCGGAAGATGTTCATCAGCTCGGCGGGGAAGACCGCGATGACCTGGGTGAAGATCAGGATCGACATGCCGTTGCCGACCCCGCGGTCGGTGACGAGCTCGCCGAGCCACATGATCACCGAGGTGCCGGCCGTCATGCAGATCACCATCGTGACGATGGTGAAGGCGTCGTTGTTGATGAGGAGCGGCTGACGGCAGTTCGGGAACAGCTGCCCGGTGCGCGCCAGCGCCACGAAGGCGGTCGACTGCAGGACGCCGAGGCCGATGGTCAGATATCGCGTGTACTGCGTGATCTTCGCATTACCCGCCTGGCCTTCCTTCTTCAAGGCCTCGAGGCGAGGAATGACCACCGTGAGCAGCTGAAGGATGATGCTCGAGGTGATGTACGGCATGATGCCGAGTGCGAAGACGGACAGCTTGAGCAGCGCGCCACCACTGAACAGCTGCACCATGCCATAGATGTTGGCGGCGTCGCCCGCCTGTGCCTCGTCCAGACACCGCTGGACGTTGGCCGTGTTCACACCCGGGGTCGGCAGCACCGATCCGAGCCGGAACAGCACGATGATGCCCAGCGTGAACAGCAGCTTCTTGCGCAGGTCGGGCGCACGGAACGCCCGGGTAATCGCGGTCAGCACGGTCCCTCCTGCGCGCCTGTTAGGCGGTATCGGTCAGCGAAGGTCTGGGAGTGGTCCATCGGCACATCTCTGATCAACGAGCCCTGGACAGCCTTCTGTCCAGCGCACTCTAACGCACTACGGGCGCGGAGGCTCCATGTGAGCCCCCGCGCCTCGTATTGCCTGTCTACAGCTCGGTGACGGAGCCACCCGCCGCAGCGATCTTCTCCTTCGCGGAGGCGGAGAAGGCGTGCGCCTGCACGTTCAACGCCACCGAGATCTCGCCGGTTCCCAGGATCTTCACCGGCTGGTTCTTGCGGACCGCGCCCCGCTCGACCAGCGTCTCCACGGAGACGTCGCCGCCCTCCGGGAAGAGCTCGCCGAGCCTGTCCAGGTTGACGACCTGGTAGGTCGTCTTGAACAGGGCGTTGGAGAAGCCCTTGCGCTTCGGGAGCCGCCGCTGGAGCGGCACCTGGCCACCCTCGAAGCCGAGGGGGACGTTGGTGCGGGAGTGCGTGCCCTTGGTACCACGACCGGCGGTCTTGCCCTTGGACGCCTCACCACGACCCTTGCGGATCTTGGCCTTGTTGGCGCCGGGGGCCGGACGCAGGTGGTGGACGCGCAGCGGCGCGCCGTTGTTCTCGTTAGCCATGACTAGTCGACCTCTTCCACCTCGACGAGGTGCGTCACCACGGCGACCATGCCCCGGATCTCCGGGCGGTCCTCCTTGACGACGACGTCGCCGATTCGCTTCAGGCCCAGCGAGCGCAGCGAGTCACGCTGGTTCTGCTTGCCACCGATCTTCGATCGGACCTGAGTGATCTTGAGACGAGCCATCGGCTAGCTCACCGCCTTCGCCGCCGCGGCGGCCTCGGCGATGCCCTCGGCGCGAGCCTTGAGCATGCGAACCGGAGCGACGTGCTCGATCGGGAGCCCACGGCGGGCGGCGATCTCCTCGGGCCGGCTGAGGCCCTTCAGTGCCGCGACGGTCGCGTGGACGATGTTGATCGGGTTGTCCGAGCCGAGCGACTTGGACAGCACGTCGTGGATGCCGGCGCACTCCAGGACGGCGCGCACCGGACCACCCGCGATGACACCGGTACCGGGCGAGGCCGGACGCAGGAGGACGACGCCGGCGGCGTCCTCACCCTGCACGGTGTGCGGGATGGTCCCCTGGATGCGCGGCACCTTGAAGAAGTGCTTCTTGGCCTCCTCGACACCCTTGGCGATCGCCGCGGGCACCTCCTTGGCCTTGCCGTAACCCACACCGACCAGGCCGTTGCCGTCACCGACGACAACCAGGGCGGTGAAGCTGAAGCGCCGACCACCCTTGACGACCTTGGCCACTCGATTGATCTTCACGACGCGCTCGATGTACGAGACGCCCTTCTCGGCAGCGCCGCCGCGGCGATCGTCGCGACGGTCTCGCCGCTCACCACCGCCGCCGGCACCGCGACGCGGAGCTGCAGCCATCAGTGGTTCCTCTCCTCGTTGCTCTTGATTGCGATCCTGGCCGGAGACATCAGAACTCCAGCCCGCCTTCACGGGCGCTGTCCGCCAGAGCCGCGATGCGGCCCGCGTAGCGGTTGCCACCGCGGTCGAACACGACAGCGGTGATCCCGGCGGCCTTGGCCCGCTGAGCGACGAGCTCGCCGACCTTCTTCGCCTTGTCCGTCTTGGTGCCCTCGGCGTCCCGCAGCGAGACGTCCAGCGTGGACGCGCTCACCAGGGTGTGGCCGGCGATGTCGTCCACGACCTGCACGAAGATGTGACGCGCCGACCGGTTGACGACGAGACGCGGGCGGGCCGGAGAGCCGACGACCTTCTTGCGGACACGACGGTGACGACGCGAGCGCGACAGGGCGCGCGCGGCCGTGTGCTTTGCAACCTTGGTGAAGGCCATGACTACTTACCAGCCTTTCCGACCTTGCGGCGGATGACTTCGCCCTGGTACCGCACACCCTTGCCCTTGTAGGGGTCGGGCTTGCGCAGCTTGCGGATGTTCGCGGCGACCTCTCCGACCTTCTGCTTGTCGATGCCGTCCACGTGGAACAGGGTCGGCTTCTCGACGCGGAAGGAGACGCCCTCAGGAGCGTCGACGATCACCGGGTGGCTGAAGCCCAGCGAGAACTCCAGCTGCGTCGGGCCCTTGGCCTGGACGCGGTAACCGACGCCGACGATCTCCAGCGTCTTGCTGTAGCCCTTGGTCACGCCGTCGACCATGTTCGAGATCAGCGTGCGGGACAGCCCGTGCAGGGCGCGAACCCTGTTTTCGTCGTTCGGACGGGTGACGGTGATGGTGCCGTCCTCCCCGCGCGCGACGTCGATCGGCTCAGCGACCGTGTGAGAAAGCGTGCCCTTGGGGCCCTTGACCGTGACATCCCGGCCGTCGATGGTGATGTCGACACCACTCGGTACGGGGATGGGCAGCCGTCCAATTCGCGACATGCTGTATTTCCTCCCCTCGTTACCAGACGTAGGCGAGGACTTCCCCGCCCACACCACGCTTGCCGGCCTGCTTGTCCGTCATGAGGCCACCGGACGTCGAGATGATCGCGACGCCCAGGCCGCCCAGGACCTTGGGCAGGTTGTCCTTCTTTGCATAGACCCGCAGACCGGGCTTGGAAACCCGGCGCAGGCCCGCGATAGACCGTTCACGCGTGGGCCCGAACTTGAGCTCCACCACGAGGTTCTTTCCAACCTTGGCGTCCTCGACGGACCAGGACTGGATGTAGCCCTCCTGCTGGAGGATCTCGGCGATGTGCGCCTTGATCTTCGAGTACGGCATCGACACAGTGTCGTGGTATGCCGAGTTCGCGTTACGCAGACGTGTCAACATGTCTGCGATCGGGTCGGTCATCGTCATGGCCGGTGGCCCTCCTCACCGCGGTTTCCCTTGCGTCAGGGACCTACGGTGTGGTCGTGGGCGCCTTTATCTCAGGCACCCGGTTGATATGACTTGTCTGTACGGGCGGCGCCGAGCGGGCCTCGCTACGGCGAACGTCGCGGAGGCCCGCCTGCGGCTACCAGCTCGACTTGGTGATGCCGGGCAGCTCGCCGCGGTGCGCCATCTCGCGGAAGCACACACGGCAGAGGCCGAACTTGCGGTAGACGGCGCGGGGCCGGCCACAGCGCGAGCATCGAGTGTACGCCCGCACGCCGAACTTCGGCTTCCGCGCGGCCTTGGCGATCAAAGACTTCTTGGCCATCACGCCTCCTTGAAGGGGAAGCCGAGAAGCTTGAGCAGCGCCCGGCCCTGGTCGTCGTTCGTGGCGGTGGTCACGACCGTGATGTCCATGCCCCGCTGACGGTCGACCTTGTCGGGGTCCACCTCGTGGAACATGACCTGCTCGGTCAGACCGAAGGTGTAGTTCCCGTTGCCGTCGAACTGCTTCGGCGACAGGCCGCGGAAGTCCCGGATACGCGGAAGCGCGAGGGAGAGCAGCCGGTCGAGGAACTCCCACATGCGGTCGCCACGCAGGGTCACGTGCGCGCCGATCGGCATGCCCTCACGCAGCTTGAACTGCGCGATGGACTTGCGTGCGTGGGCGACGGCCGGCTTCTGGCCGGTGATGGCGGTGAGATCGCGCACCGCGCCCTCGATGAGCTTGCTGTCACGAGCGGCCTCGCCGACACCCATGTTCACCTTGATCTTGGTGAGCTTCGGGATCTGCATGGCGTTCTCGATGCCGAACTGCTCACGCAGCTTGTCCGCGATCTCCTCGCGGTACCGCTGCTTGAGGCGCGGCACGGGGCGCTCGGTCTCAGTTGTGGTGGCGGTCATCAGTTGTCCTCACCCGATTCGTCGGCCTTCTCGGCCTTCTTGGCGGGCTTGTCGTCCTTCTTCGCCTCATCCTTGAGCTTCTTCACGTTGCTCACGTGGATGGGGGCCTCCATGGTCTGCACGCCGCCTTCCTTGGCGCCACGCGGACCCTGGTGGGTGACCTTGGAGTGCTTCTTGATCAGGTTGACACCCTCGACGACCACGCGCTCCTCGCGCGGGATGGCGAGGATGACACGGCCCTTGGCACCCTTGTCCTTACCGGCGATGACCTGGACGAGGTCACCCTTCTTCACATGCAGCTTCGGCATTACAACACCTCCGGCGCGAGCGAGATGATGCGCATGAACTTCTTCTCGCGCAGCTCGCGACCCACCGGACCGAAGATACGCGTGCCCCGAGGGTCACCGCTGTCCTTGATGATGACCGCGGCGTTCTCGTCGAAGCGGATGTAGGAGCCGTCGGGGCGGCGGCGCTCCTTAGTGGTGCGCACCACGACAGCCTTGACCACATCACCCTTTTTGACACCCGCGCCGGGAAGGGCGTCCTTCACCGTCGCGACGATGATGTCGCCGATACCCGCGTAGCGCCGACCCGAGCCGCCGAGCACACGGATGCAAAGGATCTCCTTGGCACCCGTGTTGTCGGCGACCTTGAGCCGCGACTCCTGCTGGATCACGTCAACTCCCGTGTGTCACGCCGGTTCTCATTCTCTGAGCCTGGCGGAACTAGATTTGGTCAAATGCGCCCTGGGCGGCAGCAGTTGGACCACCCAGGGGGGACGCCTGCGCGGGAGACCCCTTCAGGGGCCTCCCGCCGGGCGACTTACTTGGCCCGCTCGAGGATCTCCACGACCCGCCACCGCTTGGTGGCGGACAGCGGCCGGGTCTCCATCAGGAGGACACGGTCGCCGACGCCGCAGGAGTTCTGCTCGTCGTGAGCCTTGTACTTGGTCGTACGGCGGATGACCTTGCCGTACAGCGGGTGCTTGACGCGGTCCTCGACGGCGACGACGACGGTCTTGTCCATCTTGTCGCTGACGACCAGACCCTCACGGGTCTTGCGGTAGTTCCGCGCCTGCTTCTCGGTGCTCTCAGTTGTCTCAGCCATCGCTCGGCTCCTTCTCGACCGTGATGATGCCAAGCTCACGCTCGCGCATCACGGTGTAGATACGGGCGATCTCGCGGCGGACGGCGCGCAGCCGCCCGTGGCTTTCCAACTGACCGGTCGCCGCCTGGAAGCGGAGGTTGAACAGCTCCTCCTTGGCTTCCTTCAGCTTCTGGACCAGCTCTTCCTGGTCCGAAGTCCGCAGCTCACCGGCGGTCAGGCCCTTAGCCATCACGCCTCACCCACTTCACGCTTAACAAACCGGCACTTCATCGGGAGCTTGTGCATCGCTCGCCTGAGGGCCTCGCGGGCCACGGGCTCGGCGACACCGGACAGCTCGAACATGACGCGACCGGGCTTGACGTTGGCGATCCACCACTCCGGCGAACCCTTACCGGAACCCATGCGGGTCTCGGCCGGCTTCTTCGTCAGGGGACGGTCGGGGTAGATGTTGATCCACACCTTGCCGCCACGGCGGATGTGCCGGGTCATGGCGATACGAGCGGCCTCGATCTGGCGGTTGGTCACATAGTGGTGCTCAAGCGCCTGGATGCCGTACTCGCCGAACACGACCTTGGTGCCGCCCTTGGCGGCTCCGCTGCGGTCAGGCCGGTGCTGCTTGCGGTGCTTGACCCTGCGCGGGATCAGCATGGTCAGCTCCCTTCAGCACCCGGCTGCTCCGCCGGGCCGGACTCGGGCGCCCCAGCGGGCGCGGTGGATTCGGTCTTGGGGCCACGGCCACCGCCACGGGGGCCGCCGTCACGGCCACGACCGCCGCCCGCGCCGCGGCCGCGCTGCGGCCGGTCGGTGCGGTCACGACGCTGGCCGGCACGAGCACCGGCGGCGGCCGCCTCGCGCTCGGCGCGGCTGGTCGGGGCCTCGCCCTTGTAGATCCAGACCTTCACGCCGATGCGGCCGAAGGTGGTGCGGGCCTCGTAGAAGCCGTAGTCGATGTCCGCGCGGAGGGTGTGCAGCGGCACGCGACCCTCGCGGTAGAACTCCGACCGCGACATCTCGGCGCCGCCGAGACGGCCGGCGCACTGGACACGGATGCCCTTGGCGCCGCTCTTCATCGCCGACTGCATGGCCTTGCGCATGGCCCGCCGGAACGAAACCCGGCTGGACAGCTGCTCGGCCACGCCCTGGGCGACGAGCTGAGCGTCGACCTCGGGGTTCTTGACCTCGAGGATGTTCAGCTGGACCTGCTTCTTGGTCAGCTTCTCGAGGTCGCCACGGATGCGGTCCGCCTCGGCGCCACGGCGGCCGATGACGATGCCCGGCCGGGCCGTGTGGATGTCGACCTGGACGCGGTCGGTGGTGCGCTCGATCTCGACCTTGGAGATGCCCGCCCGCTCCATGCCCTTCTGCAGCATGCGGCGGATCGCGACGTCCTCGGCGACGTACGACTTGTACAGCTTGTCGGCGTACCACCGGCTCTTGAAGTCGGTCGTGATGCCGAGGCGGAACCCGTGCGGGTTAACCTTCTGGCCCACTAGCGGGTCCTTCCCTTCGGCCTGCCCTGGCCCTCAGGCCGGGACTCGACGATCACAGTGATGTGGCTCGTCCGCTTGTTGATCCGATAGGCACGGCCCTGCGCACGGGGACGGAACCTCTTCAGCGTCGGGCCCTCGTCGACCCACGCCCGGCTCACGACCAGCGTCTCGCGGTCGAGCTTGAAGTTGTGCTCCGCGTTCGCCATGGCGCTCGACAGCACCTTGAAGATCGGCTCGCTCGCCGCCTGAGGGGCGAACTGCAGCACGGCCTGCGCCTCCGAAGCGGGCAGCCCGCGAATGAGGTCCACCACGCGGCGGGCCTTCTGGGGCGTGACGCGGACGAACCGCGCCTGAGCCCTGGCTTCCATCGCTTACTCCTCGTTTCCTAAGGCGCTTACCGCCGGCTACGCCGGTCTTCCTTGACGTGGCTGCGGAAGGTCCGCGTCGGCGCGAACTCACCCAGCTTGTGACCGATCATCGACTCGGTGACGAACACCGGGACGTGCTTGCGCCCGTCGTGGACGGCGATCGTGTGGCCGAGCATGTCGGGCACGATCATGGAGCGCCGCGACCACGTCTTGATGACGTTCTTGGTGCCCTTCTCGTTCTGGACGTCCACCTTCTTCATCAGGTGGTCGTCCACGAAGGGACCCTTCTTAAGGCTACGTGGCATTTAGGCTGCTCCTACCGCTTCTTCCTCTTGCTCCGCCGACGAATGATCAGTCGGTCGCTGGCCTTGTTGGCCTGGCGGGTACGACCCTCGGGCTTGCCCTTGGGGTTCACCGGGTGGCGACCGCCGGAGGTCTTACCCTCACCACCACCGTGCGGGTGGTCGACCGGGTTCATCGCGACACCGCGGACGGTCGGGCGCTTGCCCTTCCAGCGGTTACGACCGGCCTTACCGATGTTGATGTTGGCCTGCTCGGCGTTGCCGACCTGGCCGACCGAGGCGCGGCAGCGCACGTCCACCTGGCGCATTTCGCCGGAGGGCATACGCAGGGTGGCGTACTGCCCTTCCTTGGCCAGCAGCTGGATCTGGGCGCCGGCGGACCGGCCCAGCTTCGCGCCGCCACCGGGCTTCAGCTCCACGGCGTGGATGAAGGTACCGGTCGGAATGTTGCGCAGCGGCAGGCAGTTGCCCGGCTTGATGTCGGCCGCGGGGCCGTTCTCGATGCGGTCGCCCTGCTTGATCCCCGTGGGGGCAAGGATGTAGCGCTTCTCGCCGTCGGCGTAGTGCAGCAGCGCGATGCGCGAGGTGCGGTTCGGGTCGTACTCGATGTGAGCGACCTTGGCCGGAATGCCGTCCTTGTCGTGGCGCCGGAAGTCGATGATCCGGTACGCGCGCTTGTGCCCGCCGCCCTGGTGACGCGCGGTCACCCGGCCGTGGACGTTACGCCCACCCTTGCTGTGCAGGGGGGCAAGCAGCGACTTCTCCGGAGTGCTGCGCGTGATCTCGGCGAAGTCCGAGACGCTCGCGCCGCGACGACCCGGAGTCGTCGGCTTGTATTTACGGATGCCCATCTTTTTCGTTCATCCCTCGTCGGTGTTGCTTGGCAGTGCAGCGGTCAGCGACGATCAGCTGATCTGACCGAAGATGTCGATCCGGTCGCCTTCCACCAGGCTCACGATCGCCCGCTTGGTGCTGGCCCGCTGGCCGAAGCCGAAACGGGTGCGCTTGCGCTTGCCCTGACGGTTGATCGTGTTCACGCTGGTGACCTTGACGCCGAAGATCTGCTCGATCGCGATCTTCACCTGGGTCTTGTTGGCCGTCTTGCGCACCAAGAACGTGTACTTGTTGTGCTCATCGATCAGGCCGTAGCTCTTCTCAGAGACGATCGGCTTGATGATGATGTCGCGCGGGTCGGCGATCTTCTGCATCAGGCGTCTTCCTTCCCGCTGTTGCCCAGCCGCGCCACGACCTGGTCGTACGCCTCACGCGTGAAGACCACGTCGTCGTAGCAGAGCACGTCATACGTGTTGAGCTGGCCGGCGTCCAGGAGGTGGACCTCCGGCGCGTTGCGCAGGCTCAGCCAGGTGAGCTCGTCACCCTCGTCGACCACGACGAGGACGCTGCGAGCCTTGGTGATGTTGCGCAGCGCCTCAAGCGCGACCTTGGTCTTCGGGGTCTCCCCGGTGACCAGGGCGTCCACGATGTGCACGCGGCCGCCGTTCGCCCGGTCGCTGAGGGCGCCACGCAGGGCGGCGGCCTTCATCTTCTTGGGCGTCTTCTGCTCGTAGCCACGCGGCTGCGGGCCGTGGACGGTGCCACCGCCGGTGAACTGCGGCGCGCGGGTCGAGCCCTGACGGGCCCGGCCGGTGCCCTTCTGGCGGTACGGCTTCTTGCCGCCACCGCTGACCTCACCACGGGTCTTCGTCTTGTGGGTGCCCTGCCGGCGCGCGGCGAGCTGGGCGACGACGACCTGGTGGATCAGAGGAATGTTGACCTTGGCGCCGAAGATGGCCTCCGGCAGGTCGACGCTGCCGGTCTTCGCGCCGGCCGCGTCGAGGACGTCGATAGTGGTGCTCACTTGGCAGCCCCCTTCTTGGCAGCGGTGCGAATGAGGACCAGGCTGCCGTTGGCGCCGGGGACCGCACCCTTGATCAGGATGAGACCCTTCTCGGCGTCCACGGCGTGAACCTTGAGGTTCTGGACGGTGGTACGGACGTTGCCCATCCGGCCCGCCATGCGCAGACCCTTGAACACGCGACCGGGGGTGGCGCAGCCGCCGATGGAGCCGGGCGAACGGTGCTTGCGCTGGGTACCGTGCGAGGCGCCCAGACCGCGGAAGCCGTGACGCTTCATGACACCCGCGTAGCCCTTACCCTTGCTCTTGCCGGTCACGTCGATGAACTGCCCGGCCTCGAACGTGTCGGCCGTGATCTCCTGGCCGATGGTGTACTCGGAAGCGTCTTCGGTCCGCAGCTCGACGAAGTAGCGGCGCGGGGTGATGTCGTGCTTGCGCAGATAGTCACCCAGCGGCTTGTTCACCTTGCGCGGGTCCACCTGCCCGTATCCGAGCTGAACAGCGGAGTAGCCGTCCTTGTCCTCAGAGCGGACGCGGGTCACCACGCACGGACCGGCCTCGACGACGGTGACCGGGACGATCCGGTTGCCCTCGTCGAAGACCTGGGTCATGCCGAGCTTCTTGCCCAGGACGCCCTTGATCTGCTTAGCCATGTCAGTGCGTTCCCTCAGAGCTTGATCGAGATGTCGACGCCGGCCGGAAGGTCGAGACGCATGAGCGAGTCGACGGTCTTCGGCGTCGGATCGATGATGTCAATCAGCCGCTTGTGCGTGCGCATTTCGAAGTGCTCACGGCTGTCCTTGTACTTGTGCGGCGAGCGGATGACGCAGTACACGTTCTTCTCGGTCGGCAACGGCACCGGGCCCGCGACCTTCGCGCCAGTCCGCGTGACCGTCTCGACGATCTTCTTGGCCGAGCTGTCGATGACCTCGTGGTCATAGGCCTTAAGCCGGATGCGGATCTTCTGTCCCGCCATAGTGGCCTCGGTGTCCTTCGCTGTCGTCCTGCAAAAGTTTCGTGCGGCCTTTTGCCGCTATGGGGTGTCCCACGTGGCTGCGTCCGCCGCCCGTCACTTCTCCGTGATCTTGCAGTCGACTCGGTCGTACGACCGAGACGGCTGCGAGATCACGGCCCTGGATGGGCTCGGAGCTCCCTGTGGGCTCCGGGGCCGAGGTGACTCGGCCCCTTCGTGGTTCGGCGGTCGGTCCCGGAGAACCGGGCCCGACCGCCGACCCGCGGTCCAGCTACTTGATGATCTTCGTGACGCGACCGGCACCGACGGTGCGGCCACCCTCACGGATCGCGAACTTGAGGCCTTCCTCCATCGCGATCGGCTGGATGAGCTGGACGGACATCTCGGTGTTGTCACCGGGCATGACCATCTCGGTGCCCTCGGGCAGGGTCACGACGCCCGTCACGTCCGTGGTACGGAAGTAGAACTGCGGGCGGTAGTTGTTGAAGAACGGCGTGTGGCGGCCGCCCTCGTCCTTGGACAGGATGTAGACCTGCGCCTCGAACTCGGTGTGCGGGGTGGTCGTGCCCGGCTTGATGATGCACTGGCCGCGCTCGACGTCCTCGCGCTTGATGCCACGCAGGAGCAGACCGACGTTGTCACCGGCCCGACCCTCGTCGAGGAGCTTGCGGAACATCTCCACACCGGTGACGGTGGTGGTGGTGCTCTTCTCCTTGATGCCGATGATGTCGACGGTCTCGTTGACCTTGACGACACCGCGCTCGATACGACCGGTGACGACGGTGCCGCGACCGGTGATCGAGAAGACGTCCTCGATCGGCATGAGGAACGGCTTGTCGGTGTCACGCTGGGGCTCGGGAACGTTGTCGTCGACAGCGTTCATGAGCTCGATGATCGAGTCGCCCCACTTCTCGTCGCCCTCGAGCGCCTTCAGCGCCGAGACACGAACGACCGGCAGGTCGTCGCCCGGGAACTCCTGGGCGGAGAGCAGCTCGCGGACCTCGAGCTCGACGAGCTCCAGGATCTCCTCGTCGTCCACCATGTCGGCCTTGTTCAGGGCGACGACGATGTAGGGGACGCCGACCTGGCGGGCCAGGAGGACGTGCTCCTTGGTCTGCGGCATCGGACCGTCGGTGGCGGCGACCACGAGGATCGCGCCGTCCATCTGGGCCGCACCGGTGATCATGTTCTTGACGTAGTCGGCGTGACCCGGGCAGTCCACGTGAGCGTAGTGACGCTTCTCGGTCTGGTACTCAACGTGGGCGATGGAGATGGTGATGCCGCGGGCCTTCTCCTCGGGCGCCTTGTCGATCTTGTCGAACGGGGTCGCCTCGTTGAGGTGCGGGAAACGGTCGTGAAGCACCTTGGTGATCGCCGCGGTCAGAGTGGTCTTGCCGTGGTCGATGTGCCCAATGGTGCCGATGTTCACGTGCGGCTTGGTCCGCTCGAACTTGGCCTTGGCCACTGCTCTGTCTCCTTAGAGATTCTGACGTGACTTGCTAGTCTCACTCGGGCTCGGAGCCCGATCCCCGGGTGGCGATCGCTCGCCACCCGAGCTGGTCGGGGTCTTGGGACCTGTCAGGCCCGAGTCCCCTGGCCGAAGGCGGCGCCTTCGGCCTTCAGGGTTTCGGAACTACTCGCCCCGAGCCTTCGCGACGATCTCCTTGGCGATGCCCGGGGGCACCTCCGAGTAGGAGTTGAACTGCATGCTGTAGACAGCCCGGCCCTGGGTCTTGCTGCGCAGGTCACCCACGTAGCCGAACATCTCTGACAGCGGAACCAGGGCGCGGATGACCTTCGCCCCGGTACGGTCTTCCATCGCCTCGATCTGTCCGCGACGACCGTTGAGGTCGCCGATGACGTCACCCATGTAGTCCTCGGGCGTGGTGACCTCGACGGCCATCATCGGCTCAAGGATTACGGCGTCCGCACGGCGCGCGGCCTCCTTGAAGGCCATCGAACCGGCGATCTTGAAAGCCATTTCGGACGAGTCGACCTCGTGGTAGGCACCGTCCTGGAGGGTGACCTTGACACCCACCATCGGGTAGCCGGCCAGCACGCCGAACTCGGCGGCCTCCTGGGCGCCCGCGTCCACCGAGGGGATGTACTCCCTGGGGATACGGCCACCGGTGACCTTGTTCTCGAACTCGTAGCCGTCGTTGCCCTCGCCGAGGGGCTCGATGTCGATGATCACGCGCGCGAACTGGCCGGAACCACCGGTCTGCTTCTTGTGCGTGTACTCGACCTTCTCGACCTTGCGGCGGATGGTCTCGCGGTAGGCGACCTGCGGGCGGCCGACGTTGGCCTCGACCTTGAACTCGCGGCGCATACGGTCGACGAGGATCTCCAGGTGGAGCTCGCCCATACCCCAGATGACCGTCTGACCGGTCTCCTCGTCGCGGCGGACCTGGAAGGACGGGTCCTCCTCGGCCAGACGCTGGATGGCGGTGCTGAGCTTCTCCTGGTCGCCCTTGGTCTTGGGCTCGATGGCCACGTTGATGACCGGCGCCGGGAAGGTCATGGACTCGAGGACCACCGGGTTGGCCGGGTCACACAGGGTGTCACCGGTCGTGGTGTCCTTCAGGCCCATGACGGCCACGATCTGCCCCGCGTGCGCCGACGCGCGCTCTTCGCGCTTGTTGGCGTGCATCTGGTAGATCTTGCCGATCCGCTCCTTCTTCCCCTTGACGGAGTTGACGACGGAGGTGCCGGCCTCGAGCGAGCCCGAGTAGATGCGGATGTAGGTGAGCTTGCCCAGGTGCTGGTCGCTCATGATCTTGAACGCCAGGGCCGAGAACGGCTCGGTCGGGTCCGCGTGACGCTCGACGACCTCGTCCTCCTTGCCGACCGCGTGGCCCTTGAAGGCCGGGATGTCGGTCGGGGCGGGGAGGTAGGCGACGATCGCGTCGAGCAGGGGCTGCACGCCCTTGTTCTTGAACGCGGTGCCGCACAGGACCGGGTTGAGCGCGCTGGCCAGCGTCGCGCGCCGGATGGCGGCGACCAGCTGCTCCTCGGTGGGCTCGACACCCTCGAGGAAGAGCTCCATGAGCTCGTCGTCGTTCTCGGCGACGGTCTCGATGAGCTTGTCGCGCCACTCACGAACGACATCGGCGTGGTCGGCCGGGATGTCGACGGTGTCGTACATCTCGCCCTTGGCCGCCTCGGCGCTCCAGAGGAGGCCCTTCATCTTCACGAGGTCGATGACGCCCTTGAAGTCGGCCTCGACGCCCCAGGGGAGCTGGATGACCAGCGGAGTCGCACCGAGGCGCGACACGATCATGTCGACGCAGCGGTGGAACTCGGCGCCGACCCGGTCCATCTTGTTGACGAAGCAGATGCGCGGAACGCCGTAACGGTCCGCCTGCCGCCACACCGTCTCCGACTGCGGCTCGACGCCGGCCACGGCGTCGAAGACCGCCACCGCACCGTCGAGAACGCGCAGCGAGCGCTCCACCTCGACCGTGAAGTCGACGTGGCCGGGCGTGTCGATGATGTTGATCGTGTGATCAAGCCACTCGCAGGTGGTCGCGGCGGAGGTGATGGTGATGCCGCGCTCCTGCTCCTGCTCCATCCAGTCCATCGTGGCAGCGCCCTCGTGGACTTCACCGATCTTGTAGTTGATACCGGTGTAGAACAGGATGCGCTCGGTAGTGGTGGTCTTGCCCGCGTCGATGTGGGCCATGATCCCAATGTTGCGGACCTTGGCCAGGTCAAGAGCGGTCGTTGGAGCCACTTCTCTCGCGTCCTCGTCGTCTCGTCGTCGTCGCCGGTCTTACCAGCGGTAGTGGGCGAAGGCCTTGTTGGACTCGGCCATCTTGTGCGTGTCCTCGCGCCGCTTCACGCTGGCGCCGAGGCCGTTGCTCGCGTCGAGCAGCTCGTTCATCAGCCGCTCGGTCATCGTCTTCTCGCGGCGGGCGCGGGAGTACTGCACCAGCCAGCGGAGGGCCAGCGTGGTGCTGCGCGCCGCGCGCACCTCGACCGGCACCTGGTAGGTCGCGCCACCGACACGGCGGCTGCGGACCTCGAGGGTGGGCTTGACGTTGTCGAGCGCGCGCTTGAGCGTGACCACCGGGTCGTTGCCCGACTTGTCGCGGCAGCCCTCGAGGGCGTCGTAAACGATCTTCTGGGCGAGCGACCGCTTGCCGTTCAGAAGAACCTTGTTGATGAGCGCGGTGACCAGCGGCGAGTTGTACACCGGGTCGGCGATCAGCTGTCGGCGCCCAGCGGGACCCTTGCGCGGCATGTCAGCTCTTCTCCTTCTTCGCGCCGTAGCGGCTGCGGGCCTGCTTGCGGTTCCGGACGCCCTGGGTGTCCAGAGAACCGCGGATGATCTTGTAGCGAACACCCGGCAGGTCCTTCACACGGCCGCCACGCACGAGCACGATGGAGTGCTCCTGGAGGTTGTGACCCACACCAGGGATGTAGGCCGTGACCTCGATGCCGTTGGTGAGCCGGACACGCGCCACCTTGCGAAGGGCGGAGTTCGGCTTCTTGGGAGTGGTCGTGTAAACGCGCGTGCAGACGCCGCGCCGCTGGGGGCTCCCATTGAGCGCCGGTGTCTTGGTCTTACTGACCTTGTCCTGGCGGCCCTTGCGGACCAGCTGCTGAATCGTGGGCACCGCGTCTCCGTTCGTGCTTGGCCGGTGATTCGAAAAGTCGTGCGTTTCGCAGGTACTGCCGGTGTCATGACCTGCTGGTTTTCCCTCGGCTCCGACCCACGCGCTCGGGCGTGTCGCGATCTTTGCCGCAGTACGCCCGGCAGAGCCGGACCAGGAGAGAGGTCATGCGCGGTCAAATCGCCTCTACAGAGGCCTCTGAGCGCACGCATGCGAGCCCATGAACCCACGGGCACGAAGGGCAAGACTACCCAGCCCATCGCAACACGTCAAAACGGCTGCGCCGAGCCGCTCATGTAGTCGGCTTCCCGGTCGTCTCGTGGTCCCTGCGGCCGGTATCCGGCCGACCGCTGTCAGGCTCTGGTCAAGCTTACCCGCACCCGGGGACTTCTCTCGCCGATTTCCCCGTGTTGCCGGGCGATCCCTCACGCCCGTACTGAACAGCGGTTACGGGACGCGGAACATTCCCGGAACACCGGAAATCGCCCACACGAAAAGACGCCCGCTCCCTCCGAGAAGGGAACGGGCGTCCTCGTCCGCCTGGGGCGACGACCGGCCGGCTGTCACGCCGGCCGAACGTCAGCGGTTGTACTGACCGAAGTCGTACTCCTCCAGCGGGACGGCCTCGCCGCTGCCCGTGCCGAAGGTGTAGTCGGTCGCGGAGCCGTCGTAGCCACCGACGGTGTACATCGCCGCCTTGGCCTCCTCGGTCGGCTCGACCCGGATGTTGCGGTACTGGGACATGCCCGTACCGGCCGGGATGAGCTTACCGATGATGACGTTCTCCTTGAGGCCGAGCAGGGAGTCGGACTTGGCGTGGATCGCCGCGTCGGTGAGCACCCTGGTGGTCTCCTGGAAGGACGCCGCCGACAGCCACGACTCGGTGGCCAGCGACGCCTTGGTGATGCCCATGAGGACCGGACGGCCGGAAGCGGGGGTGCCACCCTCGGCGACGACCTCGCGGTTCACCATCTCGAACCTGGGGCGCTCGACGAGCTCGCCGGGCAGCAGGTCGGTGTCACCGGACTCCAGCACGTTCACGCGCTTGAGCATCTGCCGCACGATGATCTCGATGTGCTTGTCGTGGATCGACACACCCTGCGAGCGGTACACCTGCTGGACCTCGGCCACCAGGTGGAGCTGCACGGCCCGGGGGCCGAGGATGCGCAGCACCTCGTTCGGGTTGACCGCACCGGCGATCAGCTGCTGGCCCACCGACACGCGCTGGCCCTCGCTGACCAGCAGGCGCGACCGCATCGACACCGGGTAGGCGATCTCGTCGGACCCGTCGTCGGGCACGATGACGATCTTGCGGGTCTTGTCGGTCTCGTCGATGCGCACCCGGCCGTCGGCCTCGCTGATCGGGGCGACACCCTTGGGAACGCGCGCCTCGAACAGCTCCTGGACACGGGGCAGACCGTGGGTGATGTCGGCACCCGCCACACCACCGGTGTGGAAGGTACGCATCGTCAGCTGCGTGCCGGGCTCACCGATCGACTGGGCGGCGATGATGCCGACCGCCTCGCCGACGTCCACCAGCTTGCCGGTCGCCAGGGAGCGGCCGTAGCAGGTGGCGCAGACGCCGATCTTGGCCTCGCAGACCAGGGCGCTGCGGGTGCGGACCGTCTCGATGCCGGCGTCGACCAGCGCGGTGACGATGGCGTCGTTGATGTCGGCCCCGGCCGCCGCGACGACCTTGCCGTCGACCTCGACGTCCTCGGCCAGGATGCGGCCGTGGACGTTGCTCTCGGCGTTCTCGGCCTTGGCGAGGTTGCCCGCCGCGTCGCGCTCGCCGACGTGCAGGGGAACGCTGCGGTCGGTGCCGCAGTCGATCTCACGCACGATGACGTCCTGCGCGACGTCGACCAGACGACGGGTCAGGTAACCGGAGTCGGCGGTACGCAGAGCGGTGTCCGCCAGACCCTTCCGCTGACCGTGGGTGGAGATGAAGTACTCCAGCACCGACAGGCCCTCACGGAAGGAGGACTTGATCGGCCGCGGGATGGTCTCACCCTTGGTGTTGGACACCAGGCCGCGGATGCCGGCGATCTGACGCACCTGCATCTTGTTACCGCGGGCGCCGGAGTTGACCATCATCCAGACGGAGTTGGTCGCCGGGAAGGCGTTCACCATGTCGGTCTCGACGTCCGCCGTGGCGTGCGTCCAGATCTCGATGAGCTCCTGGCGGCGCTCCTCGTCGGTGATCAGACCGCGCTCGTACTCACGCTGGACCTTGTCGGCCCGGCGCTCGTACGACTCCATGATCGCGGCCTTGTTCGGCGGCGCGACGACGTCGTCGATGGAGATCGTGACGCCGGAACGGGTCGCCCAGTGGAAACCGGCGTCCTTCAGGGCGTCAAGCGCCGCCGCGACCTCGACCTTCGGGTACTTCTCGGCCAGCTCGTTGACGATCGTCGAGAGCTGCTTCTTGCCGATCTGCGCGTTCACGAAGGGGTAGTTCTCGGGCAGCGTCTGGTTGAACAGGGCGCGTCCGAGAGTGGTCTCCAGACGGTACGACTCACCGGCCTCCCAGCCCTCCGGGGCGGCCCAGCCGCGCGGCGGCGGGACGTCCTTCAGACGGATCTGGATCTTGGCCTGGATGTCGAGCTCGCGCCGGTCGAAGGCCATCAGCGCCTCGGAGATCGAGGCGAAGACACGGCCCTCGCCCTTGGCCTCGTCGCGCTGGGTCGTCAGCCAGTACAGACCGATGATCATGTCCTGGGTGGGCATGGTCACCGGCTTGCCGTCGGCCGGCTTGAGGATGTTGTTGGTCGAGAGCATCAGGATGCGTGCCTCGGCCTGGGCCTCAGCCGACAGCGGCAGGTGGACCGCCATCTGGTCGCCGTCGAAGTCGGCGTTGAACGCCGTGCAGACGAGCGGGTGGATCTGGATGGCCTTGCCCTCGACCAGCTGCGGCTCGAAGGCCTGGATGCCGAGGCGGTGCAGGGTCGGCGCGCGGTTGAGCAGCACCGGGTGCTCGGTGATGACCTCTTCGAGCACGTCCCACACGACCGGGCGGGCACGCTCGACCATGCGCTTGGCCGACTTGATGTTCTGCGCGTGGTTCAGGTCGACCAGGCGCTTCATCACGAACGGCTTGAACAGCTCCAGCGCCATCTGCTTGGGCAGACCGCACTGGTGCAGCTTCAGCTGCGGGCCGACGACGATGACCGAACGGCCGGAGTAGTCGACTCGCTTGCCGAGCAGGTTCTGACGGAAACGACCCTGCTTACCCTTGAGCATGTCGGACAGCGACTTCAGCGGACGGTTGCCCGGCCCGGTGACCGGACGGCCGCGGCGGCCGTTGTCGAACAGCGCGTCGACGGCCTCCTGGAGCATCCGCTTCTCGTTGTTGACGATGATCTCGGGCGCGCCGAGGTCGAGCAGCCTCTTGAGGCGGTTGTTCCGGTTGATCACCCGGCGGTACAGGTCGTTCAGGTCGGAGGTCGCGAAGCGGCCACCGTCGAGCTGGACCATCGGGCGAAGGTCCGGCGGGATCACCGGGATGCAGTCGAGCACCATGCCGTTCGGGGAGTTCCTCGTGGTGAGGAACGCCGAGACGACCTTGAGCCGCTTGAGCGCGCGGGCCTTCTTCTGACCCTTGCCGCTGCGGATGGTCTCGCGCAGCGACTCGGCCTCGGCGGCCAGGTCGAAGGTGTTCAGGCGCTCCTGGATGGCCTGGGCGCCCATGCCGCCGCGGAAGTAGCGGCCAAAGCGGTCGCGCATCTCGCGGTAGAGCAGCTCGTCGCCCTCGAGGTCCTGGACCTTGAGGTTCTTGAAGCGGTTCCAGACCTCCTCGAGGCGGTCGAGCTCGCGCTGGGTGCGGTCGCGGAGCTGACGCATCTCGCGGTCGGCGCCCTCGCGGACCTTGCGGCGCTGGTCGCCCTTGGCGCCGGCGGCCTCGAGCTCGGCCAGGTCGGCCTCGAGCTTCTTCTGCCGGGCCTCGATGTCGGCGTCACGGCGCTGCTCGATGTGCTGCCGCTCGACGGAGATCTTGGCCTCCAGCGACGACAGGTCGCGAGCGCGCATGTCGGTGTCGACATACGTGATCATGTAGGCCGCGAAGTAGATGACCTTCTCGAGGTCCTTCGGGGCCAGGTCGAGCAGGTACCCAAGGCGCGACGGAACGCCCTTGAAGTACCAGATGTGGGTGACCGGCGCGGCCAGCTCGATGTGGCCCATCCGCTCACGGCGCACCTTGGCGCGAGTCACCTCGACGCCACAGCGCTCACAGATGATGCCCTTGAAACGGACGCGCTTGTACTTCCCGCAGTAGCACTCCCAGTCGCGGGTCGGACCGAAGATCTTCTCGCAGAAGAGCCCGTCCTTTTCCGGCTTGAGGGTGCGGTAGTTGATGGTCTCTGGCTTCTTTACCTCGCCGTGCGACCACTGACGGATATCGTCGGCCGTGGCGAGACCGATTCGCAGCTCGTCGAAGAAGTTGACGTCGAGCACTTCTTATCCCCTCGCTTGAAAATCAGACCTCTTCGACACTGCTCGGCTCGCGCCGGGACAGGTCGATGCCGAGCTCCTCCGCCGCGCGGAAGACGTCCTCGTCGGTGTCGCGCATCTCGATGGACATGCCGTCGCTGGAGAGCACCTCGACGTTGAGGCAGAGCGACTGCATTTCCTTGATGAGGACCTTGAAGGACTCAGGGATGCCCGGCTCGGGGATGTTCTCGCCCTTGACGATGGCCTCGTAGACCTTCACGCGACCGAGAACGTCGTCGGACTTGATGGTCAGCAGCTCCTGCAGGGCGTACGCCGCGCCGTAGGCCTCGAGGGCCCACACCTCCATCTCACCGAAGCGCTGGCCACCGAACTGGGCCTTACCGCCGAGCGGCTGCTGGGTGATCATGGAGTACGGGCCGGTCGAACGCGCGTGGATCTTGTCGTCGACCAGGTGGAGCAGCTTGAGGATGTAGATGTAGCCGACCGAGATCGGGTACGGGAACGGCTCGCCGGAGCGGCCGTCGAACAGCCGGGCCTTGCCGTCGACGCCGACCATGCGCTCGCCGTCGCGGTTGGCCAGGGTGTTCTCGAGCAGGCCGGTGAGCTCCTCCTCGTGGGCACCGTCGAACACCGGGGTGGCGACGTTGGTTCGCGGCTCGACCTGGCCGAAGCCCTTGTCGCGCAGCCGCTCGGCCCACGCCTCCTGGACGCCCGTGATGTCCCATCCTCTGGCGGCGATCCACCCTAGGTGGGTCTCGAGCACCTGGCCGACGTTCATACGGCCGGGCACACCCAGCGGGTTGAGGATGATGTCGACCGGCGTGCCGTCCTCGAGGAACGGCATGTCCTCCACGGGCAGGATCTTGGAGATGACGCCCTTGTTACCGTGGCGGCCGGCCAGCTTGTCGCCGTCGGTGATCTTACGCTTCTGGGCGACGTAGACCCGGACCAGCTCGTTCACGCCGGGCGGGAGCTCGTCGCCGTCCTCGCGGCTGAACACGCGGACGCCGATGACCTTGCCCATCTCGCCGTGCGGCACCTTCAGGGAGGTGTCACGGACCTCGCGGGCCTTCTCACCGAAGATCGCGCGCAGCAGGCGCTCCTCGGGGGTCAGCTCGGTCTCACCCTTGGGAGTGACCTTGCCGACCAGGATGTCGCCGGGGACGACCTCGGCGCCGATGCGGATGATGCCGCGCTCGTCGAGGTCGGCCAGGACCTCCTCGGAGACGTTCGGGATGTCCCGGGTGATCTCCTCGGGGCCCAGCTTGGTGTCGCGGGCGTCGACCTCGTGCTCCTCGATGTGGATCGAGGACAGGACGTCGTCCTGGACCAGCCGCTGGGACAGGATGATGGCGTCCTCGTAGTTGTGGCCCTCCCACGGCATGAACGCCACCAGCAGGTTCTTGCCGAGCGCCATCTCACCGTCGTCGGTGCAGGGACCGTCGGCGATGACCTGGTTGACCTCGACCCGGTCGCCCTCGTGGACGATGGGCTTCTGGTTGAAGCAGGTGCCCTGGTTGGAGCGCTTGAACTTCGCCACCCGGTAGGTCGTGCGGGTGCCGTCGTCGTTCATGACCGTGACGTAGTCGGCCGAGACCTCTTCGACGACGCCCGCCTTCTCGGCGGTGATGACGTCGCCGGCGTCGGTCGCGGCACGGTACTCCATGCCGGTGCCGACCAGCGGCGCCTCGCTCTTGAGCAGCGGCACCGACTGGCGCTGCATGTTCGAGCCCATGAGCGCGCGGTTGGCGTCGTCGTGCTCGAGGAACGGGATCATCGCGGTCGCGACGGACACCATCTGGCGAGGCGAGACGTCCATGTAGTCGACCTCGCTGGGCCGGATGAACTCCATCTCGCCGCCCTTACGGCGGACCAGGACGCGGTCCTCGGCGAAGTGGCCGTCGGCCGTCAGCAGGGTGTTCGCCTGCGCGATGACGTGCCTGTCCTCCACGTCGGCGGTGAGGTACTCGATCTCGTCGGTGACCCGGCCGTCGACGACCTTGCGGTACGGCGTCTCGATGAAGCCGAAGAAGTTGACGCGGCCGAAGGACGACAGCGAGCCGATCAGACCGATGTTCGGGCCTTCCGGCGTCTCGATCGGGCACATCCGGCCGTAGTGGGACGGGTGCACGTCGCGGACCTCGAAGCCGGCGCGCTCACGGGACAGACCACCGGGACCCAGCGCGTTCAGGCGGCGCTTGTGCGTCAGCCCGGCCAGCGGGTTGGTCTGGTCCATGAACTGCGACAGCTGCGAAGTTCCGAAGAACTCCTTGATCGACGCCACGACCGGCCGGATGTTGATCAGGGTCTGCGGCGTGATCGCCTCGACGTCCTGGGTGGTCATCCGCTCGCGGACGACCCGCTCCATCCGGGCCAGGCCCAGGCGGACCTGGTTCTGGATCAGCTCGCCGACCGTGCGGATGCGGCGGTTGCCGAAGTGGTCGATGTCGTCGGTCTCGACGACGATCTCACCGTTGGCGCCGGGCATCGAGACCTCGCCGGCGTGCAGCCGGACGATGTACTCGATGGTGGCGACGATGTCCTCTTCGGTCAGCGTGCCCTGGTTGATGTCGGCGTCGACACCGAGCTTCTTGTTGATCTTGTACCGGCCGACCTTGGCGAGGTCGTAACGCTTCGGGTTGAAGTAGAGGTTCTCCAGAAGCGTCTGCGCGGACTCCTTCGTCGGAGGCTCGCCCGGGCGCAGCTTGCGGTAGATGTCGAGCAGCGCGTCGTCCTGGCCGGAGGTGTGGTCCTTCTCCAGGGTCGCGCGCATCGACTCGTACTGCCCGAAGCGCTCGAGGATCTGGTCGTTGGTCCAGCCGAGCGCCTTCAGCAGCACCGTGACGGCCTGCTTGCGCTTGCGGTCGATGCGGACGCCGACGCTGTCGCGCTTGTCGATCTCGAACTCGAGCCACGCACCGCGCGAGGGGATCACCTTGCAGCCGTACAGGTCCTTGTCGGAGGTCTTGTCGACCGACCGGTCGAAGTAGACGCCCGGGGACCGCACCAGCTGGGAGACCACGACACGCTCGGTGCCGTTGATGATGAAGGTGCCCTTCGAGGTCATGAGCGGGAAGTCGCCCATGAACACCGTCTGGCTCTTGATCTCACCGGTGGTGTTATTGATGAACTCCGCCGTGACGAACATCGGGGCGGAGAAGGTCATGTCCTTGTCTTTGCACTCGTCAACCGAGTACTTGGGCGGCTCGAAGCGGTGATCACGGAACGACAAGGACATCGTTCCGGAGAAGTCCTCGATGGGACTGATCTCTTCGAAGATCTCTTCGAGACCGGACTGGGCCGGAACGTCCTTGCGACCGGCCTGGCGAGCCGCTTCGACCCGTGACCGCCATTTCTCGTTGCCCAGCAGCCAGTCGAAGGACTCGGTCTGAAGGGCGAGGAGGTCGGGAACTTCGAGCGGCTCCTGAATGCGCGCGAAAGAAACGCGGCGGGGACCAGCGGGTACGGCGAAGGCGTTGCGCGAGGCTGCCAACAGATGTCCTTCCGAGGGCTCGCGGACTGACTACACGCACGCCAGACGACCATGCATCAAAGTTACCTAGAGAAGCGGGTCGTCAAAGGGCAGCGCAAAGGGGCAGTGTAGCCGATGGGCATACACCTGTCCACTCAGTCTCGCTCTGCGCACCCACGTTGCACGCAGCATCGCCCGTCAGCGCCGAAACGTCAAGCCCGGGAGGCCTGATTCGCACGAAGCGATGGCCGCCACGCTGGGTTTTCTTCCCTCGGGAGACCGAGCGGCCGGCCGGATCCAGACGATACCCGCGAGGAGGATCGGCTAACGCTCAGTCACACGGAGGGTCGAAGGGTTGCCCACGATCGACGCTGTCGTGCCCTTGGGCATGCCCTCCCACACACTCTTCAAACCTAAGCTTTACTAACAATTTGATAACCGCGCCACGCCGAGCCGTCCGAGACGGTCTGAGCTGGGCATTTTCAACTACCCGGAGCATTGCCGATCAACGTCGACAACTCGGACACCAGCCAGTGACCCTCGCTTCTGACCAACACGAACCGGGCGCGGTTCTGGACGACCTGTTTCTGGGGTTCTTTCTCGCCCGGCAACACCTTGGTGGTTCCCATGTTCATGAACAGCAACACCTGGACACGGTCGGGAGTAGCGGATTCCACGGCCGCCGCGGCCACCACCGCCTGCTGCACGGTCTGCTGCCGCTTCACCGTGGGCGCCAGAGCCCGGGCCAGCTCGCGGTAGTGGCCGGCGAGCTCCCCCGTGGCGTACCCCCGCGCCCTGGCGAGGTCGGCGTCGATCGTGCGGTAGTCGTAGGACAGCATGTCGGGCGCGTACGTGCGCGCGGCGGCGAGCGCCTCCGCGGCGGCCGCCTCGCCGTCGCGCAGCTCGCGGAGGCGGAAATAGGTGACGGCCACCAGAGCCGCCAGAACGGCCGCCAGGAGGGCCAGGACCGCGACCGCGGCAACATAGGCCGCCCGGCCGCCGCGTCGCTCCGGGGCGGGCTCCAGGGACGCCGGGCCCCCTTCGCGGCTCACGCGACCTGCTCCAGCTTCGACACCCACCACGCTCCGCGCACCTTGGTGACCTCGACGCTCCAGCGGTAGAAACGCTCCTGCGGGGCGGTCTTCGCGCCCTCCCAGCGGATCACCGAGTCGGCGACCACCAGCACCCTGGCCCCGCTCCTTCCGGGGTTCATGGTCACCAGCCCCGCCGCCCGCACCACACCCGTCTGGGTCACCTTGTTCCGCAGGGTGGCCGCCTTCAGATTGCCCGCCTGCTGGGCGTACTCGTCCTTGGCGGCGCCCGTGGAGCTGTCGAGCACCCGCTGGACGTCACGGTCGACCGTCCGGTAGTCGACGGCCAGCAGGGTCAGGGCATAGCGCTCGGCCGCCCGCACGGCGGCCTCCCGGTCGCGGGCCGCCGACCGCGCCTCGTCGAGGTCGCCGCCGATGCGCACCCAGGCGACGCCGAGACCGGCGACGAGCACGAGCAGGGCCGCGATCACCAGCAGACGTGTCCTGCGAGGGGACCGCGCCGCGTGAAGCGCCACCTGTTGCCTCCCATCGCCCTGCCGCCGGGCGGGGTCACGGCGCCGAGGACGCGCCCGAGGCGGCCGGCCAGCCCGCCGGTCGCCGGATCATAACCCGGTACGGCGGCCGGCGGGCCCGGTTGTGAGCTCGGGAGGCCGGGGGTGAGCCCAGCGGGCCCGGTTGTGAGCTCAGCGGCCCGCCTCGGCGTCCGCGGCGAGAAGGCGGGGGTACTCCTCCCGCCAGTCGCGGCCCTGTTCGTCGACGAAGGACCCCGGCGGCGCCGTCACGCCGTTCTCCGCCAGCCAGACGCCGGGAGGGCGCTGCGCGCGCCGCACGGCCGTGCCGGACGGCATCAGCTGAGGCGGGATCGGCGGCAGCCGCCCCGGCTCACGGCCCAGCCGCGCCTCGGCCTCCAGCTCGGCGACGTCCTTCTCCTCGGACATCCCGATCGGCCCGTGCCGGCGGGCGTTGAGGAACTGCCGTACGACCGGTTCCTCGCTGGACAACAGCATCTCGCGCGGGCCGAACATCACCAGCTCGCGCCGGAACAGCAGCCCGATGTCGTCGGGCACCGTCCGGGCGGTCGTGATGTCGTGGGTCACGATCAGGAACGTCGCGTCCGTCTCGGCGTTGAGATCGACGATCAGCTGGTTGAGGTAGGCGGTGCGGACCGGGTCCAGGCCGGAGTCGGGCTCGTCGAACAGGATGATCTCGGGGTCGAGCACCAGCGCCCTCGCCAGGCCCGCCCGCTTGCGCATGCCTCCGGAGACCTCGCCGGGAAACTTCCCCTCCGCGCCCACCAGGCCCACCAGCTCCATCTTCTCCATGACGATCCGGCGGATCTGGCTCTCGCTCCTGCGGGTGTGCTCCCGAAGCGGGAAGGCGACGTTGTCGTACAGGTTGAGCGAGCCGAACAGCGCGCCGTCCTGGAACAGCACCCCGAACAGGCGGCGCAGCTCGTACAGCCGCTTCTCACGGCAGCCGGCGAGATCGTGGCCGTTGATCCAGATGTGCCCCCTGTCGGGGCGCAGCAGGCCGACCAGCGTCTTGAGGAACACCGACTTGCCGGTGCCCGAAGGGCCGAGCAGGACGCAGATGTGGCCGGCCGGGAGCGTCAAGGTGACGTCCTCCCAGACGACCTGCCTGCCGAAGGACTTGGTCAGCCCCTCGACCACGACTTCGACGCCCACAGGCCCCCCTCGAGGTCCGCTCGCCCGCCAGGGGATTCATCTTCGGATCGCGCCGATGCGGGGGCAAGCGAAAAGCGGGAAAACGCGGGCCTGAAACGAGATCGCAGGGCCCGGAAATCACTACCGAGCACCCCAAATCCGGGCAAAGCAAAAGGGGCGGGCCACCCGGCACCTGGGTGGACCGCCCCTTTTGTATGGAGCTTCAGACGCGAAAGGTCACTTGACGGTGACGGTGGCGCCGGCGCCCTCGAGGGCGGCCTTGGCCTTGTCCGCGGTCTCCTTGTTGACCTTCTCGAGCAGCGGCTTGGGAGCCCCGTCGACGAGGTCCTTGGCCTCCTTGAGGCCGAGGCTCGTGAGCGCGCGGACCTCCTTGATGACCTGGATCTTCTTGTCGCCGGCGGCCTCGAGGATGACGTCGAACTCGTCCTGCTCCTCGGCGGCCTCCTCGGCGGCGGCAGCGCCACCCGCGACCGGGCCGGCGGCGACCGCGACCGGAGCGGCGGCCTTGACGTCGAAGGTGTCCTCGAACAGCTTCACGAAGTCGGACAGCTCAAGAAGGGTCATCTCCTTGAACGCGTCGAGCAGCTCGTCGGTGCTGAGCTTCGCCATGGTGGTGGTTCCTCCGTATGAATTGCAAAACTTGGAAACGGACCGCAGTATGCGCCTGAATCCCCTGCGTTGAACGCTTTCGCGTCCGACCTACTCGGCCGCGTCCTGCGGCTGCTCCGCCCCGCCGGTCTCCTCGCGCTTGGCGCGCAGAGCCTCGACGAGCCGGGCCATGTTCGTGGGCAGCGCGTTGAACGTGGCGGCGGCCTGAGACTGCTTCGCCTTCAGGGCACCGGCCAGCTTCGCGAGCAGGACCTCGCGCGACTCGAGGTCGGCGAGAGTGGTGATCTCGGACGGGGACATCGACTTGCCGTCGACGACACCACCCTTGATGACCAGGAGGGGATTGGCCTTGGCGAAGTCACGCAGACCCTTGGCCGCCTCGACCACGTCGCCGGTGACGAACGCGATCGCGGTCGGGCCCTGGAACAGGTCGTCCAGAGAGGTGACCCCGGCCTCGTTGGCCGCGATCTTCGACAGCGTGTTCTTCGCCACGGCGAACTTCGCATTCTCACCGAGCGAAATGCGCAGCTGCTTCAGCTGCGCGACGGTGAGACCGCGGTACTCGGTCAGGACAGCGGCGTTCGAGCTCTCGAAGCGATCCTTGAGCTCGGCGACCGCGGTCACCTTTTCCGCCCTCGCCATGGGCCTCCTTCCAGATGTGCCGCCGGCGATGGGCCCAGGAGATCCCTCACGAGAAAACGAACAAGCCCCGGCGCAGGCGCACGGGGCTCACACACAGACCAACACGCGGATCAGAACGAACCGCGCGAGAACCATATGGAAACTCACATCACACCTACGCGGGTCGTCCACTGTCGTGGAACCTTGGGCCACTGAGCCATGGAACAGACTCAGCGACGACCGGCGGTCTTCGGCAACCAACACTGTACGCGGTGTTTCCGCACCACGCCAAATCAACCCCACAGGACGGCGATGCGCGGGGCCGGTACGCACGCGCCCCGCGACGGCGAGTCGCGGGGCGCGTCGAGTCGTCGATCCGGTGCGACGTCCGGGGCTCAGCTGGTGGTGCCGGTGCCCTCGGGGCTCTGCAGCCGGCCCATCTTGTCGGACAGGTCGCCCACCTGGTCGGCCGGCGGAGGGCTGACCTCGGCAGCCTCGTTGAACTGGCCGAACGTCGAGGTCATCCTGAAGGTGCCGTCGCCGGCCGCGCCGTTCATGTCGACCTTGCGCGGAAGGTTCTGGGCGTCGATCCAGGCGTCGAACTTCATGTCCTGGACGTGGGTCAGCTGGCCCTGCAGCTTCTGCTGGAGCTCGGGCGTCAGCTGCTTGACCGCGTCGGCGACCTTGAAGGTGCCCTTGTAGTGGGTGGTCTCGGCGCCGCCCACGGTCTCGGTGCCGACCTTGGAGACGTCCTTGGAGCTGGTGAGCATCTTCACGCTGCTCTGGAGGTCCATCTGCTGGGCCTGCGAGAGGAACTGGCCGAGGTCGACCCCGGCCGACTCGCTCGCCTTGGCCAGGTCGACCTTGATCCACGGCTTGCCGCCGCCCACGAGCTTGCTCAGCGCGTCGATCTTGAGGTAGGCGGTCTGGCCGATGAGGATCACCCGGACCCCGCCGGGGACGTTCTGCCCGGCGACGTCGATCTGGTCGAGGGTGACGTCGGTCGCGATCTGCGGCTTCTGGTGGTACACCATCGTGCCCTTGACCGTGCCGGCGCCCTGCTTGGCGGAGCTGAAGTCGACCGCGAGCTGCGCGGTGTACGACGTGACGCTCTCGCTGTTCTGCGCGCTCTTCTGCAGCGTTTCGGCCGCCGAGAGCCGAACGGCGCCGAGGGACTCGGCGGCCGGCTGCTGGGACTGGCCGCAAGCGGACACCGCGATGAGCATGGCCGAGCCCACGGCCGCCATCGCCGCTATCTTTCGCCGTTTCACTAGGTATCCCTTCGTTTCCCCCAGAGTGTTTTCGACCCTACGCGCCGGAACTACCCCGTGGGGCGTGTTGTGAGCACCGATTACGCGAAAGTCACCTCCGCGGCGGCCGCATATGCCGCCCCACCAGCGGAAAGTCATTCGGGAGAACGAAAAAGGGCCCCCGCCCGGAGGCGGAGGCCCTTTCGCGGTCCTGTGCCGCCGGGCGCGGACGAAATCCGTGCCCGGCCGTGCGGGAGACCGTCAGGCTTCGAGCTCGGCGGTGATGCCCCGCGTCACGTTCGGGTCGACCGGGATGCCCGGGCCCATGGACGTGGAGAAGGTCACCTTCTTGAGGTAACGGCCCTTGGCGGCGGCCGGCTTGAGACGGATGACCTCGTCGAGCGCGGCGGCGTAGTTCTCCAGGAGCTGACGCTCGGGGAACGACACCTTGCCGATGATGAAGTGGAGGTTCGCGTGCCGGTCGACACGGAACTCGATCTTGCCGCCCTTGATGTCGGTCACGGCCTTGCCCACGGCCGGCGTGACGGTGCCGGTCTTGGGGTTCGGCATGAGGCCACGGGGGCCGAGCACGCGGCCGAGGCGGCCGACCTTGCCCATGAGGTCGGGCGTGGCCACGACGGCGTCGAACTCGTTGAGGCGGTTACCCTTGGCGATCTCTTCGATCAGCTCGTCGGCGCCCACGATGTCGGCGCCCGCGGCGCGGGCCTCCTCGGCACGGTCACCGGTCGCGAAGACCAGGACCCGGGCGGTCTTGCCGGTGCCGTGCGGGAGGTTGACGGTGCCGCGGACCATCTGGTCGGCCTTGCGGGGGTCGACGCCCAGCCGCAGGGCCACCTCGACGGTGGCGTCGAACTTGGTGACCGAGGTGTCCTTGGCGAGCTTGGCGGCCTCGACCGGGCTGTACAGGTTGTCCCTGTCGACGCTCTCGAACGCCTTGCGGTAGGTCTTGCTGCGCTTCACTGCTTCTCCTTGAGGAGTCTGTGGTCGCGGGCCAGCGCCTGGCCCTCCCACGGGTGGTGGTGTGGTCAGTCGGCGATCGTGATGCCCATCGACCGGGCGGTGCCGGCGATGATCTTCTCGGCCGCCTCGATGTCGTTGGCGTTGAGGTCGGGCATCTTCGTCTCGGCGATCTGACGCAGCTGCTCCTTGGTGAGCTTGCCCACCTTGTCGCGCGCCGGGTTGGCGCTGGCCTTGTCGATGCCCGCGGCCTTCTTGATCAGCTCAGGCGCCGGCGGCGTCTTGGTGACGAAGGTGAAGCTGCGGTCTTCGAAGATGGTGATCTCGACGGGGATGATGTTGCCCCGCTGGGCCTCGGTCGCAGCGTTGTACTGCTTGACGAAGTCCATGATGTTGACGCCGTGGGGACCGAGGGCGGTACCGACCGGCGGCGCGGGGGTGGCCTGGCCAGCGGGAAGCTGGACCTTGACCAGCGCCGCGATCTTCTTCTTTGGAGGCATAGTCCTACTCCGGGTCCGTATCTCCTGTGATGCGACCCCGAGGCACACCTCGGCCGGGGGCCGGGTCTCCTCGGGATCAACCCCGCGGTGATTCGCTCGGTCCGCGGGGACGACTTATCAGTTTATGCGCGCCCTCAGATCACACGGGACCTGACGGGTGTCAGATCTTGGAGACCTGGTTGAACGACAGCTCGACCGGCGTCTCACGACCGAAGATCGAGACGAGCACCTTGAGCTTCTGCGACTCGGCGCTGATCTCGCTGACGGTGGCGGGAAGCGTGGCGAACGGGCCGTCCATGACGGTGACGGACTCGCCGACCTCGAAGTCGACGGTCGCGGCGGCGGCCTTGGCGGTGGTCGTCTTGGCCTGCTCGGTCGGCTCGGGCGCGAGCAGCTTGGCGACCTCGTCGAGGTTCAGCGGGCTCGGCCGGTTGGAGAGGCCCACGAACCCGGTCACACCGGGCGTGTTGCGCACCGCGGACCACGACTCGTCGGTGAGGTCCATGCGCACCAGGACGTAACCCGGGAGCACGCGCTCCTTGACCGGGGTGCGCTTGCCGCCCTTGATCTCGGTGACGGTGTGGACGGGCACCTCGACCTGGAAGATGTAATCTTCCATGTTCAGCGACTGGGTGCGCGTCTCGATGTTGGACTTCACGCGGTTCTCGTAACCGGCGTAGGAGTGGATGACGTACCACTCGCCGGGCAGGCCGCGCATCGACCGCTTGAACTCTTCGACCGGGTCGACGTCGGGGACCAGATCACCGTCTTCGTCAACGGCGCCGACCGGAGCCACGGCGTCGCCGGGCTCCTCGGCACCACCGGAGGCGCCGGCCTCGCCGGTCTCCTCGGTGATCTCGATCGCCTCGTCCGGCTCGCCCTCCCACTCGTCGTGGGGTGCGCCGGCCGACAGTGGGGACTCGGACACGGTGACTCTTTCTTCTCTCGTCGATGTTGCGATCTTCTACCGTTCCGCTGGGGAACGGCTGAACCGTCCATCAGTGGACGGCTGTCGCAGGGTCGCCGGATCAGGCTCCGCCGAAGATCGCCAGCACACCCTTCGTGAGCAAGGCGTCAATCCCGGCCACGAGCCCAACCATGATCAGAACGAAGACGAGGACCACCGTGGTGTAAGAGATCAGATCCTTGCGCGTAGGCCAGATCACCTTGCGAAGCTCGGCGACGACCTGACGGTAGAAAAGTGCAGGAGAGGTGCGCTTCTTAGCGGTCTGGCCTGACGACTTGCTCGGCCGGTCCGCGGCCTCGCCGCGTGTGTCGATCGCCACAGTCCTCACCTGATCCGTCGTTCCTACGCAACTTTCGGCGGCATACACGCCATCGGTGCGCGGACCGCACTCCGCAGGGCACGAGGGACTCGAACCCCCAACCGCCGGTTTTGGAGACCGGTGCGCTACCAATTGCGCTAGTGCCCTCTGCCGTGAACCACCTTACCCCGAGCAGCCGGGGGTGCGTCGCTCACTAGTTGCATGAGTGTACGGGGGAAAGGCGCTCACGTCGAACCAACTCGTCTGGCACGTCATGTGATTTTGCCGCTTGTCCGCATCCTGGATATGGGGCGGCACCCGCGCGGGGCGTCTGGAACGATGGGAGGCATGACCCGTCCTCGCATCTCAGCGCGCATTTCCGCGATCTCCGAGTCCGCCACGCTGGCCGTGGACGCCAAGGCCAAGGCGATGAAGGCGGCCGGCCGTCCGGTCATCGGTTTCGGCGCCGGCGAGCCCGACTTCCCGACGCCCGACTACATCGTCGAGGCCGCCGTCGAGGCGTGCCGGACCCCGAGGTTCCACAAGTACACGCCCGCCGGCGGGCTTCCGGAGCTCAAGCAGGCCATCGCCGACAAGACGCGGCGCGACTCCGGCTACGAGGTCGACGCGTCGCAGGTGCTGGTCACCAACGGCGGCAAGCAGGCCGTCTACGAGGCCTTCGCCACGCTCCTCGACCCGGGCGACGAGGTCCTGGTCGTGGCGCCCTACTGGACCACTTATCCCGAGGCCATCAAGCTCGCCGGCGGCGTCCAGGTCGACGTCGTGACCGACGAGACCACCGGCTACCTCGCCTCGGTCGAGCAGCTGGAGGCCGCGCGCACCGAGCGCACCAAGGCCCTGCTGTTCGTCTCGCCGTCCAACCCGACCGGCGCGGTGTACTCGCCCGAGCAGGTCGAGGCGATCGGCCGCTGGGCCGCCGAGCACGGCCTGTGGGTCGTGACCGACGAGATCTACGAGCACCTCGTCTACGGTGACGCCATCTTCACCAGCATCGCCACCGCTGTGCCGGAGCTGGGCGACCGGGTCGTCGTCCTGAACGGAGTCGCGAAGACCTACGCCATGACCGGCTGGCGCGTGGGCTGGCTGATCGGCCCCAAGGACGTCGTGAAGGCCGCGACGAACCTCCAGTCGCACGCCACCTCCAACGTCTCCAACGTCGCCCAGTGGGCTGCCCTGACGGCCGTCTCGGGCGACCTGTCGGCCGTGGCCCGCATGCGCGAGGCCTTCGACCGCCGCCGCCAGACGATCGTGCGGATGCTCAACGAGATCCCCGGCGTCGTCTGCCCCGAGCCGCTCGGCGCGTTCTACGCCTACCCCTCGGTCAAGCAAATTCTCGGCAAGGAGATCCGTGGCAAGCGGCCGCAGAGCTCCGCCGAGCTGGCCGAGCTGATCCTCGAGGAGGCCGAGGTCGCGCTCGTCCCGGGCGAGGCCTTCGGCACGCCGGGCTACTTCCGCCTGTCGTACGCCCTCGGTGACGACGACCTGGTCGAGGGCGTCAGCCGCCTGGCCAAGCTCCTCGCCGAAGCGCACTGACCCTTTCGGCAGAAGAAGGCCCGGGCCGTACGGCGCCCGGGCCTTCTTGGTCGTTCAGGGGGAAACGGTCACGTTCTTGATGATGACGGGCAGCTTGGGCGCGTTGGAGCCCTCGCCCCTGACGTCGTTCAGCGGGTCGCCGTCGAAGGGGATGATGCCGCCCTTGGCGATCTTGTCGACGACGTCCATGCCCTTCACCACGACGCCGAACGGTGTGTACGGCTCGCCCTGGGCGGCGAGCTGGGTGTTCTCGTCGGAGAACGAGATCCAGAACTGGCTGCCGTTGGAGTCGGCGTCCTCGCCGCCCTGGGCCATGGCGACGGTGCCCCGGGTGTAGGGGATGCCGTTGAGGTTCTCGTCGCCGAACAGGTAGCCCGGTCCGCCGGCGCCGTCCTTCTTGCTCTTGCCGTCGCCCTTGGCCAGCGGGTCGCCGCACTGCAGCATGCCGAGCCCGGTGGCCTCCGGGGTCGCCAGGCGGTGGCAGCGGGTGTTGTCGAAGTAGTTCTTCTTGGCGAGGAACTCGAACGAGTTGACCGTGCACGGCGCCTGCGCGGTCGCGAGCTTGATCACGATCTGTCCCCGGTTGGTGTCGAGCGTCATCGTCTTGGCCTTCATGTCCGGCTTCGACGGCGGCAGACCCACGTTCTTGGCCGGCATGCCGCTGGTGTCCTTCCTGTACACACAGCTCACCGCGGCCGATCCCGTCTGGGCGGGCCGGACGCTGATCGTTCCACCGGGAGCGCTCACCGGCGGCGCGTCCGGCCGGAGCGCCGTGACGACCGGGGACGCCGCGACGGCCGGGAACGCCGCCGCCACCACCGCGGTCAGGGCGGCGGCGCCGGCGACCCGGAACCGGGTGACGTGCGAACGGTGCCTGCGGCGCACCGTCTCCCCCGTCAGCGCGGTGGCGCGCACGCCGGCCACGTGCGCGGCCATTGCTTCCTTGAGTGCTTCCTCGACGTTCACACCAACGCTCCCTTCAGCTCACCGATGTGCGCCCGCATCCTCGCCAGCCCGCGGGCGGCCTGGCTCTTCACCGTTCCGAGGGAGCAGCCGAGCAGCGCGGCCGTCTCGGCCTCCGAGCAGTCCTCCCAGTAGCGCAGGACGACGACCGCGCGCATCCGTGCGGGGAGCCGCCACAGCTCACCGACGAGGGCGTCGCGCAGGTCGAGGTCCGACTGGGGGGCCGCGGTCTCCGGAGGGCGCGCGAAGGAGATCTCCTGGATCACCTTGCGGCGCCGGGCTCGGGAGATCGCGGCGTTGACCACGATCCGCCTCGCGTACGACTCGGGGTTGTCGTGCCGGATGCGCGGCCAGTGCCGGTACACCTTCTCCAGGGCCCCCTGGGCCAGGTCCTCCGCGTCGTGGACCGAGGCGCCGCACACGAGGATGGCCGTGCGCAGCAGGGCGGTACTTCGGGCGGCCAGGAACTCATCGAAGGCCGCTTCGTCTTCTTCCGTCATGGCGAGTCCCCTTTCGTCCTCCCCAACGCACCGGCCCCGCAGGAGGTTGAGAGGCGGTCCGGGACCGGCGCGGCGACGCGGTACGGCAAGATATGGAAATGGCACGCCCGCTCGACGAACTCCCCAAAGCCCATCTCCATCTGCACTTCACCGGCTCCATGAGGCACGCGACCCTTCTGGAGCTCGCACGCGAGCAAGGGGTGCATCTGCCCGACGCGCTGGTGCAGGAGTGGCCGCCCAAGCTCCGGGCCACCGACGAGCGCGGCTGGTTCCGGTTCCAGCGGTTGTACGACATCGCGCGTTCGGTGCTGCGCCGCGAGCAGGACGTCTACCGGCTGCTACGGGAGGCCGCCGAGGACGAGGCGGCCGAGGGGTCGCGGTGGCTGGAGATCCAGGTCGACCCATCGGGGTACGCCCAGCGCTTCGGGGGGCTCACCGAGACGCTGGAGCTGGTGCTCGACGCGGCCGGCCGGGCGGCCGACTCCACAGGGGTCGGCATCGGTGTGATCGTCGGAGCCAACCGCACACGGCATCCCCTCGACGCCAAGACGCTCGCCCGGCTCGCCACCCAGTACGCCGACAGGGGTGTGGTGGGGTTCGGCCTGTCCAACGACGAACGCCGCGGGCGGGCGCGCGACTTCGACGGCGCGTTCCGCATCGCCAAGCGGGGCGGCCTGCTGGCCGTCCCCCACGGCGGTGAGCTGTCGGGAGCGGCCAGCGTCGCCGAGTGCGTGGACGACCTGGACGCCGACCGCGTCGGCCACGGCATCCGGTCGGCCGAGTCCGAGCGCCTGATGGAACGTCTGGCCGACCGGCAGATCGCCTGCGAGGTGTGCCCGACGTCCAACGTCGGCCTGGGGGTGGCGCAGGAGGCCGGCGACGTGCCGGTGCGGCGGCTGTTCGAGGCGGGGGTGCCGATCGCGCTCGGCGCCGACGACCCGCTGCTGTTCGGCGCGCGGCTGCTGCCGCAGTACGAGCTGGCGCGCGAGGTGTACGGCTTCGCCGACGCCGAGATCGCGGAGCTGGCCCGGCAGTCCATCCGCTCGTCCGCGGCCCCGGAGTCGTACAAGAAGGAGCTGCTGAGCGGCGTCGACAGCTGGCTGGTCAACGAAGGCTGACCACCCCGAAGCAGGCTGCTGGTCCCCGCGAAGGGTCGTCGGGTCTCACACCGTACGACGGCGCCGGCTTCGCCGTACCACATCCCGCCGCCGCGGCGCCGGGAAGAAGACACCCGGTCAGCGGAGAGCACCCCGGCGGAGGTCCGGGGTGGACGGAATCCTGTCGGGTGGATTGTCGTTCTTATTCCCGGAAGCCGGTTTTATTCGTAAAGCGGCTGTTATAGCCGCTATGCGCTTCGAGCTACCGGACATCCCCTATTTCGGGGATGTCCGGTTATTTGGTCCTGCGACCGGTGTCACTGTGAGTGGATGTACACCTCGTCGAAGACCTCGGCGAGTTTGTTCAGGTCCTGGGTGACCCCGACCTCCGGGTCGCTGGCGTCGAAGGTGACGGCCATGCGTCCGAGACCCTTGCGAGCCTGCAGCGCCTTCCACAGGGTGTTGGTCTTCAGGCCCTCGTCGAGGATGCGCCAGGTGGCGCCGTCCCAGTTCTGGCGGTGCGTCCACAGCATGACCGTCTGGACGCCCGCCTGGAGCGGCAGGTCGACGCGCAGCTTGGCCGCGGCCTCCGCCTGCTCGGCGGTGAGCTTGTCGGCTCCGCTGTGGGCGAGGCCGACCTCCCTGGCGCCGATGTGGACACGCGTGTCCCAGCCGCGGGCCCGCACACCGATCCACTGGTTGCGCAGCGCCTTGTCCGGCGTGATCTTGTAGGCGGCGTACTCGCTGGCGAACAGGCCGCTGGAGACGTTGACGTGGTCCACGTCGCCGGTGAGGACGTACTTCTCGACGTTCGCCCTGGTGATCAGCGGGTACTTGGCGCGGAGCGCCGCCTGGCAGGGCTCGTTGGATCCGCAGCCCAGCTCAGGGACGACGACGTCGACGGCGAGCTGCTTGCCCGCGGGCAGGGCCGCGCGCAGGGCGGTGGAGGCGTCCCTGACGAACCTGCGGACGTCGTCGGCGGACTTGAAGCCCCAGTACCCCAGGTCCTGGGCGAACTTCACGCCCACGACGCCCGGCCGGCTCGCCTGGGCCGCCATGGAGGCGACGGCGGCGTTGAACTGGTCCTTGCCGGCGGTCCACGCGGGCGCCAGCTCGCTTTCGATCCAGACCCGCATGCCGAGCTTCACCGCGGCCGCGGCGGCCTTGCCCGTGGCGTCGTTCGGGGCGGCCAGCGTCTGCTTGGTCGAGGTCGGGGTCGCGCTCGGCTTCGGCTGCGAGGACGGCTCCGGCTCGGACGAAGGGAGCGCCTGGGTGCGGTCATCTCCGTTGCCGCCGTTGTCGCCGGACCGGCCGTCGGGCGTGGCGAGCTCCGTCGGAGGCGTGGAGCTCTCCACCAGCGGCGCCTGGCTCGAGTCGAGCGGAGCGGCGCTGGGGTCGCCCTGGGACTGCGAGGTGCCGTCGGGTGTCGGGGCCCCGGTGGAAGTGGTCTCACCCCGCGTGGAGGTGGACGAACCGCCGCCGTTCGAACAGTCGAACTCGCCGCCCTGGCAGGCCTTGGCCGGCGGGTTGGTGATGTTGCCGTCGGCGTCCTTGCAGACGTACTTGCCGGCGCCCTGGTCGTACTTGCACAGCACCTGCTGGTCCTCGGCGCATCCCTGCATGCCGGGACCCTTGTTGTTCTTGTCCTTGCAGAACAGGATCGGCCCGGGATAGGGCACCGCTTCCTTCAGCTTCTCGCCATCGTTGCGAGCCCAGAAGCGGACGACGTCGAGAGCGTCCTCGGGGGTCTTCGCCATCCACTGGCAGTACATGTACTCCGGCGTGCCGGTGCCCAGGATGTCGTCACACTGGTTGTTGGAGACGGTGTCGGTGTTGCCTGCGGCGAGCGCGATACCGGTCGGGATGCCGACGACGAGCGTGAGAAGCACCGCGACGAGGGCGATTATCCACTCGCGTTTGTGGAGTCGGGGCATACGCGGTCTCTCCTCGTGACTAGAGGGGTTTGGGGCACTGCTTCATGTAGGTGATCGTCACCCCGATGGTTCCGGAGCCTTTGGTGCCTTTGTTGTCTCCGGACCACGAGATCGACAGGCTGGTGGTGAGGGGCCTGTCGCAGTCGGAGGTGCTGCCGGTCCCTACGTGGAGGGAGAACCCGATCGTGTCGCTCCCGCCGTCGCTGACGCTTCCGCTGCCGGGCGAGACGCTCACGCTGCCGCCACTCGCCTGCCAGGTGATCGCGCCGGTGTCGGACCTGACCGACACCGATCCCTGACGGCCGTACCCCACGTCCACCGAGGAGGTGGACGCCGAGAACGCCGGCGGCGGCGGAGGGGGCGGCGGGGGCGCGCTGGTGGTCTGCTTGGCCTGCGGCTGTGAGCTCTGCTTGGGCGACGACTTCGGCTGGGAGGTCTTCGGCGGCGGCGGAGGGTCGTTCGGGCCGTTGTTCGCCGACGGAGGTCTGGTGGTGTGCTTGGGCTTGGCCGTCGGCGTCGAGGAGGGGTGCGAGCGGCTCGACGGGGGCGGCGGAACGCCGGGGCCCGACGTGATGGGACGTGCCCCCGCGGGGCTGGTGGCCCCGTGCCCGGGGACCACGGCGGTCACCGTGGTCCCCGGCGGGACGGGGGAGCTCTCACCGGACGGCGGCGGAGGCGGGGAGTCGACCAGGGGCGGCAGGGAGTCGCCGGGCGTCACCACGATCGTCCCGCCCGCGGCCTCGACGTCGACCGGATTGCTCCCCGCGCCCGGGTTGAACAGCAGCGACCAGATCACCGCCGTCGCGGCCACCGAGACCAGCGTCACCAGGATGACGCGTCCCCAGCGGATGCGGCTCTCGGGATCGTCGGCCTCGGGGTCGGGCTCCCAGAACTCGGCGGGCGGCTTGGCCCCCTCGGTACGCTCGGGCGTGAAGCCCTCCTCGACCGTCAGCGGGGCCTCCGGCGGAGGAGGATCCTCAAGCGCGTCGGGCTGCACGGGGAACCCGTCGGGGTGCCAGCTCTCGGTGCGTTTCTCGGCCGCCGTGTAGGAGGCGTCGGCGCCGGAGAAGAGCCGCTCGGACGGGGCGGGGCTCGCCAGGATCGGCATGCGCGTCATCAGGGCGCCGATGCCGACCCCGGATTTCACCGACTGGCAGTCCTTGCACGAACGGACATGGCGGCTGATGTGAGCGCGTAACAGCCGGGTCGGCGACTCCACCCACGACTTCACCAGTCCCGGCAGGACCGAGCACTTCGGGTCGGCGCCCCTGGCGTTCATGACGGCGGCCAGCCACTGCTCGGCGTGGCCCCTGCCGGCACGCGCCGCCGACTCGACGGCGTCGACCGAGATGTCGAGGACTCTCGCCACCTCGTCGGGCTTGAGGCCGTGGCGCAGGGTCAGATCGAGGATCTCCCGCTCGCGCGGCTCCAGGCAGGCCAGCACCTCGACGGCGAGCTCGGGGGCGCCGCCGCGGCCCTGACGGGCGTACGACCCGGTGTGCGCGACGCCCGCGAGCCTCGCCTGGCACTCGGCACGGGCGAGGGAGTAGATCCAGGCGCGCAGCCGGGTCGCGTCGTACAGCCGGTCGGTGTGGGCGACGGCTCCGTAGAGGGCTCCCACGGTGGCCGACAGGGCGTCGTCGTCGTCCAGAAGGGATCGGCAGTAGTCGTAGAGATGATCGCCGTACTCACGGCAGAGCCGCTCCAGCGCAGCGGGATCATCCCTCCTCAGCACGGGGATCAGCTCTCCTGACATAGTTGCAAATGATAAATGTGGTGCAGCAAAGCAGTCAGAAATATACGGGAGCCAGTCCCGATGTCTGATATCACTTTTATTACATAACAAACTTCTATACTCTGTTGACAGGCCAGTGGTGGTTGCTCCCAGATGAATGCACCTGTTGTGGCGGTGCCGCGATGTGCGTGAACTACCGGCCGACGTCGATCCCGCCCCCGGAGAGACCACTGTGCGAGACAACTCCGAAGACACTTCTTCACCGCGACGTCGCCCGCCGTATGCCGAAACTTCCACTGGAAGCGCCCCCCGGGCGGACCGGTGGCGCACCTGGGACGCCGCCGAGGAGATGGAGGCCGGACCCGGGCGCCGCCTGCCCGGCCTCGACCGCCTCGGCCCGATAGCCGTCTGCGTCGCCCTGCTGGGCGCCGCGGGCGCGGGCATCTGGTTCGCCTGGCCCGACTCGCCGTCCAAGCCGTCCGGAGGCTCGGGCCTCCCGGCCGCCGTCCAGAGCTCCCCGCCCCTGCCCGGTGCCACGTCCCCGGGCGTCCCGATGGGCGTGGAGTCCCCGCCGCCCCCGCCGTCGTCGGAGAAGACGCCCAAGCGCGTCCACAAGAGCACTCCCGCCGCGGGGACGCACCGCACGGCGGCGCCCACCGTGACCCGCCGGACCGCCCTTCCGCCACCCCCTCCGGCGTCCTCCACGGCACCCTCGAAGCGGCCCACCAAGACCTCCAAGCCGCACAGGAGCACCGTCCCCCAGTCGGGCCCCACGGCTCCCCCGCCCCCGCCCGCCAGTTCCAGGCCCACGTCCAAGCCGACCGGCACCAGGGCGCCCGACACGGGGCCCACGGCCCCTCCGCCGCCACCGGCGGGCTAGATCCACGGGTGCTTTCTCCGCCCGGCCGGAGCAATGCACGATAAAGCGCGATCAAGACGGTTTTGGGCCTCGCTCGCCGGGAAGTTGGAACCGCCGCGGATGATGACGGCTAGACTCGATGCCCATCCGTAGCCGTGGCCCCCACCGGGACCGCGGTTTTTGAGTGAGCGAAGCTGGGCGGGACGCATGTCTGGGTATGACCGCGTGGTGCAACCGGCGGCCGGTGACGAGGCCCTGGAGAACCATCTCGGTGGTGACGAGGGAAAGAACTACCGGCAGTACGAGTTCGACATGGTCGCCCCGCACGTCGGCACGTCGATGCTCGAGATCGGCTCAGGGCTCGGCCACTTCGCCGAGCAGTTCCTGCCCCACCTCGACAGGCTCGTGGTCAGCGACTTCGACCCCTACTGCGTCGAGCAGCTCAACAAGCGCTTCGACGGGCGCGACGACATCCAGGTGCTGCAGTTCGGGCTGCCCACCGACATCCCGCTCGACGACCCGGTCGACACCGTCGTCATGATGAACGTCCTGGAGCACATCGAGGAGGACGTCGAGGCGCTGCGCTCGCTGGCCAGGGTCACCAAGCCGGGCGGCCGCATCATCATCTGGGTGCCCGGCTACATGCAGCTGTACGGCGACTTCGACCGCAAGGTCGGCCACGTCACCCGCTACACCCCCGCCACCCTCGGCAAGACCGTCGCCGAGGCGGGGCTCCGGGCCGAGGTGCTCAAGCCGATCAACTTCCTTGGCGGCATCGCCTGGTGGGCCGCCGTCCGCCGCGGCGGCGTGGGTTACCCCGACCCCCGGCTGGTCAAGATCTACGACCGCACGGTGGTGCCGACGACCAGGTTCATCGAGCGCTTCTTCCGCCCGCCGTTCGGCCAGACGGTCTTCTGCGTCGCCCGCGTGCCCGGCTGACGTCTCGTACGGACCTCGCGTCGCCCGCCGCTCTGGCGGGCCCGCGTCCGGTTCTCCGGGATATCTCAGGAATTCCCCGGCCTTCTCCCACCCCCTGGCGATGCTCTGGAGAGCATGAGAAATCTCTCCAGAGCGTTGATCGCCGGCTCCGTGGCCGGAGCCCTCGCCGTCGGAGCCCTCGGCGGCGCAGCAGTGGCCCGCCAGGCGGGCCCCGCCGACACCGGCGCCTACGAGCTGCCGGCCGCCGCCTCCGACGTCTCCTCGGCCGACACCGTCGCCCTCAGGGCGGACGACCCCGGCCGCTCCCCGGCCGACCGCCCGAGACTGCGCCTCGCGCAGCGCCGGGGCCTCGCCGGCGTGCACGGCGAGGCGACCGTGCGCCAGCGGGACGGCGGCTTCGCCACCTACGGCTGGCAGCGCGGCGAGGTGACCGCCGCCTCCACCGGCTCGCTCACGGTCAAGAGCGCCGACGGCGTGAGCTGGACCTGGACGGTGACCTCCGACACCAGAGTCCGGAAGAATGGTGCCAAGTCCACCGCGTCGGCACTCGCCCAGGGCGACACCGTGTTCGTCCTCGGGCAACCCGGCGGCGCCGGCCGCACGGCACTCGGAGTGGTGGTCCCGAAACGCTCCAAGGAGTGAACAAAGGACGCATGAGCGACCAGACGTACAAGCCACGCGTCCTCGTCGTCGACGACGAGCGCAACATCCGCGACCTGGTGGGGGTCGCGCTGCGGTTCCACGGGTTCGAGGTGGTCAGCGCGGCGCGCGGCTACGAGGCGCTGGAGCTCGCCCGGTCAGGGACACCCGATCTCCTCGTCCTGGACATCATGCTCCCCGATCTGGACGGGTTCGAGCTGTGCCGGCGGCTGCGCGCGGAGGGGGACGACGTCCCCGTCATCTTCCTGACCGCCCGCGACGCCCCGGCCGACACCGTCCGCGGTCTCACGCTGGGCGGCGACGACTACGTCACCAAGCCGTTCTCCGTGGAGGCGCTGGTGGCGCGGGCGCGGGCGGTGCTGCGGCGCGGCACCCGCCGCTTTTCCTCCGGCGACCCGGCACCGGCGGGCGGCGACCAGGCCGTCCTCACGGTGGCCGACCTGGAGCTCGACGAGGCCCGATGGGAGGTAAGGCGGGGCGGCGTGCCGGTCGATCTGTCCCCCACCGAGTTCCGGCTCCTCTCCTTCCTCATGCGGCATCCCGGCCAGGTGCTGACCAAGGCGCAGTTGCTGGAGCACGTGTGGGGGTTCGGCACGCAGTCGCAGGTCGTGGAGACCTACATCTCCTACCTGCGGCGCAAGCTCGACCCCCTCGGCCCGCCGCTGATCCACACCCAGCGCGGGGTGGGCTACGCCCTGCGCCCGTCGTCGTCCGCATGACCCTCCGAGGGCGCCTGCTCGCCGGCCTGCTGTCCGTCACGGCCGTCGGTCTCGCCGTGCTGTCCGTCGTCAGCGTCCTGGTGCTGCGGGGGCACCTCATCGACCGTATGGACGCGACGCTCATCGGGTCGGCCAAGGTCGCGGCAGTGCGGCTGGTGCGGGCGTCGGGGGTCGCGCTCGTCAGCGCCAACGAGACGTACGCCATCGCGGTGCTCAACGTGACGACCGGACGGGGACGGCTGGTCTCCGGCGACGATCCCGAGGTGGGGCGCGTCCCGGCGAGGCTGGAGAGCCTGGGGGCCGCGCGGCTCGGCGCGCTGGCGGACAGCGGAAGACCCTTCCAGCTCACCGACCGCCTGCGGGCGGCGGCCGCGCGGATGACGGCGGGGAACCGCATCGCGGTCGTCGCCGTCCCGCTCGACGAGGTCAGGGATTCGATACGGCGCCTGGTGGTCACCGAGCTGGTCACCGGCGCCGTCCTGATGACCCTGCTCCTGCTGCTCGGCAGATCCCTCATCGGCAAGGGGCTCGCGCCGCTGGAGCGGATGGCGCGCACCGCCCAGCTCGTGGCCGAAGGCGGCGACCTGTCCAGCCGCATGCCCGAAGGCAGATCGGAGGCGGGACGCCTCGGCGTGACGATCAACCTCATGCTGGCGCGGATCCAGGACGCCTTCGCCGCGCGCTGGGCGTCGGAGGAGCGGGTACGCCGCTTCGCCGCCGACGCCTCCCACGAGCTGCGCAACCCGCTGACCACCATCCACGGGTACGCCGAGCTCTACCGGCAGGGGGCGATCCCGGACGAGGAGGTCCCGCAGGTGATGCGCCGCATCGAGGACGAGGCGGCGCGGATGGCCCGGCTGGTCTCCGAACTGCTCGAACTGGCCCGCCTCGACAAGGGCGCGCCGCTCGAGGTCGCCCCGGTGGACCTCACGGCGGTGGCCGTCGAGGTGACCGACGACTTCGCGGCGCTCAATCCCGACCATCCGGTGACCGTCGAGGCTCCGCCGTCGATGGTGGCCGTGGTCGACGAGGCGAGGATCCGGCAGGTGCTCGTCAACCTGCTCGCCAACGTCCGCGCGCACACCCCGCCCGGGACCAGGGCCACGGTACGGCTGACGCCGCCCGCCGTGCTGGAAGTGGCCGACGACGGGCCCGGCATGTCCCCGGAGAACGCCGCCCGCGCCTTCGACCGGTTCCACCACGCCTCCCCGGGAGACGGCAGCGGCCTCGGCCTCGCGATCGTCCAGGCCATCGCCACCGCCCACAACGGCCAGGCCACCCTCCGCTCCCTACCTGGCCAGGGCACCACCATCCGCGTGGACCTCCCAGCCGAGACGGCCCGCTGACGGCTTCGCCCCCTTGGGGTGGCGATAAATCAGTTGTGCCGAGGATGGGCGGCTCGTACCTTCTTGGTATGCGCATTTTTCCTTACTGACAGCGCCGATCGGTCCTCGGTGACCGATCCGCTGGCACTCAGCTCGTTTGTCCCGTCCATCTAGACGCGGCGGCTGAGGCTCCCGACCGGCATCACATCCCCTGCCGCGTCGTGCATCTGTAAGGAGACTCCATGCGTACTCGTACCACCCACAACAATGCCAAAAAAGGCAGGTCAGCGGGTTCCCCGCCGCCTGACAGGCGGCTCGTCCCGGCTCCACGCCGGATCTTGATGCCGCCTGCGCCCGTGCGGCGTGTGCCGCCGCCGCGGCGGCTGCCGAAGGGACGCTGACCGGCCCTCCCGAGGATTCCCGACCTTCGACGGGGGTCCACAAGAACGGCGGTGTCCCGCCCCTCCTTCCCAGGGGTGGGACACCGCCGTCTCGTTCTTACTCCGACTTACTCCGACGCCCGGCGACGGTCAGAGCCGTTCGATGATCGTGACGTTGGCCTGGCCGCCGCCCTCGCACATGGTCTGCAGGCCGTACCTGCCGCCCGTGCGCTCCAGCTCGTGGAGCAGCTTGGTCATCAGGATGGCGCCGGTGCCGCCGAGCGGGTGGCCGAGGGCGATGGCGCCGCCGTTCGGGTTGGTCTTCGCCGGGTCGGCGCCGATCTCCTTCAGCCAGGCCAGCGGCACGGGGGCGAACGCCTCGTTGATCTCGATCGCGTCGATGTCGTCGATCGAGAGCCCCGACCTCTTCAGCGCCTTCCGGGTTGCCGGGATCGGCGCGGTGAGCATGTAGACGGGGTCGTCGCCGGTCAGCGTGAGCGTGACGACGCGCGCCCGCGGGGTGAGACCGTGGTCCTTGACCGCCTGCTCGGAGGCGATCAGCACCGCGCCGGAGCCGTCGGAGATCTGCGAGGACGTCGCGGCCGTGATCTGGCCGCCGTCGCGCAGGGTCTTCAGCTCGGCCATCTTCTCCAGCGTGGTGTCCGGACGTGGGCCCTCGTCGTCCTCGACGCCGTTGATCGGGGCGATCTGGTCCTTGAAGTAGCCGTTGGCGACGGCCTTGGCGGCCCGCTGGTGGCTCTCGTAGGCGTACCGCTCCAGCTCGTCGCGCTTGAGGCCCCACTTCTCGCACATCAACTCCGCGCCGCGGAACTGTGAGATCTCCTGCTTGCCGTACCGCTCGACCCACTTGTCACCGAACGGGAAGGGCATCCCCTTCTCCAGGGCCGCCGTGATGCTCGACCCCATCGGGACGATGCTCATCGACTCGACGCCCGAGGCCACGACGAGGTCCTGCGTACCGGACATGACGCCCTGCGCGGCGAAGTGGATGGCCTGCTGGGACGAGCCGCACTGCCGGTCGATCGTGACGCCGGCGACGGTCTCGGGCAGGCCGGCGGACAGCCAGGCGTTGCGGGCGATGTCCATGCTCTGCGGGCCGAACTGCATGACGCAGCCCATGATGACGTCGTCGACCGCCGACGGGTCGACGCCCGTACGGTCGATCAGGGCCTTGAGGGTGTGAGCGGCCAGGTCTGTGGGGTGAACGGTGGACAGACCGCCCTTTTTCTTGCCGACCGGGGTACGGACCGCCCCGACGATGTACGCCTCTGCCACAGTGCCTCCTGGGTTCCGTCCCACATGAAACCGAGCATTGTTCGGTCTATACGAGGTTATAACAGAATAATCCTCCGTGGAGGTGAAGCCCCGTGGTGCGGGTGGGCGGTGGATCAGTTCTTCGCGGTGTTCTTCCGCGTACCCGTCATGCGGGCGTAGACGATCACGTTGTCGACGTAGTGGCCGGTCGTGCGGTTGTAGGTGCCGCCGCAGGTGATCAGGCGGAGCTCGGCCGCGTCCGCGTTGCCGTACACCCGGTTGGTCGGGAAGGTCTGCTTGGCCGCCTGCTCGACGCCGCCCACCGTGAAGATCGCCACGGTGCCGTCCATGCGGACGACCTCGATCGTGTCGCCGTACCGCAACTCGTGCAGGCGGGTGAAGACGGCGCTGCGCGAGGTGGTGTCCTTGTGGCCGAGCATCACCGCCGGCCCCGACTGCCCCGGGGTCGGGCCGTAGCGGTACCAGCCGACGAGGTTGGGGTTGTTGATCGGCGGGGTCTCGATGGCGCCCTGCTTGTCGGTGCCGACCGAGGTGATGGGGGCGTTGATGCCGAGCTTCTTCACGATCAGCCGCTTGGGGGTCGACGGCTGCATCGGCGGCGCGGGCGGGAGCGACGGCACGGGGGGCGGCGCGGTGGGGTCGGCCTGCGTCAGCGGCTGGCCGGGGCCGCCCGGGCCCACCGAGGGCGCGAAGGTCTGGCCCACGGGCGGCTGCGCCTGGAGCCGCAGCGGCGTACGACTGTCGGTCAGGCCGTACTCATCGGGCGAGCTCATCATGAGCAGCAGTCCGACGATCACCGTGACCACGCCGGCCACGGCGGCGAGGATGAGCACGGTGCGCATGACGCGCCCGCGATCGACCTCCGGCTCCGGCTCCTGCCACTGGCCTGCGGGGTGAGCATAGGAGTAGTAGACGGGCTGCACGTACGGCTGCCCGTGCACAGGCTGTGGATATCCGTCCGACGGCGGGTATTCGGGAGGCGATGTCACCCCGAGCCCCCGATCATCCCCGCTGCGGACGACGACGGCGCATCATCAAGCCGCCGACTCCGGCGCCGAAGACGAGGATCGTGCCGGCCATCACGAACATGCGCCCGTCAGGCCCCGCGTCCCCACCCCCACCGGTGGCCGCCCCACCATCCGGCTTCTTGGTCACCTGCTCAGCAGGCGACTTCTTCTTGGTCTTGCCGGCCTTCGGGGTGGAGGTGACGGTCTCGTAGACGGTGTGGGTCGGCTTGGGAGTCCTGGAGGTGGTCGTGGTCGGCGTCGGCGTGGACGAGGTGGTCGTCGAACTCGGTGACGCCACCACCACTGACAATGGCAGCGGGGTCGCACTGGCAGGGGTCGCCGTCACCGGCAGGGTGCAGGTGTAAGTCTGCTCGGCGGTAGCGGTTCCAGATCCAATTCGAAGGACGAACTGCCCGGGCTTCACAGAGAATGTCCCGACTGCGGTAGGCACCACGGTCGCCGTCATGGTCGGAAACGGGATCGGCGCGCCCGCCGATAGCGAGGCGAAGGGCGTATAGGTGGCAGCGGGCTTCAGAGTCGTCGGAGAGGTACCGACTGGGGTGCCACTAGCGACCAGATCACCTTCGATGACGATCGTGTTCGTCGTGGGAATCGCCGCTGGAGCGGTCATGGACGGCGATGTCGCCGGCTGAGCGATCACCCAGGTCAGCGGCACGGTCGCATTCGGGCTAGGCGTCGTGTAAGGACCGCTCAACTGCACTTGGAAATTGAACGCCGCGCCACCGGCAGTGGTAGGAGTGCAGGTGTATGTGACAGGGCTAGGCCCCACAGGGGCTCCTAGCGCAGGAATGGCCACCAAAAGAGCACCCGCACTGAAGGTCCCGGCGACGGCTGCCTTAGTGGCGATGCGACGGCGTGCTCGCGACTTCAGCACGTATCTCTCCATTTCAGCGGCGTTGACCGGTTTGCCAGGCGTATCAGGATCCCAGTCTGTGGTCACAGTTCAGTAGAGATCCTACGGACGGTTCGTCCCGCCTGGCTGTGATTTGCCCGCCCCCGACGCTATCTTCCGCCATAAACGCAGGTCAGCGGGTTACAACAGAACGAACTTAATTCGTCGATCCGCTCTGCGCAATGCCAAAGACCCCCAAACACCCATACGCACAGTCACCGCCCCCACACAACAAAGCTCAACCAAGTGGTTGAACTTCGACCCTGCCGAGGCGTACTCTCAACCACATGGTTGAGGATGGCCAGGGGCTGGACGCGGTCTTCCACGCTCTCGCCCATGACGCGCGACGCGACATGCTGCGGCGTCTGTCCGCCGGCGAACTGACCGTGGGCGAGCTGGCCGCGCCGCTGAGCATGTCGCTGGCCGCGGCGTCCAAGCACGTGAAGGTCCTCGAGCAGGCGGGGCTCGTGCACCGCACCGTCTCCGGCCGCCGCCATGTGTGCCGGTTGCGCGCCGAACGGCTTTCCGGTGCCGCCGCCTGGCTGCGGTTCTACGAGCAGTTCTGGGACGAACGGCTCGATGCCCTGCAAGACGTCCTCGCCCCCCACATTCCCGAACCACCTCACCCAACCCTCGTCCCCAAGGAGTCCTCATGACGTCCGCGCCGACCACCTTCTCTGCCGTGCGACGCGAGCGCACGTTCTCCGCCCCGCCGCACACGGTCTACCGCGCCTGGCTCGACCCCGGCACCCTGCGGCGCTGGCTCGCCCCCGGCTCGCTCGAGCTCGCCCGCGCCGAGGTGGACGAGCGCGTCGGCGGCCGCTACCGCATCTGGCAGACCGAAGGGGATCAGCCCGTGCGCGGCTTCGAGGCCGAGCTGCTGGAGCTGGTCCCGGACGAACGGATCGTCTTCCGCTGGGCCTTCGTCGGCCCCGACCGCGACGAGGCCCCCGCCTTCGACTCCCTGCTCACCGTCACCTTCGAGGAGGCTCCGGGCGGTGGGACGCACCTCGTCCTCCTGCACGAACGGCTCGACGCCCTGGCCGCGGCGATGCCGGAGGTGGCGCGGCAGGTGGGCGGCGGCTGGGACAACTGCCTCGACCAGCTCTCCACGGCGGTGAAGGCATGAGCTCCTCCCGGAGGCCCGCGGACGAACCGGGCAGCACGGCCGGCCTCGGGCCCGCGACCGCCGTCCTCGCCCGGATCGTGCAGGGCGTACGTGACGGCCAACTCGACGGGCCGACGCCATGTGGTGACATGACCGTGGGCGAACTGCTCGACCACATCGACAGCCTGTCCGTGGCCTTCGCCGCCGCCGCGACCAAGACCAGACGCGACGACGGCGGACGGGCGCCGGTGCCCGACGCGTCCAGGCTCGGGACCGACTGGCGGGAGCGCATACCGGATCGCCTCGCGGAGCTGGCGCGAGCATGGCGACCGGCGACGGCGTGGACCGGCACGACCCACATCGGCGGCAACGACATGCCGGCCGAGATCGCCGGTGCCGCCGCCTTCAACGAGGTCATCGTCCACGGCTGGGACCTCGCCACGGCGACCGGCCGGCTCTATCCGGGCGACGACCCGGCCCTGGGTGAGGCGCTGCGGACCGCGCTCTCCTGGGTCCGGTCGGTGGCCGAGCAGAACCCGGACGGCAGCCCGGGGCTGTTCGGACCCCCCGTCGCCGTACCGGACGACGCTCCCCTGCTCGACAGGCTCCTCGGGCTCACCGGGCGCCGTCCGTCCTGAGGAGCACCGGCCGAAAGGGTGAGCGGCCCTCAGCCGGTCGCCGTACCGGACGGCGTCAGGAGGTGGCCGTGCGCAGCAGCTTCATGAACTCGCGCATCCAGGCCGGGTGGTCGGGCCAGGCACGGCCGGTCACGAGGTTCTGGTCGACGTGGGCCGCGCTGTCGACCCAGGTCGCGCCCGCCACCTCGACGTCGGGCGCGCAGGCCGGGTACGCGCTGGTCTCCCGTCCCTTCAGCACGCCGGCCGCCGCCAGCACGAGCGGCCCGTGGCACAGGGCCGCGATCGGCTTGCCGCTGTCGGCGAAGTGCCTGACGATCTCCTGACAGTGGCGGTCGTTGCGGATGTATTCGGGAGCGCGCCCGCCCGGGACGACCAGGGCGGCGTACCCGGCCGGCTCGACGTCGGCGAAGGCGAGGTCGGCGGCCCAGGTGTGACCCGGCTTCTCGGTGTAGGTGTCGAAGCCCTCGACGAAGTCGTGCACCACGAACTGCAGCTTCTTGGCCCCGGGGGCCGCGATGTCGACCTCGTACCCCTCTTCCAGCAGCCGCTGGTAGGGGTACATCACCTCGAGGTCCTCCGCCGCGTCACCCGTTATGATCAGCACCTTTGCCATCGCGAAACCCTTCCGTGACGTAGTGTCACCTCCGATCCTGCCCACCGGCGGGGACTCGGTCAATGACCGGCGCCCTCCCGCAGGGCCGCCAGCACGGAGGGGAGCAGCCCGGGGAACCTCTTCTCCAGGTCGTCGTGGCGGAGCCGGACGATGCGAGTGCGTCCTTCGATGGTCGTCCTGGTCACGCCGGCCTCGCGCAGCACCCGGTAGTGGTGGGACATCGTGGATTTGTGCACGTCGATGCCGCAGCCGATGTCGCCGCAGTTCTCGCCGTCGCTGTCGACCAGCCGTGCCACGATCTCCAGGCGTACCGGATCGGACAACGCCTGCATGACGCTCGCGAGGCTGATGTCGTCGGTCGACGGGTGGAATGGCTCACGCATCAGGTCACCTGCACTCTCTCGCCTCGCCAGACTACCTCCGCGTTCCACGGTTGGGCGACGATGCAACCTTCGGTCCCGTCATACCGGGAAGCACGGCCCCGTCGGCGGAGTCGCGCTCCCCGATCTTCTGGTCACTCGAGGGACGCGTCCGCCGGGACGGGATCCGCCTGCCGTTCACTGGACGTCTTCGGCGTGCGCTCGAAGTGGCGGACGGCGACGAGCATGGCGACGATCCCGGCCGCGGCGACGAACACCGCCGTGCGGAGTCCGTCCGTCACGGCCGCGCGCAGCGCCTCCCCCGCGTACCCGTCCGTGCCGGCGTTGGAGACGGCGACCAGCACGGCGAGGCCGACGGCTCCGCCGATCTGCTGCCCGGAGGAGGCCATGCCGCTGGCGATCCCCTGGTCGTGCGCCGGCACCCCGGCCGCCGCCGCGGCGAACATCGTGGTGTAGACGAGCCCCTGGCCAAGGCTGAAGATCAACATGGCGGGGACCAGGGCGACGTATGAGGCGGTGGGAGACATCGCCAGGCCCAGCCACACCGCGCCCACGGCGCCGAGGCCGATCCCCGCGCGGAGCGTGGCCCGCATGCCGAACCTGGTGGCCAGACGGCTCCCGGAGTTCGAGCCGACGATCACGGCCGCCATCGGCACCAGATAGGCGATGCCCGTGAGCAGGGGGCTGTAGCCGTGGACGTTCTGGAAGTACGCCATCAGGAAGTACACGACGGTGCCGAAGGCCGCCATGAACAGGAACGTGGTCACGACGCCGGCGCTCAGGTCGCGGTCCCGGAACAGGCGCAGAGGCATCAGCGGATCGGCGCTGCGCCGCTCGATCATCACGAACGCCACCGTCAGCGCCACCCCGGCCACGGCCGCGGCGAGCACCGGGGGGCGCCGTCCAGCCCGACTCCGGCCCCTGCACCAGGGCGAACACGATCGAGGTCATTCCGACGGTCCCCGTCAGCGCTCCGGGCAGGTCGAACGAGCGGCCACCCCGCCGCGCGCCGTCCGGCGCGAGCAGGGGGAACGCCAGCGCCGCCGCGAGCGCGGCGAGCGGCACGTTGACGTAGAAGACCGCCGTCCAGCCGAACGCCTGCGTCAGCACGCCGCCGAGAAGCGAGCCGAGGATCATGCCGGACGCGCCGGCCGTTCCCCAGATCGCCAGCGCCCGGTTGCGCTCCCGGCCCGCCGCGAAGGTCGTGTTGACCAGCGAGAGGGTGGCGGGGAACAGGACCGCGCCGCCGAGGCCTTGCACCGCGCGGGCGGCGATCAGCGTGGCCTGGTTCCCGGCCAGCCCGCCGGCCAGCGACGACAGGGCGTACAGGGCGAGGCCGAGGAGGAACATCCGGCGGCGGCCGAACAGGTCGGACGCGCGTCCGCCGAGCAGCAGGAAACCGCCGTAGACCACGGTGTACGCGCTGATGACCCACTGCAGGGTCTGTGAGGTGAAGCCGAGCTCCCGCCCGATGTCGGGGAGCGCGATGTACACGATGTTGTAGTCGAGCGAGATGATGAGTTGCGCGAGCGCGAGCAACGCGAGAGTCAGATGCGCGGGCCGGTGCCGCGCCTGGTCACGAGAGCTCGAAGAAGACAAGACTGTACCTTTCCTCCGCCTGGGGATGCCGTCACGTCGTTCGCGTACGGCGGCGGAGGGCAGCGACCGGCACAGCCCCGCATCCCGGCGGGATGGGGAGAGCCGGCGCCCGTTCGCGGTGAACCCGGCATGTTCTCCCTTTCCTGTCGTCTTTGTCGATTCTCCCTTGTGGGAAAGGGCGGGGGATCAGGCTGGGGGGCCTGAGGGAGTGGGACCTTGGACCTAGGTCTTCGTATCGGCCATGCCTTCTGCGCATGTCAGCCATGCGAGACATTCGCTGGTGGCAGGGCTGGGGCCTGCGTAGGGTTGCGACTCGCGTGCGGCGACGCCCCGCGGAGGCGGGGCGGTACGGCAACGCCTCGCGCCACGCGGCCCTCCGGGCCACTCACAGCCCCTTGTATCGCAGGAGCCACCATGGACATGTCCCTCGACAACCCGGCGTCCGTCGCCGCGCCCTTCGGCGACCGTTTCGCGCATGTGGCCCGCCTGGACCTCGACGGCGGCGCGCTGCTCGTGCTCGCCGGGCAGGTGGGCGTGGACGACAACGGCAACGTGGTCGCCCCGGGTGACGTCACCGCGCAGTCGGAGCGCATTTTCGAGATCATCCAAGGGATCCTCGCCGCGCACGGCGCGACCTTCGCGGACGTCATGCACATCCGCACCTTCATGACGAGCCTGGACGACCTGCCCGGCTACGGCGCCGTACGCCGCAGGTACTTCCCGCAGACCCCGCCTCCCGCGAGCACCACGGTGGAGGTGAGCCGCCTCTTCCTCCCAGGCGCGGTGCTGGAGATCGAGATCACCGCCTTCGCCCGCAAGAGCGACGCCTGACCCACCGCCCCCGGGACCACCAGAGCCTGGGCGCCCGCAGCGGGACAACGGGCCTGGTGCGCGCCCGAGGGTGGCCCGGCGGGCCTTTGTCCGCCGTGGTGTCAGCCACCCTGCCCTAGTCGGCGGCGGGTCGCCTCCAGCTCCTGTTTCAGTGCCTTGACCTGTTGTTCCAGCTCCAAAATGCGGCGGATGGCGACCAGCGTCATCCCCTCGCCGGACAGTTCCACGACGTACTGCACACGGGTGATGTCGTCGCGGGAGTACCGGCGCTGACCGCCGGAGGACCGGTGCGGGCGGACGACGTCGAACTCGTCGAGGCGGCGGAGGAAGGCCTGCTGGACCTGGAGCATGTCGGCGACCTGCCCCAGGGAGTAGAGCGGCGCGCTGTGGTCGTCGATGGGAAGTCCGGTCACCGGGGGCCTTTCGCAAAAGTGGAATGGGCCGGCGCCCTCGGGCGGCGCCGGCCCATCGTCGTCGCGTGCGCGGGATCAGGCGCGGATCGCCTTGACGTCCCCGCGCTGGATCTCGACCTTGCGGGGCTTGGCCTTCTCGAGCACGGGGATGCGCACCTGCAGCACGCCGTTGTGGTAGGCGGCGTCGATGCGGTCGCTGTCGAGGTGCTCGGACAGGTAGACCCGACGGGTGAAGGTGCCCATGAGGCGTTCGCGCACGAACACCCGGTCGTCCTCGCCCAGCTCCTCCTCGCGGCGGGCGCTGACCGACAGCACGCCCCGGTCGACCGTCACCTCGATCGAGTCGGGGTCGATGCCGGGCAGATCGAAGCGGAGCACCACGTCGTCCTTGCGGCGGATGCCGTCGAGGGGCATGTGGCCATACCCGCTGCTTTCGCTCCGGCCGAGGGTGCCACGGGTCAGGCGATCGAACTGGCGCTCGATTTCCTGAACGAAGGGATCGATCGACGTCAACAGCATCTCCGGAACCTCCTCGCTTCTCGATGCCGGGAGACCTCCAAGTTCAGTTGCAGGTTACCTCTGCATGCGAATCAATGCAAGCTTCTCTTCGGCCTGGAAGTCGTGCACGCGCCGGCGCCAGAGGTCACCCCTGCGAGTTCTCGTCACGAGTGCTCCACGGATGAAGTCGCAGACGCGGGCGTTGCCGCGTGTGGCGTCGAGCGAACGCAGGCGCGCGTGGTACGGGCCGCAGATGTGCGAGGCGAGCAACCCGAGGAACAGGGCGAACAGGAGCGGGCAGCGGCGCCGTCGTACGGCGGTGGCCCGGTCACCTTGGAGGGAAAGCGCGCTAGCCTCGGCCGGATCCGGAGAGGGTCGCGTACACGATGATGTTGTCGGTGTAGCTGTGAGCGCGTGAGTTGAAGATCCCACCGCAGGTGATCAGGCGCAGGCTCGGCTTGTCGACATACCCGTAGACCCGCTTGGTGGGGAAACGGCTCTTGCTGGCCTGCTCGACACCGTCGACCGTGAAGACCGCCGTCGAGCCGTCGGCCCGTACGACCGTGACCTTGTCGCCGCGCTTCAGCTCGCGCAGCCTGCTGAAGACGGCGGGGCCGCGTTTGGTGTTCACGTGCCCGAGGATCACCGCCGGGCCCATCTCGCCGGGGGCGGGGCCCAGTTCGTACCAGCCCGCGAGCTGCGGCCGGCTCAGCGGCGGCACCTCGATCTCACCGTTCTTCTCCACGCCGACCGAGGTCAAGGCGGCGTCCACGCCGATCCCGGGGATGCGCACCCTCTTGGGCAGCGACTTGCCCAGAGGCGTCACCGAGACGGCCGCGGGTGAGGGCGGCGCGGCGGTGGGCGCGGCCTCGACCAGAGGGACGCCTGCTCCTCCGGGCCCGACCGTCGCCTCCCCTTGTACGGCCGGCTCGAGCGCTTGGGCGACCGGTGATCCGTTGCCGAGTTGTGCGGCCGCCGACGTGGGTTCCGTTCCGGCGACCGCGGCGGTCTCCTGGGTGGGAGACAGGTACATCAGCAGGCCCGCCATGACGGCACCGATCCCGGCCAGGGACCCCACCGTCAGCAGGACGGGGAGGAGCCCCACCTGCCACCGCTTCCGGCCGTCCTGCGCGGACGGACGGCCGGGCGGCCTCATGTCGCTCACCGAGGAGTCTCCGTCTCGCCGGGAGCATGTACGAGGTCGTGCGCGGCGCGACGGCGCCTGAGGACGAGATGACCCGCGAACCCGCCCAGGGCAAGCGCGGCGCCGTACCCCATCAGCAGCGGCCCGGTGGAATCGGGATCGGGGCGCTCACCCGTGTGAGCCCCGCCTACCGGCGTCACGCGGACCTGCGGGGTACGGCTGACTTTGGGGGTCTTGGAGGCTTTGGCAGTGCTGGTCGGCTTGGGGGTCACGGTAGTGGTCGCGGTCGCGGTGGCCGTAGGAGTCCCATGCCCCTGCCCACCTCCGGAAAGCACGACCACTCCCCGCACCGAATCATCCCCGTCACTGACCCGACCATCACCGTTGCTTCCACCGGCCCCGCCGTTGTTGCCGTTGCCGTTAGTGGAGGCGGGCAGCACGTCGACGTTGACGGTGGTCGGCACGCCCTTGTAGGAGCAGGTGGCTTTGAACATCGGAGGAGGCGCGGGAAGCGTACTAGTGATGAAGTCGAACGCGTCGACGGCCATGTAGGCGCTCGCCGGCTCCCCCTTCGTGAACCTGACGGTGTGCCAGCCGTAAGGCAGATCCTTCTTGACCCACAGGACCGCCTGCGCATTCGGCTTGTCGACAGGCGCAGGGTCGTAGGCGTTAACCTCATCCACCGGCTCGTCCGCTCCATCAATGTAGACCTTCACCTTGCCCACACTGGAAACCCGCTCTCCGATGTACTGGATGCCGTCTCCCAGGAACTTGACCTCCACCGAGCCGCTGGCCGCATTCGTCGCGTGCAAGTCGTCCAGGTGGTCGCCGTACTTCGCTCGGTCAGTCTTGCCGTAGTACCTCCAATCACCCTGATAAACAATTGGGCCGTGCCTGTGAGACTCGGACGCCACCTGCTCGTTCGGATCGTCGGTGTCGTTCACACGCACTGTGGAGGCGGGCGGGGTGAACTCCAGGACAAGGTCCCGTGGCGTGATGGAGAGCTTGCCTTCCTTAGCGGTGGAGACGGATCCCGTCACGGCCGTCGGCAGTTCCAGCCGACTACCCTGCTTGAGCTCGCCCTGGTCCTTGCTTCCGGCGGAGTCCAGCGTCCCTTGCCACAGGCCCGCGACGTCCACTTTCGCCGTAGCCGTGAGCCGGCCGCCTGCCGAAAACGGAAAAGACGCCAGCAGAGGTGAGCCGGTCAGCGTCCACTCCAGTGCCAGGCGCTCACCAACGCGAACGGTCCGGGGGATCGCCACCTGAACCTGGACGGGTTGCGACGACTGTTTCGGAAGGAACGCTCCACCTGAGCAGATGTACTCGTAGTGGTGGTAGTCGGTATCCGCTGAGCTTGGGGTACTCCCGAGCATGACAAGGCCCGCGCCCAGCACCGATACCGCTAACGAACCCCGGATCCTGGAGCCCCACCCGTTCACGATCGCCTCCGCTCTCCCCGGCGGCCGATGATGACCGAAGGTAGATCGTATGACTTGGGGCTCTTGCGGCGAACGTTCAGATAAGGAGCGGATACGTAACGTAGCCCATTTGTGACTTTCCTCCGCCGTCGGCCGTCAGGTCGCCATGTCGCGAGAGTGACCAGAATAGTATTCTGTTGAGCGGACCCAAGGAGGAACCGAATGCAGCGAGATCTCTTCGAGGAGGAGCACCAGCTCTTCCGGGAGACGGTGCGGGAGTTCATGGCCCGCGAGGTACTCCCCCACCACGCCCAGTGGGAGAAGGACGGCATCGTCCCGCGCGAGGTGTGGAAGAAGGCCGGCGAGATCGGCATGTTCGGCTTCTCGGTTCCGGAGGAGTACGGCGGGTCCGGCATCACCGACTTCCGCTACAACGCGGTGATCGTCGAAGAGATCATCAAGGCCGGCGCGAGCGGCCTCGGGTTCGGCCTGCACAACGACATCATGGCTCCCTACCTCGTCGATCTGACCAACGACGAACAGAAGCAGCGCTGGCTCCCGGGCTTCGTCTCCGGCGAGCTGATCACCGCCGTCGGCATGACCGAGCCGGGGGCCGGAAGCGACCTGCAGGGCGTGAAGACGACGGCCGTACGCGAGGGCGACCACTACATCGTCAACGGGCAGAAGACCTTTATCACCAACGGCATCAACGCCGACCTGGTCGTCGTGGTGACCAAGACCGACCCGACGGCGGGTGCGCGCGGCACGACGCTGCTGGTGGCCGAGCGCGGCATGGAGGGCTTCAGCCGGGGCCGCAACCTCGAGAAGGTCGGCATGCACGCCCAGGACACCGCGGAGCTGTTCTTCGAGAACGTCCGCATCCCGGTGGCCAACCGCCTCGGCGAGGAGGAGGGGCAGGGCTTCGTCCAGCTCATGAACAACCTGCCGCAGGAGCGCCTGTCGATCGCGGTGGCGGCGGTGGCGGCGGCCGAGTCCGTGCTGGAGATGACGATCGAGTACTGCAAGACCCGTAAGGCCTTCGGCCGCACCATCGGTTCCTTCCAGAACACCCGCTTCGTCCTGGCGGAGCTGGCGACCGAGGTGGAGATCGCCCGGCACTACGTCGACAAGTGCATCCTGGCGCACAACGCCGGGCAGCTGACGGTCGTGGACGCCGCCAAGGCCAAGTGGTGGACCACCGAACTGCAGAACAAGGTCATCGACCGCTGCGTCCAGCTGCACGGCGGCTACGGGTACATGATGGAGTACCCCGTCGCCAAGGCCTGGCTGGACAGCCGGGTGCAGACCATCTACGGCGGTACCACGGAGATCATGAAGGAGATCATCGGCCGCTCCTTCGGCTTCTGACCCGCCTTGTCCGGATCCCACGCTCGAAACACGCGCGCGGTAGCCGTACGGCCCCGCGCGCGGGCGGGCCGGGCCGCATACTGTCTCCGTAGGGTTCCGAAGGCGGGCGCCCACGACAGGCCGGCGCGAGCGTTCCGATGGCGCCGGGAACGGGTTCGAGAGCGGGTCTCGGAGGGGCGGCAATGGACCACAGCGGGCTGATCCTGCTGATCTTTCTGGCGTTCTTGTTCGCGTGGGGCCTCAACAAGGTTCGCAAATGGATGCGGTTCGGCCCGATCGCGTACACCGGGATCATGGTCACGTTCGCCATCGTGATGCTCGCCCTCTACACGCAGAGCCAGCGCTGACTTCAGCCGCGCGCCACCGTTCGGCTGATGTTCGCCTTCTCCTTGCCGCCTACATGGGCGGCACCGAGCGCTACGTGTGGGGCGTCCACTGCGGCTGATGACCGCCGAAGAGTCGTTTCCCCCGCTCGCTTCGAGGGCGGGCGAAACGACTTCTCGGGGACGGCGTCAGCGGCCACGCGTGGGGATTTCGAACCAGACGGCTTTGCCTTCCTTGGTGGGGCGGGAGCCCCAGCGGCGGGCGAGCTGGTCGACCAGGTAGAGACCGCGGCCGCCCTCGTCGTTCTCGCCGGCGCTGCGGATGCGGGGCAGCCGGAGGTCCTGGTCGAAGACCTCGACCCAGATGGCGTCCTCACCGCGGCGCAGCCGCAGCGTGAACTCCTTCTCGTTGACGATCTCGTCGTCGAAGCCCGGGACGTCCCACGACTCGTCGAACGGCAGCGGCGGGCCGTCGAGGACGAGCTCGCGGCGCGGGACGCTGGCGCTGGCGGCGTGGAGCACGACGTTGGTGACGACCTCGGAGACGAGCAGGCACGCGAGCTCGGCCCGCTCGTCGGGCACTCCCCAGTTGGCGAAGGCCTCCGAGGCCATGCGCCGCGCCTCACCGACCATGATCGGCTGCGCCGGGAAGGTGCGCTCCTCGTACTGCAGTTCCTTGCCCGCCGAGCGGATCACGAGGATCGCCATGTCGTCGTCGATCTCGCCCGGGACGGCGACCGTCGCGGCGTCGGCGATGCGTTCGACCGAGTCGCCCGAGGTCTTGGCGACCTCGGCGCAGAGGATGCGCAGCGTCTCCTCGTCGCTCAGCGGAGCGTCGCCGGAGTCGCGGGCGGGCCGCCGGTCGAGCAGGCCGTCGGTGTACAGCAGGAGGGCGGCGCCGGGCGGTAGCACCCGGGTCTCCTCCTTGTAGACGAGGTCGGCGTGCATGCCCTTGGCGTTGACGCCGAGCGGCTGGCCGACCTCGGAGATGTCGAGCTCGGTCACGGTGCCGTCGACGATCAGCAGCGGCGGCGAGTGGCCGGCGTTGGCGAACGACAGCTGCCGCGACCAGGCGTCGTACACGAGGTACTGGCAGGTGACGATCGGCGGGGTGCTGACGTCGGCGCCGTAGTCGTCGTGCTCGGGGGCGGCGATGATGCGCGTCCACTCGTTGAGCCGCGCGAGGATGTCGGCCGGCGACTTGTCGTCCTGGGCGAAGGCCCGCAGGGCGGCCCGCAGCTGGCCCATGACGGCGGCAGCCTTGGCTCCGCGGCCCTCGACGTCGCCGATGACGATGCCGACCCGGCCCGCCGACAGCGGGATCACGTCGTACCAGTCGCCGCCGACCTGGGTCTGGATGCCCTGCCCGTGGGAGGCGAGCGGGGCGGCCGGGTAGTAGCGGACGGCGATCTCCAGGCCGTCGAGCTGGGGCAGCTCGCGGGGCAGGAGGTACTTCTGGAAGGACTCGGCGGTGTGCCGCTCCTCCTCGAACAGCAGGGCGTTGTCGACGGCGATCGCGACCCGGGTGGCGATGGCTCCGACGAAGTCGCGGTCGAAGGCGTCGTAGTGGGGCGAGCGCCGGTCGGTGAGGTTGGACATGCCGAGGTACATCAGGCCGAGGGTCTCGCCGCGGGCGCACAGCGGCGCCACTATGGCGGACGTCATGCCGATCTCGCCGCACAGCCGCGCGCTCTCCTCGCTGGGCGAGGGGTAGCTCATCTGCGCGAAGTCCTCGACGATGATCGTTTCCTGTCGCCGGAGGGCGATCTCGGCGTAGTGGCCCGGCGGGTAGCGGATCTCGGAGCCGACCGGACGCCAGGTGCCGGGCGGAGGGGTCCAGCCCTGGACGTGGGTGGAGACCTTGCGGACGAGCCGGTCGCCCTCGGACAGCTCGATGAAGCAGTGGTCGGCGAACTGCGGCACCAGCATCTCGGCGACGCGGTTGAGCGTCTCCTCGACGTAGAGCGAGCTGGCCAGACGCTCGCCGATGCGCTCGAGCAGGCCGAAGCGGTCCTTCTCGCGTTCGTTGCTGCGCATCGCCTCGCGGGCGGTGATCACGATGCCGGTGACCGAGCCGGACGGATGCCGCAGGGGGACGGCCTGTGCGCGGACGTAGACGATGGTGCCGTCGGCGCGCACGACGTCGAAGGTGCCCTCCCAGACGCCGCCCTTGAGGACGTGCTTGGCGAGCTCGACCGCGAGGGGGTGGTCCTTCTCCATGATCCCTAAGGAGAGGACGGCCTGGTCTCCACCGGCGGGCCGGTCGGGACGGCCGAACAGCCGCTCCGCGAACGGGTTCCAGTAGAGGACGTTGCTGAAGCGGTCGGTGACCACCACCGCCATCTCGGCGTGATCGAGAACCGAATCCGGCGTCATATGATCGGCCGTGTCCTGCGAGAGGTCACCCCATCGCTTCATCTGTCGGCCACCCCCCGAAGGGGGGCATGAAAAAAGCGGACCACGTGCGCTCCTGCAGCAGCCTTGGCGGCAAGGCGGCGTCGACCCGGACAGGCCGGGAACGCCGGGTTGAGGAACAGGGGAAACCCCGGGTGGGGAACCAACCGACCGAGCCCCGGGAGATCAGCGCCTGGAGACGAAGACGTGCGCGGCGACATCGCGCGGGAAGTCCGCGGGAATGTGGTCCGCCTCATCGTCACCCGTCACCCGTACACCGTCGTCGCTCGCCGCGAGCGTCACCTCGCGTCCGGGTTGTATCCCAACTTGCTTGAGTTTAAGCATCACAGCAGGATCACTTTGCACTTGTTCGCTAATTCGGCGGACGACAACGGGTATGCCGCTGGGTCCGGCCAGATCGGCCATGGCCTCGATCGCATCATCAGCGGACAGTTCGGACTCTTTGACGCCAAGCTCGTCGAGCCCCGGGATGGGGTTGCCGTGCGGGCACACCACGGGGTTGTCGAGGAGGGTGACCAGACGGGCCTCCACCGACTCGGACATGACGTGCTCCCAGCGGCAGGCCTCGATGTGGACCTCTTCCCACGGAAGCCCGATGACCTGGGTGAGGAGGCACTCGGCCAGGCGGTGCTTGCGCATGACCCGGGTCGCGAGCGTGCGCCCGAGATCGGTCATGGCCAGGTGGCGGTCGCCCTCGACGCGGACCAGGCCGTCACGCTCCATGCGAGCCACCGTCTGGCTGACCGTCGGGCCGCTCTGCTGCAGCCGCTCGGCGATGCGCGCACGGAGAGGGGTGATCCCCTCCTCTTCCAGCTCGAAGATCGTACGGAGGTACATCTCCGTGGTGTCGATGAGGCCGTGTGCGGTCAAGGCTCCTCCCCTCAAATATCGATGCTACGTCCAGTTCCGGGGTTGAAAGCCGTGTCCGGACGGGGTTCGCGTCGCTGCCCGCGCGGGGCTGTGGGCGACGTCCGAACGAAGCTTACGCAGGCCTACCGACAGAACGGCCGGAGATGGAGAACTCCTTCGGAAGACCGGAAGACCCGCTGTGTCAAGGATCTCATCTCCGGCGCATCGCCGCAGGGGCCGTCCAGAATGTGACCGCCGGGCCGCTACACCTCCGACGGCCGGGCGTCCTTGGGCCGGTGCAGCACGGCGGCGTCGTACCTCCTGAACGCCGGGACGGCGAGGCCCGCGACCAGCACGAGGACGGCGCACACCAGCCCGCCGCCCGCCCAGGCCGGGATCAGCCCGAAGGCGCTCGCCGTGGCCCCGGCCCGCAGGTCGCCGAGCCGCGGCCCGCCCGCCACCACGACCATGAACACCCCCTGCATCCGGCCGCGCATCTCGTCGGGGGCGTAGGTCTGCAGGATGGTCTGCCGCCAGACGGCCGACACCAGGTCGATGGCGCCGCCGACCGCCAGCAGGGTGACGAGCAGCCACAGCGGCTGCGCGAACGCGGCGGCGGCGACCGTCAGGCCCCACAGCGCGATCACCACGGTCAGCGCCACCCCCTGGCGGCGCACCCTGCCGACCCAGCCCGACAGCAGCCCCGCCGCCACGGCGCCGATGGCGATGCTGGCCGACAGCCAGCCGAAGGCGACCGCCGACCCGCCGAAGCGCTCGGCCGTCATCTCGGGGTACAGCGCCCTGGGCATCGCGAAGGCCATGGCGATGATGTCGACGACGAACGACATCATCACGATCGGCTGGCCGGCAATGTACCGCAGGCCGTCCACGACCGAGCGCAGGCCCGGCCGCGCGATCTCGCCCAGCGGCGCCAGGCGCGGCAGGCGTACGGCGGCGTAGAACCCGGCGCCGAAGAGGATCACGTCGGTGAGGTACGCCCAGGCGTACCCGCCGCTGGCCAGCACGATCCCGGCGAGGAGCGGGCCGACGACCGTGCCGACGCTGCTGACCAGGAAGTTCAGCGTGTTGGCGGCGGCGACCCGCTCGGTGGGGACCAGGCGGGGGATGATGGCGCCCCGCGTCGGGGAGGTGATCGCGAAGCCGGTCGACTGGACGGCGACGGCGACGAGCATGACGTAGACGTTCCCCAGCCCTGACCAGGCGTGAAGCAGGAGGACGAGGGTAGCTGTCCAGGCGACCAACGAGCCGGTGAGCAGCAGCCTGCGGCGGTCGACGGCGTCGGCCACGGCCCCGCCCCACAGGCCGAAGACGACGAGCGGGATGAGGTTCGCCGGGCCGAGCAGCCCGACCCAGAGCGACGAGCCCGTGATCGCGTACACCTGCGCGCTCACCGCGACCGAGGTGAGCTGGAAGCCGATGAACGAGACACCCTGCCCGAGCAGGAGCCGGCGGTACGGCGCTATGCGCAGGGGCCGGGTGTCCACGGCGACCCGTTTCAGACGCGACTGGACGACCCCCGACATATCCCACCTCGCCCATCCCGGACATATGACATGGCTCGGGGCACTTTACCCATGTCGTTCGGGCGAGCTGTCAGGGGGCGAGGCGCTCCACGATCCAGGAGTCACCGGAACGGCGGTAGCGCAGCCGGTCGTGCATGCGGTCGATCTGCCCCTGCCAGAACTCCACCTCCGACGGCACCACCCGGAAGCCTCCCCAGAAGTCGGGCATCGGCGGCTCCTCGGGCCAGCGCTCGGCCAGCTCGCGGAAGCGGTCGTCGAGCTCCTCGCGAGAACGCACGACGGCGGACTGCCGCGAGGCCCAGGCCCCGATGCGCGAGCCGTACGGCCGGGAGTGGAAGTAGGCGGCGGAGTCCTCGCGCGGCAGCCGTACGACGCTGCCCTCCACCCGCACCTGGCGGCGCAGCGGGTGCCACGGGAAGACCAGGCAGGCGCGGGGGTTCTCGGTGAGGTCGCGGCCCTTGCGGGACTCGTAGTTGGTGTAGAAGACGAAGCCCTCGGGGTCGTACCCCTTCAGCAGGACGGTTCGGGCGGTCGGACGGCCACCGGCGGACGCCGTGGCCAGCACCATGGCGTTCGGCTCGGGAAGCCCCGCCTCGACGGCGTCGGCGAACCAGGTGCCGAACTGCGTCACGGGGTCGGAGGCGAGGTCGGCCTCCGTGAGCGGCTGACCTTCATAAGTACGGCGAAGCCCGGCGAAGGAGGGCGGGCTCGATGCTGCATCCACAGACGGGTATTCTTCCGCGTCCGGCACAACTGCGCAGCGGTACCCCCCACCAGGGAAGACCGTGTTTCGGCGGGCCCTCGCGGCAGAGCACTCCCCCCAAGGGGGTTGAATATGACCCGCCGGTATCTCGACATCAAGGCTTTGACTTCAAGAAAGGGAGGCGGCCGCGAATGTCCGACTTCAAACCCGGGCTGGAAGGCGTAGTAGCGTTCGAGACCGAGATCGCGGAACCGGACAAAGAAGGGGGCGCCCTGCGGTATCGGGGCGTCGACATCGAAGAGCTCGTCGGACGGGTCTCCTATGGCCACGTCTGGGGCCTGCTGGTCGACAACAAGTTCCAGCCGGGGCTGCCCCCGGCCGAGCCTTACCCCATTCCTGTCCACTCCGGTGACATCCGCGTCGACGTCCAGAGCGCTCTCGCCATGCTGGCCCCGGCGTACGGCTTCCGTCAGCTGCTCGACATCGACGAGGACCAGGCCCGCGACGATCTCGCACGCGCCTCGGTGACCGCTCTGTCGTTCGTCGCCCAGTCCGCCCGCGGCCTCGGCCTGCCGATGGTGCCGCAGTCGCGCGTCGACGAGGCGTCCTCGATCGTCGAACGCTTCATGGTCCGCTGGCGCGGCGAGCCCGACCCCAGGCACGTCAAGGCCATCGACGCCTACTGGACCTCCGCCGCCGAGCACGGCATGAACGCCTCCACGTTCACCGCCCGGGTCATCGCCTCCACCGGCGCGGACGTCGCCGCCGCCCTGTCGGGCGCGGTGGGCGCCATGTCCGGCCCGCTGCACGGTGGCGCCCCCGCCCGCGTGCTGCACATGATCGAAGAGGTCGAGCGCATCGGCAGCGCCGAGACCTATGTCAAGAAGGCCCTCGACAGCGGCGAGCGCCTGATGGGCTTCGGCCACCGCGTCTACCGCGCCGAGGACCCGCGCGCCCGCGTCCTTCGCCGCACCGCCCAGGAGCTCAACGCCCCGCGCTACGAGGTCGCCGTCGCCCTGGAGAAGGCCGCCCTCGCCGAGCTGCACGCGCGCAAGCCCGACCGCGTCCTCGCCACCAACGTCGAGTTCTGGGCCGCGATCATCCTCGACTTCGCCGAGGTGCCCCCGCACATGTTCACCTCGATGTTCACCTGCGCCCGCACCGCGGGCTGGGCCGCGCACATCCTGGAGCAGAAGCGCACCGGCAGGCTCGTCCGCCCGAGCGCCAAGTACGTCGGTCCGCCGCAGCGCTCCATCCACGACGTCCCCGGGGCTGACGAGGTCATCGTCAAGGACTGACAATCCCGGCTCCCCCGCCGACGACCTCGTTCAGGGCCCGCAGCCCCCGGTTGCGGGCCTTTGACGTCTCGATGCGCGACCGGCGACATCTCAGGATCCGGACCCGCGACGTGAGCACCCAGGTGGCTCACTACGCTTGGTTGGGTGGCTGACATCGAGATTCCCGCTGAACTCAAGCCCGCGGACGGCCGTTTCGGCTGTGGGCCTTCGAAAGTACGTCCCGAGCAGCTGGCCGCCCTGGCCGACGCCGGCGCGAGCGTGATGGGCACCTCCCACCGCCAGAAGCCGGTGAAGAACCTGGTCCGCCGGGTCCGCGAGGGGCTCACCGAGCTGTTCTCCCTCCCCGAGGGGTACGAAGTGGTGCTCGGCAACGGCGGCACCACCGCGTTCTGGGACATCGCGGCCTTCGGGCTCATCAGGGAGAAGTCCCAGCACCTCCACTTCGGCGAGTTCTCGTCGAAGTTCGCCGCCGTGGCGAAGAAGGCGCCGTGGCTGGCGGAGCCGAGCGTGATCAAGTCCGAGGTGGGAAGCCACCCGCAGCCGGTGACCGAGGCCGGCGTCGACGTCTACGCGCTCACGCACAACGAGACCTCCACCGGCGTCGCCATGCCGATCAAGCGGGTCGGCGACGACGACTCGCTGGTGCTGGTCGACGCCACCTCGGGAGCGGGCGGCCTGCCCGTCGAGGCGGGCGAGTTCGACGTCTACTACTTCGCGCCGCAGAAGAGCTTCGCCTCCGACGGCGGCCTGTGGATCGGCCTGTTCTCGCCGCGCGCCCTCGCCCGGGTGAACGAGATCGCCGCCACCGACCGGTTCGTCCCCGAGTTCTTCAGCCTGCCGACGGCGATCGACAACTCGGTCAAGGACCAGACCTACAACACCCCGGCCGTGGCCACGCTGTTCCTGCTGGCCGACCAGCTCGACTGGATGAACGGCAACGGCGGCCTGGCCTGGACCACCGCCCGTACGGCCGACTCGGCCTCCCGGCTCTACACCTGGGCCGAGAAGACCTCCTACACCACGCCGTTCGTCGCCGACCCGGCCCAGCGGTCCAACGTCGTCGGCACGATCGACTTCGCCGACTCGGTGGACGCGGCGGAGGTCGCCAAGGTGCTGCGGGCCAACGGCATCGTCGACACCGAGCCGTACCGCAAGCTCGGCCGCAACCAGCTGCGCATCGCGATGTTCCCGGCGATCGACCCGGCCGACATCGAGGCGCTGACGGCCTGCGTCGACCACGTGGTCGAGCGCCTCTAGGTAGAGGTGCCCGCCAGGCGGCGTGAGAGACCGGCTCCCGGCCTTTCACGCCGCCGGTGGCTCATGAGGGCGGCTGCACCCAGCCGGGCCCTCCGACGGGCCTGTGCCCCTCGGTGCGGCGGGCCAGCTCCTCCAGCAGGCGCAGGGCGTCGTCGATGTCGACGCTCTGCGCGAAGCACGACAGCACGGGGGCCCGGTCGGGGCTCTCGGCGAGCGCCTCCAGCATGACGGCCGTGACGTGCTCGTCGCGGGAGCGCCGGGCGGCGTAGCGGAAGGCCTTGCGGTCGGACGTGCGGCTCAGCAGTTCTTTGCGTACCAGGCGCTCGGCGACGGTCTGCACCGTGGTGTAGGCGAGTGCCTTGTCGCCGTCGGCGTTGAGCCTTTGCTGCAGCTCGCGGACGAGGAGTGGGTGCGGGGAATCCCAGAGCACCTCCATGATGGCGCGCTCCAGCGATCCCAGGTTGTTCACCCGGCCATTGTCCACCAGCCGGACCCGCCGCGCCTAGTGAAGATCGTCGCCTGGTGGTTTCGTCCCTCGATGGTGCTTTCGGCTCAGCGCAGCGCCGCCGCGCGCCTGCGGCGCCGCAGCGTCCACGCGGCGAGCACGCCGCCGATCAGGCCGAACAGGTGTCCCTGCCAGGAGATGCCGGGCTGGCCGGGCAGCACGCCCCAGATGAGCGAGTAGTAGAGCACGGCGACCCCGATGCCGAGCGCGATGTCGAGCAGGTGCCGGTCGAACAGGCCGCGCGTCACGACGTACCCGAAGTAGCCGAACACCAGCCCGCTCGCGCCCACGGTCAGCCCGGGCGGGCTGAGGAACCACACCCCCAGCCCGCTGACGATCACGATGATGAGGCTCGCCACGAAGAACCGCCCGAGCCCGCGCAGGGCGGCCAGGAAGCCCAGGATCGCCAGTGGCACCGTGTTGGCCATCAGGTGGGCGAAGCCGGCGTGCAGGAACGGCGCGATCAGGATGCCGGTCAGGCCGCTCACGTCGTGGGAGACGATGCCGTACTGGTCGAGGTCGGCCGGGAGGATGTAGTCGGCGATCTCGACCGCCCATTCGACGGCCACCAGCAGGGAGACGACGATCGCGGCCCCGAGCGCGCCGGTGACCAGGCCGACCACGCGCCGTTTGACCGCCTCGCCCGAGGGTCGCCGGGCGGATGTCACTCCGGTCGCGTACTCGCTCATCGTTCTCCTCAGGTGACGGCCCCCGAAGGTGCTTTGCCCTCCCTTTACCGTACGTAGGAGTGGTTTAACCCGCGATTTCCCTCAGGACGCGAAAAAGGCGCATGTTGCCCGCGACCACGGGCAACATGCGCCTCCCACTCACCTAGAGGCGGCGCTGGCTCACTCCCCCGCCCACTTCGGCGGACGCTTCTCGGCGAAGGCCGCCGCGCCCTCCATGGCGTCCTTCGAGCCGAAGACCGGATTGATGATCTCGCCCTGCCGCCGGAACATCTCCTGCCGGGACCAGTCGGCCGATTCGACGATCACCCGCTTGGTCGCGAGCAGCGCCAGCGGCGCGTTCGCCGCGATCTTCAGCGCCAGCTCCTTGGCCTCCCGCAGCGCCTCGCCCGCGGGCGTGACACGGTTCACCAGGCCGAGCTCGTACAGCCGGGACGCCGGGTAGTGGTCGCCGGTGAGCGCGATCTCCATGGCGACGTGGTACGGGATGCGGCGCGGCAGCCGGATCACGCCGCCCGCCCCCGCCACCAGCCCGCGCTTGGGCTCCGGCAGGCCGAACTTCGCCTCCTCGGAGGCGACGACGATGTCACACGACAGCACCAGCTCGAAGCCCCCGGCGAGCGCGTAGCCCTCCACCGCCGCGACGATCGGCTTCTTCGGCGGGGCCTCGGTGAGGCCGCCGAGGCCCCGCCCCTCGATGACCGGGAAGTCGCCCTTCAGGAACGCCTTGAGGTCCATTCCCGCCGAGAAGGTGCCGCCCGCGCCCGTGAGCACGTACGCCGAGACGTCCTTGCGCTCCTCCAGCTCGTCCAGGGCCGCCGCCACGCCGCGCGCGACGGCGCCGTTGATGGCGTTCCTGGCCTCCGGCCGGTTGATCGTGATGACGGCGATGCCGCCGTCGACGTCGACGAGAACCTCGTCAGACACCCTTACCTCCGGTGCTCGCGGTTACTTGGGCTGGAAGCGGATCCCGCCGTCGAAGCGGATGACCTCGCCGTTCATGTAGTCGTTCTCGACCAGCGAGCGCACCAGGTGGGCGAACTCCGACGCGCGACCCATGCGCTTGGGGAACGGCACCGGCGCGGACAGCTTGGCCTTGAACGCCTCGGCCTCCGGCCCCGACCCGTAGATCGGCGTGTCGATGATGCCCGGGCAGATCGTGAGCACCCGGACGCCGATCGCCGCCAGGTCGCGCGCGGCGGGCAGGGTCATGCCGATGATGCCGCCCTTGGAGGCGGAGTAGGCCACCTGGCCGGTCTGGCCCTCGATGCCGGCGATCGACGCGGTGTTGATGACCACGCCGCGGGCGCCGTCGGCGTCGGCCGGCTCGGTCTTCGCCATGGCCGCCGCGCCGATGCGCATGAGGTTGAAGGTGCCGATCAGGTTGACGTCGATCACCTTGCGGTAGCTGGCGAGGTCGTGCGGCGAACCGTCGCGGCCGACCGTACGGGACGCCCAGCCGATGCCGGCGCTGTTGACGACGGCGCGAAGCGGCTTGCCGGTCGCCACGGCGGCCTCGACGGCCGCCTGCACCGAGGCCTCGTCGGAGACGTCGGTCTGCACGAACACGCCGCCCAGCTCGTCGGCGATCGCCTTGCCCCGCTCGACGTTGAGGTCGGCGACGACGACCGTGGCGCCGGCGGCGGCGAGCTCGCGGGCCGTCGCCTCACCGAGGCCGCTGGCACCGCCAGAGATGATTGCTGCTGCTCCGTTCAGGTCCATATCCCGGACCTTAACGCGGGAACCGAATGAAGTTCTACTAGGGGTGGCTCAAATCTCGCCGGAGATGGCCGTGTCGACGTCGGTGTACACCTTGATACGCCGATCGAGGCCCGTGGTGCGCAGGATGCGCGCCACCGGGGCCTGCGGGGCGGCCAGCGCGACGCCGCCGCCCTCCCCCGTCGCGAGACGCCAGGCCTCGATGAGCACCGACAGCCCGCTCGAGTCCATGAAGGACAGCCCGCCGAGATCCAGCACAAGCCGGTTGCTGTCCTGCTTGATCGCGTCACGCACCTCGTCGCGCAGGAACGGGGCGGTGAACAGATCAAGCTCACCTTCGACAGCGACGACGACGGCGTCTCCGAACGCGCGCCGCGCCAGCCGCAGCTTCATGTGGAACCTCCTCGCGCGCCCCACTTTACTGGTCGACCCGGGGAGCGGAAGGTTCGCCACCAGAAGATCGGGCCGATTCCTCCCAGGTGGGGGCCGAGAGTACGCGTACAGGCTCAGTGCGACCGCTCGGCCACCGCGAATCCGTACGGCAATTCCAGGCGGTGGGCGGCGAGAAGGTCGGGGTCGGCGAGGATGTCGCGCGTCGGCGCGTCGGCCGCGATCACGCCCCCGGACAGGATGAGCGAGCGCTCGCACAGCTCCAGGGCGTACGGCAGGTCGTGGGTGACCATGAGCACGGTGACGTCCAGCGAGCGCAGGATCTCGGCGAGCTCACGCCGCGAGGCGGGGTCGAGGTTCGACGACGGCTCGTCCAGCACGAGGATCTCGGGCCGCATCGCGAGCACGGTGGCGACGGCGACCCGGCGCCGCTGCCCGAACGACAGATGGTGCGGCGGCCGGTCGATCACGTCGGGCAGGCCCACCCGGTCGAGCGCCTCCCTGACCCGGAGCTCCAGCTCCGGGCCGCGCACGCCGAGGTTGGCCGGACCGAACGCGACGTCCTCGCGGACCGTCGGCATGAACAGCTGGTCGTCGGGGTCCTGGAACACCAGCCCTACACGCCGCCGGATCTCGCCCAGCGTGTTCTTGCGCACCGGCAGGCCCGCGACCTCCACCGAGCCGTGCCCGCCGGTCAGGATGCCGTTGAGGTGCATGACGAGAGTGGTCTTGCCCGCGCCGTTCGGTCCGAGCAGGGCCACGCGCTCGCCGCGCTCGATGGTCAGGTCGACGCCGAACAGCGCCTGCGTGCCGTCGGGATAGGCGTAGGCCAGCTCGCTGACGCGCAGGGAAGGCGGGTTGGTGCTCAAAGGACGCTCCAGGAAAGGACGGCGGTCGCCAGCGCCGCGGCGGGCAGGAGCGCGGCGGTGGCCCAGTCGGCCCCCGACGCGCTCAGATCATGGATGACCGGCATCGAGCCGTTGTACCCCCTGCTCAGCATCGCCAGGTGGACCCGTTCGCCGCGTTCGTAGGAGCGGATGAACAGCGCGCCCGCCGACTTGGCGATGACGGGCAGGTGGCGCACGTCGCGGGCGACGAAGCCGCGGGCCTCGCGAGCGACCCGCATGCGGCGCATCTCGTCGAGGATGACGTCCATGTAACGCAGCATGAACATCGCGATCTGCACCAGCAGCGGCGGCAGGCGCAGGCGCTGCGCGCCGAGCAGCATCATGCGCGGCTCGGTCGTGGCGGCCAGCAGAATGCTCGCCACGACGCCGAGGGTGGCCTTGGCGAGGATGTTCCACGCGGCCCACAGGCCCTCGGCGCTGAGCGACAGCCCCAGCACCTCGACGCGCTCGCCCAGCCCGATGACCGGCAGCACGACGGCGAAGACGACGAAGGGGATCTCGATCACCATGCGGCGCAGCACGAACGCCGCCGGGATCCGGGCGAGGGCGGCGACCGCCGCGAGCAGCAGGACGTAGACCCCGAAGGCCCAGAAGGCGTCCCTCGGGGTCGCGACGACGACCACCGCGAAGGCCGCCACGGCGGGCAGCTTGCACTGTGGCGGCAGGCGGTGGACGACGGTGTCGCCCGGCCGGTACAGCTCGTGGTGGTGTCCGGCGCCCATTTAGACGTGCGCCCGTTCCTGGTCGCGGTTGCGGCGCCGTACCGCGTAGAAGATCGCGCCACCGGCCACGACGGTGATGCCGACACCCGCGACCCCGGCGACGCCGACCGCCAGGCGCTCGTTGCCGATGCCCTTGACGCCGTAGTCGGCCAGCGGCGAGCCGTTCATCGCGTGGCCCTTCTCGTTGACGTCGAGGCCCTTGTCGCCCGCGACCTTCTCAAGGCCGTCGGGGCTGCTGGAGGCGTAGAAGGAGACGAAGCCGGCGAGGAGCACCGCGACCAGCGCGCCGCCGATCAGCAGCGGGCGGGCGCTGCGCGCCGGGGCCGGGGCCGGGGCCGGAGCCGGGGTCGAGGCGACCTCGCTGGTGGTGCCGTCGGCCGAGCGCAGCACCAGCGGGGCGGTCAGGCCCCGCGCGCCGTACACCAGGTCGGGGCGCACGGCCAGCACGCTGCTCACGGTCAGCGCCGTGATCACGCCCTCGCCGATGCCGATCAGGACGTGCACGCCGCCCATGGCGACCGCCACGGACGAGACGTCGATGGGGGCGGTGCCGCCGATCCAGAACAGCACCGTGAAGATCAGCGCGGCCACCGGGACGGAGATGACGGCGCCGGCGAAGGCGGCCACGGGGATGATCGCCCGGCCGCGCGGGACGGCGCGCACGACGAGCCGGAACACCGCCCAGCCGACCGCCGCGGTCACGATCGCCATCAGGCTGATGTTGACGCCGAGCGCGGTCAGGCCGCCGTCGGCGAAGAAGAAGCCTTGGACGAGCAACACCACGGCGACGCACAGGACGGCTGTGTATGGGCCGACCAAGACCGCGGCGAGCGTGCCGCCGAGCAGGTGGCCGCTGGTGCCGGCCGCCACGGGGAAGTTGAGCATCTGGACGGCGAAGATGAAGGCCGCCACCAGGCCCGCCATGGGCGCGGTGCGGTCGTCGAGCTCGCGCCGCGCGCCGCGGAGGCAGACGCCGAGGCCGGCGGCCGCGAACGCACCGGCGGCGATAGAGACCGGCGCGTTGAAGAAACCATCTGGTACGTGCACCAGGAGCCTCCGATGGATCGACTTGTGCCAACTCTAGGCCATCGGCTTGTAGGTGCAAGAGAGTGGCAGTAACGGATGATTCGCTGGGGTATGCGCACCCCGGGGATAGGGGGAAGGGACACCCCTGCACTCCGGAAGAACCAGGGGTCGCCCTGGGGGAACGGCCTCAGCGGTGGATGCGGATCGTGCGGCGGACCACGGACCTGGGGCTGCGGGAGCGGACCGTGACGACGAGCTTGCGCCGGACCTTGGACGCCCGCGCCAGCGCCGTCCAGCGCCGCCGCCCCCGCCACCAGGCCACGCCCGGTCCGAGCTTGGCGATCTCGGCCTCCCCCACCTGGACGGGGTAGCGCACCGGCGGCCCGCCGAGGTTGAGCTCCAGCGCCGCCTCCCACGTGCCGGGGACGTCGAGCGTGGCCGTGGCCGTGAACCGGGTGTCGCCGACGGCGGAGGCGGGCGTACGGCGCTCGCTGCCCGTGGAGCGTTCCCGCCAGACCACCTGCCGGACGCAGCGCGCGGCCGGGATGTCCTCCCCGGCGGTGACCGTTCCCTCGATGGTCAAGGTGCCCTTGCCGCTCCAGGCGGCGTGGGTCAGGCGCACGGCGCCGGGGACGGACGCGACGTACCCGCCGACGTCGATGCTGAGGTTGCCGTGGGGGCGCGTGAGGTAGGGGACGGCGACGGCCGAGGTGAGACGCGGCCCGGGAGGGGTGACGCCGGGATCGCGATCGGCGCCGAACCTCGCCACCCGGCGTACCCCCTCGCACGCGATCACGACGTACATGTCCCAGACGCCGGGGGGCAGCCGCGACACCTCGACACCGCCCGCGAAGACGTCGGCGACGCAGGTCACCGGCACCCTGCGCTCGGCAGCGCTGGAACGCTCACGAAGCAGCAGTCCGACCGTGACGCCGTTCCAGGAGTCGCTGAGCGAGGCGCGGCCGGACACCTGCAGCCGGTCGCCCGCCCATTCGAGCCCGGTGAGGCGGCGGTGGATCTCGGCCGCCTCGACGCGCGCCAGCCGTACCAGCCTGTCGACGTCGCCGAGCGAGGCCGCCCGCAGCCGGTCGATCGGACGCAGCCGGTCGAGGACGCCGTCGGTCAGCCAGGTGGCGCACATCTCGGAGATCTCGCGGACGATCGCGGGCCGCGCGGCCGGGTCGGCCGTCAGGAACGGCGTGCCGAGCTGGCCGAGGATGTCGAAACGGAAGTGCCGCCGCAGGAGGTGGTCGCGCAGCGGTCCGGCGGGGATGTGGCGGAGCATGAGCTCGATCGGCGTGCGGATCATCCGTAACCAGGCCAGCGGGTCGCGTCCGCCGGGCTGCTGGGTGAGGCTGCTGCCGTCGGGGCGCGCCACCAGGTGGTAGCAGTCGTGGTCGGCGACCACGGAGATCGTCTCGGCGTGGCAGTAGGCGTGGACGGAGAAGAGGATGTCCTCGCCGACGCGCAGCGACTCGTCGAAGAGGATGCGGTGCCGCACCAGCAGCTCACGGCGGAACAGCTTGAAGCAGTGGAGGGTGTTGTAGACCGTGGTCTCGCCGAGCGGCGCGTGGTCGAGGTTCTCCCGGAACATCGAGGCGGGGACCTTGCGCCCGTGGCCCACCATCTTGCCGAGCACGATGTCGGAGCCGTTGCGGTCGGCCATCTCCACCATGCGCGGCAGAGCCTCGGGGCCGAGGTGGTCGTCGGCGTCGCAGAAGAAGACGTACCGGCCTCCCGCCCGGGCCATCGCGTGGTTGCGGGGACGGCCGGCGCCGCCCGACGCCTGCTCGTAGGTGACCCGTATCTCGGGGAACCTCGCGGCGTAGTCGGCCAGCAGGTCGCGGCTGCCGTCGGTGGATCCGTCGTCGACGACGACGATCTCCTTGCTGACGGACTGCCGGAGCAGCGAGGTCAGGCAGCGGTCGAGATAGGGGCGGCAGTTGTGGACGGGCACCACGATGCTCACGTCGACCAGCCCATTACTTTCCGTCTTCATTACGGAACATTATGTAACCGACCACCGGCGCAATCAGCGCCTTTGCATCACCAGGAAGACCTGCTTGTTTGCCTATGGACGCTTATTGCCCTTCTGTCAGGGTAACAAGTTCGCAACAGGGAGGTGATCACATTGGCATACCCAGCGCGCGCGAGAGGGCTGGAGATCCGCCGGCGACAGGAAGGGGCATGCACTGTCGTGGAGGTGGCCGGCGAACTGGACATGAACGCGGTTCCCCTGCTCCGCGCGGAACTCGACGGCGTGATGAGAGCGACCAGGCGCCCCTGTCTGGTGCTCGATCTGACGAAGACGACCTTCTGCGACTCCGCCGGCCTCGGACTCCTGGTCGGCACCTACACCCGGGTGCGGGAGACGGGCGGACGGGTGGTGTTCGCGGTGGTACCCGGCATGATCTCCAGGCTGCTGACCATCACGCACCTCGATCATCACTTCGAGACCTACGAGTCGGCGGACGACGCGGTGGAGATCCTGCGGGCCGCCTGACCGGGAACCGGCTGGACGGCATGGGTGGATGCGCGGGGAGAACGGGAGCTGCTAGGCTCTACCGTTCGGCACTTTCTTTACCCATTGATGCACATCTACCCGTAAGGATTTTACCACACGATGGAGCATCGCGCATCCGACCCGGTCCGCGCCCAAGCCATCCAAGCCGAACAGACCTACGTCTCGATGCTGTACGACCGACTGGACGCGGTTCGTGAACGCGCCGAGGCGGCACTGCGCCGCGAACACGCGAGCGGCACCGCCGGCGGCACGCACCAGGCCCGCCTGGAGCGCGACGTGGCGGCCCACGAGCACGCCCGCCGCGTCTCCCAGCTCTCCGGGGTCGAGCGAGGCCTGTGCTTCGGCCGCATCGACGACGCCGGCGGCGAGACGTACTACATCGGCAGGGTCGGCCTCCGCGACGCGCACGACGAACTGGTGCTCGTCGACTGGCGCGCCCCCGCCGCCCGCCCGTTCTACACCGCCACCCCGAGCGACCCCGGCGGGCTGGTACGGCGCCGCCACCTGCACACCCGCGGCCGGGAGGTGGTGGACCTCGACGACGAGGTGTTCGACCTGCGGCGGATGAGCGAGCCCGACCGCCGCACCCTCGTCGGTGAGGCCGCGCTCCTGGCGGCGCTGCGCCGGGGCCGTACCGGGCGGATGGGCGACGTGGTGGCCACCATCCAGGCCGAGCAGGACCAGGTGATCCGCTCTGGACTCGCCGGGGCGCTGGTCGTGCAGGGAGGGCCCGGGACGGGCAAGACCGTCGCGGCGCTGCACCGGGCCGCGTACCTGCTGTACGCCCACCGGGACACCCTCCGGCGCCGCGGAGTACTGATCATCGGGCCGAATCCGGTGTTCCTGCGCTACATCGGCCAGGTGCTCCCCTCCCTGGGCGAGACCGACGTGGTGCTGACCACGGTCGGCGAGCTGTACCCCGGCGTGCGGGCCACCGCGGCCGACACGCCCGAGGCGGCGGTCGTCAAGGGTGATCCGCGCATGGTGGAGGTGCTCAAGGGGGCGGTGCGCGACCGGCAGCGCGTCCCCGAGGGCGACTTCGAGGTGAAGATCGAGGCGAGGACCTCGGTGCGCGGCGGCGTCGAGGTCGTGGTGGACTGGACGACCCTGCGCGTCGCCCACGAGACCTGCGTGCGCGCCCGGGACCGGGCCCGTGCCGTCCGCAATCCCCACAACGTCGCACGCAAGCTGTTCGTCGACTCGATGCTGACCGCGCTCGCGCTCGACGAGGCCCGCCGGCTCGACCGCCCACTGGAGGACGGGGACCTCGCCTACGCGCGGGCCCTGCTGTGGCGCGACCCCCGCGTGCGCGCGGCGCTGGACGAGCTGTGGCCGCGGCTCACACCCGAACGGCTGGTCGGTGAGCTGCTGTCCGATCCGGGAGCCCTGCGTTCGGCCGGCGGGCTGCGGCCGGAGGAGCAGGCGGTGCTGGTACGACCGCGGGGCGCGCCGTGGACGACCGGGGACGTCCCGCTGCTCGACGAGGCCGCCGAACTGCTCGGCGAGGACGACGTCGAGGGCAGGGCCGCGCGGCGGACGGCCGCCCGCGAACGCGGCGAAGAGGAGCTGTACGCCCGCGAGGTGCTGGAGATCACCGGTCTGGCCGAGGCCGAGCTGTTCGACGCGGGCGTCCTGGCCGACCGGCAGGAGGAGACGTCCGGCCTCACGACCGCCGACCGGGCGGCCCGCGACCGCACCTGGGTGTACGGGCACGTCATCGTGGACGAGGCGCAGGAGCTGTCGGCGATGGCGTGGCGCACCGTCATGCGCCGCATCCCCGCGCGCTCGCTGACCGTGGTGGGCGACATCGCCCAGACCGGCTCGGCCGCCGGCGCCCGGTCGTGGGGCGAGATGCTCGACCCGTACGTGAAGGGCCGCTGGCGGGAGGCGCGGCTGCTGGTCAACTACCGGACCCCCGCCGAGATCATGGAGGTCGCCGCCGACGTGCTCCGCGCGGTCGCCCCCGATCAGGAGCCGCCGATCTCCGTACGCGACGGCGAGGCCCCGCCGAGGGCCGTACGCGCCGGGTGCGCCGAGCTGCCGGCGCTGGTGGAGGCGGAGCTCGCGGAGATCGGCGAGGGACGCCTGGCGGTGATCGCGCCCGACGCGCGGCACCGCGAGGTCGCCGCCCTGCTCCCCGAGGCCGCCTCGACGCTGACGGCCGACGCGCTCGACTCCCCCGCGGTGGTGCTGACGGCGACGCAGTCGAAGGGGCTGGAGTTCGACTCGGTGATCGTGCTCGCGCCGGACGAGATCGTGCGCCAGTCACCCAAAGGAGGCCAGGACCTGTACGTCGCGATCACCCGGGCGACCCGCCGGCTGACCGTCGTGCACGAGAACGAACTGCCCGCCCTGCTGTCTCGCTTGAAGGACTGATTACAGGATTACAGCGATATGGGTAGGATCCTCCGCGAGTTGTTCATCCCATTGAAGGCGGTCGGCTCATGATCGTGGAATACATCCGCTACCGCATCCCCGAGGAGCGGTCGGCGGAGTTCGAAGAGGCCTACCGGAAGGCCTCCCTCTCCCTCGCCAAGGCGCCCCAATGCGTCGACTACGAGCTCAGCAGATGCGTCGACGAGCCCGCTTCCTACATCCTGCGCATCACCTGGACCTCCGCGAAGGACCACCTGGAGGGCTTCCGGCGCGGCGAGCTGTTCCCGGAGTTCTTCGCCGAGATCCGGCCGTACGTCGAGGCGATCGAGGAGATGCGCCACTACGAGCGGACGGCCGTTCGCGGCGCGGGCGGCTCGGTCCCCACCATGTACGACTGGGCGGGCGGGAGCGAGGCGTTCGAGCGGCTCACCGAGAGGTTCTACGAGCTGGTCAAGGCCGACGAGCTCATCGGGCCGCTGTTCGCCCACATGGACCCCCGGCACCCCCACTACGTCGCCATGTGGCTGTCGGAGGTCTTCGGCGGTCCCGCCAGGTACACCGACGAGCGGGGCGGCTATCCCCACATGCTGAGGATGCACCTCGGCAAGGCGATCACCGAGAAGCAGCGCCGCCGGTGGGTGAGCCTGCTGATGGACTCCGCCGACGAGGTCGGGCTGCCGGACGACCCGGAGTTCCGTGCGGCGTTCGCCGGATACATCGAGTGGGGCACGCGCCTGGCGTTCGCCAACTCGCAGCCGGACGCCAAGCCGGTACAGCAGGCCCCCGTGCCGCACTGGGGCTGGGGCGTGGCCCCGCCGTACATGGGCTGACGGCGGGACGCCTCAGGGACGCCTCAGGGCGGCATCGGTCGGACGGATGACGAGACTTCGGCCTTGAGGGGGATGGAGATCCGCGAGAGGGCGGGTGAGGCTGGGGATCGGAGAACCCGTATCCCCGGCGCCGGCCCGCCCTCGGCGGCCGCCGGCGCGGGCAGAGCAGGAGGCCGTCATGAAACACCCCGTGCTCGCCGGAGCAGCCGCGACCTTCGCCACAGCCCTTCTCATCGCCGCGTGCGCGCCGTCCCAGTCCACCGGCGGCTCGGTGGCGAACGTCGGCCAGGAGCACGCGGCCGGCGCCCATTCCTCGAGCCCGGCCGTGACCGCCGGGACGCACACCGGCCACGGGCAGCCGTTCAAGGCCCCGCCACCTCAGCCGTTACGGGCCTCCGAAAGGTTCGTCGAGCTGAAGCTGCCCCAGCCGTACACGCCGGCGGCGCCCTCGGGCGGCACCGACGAGTACCGCTGCTTCCTGATCGACCCCGGCCTGAAGCAGAAGGCATTCCTCACCGGCAGCCAGTTCCTGCCGCAGAACAGCGCGATCGTGCACCACGCGATCGTCTTCCGCCTCCCGCCGGACAAGGCACGGGCCGCCCAGGACCTCGACGCCCGCACCCCCGGCGAGGGGTGGACGTGCTTCGGTGACACCGGCGTCGACGGGGACTCGTGGATCGGCCACTGGGCTCCGGGCGCCAACGAGACGCTGCTCAAGCAGAAGGTCGGCTACCCCCTGCCCCCCGGGAGCCGCCTGGTCCTGCAGATCCACTACAACCTGCTCGCCACCCAGGGCAAGCCGGGTGAGAGCGACCAGTCGGCGATCCGGCTGCGGCTCACCGACGGCAAGGCCGGCCTCACCCCGCTGGAGACGGCGCAGCTCCCCGCGCCCATCGAGCTGCCCTGCGCGCAGGGCGAGTCGGGCCCGCTGTGCGACCGCGCCGCGGCCGTCCGCGACGTCGCCCACCGCTTCGGGCAGGACGCCGAGCGGACGGTGAACGAGCTCAACCAGTTCTGCAACCAGGGCAAGCCGCCCGTCCCCGGTCCCACGCAGCACTGCGACCAGCCGACCCCGACCGGTGGCACGATCTACGCGGTCGCCGGGCACATGCACCTGCTCGGACGCTCCATCAAGATCGAGCTCAATCCCGGCAGGCCGGACGCGCGCACCCTCCTCGACATCCCGGTCTACAACTTCGACGACCAGGCCATCCGTCCCCTGGCCGAACCCGTCACCGTCAAGCGCGGCGACACCTTCCGCGTGACCTGCACCCACGATGCCGGCCTGCGCGGGATGCTGCCCGCCCTGCAGGGGCAGCCGGCCCGCTACGTGGTCTGGGGCGACGGCACCAGCGACGAGATGTGCCTCGGCCTCCTCGTCTGGACGCCCGGGGCGGCACCTCGGCGATAGGGTCCGGCCATACTCCGTATGCCGTACGATGTACATAGTACGGAGAAAGGGGACACCCATGTACCAGCCCACCGCAGAGGACCTGAAGAGCGTCGAGGAGTGGTTCGCCGAGTACGACGCGCTGGCGGAGCACGGCGCGATCGAGGAGCTGGCCGGTCTCGCGGTCTTCCCGATGAACCTCGCCACCGACGTCCCCGGTGGCCACGCGGCGGTCCGGCAGTGGACGCGGGAGGAGTACATCGAGGCGATGAAGGACGCCATGGGCGGCGGCACGGCCGGCCTCGGCCTGGAGTCGAAGAGGACGCCCCACTTCATCAGCCAGAACCTCGTGGTCGTGGAGACGGACGCGACCATGACCATCGAGGGTGAGCGGCAGACCATGCACTACGCCGACCTGCTGGTCCGCACCGAGGACGGCTGGGCGTTCCAGACGATGGTGCAGGGCGGCTGGGGGTACGGCTGGACGCCCGCCAGGCGGGGCTGAGCGCGGGAACGGTGGCCCCTCTCGCCTGCGTCGCCGGCGAGAGGGGCCACCGTCCGTTCCCCGCTCAGCGGTCGAGCAGCTCCCGAAGGGCCCCGGCGATCTCCGCCGGGGCCTCCTCGGCCATGAAGTGACCGCAGGTGACCGTGCCGTGCCGCAGGTCGGCGGCCCAGGCGCCCCACAGCGCGGCGGCGTCGAAGCCGAGAGCCGCGCCCCAGTCCTGCTGGAGCACGGTGACCGGCATCGCCAGCCGGTTGCCGAAATCCCGGTCGACCTGGTCGTGCTCGACGTCGATCCCCGCCGAGGCGCGGTAGTCGGCCACGATCGAAGGGACGGCGTCGCGGCACGCCGCCAGGTACGCCGCGCGGACGTCGGCGGGGATCGCCTGCGGGTCGTTGGCCCAGATGTCGAGGAAGTGCCCGAAGAAGGCGTCCGCGCTCGCGGAGATCATCCTCTCGGGCAGGCCCGGGGGCTGGGCCATCAGGTACAGGTGGAAGCCGATCGCCCCGGCGGTGCCGCGCATCACGTCCCACATGTCGAGGGTCGGCAACACGTCCAGGCAGGCCAGATGGCTGATCGCCCGGGGATGGTCGAGCCCGGCGCGGAAGGCCACCAGGGCCCCGCGGTCGTGCCCCGCCAGCGCGAAACGCTCGTGACCGAGCGCGCGGGCCAGGGCGACGACGTCCGCCGCCATCGTCCGCTTGGAGTAGGTTCCGGCGCCGTCCTCGACCGGCTTGTCGCTGGCGCCGTACCCGCGCAGGTCCGGGCAGATCACCGTGTGGTCGGCCGCCAAGTCGGCGGCGACGTGCCGCCACATCAGGTGGGTCTGGGGGAAGCCGTGCAGCAGCACGACCGGGCTGCCCGAGCCCCCGACGGCCGCGTTGAGGGCCACCCCGTCGGCGACGGGGACCCGCTGGTAGTCGAAGCCGGGGATGGCAGGTGCCATGGTTCCGCTCTCCTTCGATAGATGGTGTTCGCCCCCATGCTGGCGCGCGCGGATGAGCATCCGGTCAGCGCGCTACCGTGGCCAGGGGTGATGCCTGGAGAGGACGGTCGAGCGGTGCGGGTCACGTTCGGGGTGCTGGGGCCGGTGGTCGCCTGGGACGACGCCGGAGACATGATCGGCTTGAAGGGGCCGCGGCACCGCGCTGTGCTGGCCCGGCTGATCCTCGCGCGTCGCCGCGTCGTCCCGGTCACCCGCCTGGCCGACGACCTGTGGGAGGACCCGCCCCCGGGCGCGGTGGGCGCCGTACGGACGTTCGTGGCCGCGCTGCGCCGCGCCCTGGAACCCGACCGCCCGCCCCGCGCCGCGCCTCGGCTGCTGGTCACCGAAGGGCCGGGGTACGCCCTGCGGGCCGAGGCCGACGCGGTGGACTCCTGGCGCTTCGAGCGGGCCGTCACCGCCGCCGCGACGCTGCCGCCCGAGGAGGCGCTCGCGCGGCTGGAGGAGGCCCTCGGATGGTGGCGCGGGCCCGCCTACACCGACTTCGCCGACCAGGACTGGCTACGCGCCGAGCGTTCCCGCCTGGCCGAGCTGCGGCTGCACGCCCTCGAACGCCAGGCCGAGGCCCGGCTGGCCCTGGGGCTGGCCGCCGAAGCGGTCCCCGATCTGGACGCCCACGTGGCCGAGCACCCCTGGCGCGAGGGCGCCTGGGCTCTGCTGGCCCTCGCCCTGTACCGCGCCGGCCGCCAGGGGGACGCCCTCGCGGTGCTGCGCCGGGCACGTACCCTCCTGGTCGAGCACCTGGGAGTGGACCCGGGTCCGGACCTGCGCCGCCTGGAGACCGACATCCTCCGCCAGGCTCCTCACCTCCATACCCCGGCCGGCGGAGCGGAACGGGTGCGGCCAGGCGAGGCGGCACCGCCGGCCGAGGCCGTGGAACGGGTGCGGACTCGGGCCGCGGCCTTCCCGCCGCCTGAGCCTGCCGAAGCGGCGGAACGGGTGTGGACGCAGGTGGCCGCCGCGTACGACCTGGCCGTGCCGTCCGGGGCCCGGGCCCGGCTGGAGTCGACGGTCGGCCTGATGCGCAGCCTCGCGGTGACCGGCGGCAGCGGCCTGGAGGCGGCCCGCCGGCACCGCGTGGCGGCCATCGCGGCGGCCGAGGAACTGGGCGACGCCGAACTGACGGCGCGTGTGATCGGCTTGTACGACGTCCCGGCGATCTGGACCCGGTCCGACGACCCCGAGCAGGCCGCCCAGGTCGTCGCGGCGGCCGAACGCACCCTGGCCGCCCTCCCGCCGGGCGCCCCCGCGGCGACGCGCGCCCGGCTGCTGGCCACGATCGGCCTGGAGTCCCGCGGCACCCACTCCCCGCGCGGACCGGAGGCCGCCCGCGAGGCCGAACAGATCGCCCGCCACCTCGACGACCCCGCGCTGCTGGCGTTCGTCCTGAACGCCGTGTTCATGCAGACCTTCCACCGCGCCGGCCTGGCTCCGGAGCGGGACCGGATCGGCGCGGAACTCCTCACCCTGTCCGCCCGGCACGGCCTGGTCACCTACGAGGTGCTCGGGCACCTCATCCGCCTCCAGGCCCGCAGCGCGCTCGCGGACTTCTCCCGCGCCGACGAACACGCCCGCGCCGCGGAACGCCTGTCCGCACGCCATGAGCTGCCCCTGGTGAACGTTTTCACCCAGTGGTACCGGGCCCTGCGCCTCGACGCGACCCGGCCGGCGTCGACCGGCGAGATCGAGACGGCCTACGGGGCCGCCGCCGCCCTGCTCGACGGCGCCGGCATGCCGGGGCTGGAACGAGGCCTGCTGCCGCTCGCGCTGCTGTGCCACCGCCTGCGTCGCGATCTGCCGATCCGGGCCGGCGAGGACACCGACTGGGGCCCGTACGAGCCCTGGGTCCGCCCCCTGCTGCTCCTGGCCCTGGGGCGCCGGGACAAGGCCACGACGGCGCTTCGGCAGGTCCCGGAACCGCCCCGCGACCTGTTGATGGAAGCCCTGTGGTGCCTGACCGCACGCGCGGCCGTCGCACTCGGCGACCGCGAGACCATGCGCCGCGCCCGGACCGCCCTCACCCCCGCCGCCGCCGAACTGGCCGGCGCGGCCACCGGCCTCCTCACCCTGGGCCCGGTCTCCCACCACCTGGACGCGCTGAACGCCGAGCTCGGGCGTCGCGGCCGTTGAGGAACGGACGTCATCCGGCGCTCGAGCAGCGAGCCGCCGGCCAGGCCACCCGGAGATGGACCAGGTCATGACCGGCACGGCCGCCGTGTCACCCGAGAGCGTCGAGCAACTCGCGTTCCCGCCGGGCGCTGAGCCCGGCACGTCGTGCCCGGTGCAGACCCTGCTCGCGTTCCCACACCAGCGTGTCGGCGAGCAGGTCCGCCCGGGGTCGATGACGGAGCCCCGCGGCGCGCGCCGCGGATCCGTTGCGGGCCGAGAATCCTTCCCATCCCGGCTCGACGAGCCACATCGGCAGCGACTCGTCCCCCATGTACTCGGCCACACCGTTCGCGAGCAGCCACGCCGAGTCGGCGGTGACCACCGGACCGGTGTGCCCGCCGGCGGCACGGGACAGCTCGATCCACTCCGCGAACGGAACGACCGGGCCGACGGCGTCGAACGTGCCCACGCTTCCCGTCTGCGCGGCGTCGAGCAGCCAGGCGGCGAGATCCCGCACGTCGACGACCTGTGTCGGCATGGCCGGCTCGTCGGGGACCAGCATCGGCCCTTGCGGATCACGCGCGGCGCGGGCCACCCAGTAGCCGGAGCGTCCGCTGTGATCGCCGGGACCGCCGATGAGCCCGGCGCGCGCGATCAGCAGGCGGTCGCCCACGGCCGCCGTGGAGGCCTGTTCGCAGGCGACCTTCGCCTCGCCGTACACCGCGCGGTCGGCCTCGCTTCGATCGGTCGGAGCGAGCAGGGCAGCGGACTCGTCCGCGTCAAGCGTGGCGTGGGAGGCGTAGGCGCTGCCGGAGGAGACGTAGATCCAATGCTTGGCTCTGCCGCCCAGCGCGTCGAGCGCCCCACGGACGAAGCCGGGCTGCCAGGACACCTCGATGACCGCATCCCATTCGTGGCCGAGCAGGGGCTGATACGCCGACGGATCACGCCGGTCGGCGGCCACCAGTCTCGCGCCGTCCGCGACGTGCCCGCTTTCGCCGCGAGCCAGGCATGTCACCTGATGACCGCGCTCGATCGCCTGCCTCGACAGCTCCCGGCCCACCCAAGCCGTCCCGCCCAGTACCAAGATCTCCATCCCCACACCCAAGCACCGCGAACACCGACCACCCAAGGCCAGTTCACCGAGAGCGGACCCGATTCGCCGAGGGCGGAGTGCTCGGTGTGACCGTCATCCTGTGTGCCGCCGCTGTGCTGCTGCCCTGGAACGGGATCTTCGGACGTACGTGGTTCGTGATCCATCACGGCAAGTTCACGGCGCTGGCCCAGCTGGCCACGGACGGGACACTGCCGAGGGACACGCCTTCGAGTGGCTGGGTGGACGTGCCCGATGAGTACGGAGTGCTGACTTTACCGGCGGTGCAGCCGGTTGGGTGAGGGCTGGTGGTGGCCGGCACGCAAGCCCAGCTATCCGAACGTGAACGAATGACCAACGACGCGCCGAGGCCGATCAGGCGACCCGCCCTCGCCCCTGGCCGCTCGGTGAACCGGCGAAGGCCAGGACCTTCGATTGTTAGCAAAGGCCCCTTGCGAAGATCGCAAGGGGCCTTCGAGCTGGGAGCCGACGAGGGGAATCGAACCCCTGACCTACGGTGCACAAGCCGGAAGAAGATCCTCTACCGACATCTCCTGGAATCTACGCTCCCCTGGTCAGAGGGCCGATCCACTTGATCACCTTCTACCCCTGTCTACGGACGTCTCGGGACGCAGTTAGCATCCGCGTTAGCAAGATCAAGAGTTGCCTGTCCGCGAACAATGCTGAGCAAGCATGTCTCGCCCGTCAGCAGCATCCACCTCTAGCGTCGGTCGCCGCCGTCTCCGCCTTGTCGTCCTGCCCACAGACGCAGGAGGTTTGCGAGTCCCCCGTGGCCGACTTGCCGAGGGTGTCGGCGTCGGCCTTGACCACGTAGACCTCCCAGGGCTCGTTGCCGGGACCGTGGACCCAGACCTTGTCCTGAAGGGCGTAGCAGCACGAGGTGTCGTTCTCCTCGAAGGTCGCGAGCCCGGCGTCCTTGAGGCGCTGGGTGGCGGCCTGGACCTGGGCGGTGTCCTCGACCTCGACGCCGAGGTGGTCCATGCGGGTCTCCTGGCCGGCCTCGCCTTCGATGAGCACCAGCTTCAGCGGGGGCTCGGTGATGGCGAAGTTGGCGTAGCCGGGGCGAAGCTTGGCGGGCTCGGTGCCGAACAGCTTGGAGTAGAAGGCGATCGAGCCCTCCAGGTCGGCGACGCGCAACGCGAGCTGAACACGGGACATGACGGTCTCCCTCGAAGATGGCTTGTTTCGACGATTGTCGATACAGCGACATTGCCACCCTGATTAGACCCATGTCAACATAGACCTATGTCGAAACAAGAGCTGCCGGTCCTCGACCTGGCAGGGGCGTGCTGTACCCCGATGGCCCGCGAACCGTTGGGCGAAACGGACGCGGCGGAGCTGGCGCGCATGTTCAAGGCCCTGTCAGACCCGGTACGGCTGCGACTGCTGTCCCTGATCGCCTCGCATGAGGGCGGGGAGGCGTGCGTGTGTGACCTGATCGGCCCGTTCGACGTGTCCCAACCGACGATCTCCCACCACCTGAAAGTCCTGCGTGAAGCGGGTTTGGTCGGCTCCGAACGGCGCGGCACGTGGGTCTACTACTGGGTGCTGCCGGTCGCGTTGAACCGCCTGTCCACCCTGCTCCAAGCTCCCGTCTCGACCGCTACCCGCACGTGAGCGGCAGGGCTGTCCCGTTGGGTCGGCGCCTGGCGGCCGAGGCGATCGGTACGGGCGCGCTGGTCGCGGTGGTGGTCGGCTCGGGTATCCAAGCTGCCGGGCTGACGAGGGACGGCGGCGTTGCTCTGCTGGCCAACTCGCTTGCCACCGTCTTGGGGCTCGGCGTGTTGATCGCGGTGTTCGGGCCGGTCTCCGGCGCGCACTTCAACCCCCTGGTCTCGCTCGCCGCCTGGTGGACCGGCCGCCGAGACGGTCAAGGGCCGCCGTTGCGCGAGGTAGCCGCCTACGCTGCGGCTCAGGTGTGCGGCGGGGTCGGTGGATCGGTGCTGGCCAATGCGATGTTCACTCACCCGCTGGTGACCTGGTCCACTCATCAGCGGCACGCGGGGCATCTGTGGCTGGCCGAAGTGGTGGCGACCGCCGGTTTGATCGTGGTGATATTCGGGCTGACGCATACCGGTCATGCTCGCTTCGCGCCCGCCTCGGTCGCGGCCTATATCGGGGCGGCCTACTGGTTCACCTCCTCCACCAGCTTCGCCAACCCGGCCGTGACGATCGGGCGGGCGTTCACCGACACCTACGCGGGCATCGCTCTGACCTCGGTCGGCCCGTTCGTCGTCGCCCAAGTCCTCGGCGCCGTTGTCGGCCTGGTCCTGGTCGACATCGTCTTCGGCTCCTCTCCCGTGCACTCCGCACCCCACGACACCACGGATTCCCGCCGGTCCTCGTCCCGTGAGGTCGGCTCTGCCGCCTTCGCTGAGCAAGGAAGTTCCCATCCATGAGCACCACCGCCCCGTCCGTGCTGTTCGTCTGTGTCCACAACGCCGGGCGCTCTCAGATGGCCGCCGCGTTCCTCACCCACCTGACGCAAGGCCGCGTCCAGGTCCGCTCTGCCGGCTCCACTCCCGCCGAGGCGGTGAACCCGGCCGTGGTCGAGGCGATGAAGGAAGTGGGCATCGACATCTCCGCCGAGATCCCCAAAGTGCTCACCACGGAAGCAGTCCAGGCGAGCGACGTGGTCATCACCATGGGCTGTGGGGACACCTGCCCGTTCTTCCCCGGCAAGCGCTACCTTGACTGGCACCTGGACGACCCCGCCGGGCAAGGGGTGGACGCCGTCCGGCCGATCCGCGACGAGATCGAGACGCGGATACGTGCCCTAATCACGGAGATCCTTCCCCCCGCTGGGACAGAGACGGGCACGGCGGCGCCGCGCATCGTGGCCATGACGCCCGAACACGCCGCCGAAGTGCTCGCGATCTACCAGCTCGGCATTGACGAGGGCCAAGCCACCTTCGAGACGACCGCCCCCACCTGGGAACAGTTCGACGCCGCCAAGCTTCCGAACCATCGACATGTCGCCCTGGATGAAGCTGGACGAGTACTCGGCTGGGTCGCGGCCTCCCCCGTCTCCGACCGCTGCGTCTACTCCGGTGTGGTGGAACACTCTGTCTACGTCCACCCTGACGCCCGAAACCGGGGTGTCGGCCTCGCCCTGCTGCACGCCTTGATCGCCTCCACCGAGCAGGCTGGCATCTGGACGATTCAATCAGGCATCTTCCCCGAGAACTCCGCAAGCCTGACCCTGCATGCCCGCGCCGGATTCCGGGTCGTCGGCACTCGGGAACGCATAGGCCGCCATCACGGTGTCTGGCGGGACGTCACCGCGATCGAGCGGCGTAGTCCTCTTATCTCCTGAGCCACTCGTCGGCCCGCCACGCACCGGGCGTCACCTGGTCGTTCGGCGGGCCGGGGCTGAGGGACGAAGCCCCGGACCTTCGATCGCCCTCAACCCCGCGCGGTGTCCAGCCACAGCGCGATCGCAACCTGCATGAGTATGACGGCCCACCCATAGGTCAGCCACCACGGCGGGAGCCCGACTGGAACCGTGAGAGTACGGGGAAAGGTCGAACGAGCCCTAACCGGGACGGGCTCGACGGGTTCCAACGTGATCGATGACCGGAGGCCGACGGCGGGTCGGACCAAACCGGCGAGGACGAGGTGAGCGCTCGTCACGTCTTGGTGGCCCTGCTGCGTTCTGCGGGCGCGCGGGCGGTGCGTGCCCGGACCGGCCGAGGGCCGCAGCCGGGCACGCAGACCGACCGGCGCGCCCGGCGGACCGCGCAGCGGGCCGCCTTTAAAGACGTAGAGAAAGTCCTCATCCGGGAGTCCTCGGCCTGTTTGGTGTCATGGGAAGCCGCGG
>NZ_JAHDTF010000031.1 GCF_018531465.1 Sphaerisporangium fuscum
ATTCAGCCGAACCCAAGGGCTGAAACCATCCATGATGCGTGAAGACCTCTCGGTTCGGCCTGATGAACCTTCAGTTCGCGTGAACTCTGAGAGATCAGCGGGTGCCACCGGAATACGGCGGAAACGGGTCGGAACGGCGGGCGTCGTGACGCCCTGCTTGAACGATCGCTGCTCGAGCAGGTCGAGCTCGATCGGCACGTCGTAGTCGTCGGACAGCGGCCTGCCGAAGCCGAGGATCGCGGGATGGGTGAAGAGCGGCAGCTCGTCGAGAAGCCCCGCCCGGAGCAGCTGCGTCGCGAGCGCCGCGCCGCCCACACTGATGCTGCCGTCGGTTCCGGCCCGCAGGGCGGCGAGCTGCTCGATCGTGTCGTCTCCGCCGATGATCCGCGCGCGATGAGGGCCCGGCGTTCGTCGAGGAGCTCATGGACGAGCTTCGCGTCCGCCACCTCGGCGCCCCGCCGAAGCCGCACAACGGTCCAGGCCCGTTCGAGCGCCTCGACGCCGCGGCTGCTGAGCAAGAACACGTCGATCAACGGTGACGGAACGGCCCCCCGCCCTACCTTCCTGGGCTCAGGCCCGCACCGCCGCCCAGGGCGCGCGGAGCCCCTCGGATGCGGGCGGCCAGGGAGGAGTGCGGGGCGTGACGTACGGAGATAGGCGAGGCCGGCCGGTCACGACGTGACGGAGAGAACGATCTTTCCCGTAGTGTGGCCGGCCTCGCCCAATGTGTGGGCGGCGGCGGCGTCCTCCAGCGGGAAGACCGCGTCGGCGATCACCCGCAGGCGGCCGTCCTCGACCAGCTTGGCGATCTCGCGCAGGCCCTGCTGGTCGGGCTCGACGAGCATGAACCCCGCCCATACCCCGGCCGCCTCGGCCTCCTTGTAGGGGAAGGTGTCGTCCGGAGGCAGCAGCGAGACCAGCTTTCCGCCTGGTCGCAGGGTGCGCAGGGAGTCGGCCCAGCCGGCGCCGCCGATCGTGTCCAGGACGACGTCGGCGTCGCGGATGGTCTCGGCGAAGTTCTGGGTGCGGTAGTCGATCAGTTCGTCCGCGCCCAGGGAGCGCAGCAGGTCGTGCTTGGCGGCGCTGGCGGTGCCGATCACATGGGCGCCGCGGGCCTTGGCGATCTGAACGGCCAGGTGGCCGACGCCGCCCGCGGCAGCGTGGATGAGGACGCGCTGACCGGGCCGGACCCTGGCGGTGTCGACGAGGGCCTGCCAGGCGGTGAGCGAGGCCAACGGCAGGGCGCCCGCCTCGATGTGGGTGAGGCCCCGGGGGCGGGGGGCGAAATGGCGGGCCGGGGCGACGACGTACTCGGCGTAGGCGCCGGCCGGGTGCGGGAAGCACGGCATCCCGAAGACCTCGTCGCCCGGCTGGAAGAGAGTCACACCTTCGCCGGTCTCCTCGACCACCCCGGAGACGTCGAATCCCAAGGTGAAGGGAAGCTGCGTCCCGTCGGGGAACACCCCCCGCTCCCGGGTCTTCCAGTCGGCCGGATTCACGCCGGCCGCGTGCACCTGGACCAGGATCTCGCCCCGGCCCGGCTCCGGTCGCCTGGTCTCGATGACCTTGAGGACGTCGGGGGCTCCGGCGATCTCTTGGGAGACGGCACGCATGGTGAGGGCGCTGGTCTGGGACATGATGACGTTCTCCTTCTGGGTGCTTTTCCAGCGGTTTGCGCCGGTTCTCTCGGGCGCGTCACAAGACTGCCGGGGCCCAAGGGTCCCCAGTAGCGGCGTGATGGCCACCTCCTGAAAAGATCTGGCCATGCACCACGTTGGCGTTCTGGCACTGGACGGCGTCGTCCCCTTCGAGCTCGGAATCCCCGCCCGCATCTTCGGTGCCGCCCGCGACCGGGCGGGCAACCAGCTCTACTCCGTGACCACGTGCAGCCTCGACGGTGGCCCGGTACGGGCCGAGGCCGACTACGGCCTCACCGTCACCCATGACGCCTCCTTGCTGGCCGGCGTCGACACGGTCGTCATCCCGCCCTCCCACGCCCTCGGGCCCATCCGCGAGGAGGGCCGCCTGCCCGCCGCCTTGCGCGACGCCCTGGCCGCCATCCGCCCCGGCACTCGGATCGTGGGCATCTGCACCGCCACGTACGTCCTGGCCGCCGCGGGGCTCCTCGACCACCGTCGCGCCACCACGCACTGGCGCGAAGCGGAGCGCCTGCAGCGGATGTTCACCACCACCCGCATCGACCCCGACGTGCTGTTCGTCGACGACGGCGACATCCTCACCTCCGCCGGCGTCGCCGCCGGGATCGACCTATGCCTGCACCTTGTCCGCCGCGACCACGGCAGCCGGATCGCCAACGACGTGGCCCGCTCCTGCGTGGTGCCGCCCTGGCGAGACGGCGGACAGGCCCAGTACATACAGCGCCCCGTCCCCGACCCGACGGCCACCGGCACCGCCCCCACCCAGGCATGGGTCATGGAACGACTCACCGAACCCCTCACCCTGGCCGACCTCGCCGCCCACGCCAACATGAGCGTGCGCACCTTCACGCGCCGCTTCCGCGACGAGACCGGCACCACTCCCAGCCAATGGCTGATCCGCCAGCGCGTCGACCTGGCGCGCCACTATCTGGAGACCACCGACTGGCCCGTCGACCTCGTCGCCCACCGTGCCGGGTTCGGCACCGGCGTCTCCCTGCGCCGGCACCTCCACGCCGCTATCGGCGTCACCCCCCAGGCGTACCGCCGCACCTTCCGCCCCGCCACCACGGCCGCAGCCGGCTGAACGGCGAGTGGCGGGTCAGGTGGCGTGCTGCTGCATCCCGCAGCACGACCCGCACGCAGGAGTCTCCCACGACAGACGGATGATCACGTTCCGGATCCCCGGCTCATCCTCGGACAACATGACGCCGCCCTGGCCCTTGCTGTCACGGCGTGCCGTTCTGCCCCGGATGCGCCCCCTGTGGCGCATCCGGGGCGGTCGCCGTCAGGCCAGTGCCGGGTCGAAGGCCGCCGCGCGGTGGGCGGCCCACTGGGCGTAGGTGAACGCCGGTCGCCCGGTGACCTCCTCGACCGCGGGTGAGATCTCGGCGGTCCTGCCGTCCCTGGCGGCGAATCCATCGATGAGCTCGTCGGCCACCGGCGCGGGCATGCCATGGCGCAGCAGCTGCTCCCGGAACTGCTCCCGGGGTACCTCCTCGAACCGCAACGGCCGCCCGATGGTCTCCCCGATGATCCGCACGCGCTCGACCTGGGTCAGCGACTGCGGCCCGGTGAGCAGGTATGCCTCCCCGGCACGCTCGTCGAGCAGGGCGCGTACGGCCACCGCGGCGATGTCGCGCGGATCGACCGGGGCCAGTGCGGCATCGCCGTACACCCCGTGGACGACCCCGCCGTTGATGATCTGGGGCGCCCAGGAGAGGTCGTTCGTCATGAACGCGTCGGGACGCACGAAGGTCCACGGCAGCCCGGACGCTTCGACGGCCCGCTCGAGCCGCAGGTGCTGTTCGCCGATCAACCCCGGTGTGGAGTACGTGACGGACGAGGACGACAGCAGCACGACATGCTGCAGGCCGGCTTGCCGTGCCGCGTCGAGGAATCCGTCGACCCCGGTGAAGACGGGGAACAGGAATGCCCGTTCGATGCCGGACAGCGCCTCCGGCAGGGTTTCCGGCCGGGTGAGGTCGCCCGGCACGACCTCGACGCCGTCCGGGAATGAGCGATCGCTGGGGTTACGGGTCATGACGCGTACCTTCTCGCCCGCGTCGAGCAGTTGGCGGACGACGTTGGCGCCGACGTTTCCGGTGCTACCGGTGACCAGAATCATGGTGGAGATTTCCTTCTCTTCTTTCCTTTGGTGGCAGAGCGGTCCAAGGGCCGGTGCCACAGGCCCGGATCGAGCCGGCCGTCCCCGGGCCCGGATGGGGTGGTCATGGTGCCCCGACCTTCCTTGGTGCGTCTGCTCTCGAGAGATTGACGAGGCAGGCCTGTGGGATGTGAGGCCGGCGCCTCGCCTCACATTCCACGGTGCTGTGTCGTCGTCCTGCTGAAGGCGAACAGCATCCAGCTAGCAGGAACGCTCGATCGACACCATGACCGGCATCACCTCACCGGCCCCACGCCGTGGGCTGCCACCACCGTCCCGCAGACAGCCTGCGTGGCCGACATCGATGAGACGGACACCCATGACCGATATTCAAGCCATCGTTGACCGCGTCGAGATCGAGGCGCTGCGCGGCGAGTTCACCGACGCGGGGATGATGCGCGACCACGACCGCTTCGCGTCGCTGTTCACCCAGGACGGCGCGTGGCGGATGCCCCACATCGGCGTCGAGTTCGTCAGCAGAGAGGAGATCCGCGCCGCGATCGAGCGGCTGCAGGGCCTCTGGGAGTACTTCGTGCAAACGGTGCACCCAGGCACGATCCAGCTGGACGGCGACACCGCAGCCGGCCGTACCTACATCGCGGAGTTCGGACGCATGCGCGACGGCCGCTCGCACCTGAACTACGCCCTCTACCACGACCGCTACCAGCGCACCCCGGACGGCTGGAGGTTCGCCGAGCGCGTCTATGAGGTCAAATACCTCGACTCCACTCCCCTGGCCGGATCCGCGCCGCAGGACTGACCACCTCATTTCCCTTCAGGAGTGACCAAGCATGTCAACCACGACCAGGCTTAGCGAGCTGACCGGCGATTACGTCCTCGACACCGCCCGCACGCGAATCGGGTTCGTCGCCCGGCACACGATGGCCACCAGAGTGCGCGGACAGTTCGACGAGTTCGAGGGCGGCGCGTACCTGGACGGCGACGACCCGTCGAAGTCCCGCGTCCGGCTCACCGTCCAGGCCAAGAGCATCCAGACGCGCAATCGGCAGCGCGACGACTACCTGCGCCGCACGTTCTTGAACGTGGACGACCACCCGGCCCTCATCTTCACCTCGACCAAGGTGGAACAGACCGGTGGAACCGGCTTCGAGGTCACCGGTGACCTCACCATGCGCGGCGTGACCAAGCCGGTGACCGTGAACTTCGAGCTGACCGGCGTCGAGAACGACCCGCGCGGCGAGCTCCGGGTCGCCTTCAAGGGGGGCATCACGATCAACCGCAACCACTGGGGCGTGAACTGGAACGCCGCGACCAAGGCCATGGTCAGCCCCAACGTGGTGCTGGAGCTAGACGTGGCCGCGATCCGGCGGTCCTGAGACGCTCAGCCGTTCCTGCGGCTCGCCATTCCCCTGCTTGATCGCCGCCCGTGTCCGGCCCGGACGGGAGCGCTTCCCCGCCCGGGCCGGGCCGCGCATCACCGTCAATCACCCGCCTCCCCCGGAGGTGAGGTGCGTACCCGTACAGCCACGACAAGGAGACGGAAGGTATGGCACAGGAGAGTGACCAGCGGTCCAGGCCGGGAAGGCGCTGGGTCCGCCGGACGCTGACGACCCTGGTGACGTTGCTGGCTCTCGCCGTCACCGCCACGTCGCTGATCGCGTATGTGTGGCAACCTGCAGAAACACGCGGCTCGCGCGCCTCCCCGCTGAGCCAGTCGCGTTATGTCGACACCGCCGTCGCCCGTTTCCACTACACCAGGACCGGCGACGGGCCCCCCGTCGTCCTGCTTCCCGGTGGCACGCTGTGGATCCACACCTACCGCGACGTCATCCCCGCACTCGCGGTCGACCACACCGTGTACGCGGTGGACCTGCCGGGCAACGGATACACGACCGTTCATGACGACGACTTCAGCTACGACCTTCCGGCGATGACCGGCGCGCTGCGGGAGTTCATGGACGCCGTGGGGCTTCCTCGTGCCTCCGTCGTCGCCCACTCGCTGAACGGTTCGGTCGCGCTGTCCTTCGCCTGGCAGGAACCGGAACGGGTGGACCGGCTCGTGCTGATGGCGCCATTGGCGCTCGACACCGATCTCAACCCGAACCTGCGGCTGATGCGCATCCCGATGATCGGGGAGGCGATGACCAAGCTGATCACTGAGGACCTGTACGTCTCCGGGCTCAAGGCGGCCTACGTCCATCGTGAGCGGCTCACCCCCGAAACCGCCCACGCCTACTGGGTGCCGCTCAGTCGCGCACAGAACCGCGAAGCGATGTGGAAGCAGGTCCGCAACCTCGACCTGTCGCTCGTCGACCGGCACCTGGGGCAGATCAGCGCGCCCACGCTGGTGCTGTGGGGCGAGCGAGACACCGTCGTCCCCCCGTGGCAGGCGAAGGTGCTCGGCTCCCGAATCCCCGGCTCTTCGGTGTACGTCGTTCCGGGCGCGGGGCACAACGTCCATGAAGACGATCCCGTCACGGTCGACGCCCACCTGACCGCCTTCCTGCATCCCACGCCCACGCGACGAATTGGGTGACCGGTGGAGGCGCAGGGGGCCCGATGACCTGATTTCGGCGGCACTGAAATCATCCAGTCCCTGCAGGACATGTGTGGGTGTCGGATACCCCTGGTCCTGTGGAGAGGAAGTGAGTTCGTGCGACCACCTGACACCAGGCGTCGCCGCTTCGAGGAGTTGTACCAGGCCAACCATGATCCGGTGCTCGGGTACGTGGTACGGAGGACGGCGAACGGCCATGATGCGGCGGACATCTTGGCCGAGACCTTCATGACCGCATGGCGGCGGCTGGACGACGTGCCTGCAGGCGTAGAAGGCGCGCCCATGGCTGTTCGGAGTGGCGCGCCGGGCCCTGGCGAATCATCACCGTGGTGAACGGCGGCACACGGCACTGACCGCCCGGCTGGCATCCGAGCTGAGCGCCGTCCAGCGGCAGCCGAGGGAGGAGCCGGCCGACATGGATGCCCTGGCGAAGGCATTCGCGGACCTGTCCGACGGCTACCGAGAAGTGCTGTCGCTTGCGGATTGGGAGGGCATGTCCATCGCCGAGATCGCGGTTGTGCTGGGCTGTTCGGCCAACGCCGTACGGATCCGCCTGCATCGGGCCCGTCGCCGCCTGGCCCGCGCTCTCTCGGTAGACCCTCCACGGCGTGCAGCGCGCACCCAGGTACCGGAAGGAGACTCCGCATGACCAAGATTTCGATCAGCCGTCTCAACCCCGTCACCGACGACGAGATCGCCGCGCTGGTGAGCACAGGGGCCAGGGACGAGCTGGCAGAGCACATCACGGCGGCCCTCCCGGAACCTGCACCCCGGTCTTGGTGGCGCCGGCGCCTGATCGTCGGCATTCCGCTCATGGGGGCGGCGACGGCCGCCGCAGTGGTCGCGTTCTCGTCCGGCTGGGTCGGGCCGCAGCGCGCCGAAGCGGCGGCCCTCTCCTTCCAGCGAGAGGGCGCATACCTCGTCGTCCGCGTGCAGGACCCGAACGCCGATCCCGAGCGTTACCGGGAGGAGTTCCGGCAGCGAGGAATGGACATCGACCTCAAGCTAACGCCCACCAGCCCGGACAAGGCCGGCAAGGTCCTGTTCATGGAGGACGGCGACGACCCGGCCGGCCGGCTCGAGGTGGTCGAGGGCTCGTGCGGGGAGCGCGCCTGCGCGGTGGCCGTCAAGGTGCCGGTCAGCTACCGGTCCCACGCCAGCATCGTCTTCGGCCGTGCGGCGGAGCAAGGGGAGATGTACGACACGGGTGAGGGCGACGAGCCAGGCGCGGGCATCGGCCTGCCCGGCATCGACAAGTACACCGTGGCGGAGGCGACCGCCATCCTCCGCGCGCGTGACGTGCCCATCGAGTACCGCTACGAATACAGAGGTTCCGACCGGCCGTATCCAGATGGGATCCCCGCCGACAAAGTCGATCCCCACTGGTACATCCACGACGGTCTGCGGGGCTCGGAGAACCAGGCCATTCTTTTCGTAGGCCCGGAACCCAAGGGTTGAGGCCGCCGCCGATATCGTCATCGATGCCCCAGTCCCGCGGGAGCTGTAGGCGGCCATGATGGACTGGCAGGTCGCCGATGCTGCCGCAGTCGCGGGCGGGGCCGGTGATCCGACCGTCCGGTCGTCTTCTCGGTTCCTGCCCGCGGTCTACGCTCGATCAGCCGATCGGTGGTGCGAGGTACTCCAGCGCGTAACCGTCGCCGGAGGCGGTTACGCGGGCGATGCCGGGTGAGTCGAGGTGGGCGCCGGCTACGAAGTGGTGTGGTCGGGTCAGTTGCTCGAGGAGAGCCGCTCGCGCGGCGCGGGCCTGGGACTGGTTGCCGTCGAGCTCCCAGGACACGTTCGGCTGATCGAATTGGAGCGTGGGAACGTGAACGGTGTCGCCCCAGGCGAGAAGGTGGCCGATGCCGCTCCTGACGTCGTAGATGGTGTGACCGGGTGTGTGGCCCGGTGTCGGGATCGCCGTGATCCAGTCGTTGATCGCGACCTTCTCCGACACGGGCACGACCCGGTCGCGGATCGGCTCGAGCCGTCCGGTGAACACCGAGGTGTCGCCCGCGCCGATCCACACACGCTCGAGTTCGGTGAACGCCTCTGAACCGTCCGGCGCGATCAGGCCGCTCACGTGGTCTTCGTGCCTGTGGGTGATGGCCACATCGGTGATATCCGCGCGGTCGATTCCCGCTTCGTCGAGCGCGTCGTAGATCAATCCCATGGTGGGGTCGTGCCAGTTGTCGGACGCGCCGGTGTCGATGAGCACCGATCGCGTGCCGTCGGTGACGAAGAAGGCGTTGACCGACAGCCGCAAGTTGTCGCCGGCCAGCGGGACGGCGGCCGGCAGCTCGTCGAGCGTGCACCCATCCTCGTCGCGGAGCCGTGTCGGCGGCATGTCGATGTACCCGTCTCGCAACGAGATCACCTGCAGATCACCGAATTCGAACGTGGCATGGTGCCGGCCACTCGAGATCAAACGCATGGAACCTCCGTCATGTCGGGCGCCCAGCGCGCCCGTCTTCGATAGAAGACTATGTCTTCTTTAGGAGAAACCATACACTGTGGGCGAGCGAGGTACTCATCGATCGAGGAGCACGGTGGTCGAGCAAGACGGGAACGCGGCCGAACTACAGCACGGTGACGACCTGGCCGGCGCGTTCGGCGGTAACGTGCGGCGACGCCGCGAGGAGGCGGGTCTGACGCTGGAGCAGCTGTCCACACGAGCGTCGGTCAGCCGGGCGATGCTGTCCAAGGTCGAACGCGGTGAGAAGAGCCCGACGATCGGCGTCGCGTCCAGGATCGCCCACGCGCTGGACGCGTCGCTCTCGGAGCTGGTCGGTGCGCCGGCTGCTGCCGCGTCTGGTGTGGCCATTGTCATGCGCAAGAACGATCGCCCCGTTTTCCGTGACCCGGAAACCGGCTTCGAGCGGCACATGGTGTCCGCGGCCCCGGGCGCGGGAGGAGCCGAGATGATCGTCCACTACCTCCCCGCGCAGGTCTCCACCGGGCTGCTGCCCGCGTATCCGCCGGGCACGGAGAAGCAGCTCGTGGTGCTCAAAGGCACCCTCACCGTCGCGATCGGCGGGATCAGCGAGACCTTGGACGCAGGCGACTCCCTGTTCTTCCAGGCCGACGCGGACCACGGCTTCGCCAACCGGACGAACGCTCCCTGCGAATACATCATGTTCATCTCGCGCAGAACCTGATCGGCCGCACCAGAGTGCGCGCGAGGTCATCCCCGCGCCGTTGCGGTGTATCCGCGGGTGCCGAGTTCGTACAGGTCGGCGTACAGGCCGTCCAGGGTGAGCAGGTGCTGGTGGCTTCCCGTCTCGCGGACCCGGCCGCCTCGAGGACGACGACGAGATCGGCCGTGCGGACCGTCGCGAAGCGGTGGGACACCAGCACCGTGATCGGCGCGTCCCGGTCGCGGGGGGCAGCCGAGGCCTCCCGGTCGCCGCCGGCGACCGTGGCGTAGGGGGCGAACAGGGCGTGCTCGGACGCCGCGTCGCGGCTCGCGGTCGGCCCAGCCGGCCGCCCGGTGGACGCTGCGCATGGAGACCGGCCCGCCGAACAGGAACTCGTCCGGCTCGTAGGCGCCGCCGTGCCAGTCGGTCAGCAGGCCGTCCCGCCGCCAGTCCCCCGGGCGCCGGCGCAGCAGCTCGTCGAGGGCGTCGGCCCGGTCACCGTCCGTCTGGAACCGCACCCGAAGTCCTGGAGGCTTGTGCATGAAGAAGAACTCCGTGGCGTCCCCCGCCTCGGGCGCCTCCACGGCCGTGCCGCGCAGCTCGCCGTACAGGGGTGTGTGCCGCCCCCGCGCCGGGACCACCCCGTAGTGCACCCACGTGCCGAGAAGCCGCTGCGGGGTCGGTACCACCATGTCGTACCCGCCTCTGGGTTCATGCTCATGCCGCACACCCTTGAGGCGTTCCATCCAGTTACATCCGGGGACTGGATGGTTCACGCCTCGGCGGGCGCGAGGACTGCTCGCCACGGTGATGCCGCCGCCGCGCTTCCCCCCGGGCGCTGCGGGTGCCCGACCGTCTTGGCCCGCTGCTCAGCGTGTCGAGGCCGGTGGTCTGGCGCACTCTCCACTCAATAGGCTCGGATGCGTCGCTCTACGCCGAGAACATGAGGGAGCCCACATAATTGGTGATCATCAATCAGGAGACGTCGTTCGACGAGGCAGAGGTGTTCGAGCTCTACGACTCGGTCGGCTGGGCCCCGTGGACTCGCGACGTCGCCCGGGTGTGCCGGAGCCTGGCCAACTCGCACCTGGTCGTCACCGCCAGGGACGAGTCGGGACGACTGCTGGGCCTGGCACGGACGGTGTCCGATGACGAGATCGTCTGCTACGTGCAGGAACTGCTGGTCAACGCCCGACACCACGGCGAGGGCGTCGGTCGTCGGCTGCTGGAGCACCTCAAGGACCGGTACGCGCATTGCCGCTACTTCGTCCTCACCACCGACCACGAATCCACCTCGGAAGGCGCCGCCAACCACGCCTTCTACCGCCGCCTCGGTCTGATCGAGCACCACGAGCAGGGCTTGTCGGCCTTCGGCCTGCGGGTGCGCGACCCGCGGAGCCTCTAGCCGTATTGAGCCCTGGCCACCAGCCGCGGTCGCCGGCGCTGCGGGGTCACTCCCGATGGGCGACGTAGACGGAGATCGAGCCGGTGGCCGTGGGCACCATCTCGGCCTCGCGTACGTCGTGGAAGCCGGCCTCGGACATCAGGCCGGGAAGGGCGCCGTCGGCGTTGGGCTGGGTGTCCTCCTTGCCGTCCGCGAACTGCACGAACCGGAACGCCAGGCGCATCGGCCGCGTCCGCTGCAGCCCGCAGTCGGCGATCACCAGCTTCCCGCCCGGCCGCAGCACCGCCGACATGGACGCGAGCACCGCCCGTTTCACCGCGACCGGGCACTGGTGGAGCCAGCACGTCAGGATCGGGATCCAGGCCCACTATCCTGGCGTGCCGCTCCACACGGGCCAGCAACAGCGCCAGTGAGCCGGTGCCGCACCCCACGTCGAGGATCACCTCATCGGGGCGCGGCGCCACGTACATGGCGGCGAGAGCCCGCCACAGACGCTCGCGCGTCAGTGCGATCACGTGGTCGTAGAACCGGGTAGGGGCGAAGCGGCCCAGGGCGGGGGTGAAGGTGTTCTCGCTCATGCCCGCAGTCTCGACCGCGCGACGGAGCCCGGTCTTGAACGAACCGCTCGTCCTGGCCGGCGGTAATCCCGGGCGTGAGGAACGGTGAAGCCGGTGCCGCGCCGGCGGAGACGGATTCCGAACAGAGCCCGCGGCGCCATGTCGAATTCCGTCATCGGGACGTCGGTGGCTGGAATGCACTGGAGTGCGCCAGCAGCCTGTGAGCCATGAGCGAACGCGACATCGACCGGATCGACCACTCCGTCCTCTACACCACTGACATGGACGCCACCGCCACGACATACGAGGCACTCGGTTTCACTCTCACGCCGCTGTCCATGCACATGGGCTCCGATCGCCCCGGCGGCGAGCGCAAGCCGATGGGCGCCGGCAACCGGTGTGCGCTGTTCGGCCGAACCTATCTGGAACTGCTCGGCCTCTTCGGGGACGGCTCGGCCGATCCGTGGAACATCCGCCCCCTGATCGCCAAGTACGAGGGCCTGCACGGCTGTTCGTTCGGCTGCGGCGACGCCGAAGCCGTCGAGAAGCGGCTGCGCGAGGCGGGGCTGTCGTCGTCCGGAGTGCTGCCGTTGCAACGGGACGTGGAAACCCCCGACGGGACGGCGACGGCGCGGTTCCAGGCGATCCACCTCGACCGCGCGCTCACTCCCGAAGGCCTGATCCACATCGCGCGCCACCTGACGCCCGAGGTGATCCACCAGCCCCGCTACCTGGACCACGCCAACGGCGCCACCCACCTGCACAGTGTGCTGCTCGTCGTGGACGACGCCGACCTTACGGCCACCGTCGCCCGCTACGCCCGCACCCTGGACATCGAGCCGGTGACCGAGGGGCCCCGGCACGTCCTTTCCCTTCAGGTGGGCCGGATGGAGATCGTCCAGGTCTCCGCTTTCGACGAGGTCCTGCCTGGCGAACCGGTGCCCGCGCTGCCCTACCTGGCGGGACAGGCGGTGGCGGTCCGAGACGTCAGTGCGGCCCGCGCCCTCGTGGAAGGCAACGGATTCGCCGTCCGTGGGCTGCCGGACGGATTCTTCGTCGGGGCCGGTCAGGCCCGTGGTGCGGCGATCGCCTTCCTGAGGGCCTGACGGATGACCGGCCTCGTTCACGCGCCCGCCGGGGCACCGCGCGGCGTGCCCACGGCACGGTCACGGCGTATCGGGTATCCCGCACGGCAGCGCCGGGCGGTGACCGCCCCAGGACGAGGACTGCCTGTCCTTGAACGTCTGGACTCCGGGCGGTGCCCGGTTGCCGGTGCTGGTCTGGCTGCACGGCGGCGGCTTCCGGCATTCCCCTGCTGATCGGTACGACCTGCGACGAGGCCTGGGCGTTCTTGCCCGGCGCACCGGCCGAGGTGACCGCACGGCTGTTCGGCGAAGGCAGCCTGCACCTGGCCCGGCGGGCCCGTTCGGCCGTCGTCTTCCCGTTCGACCGGTCGCCACCTGGCAGCCCCTTCGGCGCCTGCCAGGCACTTCACCTGAGCACGAATACCCTGAAGTGGGTGAATTCCCTGATCCTGGACGAGCTCGACCGCTCGATCGTCCACGCACTGCACATCGACGGGCGTGCACCCTTCAGCCGCATCGCGTCGGTGCTGGGCGTGTCCGATCAGACGGTCGCCCGGCGCTACCGCAGACTTCGCTCCGCCGGATCGCTCAGAGTGATCGGCCTGCCGAACGCGCGGCCCCTGGGCTGGGTGGAATGGTTCGTCCGGGTCCAGGTGACACCCGACGCGGCGGTGCCCGTCGCCGACGCGCTGGCCCGCCGCCCGGACACCTCCTGGGTCTGCCTCACCTCCGGTGGCACGCAGATCGTCTGTGTCACCCGGGCGCGCAGTTCGCACGAACGCGACGCGCTACTGCTCGGACAACTACCCAGGACACCGCGAGTCACCGGCGTCACGGCGCACTGCCTGCTGCGCGTCTTCGCAGGCGGCCCGTCCGGCTGGCACGGCAGAGCCGACTCGCTCACCCCGGAGCAGGCCTGCGCCCTCGCCCCCGAACCACCCCAGCACCCGCAGCAGCGGGTGGTCCTGCAGGAAGGCGACGAGCAGATGCTGGCCATCCTGGCCCGGGACGGCCGCACGACCTATCCCGACATGGCCAAGGTGACCGGCTGGTCGGAGGTGACGGCCAAACGCAGACTGGCGCACCTGGTCCGGCGCGGCGCGCTCTTCTTCGACGTCGACATCGACCCGCTGCTGCTGGGATTCGAGACGCTCGCCATACTCTGGCTGACCGTCGACCCGGCCCGGATGCGCCGGACAGCCGAGGTGATCGCCGCGCGTCCCGAAGTCGCCTTCGCCGCCGCCACCACCGGCCCGACTAATCTGCTGGTCTTCGTCGCCTGCCACGACGTGGATTCCCTGTACGACTTCCTGGAAGACGGGATAGGCAACCTGCCGGGGATCCGCCAACTGGAGAGCGCACCCGTCATCCGCAGCAGCAAGCGTGTCGGCGCGGGTGACGGCGCGACGACACCCGTCGGCCGGCGTCCCGCTACGACACGATGACGGCCTGGCACCGGGCCGGTCATGCGGCGCCGAGCGAGATCCCTCCGTCCACGACGAGTTCGATGCCGGTGATGTACTCGGACCGGTCGTCGAGCCCGGTTTCGTTGAGCAACTGGAAGCGGATCGGCGGCCCCTGCCGGTCGCAGGCCCGCAACGCCACCTGCGCCGCGAGCCCAGCCAGATCGCGAGGACCCTGGGCATCGACCTCACCGAACCCACCGGGCTCGCACGGGCCGGACTCGCCCTCACCGCCTGGCGGCCACTTCACGACTGAGGCACCATCGGGACGCGTCCGGGTGGCCCGGCGTCGCCGGCGAAGTGCGGCAGGACCATCTCGGTCAGGGCGGTGACGTCGGCGTCGGCCATCGGCTCGCCGGTCATGCCCATCCGGTGGAGCAGGGTGCCGACGACGACGTCGATGAGGAACAGGATCCGGTTCTGCGGCTCACCGAGCGCGTCCTGGAGCGCGAGCCGGTAGGGGTCCTGCAGCCGCGCGGACAGGACCTGGCGCAGGGCCGGGTCGCTGACGGCGTCACTGAACACGCCGGCGAAGGCGTCGCCCACGCCGGGCTCGCCGATCTTCGCCGCGATCCAGCGGATGGCCGAGGAGATCAGCTCGGCTCTGCCGGTGCCCTCCAGCGGCACCGGGCCGAACGCGTCGAGGAGGCAGTCCACGATCAGTGCGCCCTTGGACGGCCAGCGACGGTAGATCGTCGTCTTGGCGACGCCGGCCGCGGCGGCGATGCGGTCGACGGTGGCACGCGCGTAGCCGAGTTCGTGGACCGTGCTCAGCGTCGCGGCGAAGACCACGGCGTTGACGCCGGTGCGCGGGCGGCCGGGAGGTCGGGCGGATGTGGGCGCTGGGGTCATGCCCCACACGATAGCCGGTTACGCTACTGTAGGTATCGATACCTCCGGTAGCGAAATAGTAGATCGAGGAGCGACATGAGCGAAGTCACCGGTAGGGAACGGCCGCCACTGGGCATCCGATTGCTGAGTGCTCTGGGAAAGGAACCGGACTGGCTGGCGATGACGGCCGAGGAACTGGTCGCCTTGCGTGAGGCGGAGAACCGCAAGCGAGCATCCCGTCTGGCACGGGTGATCACCGGGTTTCCGGACCGCGGCGCCGAGATCCAGTGGCAGGAGCTGGCGCTGCCCGGCCGCAGGCTCCCGGTCCGGGTGTACCGGCCCTCGGGCGAGCGCGCCGCCCTGCCGCTCGTGCTCCACGTGCACGGCGGCGGGTTCGTGGGCACGGCGGTACAGAGCGACTGGGTCAACAGCCACCTCGCCGCCCGGCTGCCCGCGGTCGTCGTCTCGGTCGAGCACCGCCTGCTCGACGCGCAGACCCCGCTGCCGGCCGCTGTCGACGACGGCTGGGACGTACTCCAGCATGTAGTGCGGCACCCCGCACCGTGGGGGATCGACCCGACACGGACGGCCGTCTTCGGCGAGAGCACCGGCTCGATGGTCACCGCCCTGGCCGCGATCCGGGCTCGAGAGTCCGGCCTGCTCCTGCGGGCGCAAGTGCTGGTCAACGCCGCCGTCGACCTGACCGAGACGATGTTCGAGCACGACTCGGTCACCCGGCACGCCCACAGCCCGACCCTCACCATGCCGCAGATGCGGTTGCTCCACCGGTTCGCCGTCCCGCCGGGGACCGATCCTCGTGAGCTGTCACCGCTGTATGCCGACGACCTGAGCGGGCTGGCCCCAGCGCTCGTGGTGGTTCCGACCATCGATCCGGTGGCCGACCACGGCCGCACCTACGCAGAACGGCTACTGGCGGCCGGGACGCCCGCCCGGCTCGTCGAGTACCCCGGAGCGACACACGCGTTCCTCAGCATGCCGGGCCTGGTGCCGCAGGCGAAGGCCGCGCGAGCGGAGATTTTCGAGTTCCTCCGCGGGACCCTCACCGGGCGATGAGCGGTTCAATACCGGAAACCATCCCATCTGTCGACGTAAGGAATGCCTCGATGACCGACCAGGCGCACGCCACCACCACTGCCGCTGCCGAGCACTCCCGGCTCACCGCCTTCGGCGACCATCTGATCGCCCTGCACGACGAACTCCGCCGCGACATCGCAGCCCTGCGCGAGGAGGCGTCACACCTGCCCGCCGACGGAGAGACCGCCGGCCCGCTCACCCTGCCCCAGCGGCTCCACAGCCACTGCCTGTCCTTCTGCGAGGCCCTGGACGCCCACCACACCACCGAGGATCGGACGGTCTTCCCCTTCCTGGCCCAGGAACACCCCGAACTGTCGGAGGTACTGGACCGCCTGACCTCCGACCACCGGGTCATGGCGACCCTCCTGACCGACCTTCGCGAGGTCGCCGCGACCCCCTCCGCCCCCGGCTTCCACGCGGACCTGGAACGCCTGTCGGTCGAACTCCTCACGCACCTCGACCGTGAGGAGCACTACCTCGTCCCGGTCCTCAACGCCGTGACACACTCCCCGACCACTGAGACGCCACTGGTCCGCCACGCACCCGCAGCCCTCGGCGGGCAGATCCCGCAGGCGGGGGCGGGATCTCGCGAGATGGGCGATGTGCGACTTTTCCGTGAACGGTCCATGCGGACAAGCGACGACGGCCCGGCAAAGTTCACCTGCGGGGCAGGAGCCCGACCACCGAGAGACCGACTCAAAGATCACGCAGAAACTCGAGGCCCAACCGCAACCGCACGGGTCAAGGCGGCATTCGACCGCGGGTCGGGATGAGGAGTACCCGACCGTGGATAATTTTGGACGCGCTCGATCAAGTGGCGAGGGGCCTGCCCGCCCCCACCGCCTGACCGTCCGACTTCCACTTGGCCGACCGGTGCTGCCGGTCGGCCAGACGTACCTGAATCACCCGAGCTTCCCGCCCGCCCGATGCGCTTCCTCGGTCACGCACCGCGACCATCGCCGCGGCTGCGTCACTCGCGCTCGCCATGCCAGGCCGCCTCCGCGGCCGGCGGCTTCCCAAGTAATCCAGAAAGGACCACAGATGGACATCGCTACCGGCACGGTGCACACCGAAGGCGCCGACATCGTCTACGACTATCAGGGCGACGGGCCCCTGCTGCTGTTGATCGCGGGCGGCGGCGGGCACGCCGCCCGGCACTACCGCCTGATGAACGTGCTGGCCGAGCGGTACACAGTTGTCACTTACGACCGCAGAGGCAACTCCCGCAGTGTCGTCGACACCGAAACCGACCTGGACATGGCCCAGCAGGCGCGGGACGCGGCCGCGGTCATCAAGGCCATGGGACACGACAAGGCCTTCGTGTTCGGCAACAGCGGCGGCGCGAACATCGCCCTGGAACTAGCCGCCGACCACCCGGAAATGATCACCGCCATGGTGGCGCACGAGGGACCCACCCTGCTCATCCTGCCCGACGCGGAGGCGTGTCTGGCGTGGGCCGAGCGGGTGCACAAGACCTACCTCACCGAGGGAGCCACAGCGGCCATGGAGGTATTCAACGAGTGCCTGGTCGGCTTCGACCCGCTCCCTCCCGCCGGCGCCATGCAGAACGCGGACTTCTTCATGGCCAGGGAGTTCCTGCCGATCAGCACCTATCGGCCGGACTTCGACGCCATCCGCGGCAACCGTGTACCGCTGGCCACGGCGGCCGGACACGACAGCGCGGACGCCTACTACGCCCGAACCGCCCGCCTCCATGCGGACCTTCTCGGCTGCGAGTACGCCGAGTTCCCCGGAAACCATCTTGCCTTCATCTTCGACCCACCGGCCTTCGCCACCGCCCTCACCGATCTCCTGCACAAATTGGCGGGCGACCGGACCGAGTAGCCTCTCCCGCCGAATGCCCGTCGGCTCCACATGAGCCCTCGGACCGTTTCATGACGGCGGCCCGGGACGAGGCTCCACGCTCCCCCGCTGCCACCTTCGGCCTGCGCGGGCTTCCCGGGGACCGTTCATGACGACTGCGTCCCACTGCATATCGGCCCGGTGCCCAACCGTCCTGGTCACGATCACTCGCCTCGAGTACTCCATGGTTCCCCGTGCCATCGCTGTGCCCTGGCCACCCGATGCGCATCCAGCACCGGCATGTCCGCGGAAATCTCCCACGAAATCGACGGCGTCGTGCAAGGCGGCGCTGGAGTAGGTCTCAGCCGCGTGCAGCGTAGCGTTCGATGGCGGTGATGAACAGGTCCTCGGCCAGGGCGTAGAGGTGGTCGATCTCCTGCGGGGCGGCGGTGAAGCGGCCTCCCGCCTCGGAGGCGGCCAGGCCCATGCCGACCGTGTCCAGCAGGCGCTGGAGCGGGCGGACGATCTCCTCCGGCACGCCGGCGTCCCGCAGCATCGCTTGGACGGCGTGGCGCGGGCGCCGGGCTTCGGGTGTGACCGTCGGGCGTGTGAACAGCAGCAGGAACAGTTCCGGGTGGCGCCGTGCCACCTGGCGGACGCCCACGCCGAACGCGCGCAGCCGGTCCTGCCAGGGCAAGGCGGGATCGTCGTCCGGCATCTCCCGCAGGAGCCGTTCCACGAGGCCGTCCAGGAGCCCCTGCTTGTCACCGACGTATCGGTAGAGCGCCATCGGGGTGACGCCGAGCCGGTCGGCGACCGCACGCATGCTGACCGCGTGCAGGCCGCGCTCTTCGGCGAGTTCGAGGGTGGCGTCGAGCACCTCGTCACGGGTCAGCCCGCGGGTGCCGCGACCGCGCGGGGCCGGGGTCTTCACGGACCACAGTCTAACCGTTAATCTACGCCGTATATCTACACCGTATATTAACGTGCCGATCAAGGAGGCCGGAGTTGCCGAGCCCTGCCGTCCGCCGTCCCGGCTGGACCCTCGCCATGGCGGCGACCGCCGGCTACCTGCTCGTCCTGGACCTCACCGGGGTGAACGTCGCCCTGCCCGCCATGCAGCGCGATCTCGGTGCGGGGCTGGGCGAGGTGCAGTGGGTCGTCGACGCCTATGCCCTGACACTGGCCGTCCTGCTGCTGACCGCGGGCGCGCTGGCCGACCGGGTGGGGCGCCGCAGCCTCTTCCTGGCCGGCCTCGCCGCCTTCACGGCCGCGTCCCTGGCGTGCGCCCTGGCGCCTGGCGCGCTCGCGCTGGACCTCGTCCGCGCCGCGCAAGGCTGCGGGGCAGCGGTCCTGTACGGGACCGCCTCACCTCTTCTGGCGGCCGCCTACCCATCGGGCCGCCAGCGCGACCGCGCCCTCGGCACGTTCGCGGCGGCCTCGGGCGCGGCCATCGCCACGGGCCCGCTGCTCGGCGGGACGCTCACCGAGATGTTCGGCTGGCGTGCGATCTTCTTCATCAACGTGCCGGTGGGCACGCTCGCCCTCGTCGTCGCCCCGCGGGTGCTGGCCGAGTCCCGTGATGCCCGGCGCCGCCCCCTGGACCCGGTCGCGACGGCCTGCCTGACCGCCGGACTCGGAGGCGTCATGTGGGCACTGATCGAAGGACCGCGCATCGGCTGGACGGCGCCCGAGACGATCATCTGCATCGCCGCGGCCACGGCGGCCACGGCCGTCCTGGCACTGCGCCGCATCCCGGACCCCATGATCGACCTGTCGCTGTTGCGCGACCGGCTGTATGCGGCGAACACCGTCGCCGCGTTGGCCTTCCACGCCGCCGGCGCCGGCGCCCTGGCCTACTTCTCGCTGTACGTCCAGGGACCCATGGGCGCCCGCCCCGGCGAGGCGGGCCTGTGGTTCCTCACCTTCAGCGTTCCCGCCCTGGCCGCACCGGTGCTGCTCGGACGGATCATGCACCGGCTCCCCTCCGCCCTGCTGGTCGCGGCCGGACCCGCGCTGGCCGCTGTCTCCTCGCTGTTGCTGGCCGCCACCTACCGGCTCCACTCCTGGCCCGCGATGGTGCCCGGATTCGTGGCCGGCGGGACGAGCATCGGGATCGGCAACCTTGTCACCGGTCGAACGGCGCTGGCGTCGGCGCCCGCCGAACGCGCAGGCGTGGCGGCGGGCATCGCCAACACGGCCAAGCAGATCGGGATCGCCGTGGGCGTGGCCGTCCTCGGCGTCCCCTACCAGCTGGGCGGCCTGGGCACGATGCTCCTCACGGCCGCGGCCGTCGGCGTCCTCGGCGCGCTCCCGGCACTCCACTTCGTGATCACGCGTTCACGGCGCCAGGGCGGTTCTTCAAGGGCTGCGGTGCCGGCCGAGCGGCCCCCACATCAGGACTCGGAGCACCCCACGCTTTTGTAGGCGACTCCGGATGTGGATCGGCAGTCACCCAAGCGAACGAACGTTGCCGCTTCTCGCGGTCACGACCGCCGCCGCACAAGGTCAATCCAGCGCTGCGCCGGTGGTCTGCGCCATACGAGGACGGGGCCTAACTGGGGGGAGTTTCCCGGGCGGCGGCGCGTAGTTCGGCGGTCACGGCCCGTTCCCGCAGGCCGGCCGACTCGGCGCGAAGAGCCTCCACCTGCGCCCGCAGGTCCGCGACCCGGGCGCGTTCGACTTCCAGCAGGGCCGCCACCCGGTCGCGTTCGGCCAGCGCGGCCCGCTGGACCTGTGCCGACTCGGCGCTGACCGACGCCACCTTTTCTTCCGCCTCCCGTACCCGGGCCGCCGACTCGCGTTCAACGGTCGCGGCCCGTGAGGCGGCCTGCTCGGCGTCGGCCTGTGCGCGTGCGGCCTCGGCCGCCGCCTGCGCCCGCGCCTCCTCTGCCGTCTCGGCGCGGGCCTGGGCCCTGCCCCGTTCGGCCTCGGCCGCCTGGGCGCGGGCGATGGCCGCGGCCGCCGCTTGCTCGGCCTCGATCCTGGCCCGCCGGGCCAGTTCGGCGTCGGTGCGGGCCGCGTCGCGTTCGGCGGACGACCGCTCGGCGAGTTTCTGTGCCGTCAGCGCGTCCTCACGCGCCTGGGCGGCCTCGGTGGTGGCGGTTTCGACGCGTTCGTTCATCTCGCGTACCGCCTGGTCGCGGGCCGCCTCCGCCCGCGCCGCCCGCCTGGTGGCTTCCTCGGCCGCCTGCTTGGCCAGCCGTTCGGTGGTGGCGGCCTCGCGCAGGGCGGCCAGTGCCTGCTCTCGCGCGGTCTCGGCGTCGGCCAGCGCGGTGTCGCGTTCGGCGAGGGCTTCGCGTACCTGCTCGCGCATGTTCTCGCGTTCGCGGCGGGCGTGCTCGGTGGCCTCGCGTGCCAGCCGTACCTGCTCGAACGCCTGCTCCCGCTCGGTGCGGGCGATGGCGACGCGGGTGTGCGCCTCAGCCTGCACGGCGCTGAGCTTGGCCTCGATGCCCGCGGGGCTCAGTTCCTGGGCCAGGACGTCGGCCAGCGGGGCGATCGCGGCGGCCAGCCCCTTCTCCATGCGGTCGTACAGCTCTTCGGCTCGGGCCAGCGCGCCTTCCAGCCCGGGGGTGGCGCGGCGCAGCTCGCGTTCCCTCTTGGCCGCGGCCTGGCAGTCACTCTGCGGGCAGTACTCCTTGGGCCGTCCACGCCCGCCACGCCGCTCGATCGCGGCCCCGCAGTGCTTGCAGGCGGTCACCCTGCCCCCTCCCGCTCCCCCGGCTCCCGCGCCGCCGGACTCCTCGGCGCCACCCGCGGCGCTCTCCTCGCGCTCACCGATCACCTCAGCCATGATCGCGATCTTAGCATTTTTTATTTTCCAGAAATTGAAATCCAGAAACAGCGATCCGTTGCGTCGCCGGATCGTGAGGTAACTAACGGGAATGGAACTTCCCGCAAGCTATCTTTGAAAGGGCAGCGCGATGTGTGGATCTTGCCCAGGCCGAAGAGGACAGGGCCGAGCTGAAGACGCTGCGCGCCGAACTCGATGGCAAGACCAGCGCCGCCGGCAGACAGTAGAGCCTCGTATCGGGGGCGACTGGACGACCGGCGAGCACCAGGCCGCCGTCGACCCCGCCGTTGGCGCTGGCGTCGAGCCCGACAGGGCGCTGCACGCGAGCCTGCCGCCGGACTGACTCAGCTGGCCAGGCCTCACCGCATGAGCTGGAGCCCCAACCAATCCCGCAAACCGCTGGCGGCTAAACCTTTCTCGTGGCTCTCCCGGGCCCGCCCTGCCTGCACCGACCGGTACCCGGGGCGTCACAACCAGCGGAGGCCGGCTGGCCCTGTACGGCGACAGCACCGCCGAGGGGGCGACCGCCATCACCCTGCGCGACCCCGCATGGAACTACCGCACCGAGGTCTGGGAGAGCGACTCCACCTGGCAGGCCGACGAGACCGGCACCTGGACCACCGTGCTGAAGAACCAGGCCGCCAACAAGTGCCTGCAGCCCGCGGCCGCCGCCCCCCAGCGCGGCACCACCATCATCGTCAAGACCTGCGACGGATCCGACCTGCAAAAGTGGATCCTGCAGGGCGAGAGGGTCGACGGGAAGTACACCGGCTGGTGGATCTGGCGACCGAAGGTCAACAAGAACCTGGCCATGAAGCTGAACAGGTACAACGACGGCAGCTGGGACACCCTGCACCTGAACACCCCCTACCCCAGCTCCGACCGCCTGTGGCGCATCGCCCCCAACGACGCGCCCTGGCACCTCTGAGACTCCCACTCACCCTGCCGTTAACGCCTCGCCGCCCCCGGCTCGTTGCTGGCCACAGCTCGGCCAGTGCCCTGAGCGCAGGCGCTGTGGCTGGCCCAGTGGTCGGGTGGCGGCCTTGGATGACGGCGGTGGTGGCGGCGTAGGTGGCGTGCACGGCGTGGGGTGAGCGGCCCATGGCGCCTTCGTCCTGCTCGTCGTCCAGGTGGAACAGCCAGGTCACCCAGCGGGCGAACACGCATCCATCCCCGGTCCCCGCCGTTGGTCGGACCGGCCTGTGCGCCGTTCCGCGACCGTCGGCGAATGAATGCGGCATCGCCAGGAGTTCGCTGCCCGGCGCTTCCAAGATCTTCCGCTCGACGTTTGCCCAGTTCAGCCCGTGTTTTGCCGGGCAGACGGGGCGCTAGGAGACGGGCCGCTCCATCGGAGCGAGACGTTAAGAAGCTGTTCTCAATCGACGTAAGTGATCTTCGATGATCCTGATAATGAACCAAGTGATAGGGCGGCGGACCGATGAATCTCCGGTACTCCAGGGGTCGGTACCGGCGACACATCGACTACGCGTGGAGGACGACATGGCGCGAGACCTCTTTGCCGGCATCCCCGTCACCGACTATGCCACGGCGTTGCCATGGTACGAGCGACTCTTCGGCGAGCGGCCCTCGTTCCTGCCGAACGACATCGAGGCAGTGTGGGAGATGGCCGAGAACCGGTACATCTACATCGTGCAGGAGCCGGAACGGGCGGGGAACGCCCTGGTGTTGTCGTTCGTCGACGACCTGGACGACCGGGTCGCCGAGATCGCCCGGCGGGGCATCGAGCCCGCCAAGCGCGAGACGTACGGAGGTGGCGTGACCAAGGTGACCTACCGGGACGCGGAAGGCAATGAGATCAGCTTTGGCGGTGGCCCGGGCTGACGCCCCACGGACGCTGATGAGGTAGGTGAACAACCGAGACCGCCCTCGCCGCGCTGGCGGCCCAGCTCGCCGAGCTCACCGCCGGTCACGCCCCCGCGCTGCAGCAGCTGCTCACCGGCGTCACCGCCGAGCTGAACGTGCTGAGCAAACTGCGCGAGGAGCTGCTGCGCCGCAACGCCGAGCTAGAACGCGAGGCAGCCGGGGCAGCCGCCGAGGCCGCCGACGCCGAGCGCCGGGCCGAGACGGCCGAGCGTCGCGCCGTCGCCGCCCGGGAGCAGGCTCGCGCCGACCGTGAGGCGCGCGCCGCCACGGAGGGGCAGGCCCGGCAGGCGCGCGCCGAGGCCGAGCGCGTCCAGGAGCAGGCCTGGCAGACCGTCGCCGAGCACGAGCGTGAACGCGGCAAGGCCGAACAACGCGCCACCGCCGCCGACGCCGCCCGCGACCGGATGGCCGGCGAACTGGAGGCGCTACAAGGGCGGTGGCCACCGAACGCCAGGAGACCCTCGCGCGGCAGGCCGAGCAGGACCGGCGGATCGCCGACCTGCAGAACACCCTCGCCAGCCGAGACGGCGAACTGGCGCTGACCCGCGAGCAGGCCCGCACCGCCGCCCAACGCGCACAGGCCGCCGAGGCCGACCGGGACCGCGCGGTCGCGCAGGCCGAACGCAGCGTCCAGGCCGCCGAGCGCCACGCCCAGCAGGCCGAACAGGCCGCCCAGCGGGCGCGCACCGACGCCGAGCAGCAGGTGGCCGCGCTGACCACCGCCTACCAGGACCAGATCGCTGCGGTCACCGCCCGTGCTGAGGATGCGTCAGCCCGCGCGGCCCGCGCTGAGAGCCAGGCCGAAGAGGACAGGGCAGTGCTGAAGGCGCTGCGCGCCGAACTTGACGGCAAGGCCGGTGGCGCCGGCACACAGTAACGCCCCGCCGGGAGGACTCGACGCCCGGCGCCGAGGCCACGACTGGCCAAGGGCCAGGTGTGACCGAATGGTGCTCCCCCGCAGGCCTCGTGTTGCGAGGAACGGGAACCGAGGAACAGCGTCCTTGTGGGGCGTGTCGGTCACAGCGGCAGGCCGCGTCGAGCGGATCACCGCCCAGCTGCCTGCCACGCTGCATGACGACGTCGCGGCCTGGTCGACCACCACCCGGCTAACCGCCGCCGTGGTGGCCGCGCTGTCGATCCGCTTTGAGACGACTGGCAAGGGACCGGTGACCGAGGTGACCGATCTGCTGGTCTAGGCGCCTGGCGGTGCAGGCATTGCCCACCAGCGTGCGCCGTCCCCGGTGGGCGTCGCCCTCGACGTCGGCGCCGCCGCTGCCGGAACACCGCGGGCTCGTCAGGCCGCCAGCCAGCCGCCGTCCACCGGCACGATGGCGCATGAGGTCGGCGGTGAGGTTCGGCCGTTACTTCGGCGGGCTCGGATCCGTCAGCACTGTGACGGGCCACGGGTGCGACCACCCCCGGCCCTGACCTGAATCAACGTAAACTTCGCACATGTGCCGTTAGCGCATGGGTATGATCACATGGAGTGCCGGTGGAGCTGCGGGACATTGAGATCTTCCTGACCTTGGCCGAGGAGCTGCACTTCGGCCGGACAGCCGAGCGGCTGCGGGTCTCCCAGGCCCGAGTCAGCCAGGCGATCAGCCAGCAGGAACGCCGCCTGGGCGGTCTGTTGTTCGACCGTTCCAACCGCCGCCAGATCCGCCTGACACCACTCGGGCGACAGCTCCGTAACGACCTGCGCCCGGTCTACGCGGGCCTGCTCGACAGCCTGGAACGCGCCCGTCTGGCCGCCCAGGGCATCACCGCCACACTGCGCGTCGGCATGCTGCCGTTCAACGTCGCCGACCTGCACCCTTACTGGAAGGCATTCCGCTCCCGCCACCTCCAATGGGGACTGCAGATTCGCCGAGCCCCCTTCGTCGACCCGTTCTCCGGGCTCCGCGACGGCGGGCTCGACGCTCTGGTCGCGTGGTTGCCCGTGGAAGAGCCCGACTTCACCGTGGGCCCGGTCCTGTTCACCGACCCTCGTCTGCTGGCGGTGTCCGTCGAGGATGAGCTGGCCGGGCGATCCTCGGTGTCCCTGGAAACGCTCGCCGACCGTCCGCACGCCATGGCCCCTCGCATGCCCGACTACTGGGAGGACCGGTACCTGCCGTTCCAGACCCCGCAGGGCCGCATCATCGACCGCAGCCGGATGATCACCAACGGCGACGACCTGATCAACCTGGTGGGCACAGGAGAGATCGTCCACGGCTTCCCCTCTCACGTCACCAGATACTGGGCCATGCCGAACATCCGGTGGATGCCCATCCGTGACATGCCACCCCTGTCCTACGCCATGGTGTGGCGCACCGAGGCCGAGAACGCCCCCATCCAAGCGCTCGCCCAGGTCGTGAGGGACCTCGGACCCCTGCTCCCCTACGCCACCTGAGTGGGAAGACGCGTACCGGGATGGCCGGTGCGTCGGGGTAGGCGGCGGGGAAGCGGGCCTGCGACACGCGCAGCCGTTCGGCGGTACGGCCGAAGCGCGACTCCTCGGCCAGGACCAGGAGGTCTCGACGTCCCGCGGTTCTACCCGCGCCTCGTCTCACTGATAACCCTCCCGTTATCGATTGGCGCATGAACTTGCCGTTGATCAAGGTCAACGCCGCGATGCAGAGTTGGGGTCGTTCCCACCTGCCGCCTGTCACCGCTTCGACGAAATCGAGTGCTTCGAGGTGACAGCCGGCCGGCCATCCCCCTGGAAGGAATCGACCATGCATGCGCGAACGAGGAACCCTGCCGGCGCGACCTGGGACCGGCCGTAGCCCACCTGCGGTCTCGGGAAGTTGAGGAGATGCCGTGAGCGACGCGCTCGACATGACGGCGATGTACGTGATGCACGGCGCGCTGCGGCGGGAGCTGGAACAGCTGGCCAAGGTGACGGCACGGGTCGATGACGATCCCCGCAGCGTCCTGCGTACGGCGGCCGGCTGGGAGCTGTTCAAAACGTCCCTGCACGTCCACCACACCGCGGAGGACGACGCCCTGTGGCCCGCGCTGCGCCGGACCCTGGCCGACCGGCCTGACGAACTGGTGTTGCTGGAGGCGATGGAGGCCGAACACGCCGCCATCGACCAGGTGATCGACGCGATCGACGCGGTGCTGACCGCTCCCGAGACCCATGCCGGGGCCGGCCTGAACGGGCTCAGGGACCTCACCGAGGCCCTGGTCGTCGGCCTGGCCGGCCACCTGAGGCACGAGGAGGACCAGGCACTCCCGCTGGTCCGAGCCTTCGCCACGCCGCGGCAGTGGGCGCACTTCGGCCAGGTACACGGCCGGCGGATCGGCGCTGACATTCCCCGGCTGCTGCCGTGGCTGCTGGAGGGAGCCGACGAGCAGACGGTGGCGACGCTGCTCACCCCCCTGCCCGAACCGGTTCGCGCCGCCTACGCCGCCCAGTGGCAGCCCGCCTACGCCGCCCTGGACCGGTGGAGTGTCGGCACCACCGCCGCAACAGGATCGGGCCGGGCGGTCACCTCCGCCTGACCCCGATCGTCACATAACCGAAATACAGATGATGGAGGAAGAAAGATGAATTCTCGCCTGCCCAACCCGCTGGGCCTGATTCCCGAGCTGAAGGACTTGACCAGGGCACTGTTCCAGGTCACCGGCAACGGCTCGGTGCCGCAGACCACGATCGGCCTGATGCAGCTTCGCGCCGGTCAGATCGTCGGCAACACCTACCTGACCGTTCTGCACACCGGCGCCCTGCGCAGGGCCGGGGAGTCGGAGGAGCGAATCACCGCGGTGGCCTCCTGGCAGGACGCGCCGTACTTCACCGAGCCCGAGCGGGCGGCTCTGGCACTGGTGGAGGCCGTGCTCAAGCCGTCGGCCGGAGGCGAGCGGGTCTCCGACGAGCTGTACGCCCAGGCGGCGAAGCACTACGACGACAAGGCGCGGGCCACGCTGGCGATGGCGATCGGCCAGGTGACCTTCTACATTCCCCTGGCCCTCATCGGCAAGCCGCTGCCGGGCAAGTCGCCCGCCGAGCAGTGGGCGCCGGCCACGGGCGCGTGATTCCGCAGTGACCCGGGTCCAGGGGCAGGTGAAAAGCGCCCCGCCCCTGGACCCGCGCCGCATCGCGGACGTATGCGCACATATGGCGAGCGCATCAACGCCTTCACCAACGCTGATCTCACAGCCGAAGACGGACGTAAGCGTCACGTTTCCCCGTCCGGGTTCGTCATCCGGCTGAGTACAACGATTTCGAGGAGCACGTGTCATGGAAGCACGCATGAAGAACCCGGCCATGGTCCTGCCCGGCGCCATGCAGGCGCTGCTGAGCCTGGGCAAGGCGATCGACCAGGCGGGCCTGCCGAAGGTGACGGCGGACCTGGTGCTGCTGCGGGCCAGCCAGATCAACGGGTGCAGTGTCTGTGTCGACATGCACGCTCGCGACCTGCGCAAGGAGGGCCAGAGCGACGAGCGGCTGTTCGCCGTCGCCGCCTGGCGGGAGACGCCGTACTTCACCGACGCCGAGCGCGCCGCGCTGGCGCTGGCCGAGGAGGTCACCCGGCTCGCCGACGGCGGTCAGGTCAGTGACGAGGTGTGGGACGCCGCGGCCGACCACTACTCCGAGAGCGAGCTCGCCGCTCTGATCATGTCCATCGCGAGCGTCAACCTGTGGAACCGGCTCAACGCCACCGTCCGCCAGATCGCCGGTGCGGCGTGGTAAGCGTCGCGCTGGTCACCGGCGCCACCAGGGGCATCGGCCACACGACGGCCAGGCTGCTGGGCGAGCGCGGCGTCACCGCGATCATCGGTGCCCGTGACGAGGAACGCGGCAGAGCCGCCGCCGAACGGCTCGGACTGCCCTACGTGCAATTGGACGTCACCGACCCCGCCAGTGTCCGCTCGGCGGCGAAGTGGATCGAGCAGGAGTACGGCAGGCTGGACATCCTGGTCAACAACGCCGGGATCATGGTCCCGGACGGGCCGCCGAGCCAGAGCTCGGTGCAGGAGGCCCGGCACGTCTACGAGACCAACGTGTTCGGCGTCATCGAGGTGACCAACGCGCTGCTGCCGCTGCTGCGCCGCTCACCGGCGGGCCGCATCGTCAACGTCTCCAGCGAGCGCGGCTCGATCGCAGGCTCCCTGGACCAAAACCACCCCCTGTGGCCGATGCTCAACCTGGCCTACTGCTCGTCCAAGGCCGCCCTGAACATGATCACCGTCTCCTACGCCAAGGAGCTCTGGGACACACCGATCAAGGTCAACGCGGTCGACCCCGGCTGGGTGAAGACCGACATCAACCACAACACCGGCATCAAGACCGTCGAGCAGGGGGCCGCGCCGATCCTGGCCATGGCACTGCTGGACGCCGACGGGCCGACCGCGACCTTCGTCCAGGACGAAGGCCCCCTCCCCTGGTGACCTCGGAGAACCCCGCCAGGCCTTCCTCCTGACACCGGTCCTCGAAAGCGGTCGCCGGTGTTCTCCCGGCCGGCTTCTCCTGTCCTGGACTTCCCGCAATACAAGAAAGTGCATTGAAGTGCTGAAAATCGCAACCATCGCCGCCCTGGCCACCGCGCTGACGGTCTCGGCGGCACCCGCCGACGCGCAGACCGGCGGGTGGACGGGCGCGTGGGCGACCGCGGCCCAGCAGCCGTCGCCCGATGTCTGGTATCCCACATGGGCCGAAAAGGGCTTCTCCGACCACTCGGTGCGCCAGGTGGTCCGGGTCACCGCCGACGGCTCGGCGCTCCGGATCCGGCTGTCCAACGCCTACGGCAGCACCCCGCTCCGGCTGACGGGGGCCAGCGTGGGGAAGGCCGGTGGGGGCGCCGCCGTGCTGCCGGGCACGCTCCGGCAGCTGACCTTCGCGCGCTCCGCCTCGGCGAGCATTCCGGCCGGTGGGCGGACCGCCAGCGATCCCGTCCGGCTGCGGGTCAAGGCGGGAGAGCGTTTGACGGTAACGCTGTACTTCCACGGCGACACGGGCCCCTCCACCTACCACAACCTCGCCGTGGCCACGTCCTACCGTGCCACGGGGGACCACACCCGCGACACCGGCCAGGCCGCCTTCGCCGAGACCAACACCTCCTGGTTCTACCTCTCCGGCGTGGACGTCCTCGCCGGCGGGAAAGCGGTCGCCGCCTTCGGTGACTCCATCACCGACGGGCTCGGCGCCACCCAGGACGCCGACGACCGCTACCCGGACGCGCTGGCCCGCAGGCTCGGCGGACGGCGACCGGTCCTCAACCTCGGCATCGGCGGCAACCGCCTGCTCAACGACTCGGCGTGCCTGGGCGAGCGAGGCGTGACCCGCTTCCGCCGGGATGTACTCGACCAGCCACACGTCAAAACGGTGATCGTGCTGGAAGGCATCAACGACATCCTCCTGGGCCTCCAGCAACCCACGCCGTGCACCATCCCCGCGGTCAAGGTCAGCGCCGGCGATCTGATCGCCGGGTATCGCAAGCTCATCCGCGCCGCCCACGAGCGAGGCGTCCGGATCATCGGCGGCACCCTGCTGCCCATCAAGGGCGCCCAGTACGACTCCGAGGAAGCCGAGCGGATCCGCGACGAGACCAACGCGTGGATCCGGAGCAGCGGCGAGTTCGACGCCGTCGTGGACTTCGAGCGGGCGGTCGCCGACCCCGGCGACCCCGATCGGATCCGGCCGGCCTTCGACAGCGGCGACCACCTGCACCCCAACGCCGCCGGATACCAGGCGATGGCCGACGCCGTCGACCTGACCGCCCTGTAAACCGGCACCCGGATCCGGATGTGGACGCGGTTCTCCGGGCCTTTCCCGCGGCCCGGAGAACCGTCTGGCGAGATCCTTTTGGAAAGGGAATCATGTCTGTGCGCACGACCTCCAGGGACACCTCCCCGCGTAGAGGCGCTCTGGCGCTGCCGGTCATCGCGGCGGCCCAACTCCTGATGGTGATGGACGGCACGATCGTCACCGTTGGCCTGCCCAACATCGGCCGCGGCCTGGGCATGGCAGAAGCCGATCTGAGTTGGGTGCTCACCTCCTACTCACTGGCCTTCGGCGGGCTGCTGCTGCCGGCAGGGCGGGCCGGCGACCTGTTCGGCCGCCGCCGGCTGTTTCGCGTCGGGCTGGTGATGTTCATCGGCGCGTCCCTGCTCGGTGGGCTCGCCCCGAACGGCGAGGTGCTGATCGCCGCCCGTGCGTTGCAGGGGATCACCGCCGCGATGATCGCACCGGCCGCGCTGTCGCTGCTGGCCGACGCCTTCCCCGCCGGACCGCGACGCGACAAGGCCCTGGGCCTCTACGGCGCCATGGGCGGGCTCGGGTCCGTGGTCGGCCTGCTGCTGGGCGGCGCGCTCACCGAGTACCTGGGCTGGCGCTGGATCATGTTCGTCAACGTCCCGATCGCCCTGGCCATCCTGCTGGGAACGACGGCCCTGCCTCCCGGCACCCGAGATCGCGGTGGCCTCGACCTGCCTGGCGGGATCACCGCCACCCTCGGCCTGGTCTCGCTCATCTACATGATCAACCGGGTCGGCGGCCACGGCTGGGGCGAAACGCTCACCATCGCCTCCGCCGTCACCGCCGCGGCGCTCCTGCTGGTCTTCGTGGTCATCCAGCGCCGGGCCCGGCATCCGATGCTCCCCTCTGCCGTGCTCGCGGACCGCGGACGCCTGGGCGCCACCCTGATCATGTTCCTGATGGGCGGCGGCATGCTCGCCACCTTCTACTTCCTCACCCTTTACATGCAGGCGATCAACCATTACCCGCCGATGCTCACCGGCGTGGCGTACCTGCCGATGGCCGTCTCGATCGGTGTCGGCTCCGGTGTCATCGGACCCAACCTCCAGGCCGCCACCTCCGCCAGGACTCTGACCGTCACCGCCATGGCGGTGTCCGCCCTCGGCATGGCCTGGTTCAGCCTGCTCGCCCCCGGCCAGAGTCCCTGGGTCGTGCTGCTGCCCGCGCAGGTCGTCGTCGGTGTCGGCCTCGGCATGGGTTTCGTCGCCTGTACCATCGCCGGCGTCCGCGGTGTCGCCCGGCAGCAGACCGGCATCGCCTCCGGTCTGATCAACACCAGTCAGCAGGTCGGCGGCGCCTTCGGCCTGGCCCTCCTCGCGGGCCTCGCGACGAGGGTTTCCAGCGGGCGGCCACCCGGCACTCCGGCGCCCGAGGCCCTCACGGCCGGTTACACCGCCGGGCTCCTTGCCGGCGTGGTCGCCTACCTCACCGCCACCCTGGTCGCCACTCTCACCCTCACCCGGCGAGAAGCGGAGCACTCTCATGAGGCGGTTCGCCTGAGTGCAGGAATCAACGGTAGCCCGCAAGGCTCTTGACCCGGGCAGAAGGGAGGCCGTACCAGCGAACGCGACGGGCCGGAGATCAGGCGCCTTGGCACCGAGCGGTCGCCGCCGAACGCGAAGAGACGGCCGCGCGGCTGGGCGAGCAGGACCGGCGGATCGCCGACCTGCAGAACATGCTGGCCACCCGGGACGGCGAGCTGGCGCTGACCCGCGAGCAGGCCCGCACCGCCGACCAGCGCGCGCAGGCGGCCGAGGCCGACCGGGACCGCGCGGCCGGGCAGGCCGAACGCAGCATCCGAGCCGCTAAGCGGGCCCGGCCGCGGGCTGCTGGTGCGCCCGCCGCGCTGGTTCACCCTTCAGCCGGGGATCAACACCATCCGGGTGCAGGGCGAACCGGTGGCGGGGCGGACGGGGACGCCACGCCTGACGGTGGTCACCCGAGACTGCTGGTAGCCGAGAATCCGCCCGCCGTTTTGATCACCAAAGCCGGCGGTCCTCGTGGGATGCCTCAAAAGCAGTCCCGCGAGTACACAACGACCTGGCCGATCGGGGGGATCATCCCCGCCTTGCCGTCGGGGTTGGACGACACTCGCAGCATCGCGAGTTCGATGTTTTTTCGGATCGTCTCGTCGTCCTCGGGCGGTTGCCAGCCACAAACCAGGTGGCGCGAGGTGGCCGAACTGATGGCTGGGAGAGCCACCAGCGCCATGACCAGCAAGACACCTATGGAACGTCGCCCGGCCACTTGCCACCCTCGTCCCTTTTCGCACGTCACTTTCGCGGCAGTATCGCAGCTTTGCGATCAACGGCGATCAGCGTTCCTACGACTGGCGTGACCATGTGCCGCTGGATGCGCTGCCGTTGCAGGCTGCGCCCAGCAGGCCGAACAGGCCGCCCAGCGGGCGCGTACCGACGCCGAGCGGCAGGTGGCCGCGTTCACCACCGCCTCCCAGGACCAGATCACCGCAGTCACCACCCACGCTCAGCAGGCCTCGGCCCGCGCGACCCGCGCTGAGACCCAGGCCGAAGAGGACAGAGCCGAGCTGAAACTGGTGCGGGCCGAACTGAAGGCACTGCGCGCCGAACTCGACGGCAAGGCCGACGGCGCCAGCAGACAGTAATGCTCCCTTCCGGGGGGCGACTCGACGCTCCTCGAGCATCAGGCCGCCGAGCACGTCCGCCAGCGAGGCATCGATCTGGAGGCCGACGGCGACACCTGGCCTGATGCTGGACGGCAGTCTTCGCCACGACAGTGAGGCCACAGGCCTGGCGACGAAGGGCGCGGAACCGTTCGAAACGGTCGTCCATCGGGTTCATCGGGCGCGCACTTCCAGTCGTGCGGGGACCCGCAGGTTGGCGGACGGCTCGTGGTCGATGTCCGGGTCGGTCAGTTCGTAGCCCGCCAGCACCACCTCGACCACCCCGCAGGCCAGCGCGAGAGCGTGATCGGCCCCCGGACAGGGCCGCACCCCGTACCCGAACGTCAGGTGGCCGCGGGCTTCCGGCGGAGGAGGTCCGGCCGCCGGCTCTCCAGCAGTGGCGGGAGCCGGGAGCTGCCCGTGGCCGGGGTCGAAACGGTGAGGATCGGGGAACACGCGGGGGTCGCGGTTGGCGGCGGCGATGTCGAGCACCAGCCGCGTCCCGGGGGTGACCGTCCGGCCCGCCAGCTCGGCCGCCTGGGCGCACACCCGCCGGGTGGAGCAAACAGGCGGATCGAGGCGCAGCGTCTCCGCCACCAGGGCCTCCACCGGCCACCCGTGCGACAGGGCCCGAGGGAGCCGCAGGACGACGGCGAGCGTGTTGCCGACCAAACCGGCGGTGGCGTCGCAGGCCTGCACGAGCAGGCCGATCCGGTTGGCCACGAGCTCCGGATCCCCCGGCCCGAGCAGGGCGACGAGCTCGCGCACCGGCGCGTCCGCGCGGGCCACCTGGTCACGGGTCGCCGCCGGATGATAGGCCGCCGCGACCGCCGTCACCGCTCGTACGAGCGCCTCCAGGTCGCGGCCGGCGACCCCGAGGGCGCCGCCCAGCACGGATACCGGCACGGCGCGCGCGAGCCTCGCCATGACGTCGACCCGCACCGGTCCGCCGTCCGCGTGCTCACCGGCTTCACCGCGGAGCACGGCGATCGTCCTGTCCCGGGCGGCGGTTCGCAGCGCGGCCGGGTCCAGGCGGCGCAGATCGGCGGTCACCAGGGCCCTGCGTCTCTCGTGCGGGGCCCCTGAGCTGAAGCGGGACACCGTCCGCCGCAGCCATTCCATGTCGCGCTCCCCTTCGGGGAGGTCCCGGGGGGAGAGCGGCGGGACGACGAAACGCGGGTCGCCGAGCACGGCCCGCACCTCGGCGTACCCGCTGATCGTCACCTCGGCGCCGGGGGCCGCCTGCTGGGTCCCCGCGCCGCCGCCCGCCGGCGGTCGTACCGGCCCTACGTCCTGTCCCGAAGAGAACTCCATGGAGCCCGACGCTATGACCGGATCATTTAGACGCCCGACGAAACATGACGACCCGAGCGAGCTCGGCGGGCGCGGCATCACCGGCCGGACGGTGCCTCCCGGCCCGGTCGCCATGGGACCGGATGGTCTCGGCGGTGCGCCGATCGCCTTCGTCCGACCGCGGAGTACATCACCCTCCGCTGACCGCGTACCGGTGGATAATCGGGGTTGAGGAACCCAGGAACAGCCGTTGGCGCCGAGAATGATCTTGAGCGAAGAGTGACGCCCAGCGCCGGTGTCTGATCGCTTGGGGCGGGGGAGATGATCGCGTTCCACGTGGAGGTTTCTGGTCGGTGGATGGTGGAGCGTCCGACGCTGTACTCGGTGGCCAGGTCGGCCAGGGACACCCCGCCCTCGGCGTATCGCCGGCGGATGGAACACCGGGCGGGTTCGGGCAGTTCGGGTTGCTTGCCCTTGAGCTTGCCGTTCTTCATGGCCGGCGCCATGCCCTCACGGGTGCGCAGGTTCCCGAGGTTGGCCTCGAACTCGGCGACCATGGCGAGGGTCTGCAGGAACAGCCGCCCGAACGGGTCGTTCCAGTCGTAGACCGAGCCGCCGAGTCCGAACAGGACGCCGCGTCCGGACAGGTCGGTGAGGATCTCGTTGGCTTCGGCCATGTTGCGGGCGAACCGGTCGAACCGGTCGAACTTGGTGACGGTGAACACCGACCCGTTCCAGACGGCGGCGAGGGCCTGGTCGAGGCCGGCGCGGTTGCGGCGGGCGGTGCCGGAGAAGCCGCGGTCGATGTAGATGCGGTCTTCGGGGACGCCGAGGGTCAGGAGTTGCTCGGTCTGGATCACGACGTCTTGTTCGTCGGTGGAGCAGCAGGCGTAGCCGACGCGGGTTCCGTTCACGCGCTCCCGTGTTCCGGATAGGGGGCCTTCACCGGAACAGTTCGCGGAACAGTCTTACGGAACACCTGGACCTGGGGCTTTGTCTCGGCTGGTAGGTGTTCCGGTTAAGAATCCCCTTACGGAACACCAGGTCATCCACCCCTCCACGCTTCACATGGGGTGTGCAGGTCGTCGGGTCCGAGTCCCCTGCTGATCCGGGTGCGCAGGGAGCGCAGGGCTTGCCGGAGTTCGGCTGGTTCGATGTCGGTGAGGTCGGCGTCGAAGGTGAGGAGCAGGCCGGCGAGTCCTGGCCATGACCAGGCGCCAAGGGTGAGGCGGCAGGTGGTTTCGGTGTCGTACTTGACTGTTGATCCGCCGGGTGCGAACCGGGCGACGGTGGAGGCGTTCAGGGCGAGAGTGGCCGAGCCGCGGCATGGCCAGTCGGCAGCGGCGTCTCCGCGGTCGGGTGCGGTCATGACGAAGGTGACGGGATCGCCGTGCGGGATGTCGCGCCGGTCGAAGGGGGTGTGCGTGGGCAGGTGCGCCTGGATGCGATCCATGCGCATGGCGCGCCATCGACCCGCGTCCAGGTCGAAGGCGACCAGGTACCAGCGTGCGGCCCACACCACGAGGTCGTGCGGTTCCAGCGTGAGCGTGACGGGTTCTCCGTCCCCGGTGTAGCCGACGCGTACGAGGTGCTGCCGGTTGATCGCGCTGCCGACGGCGCGGACGGTCTCGGCGTCGATCGGCGGGGCGGGGAACTCCCAGTAGTTGCGGGCAGAGGAGACGGTGAACGCTTCGGCGTGCAGGCGGCTGCGCGCGGGCATCGCCTGGTGCAGCGTGGCGAGAGCGCGTGCCGCGTTCTCGCGGATGCCGGACAGGACCGCCGGGACGGTCTGCAGCGCGACGGCCGTGGCGACGGCCTGGTCCTCGTCGAACACGACCGGCGGCAGGCGGGCGGCGTGACCGAGCCGGTAACCGCCACCCGCGCCGCGGACGGCCTCGATCTCGTACCCGAGGTCTCGGAGCGTGTCGATGTCGCGGCGTACGGTTCGCACCGACGTGCCGAGCCGGGTGGCGAGTTCTTCCGCGGTCAGGGTCGCGCCGATCCCGAAGATGGACAGCAGTTTGAGCGTCCGCGCGGAGGTGGCAGCCATGATTCTCCGATTCTCTCGCCGATAGCGGTCACTCAATGGCAACTATGCCCGACAGGGTGACCGGCATGACCGCTTCACCAAACTCCCGAAAGGGCACCCTCAGCCCTGAGGTTCCTCCCGTACCCATCGCCGGCGCCGGCGCGACCGCGGCGCTGCTGGTGGTGCTCTTCGGATCCTTCATGGACCTTCTCGATGCGACGATCGTGACCGTCGCGGCCCCGGCGATAGCTCGGGACCTGGGTGCCGGCGACGCTCAGATCCAGTGGACGATCGCCGCCTACACCCTCGCCCTGGGCGCGGGCCTGATCACCGGTGGACGGCTCGGCGATCAGTACGGCCGCAAGCGGCTGTTCATGATCGGGCTGGCCGGGTTCATGCTCACCTCGGCGCTGTGCGCGCTGGCCGCCAATCCGGCGATGCTCATCGGCATGCGGGCCGCGCAGGGACTGACCGGCGGCATCATGGTGCCGCAGGTGTTCGGGATCATCCGGGCGTCCTTCGCGCCGGGTGAGCGAGCCAAGGCGTTCGGCGCGTACGGAGCGGTCCAAGGTCTCGCCTCGGTCGCAGGTCCGCTGCTGGGCGGGCTGCTCGTCGAGGCCGACCTGTTCGGCCTGGGCTGGCGTACGATCTTCTGCATCAATGTGCCCGTCTCGGTCCTGGCCCTCGTCATCGGCGCGAAGGTGTTGCCAGAGTCCCGCTCTGCCTCGACCGCGCGGCTGGACCTGGCGGGCGCGCTCCTGGCAGCCACGGGCATCCTGCTCCTGCTGCTGCCGATCATCCAGGCCGAGACCTGGGGGTGGACCTGGGGCAGCTACGCCCTCCTGGCGGCCGGGATCGTCGTGCTCGCGATCTTCCTCGCCTACGAGCGCCGCCTTACCGGACGCGGGAACGAGCCCGTCTTCGATCCCGCTCTGCTGAGAATCCGGGCCTTCACCGTCGGCCTGGCCGCTTCGGTGCTGTTCTTCGGCGGCCTCGGGTCGTACTTCCTCACCCTCTCGATCTACCTGCAGAACGGGACCGGCCGGACCGCGTGGGAGGCCGGCCTGGTGATCCTCCCGTACGCGCTCGGCTCGATCGTCACTTCCGGCCTCGGCGTCGCGCTGGCCGCCAAGGCGGGCAGAACGCTGCTGATCGCCGGCTCGCTCACGATTGCGGCATCGCACCTCGTCCTGTGGTACGTCGTCAAGGACGGCGACGATCCCGGATACTGGCTGCTCGCCCTGGCACTGTTCATCGGTGGCCTCGGGCTCGGTCTCGCCGCGCCGATCCTCGTCAACGTCGTCCTGGCGGGTGTCCCCGGGCGCAACGCGGGCGCCGCGGGCGGGGTACTGTCCACCGTCAACCAGATCGGCGGCGCCGCCGGCATCGCCGTGCTCGGCACGGTCTTCTTCACCTCCGTCACCGGTTCATCCGCCGGGGCGCCGGTGCTGCCCGACTACAGTCACGCGCTCGGCATCGTCCTGATCGTCTCAGCCGCGCTCTACCTGATCACGGCACTCGTGATGCTCGCGCTCCCGAAGGCCGCGGCCGAGCACGCCGAGTAGAGAAGCATGCCGCTTGTCAACCGGCATCTTGAGCGCACCGCCTGTCACCAGGGCAACGGCGCAGGCGAAGGGGGCGCCCTGCCTGCACATCGAGACAGGCTGACCAGGAAGGGGCCAGGAAGAGATGCGGCCCAGAACGGGCCGGGGCGTGGGGGGGCGCCCGCCCCCCCCCCCCCCCCCGGGGCAACCCCCCCCACTCCCACAAGGGGGGGGGGGGGGGGGGGGGGGGGCCCCCGGCCCCCCACCCCCCGACAGGTCCTACGCCCCCTTCTCCTCAAGGTCGTCGCTGTGGGGGAAGTCGGGCAGGTCGGGGATCTCACCGAGCTGCCGCAGTCCTTCGGCCGGTGTGGAGGAGGAGATGGAGTAGCGGCCCAGGACGTTGAGGTGGGCGTGGCCGAGCGGGCGGATCTGCCCACCTGCGCCGTGGCAGATCTTGCGGGCGAGCCGGTGCCGGGACTCCTGGACGGTGAGCTGCTTGTTCAGCTTGCGGCGGTGGGTGTCGTCGATCGGGTCCAAGATGGATAGCAGGTGGAGGGTCTTGTCGATCCGCCCGTACTCGGCGAACGCCTGCCCGAGCGGGGTGGGCCGCCCGTTACGGGCGAACATGCGCAGCAGGTCTTAGGCGCGGACCTGGCTGGTCACCAAGGATCCGGCGACCCGGGTCATATCCGACCACTGGGTGTGGATCTTCTGCCGGTTGATCTTGTTGCGGGCGATCGCCTCCAGCGGCCCGTACGTCGGTGCCGTCCCGTCGGGCAGCTCGGCGCGCCAGAACCGCCGGTCGCCCAGGTCGGCGAAGCGGGGCGCGAACCGGTAGCCGAGCATGGAGAAGATCCCGAACACCGTGTCCGAATCGGACGCCTGGTCGGTCGTGACGACCTCGGGCTGCGGCCCGGCGTCGATGTTGATCAGGGTGTCCAGGATGTGCAGCGAGTCGCGCGGCGTGCCGGGCACGACCATCTGCCCGATCCCCATGACCTGGTCATTGACGGCGTTCAAGAGCGTCAGACCGCGCTTGTAACCGAAGTACTTCGGCGAGGGGGCGGCGTTGATCGTCTGCACCGGGACGACGAACCGCGTAGTTAAACAATAACTGTTCGTGATTGAGTGGCGGCCGCTGGTCACGTTGATGAGCAGTGCAGTGGTGGCATCGCCTGCGGCCAGGTCATGGAAGTTCGACAGCGGTCCGTGGCCTCGCTTGACCTTGACACTGTGAGGAGGTCTTCACTGGCGCCAAGGAGGTGGTCCCGATGGCTATGCCGAACAGGACACGGATGCGTTCCCAGCTTTGCAGGGACTGGAGGCCGGTGACTCGTCAGTGCGGCTGCGGGCGGCGCTGGCGCGCCGTTCCGACGCTCATCGACATGGTCGTCGAGGGGACTAATGACGTCGATGCGGCCGATGCCCTGAGCGCGCTGGCGAGTCGTCCCGCGTCGGCGGATCGGATCGCTTCCATGCTCGTCGATCGCCTCGCCCATGACACCGTCGAATCGTCGGCAACGCCCACGGCTGACACAGGCGCTCGCGGACATCCCTGGAGCCACAGCGTCACGGGCCCTCGCGGATCTGTCACGTGACGAAGACCGTGCCGTTGCGCTTACCGCGGCATACATCCTCGGGATACGCCAGGAGGCGTCATGACCATGATCTACAAGTCCGAAGCCGGTGGACGCGAGCTCCTCGAGCACTACCGGCAGGCGCTGGAGGCCTGGCCGGTTCCCGCCGAGCAGCTACGGGTGCCGACCCGTCAGGGCGAGACCTTCGTCCTCGTCTCCGGCCCGCACGACGCGCCGCCCCTGGTGCTGCTGCACGGTTCGGGCGCGAACGCGTCGATGTGGCGAGGAGATGTCGCCACCTGGTCTCAGAACTTCCGCACATACGCCGTCGACCTCGTCGGCGAGCCGGGTCTGAGCGCGCCCTCGCGCCCCGCCCTGGACTCCGACGCCGTGGCACTCTGGCTGGACGACGTGCTGGAAGGGCTCGGGATCATCGACGCCGCGTTCGTCGGCACGTCCCTCGGCGGCTGGACGGCCCTGGACTACGCCATCCGCCGTCCAGAACGGGTGACCCGCCTGGCGTTGATGTGCCCAGGCGGCGTGGGACGGCAGAAGGTCGGCTGGATGTTCAAGGCCCTGCTGGCCCGCCTGTTCCGGCGCGGCGGACTACGCGAGTCGGCGATGGCGGTCGCAGGACTGGACGGGGACAGGGACCGGCAGGCGCTCGACGCCGTCATCCTGACGTTCACGCACTTCAACCCGCGCAGGGAGAGGCTCCCGGTGTTCCCCGACGAGGCGTTGCGCGCTCTCACCATGCACGTCCTCGTCATCGTCGGCGGCCGTGACGTGATGTTGGACTCCCACCAGACCGCGCGGCGCGTGCGTGAGTGCATCCCGCGCGCGACCGTGCATCTGCTGCCCGAGGTGGGTCACGCTGTCTTCGGCCAGGCCGAGCCGATCGCCGCGTTCCTCCGGGCCTGAGGGTCGCCCGAGGGGATCTCACCCTCGGGCTCCGGGGTTGACCGGTAGGAGTCATTGATCAGGGTGGTCTGTGTCCGAGCCAGTATGGCCTCCGGTGTTGATGCGCACCATGCCTGACCGTTGCCGCCGGCCGGGTCGCGAAAACGCATCAGCCTGTGGGCATGCCGATCTGGTCGCGTTCCAGGACGGTGCGCAGCTCCGAGAGGGTCTGCGCGGCGGCCGTCATGGGGGACGTCTGGAGCGTATCTGCGATCAGCTCGGCCAGCCGCTCGGTAAAGGTCCTTTCTGCCGCGTCCGCCAGTCGCAGGCCGTCGGCGGTCAGGGCCAGCAGTGAAGACCGGCGATCCGAGGGATTCGGCTGACGGGCAACCCATCCCTGCCTCTCCAGACGGTCGATGCTCTTGCTGGTGGCCCCGATGCCGACGGCGAACTCGGCGGCCAGGTCCGCGACCCGGGCGCCGGGGTGGTCACGGAGGTAGTGCAGGAACTCGAACTGGGAGGTGACGATCCCGTGGCGCTCGCGCAGACGGTCGTTGAGGGCGTTGTACAGACGCGTCTCGCATCGGACGAGGTCGGCGAAGAAGCCCGGGAGGTCGACCTTCTCACTTGCTTTGGATGCCACGGCATGTAGTCTACGATAAATGCCAAGGCATATAGTTCTTGGGCATGCATCTGTGACAGGAGCACACACATGAGCAAGGAACAGCGAGCGCACCTCAACGCGATGCTGCGGCAGCCACGCCCCGAGGGCCCCTCGTCGGTCCAAGCGATCCGAGCCGGATTCAAGGCGATGATGGCCCAGATGATCGTCCCGGACGGCCTCCGCACCATGGAGACGACGCTCGGCGACCGGCCCGCGCTGCGCATCGAGCCGGGCGACGGCCCGCGCACCGGGACGATCTTGTACTTCCACGGCGGCGGCTTCGTGTTCGGCTCCCCCGAGACCGCGCTGTCGCTGACGGGGAACCTTGTGTCCAAGACCGGGTTCAGAGCGTTCTCGGTGGACTATCGGCTCGCCCCCGAGCACCCGTTCCCGGCCGCGATCCAAGACACACTGAGTGCCTACCGTGCCCTCCTCGACAGCGGCCAGGACCCTTCGACCATCGCGTTCGCCGGGGACTCCGCCGGCGGCGGCCTCACCGTCACCACCTGCCTCGCCGCCCGCGACGCCGGTCTCCCGATGCCCGCCGCGATCGTGGCGTTCTCCCCTGGCCTCGACGCCACCCGGACGGGCGAGAGCATGGACACCAAAGCGGGCATCGACCCGTTCTTCACCCGCGAGAGCCTGGGACACACCGGAACCATGTACCTCGCGGGAGCGGACCCGCACCAGCCCATGCTCAGCCCGGCCATCCTCGCCGACCTGACCGGCTTCCCACCGATGCTCCTCCAGGCCGGCACGGACGAAATGCTCCTAGACGACTCCACCCGCATGGCCGCTCGCGCCCGCGCGGCCGGAGTGGACGTGATCCTCGACATCACCGCCGACGTACCCCACGTGTTCCAGGCGTACGCCGGCGCTCTCGACGAGGCCGACCAGGCACTGGACCGCGCGGCCCTCTTCCTCACACAGCACGTCCACGTTCCCGCCTCGGCGTGACCTGGCTGGTCCTTGGTACACCGCGCTCGGCGCCGGCTGCCATCATGGCTGACGGAACCGCTGTGGGACCAATTCGCCGGTCGACCGGGGCAAGCCCGGCATGAAGCGTAGGGGCATGACCGACGCGTACGGCATCCCGCTCGGCCGGGTCCTGGCCGGCGCCGCACGTTTCGTACTGGCTGATGTCTGCAACGGGCAGCCCAACCGGCAGTGGACCATCGTCACTTGACGGCTCCTCCGGTGATCCCGGAGATGATCCGTCTTTGGGCGACGACGAAGACGACGACCAGCGGCAGGCTCATGAGCACGACGTAGGCGAAAACGAGGTTCCAGTTGTTCTGATACAGGTTGCTGCTCGCCACCGAGTACAGGTTCAGGGGAAGTGTCGAGTACGTCCCTCCGCCGAGCACGAAGAAGGCGTAGAAGACGTCATTCCAGATGTAGAGGCAGATGAGGATCGTGGCGGTCGCGATGACCGGGCGCAGCAGCGGTAGGACGACCTTGATGAAGATGCCGAGCGGCCGTGCGCCGTCCATGCGGGCCGCTTCCTCCACCTCGACCGGTATGGTCCGCACGAAACCGGTGACGAAGAAGATCACCAGGGACATGTACATGCCCATGTAGACCAGCACCATGCCGATCGGCGTGCTGGCCAGGTGGAGTTGCCGGAGCAGCAGCACGATCGTGACGACGGCCGGGGGCAGGATGATCCCGCTGATCGCAGCCGAGTAGAGCACAGCCATGAGGCGCCCTGCCCGCCGAGCCAGCACCCATGAAGCCAGCGAGCCGAAGATCAGCACCCCGGCGACGGACGGCACCATGACCAACAGGCTGCCGAACAGCGCCCAGAGCATGCGGCCCTGCGTGAACGCCTGGGAGTAGTTGTCCCACAGGTGCCACACCCGTGGAAGGGACAGGTCGGGCAGGTTCGCCTCGCCCTGCGACTTGGCGGAGGTCACCAGGGCCAGCCACAACGGGATTCCGATGACGACGGCGGTCAGGATGATGACGACGGCCGGGTGAACGAGGCGGGACCAGCCCCGGGCGGAGATCCTCACAGGACACGCTCCCTCTTGCGCAGGTAGCCGATGACAGGGAAGGCCAGCAGAGCGACCAGGAGAAGGAGGGCGAGGCTCATCGTGGTGGCCTGGGCGAACAGGCCGTTGCCGTAGACGCGGAAGATGTAGATGTCGAGCACCTCGGTCTGCTGTCCGGGCCCTCCCCCCGTGGTCGCGAGGATCGTGTCGAACCCGTTGAAGGAGCCCAGCAGCGCGGTCGCGACGTTGAAGGTCACCGCGGGGGCGATCAGCGGGAACCGGATCGATCGGAAGGTGTTCCACCTGCCGGCACCGTCGATCCTGGCCGCCTCCAACACGTCGGCCGGAATCGTCTTGAGACCGGCCAGGAAGATCACCATCGCAAGCCCCATCCACTTCCAGGAGTTCACGAAGGCCACCGTCACCACCGTCCAGGTGGTGCTGCCGAGCCAGGGGATCGTCACGTGCTGGCCGGTGAGAGCACCGAGGAGCCCGTTGAGCGGACCGTCGGGCTTGAGGAGTGCCTGGAAGGTGTACCCCACCGCCAGGGCGGACATCAGCACCGGGATGAAGAAGACGACCCTGGCGAACCGGTTGATGCGCGTGTCGCGCTCCAGGAGCAGGGCGAGCGCCAGCCCGAACCCCGTCTGCATGATCGCCACCAAGACCGCGTAGACGATGGTGATCCGCAGTGACGACAGCAGGGAGCCGTTGGACAACACCGCCTCGACGTTCGCCAGCCCCACAGGGCGGATGTCGTCATGGAAGGCCGACCAGTCCGTGAAGGCGTAGACGAAGTTGAAGACGGTCGGCAGGAAGAAGAACACGGCCAGCACGGCGAACGCCGGAGCGAGGAACGAGCTCGGGTACAACACCGCTCGCCGCGGCGAGCGAACGAAAGCGGCCGAAAGAGAAGGGATCATGGCGATCCTGCACACCTTTCAGTGTGGTGGCGGGGGGCGGGAGGGGGCCCGTGCCCCCGCCGCCGTCAAAAGCCCTGGATCCCGAGTGCCTGGGCGAGCTGGGCGAACTGCGATTGTGTAGTGGAGGTCACCTGTTCCGGGGTCATGGTCCCGTTGACCATGTTCGCCAGGTTCACGTAGAAGTCCGGGTTCACCGCGGCGTTCTGCTGCATCGAGCCGGCTGCGTCGTCCAGCGCGGCCGTGGCCTGCTTCACGACCTCCGGCACCCCGGCGGGAGCCGGAACGGCAGGCTCGATCGACACGGTGCCGGCAGACTTCACGTAGTCGGGGTAGTAGGTCTCCAGCCAGAACCGCAGGAACTGCCGGGCGCCCGACTCCCGCTTGAGATCTCCGGTCCTGAAGGCGACCAGGGCGTTGTCGCCGCCGGGCACCGACGTGGCGATGTCGCCGTCCTTGGAGATCGGGAACCAGCCGATCTCCCGGTCTATGGTCGCCGTGTCCGCCGTCGACCGCATCAACGACGCGAACGAGGTGAGCTGCAGCACCATCGCCGCCTCACCCTTGAGCAGTGCCGGGCCGGACTCGGTGTACTTGGAGGTCTTGTCGTCCTTGTTGAACAGCCCCTGCTTCACCATGTCGTGGAACTGCCGGACGGCGCCGAGGATCTCCGGATCGGTGAACTTCTCCTTGTTCTGGCTGACCCGCTCCCACAGGCCCTTCTTCGACGCCTCGGCCAGCAGGACCTGCGGCCACCACTGGGTGGGCCACTGGTCGCCGGCCGCGCCGAAGAACGGCGCCACCCCCTTGGCCTTGATCTTCTGGGCGTCGGCGAGCAACTCGTTGAAATTCTTGGGCGTGCTCGTGATCCCCGCTTTCTGGAACACCGACTTGTTGTAGAAGACACCGAGAACGGAGGGGACGTTGACGAAGGCCGCGTAGTGATGCCCGTTCACCAGACCCAGCTTCTGGATGGCCGGCGTCTGCTTGGCCAGCCACGGCGCGCCGTCCAGGCTCTGCAGGTCAGTGGCCGGCCTGAGCAGCGCGAGCATGCTGCCGGTCGGCTGCCAGGTGGCGAGGTCCGGTTTGGCGCCCGTGGCCAGCTTGGTCGGCGCGTTGGTCTCGTAGACGTCGGGAATGACGACCTTGTTGATCTTTGCTCCGGTCTTGGCTTCGAACGACTTGATGACGTTGTCAGCCATCGAGGCGGTCTGCGTCGACATCCACAGGGTGAGGGTCACCCCGTGCAGGCCGGCGCCCGGGTCGGGCCATGTCGCGGGGACCTGCCCGGCTGTGCTTGAGGACGTCCCGGGGTTGCCCGCCGAGCAGCCGGTCAGCAGCAGCGCCCCGCACGTGGCGACGGCTGCCGCATGGGAAAGGCCTCGCGTCTTCATGGATGGTTCTCCTCGTGTGTGGTGGGAGGTGAGGGCTGCCACGCTCGAAAGGGATCAGTTCTCCGGCCGGAGGCGGAGCAGGCGTGCGGACGGTCCGGGTGCGGCAGGACGGATCGTGAGCCGCGCGGTGGAGGCGTCCCACCGGTGCTGCCAGCCGGGTAGGGTCGCCGGATACTCGGTCTCCACCCGCAGCCGGCGGCCGCGCGCGCCGGGCAGGTCCACCTGGATGTCGTGCGGCCCGCCGTCGCGTTGCCATACGGCCAGGCGCACCGTGTCACCGGTACGCAGGCCCAGCGCGACGATCTCGTCGGACCAGGCGGGCAGCCCGAGCGGCCAGAACGGCTCGGCCCTGGCGAACTCGCCCCTGATCCGCTTGTGCACGGCCACTCCGTCCGCGACGAGCTCCCGCTCGGCCCGGCTCATCTTGTCGAGATGCCCCGACAGGTAGAGCCGCCCGGCCAGACCGTTGATCATGGTGAAGGCCAGCGCCTCCGCGGACATTCCCGGCTGGGGGTAGGCCCAGTTGGCTGCCTGCTCGGGGAGCATCGTGGCGGGCGCGGACGCCGCGATGGCGGCGTAGAGCCGCCAGTCCTGCTGGTCAGAGGTGGACTGGAGCTGGAGGCGGGACAGCATCGCGTAGTCGGCCCGCATGGCTCCCGAGGCGCAGTTCTCGAAGATCACCTCCGGGTGGCGGGCGAGCAGGTCGTCCAGCCACTGCAGGTGGGCCCGGTTGTGCTCGAGCAGTCCCTCTCCCGGTTGGAGCGCGCCCCGGTCGGTGCCCGGCCCCGGGGTGACGTTGTAGTCGAGCTTGAAGAATCTGGTGCCGTAGTCGTGCACGAGGCGATCGACCACCTCGTCGAGATGCTTCCTCGCCGAGGGGTGGCGCAGGTCGAGGAAGTACCGGCCGTGCTCCACGACCCGCTCGCTATTCCGGCTGAGGAACGCCTCGTCAGGCAGCATCGCGGCGACAGGGCTGCGCACCCCGACGACCTCCGGCTCCAGCCACAGGCCGGGGCGCATGCCCCTGGCCCTGATGTGGTCGAAGACCCGGGCGAGCCCGCCGTCCGCGAAGCGGCCGGTCGAGGGGCGCCACTCGCCGACGCTGTCCCACCATTTCCCGCCGTCGTCGTACCAGCCCGCGTCGATGCAGAAGTACTCGGCGCCGGTCTCCGCGGCGGCGTCGATGAGAGGCAGCAGGCGCTCGGTGGTCGGGTCGCCCATGAGGGTGTTCATGTAGTCGTTGAAGATGACCGGCAGCGTGTCGCCTGTGGGATGCGCACGGCAGATCGCCCTCCGCTGCCGGGTGAGGGCGGCCAGCGCTCCCTGGCACCCCTCGTCGGACATAGCGACGGACACGGGTACAGCGACGAAGCGCTCCCCCGGGAGCAGCCGGGTGCTCCACTGGTGGTCGAGGTCGGTGGGGCCGCTCAGCACGAGGGAGACGGCGTTCGCCCCGTCGCGGCGGCGGTCCACCTCCCAGCGCCAGGCGCCGTTGTGCTCGATCTGCCAGCCCCAGGCCCGGCCGGTGCGGGCGCTCGCCAGGACGCCGGTGGGCAGGTATTCGCCCGAGGACCAGGTGCTCTTGCTCACCGTGACGAGCGCGCCCCGGCCCTCGTGCTGGTGCAGTTCGCTGTTGATGTCCGCCAGCCCGTCCGGCCCGGACAGCGGGATGGCCGCCCACCTGCCCTCGGCGCACCAGTCGGCGCGCGCCCGCCACAGGGTCAGGTCACCGTCGTCGGCCGTCTCGGCCAGCGCGCCGGAGGCGAAGGACGACACCATCTGCAGAACCCGGGGCGCCTGCCCGGTGTTCGTGACCTCGGTCCAGGTCTGCAGGGCCGGGACGTCCGTCCTGGCGCGAAAGACACTGGTCGTCTCCAGCCCGGTCACCTCGTCACGCTGCCTCACCCGCAGCTCGCGCCAGTCGGCGTCGCCCTGCTCGACGGCGTCCGCGAACCGGAGCCGCGATCCGGCGGCGGTGTCAGTGAACCGGGTGTTGGACAGTCCCCGGCCCTCCCCCAGAACCATCAGCTCGACCAGCGGCTGCACCCGGAACGGGTCCACGGCGCTCGGTGCGGGCGACGTGGTCCCGAGCCTCGCGATGCGGACCGGAGCGTCTTCGGGCCGCTCGAGGAGCAGGTCGAGGGAGCCGGGACGCCACTGGATGGTTCTGCTCGTCATCACGTTCCTTAAGCCGGACATATGGTGCGGTTCAGCCATGAAAGCGTTTATCAAGCGATGTGACAAGGGGACCACGACAAATGCACTGATAACGCTTTCAACACGAGATGTCGGGAAGGAAGGTGACCACGCGTGCGCGGTCCAAGGGTTCCCAGGCCGAGGTCAGCGGGCGGGTGGAGCGCTGCTCTTGCGCACGACCAGGCGCGGCGTCGACCGCGCCGCCGCCACCGGCACGCCTGCCAGCCTGCCGAGCAGGAAGTCGACCGCCATGCGCCCCAGTTCGGCGAAGTCCTGGCTCATCGTGGTCAGCGAAGGAGTCCAGATCTCGGCCAGCGGGTGGTCGTCGAAGCCGACGACGCTGACGTCTTCGGGGACCCGCGAACCCTCGTCCTGCAAGGCCTTGATCACGCCGAAGGCGACCTCGTCGTTGCCGCACAACACCGCGGTCACGTCGCCGCGCCCTGCCAGGCGCGCGCCGGCCTGCAGGCCCGAGCGCGGGGTCCCGTCGCTCTCCACGATCTCCGGAACCGGGGCTCCCGCAGCCTCCAGCGCCTCCCGCCAGCCCAGCAGCCGCCCGCTCGGCCGGCCGGAGGCCGGTATTCCCACGTGGTGCACGGTGCGATGGCCCAGTCCGAGCAGGTAGTTCGTCGCATCCCGCGCGCCGGCGTAGTCGTCGAACAGGGCCCGCGGGACGCTCCTACCCTGCCCAGCGGAGGACACCGCCGCCACGGGGAGCGTGTCGGGCAGTGCCGCCAGCGCCCGGCTGCCCTGGATATCGAACTCGAGCACGATCATCCCGGCGAGCGGCTGGTCGAGCGCGAGGTCCACGGCCACCCGCGCCGACTCCTCGTCGTCGCCGTCCAGCATCGTCAGGGCGACCACCAGGCCGACCGCGCGAGCGGCCTCCTCGATCCCCCGGATCGCGCTGGCATAACCGTACCGGGTGGTGTCGCTGGTCAGCACGCTGATGATGGAGCGCCGGCCAGTCGCCAAGGCGCGCGCCGCGGCGTTGGGGCGGTACCCCAGCTCCTGGATCGCGCGCAGGACCTGCCTGCGCTTATCGGCGCTCACCGGCGCGGACCCGCTCAGCACCCGGGACACCGTGGGGACGGACACGCCGGCGACCCTCGCCACGTCCGCGAGGACGGGAGGGCGGGTGTGCGGGCGGCGGTTCACACCGGTAAGCGTACATACCAGGAGCTGAAGGCTCAGATGGGTGGCTCCTGCGGCCGGATACGGCATGCCACCCGCTCACGGCTGTCGGGACGGAACGTGGGAAGTGGTCGACAACCTGGCATAGGAACTGCCGCAGCTCATCTTCGCTCAGGAACATGAACAGGCTGTCGGCCACCACGATCGCGGGCTGGCCCGCCGGAATGTGCTCCAGCCGGCCGCGTCGGTGAGCTCGGCCCCCACACTGGTGTGATCGGGCCGGCTCGGGTAGAGGCGATCCCTGAGGATGATCATGCCGGCGAAGTCGACGTCGTACCAGTGGCGCCCGGGCGCAGGGTCGATGCGGAAGACCCGGCTCTCGAGGCCGCACCCTACGTCCAGCACCACCGCGCCGGGGTTGTCGGAAAGGAACCGCCGCACCCACTCATCATCTATGGCGGGCCGCGAGTGTTGGGACGCGAGGCCATCACCGACACCCTGTACCTGCACGTTGAGGATCTCGCCGAGATCCTCGCCGATACCGGGGGCGATGTGGCCACCGTGGCATGTTGGGTCTTGGAGATGACCCAACATCCCGGAGCCGAGGCGATCGCCTACTACGACGTCTTGGACGCCTGGGCGGCCTGGCGCCGCGCGGCGACGCTGCGATCATGTCAGGCTCGGGAAGCGATCTTCAACCCTCGGTTTCGTCCCAGATCAAGCCCACTCGTGAACACAGGTCAAAGGCCACTTCCCGTCACGGGAAGTGGCCTTTGACTCTTCGTGCGGGGGCGTCGTACAGCAACGGCTATCGGAGTTGTTCGCCGAGCTTCTTGAGCGCCTTCCGGGTGGCTTCGGACGACACCTCGCTGTGGATGTTCATCGTGACCGCCGGATCGGAGGAGCGGGGACGATTCCGCTCTGCGCGGATCCGGCCGAACTCGAAGGCGCCATCTACCTAAGGTGAGGCATGGCCTCTTCCATCCCGCCGCTCCGTCCAGCGATCGATCGGACCAACTCCAAGCCGTCTCCGGCTCGCGAGCCGCTGTGGCGGCACGCGCTCGGTGAGTGTCTCAGAGGCCTTCGTCACGAGCGGGGCGAGAAGTTGAGCGAGACGGCACGTCGCGCCGGAGTCTCGCCGCAGTATCTCTCCGAGATGGAGCGGGGCCTCAAAGAGCCCTCAAGCGAAATGATCGCCGCGGTCGCCGGGGCGCTGGATGTGACCCTGGTCGATCTGACCCTTGCCGTCGCCGAGAGCTTGCGGTCTGCTCAGAGCAGCACGTCGAGAGGCGCTAGCTGTTCGGCGGCGTACGCTCTGGCCGCGTAGCGTGACTTGCCGAGATCATCCACTGGCCTACGAACGCTCCTCGATGATCTGATCGAGGAGTCCGTACTCCAAGGCCGCGGCCGCAGTGAACACGCGATCGTGATCGGTGTCGGCGCGTAGGGTCTCGATTGTCTGGCCGGTGTGCCGTGACAATATGCGCTCGATGTCCGCTCGGACACGGACGACCTCGTCGGCTTGCAAGATGAGATCGGGGATCGCTCCGCGCCCCTGAGCGGCTGGTTGGTGCAGGATCACTCGTGCGTGCGGGAGAGCGGCACGTTTTCCTTCGGCACCCGCGGCGAGAAGGACGGCACCCACCGCGACGGCCTGTCCAACGCAGGTTGTCGAGACCCGCGGGCGGATATAGCGCATGGTGTCATATATCGCGAGCATCGCGCTCGGATCCCCGCCTTCACAGTTGATGTAGAACTGTATTTCGGCATCGGGATTGTCCGACTCCAGGAAAATCAGCTGCGCGATGAGCGCGTTCGCGACGCCCGCGTCGATTGCGGTGCCCAGATAGATGATTCGCTCGGTGAGCAGGTGCGAGTAGACATCCATGATCCGCTCGCCGCGAGAGTTCTGGGTGATGACGTTCGGAATCGTGTATGTGGTCACTGGCCGACTCCTTCGGTGACGCCGAACCCGAGCCGTGAGCGATTGCGCGGTGCGATTTCGTCGAAATTCTGTACGATTTTATCTATGAAGCCATAGTCCAGTGCCTCTTGAGCCGTGTACCAACGATCGTGCAGAGAATCCTCGAATATGCGCTCGACGGGCTGCCCGGTGTCGTCGGCGATAAGACCGAGAACCGTATCGCGAGTATGCCGAAGGTCGCCGGCCTGCAGTTCGATGTCGACTGCGGTGCCACCGATTCCCGCCGAGCCCTGGTGCATCAGGACACGTGCGTGCGGCAGAGCCCGGCGCTTCCCTCGAGCTCCTGATGACAGCAAGAACTGCCCGGCGCTGTAAGCAATGCCCAGCACGAGCGTCGAAACGTCACAGGGAATGAGCCGAATGATGTCGCGGATCGCAAGCATCGAGGGAACCGACCCGCCCGGCGAGTGAATCCACAAGGCGATATCCGTCGACGCGTCCTGCGTGGCTAGTGCTATCAGTTGCGTGGCCAGCAGTGTCCCGTTGTCGTCATCGAGAGGGCCATCGAGAACGAGAACACGCTGGTCGTAAAGCTCGCGCCTTACCTGCGCATTGAACAGTGGAAGATTCGATTCTCCGCTCATGCGTTCCATCATGAAAGGCCATCCGGGCCGGCGTCGACTTGATCCGCCTGGGGCAGATCTGCTCTGAGCAGATGGAACCCCGGCTTCCGGCCCGGTTCGTAGCATTGCGGCCGGGAATCGAGTGAGCCCGGCGCGCCAGCGGGAGCCTCGTTCTCGGTCCCGTCATGATCGACAGGCTTAGCCCGTTCGATCCAGTCGACAGGCGTCGGTTCATGCCGCGTGCGTTTCGTGAAGGAAGCCCTCGGTCACCTCGGCGATGGCGTCAGTCACCCGCGCCCGGCATGCGCACGCTGCGCAAGCACGACGAACAAACCACCGAGCCACCGGCGTCGTAGGCGACTGGCTCCCACTCCATTTCCGGCGGAGGACCAAGATCATTCCTTAGCGTTCAATCCAGCAGCACTACCGGTGGTACCCCTCTACTGCTCATCGACGTCACGGCCCTGTCCCCCTTGTCGTACTTGTCCTCCAGGCCATACATACAGCGGGTGTCCGGTGAGCGAGGTGCGGCGCCGGTCGTAGCGCAGCGTGGTGTCGACCGAGGCGTGCATCGCGATGTCCTTGACCCGGTCGGCCGGAACGCCTTCCTCGAGCAGTTGGGTGAGCACGGTGGCGCGCAGCATGTGCGGGTGCAGGGCACGCGCCCGCTTCTTCGGGATGCCGCCGGCGATCTGATTTTCGCAGGTCACAAGCCATGCAGGGGGCAGACCAGGTACGAGAGAAAGGGATAAGCATGTCGCTGACGAGGGCGATCACGGCCCCGCCCAACGTGCGCCTGGCAGTAGATCCTCGGCCGGCCCCGAGGCGGTTGCGTCTGCTGATTTCGGCCTCATGACGGGTCGGCGCGCAGAATGGTACGTGGTTGCCTCAGCAGCGGGGCGAAGGCTCTTTCGGCTGCGCCCACGAGAGTGGCAGGTCGAAGGTCGCCTGTGACGATGCCGATCTGGCCGGCGCGAGCGACGGCGGAGGGCGCCATCAGCCCATCGCGCACGAAGTCCTTGGCGACCCGATACAGGTCGGCCAGAAAGCCCATGAGTACCACGCGCTCCGGGGCGAGCATATTGACGAGACTGGTCAACCCCGTCACAGATGGCCGACGGTGAGGCGGATCGCCTCCCGCGCGGCACGGTCACCGGCCGCGGCGTCATCGAAGATCTCGGTGACGGTGTCTTCATGGCCGGGATGACGGCGCCGACCAGCGGCACGTAGCAGCGCACGCGAGTCGGCGTACGTTCCCAGGCAGCCACGCGCAGACCGCATCGGAACCGCGTCCGCCAGTGCCGGTATGAGGGTGGCGGGGTCCGTCTCAGAGCCGTCCAGAGCGTGCTTGCGAACGTGAGTGATCCTGCGATCCAGACCGACGAGGCTGACCGTTATCCGGTCCGCACTCAACTGGACGGCGACGGCCACGGGCCCGTCGGGACGCACCTCGACGACCGGAGACGGCCTGCCGCGTCCGGTCGGGGCGCCATCGCAATGACTACTTCCTCGCACCGGACGTCAACGCGTTGCGGCCCCTGCTCGCCATCCGCACCGTTACCCTCGCCCCGAACTGGACGGCGGGATGGACCTCGTCCGCGAGGTCGTCGCCTCCGGCGCGGTAGTGGCGGTAGGGCACACCGAAGCCAGCTACGACGAAGTACACCAGGCGTTCGAGGCCGGCGCCAGCATGGCCACCCACCTGTTCAACGTCATGCGACCCTTCCACCATCGAGAACCAGGTCCGGTGAAGAGCTACTGGTCGTCGGGCGGCTGATGGTGGCCCTGTTGGCTCGCGGTTTGTCGTTTCCGCTGGTAGTGGGTTCGGCCTTTGGCCAAGTTCCCGCACGTGGCCATATCGCACCACCGGCGGTGCCCGCCTCGGGAGCCGTCGATGAACACCCAGCCGCATCGCAGACCAGGGCAGACGCGGGTGCGTTCCAGCGGCAGTGACCGGAGCAGGTCGAACGCCTGCAGGGCGAGTTCGTGGTTGAGGTACTCAAGCCCCGAGGTCTCAACGCTGACCCAGAGCTGCGGCGTTTTCCCGCGGACGGTGAGGCGAGCGCTGGCGACCGCATGCTTCCAATGATCCTCGACCTGGTCGACCGCCTCCGCAGGGACTGGAGCGCCTTGGTGGATCAGTACCGTGATGAGATCGTGCAGAGCCTCGCGTAGCTCGCGAGTGCGGTCCAGGGCCAGTGCGGCTCTGACGGGTTCGGTCTCGGCCAGCCGCCGCAAGTCCGTGAGGGTGGTGACGTCGAACTGACCAGTGAGGGCTGCCCACTCAAGCAGGCGCGGGTAGCCGTCGAGCCAGTCGATCGGCTCCGCGTCACGAGCCGTGACCGTGTTCAGCAGGTCGATGACGATGTGCCCGCCGACCAGGTCGCGGGGCCTGAAGGTGTGAGCCTGAATGGTCCCAGTCACGCATGACCGCCTTTCACGGACTTGCCTCGCTTCATCCAACCAGTGTAGACCTGTTATCCGGTTTGAACGTGAAAGGAGACGGCTATGGCTGCCGCCGTTGAGCTCATCGCGGCCCCCTCAAATCTCGGCCTGCGACCGCCCGCGCCGGGGCACGAGCCCGGAACGTGGCGAGCCCCGCAAGCGCTGCTGTCGGCGGGGCTGGAAGCGCGGTTGCGACCGGCCCGGGTAGTTGAGCTGGACCGTCCGCCGTACGAGTTCCAGGCCCAGCCGGCGACCCACATCCGCAACGGGGTGACCATCCGCGAGCACACGCTGCGGCTTGGCGAGGCGGTCCAGGCCGCGCTCGCCGCCTCCCGGTTCGCGGTCGTGCTGGGCGGCGACTGCAGCATCCTGCTGGGGTGCCTGCTGGGGGCCCGGCGCGACGGACGCTGCGGACTGGTTCACCTCGACGGGCACAGCGACTTCCGGCATCCCGGCAACTACGACGCCAGTTCGTCCCTCGGTTCAGCGGCGGGGATGGATCTGGCCCTGGCCACCGGCCGTGGCGAGCTGCTGCTCACCCACTGGCCGACGGTAGGCCGACCGCTGGTTTCAGACGAAGACGTGGTCCAGATCGGCGACCGGGACGATGAGGAGACGCCTCCGGTCACCCGGTTCACCGCCCAGGAGATCACCCGGATCGGCACCGCCGATCTGGTTGATCGGGTCGTCAGCCGCTTGGAGCTGCGTGGGCTGGATCGCGTCTGGCTCCATATCGACCTCGATGTGCTCGACGAACGCGTCCTGCCCGCGGTGGACTCTCCCGGCCGTCCCGGCCTGGACTTCTCCCAGCTCGCCGAACTCATCTCGGCCTTGGTCGGCACCGGCCGGGTGGTGGGACTCGACGTCGCCATCTACGATCCGGAACTCGACCCGGAGGGCGTGTACGCCGCTCCCATCGTCGACTGCCTCGCCTCCGCCCTGGCCCCTCTTGCGACCGTGGAGACACACGCATGAAAACGCTGCTCGCCGACGGCCCCAGCAACCTTTACGCGACCGAGATGGAGCAGTTCGGACGTCTGGCCGGACACTGGGCGACCCAGATCACCTACTACCCCGCCGACCGCTCACCAGCCCGCCGAGTCAGCGGTGAATGGGAGTTCGGCTACGCCCTGGAAGGTAGAGCAGTCCTGGATGTCTGGCGATGGCCCGGGCCCGAGGAACTTCCGGACACGGGTCGCTCTACCGACCGGCAGTGCGGCTTGTGCGTGCGAATCTGGGATCCGCGCCTGCAACTGTGGCGGTTCACATTCCACGGCACCGCCCGCGGCGAACTGGTGCACATGTACGCCCGCCAGGTCGACGATGAGATCGTCATGGAACGCGCCGCGGGCAGCGAACTCATCCGCTGGATCTTCACCGACATCACCGCCGACACCTTCTACTGGCGAAGCGAACGATCGGCCGACGGCGGACACACCTGGCGGCTCGACCAAGAGGTCAACGCCCGCCGCCTACAGTGAGAGCAACGCAACCGCCTGGCCCTCTTTCGGCACGGGCCCTACCAGGACTTTGTTGGCGGATACGACTTCATCGCCACGTGGAACTCCTCGTCTCCGGATCTCCATCATCCGGTACTCGAGGTGTCCACACATCGGGGCAGGGCCCGCCTACGTGCTGGGGGCCGGGCACTGGGGCGGTCGCGCGGATGCATACCGGGTGCGGATGGTCAACGGTGGCCAGGTCCAGGAACTTTACCGACCGGTCGTCTGCGCGAAAGGGGTGCGGCCCTGGCGGGTGGGCGTGCGGGCGGATCCCGTTGTGAGCGGGAGTCGGGCCGGGGTGGCGGCGGTGTGCGATTCCTGGGATGCGAGGACTGCGGGCATGTTGGCTTCGACGTGGCCGATGAACGCCATGAGATGGTCGGGTAGGGCGTTCACCAGGGGCTCCCTTGCTGGACGGGGGGACGGGCCTCGGCCGTTGGAAAGGCTGTCAGGATCTGCCCCATGCTCTGGGCGCCCACCTGCGCGGGGCGCGGGCAGGCGGACCTCGGCGGCCTGGGCGCCTTTGGCGATGGCGGCATGGCGGCAGTGTGGGCAAGGGCGTCATCGCATCATCCTGATCGGTCTGGCCGGGTTACACACCGCTGTGTCGCATACGGCCGGCCGCCCACGCGACGCCGGGGGCGAGGGATCAGGTGGAAGGGGGAAGTTCCTACTTGCTCACCGGAGATATCTCCCCGTATCTGCGAAGGGATGGTGCTCTAAACCCTCTCGGAAGGGGTTCGCGAACCCAGTCGAGGCGGGAGCAGAGAGTCCTCCTGACTGGGGCAGAGCCACCACAGGCTGTGGTGCTTTCTGGAAGAGGGGTCCCTAACTAGGTCGATCGTCTCTGCGCGTAACCCACCAGGGTGGTCTGGCTCCTCCTGCCTACTGATCGCGACGCCCTACCCGCGCCTGCCGTCGTCCGGGCGCTTTTTGTTGTACGACGTGGCGGCCTTTACATAGTAAGGCAGGGCCGTGCGCCGTAGGGGTTTCCGATCGGCCGACGCCGACTTGGGGAAGGCGGCGCCGGCGGCCAGGAGGGTGGGGGTGGCAGGAGCCGGGCGAGGTTCGAACGCCCGGCCGTCTGTCGTTCGGGGCGTGTCATACGGCCGGGCTCGCGCTCGGCCGGAGAGCGTCCGGCAGACGAAGCTTGGCGTGCCGCCGCTGCAGCTGATGCTGCCGATCGGCACCGAGACCGCCGTCGAGTTGCTCCCCGGGTCATAGCTGACACCTGGCAGGCGGTCGAATGGCTGGAGGGACGCGAGGCCTTCCCCACCGACCGCGACCTGGCCGGATCTGGACCGGTACGGCAGAGTGCTCACATGCTGTCGATGAAAGCGGCGATTATCGGTCTAGCTCATGTGCATGTACGTGATCACCTGGCGGTGATCGAGGAAGATCCTGGGCTGCATCTGGCCGCGGTGTGGGATCCAGACGCCGAGCGCACTCGGGCGCTCCCTCGTGAGATGGTCGTCGGTGACCTGCGGACCGCGGTGAACCGCGCCGACATAGTGATCATCGATTCGGTCACGGGCACGCACGTCGATCTCGTTCCTGTGGTTGCGAGCGCGGGCAAGCCGGTCTTCGTTGAAAAGCCCTTGGGGCGTCACCATGAGGAGTCACGGCACCTGGCCGCGGTGATCGAGCAGGCCGGTGTCCCCTTCGCTACAGGGTACTTCCTGCGATGCCTGCCCGCCTTGCGGCGAGTGCGCGACCTGCTCCGAGATGGGAGGCTGGGCCGACTGGTCCGTGTGCACGCCGAGTTCGGCCATTCGGGATGGCGGGACGGGGTGTTCAGCGGACCGGCGGCGTGGATGATCGATCCGGATCAGGCGGGCTTTGGCGGCTTCGGCGACCTCGGCACCCATCTGCTCGACACGCTGTTGTGGCTGCGCCCTGATCACCGCCTTAGAGTCAGGCAGGCGCAGCTCACAACCGTCCCCGCACTGGAGCTTGACATCGGCGGCAGCGCGGTGCTCGCCTGGGATGACGATGTCCACGCGACGATCACCGCCAGTTGGGACACACATCCCGGCGGCCTGCGCGTCCTGCTTGAGGGGACAGTCGACACGGCGACCGTGGACGACGGCACGCTGACACTGGCCAGCGGTCCGAGCTGGACTGGCGAGGGCCCGGATGCCCGAACGGCGCTTCGGGCCTTCATCGCCGACATCCGCGGTCAAGCCAGCTGGGACCCCCCGTCTCCACGTCAGCCCGTGAGTGTCGCGCGGCTACTCGACGACGCCTATCGGACCGCAACACGATCGTCCAAGTGACTGGCGTGGGGCGACACATCCGAGCTGCCCCCACGCCTCTCGCGGCGCGTTGAAAACGTGTCGAGAAGCCGAGGCGTTCAACGGGTGCCACCGGAATACGGCAGATTCGGGCCGCTGGGTCTCTGACCTGCGGCGTTGTGAGGCTAGCCATTCGCCGTTCAGACTTGTTCTCGGACGGCGAGCCCGCCTGCGCGAACGCCGTCCGAAAACCTGTGCCCAAGAAGTCCCTGCGGTTCGGCGGCCCATGTCAGCCGTATTCCGGCGGCACCCGCTGCGGCGCTGTCCTGCGCCGGCCGGAGAGCCGATCCCCGCGGTACTGCTCCACCGCCTGCCGCCAAGCGGCCTACCGCGACCGGTGCCGCGCCCGTCAGAACGCCGGGAAGGCCGGGCAGGTCCTGGCCGACATCCGCGAAGGCCGCTGCGGACACCATCGAGGACGTCCCCACTGCCACCGCGGCCCTCGGCGCGGGCCTCGAAGCATGGCTGGCGCGACCTGAAGGCCGCTGCGGAGGCCCGCACCGGTCGACCCGGCGCCTGAGAGCGACCCTGCCGGCGGCGACCGCGCCCCGCCACCGTCCGCCGGGTGGCCGGTACGGGTGTCGAGCTACCGCCTGGCCGGCTCGGGTCGAGCGTCGGACACAGTGGGCTCATCAGGACCGGTGCGCCGATTCCCCGCCCGGTGGTCACTGGGGCGCGTGCCGCGTAGCCGTTTGAACGCCACGCTCAGCGCGAAGGCGTTGGCGTAACCGACCTTTCTCGCGATCGTGCCCACCGTATGGTCCGTCGTGCGCAGCAGGTCCGCGGCCAGGGCGATCCGCCAGCTCGCGAGGTAGGACATCGGTGGTTCGCCCACCAGCGCGGTGAACCGCCGGGCGAGCGCCGCCCGTGATATCCCTACCTCGGCTGCCAGATCCGCCACCGTCCACGGGTGGGCGGGTTCGTCGTGCAGCAGCCGCAGTGCGGCGCCCACGACCGGGTCGTCCAGTGCCCGGCACCAGGCCGGGGCGTCGGAGTCCGGACCGTCGAACCAGGAACGCAGCGCGGAGACCAGCATCAGATCCAGCAGCCGGTCCAGCACCAGCTGCTGTCCCGGTCGGTCTCTGGCGACTTCCTCGGCCAGCATCTCCACCGACGGGTAGGGGCTGCTCTCGGCCGGCACCACCAGCACCGCGGGCAGGGCGTGCAGCAGCCGGTCGCTGAGTTCTCCCCGGCGCTCGAAAGCCCCGCTGACCAGGACGGCGGCCCCATCGGTGGGCGTGCCGCAGGTCCGGGCGGGTCCGGCGGCGTGCTCGACACCTTCGGCTCCCGGGCAGTAGTCGGCGCTGGTCACCACCAGCGAGGGGGTCGTGCCGGGGGCGTCGGTGACCGTGTAGGGCGCATCGCCCCGGATGACGGCGATGTCGCCGACGCCGATGGGCACCGGTTCGTGCCGGTCGGAAACGATCCAGGCGTGGCCGTTCAGCATCGTGGCCAGCGTCAGCGGGGCACCGCTGGCCATCCGCAGTGCCCAGGGCGGCCGCATGATGGTCCGCCGGAAGACGGCGCCGCGCGCCCGCACCTCCGCCAACAGATCGGACACGGCGTCCACAGCCCCCAATATAGACGTCCAGACATCAACGAGAGCTCTCTGGGCATGGCTCGTCTCATCCGCACCTGGTTGGCTGGGATCATGTCTGAACATCCGATTCTGGTAACCGGCGCGACGGGTAAGTCCGGCCGCCGCGTCGTCGGCCGGCTCCGGGCCAAGGGACTGCCGGTTCGAGCGGCGGCTCGCACCGGCGAGGTCGTCTTCGACTGGACCGACCAAAGCACCTGGGATGCCGCCCTGGAGGGTGTGCGGTCCGTCTACATCGTGCAGTTGGACGGCACGAACCTCGTTCGCCCCTTCGTCGAGCGGGCGGTGCGGCATGGGGTGCGGCGGATCGTGCTCGCCTCCGGGCGCGGGATCGACCTGCCCGGCTACGCCAAGGACAGCGGCGGCATCCTGGAGGACATCCTCGACAGCGAGGCCGCCGTGCGGGAGAGCGGTGTGGAGTGGACGATCAGCAGGCCGGGCTGGTTCGCGCAGAACTTCAGCGAGGGCTTCTTCGCGGACGCCATTCGCGCGGGTGAGCTGCGGCTGCCCGCCGGCGACGGAGCCGCCGCCTTCGTCGACGCCGAGGACATCGCCGCGGTGGTGGTCGCCGCGCTGACCGAGGACCGGCACGCGGGCCAGGTCTACGAGCTGTCCGGCCCCCGGGCGGTGACGCTGACCGAGGCGGTCGCCACGATCTCCGAGGCCACCGGCCGCGAAATCCGCTACGTGCCGCTCTCCGTCGAGGACTACGTCGCGGAACTCGTTCAGCAGGGATTGCCGCCCGCGGACGCCGAATCCTTCGCGGATGTCATCGAGCCGCTCAGGGAAGGTAAGGACGAGTACGTTTCCGACGGCGTGGGACGTGCCCTTGGCCGCCCCCCGCGGACCTTCGCCGAATTCGCCACGTCCACCGCCGCCGCGGGCGGCTGGCCGACCTGACGATCCGCCCCAGCGGACCGTGGAGGCGAACCTGCGCGCCTGCGTCGCCCACGGCCTCGCCCTGCACGTCGCGATCATGCTCGCATTCGCCGGGCTGCTCCACCAGCCGAAGGTGCTGGCCCGGTTCAAGGACGTCCTCGCCGAGCGGAGCCCTGCACCACGCTCGACCACGAGCGCGACAATCGGCGGAGCGATGAACGCGCCCGCCGACGAGGTGAGGAGCATGACGCGTTCGCGTAGGTCACGCTGAGGAGCTGTTCGACCTGGCGGAAGGCACGGTGTAATGGCCCCCGGTTACACCTCGCGCGGGGCGGCTCAAGCTCACCCGGCCTGGCCGCTCCGCGAAGCGGAGTCGCCTTCACAGAGCCGTTCACACCAGTAGTCGAGGTTCTCGCGTGCCTTCAGCGTGTCGGGGTGCTCCGCGCCGAGCGTCCGGGTGCGGTCGGCGAGCAGGGATTCCGTCAGCGCTTTGGCGGCCGCCCAGTCGCCTGCCTTGCCCTTCCATTCGGCCAGGTGGCCCCGCACTGTCAGCGTGTCCGGATGATCGGCGCCCAGGACCCGGGTGTACTCGGGGAGCAACTGCGCGATCATCGCCACTGCGGCGGGCGCGTCGCCGCCGTGTCCTCGCCACAGCGCCTGATGGGCGCGGGTGGTGAGAGTGTCCGGATGGTCGGGGCCCAGGACGCGGGCACGATCCGCGGCGATCCGGTCGAGCATCGTGGTCGCCCTTCGAAGCCGCCCGATGTCTCGGTAGAGGCCCGCGAGGCTCTGCCGGGCCGCCAACGCGCAGGGATGATCGGCGCCGAGGATCCGGACGACGGCCGCCGTCAGCCGGTCACAGGCGGCGAGGGCGTTGCGAGCCTCAGCGCGCAGCCCCAGGTCGATCGCCATGGAGAAGGCATGCCGCAGACCGAACCGTTCGCGATTCGCCAGGTGCCCGATCAAGCTGTCCACCGCGCCCAGGCGGGCGAGCTCCGCTAGGAGCGCGGCCAGATCCCCGGCGAAGTGGTCATCACGCCGGGCCCTCCGTTCGATCTTCTTCGTCAGTGCGCGCCGCACCCGCTCAGGGGGGAAGTCGAAGAAGGAGTCGGCGTGCTTAATAAAGACGCGCCACTCCGGCGCGTCACCGAGTTCGGCGGAGACCGCCTCGCGCAGCCGCGCCACGCATTCCGCCAGCTCGTCACGGAGGTCACCGAAAGCCGTGTCCGGCCGACTCATCAGCAGGTGATCCGCGACGTGCTCCAGATTCGTCACCATTGCCTCATCGAGGTCGAAGATAACGAGCTCGCCTCATCGTGTCGCCGGCGGAAGAACCGTCGGCCAGTCCCGTCCGACGAGGCGAACCACGGCGGCCTGAACATCGGCGGCGCAGGCCAAGGGCGTCAATACGGAGATTGACGACCAACTCGTCGACGGCCACCGGTTCGCCACCACGCCGCCCATGGCTCAAGGCTTCTTGGTCATGGTCGTAGCCGCAGTCGTCAAGGACGACGTTGGGCCGCCTGCGGGGGCGGGCGATGTCGGCAGTGCTGAAGCGCTGCGTTATCCACGCAAGCGGGAGGGTGGCCAGGGTCAGGGCGGCGCAGTGAAGGTGCGGCAGGCGTGGGCGGCCGTCACCACGACGGCGATCGCGGCCAGTCGGGGCCATGCAGGACGGGCAAGCGAGAGAGGCGAGCACACCGATCACGGTGTCGCGCGGGGAGGATTCTGGCAACCCCCAGAGTGGCTTCGGCTGGGGGCGAGACTCCGCTCACTGCCCAGGCCGGCGCTCATCGGGACGGCCAACTATGGGATACGACTGCGGCGGCCCCCAGGGGTGATCCGGCCCGGAGCGTCATAGGCCGGATTCGCGGCGCTCAGCCTCCGCCTGCCTTTGGCGGAGGCTCATGGAGTGCCGAGGTTCGGGCGCACCGCAGTGGGACTCGCCGGAGCCGCTACCGGTGCCACGCATTGGCTGAAATCTGCGCGAAGGGGAGCTTGCTCGTGGCCAGGAGGCGCGGCACGCTGGCGGCATGGTGAGTTCGTGGGGGCCGGCCGTGCTGCGGACGGTCGGGCGGACTGGGGGGTGGCTGGGAGCGTTCGCCATGGGGTCGTTCGCGGCGACCGGATTCACCCTGTTCACGGCATGGGCGGTGCTGACTCTGTGGGCGCACGGGCACCGGGTCCTGATCGCCGTGTTCATCGCGTGCGGCGGGGCGGCGGTCTCCTTGGTCGTCCCCGGGCTGGCGGCTGTGTATCTGCACTCCCGTGGCTGCGAGAAAGCGTCCTACGTCCTCGGAGGGAGCATGGGTCTGCTCCTTCTGTGTGCGTATGGCGGTGTGCTGTATTTCGGGTGGCAGGACTCCGATCAGCAGGCTCTGCATGACCGCGGGATCGCGATGACCGGCGTCGTGACCCGGCAGTGGGAGTCGACGACCCCGGACGGCACCGCTTCCGGGGTCGTCGTACGGCTGCCGGACGGGAGCACGCACCAGCTCCAGGGGGAGCAGTCGCCGGTGGGAACGCAGGTCGTCATGACGATCGACCCGCGTGGCCACGTCGACGGTCGGCTGGGGCCGCCGCCGGGGGCACCGGATCAGGTCGCGCTGAAGCTGGCAGTCGCCGGGGTGGCGGTCGGCTGTGCCGCATCATCCGCGTGCTGCGCGGGGCTTGTCACAAAGGACGTGCGGCGCCGGCCGCACCGAAGGGAACCGGTCGACCGGCCGTCCGGCGAGGGTACAGCGGTCGTGCAGAACTGAGCCTTCTTGGCGGCTCGGCCTGTGCCGGTGTCTCGGTGATGGCGGTGTTCTCTCGACGGAGGCCGGAGAGGCGACGGCTGCACCGGAGGGCTCTGGTGTTGCAGGTCGGCACCATCCCTGGCCACTTCAGACAGCAGGTGAACTGGTACTTCGACTCCCGGCCCGGCGCCCGGTGCACCATCGCGGTCTTCATCGCCGACGACCCCGCATCAGCCGGGAGGTTCAGCGCGACGGCAGCATGACCAGGTTCTCCGCCCTCCCCCCGTCCACCCGCGACCGGCTGCTCGCCACCGAGTGGTACATCCGCAGAGACGTCCCCTCCCCCAGCCCGGACACCGGCGACATCTCCGCCTGAAGGCCCACCTCTGGCCGGGCGGCGCAGGGCGTGGTTCGACACAGGACGAACCGCCATGCCATGATCGAGGCGACAGAATCCATTGAGGTTCGTCGGCGCCAGGTAGGTCGGTGGAGTGCGCCGGCGTGCTCGCTCGGTCGCGAGCACGGCCCGGCTCCGCCATGCGCGACGTCAGGTCGTACTTCGGGACCGAGCCCCTCCCGAAAGGACCATGATGTCCACCGACCACTACGAAATGACCGGCGGCGACTACGTTCCCGACCCCGAGCGCGAGATGACCGAGCTCATCGACGGCTTCTTCGGCCACATCTCGGCGACGCTGCGCGACCACTCGCTGCCCGACCTCATCCCGGCGATACGCGCCCGGCACGCCGAACTGGAGACGGCGAACGCCCACATGGTCGTCGACGAGCCATCGCGGCACAACCTTCGCATCACCCTCGCCCTGGTGGCGGGGTACGAGACGCTGCTTCCGCACCTCGGACGCGAGGCCGCCATCGACGCCGTGCGGGACGCGCTGGTCGAGCCGTACGGCGAGGCGATCCGGGCGAGCAACCGGGCGATGCTGGACGCCGCGCCGGACCCGTTCGCGACCATGGTCGCCGTCAGCAAGTCCCGAGAGAAGTACGCCTTCGGCTCGACGTTCACCTTCCGGCGGACGGCCGACGACGACCGGCGTTATCTGCTGGACATCCACCGGTGCTTCTACCACGACGTGCTCGTGGCGAACTCCGCTCCGGAGCTGACGCCCGCCATGTGCGCGTTCGACGGCAACTGGATCGAGGCCATCGACCCGGACCGGCACGGCTTCAGGTTCGAGCGTGCCACGACCATCGGACTGGGCGGCACCCACTGCCCGTTCCACTTCACCCGCACGGACACGCCGGACACCGACGCCGGTTGACCCCGGCGGCCGGCATGCCCGCCGCGCGGTCATGCCGGCGTCACGCGACGGTGACACCCGGCCTTCTGTGATGAGGAATGGCCGATCGCCTGCGAACCAGATGCCACCGAACGCGCGATCAGCGGTGACTCACACAGGAGGCAGCGATGGCGAAGAGATCTGGCAGGCGGGCACTGGTGGCCGTGCTGGGCGCCGGTTGCCTGGCCGCGACGCTGACGGCGACGGCGGGCCCGGCCGGTGCCCTGGCCACGAGCACCGTGACGCCGGCGGTCGCCGCGCCCGTCCAGCAGGCGCAGGCCCGTGGCGAGCCCTCACGGCCCGCCACGGGCGCAGCGGTCTAGGGCCTGTATCGGTCTGACCCGTTAGGCGGGTCCTAGATCGACAACGACAAAGGTCTCCGGTAATTGGTTGGTCCACCTAGACACACCTGAATACCGGAGACCTCGTGGCCACCTCAGCGGTGACGAGGCGGTTCGACCTGGCGCGGACGACTCTTCGCCGCGGGCTCGCGGGCCCCCTGATTGAGCGGTTGCCCGGACCAGCAGAGGGTCATTATCCTGTGCGACGGCGCGAAGGGCGCCTGATCACTCAATGACGAGGGAGGTTGATGAATATGGCTGCCAGCAGCCGTCTTCAGCATGCCCTTGTCCGGTCCGCGCGGGACTAGAGCGCGGACCGGGTCGTCACCAACGACCAGGAGACTCAGGTGTCTTCCTCTTTTCTCTCAGTGACCGATGCCGATCTGACCACCGACCGGCTCATCTTGCGGCCGTGGACCCCCGGCGAGGTCACCGCCGTCCTGGACGGCGCCCGGCCGGCGCACTGGGCGCAGGACTTCCCCGCCGAGGGTGACCAGGTCATCGCCGGGCTGTTCGCCGAACATCCCGCGTGGCTGGGCGACTACGGCCACCGCCAGATCATCGAGCGCGACGGCGGTCTGGTGGTCGGGTCGATCGGCCTGTTCTGGCCGCCCACCGACGGCACCCTGGAGCTCGGGTACGGCGTCGTGCCCTCCCGGCGGGGCCGCGGCTACGCTCCCGAGGCCACGCGGGCACTGGCCGCGTTCGCCCTCACCGCACCAGGCGTCCACACGGTCCACGCCAACGTGGAACTGTCGAATCCCGCCTCGGTCCGGGTCCTTGAGAAGGCCGGCTTCCAGCGGTCGCACACCGACGCCGAGCAGAACACCGCCCGGTTCGTCCTGAGCACGACGCCACCGGCTGAGCAGTAACCGACCCAGAGGGCCGGCAGCTGCATCCTGCTGCCGGCCCTCTGCCGACATCCACGAGACACACAGGCAGGCCTGGTGCCCGGGTCGCCGTCACCAGGGGCAAAGTAGCTGTGAGTGACGCTGTAACCGCGGCAGAACGGGCCAACGGCCCTGGTCTACCGGCGGGTGGGGGGTGCGGGAACTTGTGTTCCCGGGAGTCCGGAACCCCTCCTCGATCAAGGCTCCGACCTGCGCCGACTCGCTACTAATCACTCTTGACGAGTCCGCCACTGCGGCAGACTCGGGCCTGACAGCCGTCAGCGGTGAGCACTGACAGCTACCGGACGTTGAGTCCTCCGCAAAGATCGTGCCCCCGCTGGTCGGCCGGGAGAGTTCATCGCCGCTGGGATGTCGTGCCCGCCCTTACGAGCGTGAGCACTGCTTGATTGGTTCACTGACGGTTCTCCCGCGGGCTGTTGAGTTGATCGATGCCGAAGACCAGGAGAAGCGTTGCGTCTGTTCGTGGGAGATGACTGGGGCGAGCAGCATCACGATGTCGAGCTGATGGACGCCTCGGGACGCAGGCCGGCAAAGGCTCGCCTGCCCGAGGGAGTGGCGGGAATGGCCAAGCTGCACGCGATGATCGCCGGACAGATCGGCGACGATGGAAACACCGCCGAAGTCGAAGTCCTGGTGGGGATCGAGACCGACCGCGGCCCGTGGGTGCAGGCGCTGCTGACCGCTGGATACACGGTGCTGGCGGTGAATCCGCTTCAGGCGGCTTGGAGGCGTTCGAGGACCTGGTGGAAGACCATTTTGGCCGGCACCCGGCCGCTGAGATCGTGCTATCACAGCCTGGGCTGGGGACCTGGCTATGTCAGCGAGTTCTGGCAGCGCTTGTCGCCGAGTTTCGACAGCACTCCGCGATCTTCCAGCGTGCAGAATGTTGGCGAGAAGCAGCACCGGCCGGGCCTTCGCCGCCGTGGTAGCTGGGCTAAGGCGTGGCACGCCGAGGGGCGGCGAGGCGCTCTGCGGCGGCCGTGATGAACGCCGACACTGCGGCTTCGAACTCCGCCTCGCGGGTCTTGAGCTCACCGTGGTCGGCCGCGCCGCGCAGTACGTCCATGTGTGCGAACGCGGCGTCGGCGAGCGGCTCGGGCTGACCTGACACCAGCCGCAACCGGAAGCGTGCAGTCTCGGCCACAGCGCCAAGGCGGTCGGCCTCAGCGAGCGCCTGGTTGAGTGCGGCGGGATCCGACCGCCGCAGCCACGCAGTGACGACAGCGCGCTTAAGCTCGGTCACCGCGGCCGCGAACTCACTGTAGGCGGCCAGATGTTCCTGGCGCCGCAGCTCCTCGCGTGCGACCGCCTCAGCCCGCGCAGCGGTCCGCTGCTGGAACAGGTAGGTGCTGAAGGACCCCATCAAAGTTCCGAGGACGGCGATCAGGCTCCCGAGGACAGCGCTCACCCTCAAGAGTTGATCACACAAACCAGCGGCGAGCTAATCATCGTCTTCGGGAGTGGTACCCCGATCGATTACTTCACCGCCGGTACGAGCGGCAGCTATCCGGGGAGACGGACGTGAGCCCGGCTCCCCGGCCCGTGCGAAGGATGCTGTCGAAACGCGTCAACATAGCCAGGTGACTGCGCGAAGCGCTGTCGGCCTCGATCAACAAACGCTGTCGTGCCTCACCGACAAAGTCAGGGACCGGTCCTCGGCGCCCGGGTGCTCGCAGAGTTCGGCGACGCCGAGGGTCGCTACCTCCGGCCGCGACGTGTGCCAGGCGATGCGGGCGACGGGGATCGACGTACCGGTGGTCTTGCGCTCTGAGCTTGGAACGTGCGGTTTTCCATAGCGGGTTCTTCTTCCACAACGCCGTCATCGACGCGGGGGCGTTCTTCGACGGGGCCGTCTTCCATGGCTCAGTGAATCTGTCGGCCACCGTGTTCACAGGGGGGCAGGCACGTTTCCCCGAAGCCGAGTTCCACAGCGACGTCTACTTTCTTGAGACGGACTTCCACGGGAATGTTCGCTTCGACGTGGCGATCTTCCACGGCGACGTCTCGTTCCGCCGAACCGTTTTCCGAGCAGGCGTCTGGTTCGGGAGCTGGACGGAGGGGGCTCCTCATGTCCCCAGTGCAGCGTGCTGAGAAGCGATCTTCCACGGACAACTGAGATTCTCCGAGGTGTCCGTGCTGAACCCGGCAGGGCCCAACGTGTGGCCTGCGGGCTGGCAGTTCAGACCAGGTGGAGGCGAAGCGGCCACCTTGCGACTCGTACCTGCCCACGCCACACCCACCCCACCTGCTGTCACCGGCTCTTCAGCCACCGCATGAGACGTGTCGGCCACGTCCGGCGAGGTGGTCGACAGGCGCCATGGGTGTCGCCGGGCGCCAAAAGATGCCTGATGACCCGGCGGGGAGTCGGGGACGGCATGTGTCCGGCATGGGGCACCGAAAGACGTGCCGTCCCCGAGCGTCAGAAGCGCAGTTCAGGGCTCAGGTCGAACCCCCAGGAGTCCGCATCCCCATTCGTGTCGGTCCCGAACACTGTGGCCTGCGTCGCGTAGGCGTGACCGGGCGTGGCGTTGAAGTGCGGTATTTCGTAGTGCCCGGTGGCGCAGGGGAACTGCTGGCTCCGGGCCGTCCGGTGGATCGTCCGGTCTATCGCATACAGCACGACCAAGCAGTTACCCGGTATCCGGTCGACGGTGTTGATGTACATGTCCGGGTACACCTGGGTCTGCGTACCCCGGTTGCTGATGCAGTCCCCGATGTCCCAGCCGGGGAGGCGGAGGTTGGTGGAGTGCTTGTAGCAACCTCCCCCCGAAACGGCGAGGGAGGCCGCCCCCGATGACGACGCCTGCGCGACGGGTGCCGCGAGCAACGAGGAGACGATCGTCACCGTGCCCACGACCATGGCGGCATACCGCTTCTCCATAGAGCGAACCCTTCTGTTGGACGGGTCATCCGGCGCCTATCGCCGCGCACGACGATTCCGGAATCGGAACACCGAATGCGACCGGGAACGATGCCCGATCGATTGCCACCATCGCTGAATGAGGAGATACGCGCCAGTCCGCCGATGCACACGCGAACAAACAATCAATTCCTGAACAATGCGAACAACGGGTCTCTCCAAGACGGCCTGCCGTATCACCAGGCCCGACATGCCGGTCATGTCAGTACAGGGGGCAGGGAAATTCCGGCCGAAAATGCGCCCAAAGTCTTCGCCTCTTCGCTGGTTTGAACAATCGCAAATGGCGATGAGGCACCCGCCCCGGGCCCTCGAGGTACGTGGAATGCAGGCAAATCCGTACGGCGGTGGTCTCGCTTCCGGGGGGGACGGAAACGCCTTTTCGCCGTTCCGGCCTGCGGCCGGCTTGCTCGCCAAGGTCGGAGCGGTCGCCGCCCAGGACGTCGTCATCAGCACCTTGGAACTGCAGTGTCCACACCTTGGGGGAAGGCCCAGTAACGCCCAGCCCGGTCCGTGGCCGATCGGCTCAGCGGCGGACGCGGTAGCGGATGTGGGTGGCCTCGGGCGTGTCGAGCACCTGAATGATCTCCAACTCGATCTCCGACGACAGGACGTCGAACAACCGGCGCCCTGCGCCCAGGAGTACTGGAATGTGGTGGATCTGCACTTCATCCAGTACTCCGGCCTCGAGGGCCTGCTGCACCGTGTACGCGCCGCCACGAATCTGGACGTCCCGTTCCCCGGCGGCGGCCTTCGCCTGCGCCATCGCGCTTTCGATCCCGTCGTTCACGTAGGTCACCAGTGGATAGCCCCACCTGGCGGCCGGGCTGGGCGGCCGGTGGCTGGGAACGAAGATCGGGAGACCGCCGTGAGAGCCGCCCCAGTGGTCCATGAGCTCAGCGGTCCGCCGTCCCGCGAGGATCGCACCAGCCCCGTTCCATTCGTCTTGGAACTGCTTGACCGGCCCGGGATGCTGGTCCGAGTCAGCCCACTTGTGCAGCCGCTCGCCATCGTTGCCGCCGAGGAAGTCGTTGGGATCGGCGATGTACCCGTCGAGGGACATCGACATGTCGAGCACTGATTTGGACATGGCCCACTCCTTGTTTCACGGCGTGGCCCCTCGGCCACCGCCTGTTCCCGGGTCCGGAGATCGACTGTGTCCCCAGAACACCCGCCGGCTCCCTGGCCGACACCGCCCGCGCGAACCTCGGATACGCCGTCCGGTCGATCGACGCCACCCGAACCCCCGAAATCGCCACCAACCAGCGCGAACCCCAGGAGTCTAACGATCAGTGATCAAGAGCGCGGCCCGTTTCTGCCGTATTCCGGTGGCACCCCTCGATTCCCCAGAGTTCACGCGAACCGAAGGTTCATCAGGCTGAGCTGAGAGGCCTTCACTCATCGTGGATGGTATGGTCCGGCCGCAGTGCCGCCAGCGCGAAGGTCAACATGATCCCCAGTAGACGGAGGCCACCCGCACGTCAACCACCTTGACCGTTTTCGTCCGGTTTGGCGGGCCGGGGAACTCCTCTTCGGTGACCCGCCGGCGGCCAAGTTCGACAGCACGTCGGACTCGAGGGCCGACAGCCCCCGAGTCGTGCCGCAGGTCGCGGGCGACCTGGGCGTCGGGCAGCAGGCGCACCCCGCGGCACCCATCCACCCGCGTCGCTCCGGCCGCTCGACGTGTCCCCCGACATCGGCGGGCCGCACCAGCGACCGCCGAAACCCGCTTGTCGCCCCGCGGGGCACCGCTCTACCTTGCCGATGTGACCCTCTTCTCACACTCGTGGACGGCGCTGCGCGCGGCGGTCGCCGAACTGCCGGACGAAGATTTCGCCAGGCCGTCCGGCTGCGCCGGCTGGCTCGTACGGGACCTGGTGTGCCATCTGGTCATCGACGCCCAGGACGTACTGATCACCCTGGTGACCCCGGCCGACACCGAACCGACCCGCGACGCGGTGACCTACTGGGACGTCACCGCGACACCGCCGACCGGCCAGGACCCGCTCGACGCGCTGATCGTCCGGCTGGCCGCCGCCTACCAGGAACCCTGGCTGCTGAAGTTCCACCTCGACGACGTCGGCTCCGCCGCCGGCCGCGCCGCCGACCTCGCCGACCCGGGCCTTCGGGTCGGCACCCGCGGGGAGGTCCTCACCGCCGGCGACTACCTCGGCGCCTACGTCCTTGAGTGGACGCTGCACCACCTCGACCTGGTCGCCCACCTGCCGGACGCGGCGCAGCCGCCCGCGCAGGGGCTCGCCCGGTCCCGCGAGATGCTGGAGAAGATCGCCGGCGCCGCGTTCCCCGCGTCGTTCTCCGACAAGGACGCGCTGCTGGTCGGCACCGGACGGCGCGCCCCCTCGGAGGCGGAGAAGGCCGACCTGGGCGAGCTGGCCGCAACACTCCCACTCGTCCTCGGCTGATCAACCCCGCGTCACGCGGTCGGCGCGACGTTGACGACGATCGCGATGACGTGCCGCTGACCAGCGAAGGCATCACCGTGGACGACACCACCGGCCTGCCGGCCGCAAGCTCGGCCTGCCCTCGCCGAGAACGGCCACCGCAGAGGTGCTCGCCGATGCGGGCCGCAGTGGCGAATCGGCGCGCACCACCCGCCCATCTCAAGGCCGATCGCACATGCGCCCTCCCGCGGGCCGCGGGGCGTCTTCACCCGCTATCTGGTCAGCAGGCCGAGCGGGGCACGCTCGGCGTACGGCAGGTAGTCCAGTGCCAACCGCCGCCCGACGTAGTCCGTGATCGATTGGGCGATACGGATGTCGGGGTCGTTGGTCAGGCCACGCGGCTCGTAGGCCATCCCGATCAGGTCGGCGGCGATCTCGGCGAGAGGAACGTTGTGCGTGAGGCCAAGGTTGATCATCTTGGACAGGGCGTCTGTCATCCCGTGCAGCGTGGACCCGTGTTTGCCGAGGTGCACGACCACATGGCCGAGCGAGCCGTTGTCTGCGGCGGAGGTGATCAGGTGACCCTCTGCGCCGGCGATCGTGAAACGGCGGGTGTGACCACGGGCTGCACGGGGCGTCATGTCGGCTCCTGTCGACGGAGGTGGGATCGGCACGCCGCATCATCCCGCAGCCGCAGTCCCGCCCGTGTGAAAACGACATAGTGTTCGAGTCCGGGTTGCGTAGTGGATCAGTCGCATACAGTCCACGAGTGTCGGTGTGAGCTGCTACATGTGACCCATGACAACCCCTCGCGTCGATCTGGAGACGCTCCCACGCCTGCAATGGCCTCAGGTCCGGGCCCGCCACCTGGACACCTACAACAACCTGAAGAAGGCCCGCCTGCTCCCGATCAACCCGCCGGTCGCAGCGATCGAGTACAAGGGAACCCTCTCGGCCCTGTATGGGGTACTACTCGTAGTTCCGGCTGTGATTCCCACGAAGTAGGGCCTGACCTGCGCTTACAGGAAGACTGTTCGGTACGCCGACGCCCCCGTCGATGAGGAGGACGAGGGCTTCCGCCTCGTCCACGTCGGCGACGACCCGATCTACCTCATCAGCCGCCAACCTGACGACAGCCTCGCCAACCACCGCCACTCCCCCTGGATCGGCGGCTGTGAACGATGCCAGAACGAACTGATCAACGTGTGCCGCCAGCAGGGCTTCACCCCGCGCATCGCCTCGCTCAGCGACGACATGGTCGTCCAGGCCCTCGTCGCCGCCGGCAAAGGCGTCACCACCCTGCCGGGACTCGCCCTCCAGGCGCACCCCCGGCCCGACATCCACGCCACCGAGCTGACCGCCTTCACCCGCCGCCTCTACGCCGTCACCTACGGCGACCCACCCGACCCACCGGCCACCGTCGCCCTGATCCAGGCCATCCGAAGCTCTACGGCCGCGGTCCCGGCCCGATCACCTGACCGCTGATGAGGCCTACAGTTTTCGCGCCGACCGCTTCTACCTGCGGCGCCGCAGGATCTGCCATACGATTCCCGAGCCACGTGCCCAGCAGGCCAACCGCCGCCGACGCGGCTCGTCCGGAGGCCGCCCGGCTTCGACGGGCGACTCGCGGCGCTCGTGCCACGGCTGACTGGTCAGGACGTGGGGCCGGACTGCGCCGCAGGGCCATGGATGATCTGTGTTAGACAATCTCGGAACAGATCGTCGACGGTGCGGCCAGGCTGGAAGTACTCTGTCACGCCGGCCGTCACGGTGGGGTACGCCGCGGCGTACGCGGCCATGTCGAAGCCGTCCAGGGCGTCCGCGTCGGGGCGCCCGGCCTGTTCCTCCAGGACGTAGCCGACGGTGAAGCGCAACACCGTCAACACGATCAGGCGAGCCCGCCGCAGGGGAATACCGCGCCCGACTAGTGTGCTCATCGCCAGTTCGGAGATGGCGGCCATCTTGAAGGACAGTTGGGAGGCCGCGATGATCCGGGCTCCATCCGGATGGGCCAGGAGCGCGCGCCGCAGCCGCTCGGCCAGGCCGACCAGCCAGTCCTGCCAGCACTCCTCCGGCGCGGGCGACGCCAGCTCGGGGAACTGCTGCTCGAGAATCGCCTCGGCGATCGCGGTGACCAGCGCCGCCTTGTTCGGGATGTGCCAGTAAAGGGTCGGCGACTGTACGCCGAGCCGGGCGGCCAGTTTGCGCGTGGTCACGCCGTCGAGACCCTCGGCGTCCAGCAGCGCGACGGCCTCGGTGACGATCCGCTGCTTGTCCAGAGCCAATTCCGGCACCTCCCCTCCGTACTCTATCAGTGATAGAGTCCTCTATCAGTGATAGAGAGTGCCAGAGGAGGCAACGATGAGACACCGGCACTCGCTCCGCGACCTGCTGCACTGGGCGACCCATCGCATTCCGGGGGTTCCCGCGCACACCGAGCGGCCGGCCGCGCACCAGGGCCAGGTCCGCCACGCTCATGGGTGGCGGCACTCGCTCCCGCACCACCGTTCGCATCACCACGGGTTCAACCACTCTCCGGCCCGTCCGCCTCGCGCCCTGGCGGCCTGGCAGACGCGGATCGCCCGCCTGTTAGGTCAGGAACCGGGATGAAGGCAGCGGTGCTCCACGAGGCCGGCGGCGTTCCGCGCTATGAGGACTTCCCCGACCCTGTCGCCGGCGACGGCGAGGTGATCATCGACGTCAAAGCGGTCGCCGTCGAGAACGTCGACAAGGCGATCGCGGCCGGCACGCACTACGCCAGCGAGAAGCACATCGGCCACTTTCCGGCGATCCCTGCCTTCGACGGCATCGGCGCCCTCCCAGACGGCACCCTCGTCGGGTTCGGCAACATCCGCCTGCCCTATGGCGCTCTCGCCGAAAAGGCCGTGGTGCCCCAGGGCTCCTACGTGCCGATCCCCGACGGCATCGACCCGGCCGTGATGACCGTGATGACCTCGGCCATCACCGCGATGTCCATGAAGACGGCCGCGGGGTTCGTTCCCGGGGAGACGGTGCTGGTGCAGGGCGCCACCGGGGTCGCCGGGCGGCTCGCGGTCAAGGTGGCCCGGCTGCTGGGCGCCGGCCGAATCGTCGCCACCGGCCGCGACGACAACCAGTTGCGCGAGGTACAGGCCATCGGGGCCGACACGGTGATCAACACCGCGGTCTCCGACGAGGCGCTGGCGCAGGCGTACCTCGACGCCAGGGGGACGGCTACGACGTCGTCGTGGACTACCTGTGGCGCAGGCCCAGCGAGATCCTGCTGCGCGCGCTGGTGCCGCGGTCGTTCGCGTTCGGCAAGCCGACCCGGGTGGTCCAGATCGGCGAGTCGGCCGGCACCGAGCTCACCCTCGCCGGGTCGAGCCTGCGCACCTCCGGCATGGAGATCTACGGCGCCGCCAAGGGCCTCGACCCGCAGACCATGGACGAGGTGTACCAGCAGATCGTGACGTGGACCCGGTCCGGCGAGCTCACCTTCGACGTGGAGAAGGTCCCGCTGAGCGACATCGAGACCGCCTGGCAGCGAACCGACCTCAAAGGCAGGCGACTCGTCGTGATGCCATGACCGGCCCGCACCCCCCGACACACACACCAGCGGTCAGCGCTCCGTCGCCGTCCCCATCCACGACCTCGACGGAACCGTCTCGAGCGGCCTCCCAGGATCAAACGCCACTTAGGGCCTGCCTCGAAGTTCGCGATATGACCGCGTGTCGCGACCGGACAACCAGCGAGGTCTCCGATAGAGGGTTCATCGACCAAGAAGAACCTCATACCCGGAGACCTCGTGGCCACCTTCGCGGCCGAAGGACGGGCCCATGGCCGGGCTGACACCGTCCTGGGCACCGACGACCGGGAGGCTGAGGACGGGCCGGACTTACCGGCCCGGAACTGACCGCGGCCGCACCGACGCCGAGCGGCAGGTGGCCGCGCTCACCGCCGCCTACAAGGATCAGATCGCCGCGGTCACCGCCCACGCTGAGGAGGCCTCGGCCTGCGCGGCCCGCGCTGAGACGCAGGCCGAGGAGGACAGAGCCGAGCTGAAGGCTCTGCGCGCCGAACTCGGCGGCAAGGGCGACGGCACCAGCAGACCGCAATGCCCTCGTACCGGGGGCAACTCGACGGCCGGCGCCGGAAGACTTCCAGGAAGCGACGCCCTTCGCGTTCCTCGACAGCAGGAGGAGTACGCCATGGTAAGACGAGGACGACAGACATCCTTGTTGCGGGCCGGATCGGCGGGTCGTCGACGCCGGGTACTTCGCCATGACGGAGTACCCGGCAGGTTCCTGTGCCGCTGAGCAGCCAGGCGCGCCACCACCCGGACCGAGAGAGAACCGAGCCATTGACGGAGCCACCGACGCAGCGCTGACCTGTGCTGATCCGCACGGGGCGTTAGACCAGTGGTCGCCGTCCGTCGCCGGTGACAGGGACGAGATCGGGGGCGTCGTCTTCCACTGGCTGCGGCGGGGCGGATGTTGCTGCGGGAGTTCCTGCGCTTGGCGACGGCCCCGGTCACCAGCTCGCCTTCGTGACTGGGGTGGCAGGCGTGGCCGGATTCCTGGACGATCAGCTTGGCGGGCGGAGGCCGTCCATGATGACCGTGACAAAGCTGCTCGCAAGGTCTGAGGAGGCCCCGTTCGAGCGGGCGATCGCGTAGGTGGTCTCGCCCAGCACCAGCGGGAGAATGCCCGGGTCGATATCGCTCCTGATCGCTCCGGCCTCGCGCGCCCGGCGGATCAGTCCGATGAGGATCTCGCTGAGCTCGGCCCGGCGCGCGGTTGTCAAGGGCACCTGAAGCCGGGTGAGTTGCTCGCTCATGATCCAGTGTGCCGCCTGAAAATCGATCAGCTCCAGCAGGAACCCGCGCAGAGCCACGGCCGGGTCGGCTTCGGTCATTGCCTGAGTCCCCCGCTGAATGAGCGGTTTGAGCAGATCGCTCACGGCCGTGTCGATGAGTGCGTCCTTGGTGCCGAAGGCACGCACGATCGTCGCGGCGCCCAATCCGGCTTGGCGGGCGATGGCCTCCACGGTGACGGTGGCTCCGGGCTGGGCGAGCAGTAGCTTGGCGGCGTCCAGGGCCAGGCGGCGGTTGCGTATGGCGTCGGCCCGGCGGGGTTGTTCAGTGGTTGACATCTGAAATGCCCGTTCCATATCATTAACTGGAATGCTTATTTCAGTTAGCCTATGAGCTCAGGGAGACCCCGTGCAAGCATTGCTCAGCGATCCAGGCGCCCCTGCGGGCGTGCGGCTCGGCCAGGCGCCGGAACCGGTGCCGCAGCACGGAGAGATCGTGGTCGAGGTGGAGCGGTTCACCCTGCTGGCCCGCAACCTCGACCACGCGGCCACGCTGCCCGCAGGAAGCATCCCGGGCTTCGACGCCGTCGGCGTGGTACGGCAAGCGGCCCAGGATGGCACCGGCCCCGCACCCGGCACCCGAGTGGCCACACTCATGACCGGAAACGCCTGGGCGCAGCTGCGTGCTGTACCCGCGCATGAGCTGGCGGTCGTGCCAGACCAGGTCGACCCGGGTCAGGCCACCACTCTGCTGGTACCCGGGGTGAGCGCGCTGAGAGCCGTACGACGGCTGGGCGCGTTGACCGGGCGCCGCCTGTTGATCACAGGGGCCGCCGGCGCGGTCGGGCACTTCGCCATCCAGCTCGGGCGGCTCGCCGGCGCGCACGTGATCGCCGCGGTGCGCGACCCCGGCGGTCGTGACCGGCTCCTGGCCTTGGGCGCCGATGACGTGGTCACCGGGCTCGACCAAGTGCCCGCGCCGGTGCACGGCGTGATCGACGTGGTCGGCGGGCCACTGCTGGCCCAGGCCTTCGACCTGCTCGCCGAGGGCGGCATGATCCAGCAGGTGGGCGCCGGCTCGGGAGAGCCGAGCACGTTCGCGCCCTACCAGATGGTCGGATCGCGCCGGACTATCGAGGGATTCGGGGCGGGCGACCGCTTCGGACCCGACCTGGCCTATCTGCTGGACCTGCTCGCGGGCGGCAGGCTCGCCCCGCTGGACCACGAGCACGCCGAGTGGGGTGACGTCGACGCGCTTGCTGAGCGTGTGCGCGCGGACGGCGGACCCCGCCGGATGGTGGTGGCCATGCCACGAAGCCCCGCACATGGCACCGACTGAGTACGGCATCAACAACACCCTGGAGCGGAAACGATGAAGAAGGTTCTGATTTCGGGGGCGAGCATCGCCGGGCAGACCCTGGCTTACCGGCTGACCAAGCACGGCTTCCATGCCACGGTGGCCGAGCGGGCGCCGGTGCTGCGATCGTGCGGCGGATCACCGGCCGTTGACAGGCGGGAGTTCACTTAGAGGTTGGACGTGTCTGCTGGGGCTTCAGAGATGAGCTGCCGCAGATGCGGTGCCGAGCCGGTGGATCCTTCGCTCTGCTGATAGTCAGTGAGATCGCGCAGGTGCCGGATCGGTGAGGCCAGCAGGACCAGCGGTATGCAGATGGCCGCGACGACAAAGATCATCAGGGTGACCCGGCCGCTGAGCACCCCGGCGATCACTCCGGCGATCAACCCGCCGATCGGGATCGCGCCCCAGGAGACGAAGCGGACCGTGGCCATCACCCGAGGCAGCAGGTCGGGCGGGCTGGCGATCTGCCGGTACGTGCGGGTGACCACACTGAGCACCACGACGCCGGCGGCGAATACCACGTTGCCGGCAGCGAAAGCGGCGAAGCCTTGCCAGCCGGTGCCGAGGGGAACAACGAGCGCCCCGGCAACTGCGATGAAGCCGGCGACAATGAGGGTCCTGGCGGTGCCGAGCGTGGCCGTGATCCTGTTCGTCAAGGCCGCGCCGATCAGCGTGCCGACGCCGTCCGCCGCTAGCAGCAGGCCGACCAGGCCGGGCTCGGCGTGCAGCTCGCGTACGAGGTACAGCGCGTAGAGCGCGTGCTGTGCCCCGCAGACCGTGTTGGCCGCGGTGGCGGCCCACATGCACGGACCCATGACTGGGTGGTGCACGACGAAATTCCAGCCTTCGCGGATCATCGCGCGCACCGGTGGCCAGCGGTCGGGGGCCTCTGCGCGGCGTTCGGGCAGGGTCCACAGCAGCAGGGCTGAGACAAGGTAGCCGGCCGCGTCGACCAGGAGGGTGGGCACCGCGCCGAGCGCCTGGACGATGAGACCGCCGATCGACGGCCCAGCGAGCTGAGTAGTGGCGTGGGTGCCGGACGTCAGGCTGTTACGGGACTGCAACTGCTCCTTGCTCACGATCGAGGGCAGGAAGGTCGAGTTGGCGACGTCGAAGATGACGTTCGCGAAGCTGATCACGAGGGCCACGATCACCAGCTGGGCGACCGTCAGCCGGTCCAGCCACCAGGCCAGCGGGATGGAGATGACCGCCGCCGCGCGGGCCACGTCGGCGCCGACCTGAACCCTTCGCATGGGGAGTCGCTGCACCACCACCCCGGCGGGCAGGCCTATCACGATCCAGGCGACGTAACCAGCGGCGGCGATCATGCCCATCTCGAAGGCGGAGGCGTCGAGCACCGTCAGGGCCGTCAGCGGCAGCGCCACTGCGCTTACCGCCGAGCCGACCGCGCTCGTCGTGCCGGCCGTCCACCACCGCCAGAAGACGCCCGCCCCACCTCCACTGTCGATTCCCATCCCAGCGCCTCTCCTCGGGTAAGTTCCAGAATGGAACGCACTATAGTGGAGTACGTGAAGCGCGCCGATCTACCCGACTCCGACTGCGGTATCGCCCAAGCGCTCGGAGTGATCGGCGACTGGTGGACGTTCCTGCTAGTGCGGGACATCGCGGGCGGTACCACCCGCTTCGACAGCCTTCAGCGTGAGCTCGGCGTCAGCCGTCGAGCTCTGGCCGAGCGCCTGACCAGACTCGTCGAACACGGGGTGCTCGAGAGGCGGCCCTATTCCGATCGCCCGCCGCGCTACGACTACGTGCTGACCACGAAGGGCGAAGCCCTGCTGCCGGCGCTCATCGCCCTGCAAGATTGGGGCACCAGACATGTGATGGGCGATGGGGCGCTGACCGCGACCAGCGAGCACGGGTCCGCCGAGAGCCGTCGCGTGCACGAGCTGGTCAACCGGAAAATGCCGGATGTCGTGCTGGAGCGACATGACGGCGAGCCGGTCGCGCCCAACGCGCCGGGCGGCGTCTGGACTGTGCTCTACTTCTTCCCCGGCGCCTTCGCCCCGGGCACTCAGGACTACCCGCCCGGTTGGGCCGACATCCCAGGGGCGAAGGGTTGCACTTTGGAGGCTCTCACCTACGCGTCGCGGTGTGCCGACTTCGAAGCGGCAGGTGCCACGATCCGAGGCGTGAGCACCCAGCGACCCGACCAGTTGGCCGCCTTCGTCACGCACGCGAGGTTGTCCTATCCCCTCCTGTCGGACCAAGACAGCAGACTCGCCGCTGGGCTGCTGCTGCCGACCTTCCGGACGGCCGGCGTCGACCGCTTCAAGCGCCTCACCCTGTTGGTCGACCCCGACGCGATCATCCGGGCGGTGCAGTTTCCCATCAGCGATCCGGCCGGTTCAGTGGATGAGATGCTCGCCCTCGTCCGCAGTCGATGACAGCGACTATGGCAAGCATTTTCGCAGGTAGACGGTCGCCGGCCTGTTCGTTCGCTGACTCCGGCGGCAGCGGGCCACCGTCATGTGATGCGGCTGGTGAGCTTCCTGGGCGTAAAGGGGATGCCTCCTCTGGCGGTCGAGGCGATCAGCGTCCGGCCGCTGCGTTGATCGCGGCGGCGCGTCGCCAGGCCGCACCGCGCAGCAGGCGAAGCCAGTTGAGGCCAACGATGACAGTGGATCCCTCGTGCCCGTCCAAGCCCGTGCCGCCCAAGGGCACCGCCCGGCCCGGCAAGTACTGCAGCCGCCGGTGCACCAACGCCGCCAGCAACGCGCGCCAGAAGCGATCGGAGACCACGCTCGCCGCGCGGGCGGCCCAGCTCGCCGAGCTCACCACCGGCCACGCCCCCGCGCTGCAGCAACTGCTCACCGGCGTCACCGCCGAGCTGAACGTGCTGAACGAACTGCGGGAGGAGCTGCTACGCCGCAACGCCGACCTCGAACGCGAGGCCGCCGAGGCCACCGCCGAGGCCACCGACGCCGAACGCCGGGGCCGAGACGGCCGAGCACCGCGCCGCCGCCGACCAGGAGCAGGCCCGCGCCGACCGCGAGGCGCGCATCGCCGCCGAACGGCAGGCCCGCCAGGCGCGCGCCGAGGCCGAGCGCGCCAGGGACAGGCCTGGCATCGACGCCCGGCACCGGAAGCTACACAAGCTCCCGATTGCCCGGCGCCGTGGCGCGGTTGATCGCCGCCAGGGAGGCCACTTGCCCGGGCCCGGCGTATCGAGCATCGCCGGACGTCGGCTCACGATCCTTGGTGAACCAGGGCTTGATCGGCGGACTTCCGCGATCACCATGGCGACGAGATAGACCGTCATGTTCCAGGCATAGGAACTCGCGCCGCCGAGGTCGGCCACCGCGGTGGTCAGCAGGCTCGCCGCCAGGTAGATGTCGATCGCACCGACTAGCACTCCGCCGGCCAGCACGATCGCCGCGCCGAGATACTCCCGCCACGCGGGCGGGGTGAGGGCAGGCTCATGCGCTCACCTCCACGATGCACTGAGGCCCGCCCTGCGCCTCCCGAGGTTCGGAACCCGCCGCCCGCGGCCGAGGAGCGGCGCTGTGCCACGGCCGGTCTGCAGCGCGGCAGCGGGACGAATGTGTCGATGGCGGGCCCCGGAGTCCCCGTAGCAAACGGCGGAAATCCAACGGATTAAGGCCTAACCTGCGGGTTCTCACGTTCCGCGGTTCTTGTCGATCATCTCCGCTACGGGGAGACCCGGAGAAACACGTGAAGTGCTAGTCGAAGACTCGGTCGACGACGGCAGCTTGCTCGGCTGTGCCGGCGCGGAAATACCGAGCCGAGGTGTCGAGGGAGGCGTGGCCGAGGAGGGCCTGGACCTGAGCGACGTCGGCACCGCCTTCGCGGAGCCGGGTGGCGTAGGTATGGCGGAGCCGATGGGGGCGCAGGCCGGAGAGCTTGGCGTCGGCGCCGACGGCCAGTACGACCTGGACGATCCCAGAGATGGTCAGGGCTCCGCGCTGGCCGGTCCACAGCGGGCCGGGTTGGCGGCCGCGGATGTCGACCAATGCAGTAATGCGGGCCCGTGCGGTCGGTGGAATCGGGACTGTGCGGACTTGGTCGCCCTTGCCGTGCAGGCGGATGGTGCCGGTGCGGGCGGTGATCGCGATGTCGTCGGCCTCCAGCCGTGCGCACTCCTCCTCGCGGGCTCCGGCAAACAGCAGGACCGCGATGATCGCCGCGTCGCGGGCACTGCGGCGGGCGGCGGGGCGTTCGACGGCGCCCTGCTCGGTGGTGGCGAGGGCGTCGGGCTCGCCCGGTTCGGGGACGGTGGCGCGTTTGACGTCGATGCGCAGCCCCAGTTGGGCGTACATGAGGGTGAGTGCGGCGATCCCCTGGTTGATGGTGTTGGGCGCGGCCCTGCCGTCGATCCGGCTCCGGCGCCAGGCGGTGACTGCGGCCTCGGCGCCGACGACATCGGTGAAGGCATCGTCGTGCTCGATGCCGGGACCGGTCAGCCACGTCATGTAAGTGGCGGCCTGCCGCTTGTAGGCCTTGACCGTGTTGGCCGACAGCTTGCACCGGTCGAGGTGCCGATGCAGGGCGGTCAGCGCCCGGTCGGCGACGGAAGCGACGTCGCCGACATCGGGGCGCAGCGCGACGACCTCGGCGCTCACCGGCCGTTTGCTTCCGGCCAGTGCCCTTCGTCGGGAGCGGTGTCGTCACGGTCGACGTCGGCGTGCCCGTCGGCGAGAAAGGCGTCGCGGGCGGCCCAGTCATCGATCCCATCCACGAAAGGCGGTAGCCCCTCGGTGATCCATTCCGCCGGGTAGGGCCGTGCGGGCTTGTCCACGATCGTCACTACCGCCCGCCGAGGTGCCGGCGGTCGCCCGGCGAGGGCGTCGCGAGCGGCGGCTTCGGCGCTCCAGGCGTCGCCCATCTGGCGCAGGAGCTGGCCGCTGCGCTCCAGCCCGGCGTCCAGCAGGCGCATGGACTCGGCGATCAGGATGCGTCCTCGCCGGTCGAACTCGGTGCAGGCCGCCTCGTACGCGGTGCGGGCGGTGGCGATCGCCGCCTCGTCGCCGCTCTGCTTGGTGACCTGCAGGGCGTTGTCGGCGGCCCGCGCCCGCTCGTGTAGGGCCTTGAGCTCGGCGGCCAGGTCGGTGTGGCGGGCGCGGCCACCGAGGTTCTCGGCTCGGCTGACCACCTCGAGCTCGGCCAGGGCCCGCTGTTGAGCGTCGGCGTGGTCAAGCCCCTGATCGATCTCTGGTCGCCCGGTTCGGCCCTCGGGTGTCTCCACGCTCGCCGCCGTCCTTGTTATCCGCTGAGTTTCGCCCCGGGCCTCCGCTTGCACGGCGACGGCGTTATCCGCTGAGAGCGGATGCGGTCTTGTCTTCGTCTCCTCATGGTGGTTCGGATGCTGCACTATATCGGCCGCGATTTTCCGCTACCGGGGCTTGGCCGGCATCTTGGGTGGCCGCGACCAGCATGACGGACAGGGTCCTGATCATGACGTTCGAGCCGTCCCAGAAAGCGCTGCCGGACCAGCTCATGGTTTAGATCACGGCATCCATTGCGGCTCGAACAGGCCCGGGATGAGTCTGGCGTGATACTGATTAACAGGCCGTGTCCGCAGGTCGCAGCTGGTGCCCTGAGCTGTTCGACAGCGATACGGCCAGGTCATCGCTGGGAGAATCAGTGGAACCGCTCTGGCCGGCAACCGGCGAGCTCTGGGGCTGGTGACCCGGTGAGGATCTCGGTAGCGGCAAGGCGGCCAGCGGCGGCGGCCAGGGTGATCGCCGAGTGCATCACGGTGACGTACAGTCCCCGGGTGCCGGCAGGTCGGCCGATGACCGGTTCCCCGTCGGTAGGCATGGGGCGCCAGCCGATCTCGACAGAAACAATCTTCGTGTCGCTGGCTCCGGTGAAGGAAGCAGCGAACCGGTCGCGGACACGTTGGGCGGTCCTGAGCAGCGCGGCCTGGTCCGTCTCGCCGCTGTAGGCCATGGGGGCCAGGACCGTACCGTCGTCGAGCTGCCGGACCTCCATCGATGGCGTCGCGATGATCGTTCGGACCAGGCCCGGCGCTGCGCGCAACCGGACAAGGATGGCGGGTGACGGCTCGACGGGCAGGGTGACGCCGATCCCGGAGCACAACGCCACCGTGCCGGTGCCGGCGGCCAAGACGACGGTCTCAGCGGGAACAACTCCGGCGGTCGTCTGGACGCCGCTCACCGTGCCCGCCTGGCAGTCGAGGGCAGTCGCCAGCGTCCCCGTCAGCAACCGCGCGCCCCGATCGCGCGCGGCGGCGACCAGGAGATCGGTCGCCGCGACCGGGTCGAGCGCCGCATCTTCCGGGCGATGGATGGCCACGGCCGGAGGATCGAGCAGGTGCGGTTCCAGCGCTCCGACATCGTCCGTGCGCGGCCCTGAAGTCTCGTAGAAGCCGTCCCAGCTCAGCGAACCTGACCAGCGGATCGACAATTCGGGAAGCTCGGTCTCCAGCCGCCGGTACTCGTCCAGCGCGAGGTGACGCAGCGGCGCCGAGGGCAAATCGCTGGCGACCGGTCGTCCGGCGATCCACGCGAAAGAAGCGCGGGTGGCGCCCGAACCAGGCAGGCCCGCATCGATCAACGTGACGGGTCGGCCGCGCCCGGCCAGGTGGTACGCCAGTGACGCCCCGATGATGCCGGCGCCAACCACGACGATGCTGCGATCCTTCATGCCGGTGTTCTAGCAGGACAGGCGCTGCCGCGACAGCGGATATTGGCCACCAGAACGCCACTCATCAGGCGCATTGCTCGCCGATCTCTTTATGTCGGGCTCGGCATATCCTGCAAGCAGCGCTCCAGCCGGTAGCGGGAATCTCGGCCGGATATGACCAGCACCCCGGTTCAAGGGTTGAGCAGGAAGGTGGTGCCGGCCTCGGTGACCAGGGTCGGGCGCAGCGGTCGCCAGCCGTCGTCGAGCTTGGCGAGTTCGCCTTCGATATCAACCTCGATGAACCCGAAAAAGTTGATGTTCTCGCGGTGACCGGGCGCGATGAACGACAGCAGTTCATCGGAGACCTCGCGGCCCTGGGTGCGAAGTTCCTTGATCCCCATCGCGTAGTACTCGGCCGTCCAGGTGATCACTGCGTTGGCGAGGATCGTGAGGCACCAGGCCTGTTCGGTTTGATCCTGCAGGTGTGGGCGGACGATCGCGCCTTGCTGAGCGTAGTGCAGATCGCGACGCAGGGCGTGCAGGCTCTCGCCTTTGTTGAGCTGGCGGGAGATCTTCCGCCTGTAGACCGGGTCCGACAAGTAGCGAGCTGCGTGAATAGTTCGCCGCATGCGGCCCCACTCCTTGACCGCCGCCGAGAAAGTGTTCTGACGGGAGGCGGCCGACCACTTGCCGACGACCAGGGACGCGGTCGCCTCACCGAATTTCAGCGATCCGCCCATCCGCAGCAGGTCATCCCAGCACTCGGTGATGAGGTCTTCGTTCCACCGGTCGGCCGGTAGCGGCCCGGCGTGAGGGAATAGGGCGTTGGCCGCCGCAGGGGTGTCGACCCGCAGGAGTGTGATCCGGCCCAGGTCTCGCACCCGGGGCGTCAGGACCTTGCCGACCAGGTCGAACAAGCCGAAGTTGACCAGCGTGGCACCGTGAGTATCTGTCGCGTGCTCGTGGATCGGTAGATCGGTCTCGTTCCCTAGCAGTTCATCGAGGGTGTAATGGCCCTCGCGGGTAGTGGGGATGATCTGCTTGGTCCCGTACGTCGACCATTGGTCGGAGACGTGGGTGTAGGTCGACAAGACCTTCCCGCCGTGGATCGTCATGTCCCGGGCCGTCAAACTCTTGCCGCGCACAGGGAAGCGCTGCCCGTCGGAGGAGGACATGGTGCCGCCCCCGAACTTCTTGGCCAGTTCCAGCTTGTAGTGGTGGTTGACCAGCACGGTGTTCGCCTCGCGCGGCGTCTCCTCCCGCACATACCACTCTTGGGTCCAGGCGAGGGTGTCGTAGGAGACGCCGCACGCCTCGGACATGCGGGTGAGCCCGAGGTTGGTGGCGCCGGCGATCAAGACCGCCAGGATGTTGTGCTTCTGCTCGATCGACAGCTTGGTCTTGCGGCCGCCGGCATGGGTGAAGCAGTCCAGGAAGTGGGTGCGTGCGCCAACTCGATCAGCAGCGAGGCGATCGGCACGAACGGCAGCATCCCCGACAACTCCTCCCGCAGCGCCTTGGCCTCGGCCGGGATGTCCTCTGCCGACAGCGGCGGAATGACGAGTTGCCCCGCCTCGTCCAGCCGGACCGCGCCCACGTCGTTGGGCGCGGCGTTCGCCAGGGTCTCTTCAAGGTCTTCCAGAGCTTGGTGCAGTTCCTCCTTCACCTGGTCGATCGCCTCGGCCGCGCGGGAGGGCTTCCGGACCAGCTGGCAGAACTCCGCCCGCCGGCCCTCCCACTGCTCCGGCGTGAACAGGTAGGTGCCGGGATCGGCGTACCGGCGAGACCCTGGAACGAACACATCCCCCGAGCGGAGCCCGTCCCGCAGCGCGAGCACCAGGCACAGCTCCCAGTAGTGCCGGAACGCCTTCTCATCACCTGTCTTTCGGGCCTTGGCCAAGTAATCGGCGTACCGGGCGGGCACGAACGACGTCGGCGTCCCGGCCGGCACCTTGCGGCCACCGGTCCGGTTCAGCTCCTTCAAAACCTCGAGGGCGTCCATCAGATCGGCAGCGCCGGGGCCACCCTGGAAGTCGACCGCCGACAGCACCTTGGGAGTGAACTTGCGCAGGTAGGTGTAGGAGGCCTCCAGCGCGGCCAGGCGGCCGTGGTCGCGCGGCAACGGCTTCCAGTTGATCGCGGAAACCTCACGGAGCTTGTCCATCCCGATGCGCTCACGCAAGATCCCGCCCACCTGCTCATCCGAGATCCCGGGGTCGACCAGGATCGGGAGGATCACATCCATCAGCAGTTGGCGAGCCTCGCCCTTCTTGGCCCGCTCCGCCAGGGCCTCATCCGTTTTGGCCTTGGCGTGCGACTCGCGTGCCGACACCGCCTGGTCGAACAGCGCGATGACCTCGTCCAGCTGATCGACCGCGGACTGAGCCACCAGCGCGAGCAGAATCGGATAGCGGCGCTCCTCACGCCGTTCCAGCCCCTGAACCGTCGAGCGGCGGCCCACCGTGGCCAGGAACGGGCGCCGCTCCCGCGGCAGCATCGACAGATCCTGGTGATGCGCATCCATCGCCCGCAGATACAGCAGCTTGTCAATGGAGCCGCCGATCGCCAGTGGCGTAGCCTCCACCGCCGGCGTCGTCAACCACCGCAACCGCGGCATCCCGATCTCCGGATCATGCACCAGCAGCCGGTCCAGATCCGCTCGCATCGGCCGCGTCAGCAGGTGCTCGACTCTTTGAGTGGTCAACGCCCCTGCAGCAGAGCGGGCCGCGGTCACCAGTTCCATCAGTGTGACGACCCCGGGCCGTACCACCTGCGCTGATCAGATGCTCCACCGCCTGCTGGAACAGCAGCGAGGGAGTGTCGTGTTCCATCGCCCGGTCCAGTAGGAACTGCTCCAGCTCTTTCCACTGAATGCTGCCCGGTGAGGGGTTCTTCCACGTCAGGTACTTCATCACCAGCTTCAGGTGATCACTGCGGGTCTGCGGACGTTTCTTCGTGGCTCGCGCGTACTGTTCCAACATCCCTGGGAACACCGCCATCTGCCCTGCTAACCGCACCAACGCAGCCCGCGGAACCTCCTGGAGGTCGTCGGGGATGTATCCGAGCCAGGGCAGCGTGCACAGTTGTACGGCAAGCCCCAAGCGCGCTTCCGGTCCCCGACCCGGCGCATCCAAGAACGCGTGCTCGCGCGACGTCAGCGTGAAGTACTTGATCAGTTCCTCGCGTCCGATGTCCGGGAACGACCGAAGACGCTCCAACTGCTCATCCGACAGAAACCTCGTCGACATCAGCCACTCCACGAGTCACAGATCATCTAGTTCGTGACGAACCGTAGCGGAGATGATCAACAAGAACCGCGGAACGCGAGAACCCGCAGGTCAGGCCTTAATCCGTTGGATTTCCGCCGTTTGCTACGGAGACCCCGCCCCGCGCCGCCGGGCTGTTCGTCGTAGTCAGCACTCATGACTTCAAGGCTGTCGTTGAACCGTTCCCGGAAGCTTTCCGCCGCGGGTGGTCCACGGTGCTGGGCCGATGGAGGAAAGCTTCAAGCCGCGGAGGAACCTTGCCCCCACTCGCCGTTGGCGAAGATGCCCTGTCTCGTCAACTTGAGGTACGGGTGGTGCTGAACTGTGGTGCCTCAGGTCGGATGACACGCGCAGCCGATGAAGCCTCGCGGGCGGCATACTGCCCTGAAGCCGTTTTGCGTGATCGCGGATGGGGGGACGGCCGCCGGTGTTCCTGACGAAAGCATGCTCCCGCGCCATCCGCCGGACTGAAGCGCGCCGAGGAGCTCTTCGCCCTCTCGGCAGGTGCGGTTCATGAGCGGCCGGTTGTAGGACACCGCCTTCGCGCGGCTGCTCTTGTCGAACACTTCGGCGGTGCCGTACAGGTCCTTGCCGTCGCGCCGCCCTGGGCCGGGCCCGAACGCGTTGTAGGCGGCACCGAGCGGGCGACCTGGTAGCGGCCGGGCTTGCCCTCCTGCACCAGCTTCCGCTCCGGGCCACGCACGTAGAACATCGGCCCGAGCTCACGGTATCTGCCGCTCTCCTCGTTGAAGACAGCCGGACCTGTGACGCATCCATTCGCGGAACACGAAGATCGGGGCGTGGACGAAAAACTTCATGGAGTTGTGCTCGAAGGGTGTGCCGTGCCGGTTCCGCATCAGGTAGCCGATCAGGCCCTTAGACCGGTTGGTGTCCTGGCCGATTCCCTCGAGGGACTGTTCGCAGACGGTTGACACTCGCGCGGCCCACACCACGTCCGAGTCGCTCGCGTTTGTGCCGGACCAGGTCGACGGTGACGTCGCTTCGGAGAATCACCTGCCGTTCCCTCCCAGGGAGGGTGTTCGTCTCGGCCTCCGTGGGAGGCACCAGGGTGCGTGTGCGTAGCGCCCGCACCCTACTTGCCCGGGCGGACACCTGCCTCAGGGCGGCCTTGGGCGAACTGGCGTAGCGCGGAGGCGAGCACGTCGGCCGTGGTGGCGTGGTTCTCGCCGGGCACCGGCAGCAGGGTCGCGGTCGGCAGCAGGCCGGCCAGCGCCTGGGCCGCAGTGATCAGCCACGGCATGGTGGCGGTGCCGTGCATGACCAGGACGGGCACGCCGATCGCCGCCCAGCGGCCGGCCGGCAGCGGGGCGCCGGACATGGTGGTGCCAATGATCCGCCCGTCGTAGGCGATGGTGTGCGCCACCGCCTCCACTGCAGGCCAGAAGTCGCTCCGCCGCATCCCTGCGACGGCCTCTTCAGGGAGGCCGACCGCCGCGGTCATGAACAGCGCCGCCGCGTCCCCCGGGCGGCCCTCGGCCACGGCGGCGTCCAGCCGCTCAACGTAGTCGACCGGCAGCGGCGGGCGGCTGTCGTCGACGACGAACGGCGGCTCGAACAGCGCCAGATGGCTGATCGGCAGGCCGGCCGCCGCGGCGTCCAGAGCCAGCACCGCGCCCGAGGATCCGCCGAAAACGGCGGCCGGGCCGCCGCCGGCATCGGCGATCAGCACGGCGATGTCCTCGATCTCGCGTTCCACCGCGTACGGCGCGGTATCGGTGCTCTCCCCGCGGCCACGGCGATCGTAGGCGTACACCCGGAACTCGTCGGCCAGCAGCCGGCCCACCTCCGCGTAGACCGGGTTGACGGCGCGGTGGGCGGTGGCGCCATCGACCATGATCAGTGGCCGCCCGGTCCCCCACGCGTCAAAAGCGATCTTCGTGCCGTCCTTGGACCGAACGGTGCCCATGGTCGCCCCTTTCACCTCTCATCACACGTACCGTACGGTACTGTCGGCTGGTGCCGTACAGGCAGTCCAGCACGCTGGGCTTCAGCCGGGGACGCCACCATGCCAACTGGGGGCGGGCCGGGCGAGGGGGGCCGCCGTCCCGCTGGCTCGGCCGCCACCGCCGAGCGGCAGCGGCGGTGAAGGAAGTGAGCGCGGACAGGTGCCGGTTCCATGTCGCGGCTGTGGCCGCCGGTGACGGCGAGCAGCCGCGTGAGGGTCTCGGCGTAGCCGGCGCGGGTCGTGGCCGCGGTGATGGAGTCGAGGAAGTGGTCGGCCGCTGCCGCGGTCGTCGCGCCGACTGGGGCCGGGTCGGGCTGGCCGGGCAACGCGACGACGGACAAGCCAAGCACTTCCTACGCCGATGTGACACATAACGTTATCGAGTCACGCCCGTTGCGGCGAATGCCGAGCTGGGCGGACACGATCGGTTCCCAGCCGATGTGACACCCGGAAATCGGATCACCAGCCGCCGTGCCATCCGCTCAGCAGGCCCGTTGGCAGCGGGGTGGTGTCGGCGTCGGTGTCCGGCTCGTGGAAGGCGAAATCGCAGCCCTGATCGGCCTGCAGCACGTGCCCGGTGTAGAGGCGGGTCCAGCCGGAAGCGCCGGTGAACGTCTGGGGTGGAGACTCACAGAGCCTGCGCCTGATCTCGCTGTCGTCCACCTCCAGGTTCAGACGCCGTCCGGGGACGTCGAGGTCGATGAGGTCGCCGTCGCGGACGGCCGCCAGGGGACCGCCTACGGCGGACTCGGGCGCGACGTGGAGGACGACGGTCCCGTACGCCGTCCCGCTCATCCGGGCGTCGGAGATGCGCACCATGTCGGTGACGCCCTCGCGCAGCAGTTTCGCGGGAATCGGGAGCTGCCCCCATTCCGGCATGCCCGGCCCGCCCACGGGCCCCGCGTTGCGCAGGACGAGCACAGAATCGGCGGTCACCGGCAGCGCGGGATCGTCGATTCGTGCGGCCAGGTCGGAGACGCTGTCGAACACGATCGCGCGCCCGCGATGGCGCAGCAGCCGGCCGGAGGAGGCCGACGCCTTGATGACCGCGCCGTCGGGCGCCAAATTGCCGCGCAGCACCGCCAGGCCGCCGGGACCGCCGAACGGTTCGTCGAGCGTGCCGATCACTGCGCGATCGGAAGAGACGGGCTCGCGGAGCTGCTCCCGCAGAGCAAGGCCCGTCACGGTGCGGACGTCGGTGTGCAGCAGCGGCTCCAGCTCGCGGAGCAGGGCCGGAACGCCACCGGCGCGGAAGAAGTCTTCGAACAGGTGCTCGCCCGCGGGCCGGACGTTGACGAGCAGCGGCGTACGCGCCGCGGCGGCGTCGAGGTCGTCGAGCGAGAACGGCGCCCCGCTGCGCCTGGCCAGCGCGAGCAGGTGGGCGATCGCGTTGGTCGATCCGCCGATCGCGGCCAGCACGGTGGCCGCGTTGAGCAGTGCGGCGCGAGTGACGATCTGGCGCGGGCGCGGTCCGGAGCGCGCGAGGAACACCGCACGGGCGCCCGCGCTCTCGGCGGCGGCGTATCGCCGCGCGTCCCCCGCGGGGATGGCCGCCGAGCCGGGCAGCGCGACGCCGAGGGCCTCCGCGAGCACGGCCATGGTGGACGCGGTGCCCATCTCGGTGCAGTGCCCGACTCCGGGCATGGCCGCCTGCTCCAGTTCGGCGAACTCCGCCTCGCTCATCTGCCCGGCGCGCAGCCGGTCGGTGTAGCGCCACAGATCGGTGCCGACGCCGAGCCGTCGTCCGCGGAAGACCGCGGGTGCGGCGGGGCCGCCGGGCACCATCACGGCGGGTACGTTGGCCGAGGCGGCGCCCATGAGCTGCGCCGGGATGGTCTTGTCGCAGCCGCCCAGGAGCACGACCGCGTCGAAGGGATAGGCGCGCAGGCTTTCCTCGACGTCGATGGCCATCAGATTGCGGTACAGCATCGCGGTGGGCTTCATGAGGTTCTCGCCCAGCGAGATCGTCGGGAACTCCAGCGGCAGGCCACCCGCTTGGAGCACGCCCCGCCGTACGGCGTCGGCGAGCCCGCGGAAGTGCGCGTTGCAGCTGACCAGCTCCGACCAGGAGTTGGCGATGCCGACGATCGGCCGGCCGGACAGCGCGGCCTGGGACAGCCCCATGGCGCGCAGTGAAGCTCGGTGCAGAAAGCCCGGCAGGTCCTCACCCGCGAACCAGGCGGCACTTCGCAGCGACACGTGATCGGCTCCTTTCGGGGTTCAGTAGATCCGGGCCAGCAGGCCGCCGTCGACGACGAGATCGGTGCCGGTGATGTAGGCGGCGTCGTCGGAGGCCAGGAAGAGCGCCGCGGCGGCCACGTCCTCGGGTGCGGCGAAGCGGCGCAGCGGGTAGCGCTCGGCGAGCCGCGCGCGGGCGGCGTCGGGATCGGGCTGGAAGGCGAAGAACTCGTCGAGCAGCTCGGTCTCCACATCGCCGGGGCAGATGGTGTTGACGCGGATGCCCTCAGGTCCGTGGGCGGCGGCCAGGGCCCGGGTCATGGACCGCAATCCGCCCTTCATCGCGCCGTAGGCGGGCATGTCCGGGTCGCCCACGATGCCGAGCAGGGACGCGGTGATGACGATCGAGCCGCCGCCCCTTTCCCGCAGTGCCGGCAGAGCGGCCTGTACGCCGAGGTAGACGCCGCGGAGGTTGACCGAGTGCAGCCGGTCCCACTGTTCGGGGTCGGTGTCCTCGATCCAGCCCATGACCTGCACCGCTGCGTTGGCGTGCAAGATGTCGAGTCCGCCGAACCGGCGGACGGTCTGTTCGACCATTCGCGCGTTGTCGCCGGGGGATGCCACGTCTGCGGCGATGGCGAACGCGTTGGCGCCGATGCGCCGCGCGATTGCCTCCACTGCCTCTGCGCGGCGGTCCACGCAGGCCACCGAGGCGCCTTCGGCGGCGAACCTGGCCGCGGTCGCCGCTCCGATACCGCCGGCCGCGCCGGTGACGATCGCTACTTTTCCTGCCAGTCGCAATGGTCCTCCTTATTCGTTGGTCTTGATCCACGTCGACAGTCGCGTGCAGGCCTGGCGGACCGCTTCGCCGATCTGTGGCCACTGTGTCCTGGGCAGGCGGGCCGCCACCGCCGACACCGAGATCGCGCCGATCGGCCGGTCGGCGCGGCCGAGCACGGCGGCGGCCAGGCAGATGCCCCCGATCTCGGATTCCTCTTCGTCCAGGGCGTAACCATGGGCGCGGGCCTCGTCGAGAGCGGGGCGCAGCTCCGCCAGCGTCGTGCAGGTGGACGGGGTCAGCCGCGCGTACGGCTCCTGCCCCAGCAGCGCGCCCCATTCCCGTTCCGGCAAGGTGGCCAGGATGGCCTTGCCGATCGCGGTGCCGTGCGGGGGCACCCGTTCGCCCAGCGTCGTGGTCAGCCGGATGGCGTGCACGGCGTCCACGGTGTCGGCCCAGACGATGCGCCCGCGCCGCAGCACCGCGAGGTTGATCGTCTCACCGGTGAGCCTGGACAGCTCGGCCAGCACCGGCGCGGCCAGGGGAATCAGCGAGGCGGAGTCCGAGCGCGCCGTCAGATCGTTCAATGCCGGGCCGAGCCGGTACTCGTGAGTCTGCGGCAGGTGCCGGACGTAACCGCGCTCCTGCAGCACTGCGAGCAGTCGGTGCACGGTGGCGCGGGAGGCGCCGAGCCGCTTGGCCAGCCCGGCCAGCGTCGTCTCGTGGCCCTCGGCCAGGAGCTCCAAGGCGTCGAGGGCGCGTTCCAGTGAGCCGGACATCTCACTCCTGTCTCACATAGTGCAACAGTCTTGTTTGCATATATGAGATTAAAGCAGGCACACTCCCCGTATGTCACAACCCTCCCTCCGCCAGCTGTTCGCGACCGTCTCCAGCGCGCTCGCGGCGGACGCGCTTGACCAGCTCGACCTGAGAAACCAGTGCCTGCCCCCGGACGTCGTGCCCCTCGCGCCGTCGCACACGCTGCTCGGCCCGGCGTTCTGCCTGCGTGCCGAGCCGGCCCGCGAGGCCCGGCCCGCCGTGCCGTACCAAGGGCTGCTGCAGGCGATGGAACACGTCCAAGCAGGTGAAATCGTCGTGTTCGGCACCGGCAGGTCCGACGCCGCCGGCGTTTGGGGAGAGCTGATCACCACCGCCTGCCGAGCGCGCCGCGTCGCCGGAGCTCTGACCGACGGCCTGGTACGGGACGCGGCAACGCTGGCCGGCGGACCTTTCCCGATCTTCAGCCGGGGGACGGTCCCCTACGACAGCAAGGGCAGGCTCGACGTGGTCGCGCACGGCGAGCCCGTCACGCTGGGCGGCGTGCTGATCCGGCCCGGCGACGTACTGATCGGCGACCTGGACGGGGTCACCGTCGTGCCGGCCGAAGCCGTCGGCCGTGTTGCCGAACTGGTCGCGGACAAGCGCGCGGCCGAGGACGCCTTCCGCGCAGCGGCCGCCGAGAGCGGCTCGCTCGCCGACTCCTTCCACCGGTACGGCGTCCTGTGACGGCGACCACCTGGTGGAAACACGGCGCGATCTACCACGTCTACCCCCGCTCCTTCGCCGACAGCGACGGCGACGGCGTGGGCGACCTGCCGGGCGTCACCGCGCACCTGGACTACCTGTCCTGGCTCGGGGTCGAGGCGATCTGGCTCTCGCCGTTCTACCGCTCGCCCCAACGCGACTTCGGATACGACATCACCGACCACACCGCCGTCGACCCACTTTTCGGCACCCTCGCCGACTTCGACCGGCTGCTGGCCGAAGCACACCACCGCAGGCTGCGCGTGATTCTCGACTTCGTGCCCAACCACACCTCCATCGACCATCCGTGGTTCGCCGCGTCCCGCACGTCCGCCGACGACCCCATGCGCGACTGGTACATCTGGCGCGATCCAGCAGGCGGCGGGCCGCCCAACAACTGGCGCGCGGTCACCGGCGGGCCCGCCTGGACCCTCGACCCGCGGACCGGCCAGTACTACCTGCACTCGTTCCTGCCTGAGCAACCTGACCTGAACTGGCGCCACCCCGAAGTGCGGCAGGCCATGCATCAGGTGATGCAGTTCTGGCTGGAGCGGGGCGTCGACGGCTTCCGCGTCGACATGGTGGACTACCTGCTGAAGGACGAACGCTTCCGGGACGAGCCCCTCGACGGGCGCGGCGGCTACGAGCCCGCGCTGGCCCGTTACCAGCTCAACCAGTCCGGCACCCTGGACCTGCTCAGGGAACTGCGCGACATCACGGACGGCTATCCCGGGCGGGTGCTGATCGGCGAGGTCGAATACCGGCTCCCGCTCCCCCGGCTGGCCGGCTACTACGGCAACGACGACATGCTGCACCTTCCGATCAACTTCTGGCTGCTGTTCACCCCTTGGCGGGCGGACGACCTCCAGGCCTTCATCACCGCCTATGACCGCGCGTTGCCCGCGCACGCGTGGCCCAACTGGGTGCTGGGCAGCCATGACATCTCGCGCATGGCCACCCGGCTCGGCCGCGACCAGGTACGCGTCGCGCTGATGCTGCTGTTGACCCTGCGTGGCACACCGGTGCTCTACTACGGTGACGAACTCGGCATGACCGACGTGCCGATTCCTCCGCACCAGGCACGCGACCCCTGGGAGGGACGAGATCCTGCCCGCACCCCGATGCCCTGGACCGCAGGACCCAACGCCGGATTCTGCCTGCCAGCGGCTCGGCCGTGGCTGCCGTTGGGCGACCCGTCCGTCAACGTCGCCGCCCAGGCGGCCGACCCCGGCTCGCTCCTTAACCTCACCCGCGCCCTGCTCGGGCTACGCCGCGGACACGCCGCGCTGAGGGACGGGTCGTACCAGCCTGTGCCCGCCCCCGATGGTGTGCTCGCCTACCGGCGCGCCCATCCCGATGAAGAACTGCTGATCACGCTCAACCTCACCGGCTCGGCCCTCGACATCCCGATCCCAGGAAAACCGCTGCTGTCCACCCACTCGGGAAGCAGATTGCTACTCCCTCACGAGGGACGCATCACCGTACTCCGAACTGCTGGGCATGTCTCCGAGGTCGAACAAACCCTGGCGACCGCTAGATGACGCGCTCACTGTCCCCGCCCCGACGAACACCGGCACCGATCTCCGCATAACCATGCCGAAGACAATCGCTGCCTGGATCCTCGCGCTCCGGCCGATGTGATCGGGAGGAGAAGCCGTTCTGGTCGCATCAGATCTGAGGTTCCGTCGCCGTCGGGCGTAGTGGCCGCCAGTCGCCGCCGTCCAGTTTGGCCGGCTCCGCCTCGACGTCCATCGGTGATGACAGCGAAGAAGTCGACGTTCTCGCTGTGCGCCGGTGAGATGTGCGCCAGCGACTCGTCGGGGCATCACTGTCTGAGGCGCGAAACAGGGCCGCCGTTGCGGGGGCGAGAGCCGAATTCCATCAGCGCTCGCCCCCGCGACGTTGCCACCCAACCTGCACTCGAGCAGTCTTGAAGGTCACCCACCTGACGATCACAGCAGCGTCAGCGCACTATCTATGTCCTGCGCGAACATGGCCTTGTACGACGCATACGACGCGGCGTCTAGATCTAGGATTCTGCCGCGTTGATGCCACTCCCCCGCCGGCACACGCCTGGCAATGGCCCTGACAGCGGGTGGCACCACGAGACTCGATTCAGTTTCCCGGCGGTCGGCCGACTGGGTCGCTGCGCAAGACCTGCAGATCGCTCCCTGCGACACCTCCTGCAGGAGATGCGTAACGCCACCATCGGCACGAGGACACTCATGGTTGAGGACGCCTGCTACCCGCTCGCTGGTTCTGTCGACGTCTATGGCCTGTATTGAAGTCCGCTGTAGCGTGCGAGCTGGACTGACGGCTCAGGGCCGGTCGTAGATCGACCACGAGTTCTCCGGATAGACGGAACGTCGCCGTGCCGCTCGGCATCCCGGCTCGCGACCGCCTGCCGAAGCCGCCGCCGGCCCAGCTCGGAGCTGTCACACCTCTTGCAGATCGAGGCCGCGCCGCCACTGCCGCGGGAGGGCTTGGCGGATCAACTTGATCGTTCGAGAATTCCCGCACTATCATCGTGCGAAAATAGTCGAACGATGTGGGGTGGTTCTGATGGCGTCGTCACGGGTGTACGAGCATCCTGAGGCTGATGAGATCGCGATCCCGCGGGTGCTGTTCGCGTTGAGCGAGCCGCTGCGGTTGTCGATGGTGCGGATGCTCGCGGAGCGCGGTGAGGTGGACAGCATCGAGCTGGGACCGGACCTGCCACGGTCGACGCTCACACATCACACCAGCCTCCTGCGCGAATCCGGGGTGGTGTTCGTCCGCGCCGAAGGACGCAAGTGCATGATCCAGCTGCGCCGCGATGACCTGGAGGCGCGGTTCCCTGGCCTGATCAACACGGTCCTCAACGGCTATCAGGAAGCCGCTCCTGCGAAGGAGGACGCATGATCCGCCGCGTTTGGCCGCTTGTCGCGGCCGCGATCGCGCTGGGTATCGATGCCTATGTTCTCTCCGGGGTGCTGCCCTCGATCGCCGATTCGCTCGCCACGACGGTCGCGGCGGTTGGCCTGGGTGTGACAGCCTTCACTGCGGCATACGCTCTGGCGGGGCCGTTGCTGTCAGGAATGCTGATCCGTGGGAGTACCGCTAGGGCGCTGCTGATCGCGCTGGGTGTGTTCAATCTCGGCAACCTCATCACCGTGGTTTCGCCGGGGACCGAGGTGTTTCTCGCCTCGCGTGTGGTTGCAGGCGCCGGCGCTGGCGTGCTGACCGCGGTGGCAACCGCCGCTGCCGCCGCCATGGTCGCCGACCATGAACGGGGCCGCGCCATGGCCATGGTGACCTTCGGGCTGTCCACCGGAACAGTCGCTGGAGTGCCGGTCGGGATGCTCATCGGCAACCAGCTGAATTGGCGATGGACAATGGCCCTGGTCGTCGCTGTTGGTCTCCTCAGCATGGTCGCTCTGACTGTCAAGGCGCCCACGATCCCGTCGCTGCCCGCTTCGCGTGCTCCTGCCTTCGCGGTGCTGCGGTCGTCGAAGACTCTCGCCGGGGTCGCTGCTGCGTTTCTCCTCGGTGTGGCCAGTCTCGGGCTCTACACCTACCTGCTGCCCATGGCCGAGGCTCGAGGGCTCCAGGACTGGGGCTTCGCGCTGGTGTGGGCTTGGGGCATCGGTGGAGTCGCCGGCTCCGCCCTGGTCGGCAGGCATCTAGACGCGTTCGGGCCCCGTACGCTGCTCATCGCTCTGCCCGCAGTGCTACTGGGGGGCTTCGCCGCTACTTGGGTCTTCACCGCCCCGGCAGCGTGGCTCATCGCGGCGGCGTTGTGGGGTGGGGCAGGATGGACGAGCGTCCCTACCCTGCAGCAAGCCCTGACCGGAGACCGGCCTGAGCAGGCGATGCCGATCGTCGCGTTCCAGATGGCAGCGATGTATCTCGGTTCCGCCGCGGGAGCTGCTGCAGGCAGCAGCCTGCTCGCTAACGGCACCGATCCGGGTGACCTGTCCGCATGGGCGCTGATGCCTGCTGCTCTGGCGTTGCTGCTTACCGGGTGGCTCGGCATCGGTACGCTTCGCGCTCATGCTCGGCGCCGCGTCACTCGCCTCGCGTGCCAGGCCGCAGACTAGCGCCACTCTGGCTATCAAGGCGCGCACAGTCCCGTCGCTGCCCGCCGTCGCGTTCCAGATGGCCGCGATACACACGAACCCGCACCCTCTTCCCCCGGCATCCCCCGGCCCTCCTTCGATGGAGGCAGCCACCCCTGAGCACTCCGGCCGCCTGGGCGGGCCGTTCTTGAGTTAGCTCGGGAGCGGTTGACGAGATCCCGTCTGATCAGCTTGATCGGGCGGGATTTCTCGTTTCCGGGGTCGTGAAGCCGCTGGGTGGCCTGGTTTCTGGCTGGTGTGGCGGCCGGTGGTGGAGGGCGCTGCTGCCCATCTGGGGTGGAGCCGTGGGACTGGCAGCTTTCAAGCCGCCAGATGAGAACCCGAACCCCGGGCCGGCACCACACGGGACCGGGATCCCGTCACGGATGACGGTGATCCCGATCACGGTCTGGGGCAGGTCATCACGGAGGTCCTTGGACGTGCCGAACATCCGGAACCCTGCCAGCGGGACCTGGTTGCGGCACGTCCGCGGGACGGCCCGTCCTTCTGGCCCATCGCGCGATACCCCACAGCCGGTCATCGCATGATCGATCCCGTTGCGACACGCCGGATGGCGAACGCGAAGCTGCCGGGGAACCCTGCCCTAGGAGGTGGTCCGTGAGCCCGATGGCCGCAGCAAGGTGTCTCATACCTCAAACGTAGGGAGCATCTGGCTCAGGGATATAGTCCAGATCCATGGAGGATAAGTGGTCCAGATGGGGGTTGGATCTCCACCTCCGACCCGGCGCGGGGCGTGGCCTGCGGGCGGGACTCGAACACGCCCTGCGTGATGCCGTGCGAAGCGGCCGACTCCCGCCGGGAACACGACTGCCCTCGTCGCGGACACTCGCTCATGATCTCGGGATCTCCCGCGGCACCGTCACCCAGGCCCTGGACCAACTCGTCGCCGAGGGATATCTGGAGTCCAAGTCCCGGTCGGGCATTCGCGTGGCTCCCCGGCCCGCAGCCCCGCCCACGGAGACCACACAGCCGTCGCCCGTCACCCTGCCGCCCGTGCGCGGAATCGATCTCAGGTCCGGCTTCCCCGACCTGGCCGCCTTCCCGCGACGCGAGTGGCTCGCCGCCACCCGGCACATCCTGCAGACCGCCCCCAACACCGCACTCGGCTACCCAGATCGAACGGGCACCATCGAGCTCCGGCAGGCGCTGGCCGAATACCTCGGCCGGGTCCGCGGCGTCATCACCACGCCCGCCCACATCGTGATATGCGCCGGTTATGCCCATGCACTGCGACTGGTGTGCCAGGTCCTCCATCACCACATCGCCTGCGCGGGCATGTTCGCCTTCGAAGACCCGACCGAGCCCGACTATCCAAGGCTCGTCGAACAGATGGGACACCGAGCGCGTCGCATTGCCGTCGACCGGGACGGGTTGATCGTCGAGGCACTCACGAACGAAACCGCCGTCGTCGTCACCCCTGCACACCAGTACCCGCTCGGAGTCACCCTGAGCTCTGCCCGGCGCGTCGAGCTCGTTTCCTGGGCCAGGCGAGCCGACGGGTTCATCGTAGAAGACGACTACGACGGCGAGTTCCGCTACGACCGTCAACCTGTCGGCGCCCTCCAAGGCATGGCTCCCGACAGGGTCATCTACGTAGGAACCACCAGCAAGACCATCGCCCCCGGGCTGCGTCTGGCCTGGCTGGTCCTGCCCAGCAGCCTCATGATCCCGCTACGGGAGGCAACGCGCTGGGACGAGTCCTACGTCAACGTCATCGACCAGCTCGTGCTCGCCCGGCTCATCCAGACCGGCGAACTCGACCGGCACGTGCGCCGCTGCCGAACCCGCTACCGTAGGCGACGAGATCTCCTCGGCAAGGCCGTCACCCGGCAGCTGCCGCACGGACGGCTCTTCGGTATCGCCGCGGGCCTGCATGCTGTCCTCCGCCTCCCCGCCGATGCGGATCTCGAGGTCCCGCTTCTCGGGTACCTGGCAGAACGCGGCATCCTTGTCGAGGGCATCTCGTCCTTCTATCACCGGCCGGAGGAGTCTCCACTCGCCCTCGTCATCGGCTACGCGACCCCGGCAGACCACGCCTACAGCAGCGCCCTCAGCGCACTCATCAACGCCCTGCGGGAGCGCATGCCGGGTGACAACGCGGCTGGCTGTGGACGATGGGAGTCGTAGTATCGGCCGCCGCCTGGGTCATTCGAGAACGATAACCGCATGGACGGCATGGGGCGCGTGACGACCAGCTCACCGACCTGGCCCAGCACTGGTCGGCCGCTGTCGTCGAAGCCACCGGAGCGAGGCCGCTCCTGCGAATCAGCCGAGGTCCGGGTGGGGAACGTAGCGGTCGGGATGGATCAGTGCCAGTCCCGCATCGTCGGCCATCAATGTGTCCATGTCCGCGATGTGCCAGCCGGCACCGAGCAGCGCGGGCACGAGGGGATGCAAGCCCGGGACCGCGATTCGAGCGATGCGCGCCTGGGCGGTGGCGAGGGCACCGAGCACGGCGTCCACGCAGTCCTGCGGGCCGACCCCGCCAGCCGGACCGATCATGACATCGTGGCCGGTCTGGCAGACAGCGGCGTAACCCCGGTCCGTTGCGTAGAAGGAGACGCCCGGCAGGGCGGCGTACCAAGCAAGGGTGGCGTGCCGGGCACCTCCGGATGCGCGGGTGTCCAACGCCGCGATGTTCTCCGGCCGCGTTCGCCGCGCCGGTGGCGTAGGCAGTCCCGCGGTCGGCCCGGTCAGGTAGAGCAGCGGGGTCCAGGGACGCAGGCCGTGCCGGACGTAGAGGGCGATGGCGCGTGGGTCGGACGAGGCGAACGTCACTTTCGGCCCAGCTCCGCGCAGCAACTCCGAACTGATGCTCGGGCAACACGAACAAATCGCCCAGGTGGGTGACGGGGCCTCGTCGTAGCACGCCACCGAAACCGAGGGCTCCACCGGCGTCGTCCGGGGCGAAGAGGAGCGTGCCGAAAGAACGCTCGGCGTCGAGGAAGTCAGGCGTCCCGTACCATCCGGCCAGCAGGCCGAACCTCTTGGCGACCCCCCGTACGGCGTGCATGTCATCGGCTGTCGCGGCTCGAACCACTCGCCCTCCATCCGGCTTCATCTGACTCACTCCAGGAGGATCGGAAAGCGCGAACCGCACCCTGGAGATGCACCGACATAGCATCCCGACCGACTCGAAAAACGATCAGTACGCCGCACGCCGCAGACTTCGTGCGATCTACGGCGGGCAGTTGACGTCTGTCTCGGCCTCAGCGGCCGTGAGCCAGGCGAACCCGGCCACCTCCCGCCGGGCGGTCTCTTCCAGCACATCGATTCCAGCACCGTCGGTCTCCGCCTTTCCGCCGACGCCGGCGAGCAGACCAGCAGCATGAGCTTCCCCGCTGCCGCGCCGGATGAGCAGCCGGCGGCCATCCCGCTCCAAGAAGACCTCAACGTTCACCACAAAGGCCGGGCGGCCTCCTTGGGTCAGAGACGCACGGCACCAAGTTATTCCGGTCCCACCCGGAGCCGCCCAGCTGTCTACCGATGAGGTGGCACCTATTATCTGGACGAGGGGCCGCGTACCGTGCGGCGGACCACCGACATCCCGATCCGCAACCACAAGCTCACCGACCCCGCAAGGTCGACCATGTTTCCTAGATCACCTGTCGCAAGCCGGGCTGGGCCAAGAAGTCGCTGTGCTGGATGCCGTACACCGCGTACCAGTTGGCCGCCAGGTCGGTCACCATGATGGCGCAGGTCAGATCCGCACCGCCCCTCCTGCCGAGGGTCAGAAGCACAGCCGCCGCCGTCATCGAAGATCATCAATGAGGTCCAGAACAGGTTAAGCCAGCCGGGAACCCAGTGATAGGGCCGCAGGCCGCCGCGGGCGAAGTCGATGAGGTGCGACGCGGTGCCCACGAAACCAGGATGACGACGTACACGAGGACCAGCGCCACTGCCCATCGCGGGATCCGCCGCATCCGTCCGATCACGCCGTCCATCATCGCGCCGGCCACCTGCCATCGCACAAGTAAATCGTCGAGGGCCTACCGGTCGCTCCCTACTCCTTACTGGGATGAGGACTAGAGCCGATGACCGGCCCGAGATAGCCGCGCAGCACCTTCTTCAGCTCCCGCACCGTGGCCTCCCGCTCGCCGGCCTCGGCGGCGACCACCAGCGGCACCATCGCCTGGAAGACCTGGATCGCCACCCGGGCGGTGCGGGCGGCGTCGTCCGGCGCCAGGGCGGGCGCCCGCGTCAGGATGATCGCCTGCACGCGTCCCACCAGCACCGACTGGATTGGCTCGACGGCGGCACGCAGCCCGGCCGGCATGTCGGGGCGCGCGAACAGCGCCTTGAACCCCGGGTTGGCGACGTTGAAGGCGACGATCGGATCGGCCACCCGGTCGAGCAGCTCGTCCAGACCGATCGTCCGGAAGTCGGCCGCGTCGAACGCCTCCTGGTGCGCCTCGCGCATCTGCCCGGTGAAGCGGTCGGCCAGGGCTCGGGCGACGGACTCCTTGTTCGGGAAGAACTGGTACAGCGAGCCGGGCGAGATGCCCGCGCGGGAGGCGATCGCGTTGGTCGTCGCGCTCTCGTAGCCCGCCTCCGCGAAGACCTCCGCCGCCGCGTCCAGGATCTCCGCCATCCGCCGCTCCCCCCGGGCCTGCCGCCGTCGCGGCTTCACCTCTCCGCCGGGCACCTCATCCACCGTCACGACCACTCCTCGGCCAGCCAACCGTTGCGAACACGAGCAATCGCTCGTATTGTTGCCGCGGAACGCGAGCAACGACTCGTAAATCTGAGCCTACCAAGGGGAGTTCATGCCGCGCGGATTCGCCGCCGGACGGCCGTGGTGGACACTCGCGACGAGCCTGCTGGTCATGCTCGTCGCCGGTGTCATCGCCGCCGGCACGCTCAACGCACTCTCGCTCAACCGCTTCGAGGCCCCGGGCTCGGAGTCGACGCGGGCCCGGGACGCCCTCGCCGCCCGCTTCCACACCGGGAGTCCGAACATCGCCCTGCTGGTGACCGCGGAGCACGGCACCGTCGACGATCCGCGCGTGGCCGAGGCCGGGAAGGCCCTCACCCGCGAGCTGCGAGGCCACCCCGGCGTCGGCGACGCCTGGTCGTACTGGAGCACCGGGAGACCTTCGACGATGCGCGGCGAGGACGGCCGGCGGGCACTGGTGCTCGCCTGGGTGCCGGGTGACGCCGACCACGTCCGCCGGGAGGTGCTGCCGGAGCTGGCCCCGCGCTTCACCCGGGACGACGCCGTCGTCCGGGTGCGGGTCGGCGGCGGCGACGAGGTGTTCCGCGCGGTCATGGAACAGGCACGCGCGGACTTCGTCCGGGCCGAGCTGGTCATCCTGCCGCTCGTCGTGCTGCTGCTGTGGTGGGTCTACCGCCGGCTGGCCGCCGCTGTGCTCACTGTGGGGGTCGGCGTCTTCGCCGTGCTGGGCTCCCTGGCCCTGCTGCGCGGCGTCGTGCTCTTCACCGAAGTCTCCACCTTCGCCTCGAACATCGCCCTGGTGATGGGCATCGGCCTCGGCGTCGACTATGGCCTTTTCATGATCTTCCGCTTCCGGGAGGAACTGCGGCCCGGCGCCGAGGTGGGCGGAGCGGTCGCCCGTACGGTGCGCAGCGCCGGCCGTACCGTGCTGTTCAGCGGCGCGACGGTGGCCGCCTCGCTGGCGGTGCTGTTCGCCTTCCCCTTCCCGTTCCTCAGTTCCTTCGCCTACGCGGGCATCGCCGTCGTGGCCGCGGCTGTCGTCGGCGCCACGGTGGTGCTGCCGGCGGCCCTCACCGTGCTGGGACACCGCCTCACCCGCCGAGGCGGGACCCCGCACACCGGACGTGGGTTCTGGTACACCGTCGCCGTCCGCGTCATGCGCCGGCCGCTCGCGCTGGGCGGCGCCGCACTGGGTGTCCTGCTGCTGCTCGGCTCGCCGTTCCTGGGCGTGAGGTTCGGGGTCCCCGACGACCGCGTGCTGCCCGCGTCCGCACCGGTGCGGCAGATGTACGACGAAATCCGCCAGGACTTCCGGGCCGAGGACGCCGACGCCGTCCGGGTCGTCGCACCGCGGGCCCGCGCGGACGCGGCGACGATCGGAAGGTACGCCGCAGCGCTGTCCCGCCTGGAGGGAGTGGCGCGGGTGGACTCGGCGGCAGGCGCCTACAAGGACGGGGCTCCGGTCTCGGCGGGGAAGACCGAACCGATCTCAGGGTACGGCACGTGGCTGGCCGTCGTGCCCTACTCCGACCGGCTGGAGGCGGACTCCGCCGGCCTGGTCCGGGCCGTGCGGGCCGTGCCCGCCCCCTTCGAGGTCCTGGTCGGCGGGTATCCGGCCGAGCTCGCCGACTACCGTGACGGGGTCACCGGCAGACTGCCGCTCATCGGGGCGCTGATCGTCGTGGTGACCTTCGCCGTGCTCTTCGTGATGACGGGAAGCGTGGTCGCGCCGCTGAAGGCGTCCGTGCTCAACCTGCTCAGCCTGTCGGTGATGTTCGGCACCCTGGTCTTCGTCTTCCAGCAGGGCCACCTGTCGGGGCCGCTCGGGTTCACGCCCACCGGGTCGATCGAGCCGAGCATCCCGATCCTGATGTTCTGCGTGGCCTACGGCCTCTCGATGGACTACGAGGTCTTCCTGCTGTCGCGGATCAAGGAGGAGTACGACCGCACGGGCGACCCGGTGGGGTCCGTCGCGGCGGGCATCGGGCGCAGCGCCCCACTCGTCACGGCCGCGGCGCTCATCCTCGCGGTGTCCTTCGCCACCTACGCCACCGGACGCGTGGTCTTCCTGCAGGAGCTCGGGGTCGGCATGGCGCTCGCCGTGGTGGTCGACGCCACGCTCATCCGCGGCGTGCTCGTCCCGGCGTTCATGCGCCTCGCGGGGCCGGCGAACTGGTGGGCGCCCGCGCCGCTGCGCCGGTTGCACCGCCGCATCGGGCTGACGGAGACGCCGCCCGTCGTCAGGTGAGGTGCGGACCTCGTCCGGTGCAGGGATGCGATGGGTAGAGTGACCGGGATGCGACCGGCGGGCGTGGTTGTCGTTGGAGATGACCATCACTCCGGCGTAGACCGGCACGTCCACCGGGGTTGGCTTCGCGCCAGCGTGGCAGCGCCTTCAAAGGGAAGCTGAGCTGGACGAACACGAAGTCGGCCGTACGCTTCCACGTGGGCAGCGGGCGCAACCCGGCGGCGGTGCCAACCCGGAAGGCGGAACTCTCCGCGAAGGCGGGGTCCTCCACGAGGGAGCGGACCTCCTCAATCATTGAGCGGAAGGCTCGGCAGCGCATTGGCGAGTCCTTCGGGCCCACGCCTTTCGCCCGGCGCACGTCGCTCCGGCTTGGCGAACGCCGCCTTGGTCGTCCTCCATATGGCGGAGCCCTCGGCAAGAGGGCCGAGACCCGGCCTCGCCGCGGGCCCCGTGTCCACAGTTCCAAGTCCCGCGGGCGCCGCGCTCCCCTAGATCATCGAACGCTCACCTGGTCGCGCGAATCGCGGCGTCCAGGAGAAGGGTGTGGATCTCATCGGGGCACTCTGACATGACGTTGTGCCCGAACGGCAGGGAACGGACCGTCCAGGACGGGTCGGCGCTCAGCCGGTCGCGGAACCGGGTGAACGGGGTGCCCTCGTAGGCGCTCATGTAGACGTAGTGGCGGTGCTCGATCTTGTCCGAGGCGCCGGTGAGCGTGATGCTCTGGAGCATGGTGGCGAGGGGCTGCGACGTAACGCGCGGCTCGGCGAGGAACGGCGGCGGGGCCATCGAGAAGCCGTCCGCGCCGACGCCCGCCAGATAGCGGTCGCGCCAGACCTGAGGGCTCAGCGTCCACACCGAATCGCCGTCCCGCGGGACGAAGGCGTCCAGATAGACCAGCGCGCGAACCCGTCCGGAATCCGCCAGCCGGTCGGCCACGCCGGTGATGACCATGCCCCCGTAGCTGTGCGCCACCAGCACGACGTCAGTGAGGTCCGCATGCTCCAGAAGGCTCACCACGTCCTGGATGTGGGTGTCCAGGTTGACCGCGCCCGACGACACGTGCACCCGCTCCCCCACGCCGGTCAGCTCCGCCGCGCGGGCGTCGTGCCCATCCGCACGCAGCCGCCGCGCCAGCGGCTCGAACCACCGCGCCCCGTGAAAAGCCCCGGGCACCAGCACGAACGTCGCCATGACCACCACTCCTTCACTCAGCCACGAACCGTCCTGGCCGACCTGAATCCAAAGGATCGCATGACGTACGCGGACTCCCTGCGTCGGGGCTCCGCACACGGACCCCAGCGGAGGGCCCGGAAAGCCCAGGAAAGAATTTCTCACTATCCGTTATCCCGGATGTATGTCGAACGGGTTCTCAGCCGCTCTTCCTAGGGATCCCAGTAGCGCTGAAGAAATCTTCAATCAAGTAGCGTCTGACCTGTGGAAGCGTAGGAGTTCGACCTCCTATGGCGGGTTGATGATTACTGCCGCTATGTTCGTTCCTGTTTTGTCCAGTACGGCAGGTAGAGGCGATGCCTTGTCCGAGAAGGTGTTCTCCGAGGAGCAGTTGGAGCAGCTGCGCTCGTTCCCGGAGATCACCAGCGATGATTTGCTCCGGTATTCACGCCGACGGCGGCTGACATGGGTTCGTGAATCCCGGCGGGCGGGGCGGCTCCTGGAGGATGAGGTGCGCGGCTCGGCCATCGGCGGCCGCAGCACGCCGCCACCCAACTGCATGCTCATGGACGGCGCCCTGGCGGCGGGAGCCACCCGGCCGGCACCGACCCGGCGGCATCCGCGCGTGAGCTGGCCGAGCACGTCCTCGACGCCCCGCGGCGCGGCGCGGCCGACCAGGGGCCCCGGTCCGGTCAGGGGCGAAAGGCGGGGGCGTGGTCGGCCGCCCACTGTGCGAACGTCCGCGCCGGCCGTCCCAGCGCCTCCTCCACCGTCCGGGTCGGCTCGGCGGGCGGCAGCGCCGCGTGCCGGGCGTACCTAGCCATAAGCGCGGATACGAATGGCCGCGGCAGGCCGCGCCGCACCATGGCCTCCTCGGCGGCCTCCGGCGCGATCTCCTCGAAGCGCAGCGGCCTTCCGATCGCCTCGCCGATGATCGTCACGGCCCGCTCGTGGGAGACGCTCTCGGGGCCGGTCAACTCCAGCCGCCGTCCGGCCAGGTCGGCGGTGAGCAGGGCGCGGGCCGCGACCTCCACCAGGTCGCGCTCGTCGACGAGCGGCTCCGAAAAGCCCGCGTGCACGTACCGGACGACGTCGCCGGCGCGGATCTGCGCGCCCCACGAGACGAGCGCGTTGCCGGCGAACGAGGAGGCCCGCAGGCTGGTCCACTCCATGCCGCTCTCCGCCGCGGCGGCGTCGGTCTCCTTGTTGCGGTCGCCGCGGGCCCGGGAGGGCTGGTGGCCCAGGGGGTCGTCCACGTTGGTGGCGGACAGCGCCACCACCTTGGCGGCGCCGCGCTCCCGGGCCAGGGCGAGCAGCTCGCCGGGGTCGTCGCCGCACGCGCGGGGGTGCAGGAAGACGGTGGTGACGCCGTCGAGGTGCCGGGTGAGCGTCTCCGGCCGGGATGGGTCGCCCCGGACGACCTCGACGCCGCCGGGCAGGTGCGCCGCGCCTGGGTCGCGGGTGACGGCGCGCACCTTGGCGCCCTCGCGGGCGAGCAGGTGGACGAGGGGACGGCCGAGGGCGCCGGTGGCGCCGGTGATCAGGATCATGGGTCAGCCTTCCGATGGAGGGGGACGCGTCTTTTCTAGGTGCGGGTGACGTGGGTGAGCTTGTCGGGGTCGGTGACGGTGTAGATGCCGGTCACCTGGTCGCGTTGCCGCCGCGAGGCCTACCCTGGGCCGTGGCTGCCCGAGCCGATGATCGAGGGCGCCCCCGCCGGGAGCGCGAGGGAGGACGCGGCGGAGCCGGCGCTGCGCGCCGAGGCGGTGTCGATGGCTAGCGGCCCAGGCGAGCCAGGTCTCCTGGAGGACGTCCTCGGTGTCGGCGACGCCGCCAGCATCGCGTACACAACGGAGAACAGCAGCTTGCGATGGGCGAGGAAGATCGTGGTCGCCTCCTCCGCCGGGTGGGCGGCCGTCGGCGTGTCGGGCATCGCTGCCTCCTTCATCGGTCGTCGCGATCACCACCTGAGAGGGACGGCGCCCCGGAAGTGTGACACCTTGTGATGCACTTCACGCTCGACCGAGATGCGACAGCGCTGTTGGTACTTGACCAGAGCCACGTCGGCGGGCGTGGGTAGTGGTTCACTGCTGTTCGGCCGCCGATGGCGTACCCAAGGTCTGTCGCCTGTGTTCGGCCGCCCGGGCCATGTCCTCGGCGAGGAGCTGGAAGAAGCGGCCGGTGCGTTGCAGACGCGCGCCGGCGGGGGTCGCGGCGCCGAGGACGCCGGCGCCGCGCTCGGCGGTCCTGGCCCACATCGTGATGGACCGGGTGCTGGCCGACCAGGCGCGATACCAGACGTCGTCATCGATGAGGTAGCGCTCGCGTCGGCGCTCGGGGTCACGTTTGCGGGTGACCAGTTCCAGCTTCTCGAGGTAGGCGATCGCCTTGGAGACCGACGCCGGGCTGACCGCCAGCCGCTGGACCAGTTCGGCGGCGGTGGAGTCACCACTGTCCGCGGTGAACAGGCAGGCGAGAACTCTGGCCGCCATCGGAGGGAGCCCGGTGCGGACCATCATGGCGGTGAACTGTTCCTCGAAGTCACACACGGCGTGGACGTCGCGCCCGTAGCCGTCGGCAGCCGGCGTGGGTGCGGCGGCAGTGGGTGCGCGGCGGCGTGCGCGGCGCGCGGCAGCCTCATGGGCCCTTTCGGCCTGGTACGCCTCGGGCCCGCCGTTGCGCGCCACCTCGCGGCTGATGGTCGACGTCGGACGGGCCAGCCGCCGCGCGATCACGGCATAGCCAAGTCCTTCACCGAGCCATCCCGCGATGCGCTGCCGGTCCTCCAAGGTCAGCCGGTCACCTGGCATCCGTCCTCCTGTCGCTGCCGGATCTCATTCCCGGGCCAGTGCGGTCTTTCACTACAGTCATTGCAACACACGACAAGGTTGCGGCGTTGCAATAACCCTCAGATCGTTGCAACTGATTCTGTCTAGTCTGTCACATCCAGCGAATTTGCAGGAAGTGCTCTTTGACGCCAAGAGAAAGCAACAGTAGCTTTCTGCTGATGTGAACGAACATTGGCGGTGATGACACTCCATGAGGGTGCGCAACGAGCAAGAGTCAGACGTGCGGCCGGGCCGGCGCGAACGAGTCGTCGACCGGATGCTCTCCCGTCGCCTCGGGCTGCGTGCGGCAACAAGCGAGTACACGATCAACCGGCGCGTACGGATCCCGATGCGTGACGGGGTCGAACTTCTGGCCGACCACTACGCGCCGGTCGGGGGGTCGGTGGGCACGGTGATGATCCGCTCGCCCTACGGCTGGGAAGGGCTGAACTCGGCTCTTTACAGGGCGCAGTTTCCCACCCGGGGCTACCACCTGCTGCTGGTTCGCTGCCGAGGCACGTTCGGCTCTGCGGGAGTGTGGAATCCGTGGGTGCACGAGATCGACGACGGGGCGGACACGCTGGCGTGGCTGCGGACCCGGCCCTGGTTCGGCGGCAAGCTGGCGACGGTCGGCAACTCCTACCTGGGGTGGACGCAGTGGGCACTGCTGATGGATCCGCCCCCCGAACTGGCCGCCGCGGTGATCCAGACCGCACCGCACGACTTCGGTGATGCCGCCTACTTCGGCGGAGCCTTCAACCTCAGCGACTGGCTCGGCTGGAGCGAACAATTGGTGCGGCAGGAACGCATCGGTGGCATGCGTGCCATCGTGCGCATGGCCACCGCCGGGCGACGGCAGGCCCCCGCGATGTCGTGGCTGCCACTGTCACAGGCGGCGGACGTGCTCTGCGACGGTGAGGCGCCGTGGTTCGGGAACTGGGCGAGCGTACGCGACCTGTCCGACCCCTTCTGGGCGCCGATGCAGCTGGGCAGGGCCCTGGACCGCGTGCGGGTGCCCGTACTGCTGCAGTCCGGCTGGCAGGACATCTTCCTGCCGCAGACCCGGCAGCAGTACGCGCGCCTGCGCGAGCGCGGGCAGGACGTGGCCCTGACCATCGGGCCCTGGACACACCGGCAGACCGGCACACAGGGCATGTCCATGCTCGCCCAGGAGACCATGGACTGGCTCGATGAGCACGTGGCCGGCGTCCGGCGCGACGTGCGCCCGGCTCGAGTTCGGATGTTCGTCACCGGCGCCGGCACCTGGCGCGACCTGCCCGACTGGCCCGAATACCCCATGGACCTATCCCTGTATCCGGCATCAGGAGGCGTGCTCGGCGCGCGGCGCCCACCGGACGGCACGCCACCGGCCCGCTTCACCTACGACCCGGCCAGCCCCACCCCGACCGTGGGCGGTCGCCTGCTCGCCCCTGGCGGGGGTTACCGGGACGACAGCGCACTGGCCGATCGGGGCGACGTGCTCGCCTTTACCGGCGCATCCCTGGCGGAGGAGCTAGAGGTCATAGGGACCCCCTGGGTGGAATTGGCGCACAGCTCGGACACGCCGCATGCCGATGTGTTCGTCCGCCTCAGCGAGGTGGACGCCAAGGGGCGATCACATAACGTCAGCGACGGGTTCGTCCGGCTCGGCCCACGGCAGGCGGACGGCGTCGTCCGGATCGAACTGGATCCCATCGCGCACCGCTTCCGCGCTGGCCATCGCATCCGGCTGCTGGTGGCAGGCGGGTCACACCCCCGCTGGGAACGCAACCTCGGCACGGGTGAGGACCCGGCCACATCCACCCGGCTCGTCTCCTCTCACCACACCATCGACCTCACCCGGTCCCGACTACACCTCCCTGTCCAGGATCGAACCGGGCAACCCCTGTGAACCAGACCTTGCTGCCTGAGAACACTGTGTTGGAGAACCAGACCTCACTACCGGAGAACGTCGCGTTGGAGAACCAGACCTGACAACCGTCGGAGAACAGTGCGCCGTCGAACGAGACCTGGCCGCCGGAGAACAGGTGCCGGCCCCGGACGAGGAGGAGGGGGCGGAGCGGACCACGGCGACCTCCGAGGGAGTTCGAGGGGGACACGGCACGCGCGCCCCAACCGTACGACGGCCCATCGATGGCCAGGAGGCGGTTCGGAGGGCCCTGCCGTTGATGCGCAGCGTCTCGTTGCGCCCGGGGACGAGATAGATGAGGCCGACGTGCGGGTTGTCCAGCACGTTGAGGAAGCCGTCGACCCGGCGGTCGCCGGGACGGTCGGGGATGGCGATCGTGGTGTCGTCCAGGACGAGCGTGAAGCCCGCCGGGTCGCCCTTGGGCGAGACGTCGCAGGCGCCGCCGGCGTCGCTGGTGGCGATGAGGCAGAACGGGGACGCCGCCAGCCACTCCTTGTCGCCCTCGTGCAGCGCGAACCGCTCCTTGCCGATCGCCCTCGGTATCGGCTCGCCGAGCAACTCCCGGAGCTCGGCCCTTCGGCCGGTTTGCACCATCCGGGGTGCCCCGAGTCGGCATCGCGTCCGACAGCCCCATTGTTCTTGGTGAAAGCCTGAGCACGCGATCAACGAGGGCTACTTTTGGAAGAGTGATTCCGATGCAGAAGGTCACGTCCGCCGACGGCACCACCATCGCCTACGACCGATCCGGCGAGGGGCCGGCCGTCATCCTCAGTTAGCTCTTTCGCTCGGCCGACTTCCCTGAGTGGCCAGACGACGGATATGACGGACGGAGTTGAGCATGCGACCCTTGGGTCGTGCACGCCACGCCGTATGTCGAACCCCATCCGCCGATGATCAGGCGAATCCGGCCGGGGCACTGGCTGGCGCTGGATCGGCTCGCTGCGATCGGCTACGCGTTCGTCGCCTTCCTGCTGCTGGCCGACGAGGTCCGTGGACCCGAAAGGTTCGCGGTCGTCCCCCTGGGTGTGATCGCGTCGGCGCTGCCGATCGCGCTGCGCCGTCAGCGGCCGGTCGTCGCGTTCGGGATCGCCCTGGCCGGGCTGGTCGCGGCGGAGCTGGTCGAGCGCAGTACGATCATCTTGGGGATGCTGTCCGTGGCCTACGTCCTGTATGCGGTGGCGGTCCTCTGCCGCCCGCGCGCCGCCTTCCTCGCGCTCGGGATGGCGCTGGCCGCCGCCGCGGCGACCGGAGTTCCCGGTTTCCCGCGCATCGGCGGGGCCCCGGTGATCTCCGTGCTGCTCTTCACCACGGTCTGGACCGTCGGCTACGCCGTGGGCATGCATCGCCGCCACCTCGGGGAGTTGCTGCGCAACCAGGCCAGGCTGGCCAAGCAGAGTGTGACCGACGAGCGGATGCGCATCGCCCGCGAGCTGCACGACGTCATCGCGCACGGCATGAGCGTGGTCACCGTACAAGCGGGATTCGGCGCCCTGGTGATCGACGACAGGCCGCAGGAAGCGCGGGCCGCGCTCACGGCAATCGAGACCACGGGGCGCCAGAGCCTGGCCGAGATGCGGCGACTGCTTGGCGTGCTCCGCGAGGAGGATCGGAGCGAGAAGCCCGATCTCGCGCCCGCGCCCGGGCTGGCCGGCCTCGACCGGCTCCTGGAGCAGGTCGCCGGGGCAGGGGTGCGGGTGGAGCTCACCACCACCGGGCTGCCTCGCGCGCTGCCTCCCGGGATCGACCTTTCGGCGTACCGGATCGTGCAGGAGGCGCTGACCAACGTGGTGAAGCACGCCGCCGCCGGCTCCGCCAGGGTGACGCTGCGCTACGGCCCGGACGAGCTGTCCGTCGAAGTCGCCGACGACGGCCTCGGCTGCCGGAAGGACGACGGGCCGTCCCCAGGACACGGTCTGGTCGGCATGCGTGAGCGCGCGCACCTGTACGGCGGCACGTTCCACGCGGCGGACCTGCCCGAAGGGGGTTTCCGCGTCATCGCCACCTTCCCCATCCCCTCCACGGAGCACCCTGCATGAACCTCGCCCCGACCTCCGCGCTCGCCGAACCCGGGCGCGCGGCATGACCGTCCGCGTGGTGGTCGCCGACGACCAGACCCTCGTACGTGCGGGGTTGTGCGGCATCGTGAACACCGCCCCAGACCTGACCGTCGTCGGCGAGGCCGGCACCGGGCTGGAGGCCGTCAAGGTGGTCCGCGCGCAGGCGCCGGACGTGGTGCTCATGGACATCCGGATGCCCGGGATGGACGGTCTGGAGGCCACCCGCCTGATCACCTCGTCCAGCGACACGAAGGTGCTCATCCTCACCACCTTCAACCTGGATGACTACGTGTACGCGGCGCTGCGCGGCGGGGCCAGCGGGTTCCTGCTCAAGGACACTCCCGCCGGGGACCTGCTGACAGCGATCCGGGTCGTCTCGGCGGGCGACGCGCTGCTCTCTCCAAGCATCACACGGCGGCTGATCAAGGAGTTCGCGGGTCGCGCTCACCCTGAGCCGCTGGAGGGCATCACCACGCGCGAGCGAGAGGTGCTCGCACTGGTCGCCGAGGGCCTGTCCAACGGTGAGATCGCTGAGCGGCTGCACATCGGGCCAGGTACGGCCAAGACCCACGTCAGACACCTGCTGGCCAAGCTGGGCGCCCGCGACCGGGTGCACCTGGTGATCATCGCCTACCGCAGCGGGTTGGTCTTCGTCCACTGAGCCCCGCGTCGGCCGAAAGGCGTAGGCCGCCGGCGCGAAATGAGCCCCGGGGTAGACGACTCCGGCCGGGGCGAATCAATAGCGTGCGAGCACCCCACTTCCACTGATCCGAAGGAGTGCGTGTGATCTCCCCGCGAGTGGTGTCCGCCGCCGCCCTGCTGGCCGTCGCATCGTTGGCCGTGCCGACCGCCGCCCAGGCCAAGACGCAGCTCAAGACACAGGCCCAGGCGCAGGCCCGGCCCCAGGCAGCCGCCCCGCCCCAGCTGACCCTTCCGGCGCCGACGGGCCCCTCCCCGCTCGGCACGGTGTCCCTGCATCTGGTCGACCGCTCGAGGAAGGACCCGTTCGCGGGCGCCGGCCACGACCGCGAGCTGATGATCAGCTTGACCTATCCGGCCAGGAAGGTCGCCTCGTACCCGGTCGCGCCCTGGCTGCCGTCCAAGGCGGCGGCCCAGTACCTGCGTCAGGAGGGCCTGCCTCCGGGAGCCGTCCTGCTGCCGCAGACCCACGGCCACGAGGGCGCCCCCGCTGACCGGCGCGAGGGCCGGTTGCCCGTCGTGCTGTACTCCCCGGGCAACGACTCCTTCCGCTCGGCCAACACCGTGGTGGTCGAGGAACTGGCCAGCCGGGGATACGTGGTGGCCACGATCGACCACACCTATGACGGCCTGGTGGAGTTCCCCGACGGCCGAGTGGTGCCCCCCGCTCCCGACGGGGAGAAATCCGGTGGGGTGATCTACGAGCAGCGCATCGCCGACACCCGCTTCGTCCTGGACCAGCTCGCGATGGTGAGCCGCGGCGGCAACCCCGACGCCGAGCATCGCAAGCTCCCCAAGGGACTGCGCGGGCTGCTCGACCTGGACCGGGTCGGCATGTTCGGCTACTCGGCCGGCGGGCCAACGGTCGCATCCGCCATGTTCGAGGACAGGCGGATCAAGGCGGGGCTCGCCATGGACGGCCCGGTGGCGGGCCCGGTCGTCACCGCGGGGCTGGGCCGGCCGTACATGCTGATGACCGCCACCAAGGCCGTCCGCGACCGGATCCCCGACCTGGCCACGTTCTGGTCGAATCTGAAGGGCTGGAAGCTCAACATCAGGAGCGAAGGGGTCGAGCACGTCTCCTACGGCGACCTGGAGATGATCGCCCCGCAGGTGGCGTCACTACTGAAGTGGACGCCCGCCCAGCTCGCCGAGCAGATCGGCACGCTCGCCCCCGAGCGCGGCGAGGCCATCCAGCGGGCCTACCCGCCGGCCTTCTTCGAGCGGCACCTGCGCGGCAGGGGCCACCTGCTGGACGGCCCGTCGCCGAGATTCCCCGAGGTCACCTTCATTCCCTAGCCAGGGGATCCATGGAGGTGGTCTCCCTCGGCCTGGTACTGAGCCGCTCACCCGACGGCGCCCCCGTGGTCGTCGGGCTGCGCGGGTCGCAGGAGCACAGCCCCTACTGCCAGGTCGTCGTCCTGGCGCAGGACCGCCGCGACGCGACGCGCACCCGTGACGAGATCGAGCGGCTGATGCGCGAGCACGACATCTACAAGGGACAGGTCCTGTCGTTCGCCTGGAGTGAGCACCGGGGCAACGACCTGGTGAGCTTCCTGCCCCGGCCCGAGCTGAAGGCCGACCAGGTGATCCTTCCCGAGGGCGTACTGGAGGGCATCGAGCGGCACATCGTCGGGATCGCCGAACACGCCGAACGGCTGCGCGGGCACGGCCAGCACCTCAAGCGGGGCCTGCTTCTCCACGGCCCGCCCGGCACGGGGAAGACACACACCGTCCGCTATCTGATGGGGCGGATGCGCGAGTGCACGGTGATCGTGATGACCGGCACGGCGATCAGATTCGTCACCCAGGCCGCCGGACCGGCGCGGCGGCTGCAACCCGCGATCGTCGTCCTGGAGGACGTCGACCTGGTCGCCCACGACCGTTCCTTCTCCGAGGACGGCAACCCGTTGCTGTTCGCGCTGCTCGACGCCATGGACGGGGTCGGGGCCGACGCGGACGTGACGTTCGTGCTCACCACCAACCGGGCCGACGTGCTGGAACGGGCCCTCGCCGACCGTCCCGGCAGGGTGGACCTGGCCGTGGAGATCCCCAAGCCGGACGCGGCCGGGCGTGCCGCCCTGCTCCGCCTGTACGCCCGCGACCTGCGGCTGACCGCGGACCTCGACCCGGTCGTGGTACGCACCGAGGGCGCCACGGCGTCCTTCTTCAAGGAGCTGCTGCGCCGGACGGTGCTCGACGGGCTGCGCGGCGGTGACGAGGTGCCGGAACTCACCGGCGACCACCTGAACCGGGCGCTAACCGAGATGCTCGGCGAACGCGAAGCGCTGACGAGGTCCCTGCTCGGCTCGGGCGAGAGGCTCCCCGAGGACGACGAGGATCCCGACGGGCCGCCCTTCGGCGTCGGTGTCCGGTTCTCCCCCGCCGAGTTCCGCGGCTTCTGACACCCCGCGAGGAGAACCAGTGATCAGCGGAGCCACCCAGGTTCACCCGCGCGGCCACGCCTGCCGCAACTGCTCGGAGACCGGTTACACCGTGCCTCTCGACCGTGCTGAACCGCTGGACATTGGGCACATGGCGGTCGGTCACATCGAGAACATGACCGGCGAGGAACTGGAGGTGGTGATTCGGCACCGGCTCCCCTCCGGAGAGAGCCTCCTGGGCGCTGACCCCGTTGAGGTGGTGGTGACCGCCCGCGATCTGTCGTGGACACTCGATGCCGCGGTGCTCGACCAGGTCGGTCCTGGGTGCTGGCAGCTGCGGTCGTGGCCCTGGTTCCGGGCGCACTTACAGCGGCTATGTCGATCGCGTGGTCGGCGGAGAGACGGCCACCGATCAAAACCAGGGGTCCGCTGTGAAAGTGGATCAAGGTTGTGGATGAACGGCGGCCGTGGGACCCATCACTCAAAACAGCCCGGCATGCAGGTCCTCTGCGAAGCCGGCCGTGTCCGTGAGTCCGAAGGCCACGCGCTGGAGCAGGAATCCGTGCAGCAGCCCCATCACCACGCGGGCTCCGCGATCCGGGTCCACGGCGGCGGGCACCGCGCCCGCGGCCCGGCCGCGGCGCAGCGCGTCGGCGATACTGGCGCGGGTCTTCTCAAAGCCCTCCGCAGCCGGGCCGCGCACCTCGTCGTTGCGCAGCACTTCCGACCACGCCTGCACGACGCAGCGCAGCAGGTCGTCGACTGTGACTGTGTGCCCCGCCGTGTCCTGCACCGTCTCGCCGCTGATGGTGTCGAGCGCGGCGGCCACCAGTTCCGCGACGGCCGGGGCGTCTGTGCTGTCGGCCAGCCGCTCGACCGGTTCGAAGATCAGCCGGAACGCGTCGCCCGCAATAGCGAGGATGATCTCCTCCTTGCTCGTGAAGTAGCGGTAGGGCGCGCCGGCCGAGACGCCGGCCTCCGCGGCGATGTCCGGCATTGAGGTCTGGTGGAACCCGTCGCGGGAGAAGCAGCGGCGGGCCGCCGCGACGATCTCGGCGCGCTTGGCCTCGCGGCGCTCGGCTGTGATGCGAGGCATGACGGCCCCTCTCATCGTGAATGAACATTCACCTTGACGGCTCGGCTACTCTGGGACCATGATAAAAGTGAACGATCATTTACGGAAGTGAGCCTGCCCACGAACTCCCCGAGAGGCGATCACACTGATGGGCACTGAGCTGAGCATCGGCGTCTACACCTACGAGCACACTGAGGCACTGTTCGACGGCCGGGTCGCGGTCGACGGGGTGGACGCGGTGTTCGAGACGGCACCCCTCGTGTCGGACATCTTCCGCCGCGCCGTCGAGGGACACTACGACCTCTCCGAGTTCGGTCTCACCTACTTCCTGCGCACCTTCGACCTCGACGACGCGCCGTTCCTGGCGCTGCCGATCCTGCCCAACCGCAACTTCCGCCACTCGGCGATCTTCGTGAACACCGCCAGCGGGGTCGAGAAGCCGCAGGACCTCGTCGGCAGGACCGTCGGCGAGTTCGCTCTCTACGGTCACGACGCCGGGGTCTGGTCGAAGGGCATCCTGGCCGACGAGTACGGCGTGACCCCCGACCACTGCCGCTGGGTCATCGGCGGCACCAACCACCCCATTCCCGCCTTCGACTGGGTCCCACAGCCCGTCCCGGACGGCGTCGACGTGCGCCACGCGGGGGACGGCCAGACCCTGGGAGCCATGCTCGAATCCGGCGAGATCGACGCACTGATCTCCGTCGACGTGCCGCAGGCGGTGCTGGAGGGCTCACCGAAGGTCGCCCGCCTGTTCCCCGACTACGAGGCCGTGGAGCGCGACTACTACCGCCGCACCGGGATCTTCCCCCCTATGCACATCATCGCGATCCGCAGGGAACTGGCACATCGGCCGGGCCTCGCACGGGCCGTGTACGACGCCTTCACGCAAGCCAAGGAGCTCTCCGAGCGCAAGTACCTCGACGACGCCACGAAGCAGCACATGAGCGTCATCACGCCGTGGTTCAGCGCACTGTTCGAGGAGAACCGTCGGCTGCTCGGCGACGACTGGTGGCCCTACGGCGTCGCCGCGAACCGCAAGGCCATCGACACCTTCTTGCGCTACCACCACGAGCAGGGCCTGTCGAAGCGCCAGCTGACGTGCGAGGACATCTTCGTGCCGGAACTCCTCGACACCTGAGTCGGGCGGCAACGATGTTTCGGGTTGGGTCTGCCTGGCATGACGATCAAGCCGCCGGTCATTCCCGACTCAGGATCCCCCGGACAGTTCCGCATCCCCCTCCCCCGGCCGCGCGCCCGGCGCCGGCCCCAACTCCTGCGGCAGGTGCTCCCAGGCGATCCCGGTGTGCAACACGAACGAGATGCCCTGCAACGCCAGTCGATCACCCAGCCGCTTGCGCCCCGGATGGCGGAACCGCCGCTGACGCTGGGGCAGCAGCGGCTCGATCATCGCCCACAGCTCGTCGCTGACCTCCTTAGCGCGGTGTCCACCAACATTCGCCGGTCTGGTGACACGCCGTCTGACGTCGGTTGGTGGGCGCGCGCTCTTTCATCGGTGTGCGGCAAAGATCGTGCGCAGGTGGGCGGCGAGGGCGCGGGGGTGGGATGCGAAACCGTTGTGGCCGCCGGGCAGGGTCGTCACGGGCATGTTCAGCAGGTCTGCCAGCGCATGCGCGCAGTGTGTGATCGGGCCGGTCGTGGTCGCGCCGACTGCGGGGACGATCTTCGTGGCGTGGGCGCGCAGGGCGGTGATGTCGGGGTGGTATCGGCGTACTGCGGGGGCGTCGTGTGTGAGGAAGAACTCCAGGTTGGACAGCCGTTCCGGGCCTGGCGGTGTGAGGTGGACGTCGGGTTCGCGGTCGCTGAAGTCCAGCCGGGCTAGCCGTATGAACTGCGCCATTGCCGCGAGGGCCCCATCACGGCGGTGCGCCTTCTCGACGGCCAGTTGGTCGCTGACCAGCTCGGCGCGGGTGTCTGCGGGCAGCAGCGTGCCGACCGGCGGTTCGTGGGCGATGGCGAGGCGGACCTGGTCGGGGTGGCGGGTTGTCAGTTCCAGGGCGATCAGGGCGCCGATGCTGGCGCCGAATACCAGGGCGGGCTGGTGGGTGACGGCGGCGAGGACGCGGGCCGCGTCGTCGGCGTGGACGGTCAGGTCGGGTGCCGCGCCGGTGCTGGTGCTGCGGGACAGGCCACGGCGGTCGAAGGTGACGATTGTGAAGGCGTCCTCCAGGTGGATGGCCAGGCCGCCGCAGGCGTCGGCATCGCCGTCCCCGCCGGGCAGGAGGAGCAGCACCGGGCCGCTCCCACGCGTCCTGTAGAAGATCTCGGCATCCGGGACCTTGAGCATGTTCTCCATCGATACCTCCATAAGGAACTCGGGGTTTCTTATGGTGAGGCCAACCCACTCCAAGGGCAATAGGAAACTCGGGGTATCTTAAGGTTGTGGGTGAGAGCAGGCGTCGCGGGGCGGTGCTGGAAGAGGCGATTCTGGACGCTGCCTGGGCAGAGCTTGTCGCGACCGGCTATGGCGGGTTCACGATGGCGGGCGTCGCGGCTAAGGCCGGGACCAGCAAGGCGGTTCTGTATCGGCGGTGGCCGGGCAAGGAGGATCTGGTGGCCGCTGTGCTTGAGCGGCGGGCGCCCAGGCTCGGCCGTCCAACTCGCACCGGCGACCTGCGGGCGGACACGCTGGCGATCCTGCAGAGCGTGGCCGCCGGACATCGTGGGCTGGCGACTGCCGGCCTTGATCCGGGGCTGACCGCGGCACTGCGGCGCCGCACGGCCGATGAGGCTATGGCACAGCTGGCCGAGGTGGTGGCCGCAGCCGGCTTCGACCCGGCCGCGATCGGCCCGCGAATCCTGCGCCTCCCCATTGTTGTGGTGCAGCATGCCCTGATGGACGGGTCCGCCTTCCCCGACATGGCCGGGACCGTGGACGAGGTCTTCCTGCCACTCGTCCACCTGCGCGGCGGCGGCCATGTCTAGGGCACTGACCACGAACATGAGCCAGGTTTGATCATGCTGCCTTGGTGGCCGGTCGGCCCCGGCGTCGCTGGCGCTCGCTGCCTCGTGCGCCGCCACCAGCCGCGCGATCGCCGGCACCGGCAGACGCCGACGCCATGATGATCAACGCCCGGCGAACCCGCACCGACTCGTGCTTACCTCGCCTGTCGACGCGTCCCCCGTTGCTGTCAAAGATCATCAGTTTGGGGACGCGCGTTACTCCAGGCCACTTGTTGGGTGTTCACGTGAGAACACACCGGTAGTGCGTCGTCAGCCGTCGGGTGTCCTCCAGGATGTGGAAGGCGAGTCCGGGCGGCTGGTCGAGGTCGACGAGGTCCTGTGGATGGGCGCGCCGCTCCCACGGCAGGCGGACCGTGGAGACCACCCCCGGCGCCACCAGCAGTGGCCGTCCGGCGAAGGTGGTCGCGGCCGCCATGTGGGCATGCCCGCACAGGAAGGCCACCAAATTGGGGTGGCGGTCGGCGAGGGCCGCGAGCCGTTCGGCGCGGAACTGGCGGATGCCGTCGATGAAGGGCTCGTGCAGTAGAGCCGGTGGGTGGTGGAATCCGACCAGGACGGGTGTCGTCTCCGGCTCCTCCGCCAGCATCTGTGCCAGCCAGGCCAGCGTCTCCTCCTCCAGCACTCCCTCGTCCCTGCCCGGTATGGAGGAGTCGCACAGGGCGATGAGGGCATCGCCCACGCGGCGCACCTGGTTGATCGGCGTCGTCGAGCCGGGTTGCCCTAGAAGGAATTCGCGGAAGGCTGCACGGTCGTCATGGTTACCGGGACAGACCATGACCGGATGTCTCGAGGAGAACAGCTCGCGGGCCAGCTTGTACTCCTCCGGCCGGCCGTGGTCTGCGACGTCTCCGGTGATCAGTACGGCGTCCAGATCGTAGGGAAGGTCTTCGAGGTAGGCCATGACGGCCCGGGTGCGCCTGATGCTCCGCTCACCGGTGTCGAGGTGGGTGTCGCTGACATGGGCGATAACGATCAATGCCGTGGTTCCTTCATCCTGGGAGGCCGGGTTTCGAGACTAAGAGGAGACCGGACTAGAAAATAAGATCCAGTCTTATGTCGCATTTTTGGTCCAGTTCCGGCCTCGACCTGCATCTCGACCTCCAGGCCACCGCCAAGCGGCGGTCCGGTCTGGAGTCTGCCCTGCGCGCGGCGATTCAGGACGGACGCCTGCCCGCCGGGACGCTTCTTCCGTCAACCCGAGGGCTGGCCCGGGACCTCGGCCTCTCGCGGGGCACGGTCACCGCCGCCTACAACCAGCTGGTCGAGGAAGGTTTCCTGGCGACCCGCCCGGGATCGGGCTTCACGGTGACCGAGCTGCCGTCGCGTGCTTCGGTGACCACCGCGTCACCATCGGCTTCACCGCGGATCCGTCATGATCTGCGGCCCGGACTCCCCGATGTCAGCGCCTTCCCCACTGGTGCCTGGCTCGCCGCGACCCGCCGGGTGCTGACGGGAGCTCGCCCGGAGATCTTCGCGGCTGGTGATCCGCAGGGCCGAATCGAGCTTCGCCGGGCGCTCGCCGGGTACCTGGGCCGTACCCGCGGCGTCGTCGCCACGCCCGATCGCATCGTGATCACTTCTGGCTACCACCAGGGTGTGACCCTGCTCAGCGGCGTGCTGGCCGGCCGGGGCATCACGAGCGCCGCGCTGGAAGACCCCGGCCACAACGTCTACAGGCAGGCCATCCAACGCGGCGGGCTGGCCACCGTACCTTTGCCGGTCGATCAGCAAGGCGCCCGTGTCGACACGGTGCCGCCAGGCGCCGGTGCGGTGTTCCTCACCCCATCGCACCAGTATCCGACCGGCGTGCCTCTCCATCCCAGCCGCCGGCAGACCGTGTGCGCATGGGCCCGCTCCACCGGCGGTGTGGTCATCGAGGACGACTACGACGGCGAATACCGCTACGACCGCCGGCCTATCGGTGCCCTACAGGGGATCGCCCCCGACCACGTGGTCTACTGCGGAACGGCCTCCAAGACGCTCGGCCCGGCGCTGCGCCTGGCGTGGATGGTCCTACCGCCCCACCTCGTCCCCGACCTCGTGCGGGCCAAACAGGACGCCGACCTGTTCACCGAGACGCTCAACCAGTTGGTCCTTGCTGAGCTCATCAGCGGCTACGCCTACGATCGTCACATCCGGGCCGCCCGTCTGCGCTACCGGCGTCGCCGCATGCTTCTGCTCGACCGAGTCGCCGCCTGCCCCGGCATCACCGTCCACGGAGTCCCTGCCGGTTTGCACAGCCTGCTCACCCTCCCCACCATGGGTCCGACCGAGGCCGAACTCCTGGACCGGTGCACCGAGCAGGGACTGGGCATCCGCGGCCTCACCGAACTCCACCACAACCCCGACGACCGCCCCCAAGGGCTGCTGGTCGGCTTCGCCGCCGCATCGGAACGCGCCTACCCGGCGGCCTTGGACGCCCTGTTCACCGTCCTGGTCTCCGCGTACACCTGACAGGGCTCGCCAGCAAGCGCAATGCCGCACACGGCGGCGCGGTTACGTCGCCCGCGTGGCTCTCCCGAAGGACGGCTCTCCGGTCAGGCGGGACAACCGGGGCGGTGGACCGCCTCACTCAGCGGTTCGCGTCATCGGCACATGAACACATGACCCTATGGCCGGCCAGGGTGATCGGGCACCTTGTTTCATCGCGGGGTCGTTTCAATGAGCACATCGGCGATCTGGTCGATGTCCCGCGGTGTGAGGTCCGCGTGTGTGGACAGCCGCAGTCGTGAGATTCCGTCCGGGACTGATGGCGGGCGGAAGCAGCCGACGGCGATGCCGGCGTCCCGGCAGGCGGCTGCCCAGCCAACGGCGGTGCCGGCGTTCTCGGCGCGCACGGACAGCACGCATGCCCGGGGCGGTGGCGTGTCCAGCCCCGCCGCGGCGAGCCTGGCGTGCAGCTCGCGTGCGGTGTCGCGGGCGATGGACGGGCGCACGGGGTCGCGGCGCAGCAGACGGAGCCCCGCCAGCGCGGCGGCGGCCGCGGCGGGAGCGAGGCCGGTGTCGAAGATGAATGTCCTGGCGGTGTTGATCAGGTGGTCGATCACGCGGGCCGGGCCGAGCACCGCTCCCCCTGACTGCCGAGCGCTTTGGACAGCGTAATCGTGCAGATGAGGTCAGGCGCGCCGGCGAGACCGGCCGCGGCCGCCGCTCCACGCCCTCCTGTCCCCAGCACGCCGAATCCGTGCGCGTCGTCCACGATCATGGCCGCTCCGACACCCCGGACGGCCTCGGCCAGGTCGGCCAGGGGCATGATTGTGGCGGTCGGAGGAGATCAGGACTCCTGGGCCGGTCAGGGCGGTGACGGCGGCCAGGTTCGCCGCGTAACCAGAGGCGAAGACCAGCGCCGCTTCGAAACCGGTGAAGTCCGCGAGCTCGGCTTCCAGTGCGGCGTGCAGCTCGGTCGTTCCTGTGACGAGCCGCGAGCCCGTGGCTCCGGTTCCCCAGAGCATCGCCGCCTCCGCGGCGGCGCGTGTGACGGGTGCCTGGCCAGGCCCAGATAGTCGTTGGAGGCGAGATCGAGCAGCGGTGACCTGGGGGGCCGTGGGCGTAAGGATCGGACCAGACCGGCGCGGCGGCGCTGTTCGGTCTGGACGTCCATCCAGTCGAACGGGTTAGGGCGCATGGCCAGGGAACCTAGCCCGAGGATCGGGCGGCGGCTGTAGGGCCGTTCTACAACGTTCCCTGATCGCTCTTGTCCGGGTCGGCCATCGGGTCGCACCGGCGGCCTGGCGGAGGATCGAGGCATGGAACTGTTGATCACCCTGGTGGAGAAGGGACTCCGCGGACACTCGCCGACCCGTGAGGAGGCCCTGGCCGTGCTGGCGACCTCTGACGACGACCTGCTCGACGTGGTGGCCGCGGCCGGCAAAGTGCGGCGCAAGTGGTTCGGACGCCGGGTCAAGCTCAACTACCTCGTCAACCTGAAGTCGGGCCTGTGTCCTGAGGACTGCTCGTACTGCTCTCAGCGGCTGGGCTCGACAGCCGACATCCTCACCTACAGCTGGCTCAAGCCGCACGAGGCCGCCGCCGTGGCGGAGGCCGGGACGAAGGGCGGCGCCAAGCGCGTGTGCCTGGTCGCCAGCGGGCGCGGCCCCACCGACAGGGACGTCGAACGGGTGGCCAGCACCATCGAGGCGATCAAGCAGAGCAGTCCCGAGGTGGAGATCTGCGCCTGCCTGGGTCTGCTCTCGCCACAGCAGGCCGCGCGATTACGCGACGCGGGCGTCCATGCCTACAGCCACAACCTCAACACCTCCGAGGACCAGTACGGCAAGATCTGTACCACGCACGGGTTCGCCGATCGGGTGGAGACGGTCCGGCGTTCACGTGAGGCAGGCATGTCGGCGTGCTCCGGCCTGATCGCCGGAATGGGGGAGAGCGACGCGGACCTGGTGGACGTGGTCTTCGCGCTGCGGGATCTCGACGTGGACTCGGTACCGGTGAATTTCCTGATCCCTTTCCCGGGGACCCCGCTGTCACGGACATGGGAGCTCACCCCGCAGCGGTGCCTGCGGATCCTGGCGATGGTGCGCTTCGTCTGCCCGGACGTGGAGGTGCGCCTCGCCGGTGGCAGAGAGATCCATCTGCGCGGCCTGCAACCCCTGGCTCTGCACATCGTCAACTCGATCTTCCTCGGTGACTACCTGACCAGCGAGGGTCAGCCCGGGAAGGCCGACCTGGAAATGATCAAGGACGCCGGCTTCGTGGTGGAGGAACCCGGGTCCGCCACGCTGCCCGAGCACCGCGGCGGGACCGCACCCACCCAGCCCGGCGAGCACCGCGACGCGCCGGCCACCGAGCCCGCGCGTACCGACCTGGTGACGCCGCGCCGCCGCGGCGCCGGTACCGACCTCGCGCCCAATGCCTGACCCGCGGCGCGTCCCGGAGCTGTTGGAGCTGGACCGGGCCCATGTGTGGCATCCGTACGCGCCGATGCCGGGCCGCGCGGCCCCGCTGCTGGTGGAATCGGCCTCAGGGGTACGGCTGCGGCTGGCGGAGCCGATCGAGGGCCACGTGGAACTGGTGGACGCGATGTCCTCCTGGTGGGCCGCCATCCACGGTTACGCCCACCCCGTACTGGACGCCGCCGTACGCGACCAGCTGAGCCGGATGAGCCACGTGATGTTCGGCGGACTCACCCATGAGCCTGCGATCCGCCTCGCCGGCCGCCTCGCCGAGATCACCCCCGACCCGCTGGAACACGTCTTCCTGGTCGACTCGGGCTCGGTGGCCGTGGAGGTGGCGGTCAAGATGTGCCTGCAGTACTGGCGGTCGCTCGGCCACCCGGGCAGACATCGCCTGCTGACCTGGCGTGGCGGGTATCACGGCGACACCTTCCAGCCGATGTCCGTATGCGACCCCGACAAGGGCATGCACGCGTTGTGGACCGGCGTGCTGCCGCGGCAGGTCTTCGCCGACGCCCCGCCCGCCGGGTTCGACGCCGGACCCGACCCCGCCTACACCGCGCACCTGGCCCAGCTGTTCGAACAGCACGCGCACGAGGTGGCGGCCGTCATCGTCGAGCCGGTGGTGCAGAACGCCGGCGGCATGCGTTTCCTGTCGCCCGGCTACCTTCGGGTGCTGCGGGAGCTGTGCGACGAGCACGGCGTCCTCCTCGTGTTCGACGAGATCGCGACCGGTTTCGGCCGGACCGGCGCGCTGTTCGCCGCCGACCACGCCGGCGTCGCACCGGACGTGATGTGCCTGGGCAAGGCGCTCACCGGCGGCTATCTCAGCATGGCCGCCACAATCTGCACGCCCGAGGTGGCGCACGGCATCGGCCGCGGTGACTTCCCCGTGCTCGCCCACGGCCCGACGTTCATGGGCAACCCGCTCGCCGCCGCCGTCGCGGGCGCCTCGCTCGACCTCCTGACGTCCGGGGCGTGGGAGAGCCAGGTCAAACGAATCGAGGCGGGATTGCGGTCCGGGCTGGCCCACGCGCGCCGGCTGAGCGGGGTGCGCGAGGTCCGTGTGCTCGGCGCCATCGGCGTCGTCCAGCTCGACCATGACGTCGACGTGGCCGCCGCCACCCGCGCCGCCGCACAACATGGTGTGTGGATACGCCCCTTCAGGGATCTCGTCTACACGATGCCGCCCTACGTCGTCGACGACGCCGACCTCGGCCGCATCACCACCGCGATCGTCGCGGCCGCCGCAGTCGGCTGACGCCACAAAGGAGAGACCTTCCATGCGCGTGCTGATCATCACCGGCACCGGGACCGAGATCGGCAAGACCGTGGTCACCGCCGCCATCGCGTCCCTGGCGGTCGCGGCGGGCCGCCGCGTCGCCGTACTGAAACCGGCTCAAGCCGGCCTGACCCCCGGGGAACTCTGCGATGTGGAGGAGGCCGCGCGCCTGGCGGGCCCCATCACCTGCAGCGAACTGGCCCGCTACCCCGAACCGCTCGCACCGGCCACCGGCGCCCGCAGAAGCGGCCTCCCGCCCGTCCACCCTCAGCACGCGGCAGAACAGGCCACCCGGCTCGCCGACAGCCACGACCTCGTCCTGATCGAGGGCGCAGGCGGCCTCCTCGTGCGCTACGACCCGCAAGGCGGCACCATCGCCGACGTCCCCATCGCGTTGCGTGCCCTCGGCGTGGAGTCCACCGTCCTGATCATCACCACCGCCGGCCTGGGCACCCTCAACACCACGGCGCTGACCGCGGAAGCGCTGCGCACCCGCGGCCTTCCCCTGCACGGCCTGGTCATCGGCAGTTGGCCCGCCGTCCCTGATCTGGCCGCCCGCTGCAACCTGACCGATCTGCCGGCCGTGGCGAACGCCCCTCTCCTGGGGGCCCTACCCGAACGCTGCGCCAAACATGATCGCAAAGCGTTCCTCCCTATGGCCCGCGCTTCCCTCGCCCCGGAACTCGGCGGCACCTGGAGCCACCCCGCATTCCTCGCCCGACATCCCGAACCCGACCACATATGAAATGCGTGGCGGCGGCCCCCGTCATCGCCACGCCCACCCTGACGACCGCACGCGGTGGCCCGCCGCCGCGCAGGCCGGGATGTTGGGTGCGATCCTGCCTTCATCGAGGGGGCGATGACCAGCTAGGCGGCGAGGGAGAACAGAACGCCCTCGGGGCCAGGCACGCGGCCAGTCGATGGCAAGGCCGGCGGCGCCGGCGGAAAGTAGCACCCTTTGGGGTTTGGGCCTTCTTGATACGGCTTGTCATGGAACTGCCCAGGGATGCAATTGCATCTGCAATGTGCGTGATACCAATTACCATCAGTTACTTTACGTACTCTTGACATCACTGTGAGTGATGAGGAAGGTGGTGTCGCACACCATTCAGCGGCGGCGCGACCCCCACCGCGCAGGTGGTCACCCGCACCTCCGCCGCTGATCCGCCCTGTCCACGAGAGGAGCAGAATCATGTCCACCCCCCTGAAGACCGCGGTCCTCGCGGCCGCCGTCGCGCTCGGCGGCCTGGCCGTCCCCGCGACCGCCACCACCGCCCACGCCGCCGCCACCTCGGTGTCCTGCGACGCCTCCGGCACCACCAACTTCACCCCCGGCGTCCAGCTGTTCCCGCAGTCGCACCAGGTCAGCTACCGCGGCGACGACCGCACCTGCAACGACAACAGCGGCATGGGCATCCAGTCCGCCCGCATCACCGCCGACTTCACCGGCGTCGAGCTGAGCTGCCTGGCCAGCAACTTCGGCGCCGGCGCCGGCTCGGGCACGATCGAGTGGACCATCAACGGCGCCAAGCTCAAGAGCCGGGTCGACCTCACCATCGACTCCAGCGTCCTCAACAAGGCCACCGTCTCCGGCGTCGTGCGCTCCGGCCCATTCGAGGGCCAGCGCTTCAGCGGCGAGTTCGAGACCAACCTGCTCGGCGGAGCCGGCAAGTGCACCTTCGGCGCCCCCTTCGGCGGCGTGAAGAACGCCGCCTTCACCGGTCACTACAGCATCGGTTAGGAGTGCCCGGGACTGCTCTCATCAGCCCCGGACACCTGCTCATCGCACCACATCCGCCAGGCCCTGGCATCCCCTTCGTCAAGACCTACGCCAGGGCCTGCGCGGGTCCGCAGGGGTCCACGCCCTCAGGACGTGGAGGACCATGACTGTCCCCCGCGCTACGCATCCCGGCGCGCACCTGTCTCGACGCCACCGGCACCGAGGCCGCCCGCGACCGGATGGCCGGCGAACTGGAGGCGCTGCAGCGGGCGGCCGCCGCCGAACGCCAGGAGACCCTCGCGCGCATGGGTGAGCAGGACCGGCGGATCGCCGACCTGCAGAACACGCTGGCCACCCGCGACGGCGAGCTGGCGCTGACCCGGTGAGTGCACAAGAGCACGTCCCGACAAGGCCGACAGATTCCGAAGTCAGTCAGTCCTTGGGTCAGACCCACCGGGAGGCGCTCACCTACATCATCTCTGCCTCCTGTTGATCAGGCATGCGTTCTGAACGACTACCGAGCCCTCATCTGCATCTTGACGAGTCCTCGCTCATAGGCGCGGATGAGGCGGCGTGGGGCCAGTAGTCGCCGTCCGTCGACGGTGACAGGGACGAGATCGGGGGCGGTCACCTTCCATTGGCTGCGGCGGTGGCGGGTGTTGCTGCGGGAGGTCCTGCGCTTGGGGACGGCCACGGTCACCAGCTCGCCTTCGTGACGCCGGGCAGCTCGCCCCGGTGCGCCAGCTCACGGAAGCGCACCCGGGAGAGCCCGAACTTCCGCAAATGACCGCGCGGGCGGCCGTCGACGGAGTCCCGATTGCGAATTCGGCCGGCGGCGGCATCGCGTGGCCGGCGGCCGAGTTCTCGTACGGCCCGCGCCCGTTCGTCCGGGGAACCGGTGCGGATGATCTCCTTCAGTTCGGCTCGGCGGGTGGCGTGCCGGGCGACCATTTTCTTCCGCCGCTCATTGGCCGCGATCTTGCTCTTCTTGGCCATCAGATCTTCTCCCCTCGGGCGCGGATCCGGGCGAGCGCGCGGTCTATGCCGATCTTGTCGATCGTCTTGATGGCGCGGGTGCTGAGCGTGAGCCGGATGAAGCGTCCCTCGCTCGGTACCCAGTAGCGGCGCGGCTGGATGTTGGGGTTCCAGCGGCGCCGGGTGCGGCGGTGGGAGTGGGAGACGTTGTTGCCGAAGACCGGCCCGATCCCGGTCAGCTGACAGTGAGCGGACATCATTCCCTCCCGTAGCGCTGCTTGAACCGCTCGACGCGGCCGGCGGTGTCCAGGACGCGGCTGCGGCCGGTATAGAAGGGATGGCTGGCCGAGGAGACGTCGACGTCGACCACCGGGTAGGTGTTGCCGTCGGTCCACTCGATGGTCTTGTCGCTGCTGATCGTGGACCGGGTGAGGAAGGCGGAACCGGCGCCGGGGTCCCGGAAGACGACCGGGTGGTAGTCGGGGTGGATGCCTTTCTTCATCGTTCCTCCTTGAAGAGCACGTGCCGGCGGACGACCGGGTCGTAGTTGCGCAGCGTCAGCCGGTCGGGGTCGTTGCGCCGGTTCTTCCTGGTGACGTAGGTGTAGCCGGTGCCGGCGGTCGAGCGGATCTTGATCACCGGACGGAGCTCGTTTCGGGCCAAATCTGGATCCTTCCTAGTTGCGAAGCTGTGCCATGATAACGATAACGATTTTCGTTTTGCCAACTGGAGGGCCCATGTCCGTCCCTGTCGTCCTCGTCGCAGGCCTCCACGCCTCGGCTCGCACCGCCGCCGTCGACCGGCTGCTCGCCGGTGAGCCGTCCGCCGCGGATCAGGACAATCCCTGCTGAAGATGGCCTCCAATCATCCTTCGAGGGCGCTGTGGCGAGCCTGCAGTCGGGGCATTCTTCAGGGCGATCAAAGGTTTGGCTCCGGTGGAGTCGAACCTGCCGCTCCCCACCTCACCCACAGCTACCTGGAGGCATGCCCCCGGAGACCTCTGCGAAGGTCGCCGCTGCACCTGATGCTAGAAGTATGCTCTTGCGTATCGCTCGCAATAAGTGTGGTTGGACGACCGGAGAGACGCGTGGGAGATCAGGGCAGTGGGCCGGCGCCGGTGGCGGTGGAGGTTTTGATGCTGCGAGCCGACCTCCAGGGCGGCTGGTCCTATCGCCGCGTCGTCACGGCGCCGGAGCCGGGTGAGAGCCCGGACGAGGCGGCCCGTCGCGCGTGCGGTCTCGGGCGGGACGAGACGATCAGTGTGCTGCACTCGACCAGCTGGCGGTACACGCCGCACGGGCAGGTCGTGCTGACCTACGCCGTCTGCCCTGATCACGCCCCGGAGCTTCCGGCTGTCGAGCTGCCGACCCTGGAGCTCGCCCGCGGTGGCGCGCCGGCCACGCCCTCCCCTGATCGGCTGGAAGTGGACAGCGTGGCCGCTCATGCCATCAACCACCTGGCGTTCTTGTTGAAGACCGATCGGGTGGTGGGCGAGACGTTCGCACGGTCCCCGGAGATCGCGATGGCCCTGTCAGGCGTTCCGCTCGCCGTCGCCGGGAAGCTGGAGCCCGGCCGTGTGTGAGCGCCCCCAGACGGTCCGTCCCCCGCGGGTCCCCGGCCACACCCGGTACCGGGGCGCGGGACACGACCTTCTCCCTGTCGTCTGAGGAGTGTTCGGACATGCGGCTCGGTCTGGCGCTCGGCTACCGCGCGGAACAGATGAAGCAGATTCTGCCGTTGGTGGAGTTCGCCGAGCGGATCGGCGTCGACTCGGTGTGGAGCGCCGAGGAGTACGGCGCGGACGCGGTCACGGTCCTCGCCTACCTGGCGGCCAGGACCCGGCGGGTCCAGCTCGGCACGGGTGTCATGCAGCTCGCCGCGCGCACTCCCGCCGCCACCGCGATGACGGCGATGACGCTGGACCACCTGTCCGAGGGGCGGCTGCTGCTCGGGCTCGGGGTCTCGGCGCCGGCGATCGTGGAGGGCTGGCACGGCGTGCCGTACGGCAGGCCCGTCGCCCGGGTCCGTGAGTACGTCGAGATCCTGCGCAAGGTCATCGCCGGCGAGGAGGCGGTGCGGCACGAGGGCGAGCATTACCGGTTGCCGTACCGCGGACCGGGGGGCACGGGCCTGGCCGGGCCGTTGACCTCGTCGCTCACTCCGATCAGGGGAAGGATCCCGACCTACCTGGCGGCCGTCGGGCCGCGGAGCGTCCGGCTGGCCGGGGAGATCGCCGACGGCTGGATGCCCGGCTTCTACTCCCCCGAGCGTGAGGCAGTGATCACCGCTCCCCTCGACGAGGGCATCCGACGCGCGGGCCGGGAGACCCGGGACGTGGAGATCGCCGTCATCATCCCCGTGGTCAGGGCCGACGACCTCTACCAGGCACGCGACCGGCTTCGCCCGCTGTACGCGTCCTACATCGGCCCCGTCACCCCGGGTCGGCCCAACACCTACTTCGAGCTAACCTGTGAGATCGGGTTCGAGAGGGAGGCCGAGCGGATCCGCGGGCACCATCTGGCAGGGCGCCGGGCCGACGCCGTCGCGGCCGTGCCCGACGCGTTGCTGGACGAGGTGGCCCTGCTGGGGCCGCTGGCCAGGATCATCGACCGCCTCGCCGCGTGGAAGGAGTCCCGCGTCGGCACACTGGTTTTGATGACCCGCGACAGGAAACTGCTGGAGATCGCCCGAGCCGAACTCGCCTGATCGAGGAGGCCGGCGTTCGACCAGGTGCCTCAGACGCCGGCCTTGAGATCGTGAATCGCGATGCGGTCCTGGCGGCATCGGCCGCAGGCACCGCGCAGGAGCTGAGCGTTGCCGCTCAGCTGGAACCCTCCGGGCAGGGGCAGCCCATCGAGCGCGGCGGCGAGGTCCGAGCTCGGGATGTCGGTGATACCGCCGCAGATGTCGCAGACCAGATGGTGGTGCGGGTGACCGCTGAGGCCGATGAGCGTCAGCCCGGCGTGGTCGAAGCTGTGCAGGAGGCCGTGCCTGGTCAGGGTGGCCGCGTTGCGGTAGACCGTGCTGGCCTGGAGTTCGGGGCGGCGCAGCGCGACACGTCTGTGGATCTCCATGGGAGACAGGTGGGTGCCCGCCTCGGCGAGGACGGCGAGGATGAGCCGGCGGGGCACCGTACGGCGGAGTCGGTGCGCCCGGAGGATCTGTGCCGGGTCGTCGTCATCCGCCCACGGAGGGGACTCTGGCGGCGGGGAACAGAAGTGTGTGCTCATGGATCAGGTTGACCTCCAGAAGCAGGTCGCGGCGGTCGAGGAGTTCGGTGGGGGTGGCCTCGGCGACGATGGTGTGGTTCTCGCCGAACACCAGGCAGCGGTCGGCGATCCGATGCAGGGTGTCCAGGTCGTGGGTGGCGTGCACGATGGTCTTGCCCACGTCGGCGAGCTGTTCGATGAGCTCCATCAGCCACTGCTGGGTTCGAGGGTCGAGGGCGGCGGTGGGCTCGTCGAACAGCAGGACATCGGGGTTGGTGACGAGGACCGAGGCGATGGCGACTTTCTTCTTCTGTCCTCCCGACAGTTGGAAGGGCGTCCGGTCGGCCAGCTCGGTGATGCCGAGCATGGCGAGCACGTCGTCCACCCGCTGGGCGGCCTGCTCACGGTTCATGCCCATTTGGAGCGGGCCGAAGGCGATCTCCTCGCGCACGGTGGGTGAGAAGACCTGGGCGTCGGAGTTCTGGAAGACGAACCCGACGCGGGAGCGGAAGCCGGTCGACATCTGCTCGTCTTCCATGGTGTCCTCGGTGACCTGCGCTCCGAAGGCATGGTAGGTGCCGCGCTGCGGGAAGATCAGCCCGTCGAGCACCTTGAGCAGGGTGGATTTGCCACAGCCGTTGGCGCCGAGCAGGGCGAGCTTCTCCCCGCGTCGCACGGTGAGGGACACCCCGTCCAGGGCGGGGAAGCGCTCGAGGTAGGCGTAGTGCAGGTCCTCGCAGACCAGCAGAGTGTCGTCGTGCGGCACATGACAGGCGTCCCCGCTGCCGGGGCGTGGTGTGTCAGCGGCCAAGGAACCGGTCACCTCCAATGATCAGTACGGCGGCGGCCAGCACGGTCGCGGCGCAGGCGGCGTCGGCGACGGTGAACCGGAAGCGTTCGAGCGTCTTGGCGTCGCCCCGGTAGCCCCGGGCCGTCATGGCCTGATGGACCTCCTCCGACAGGTGGTGCGCCTTGCCGATGAGCGCGCCGGCGGTCGCCCCGACGAAGGCCCGGGCGCCCTTGTCGTGTTTCGTCGCGCCGATCATGCGCGCCTTTCTCGCCTGGAACATGTCGGAGACGGTGGTCAGCAGCAGGAAGATGTACCGGTAGGCCATGCCGATGACGAGCACGAACATCTTCGGCACGCCGATGGCTCGTAGCGCGGCCAGTAGCCTGTTCCAGGGGGTGGTCAGGGTGAGGAGCACCACCAGCGAGATCGACACGGCCACCCTGCTGACCACGAGGGCGGCGGCGGTGAGCCCTTGGGCGGTGAAACCCTCTGGCTGGCCGTGCCAGTGCCACAGCGTCAGCACCACCGGCCCGTCGGAGACGATCGACAGGGTGGCGGGCAGGACCATGATGCCGGTGAAGATCGGCACGAACAGCCAGACCCTCTTGACGAAGAACCAGATCGGCAGCGCCGAGGCCGCCGCCAGGGCCAGCGTGGCGGCGTAGCAGGCCGCCAGGACCGCGAGATTGCGGACCAGCCCGGTGGCGACCAGCAGTACCACCAGGCCGGCGACCTTGACGCGGGGGTCGACGCGCTGCATCAGTCCGCGCTGCTCGGCGACGTCCTGGCTGAACATCACCTGCTGAAGCAGGCCGCTCACGCCGGTGATGGTCTTCTCCAGGTAGGAGCCCTTGCGCCGCTTGCCGATGCACCCGCACGGGCACATCGCGAGCTCGGGCTGCAACAGCCACTGCGGCGTCCGTACCCGCGGCTGCCCCTCCGAGACGGCCGTCATGGCTTGCTCGCCTCCAGGTCGCGGGAGCCGTCGCGCGTGTCGTCGCCGCGGCGGCCGGTCAGGGCGCGGACCACCACCGCGATCAGGTAGACCGCGACGCCGATCACCGCGATGCCCACCACGGCGGACAGGATGTAGCCCAGCCAGGGGTTGCCGTCGCCGGTGAAGTCGTAGCCGTTCAGGATCGCGTTGTGCCAGAAGCCGTTGTACTTGTTGAGCCCTTCGGGCACCGCGTTCAGGTGAAGGCCCGCCAGGTCGAGGTCCTCCGGGGCGTCCTCGCCGAAGGCGCCTCCCGGGGCGAGCAGGCCGAGCGGCGTCAGCAGCACCATGATCGCCACAGCGATGCCCGCGACCAGGCCGGGCCGCACGCGGGACGGGGCGGAGCTCTCACCGGGGCCGGGGACGCCGGCGTGGTTGAGCCGCAGCAGTGGCAGGTTGGCGCGCTGCAGGTAGGCGATGACGGCGGCGGTGAGGATGGCCTCGGCGGCGCCCGCGATGGTCAGGTGCGCCAGCGCCATCGCCGGGATGGTCTGCGCCAGGGTGTAGGGCGCGTACAGCGGGGTGCCGTTGGCCGAGTGGAACAGCACGGGCTGGATGCCGAACTCGACGGCGGCGGCCAGAGCGGCGGCGTTGATGCCGACGTACCCGCCCACCGCCGCGGCGATCACGCGTCGGGCACTGGTGATCTCCGCCCGCCCGGCGATCAGCCGGTACACCCCGACGGCGACGAAGGGCAGGATGATGGCCATGTTGACGCAGTTGGCGCCGTAGGCGAGCACGCCTCCGTCGCCGAACAGCAACGCCTGGAACAGCAGCGCGACGCTGACCGCGATGACGGCGGCCCACGGGCCGAGCACGATCGCGATCACCCCTCCCCCGACCGCGTGCGCGGTGGTCCCGTCGGGGATGGGGATGTTGAACATCATGGCGAGAAAGCACACCGCGGCGAAGATCGCGAGCGTGGGGACGTGCCGGGTCTTGACGACCTTCTTCACCCGGGCGGCGGCGGTGCCCCAGAACGGCACCGCCGCGGCGAACGCCACAGCGCAGGTTTGCGGGCTGAGGTAGCCATCGGGGATGTGCACACAGGCCTCCCTATTGCAGCTTCATTGCAAGAGAGTACGCCTTGTAGAAGCGACAATCTATGCATAGGGGCAGTACAGGCGAAGCCCGTAGCAGCGGCGCATCAGGCCGGTGTTACCGCCTCGCCGAGGCGCCCTACGACCTGGCCGTCGGTGCCGTCGACACGGTTGTGAAGGCCGAACACGGCCAGTCTCAGCTGGGGGTAGAAGTCCGCAGGCAGCAGGCCGATGTGCCGCCAGCCCATGCTCCTGTAGAGGCGGGCGGCCGGAGCCTCGGGGCACGTGATCAGCCAGGCGGACGGCCGGTCGGCGGTCGCGGCGGTGAGCAGGGCGCGGCCGATACCCCGGCCTTGTGCTCGGGGGTGGACGAACAGCTCGGCCACCTCGAACGCGCCACGGACCAGTGCGCCGGTGGCGGCGGCGCCGAGAGAGCGGATCACGCTGTCGTAGATCCGGTTTTTCGGCAGGTCGTCCGGAGTCGGCCACCCGTAGCACACGCCGGTCAGCCTGTCCTCGTCATCGTGGGCGGTCCAGGCGGCGAAGCCCGGACGGGCCAGCGAGGCGGCCAGTTTGCCGGGGTAAGCCTGTAGCTGGTCGGGCGTCTCGCACCAGGGAGGAGCGGAGTAGCACAGTCCGTACAACTGGACGATCTCCGCCGAAAGCGGCGCGGCGGCCTCGGCATCGTGGTGCCGGCACTGGTCGCTCATGGGCTCCCTCGATGTCGGATCATGCCGTCGTCGAACCAGGCCGCCCCTGGTCCGGCATTCGGCGCCCGCATGCCGGATGGATAGTGGCCAAGGAAGGCCGGCGTGCGGGCGCCGGGTTCACGGGGTCGTCCCGCTTGGGGACGGCGCCGGCAGGTGGTGCTGGGACGGGCCGGGCTGATACCGCGGTCGTTCCACGCCGGGACGGCGCCGCTGCGCCAGAGGGACGGCTCGGACCGTCCCGGGTCAGGACGGGACGGTCACGCCGCGGCGGCGGTGTAGCGGGTGATGACGTCGTCCCAGTTGACCAGGGACCACAGCTTCTCCACGTAGTCCGGGCGGACGTTGCGGTACTGCAGGTAGTAGGCGTGCTCCCAGGCGTCGAAGACCAGCAGCGGGGTGGTGTTCATCCCGACGTTGCCGTGGTGGTCGTACACCTGCTCGACCACCAGGCGGCGGCCCAGCGGCTCCCAGGCCAGCACGCCCCACCCCGAGCCCTGCACGGTCGAGGTGGCCGTGGTCAGCTGCCGCTGGAAGGCCTCGAACGAGCCGAAGTGCTCGGTGATGGCGTCACCGAGCTCGCCACCGGGGCGGTCGCCGCCGTCCGGTGAGAGGTTCTGCCAGAAGATCGTGTGCAGGACGTGGCCGGACAGGTTGAAGGCGAAGGTCTTCTCCAGCCCGACCAGGTTGGCGAACTCGCTCTTGTCCCGGGCCTCGGCCATCCGCTCCAGCGTGTCGTTGGCGCCCTTGACGTAGGCCGCGTGGTGCTTGGCGTGGTGCAGCTCCAGGATCTCCCCGGTGATCGCCGGCTCCAGCGCGGCGTAGTCATATGGCATGTCCGGCAGGGTGTACTGCCCCATCGGTGCTCC
>NZ_JAHDTF010000032.1 GCF_018531465.1 Sphaerisporangium fuscum
CAGCGTTCGTCCTGAGCCAGGATCAAACTCTCCAAACAATGTCTGAAGAAAATCCCGACAGACACCACACACCGTGGTGCCAATCAAAGGAACCATCCCCACACCCCACAGGGCGTGGAAGACGGAGATAATGCATATTCATGCACTGGCTTTTAACACACTGTTGAGTTCTCAAGAAACGGACGCGTACACCATCACCCAGACCAGCAGGCCCAAGCTCCGGGGCTTCCATCTCGTTCGCTTATGTCCTCTACTTTAGCGGATCCGCTTGACCGGGAGCAAATCGCGCCGTTACCGGCACTTGACTTCCAGCCACCCGAACCCACTAGCATTCGGACCGCCCCGTCTCCAGGGCAACCCCGCTAACTTACCTCATGTCAGCGGCCGAGTCAACACTCAACGCGGCAACCCTCAAGAGAGCACGTTTTCAGGGGTACAGAGAGGTTAGCACCTCCCGGGAACCGGTTGATCCCCGGAGCCTTCGCTCGGATCGAGCGAGGCGCGGTGTCCGCCCTGCGAGACAGAACTCTAGCATCGACGGCGCAGTGGCATGACCAACTTGGCGTAGCAACTGGTTATTCCCGCGCCATGGAACCTCAAACCTTCGGCGGCGCGGAAGCGGTGCCGAAGGGCGAGAGCCCGCGACCAGGTACGGTCGCGGGCTCGCCTTCCTCGGTCCCTCAGCTCGCCGGCAGGGCCGCGAGCTGCGCCTCCAGGCGTGCGATGTCGGCATCGGCCTGGGCCGCCCGTGCCCGGACCTTCACCACGACGTCCTCGGGGGCCTTCGACATGAACTGCTGGTTCGCCAGCTTGGCCTCGGCCTGGGCCGCCTCCTTGCGCGCGGCGGCGAGATCCTTCTCCATGCGCCTGCGCTCCGCGGCGACGTCGATGGCCCCCGCAGTGTCGATCTCGACGACGGACGAGCCCACGGCGAGCCTGGCGGTGGCGGAGAAGGACTCTGCGGGCTCGTCGAGCCGCAGCAGAGCCCGGATCGCCGTCTCGTGAGCCGCCATGGAGGCCCCGTCGAGCGTGAGCCTGGCAGCGACCCGCTGGCCGGGCTTCAGCCCCTGGTCGGAGCGGAAACGGCGCACCTCGGTGATGAGGTGTTGCAAGGCGAGGATCTCCTCCTCGGCCGCCCGGTCGACGTACTCCCCCACGGCGGACGGCCAGGCCGCCACCGTGATCGACGGACCTCCCGTGAGCGCCCGCCAGAGCTCTTCGGTCACGAACGGCACCAGCGGGTGCAGCAGCCGCAACAGGGCCTCAAGGACGTGCCCGAGCACGAGTCGGGTGCGCTCGGCCGCCTCACCGCCCGAGGCGATCTGGATCTTGGCCAGCTCGACGTACCAGTCGCAGACCTCGTCCCAGGCGAAGTGGTAGAGCTGATCGGAGATCTTGGCGAACTCGAAGTCGTCGTAGGCGTCGTCGACCGCCGCCAGGACCTCCTGCAACCGGCTCAGGATCCACCGGTCGGCGACCGAGAGCTCGCTCGGCGCCGGCAGCGGCGCCGAGACGTTGGCGCCGTTCATGAGCGCGAACCTGGTGGCGTTCCAGATCTTGTTGCAGAAGTTGCGCGAGCCGGCCGCCCAGTCTTCACTGATCGCCACGTCGGAACCCGGGCTGGCGCCGCGCAGCAGGGTGAAGCGCGTGGCGTCCGCGCCGTACCGGGAGATCCAGTCGAGCGGGTCGACGACGTTGCCGAACGACTTCGACATCTTCTTGCCGTACTGGTCCCGAACCATGCCGTGCAGGGCCACCGTCTGGAACGGCGGGGTGCCGTCCATGGCGTACAACCCGAACATCATCATGCGGGCGACCCAGAAGAACAGGATGTCGTAGCCCGTGACCAGGACCGTCGTCGGGTAGAAGCGCTCCAGCTCCGGCGTGCGCTCGGGCCAGCCGAGGGTGGAGAAGGGCCAGAGGCCTGAGGAGAACCAGGTGTCGAGGACGTCGGAGTCCTGGACGTAGCCGGCGGGCGGCTCCTCGTCGGGTCCGACGCACACCACCTCGCCGTCCGGCCCGTACCAGACGGGGATGCGGTGGCCCCACCACAGCTGGCGCGAGATGCACCAGTCGTGCATGTCGTCGACCCAGTCGAAGTAGCGCTTGGCGAGCTCAGGCGGGTGGATCCGGGTGCGGCCGTCGCGCACGGCGTCGCCGGCGGCCTTGGCCAGCGGCTGGACGTTGACGAACCACTGCAGGGACAGCCGTGGCTCGACGACGGTCTTGCAGCGCGAGCAGTGGCCGACGGCGTGGACGTACGGGCGCTTCTCGGTGACGATGCGTCCCTCGGCGCGCAACGCCGCGACCACGGCGGGCCTGGCCTCGAAGCGGTCGAGCCCCTGGAAGGGGCCGTGGGCGGTGATGACGCCGCGCTCGTCCATGATCGACAGGGACGGCAGCCCGTGGCGCCGGCCGATCTCGAAGTCGTTGGGGTCGTGCGCCGGGGTGACCTTGACCGCTCCGGTGCCGAACGCCGGGTCGACGTGCTCGTCGGCCACGATCGGGATCATCCGCCCGGTGAGCGGCACCTCCACCGACGTGCCGACCAGGTGCGCGTAGCGCTCGTCGGCGGGGTGCACGGCAACCGCCGTGTCGCCCAGCATGGTCTCGGCCCGGGTCGTGGCGACCACGATGGACGCCTCGCCCTCGCCGTAGCGGATCGAGACGAGCTCGCCCTCGTCGTCGGAGTGGTCGACCTCGATGTCGGAGAGCGCCGTGAGGCATCGGGGGCACCAGTTGATGATGCGCTCGGCGCGGTAGATCAGGCCGTCGTCGAAGAGCCGCTTGAAGATCGTCTGGACGGCGCGGGACAGGCCCTCGTCCATGGTGAACCGCTCACGGGACCAGTCGACGCCGTCACCCAGCTTGGCCATCTGGCCGAGGATGCGGCCACCGGACTCTTCCTTCCACTGCCAGACCCGCTGGACGAACGCCTCCCGGCCGAGGTCGTGGCGGGAGAGGCCCTCCTTGGCGAGCTCCCGCTCGACGACGTTCTGGGTGGCGATGCCGGCGTGGTCCATGCCGGGGAGCCACAGTGTCTCCAGGCCGCGCATGCGGGCCCGGCGGGTCAGGGCGTCCTGGATGGAGTGGTCGAGGGCGTGGCCGATGTGGAGCACCCCTGTGACGTTGGGCGGGGGCAGCACGATGCTGTACGGCTCTCGCTGGCTGCCTACGTCAGCCGTGAAGTAGCCCTCCGCCACCCAGCGCTGATAGCTCTGGGGCTCGACGTCGGCGGGTGCGTACTGGGTTGGCAGCTCAGGCGTTGTCACAGTCACCAATTGTAGGGACGCCGCCACCTTGCCCGCGTCCTAACGAGGTCCCGGGCGTAACCGAAATACGACTATCTATCACCGAAAAACACCATTCGGCATGACTATAAGTGCGACCTCGCTACAAATAGTGACCGAACCGGACCCGTAAAACAGCGTACGAGCGGCCGGTTCGGCCGCTCGTACGTGGGTCGGGACGCCGCCGGGTCAGGCGGACTTCTCCCTGGGGGTCCGCTGCTGCTTGACACCGAGCTGGTCGCGCGGCACCAGGGTCGGGTTGACGTGCTCGAGCACGGACTCCCTGGTGATGACGACACGCGCGACATCCTGGCGGGAGGGCACTTCGTACATCACCGAGAGGAGGACCTCCTCCATGATGGCGCGCAGGCCGCGGGCGCCGGTGCCGCGGAGGATGGCCTGGTCGGCGATCGCCTCGAGGGCGTCGTCGGTGAACTCGAGCTCGACGTTGTCGAGCTCGAACAGCCGGCGGTACTGCTTGACCAGGGCGTTCCTCGGCTCGGTGAGGATCTGGATCAGCGCCTCGCGGTCGAGGTTGTGCACGCTCGTGATGACCGGGAGACGGCCGACGAACTCGGGGATCATGCCGAACTTCAGGAGGTCCTCGGGCATGACGTCGCCGAAGATGTCGGAGGCGTCGATGTCGTCCTTGGAGTGGATGATCGCGTTGAAGCCGATGCCCTTCTTGCCGACCCGGGACTCGATGATCTTCTCGAGCCCGGCGAAGGCCCCACCGCAGATGAACAGCACGTTGGTGGTGTCGATCTGGATGAACTCCTGGTGGGGGTGCTTACGCCCGCCCTGCGGGGGGACGGAGGCGGTGGTGCCCTCCAGGATCTTCAGCAGTGCCTGCTGAACGCCCTCGCCCGAGACGTCGCGGGTGATCGAGGGATTCTCGCTCTTGCGGGCTATCTTGTCGACCTCGTCGATGTAGATGATGCCCGTCTCGGCCTTCTTGACGTCGTAGTCGGCGGCCTGGATCAGCTTCAGCAGGATGTTCTCGACGTCCTCGCCGACGTAACCGGCCTCGGTGAGCGCCGTGGCGTCCGCGATGGCGAACGGCACGTTGAGCATCTTCGCGAGAGTCTGCGCGAGCAGGGTCTTGCCCGAACCCGTCGGGCCTAGCAGAAGAATGTTCGACTTCGCCAGCTCCAGACCGTCGTCCCGGCCGCGTTCGCCGGACTGCACCCGCTTGTAGTGGTTGTACACCGCTACCGAGAGGGCTTTCTTCGCCTTGTCCTGGCCGATGACGTAGGCGTCCAGGAACTCGTAGATCTCTCTCGGCTTGGGGAGACTGTCCCACTTGAGCTCGGAGGACTCGGAGAGCTCCTCCTCGATGATCTCGTTGCAGAGATCGATGCACTCATCGCAGATGTAGACGCCTGGTCCGGCGATGAGCTTCTTGACTTGCTTCTGGCTCTTCCCGCAGAACGAGCACTTCAGCAGGTCTCCGCCGTCGCCGATGCGTGCCACCCCAGATACTCCTTTGCGTGGGACCGCCTGCTCCGCGATCCGAATCTTGCGGACTCGGTCCGAAAAGTCATCCCGCTCAGGTTTCGACGTTACCGTCTTCTGGGCCCTCAGTGCGCCCCCTAGCGGTGAGTCGCACCGGAACGTGCCCAATTGGGCACCGTTCCGGTGCGATCCGCGTCCTCAGGAAGCAACCGCTTGAGCGCGCTTCTTCCGTGAGGGGATGATGTCGTCGATCAGGCCGTACGCCTTGGCCTCGTCGGCGTTGAGGATCTTGTCGCGCTCGATGTCGCGACGGACCTCTTCCTGCGACTTGCCGGAGTGCTTGGCGACGATCTCCTCCAGCAGCGAACGCATGCGCAGGATCTCGCGGGCCTGGATCTCGATGTCGCTACCCTGGCCACCGCCCTCGGTGGACGGCTGGTGGATCAGGACCCGGGCGTTCGGCAGCGCGAAGCGCTTGCCCGGAGTGCCGCCGGCCAGCAGCACGGCCGCCGCGGAGGCGGCCTGGCCGAGGCAGACGGTCTGGATCTCCGGACGGACGAACTGCATCGTGTCGTAGATCGCCGTCATCGCGGTGAACGACCCGCCGGGCGAGTTGATGTAGATGCTGATGTCGCGGTCGGGGTCGAGAGACTCGAGCGTCAGCAGCTGCGCCATCACGTCGTTGGCCGACGCGTCGTCGATCTGCACTCCGAGGAAGATGATGCGGTCCTCGAAGAGCTTGTTGTACGGATTCATCTCCTTCACGCCGTACGTGGTGCGTTCGACGAAAGAAGGGATGATGTAACGGCCGTTGATGTCTCCCGGCCGGATCAGGTCACTCACGGATTACCCCTTCAGGAGACGGCGCCCTCGGAGGGCACCTGCCGCGCACTGCGCACGACGTGGTCGATGAAGCCGTAGTCCAGGGCCTCCTCGGCAGTGAACCAGCGGTCCCGGTCGGAGTCCTTCTCGATCTGGTCGAGCGGCTGGCCGGTGTGGTAGGCGATGCGCTCGGCCAAGGTCTTCTTGACGTAGAGCATCTGCTCGGCCTGGATCGCGATGTCCGCGGCGGTACCGCCGATGCCGCCGGAGGGCTGGTGCATCATGATGCGGGCGTGCGGCAGTGCGTAACGCTTGCCCGGCGCGCCGGCGCACAGCAGGAACTGCCCCATCGAGGCGGCGAGGCCCATGGCCACCGTGCAGACGTTGTTCGGCACGTACTCCATCATGTCGTAAATGGCCATGCCAGCCGTTACCGAACCGCCAGGAGAGTTGATGTAAAGCCAGATGTCGCGCTCGCCATCGTCGGCGGCGAGGAGCAGCAGCTCAGCGCAGATCCGGTTGGCGACCTCGTCGTCCACCTGGCTGCCGAGCACCACGATGCGCTCACGCAGCAGACGGTTGTATAGCTGGTCCTCAAGCCGGAACGAGCCGTTCTCACGGCCACGCGACTCCGGCCCGAAGCTGGTGGGCTGGTAAGAGGTCGGCGGGCTGGTCACAGCGTCACCTTCCGATGCTCGTAATCGATGGGCTTTGATTGTGACCTTAACGCGCGGCACAGACCGGTCATGCCCGGTCTTCGTGCTGTTCGCTGACGGCGCAGGTGTGCCGGGGTCAGTTGGCCCCCGAGGCACGCCCGCGCGCCTCCAGGTCGAGTTCGTGGATGAGGCGGCGCTGCGTGGCGGCGCTGATCTTGCCTTTTGAGTAAAGCTCGTCCAACTTCTCACGCTGGGCGCGGGCGAGCTGCTTGCGCAGCCACCGGGTGTCGGACTCGCGAGGTGCCTCGTCCCCGTTGTCATCCAGTATGGCGCGTACTCGGTCCAGCCGTAGCTGGAGCAGTTGCCGGAACACGTCCGCGGTGTGCTCGTCGACCTGTTCGTCGGAGTCGAGCCGGTCGAGCCGTGCGAGGGCCGCCTCCATGGTCGCCTGCCTGGCCTTGGCCTCCTCGACGACCGACTTTCTCGACTCGCCGAAGCCGATACGGCGCAGCAGCGGAGCCAGGGTGGTGGCCTGCCCGATGAGAGTGACGAGGACCACCACCGCGGCGAGGAAGATCAGCAGCGGCCGGTGCGGCACGGACAGGGGGATCGACAGGGCCACCGCGAGGGTGATCGCGCCCCGCATTCCCGCCCATCCCATCACGAGCCGGCCCGGCCTCCCCACGCGGTTGAACGACAGGTGCCGGCCCGGCAGCAACTTGGCCAGCGGGAACACCGCCATCGTCCACACCAGGCGCAGCAGGATGACGACGGCGACCACGATCACCGCCGTCCCGGCGAGGGTGGCGGGCGAGTAGTCCGCCACGCCGGCGATCACCTGGCGGATCTCGAGGCCCAGCAGGACGAAAAGGCTGGACTCCAGCAGGAAGACCAGAACCTCCCAGAACGCGTTGCCGGTGAGCCGCGAGGCCGGCTGGAGCAGGCCGTGGGCGCGTACGCCGAGGTAGAAGCCGGCGGTGATGGTGGCGAGCACTCCGGAGAAGCCGAAATGCTCTGCCGGGAGATACGCGACGAACGGCGTGATCAGCGACACCACGATCTGGGAGCCGCTGTCGGTGATCCGGACGCGCACCCGCGCCACGACCCACCCGAGGGCGAGGCCGTACAGCACGCCGCCCGCCACCACTCGTAGCAGCAGCAACACGCCGTCGGCCGCCGTGACCGGGTGGTCGAACGCGGTCAGGGCCAAGCCGAACAGGGTGAGCGCCACCGCGTCGTTGACCAGGCTCTCGCCCTCGAGGATCGTCACCAGACGGCGTGGAGTGCCCAGACGCTGCATGATGGAGGTCGCGGCGACCGGGTCCGTCGGAGCCACGGCCGCGCCCAGCGCGAGCGCCACCGCCCAGCCGACCTGCGGTACGACCAGGTGGACCGCGACCATCACGGCCAGGGCGGTCACGCAGGTGAGGCCGAACGCCATGACCGAGATCGGGACGGCGTCCTCCTTGGTCTCCCGCGGCGCCGTCAGGAAGGCGGCGTAGTACACCAGCACCGGCAGATAGAGGTTGAGAACCGCCTCCGGCGCCACCACGACCTTCGAGAAGCCCGGCAGCAGGCTGACGGCGACGCCGAGGAGCACGAGGAGGATCGCCTGCGGGACGCCGGACCGCCGCGCGACGATCCGGCCGACCAGCATGGTGACGGCGATGACCACGCCGACAATGAGGTAATCCTCGATCACCGGCACCCCCCGTTTCGCCTGGCTTACAGTCGAGAGTTGCCCGGGACGCGCTAACAATCACCCCAATTTTCGTTAACGTGCCTGCACGTACAGATTCACGGGCAAACGCACCCGTCGTCCCCGTCGTCACGTCTCCCCAACGGACGATGCCCCCGCCGCGGCAAGCGCGACGGGGGCATCGTCAACGTCTCTCGGCGCCGCGGCGGCGGCGCGAGGATCACTCGGCGGACGCGGCGGCGGCCTCGTCGTCGGCGCCAGGAGCGCCCTCGGCGCCCTCCTGGCCCTCGTTCAGCTCGGCGTAGATCGCCTTGAGGTCGACCTCGTTGCCGGCCTCGTCGACCACCTTGACGGCGTCGCCGATGACGGTCTTGGCCTTGTCGCGGACGATCTCGACCATGGCCAGCGTCAGCTGGTCGTTGTCGGCGAGGTGCTGCGCGAGGGTGTTCGGGGCGACACCGAGCTGCATGGCGCGGCGGACCACGAAGTTCGTGAGCTCCTGCTCGCTGACGCCGAGCTCCTCACGCTTGACGATCTTGTCGAGCAGGAAGCCGGTCTTGATCGCCTTGCGGGCGTTCTCCTCGAACTCGGCGAAACGCTCTTCCTCGGTGGTCTGGTAGAGACGGAAGAACGCCTCGCGGCTCAGGCCGCTCTCGGCGACCTGGTGCTCGAGGTTGTGCTTGCGGGCGTCGAGCTCGGCCTTCAGCGCGCTCTCGGGCAGCGGGATGTCGATCTGGTCGAGGAGGGCGTTGAGGGCCGCCTCGCGGGCCTGCACGACCTGGTCGACGAGCTTGTTGCGGTGAGCCTGCTCGCGGATGCTCTGGCGAAGCTCCTCGAGCGTGTCGAACTCGCTGGCGAGGCCCGCGAACTCGTCGTCGAGCTCGGGGAGGACCTTCTCCTTGACGCTCTTGACCTTGATGGTGACGTCGGCCTCCTCGCCGGCGTTCTCACCGCCGACCAGGGTCGTGCTGAAGGTCTTCTCGTCGCCCGCGGCCATGCCGACCAGGGCGTCGTCGAGGCCCTGCAGGACCGAGCCGGCGCCCACCTCGTAGGAGACGTCGGAGGCCTGCTGCTCCTCGATGTTCTTGCCGTCGATGGTGGCGGCGAGGTCCATCACGACGAAGTCGCCGTTGCCGGCGGGACGCTCGACACCCGTCAGGGTGGCGAAACGCTGGCGCAGCGCGTCGATCTGGGTGTCGATGTCCTCGTCGGAGACCTCGGCCGAGGGGACGGTGACCTCGAGGCCCTCGTAGTCGGGAATGTCGAACGCCGGGCGGACGTCCACCTCCGCGGTGAACTCCACCTCCTTGCCATCGTCGATCTTGGTGACCTCGATCTCCGGCTGGCTCACCGGGAAGACGTCGCTCTCGTCGACGGCCTGGCCGTACAGCTTGGGCAGCGCGTCGTTGAGGGTCTCCTCGAGGACCACCGCGCGGCCGAAGCGCTGCTCGATGATGCGGGCGGGAACCTTGCCGGGACGGAACCCGGGGACGCGCACCTGCTGCGCGACCTTCTTGTACGCCGCCTGCATGCTCGTCTCGAGCTCCTCGAACGGCACCTCGACGGTGAGCTTGACCCGGGTCGGGCTGAGCTCCTCGACAGCGGTCTTCACGGGGTGGTCTCCTTGATCAAGCTACTGGTGATCGCGGGCGCGTCATGCCGTACGGCTACCGCGACATGCTCGCGCGCCGCGCCCACATGGGCGGCTCAGGTGCACGGGCCGAGTGGCACAATCTATCTTGGGCGTGCTCAACTGTGGCGGGTGTCCAGCGCCGCATGCCAGTCTAGGGCAGGCGGGCACCTTCGGCGTCATCGACAGGCGTCAGAATCTCTCCGCGATGATCTTTTGCAGCAGGTCGACGGTCGCCTCAGGGGTGGTGCTCACGGCGCACAGCCGCTCCATCACCTCGCTGTAACGGTCCACTTCTTCGCGTTTGTCCAGGTAGAGAGCACTGGCCAGTTGCTCGACGTATACCACGTCCGGGAGCTCGCTGTCGTTGAAGCGGAGGATGCTGAACGCCCCGCCCTCCGCGCTGTGCCCACCGAAACTGAACGGCATGATCTGAATCGTGATGTTGGGCCGGCGCATCAGTTCGAGCAGATGCTCCAGCTGGCCGCGCATCACCTCGGCACCGCCGATGGGACGCCGGAGCGCGGCCTCGTCGATCACCGCCCAGAAGATCGGCCCGTCGTCGCCGTCGAGCACTCGCTGGCGCTCCATGCGCAGGTCGACGCGGCGCGAGATCTCGGCCGCGCCGATGCCGGCCGCGCCCGCGGTGATCACCGCGCGGGCGTACTCCTTGGTCTGCAGCAGGCCGGGGATGAACTGGACCTCGTAGGTGCGGATGCGCGAGGCGGCCTCTTCGAGGCCGACGTAGGCCTGGAACCAGGAGGGCAGCAGGTCGTTGAACCGGTGCCACCAGCCGGGCTCGTTGGCCTTCTCGAGAAGGTTCATCACCGAGGCGCGCGCCTCGACGTCGGAGACGCCGTACAGGCCGAGCAGGTCTTCGACGTCGCGCTCCTTGAAGCCGACCCGCCCGAGCTCCATCCTGCTGATCTTGGATTCGGAGCCGCGGATGTGCTGACCGGCCTCTTCTCGCGAAATGCCCTTCTGCTCGCGCAGGCGGCGCAATTGCGACCCCAGGAGGATGCGGAGGGCCGTCGGACCGGATCCATGCTGGAACGGAGTCATTCGCCCTCCTTCTCTACTCGGGCCAGCCAACACAGTGTCACCACTTCCGGCCCTCGTGACAAGGGTTGAACCGCGCGTCCCTTTCACGGATCGCCGCCGGGTGACTCACCCGGCGTATGCAGAACAGCGCGTGCGCCTGCACGAAGCACTTGCACGTGCATTTGGGTCTTGCACGGAACCGGGATACGTCCCATGATGGCCTAGTGCATATTGGGTTAAACGTGCACTAACTCGCCAAACAGACGATTGGCTGCGGAGACCGACAATGACAGCGGGAGGAATCAGCAGGATGCTGGAGCCCGTATCCGCGGCCCACCGCCTCCAAGCGCCCCGTGAGATGGGATTCCAGCGCCTGTTGCGCGAGACCGGCCGCAGGGACGCCACCACCTGCCCGCTGCGCCCCCAGGCCGATTCGGTGAAAAGGGCCCGTGACGTCACCCGTTCCACACTGAGGGAATGGGGCCTGGCCGAACTCGGCGACGACGCCGCGCTGGTGGTCTCGGAGCTGGTCACCAACGCCGTGCGCTACACGAGGTACTCCGCGCGGCGCTTCGACGACCACCCCATCACCCTGATGCTCCTCCGCCTTGCGCCACATGTGCTGCTGGCGGTCTCGGACCCCAGCGACGAAGCGCCCACGCCGAAGGAACCGGACTTCATTTCCGAACACGGGCGCGGCCTGTACATCGTGGAGACCTACAGCGAGCGCTGGGGCTGGGACGCGCTGGAGGAGGGCGGCAAAGCCGTCTGGGCGTTGTTCGCGACCGGCCGCTGAGCCGTTTTCCCGCAGAACACCGGCTGTCGCACCCTCAGAACAAAGACGCAGGCCCGCCTCCGCTTCCCTATGCACGGAGCCGGACCGTCACTGTCGGGGTGACCGGATTTGAACCGATGATCTCCTGCACCCAAAGCAGGCGCGCTACCAAGCTGCGCTACACCCCGGAACATCAGGGTCGCTCACGCACTCGGAATCTCCGGTACGCTTACGTCCTGACGACCGGAAGAAGTCTAGACCAGACTGCGACCGGCTCGCGCGGACGTAGCTCAATGGTAGAGCCCCAGTCTTCCAAACTGGCTACGCGGGTTCGATTCCCGTCGTCCGCTCTCATGACTAAGGCCCAGGTCAGGGAGATCTCCCGGCCCGGGCCTTAGTTGTTCCGGCCTGCTTCGAGTCCCGGGAACGAATTCGCCCGCCCGTTCGCGGAGGTGCCGGTGGGAACGGAGATCAGGACAGGGTGTCCTTGATCACGATCTGGCCGTCTTCGATCACGAACTTCTGGTTGGTGTTGTTGAAGTCGCACTGCCACAGGTACACCTGGGTGCCGTTGCCGCGGCCGTTGGTGACGTCCAGGCACAGGCGGGTGCCTGAGTTGAGGGTGGACTTCAGGATGATCAGGCCTCGCTGGACGACCCAGAGCTGGTTGGCGTTACCCACGCACTGCCACTGGTAGACCCGGGTGCCGTTGGTGCGGCCGTTGGAGGAGTCGAGACACATCACCTGGCTCTTGCCGATGGTGTCCTGCACCTTGATGAGGCCGTCCTCGATGACGAACTTCTGGTTGGTGTTGTTGCCGTCGCACTGCCACTGGTAGATCAGGGTGCCGTTGCCACGGTTGCTGCTGACGTCCACGCACAGCGGGGCCCCGACCAGGGCGGTGCCGCCGGGAGGCTCGTGGGTTGAGGCGACCGCAGGCAGCGGGGTGACCGCGCCCATGGCGGCGGAGATAACGGCGGCGGTCAGCAGACGGCGAGCAAGCATGGTTGCCTCCCAGAAGAGTTGATCAAGACGGAAGCACCATGTCATACACACAGTCATTGATCAATTACTCTGCGCACGCGACTTCGTGCGCCGTCAGACGTACCGGACCGGGCGGCCGATCCACGTCGAAGGCCAGGTCATCCCCGCGCGGAATGCCTGGCCTTCGTGTGCCGGGGGTCAGATGAGGCCGAGGGCCATCATCGCGTCCGCGACCCTCTTGAAGCCGCCGATGTTGGCGCCGGCCACGTAGTCGCCGGGCATGCCGTACTCGTCCGCGGTCTCCAGGCAGCGGGCATGGATGTCGCTCATGATCTCCTGGAGACGCCGCTCGGAGAACTCGAACGTCCACGAGTCGCGGCTGGCGTTCTGCTGCATCTCCAGGGCGCTGGTGGCCACACCGCCGGCGTTGACGGCCTTGCCGGGGCCGAAGGCGACACCGGCCTCCCGGAACACCCGGACGCCCTCCGGCATGGTGGGCATGTTGGCGCCCTCGCCGACGGCGATGCACCCGCCGCGCACCAGCGCCTCGGCGTCCCGGCCGGTGATCTCGTTCTGCGTCGCCGACGGGAGCGCGACCTCGCAGGGGACCTCCCACACGTTGCCGCCCGGCACGTACGTGGCGACGTCGGTGCCCCGGCGCTCGGCGTAGGCGCTGAGACGGCGCCGTTCGACCTCCTTGATCTGCTTGAGGAGGTCGAGGTCGATGCCCTTCTCGTCCACCACGTAGCCGGAGGAATCGGAGCAGGCGACGACGACACCCCCGAGTTCGCGCACCTTCGCGATGGCGTAGATGGCGACGTTCCCCGAGCCCGAGACGACCACGCGCCTGCCGTCGAAGGAGCTCCCCCGCGCCTTGAGCATCTCCTCGACGAAGAACGCGCAGCCGTACCCGGTGGCCTCCGTGCGGACCTGGGCGCCGCCGTAGCTCAGCCCCTTGCCGGTGATCACCCCGGACTCGTACCGGTTGGTGATGCGCTTGTACTGGCCGAAGAGGTAGCCGATCTCCCGCTGCCCGACGCCGATGTCCCCCGCGGGCACGTCGGTGTACTCGCCGAGGTGCCGGTACAGCTCGGTCATGAAGCTCTGGCAGAAACGCATGACCTCGCGGTCGGAACGTCCCTTCGGGTCGAAGTCCGAGCCGCCCTTGCCGCCGCCGATCGGCAGGCCCGTCAGGCCGTTCTTGAAGATCTGCTCGAACCCCAGGAACTTGACGATGCCGAGATAGACCGACGGGTGGAAGCGCAGACCCCCCTTGTAGGGGCCGAGCACGCTGTTGAACTCGACCCGGAAGCCGCGGTTGATGTGCACCTCGCCCCTGTCGTCCTCCCAGGGCACGCGGAAGATGATTTGCCGCTCAGGCTCGAAGACACGCTCGATGATCTTGTTCTCGACGTACTCCGGATGCTTCGCCAGGACCGGCCCGATGGTCTCCAGCACCTCGCGTGCCGCCTGATGGAACTCCGTCTCGCCCGGATTGCGGCGTAGGACGTCGTCGTAGACCGACGCGAACATCTCATGCACTATCCACCACTCCCCTTATGTCGGATTCATCCATATTTCACTGCAGGTCGAGGCCGTCGTGAAGAACGATCTCAGAGGGCGGGACCGCGGCCGGTGATCTCGGCCGAGCCCGTGTGGCGTCCTACGTCGTGGGCAGACAACAGCCATGGCCGCGCAAGCTGAGGAATTCGATGTCGTCGTGGTGGGTCTCGGGCCCGGCGGTGAGGAGGTCGCCGGGCGGCTGGCGGAGGCCGGCATGGCCGTCGCCGGCGTGGAGGCCAACCTCGTGGGCGGGGAGTGCCCCTACTGGGGCTGCATCCCGTCGAAGATGATGGTCCGGGCCGCCGAGCTGCTGGCGGAGGGCCGCCGCGTGCCGGGGATGGCCGGGGAATCGACCGTGGTCGCCGACTGGTCCCCCGTGGCCGGGCGCATCCGCGAGGAGGCGACCGACCACTGGAACGACAAGGTCGCCGCCGACAGGTTCACCGGCAAGGGCGGCACGCTCGTCCGCGGGCGCGGGAAGATCACCGGGCCCGGCGAGGTCACGGTCGACGGCAAGCGCGTGCTGCGGGCCCGGCGCGGCATCGTCATCGCCACGGGAACACGCCCCGCCGTACCGCCCGTCCCCGGACTCGCCGGCACGCCGTACTGGACCAACCACGAGGCGATCGAGGCCGAGCACGTGCCCGAGTCGCTGATCGTGCTCGGTGGCGGCGCGATCGGCGTCGAACTCGCCCAGGCGTTCGCCCGTTTCGGCGCGAAGGTCACCGTACTGGAGGCCGCGGACCGGCTGGTCCCCCAGGAGGAGCCGGAGGCCGGCGAGCTGCTGGCGAAGGTCTTCGCCGAGGAGGGCATCACCGTCCGCACGGGTGCCGAGGTGACGCGGGTCGACCACCACGGGGCCGCGTTCACCGTGATGACCGAGGACGGCAGCCACCGGGGCGAGAGGCTCCTGGTCGCCACCGGGCGTCGCGTCGACCTCGCGGCCCTCGGGGTGGCGGCGGTGGGCCTGGACGAGACGGCACGCGCGATCACCACCGACGAGCGCATGCGCGCGGCCGACGGCCTGTGGGCGGTGGGCGACGTCACCGGCAAGGGCCTTTTCACCCACATGGCGATGTACCAGGCCAGGATCGCGCTCGCCGACATCCTCGGTGAGGCGGCGCCTCCGGCCGAGTACCACGCGGTTCCGCGGGTGACCTTCACCGACCCCGAGATCGGGGCCGTGGGGATGACCGAACGGCAGGCCCGTGACAAGGGGCGTGCGGTGCGCACGGCGACGACGTCGATCTCGGCCTCGTCGCGCGGCTGGATCCACAGGGCCCAGGGCTTCGTCAAACTGGTCGCCGACGAGCGGGTGCTCCTCGGCGCCACCTGCGCGGGTCCGTACGGCGGCGAGGTGCTCGGCCTGCTCAGCCTGGCCGTGCACGCCAAGGTGCCCCTCGAGCGGCTCACCTCGATGATCTACGCGTTCCCGACGTTCCACCGGGCGATCGAGGACACGCTGGCCGAACTGCGCTGACCCCTCGCGCCCCCCTCACCTCCTGACGAGACCTGCCCGGCGAGTTACCGTCAGGGCGACGACACGGGGAGGGGCGCGATGACGATGGACATCAGGAACGCCTACCGGCGATCGCTCGGCCACTTCGGCGTGCACGTGCACAAGGTGCGAGGCGGCCAGTGGACCCTGCCGACGCCGTGCGCCGACTGGGACGTCCACACCCTGGTCAACCACCTGGTCGGCGAGAGCCTGCTGCTGCCCGAGCTGCTGGCGGGCAGGACGGTCGCCGAGGTCGGCGACGCCTTCGAGGGCGACCTGCTGGGCGAGGACCCCGTGAAGGCGTTCGACGTGGCCTCGGCGGCGGCCGCACGGGCCGTGGAGCCGGACGACGTGCTCACGCGAACCGTCCGTCTCTCGTTCGGGGATGTGCCGGCCGAGGAGTACATCAGCGAGCTCTTCGTCGACACGCTCATCCACACCTGGGACCTGGCCACCGCGATCGGGGGCGACGACCGGCTCGATCCGGAGCTGGTGGAGGTGTGCGCCGAGTTGTTCGCCGAAGCCGAGGAGGGCTACCGGCAGACGGGGGTCATTGGGGAGCGCCCGCCGCTGCCGGAGGACGCCGACGCGCAGACGCGGCTGCTCGCCGCCTGGGGGCGCGACGCCTGACGCCCCCCGGCTCAGCGGGAGGTCGGCCGCTTGCCGTGGTTGGCCTTCTTCTTCTTGCGGGCCCGGCTCTTGCGCGCGCGTCTGGCCATCTCGTCGTCCTTCCCTCGCGGCTCGTGCACCCACACTCCCTCGCCTGCGGGGGCGGTACAAGGCCCAAAGCTCAAAGCGGGGGGCAAGAGATCACTCGCCTGTGAGCAGGAAAATCACCATGTTCAAACACGCAGAGTGGCCAGAGAATGTGGTAATTTGATGAAATCTGGTGAAGAGGAGAGGCAATGCTGGCGCAGCAACGGCAGCAGGCGATTCTCGAGCGCGTCCGCAGGGACGGCGCCGCACGGGTCTCCGACCTCGTGCGCGAGCTCGGGGTCTCTGATATGACGATACGTCGCGACCTGGAGGTCCTGGCCGAACGCGGGCTGATCGAGAAGGTACACGGCGGCGCCACCGCGACCGGCCCCGGATCCACCGAGGAGCCCGGCTTCGCCGCCAAGTCGGTGCGCCAGCAGCCCGAGAAGGAAGCCATCGCGCGCCACGCCGCGTCCCTGGTCCATCCCGGGACGGCCGTGGCGCTGTCGGCCGGCACCACCACCTGGACCCTCGCCCACCACCTTCTCGACATTCCCGGACTCACGGTCATCACCAACTCCCTGCCGGTGGCCGACGTCTTCCACCGGGCCGGCCGCGGCGACCAGACCGTGGTCCTCACCGGAGGGGTACGCACCCCCTCGGACGCGCTGGTCGGGCCCGTCGCGGTCGCGGCCATCCGCGAACTGAACGTCGACACCCTCATGCTGGGCGTGCACGGCATGAACGCCAGGGCCGGGTTCACCACCCCCAACCTGCTGGAGGCGGAGACCAACCGCCAGATGGTCGCGGCGGCGCAGCAACTCGTGGTCATCGCCGACCACACCAAGTGGGGCACCGTGGGCATCAGCACGATCGCGAAACTGGAGGAGGCCCACGTGGTCATCAGCGATGTCGGACTCCCGGAGGAGGCGCGCTCGATCCTGTCCGAACGGACCGGCGCGCTCGTCCTCGCCGACCCGGCCGAGCCGGCACAGGCGGCGGGCCAGTGAAGCGCACGGTGACCCGCCTGGCCGACGGCCGGGAGCTGATCTACTTCGACCGCCACGACGACGCCGACCGCGGCGCCGTCGACACCCGCGAGCTGCCCCCGCGTCCGCACGCCAGCGAGCTGCGGCACGATCCGGTCATGGACGAGTGGGTGGCCGTCGCCGGGCACCGGCAGACCCGTACGTTCCTGCCGCCCGCCGACGAGTGCCCCCTGTGCCCCTCGGCGCCCGGCCGCCAGAGCGAGATCCCCTCGCCCGAGTACGACGTGGTGGTCTTCGAGAACCGCTTCCCGTCCTTCAGCTTCGACCTCGGCCGGTACGAGCAGGCAGGCGGCCTCAGCGAGGTACGGCCGGGCGTGGGCCGCTGCGAGGTGGTGTGCTTCACCTCCGAGCACGACTCGTCGTTCTCGGCCCTGTCCCCCGATCAGGTCGAGCTCGTCCTGACGGCCTGGGCCGACCGCACCGCGAAGCTCGGCGAGCTGCCCGGTGTCGAGCAGGTCTTCTGCTTCGAGAACCGCGGCGCCGAGATCGGCATCACGCTGCACCACCCGCACGGCCAGATCTACGCCTATCCCTACGTCACCCCGCGGACCCGCCAGATGCTGGCCTCGGCCGAGCGGTACCGCGAGCGCACGGGCGGCAGCCTGTTCGCCGACGTGCTGGCCGCCGAGCGCAAGGCCGAGACCCGCGTGGTGGCCTCCAACGACTACTGGACGGCGTTCGTGCCCGCCGCCGCGCGCTGGCCGTACGAGGTGCATCTCTACCTCAACCGGCAGGTGCCCGACCTGTGCTCGCTGGACGCCGAGGAGCGCGCCGCCTTCGCTCCCATCTATACCGATCTGCTCCGGCGGTTCGACGGGCTGTTCGGCAGGCCGATGCCGTACATCGCGGCCTGGCACCAGGCACCGGTCCACACCGGCCGCGACCTGGCCTACCTGCACCTTCAGCTGTTCAGCATCCGCAGGGCGCCGGAGAAGCTGAAGTACCTGGCGGGCTCGGAGTCCGCCATGGGCGCGTTCGTGAACGACGTCCTGCCCGAGGAGGCGGCCCGGCAGCTCAGGGAGCAGGACGGGCGGTAGTCAATCTGCGCGCAAAGTCGCGACAAACCGGTCTTTACTACTACCATCCATCGTCATCGGCCGTAACGGCCGTCCGCCTAATCCCAGGTGCCCCGCCTGGGAGCCGGGGACCCAATGGTTCCTCTGGGGTGAATCCGCGCCCACGTGCGTGGTAGGGCGCCTCCGGCCCGAACCCGTCAGCTAACCCGGTCGGCAGATGGAGAGGAGAGGGCTCTGCCCCCGACTTCGGGTCGTCATGCCTTCGTGACCGCAAGTGTTCTGACCGTGGCCGGGCTCCTGTTCGGCCAGGCGACGGCGGCGGACGCCGCGCCCAAACCCAGCGAGAAGCAGCTCAAAGCCCAGTTGACCTCGCTCAACAAGCAGGTCGACAAACTCATCACCGAGTACAACGCCAAGCGCGTGGCGGTCGCCAAGGCCAGGACCGCCGAGAAGGCCGCCCGCGGGCGCCTCACGACCGCGGACGCGGACCTGAAGCTCTCACAGAGCCAGGTGGGCGACATCGCCCAGCTGAGCTACCAGGCGGGCGGCCTCGGCGTCATGGGGCAGCTCATGGCCCCCGGCTACGGCGGCGCGGCCATGCTCCAGCAGTTGCAGGCCGAGCAGACCGCGAAGATCGCCCGGTACGCGCAGGCGCGCGACGCCCTGAAGAAGGCGGCCGACGACGCGGGCAGGCTCACCGACCAGCTCCGCCGGGACGTCGTCGAGGTGACCGGCCGGCGCAGGGACGCCGAGAAGCTGATCGGGCAGATCAAGGACAAGCTGGACCAGCTCGTGCCCACCGCGCCGGGCAAGCTGGCGAACGGCTCGTGGGCTCCCGAGCTGCCGGCCGGGGCCGACAACATCACCCCGCGGATGCGGCTGATGCGCGCCGAGGTGAAGCAGCACTTCCCGCTGCGCTTCCCCGTCGGCTGCTACCGCCCGGAGAACAGCGGCGAGCATCCCCTCGGCCGCGCCTGCGACTTCATGCTCAGCTCGGGGGGCTCGATGCCCTCGGCCGGGCAGGTGGCGCTCGGCGAACAGCTCGCCGCCTGGGCGATCAAGAACGGCCGCAAGCTGGGCGTGAAGTACGTGATCTACCGGCAGCGGATCTACAACCTGGGCTTCCCCGGCTGGCGCGGCATGGAGGACCGGGGCGGCATCACGGCCAACCACTTCGACCACGTGCACATCTCGATGTACTGACCTGGCTCCGCGCCGGGCTCCACCGTCCGCCTGAGCTCCTGGACGGCCTCTGCCGGCACCTCGCTGACACGCCGTCCGTTCTCGTGCGCCGTCACCCTTGTCGCCTTCGCGGAAGCCCCCCGGCCCCGGGGGTCAGCCCGACAGGCGGATGGGGTTCACGATGTCGGCGTAGATCAGCAGGCTGCTCATCACCAGGAGCACCACCGCCATCGCGTACGTCAGCGGGAGCGCCTTGGCGATGTCGACGTGGCCGGGCATCGGCCGGCGCCGCACCCGGGCGTACCCGCGCTTGAGGCCCTCCCAGAGCGCGCCCGCGATCTGTCCGCCGTCGAGGGGCAGCAGCGGGATGAGGTTGAACAGGCCGATCGCGAGGTTGACGCCCGCGAGCAACTGGATCAGCCCGGCCACCTTGGTGGCCATCGGGGCCGAGGACGCGGCGATCTCGCCGCCGATGCGGCCCGCGCCGACGACGCTGATGGGACTGTTCAGGTCGCGTTCCTTGCCGCCGAAGGCGGCCTGCCAGACCCCCACCAGCTTTTGGGGGAATCTCGCGATCGCCGCGGCGCTGCGCTGGGTGACGTCCCACATCACGCCCGCGACGTAGCCGGGCCCCTGTCGCTCGAGCACCATGACCGGGCTCACACCGAGGAAGCCGACCCCCTTGTCGATCTTGGTGGGGTCGTCGAGGGACTGACGGTCCTGGGCGATGAGGTTGGCGTTCAGCGTCATGGGCCGGCCGTCGCGCTCGATGCCGATGGTGACCGGGCCGGCGCCGTGGGAGCGGATGTACCGGGTGGCGTCCTCCCAGGAGCCCACCGGCCTGCCGTCGAAGGAGACGATCTTGTCCTTCGCCTGGAAGCCGGCCGTGGCCGCGGGGGTGAGCGGGTGCTTGGCGTCGCACTGCTGCCCCTTGGCCTGCTCGGCGACCGTCACCACGCACTTGGAGACCGACGCGACGACCGGCTTGGCGACCTCGACGCCGAAGCCCATCAGCACCACGGCGAACAGCAGGAAGGCCAGCACGAAGTTCATCGCGGGGCCGCCGACGAAGATGATCACCCGTTGCCACCAGGGCTTGCGGTACAGGACGCGGTCCTCGTCGCCGGGCCGGACCTCCTCCAGGGAGGCCTGCCTGGCGCTCTCGATGAGCCCCTGCCACGGCCCGGTGGACATGGTGCGCAGCCGGTTGGGGGCGTCGCCGGACCTGGGCGGCAGCGGGCCGATCATGCGGATGTAACCGCCGAGCGGGATCCACTTCACGCCGTACTCGGTCTCACCCCGGCGACGCGACCACAACGTGGGGCCGAAGCCCACCATGTACTGCGTGACCTTGACACCGAAGAGCTTGGCGGGCACCAGGTGGCCGAGCTCGTGCAGGCCGATGGAGATCATCATTCCGAGGAAGAAGATGAGAAACCCGGCCACGACGAGCCAGCTCATATGTGCTACCCCCACCTGCGGAGAAGAGGACGGGCGTTTACATTGCCCCCTCCGAGCGTAACCGAACCTGGCGAGGACTCCGGCCGTGTCGCCGAATCGGCCGGCAACGACCAACCTACGACTTCACTTGCGCGTCATGGATCTAATCGGGAAACTGCATTGACGGTTAGCAATCATGCAGACACCGTGGGATATGAGCGGGCAATGCGCCATTTGCCCGAGCTGTTACAAGGTCATAAGGGAGCACCTTGATACGCATCCTGGTCGCCGAGCATCTCCCGCTGGTACGCAGAGGCCTTGTGGCATCGCTGAACGCCGAGAAGGATCTCATGGTGGTCGCCGACGTCGCCTCGGGCGAGTACATCGTGCCGGCGACCCTGGAGCTCGAGCCGGATGTGGCCGTGGTCGACGTCGACCTGCCCGACGTCGACGGCCTCACCGCCGCCGCGCGCCTGCACGAGAAGGCTCCCCGATGCAGGGTGCTGCTGCTGTCGGCCCAGCCGAACCCCGGCCAGCTCAGGAGGGCCTTCGCCGCCCACGCCCTCGGGTTCCTCAGCATCGACGTGGCGCCCGAGCACGTCGCCGACGGCATCCGCCGGGTCGCCGCCGGCCGCAAGGCCGTCGACTCCGACCTGGCCATCGCGGCGCTGACCTCGGCGGACAACCCGCTCACGCCTCGCGAGATCGACGTGCTGCGCGTCGCCGCGCAGGGGGCGGGCTCCAAGGAGATCGCCGCGAAGTTATACCTGTCCGTCGGAACGGTCCGAAACCACCTGTCGCGCATCATCTACAAGACCGGCGCGCGCAACCGGCTGGAGGCGGTGCGCATCGCCGTGGAGGCGGGCTGGCTGTGAGCGGGCCGGTCAGGGACGCCAGATGAGGATCAGCGCGCAGTCGTCGTTGTGGCCGGCGGACATGGAGTTGACCAGTGGCCTGGCTCCGGTGAGGAAGCCCGTCGGCACCAGCCGCTCCGCCTCCCCGAGGAGCCGGTCGAGGCCGGAGTCGATGTCGCGGCCCGGCTGCTCGATGAGCCCGTCGGTGTAGAGCATCAGGGCGTCGCCCTTGCGGAGGACGCCGCTGTCGGGCTCGCAGTGCAGGTCGGGGACGACGCCCAGCACGACGCCCTTGGCGGCCGACACCTGCCAGGTGCCCGTGCCCGCGTCGAACTTCACCACCGGAGGGTGCCCGGCCGAGGTGATCTCGTAGGCCCCGGTGGACAGGTCGAGCCGCAGGTGGACGGCCGTGACGAACCCCTCCCCCTCGGGCTGCCGGTGGAGGTAGGCGTTGCAGGCGGGCAGGAAGGACTCCACGGACCCGAGCAGGCCGCCGAAGGTGCCCGACAGCATCAGCGCGCGGGTGCCGGCGTCGACCCCCTTGCCGGACACGTCGACCAGCGCGACCTCGAGGATGTCGTCGCGGCGGATCGAGACGAGGAAGTCGCCGCCGAACGACGAGCCGCCCGCCTGCTTGAGCACGACCTTGGAGCCCCACTCCTTGGCCGGCAGGGGCGGCAGCTCGCCCTGGCGCTTGAGGCGGTCGCGGAGCTCCAGGAGCATGGCGTCGCCGCGCAGGCCCTGGACGCCGAGCTTGCCGCGGGTGCGCGCCATCAGGAACGCGAGCACCGTGGTGAAGCCGATGGTCACCAGCAGGCCGGGCCCGACCGAGCGCACGCCGAGGACGACCGCGATGTACAGCAGGGCCGCCGCGACCGCGCCGACCAGGACCGCCAGGCTGCGCATGCGCAGCTGGAGCCCTCCGACCAGGGTGACCAGGATGAACAGGCTCGGCGAGAACCAGTCGGTGGAGACCCTGGCGGCGAGGCCGCCGAGCAGCAGGGTGAGGACGCTCAGGGTGATCAGAAGGTTCCGGTCGCGCGCCAAGGGGCCCCTGCGCAGGAATCGCACGATCGGCACCAGGAAGGGGATGCGCACCAGGATCGCGCGGAGCCGCGGGGGGATCAGCGGCGCCGGACGGGAACTCATGATGGACCTGACTCTATCTGCCCATCTGCACTTTAGGCAGCCGACTTGACCAACACCTTGATCATTAAACGGGGGATATTAGGTGGCCGATCCGGTTTGCCCGGTCCTAGCGTTAATCGAATGAACGACGAACCAAGCTTGCGGCTGAACACGGTCATCCGGCCCATAAAGGAGTCGGAGTGGCCCGAGCGGATCGAGATGCACGAGGAGGCCTTCGCCCAGGACCTCCGGCCGTCACAGGTCGCCAGGTACACGGCGCTGACCGAGTTCGACCGCACCCTCGGCGCCTTCGACGGTGACCGGCTGGTGGGCGTCACGCAGGGGCTGAGCTTCACGATGACGGTCCCGGGCGGGCCGCGGCCCGTCTGCGGCGTGACGGGGGTCGGCGTGCTCCCCTCTCACCGGCGCCGGGGCATCCTGTCCTCTCTGATGCGCCGCCAGCTGGCCGACCTCCACGAGAGCGGCGAGGCGGTGGCCGCGCTGTACGCCTCCGAGGGCGCCATCTACGGCCGCTTCGGCTACGGCAGGGCCGTCGACAACTTCTTCTTCCGTATCCCGAAGCGCGGGGCGCGTCTGGCCCCCCACGCGCCGTCCGACCCCTCGCTCCGGCTGCGCGTGACCAGGCCGGCGGCGGCGCGGGCCGACCTCGAGAAGGTCTTCGACGCGGTGCTGCCGACCCGGCCCGGCCTGTACGCCCGCGGCCCGGAGATCTGGGCCGGGGTGCTGGCCGACGAGGAGGACGGGCGGAGCGGTGCCACCTCGCTGCGCTGCGTGGTGGCGGAGGACGACGCGGGCCCGCGCGGGTACGCCCTCTTCCGCCTCAGGCCCGGCTTCACCGACCATGACCTGCCCGACGGCGAGGTACGGCTGATCGACCTGTTCGGCCTGGACCCGGCGGCGTACGCCCTGCTGTGGCGGCACCTGCTCGAGCGTGACCTGTGCTCGCTGGTGTTCGCCGGCAACCGCCCGGTCGACGACCCGATCATGCACCTGCTCGCCGAGCCGCGGCTGCTCAACGCGGGCTGGCTCGACGAGATGTGGGTGCGGGTGGTCGACGTGGAGCGGGCGCTGCCCGAACGGGCGTACTCCGCCCCGGTGGACGTCGTGATCGAGGTCGAGGACGACGTGTGCCCGTGGAACGCCGGACGCTGGCGGCTGTCGGCGGACGCCGAGGGCGCGACCTGCGTGCGCACGGACGCCCCCGCCGACCTGGCGCTCCCGGTCAGCGTGCTCGGCGCGGCCTACCTCGGCGGACGGCCGCTCGGAAGCTATGTGTCGGCGGGTGTCGTCCGCGAGACGCGGCCCGGCGCGGTGCGCGCGCTCTCGGCCGCCATGTCCTGGGAGACCACGCCCTGGGGTGGACTGGTCTTCTGACGGAGGCCGCCCGGAGCCTAGGATCTGGGCATGGCCCTGCAGAGCTTGCAGATCACTGCGATCACGGCGATGCGGGCGCGGGACGTCTCGCGCCCGACCGCCGAACACCAGGAGGCGGCCGACCGCCGGCCCCTGCGCGACGAGGCCGCCCGTAAGGCGGAGCCGCCGCGCAGGGCCGAGCCCGCGCGTAAGGCGGAACCCCGGCGCAAGGCCGAGCCCCGGCGCCGTAAGAGCTAGCCCGCCCCTACGGCAGGGGCGGGATCTCGCCGGTGGTCTCGTAGGCGGTGAGCTGGGAGATGCGCCGGGCGTGCCGCTCCTCGGCGGAGAACTCGGTGCCGAGGAAGACCTCGACGAAGCGCGTGGCCTCCTCGACCGGGTGCATGCGCGCGCCGATGCTGATGACGTTGGCGTCGTTGTGCAGGCGGGCGAGCGAGGCGGTCTGCTCGCTCCAGGCCAGGGCGGCGCGGACGCCGCGCACCTTGTTGGCCGCGATCTGCTCGCCGTTGCCCGAGCCGCCGATGACCACTCCGAAGCTCCCGGGGTCCTGGGCGACGGCCTCGGCGGCCCGCAGCACGAAGGCCGGGTAGTCGTCCTCGGCGTCGTAGACGAAGGGACCGTGGTCGACCGCCTCGTGGCCGTGGTCTTTCAGCCAGGAGACGAGGTGGTTCTTCAGTTCGTAGCCCGCGTGGTCGGCGGCGATGTAGACGCGCACCGGGCCATTCTCGCAGCCTCCCGCACCGAGGGTCCATTCGGGCGCGCCACGCGGGCCGTGGGGCGGAGGGAAGCGCGCCGACGCCGGTGGTGAAGGGTCACGAGTGGGGCGCGTTCCGTTACAGTAATAGGCGCATCGGCACCTGACCCCTTACTGGAGAGCTCCATGCGTGAGATCCGCGTGATCGGTGACCCCGTCCTGCGCACCCCCACCGAGCCGATCAGCGAGTTCGACAGGGATCTTCGGCGGCTCATCGACGAGATGATGGAGTCGATGTACGCCGCCGACGGCGTCGGCCTCGCCGCGCCCCAGATCGGCGTGTCCAAGAAGCTGTTCGTGTACGACGTCAACGGGCGCAAGGGGCACGTCGTCAACCCCGAGCTCACGATCGACGACCCCGAGGAGGTCCTCGACGAGGAGGGGTGCCTGTCGGTGCCGGGCCGCGACACCGGCAAGCCGCTGTACGCCCCGACACCGCGCGCGGCGGGGGTGAGCGTGCGGGGGTTCGACCGGCTCGGCCGTCCCGTGCGGCTGAAGGCCCGTGGCCTGCTCGCCCGCTGCTTCCAGCATGAGTACGACCACCTGGAAGGCACGCTCTACATCGACCGCCTGTCCAAGGAGGCCGCCCGCAAGATCCTCCTGCAGGCGCCCTGAGCCCTCGTCAGGCCACCCGGCGCGCCCTAGGCAGCAGGTGGCGGGCCTTGACCAGAGGCCGGACGGCCAGGGCGAGGCCCACCAGCAGCATCAGCGCCACGAACACCCACTCGTTGGAGCCGCCCGGGCCGTACACATGGCCCCGGCGGCCGGTGTCGAACGCCGGGGAGGTGGCGCCGGCCGTGAACGTGTCGCGCTCGCTGCCGTAGAAGGCGATGCCGCGGCGTACGAGCCTGGAGTCACCCGACCGGAAGGTGCCGAGCCAGGAGCACTGCTCGTGGCCGGGGTGCTGCACGCACTCCAGCCGCTCGGCCGTGAAGGTGCCCTGGACGCCGTCGCCGCGCAGGGCGGCCAGCGCGGGCCCGGTGTTCGGCGCGGCCAGCAGGATCAGGAGCAGCCCACCGACGGCCAGGGCGATGTCGAACATCCCGACCCGGCGGACCCGCACGCCTGCCTCTTCCAACGACGTCTCCCGGCTAGAACTGCAGCGACTTGATCTCCAGGTATTCGTCGAGCCCGAACTCTCCGAGTTCACGGCCGATCCCCGACTGCTTGTACCCCCCGAAGGGCGCCGAGGGGTTGAACCGGCCGCCGTTGATCGTCACCTGTCCGGTGCGCAGCCTGCGCGCCACCGTCACGGCCTCCTCCTCGGTGGCGGCCCACACCGCGCCCGCCAGGCCGTACGGCGTGCCGTTGGCGATGTCGACGGCCTCGTCGGCCGAGGTGTAGGGCACGATCGACAGCACGGGGCCGAAAATCTCCTCCTGCTCGATGGCCATACCCGGCGCCACGCCGGCGAAGACGGTGGGCTCGACGTAGAAGCCGCGCTCCAACGGACGGTCGCCGCCGCCCGCGACCAGCCGCGCGCCCTCCTCCTGCCCGCGGTTGATGTAACGGACGACGCGGTCGCGCTGGAGGGCCGACACCAGCGGGCCCAGGCGCGTGGCCGGGTCAAAGGGGTCGCCGATGGTGTAGGTGGAGGCGGCCTCGACCGACAGCTTGACCGCCTCGTCGTACTGGTCGCGGTGGACGAGCATGCGGGTCCAGGCGGAGCAGGTCTGGCCGGAGTTGAGGAACGCGTTGGCCACGCCGGCCTTCACGGCGGCCCGGAGGTCGGCGCTGGGGAGGATGACGTTCGCGGACTTGCCGCCGAGCTCCAGGGCGACGCGTTTGACGGTCTCGGCGGCGAGGGCGGCGACCCGCCTGCCGGCGCGGGTGGAACCGGTGAAGGAGACCATGTCGACGTCGGGGTGACCGGCGATGGCCTCGCCGACGACGGGGCCGTGCCCGCTCACCATGTTGAAGACCCCCGGGGGCAGGCCCACCTCGTGGAAGATCTCCGCCAGCGCGTAGGCCGCGAGCGGGGCGACCTCACTCGGCTTGAGCACGACGGTGCACCCCGCGGCGAGCGCCGGCCCCACCTTGCACAGGACCTGGTGGAGGGGATAGTTCCACGGCGTGATGGCCCCGACGACGCCGGCGGGCTCGCGCAGTATGAGGGAGTTGCCGAGGCGGTGCCCGGCCTCGGCCCGCTCCTCGGCGAGCCGGGCGTACTCCGCCAGCACTCCGGCGGGCATCAGGGTCTGCACCTTCAGCGCCACGGAGTACGGCGCGCCCATGTCGACGGCGATGGTGCGGGCCACGTCCTCGGCACGGGACTCGAGCAGCTCGGCCGCGGCGGCGAGGAACCTGCCGCGCTCGGCCGGGGCCGTGGCCGACCAGGCCGGGAAGGCCGCGCGTGCCGCGGAGACGGCCCGGTCGACGTCCCCGGCCGAACCGGCGGGCACGCGGTCGACGACCTCCTCGGTCGCGGGGTTGACGACGTCGACGCCGTCACCGGAGGAGGACGGGACCCAGGCTCCATGCACGTAGAGCTGTCGCATGACCTTCAATCCTCGGGGCGCGGCTCGGGGGGCGGCGAGGATCGCGGGCCCCGGGCGGCGGTGTCCGCCGCCCGGGGGTCGCGGGTCCGATGGATGTGGTGCCGCGCGGTCGCCGGCATCCTGTCGCCTTATCGACTGACAGTACGGTCAAATGAGCGGTACGGCTTGAGTTGACCATGGTGACCGGGTGTGCCGCAACCTTCGCCGTTAGTCGAAGATCGGTTCGCGGGTGCGGGAGCGCTTCAGTTCGAAGAAACCGTCGGTTCCGGCCACCAGCAGGACGCCGTCCCACAGCTTCCCGGCGTCCTCGCCCTTGGGGGCGGGCGAGATGACCGGGCCGAAGAAGGCCACGCCGCCGACCGAGATCACCGGCGTGCCGACCTCCTGGCCGACCAGGTCGATCCCGTTGCTGTGCGAGGCCCGGATGGCGGCGTCGTACTCGGTGGACTCGGTGGCGGCCACCAGGGCGGGGTCGAGCCCGGCGGCCTCCAGGGCCTCGGAGAGCACTTCGCGGATGGCCGCGACCCCGTCGAACTCCTGCTCGGAGCCCGTGGGCTTCAGCCGCCTCTGGTTGTGGATGCGGAGGCCGACGTGGGTGTAGAGGTCGCCGAGGACGTCCTCGCCGTACTTTTCGGCGGCCGCCTGCAGCACGCGGACCGGCAGCATGGCGTTCTTGAGGCCCTCGCGGTATTCCGCGGGGATGTCCTTGTCCTCGTTGAGGACGAAGAGGCTCATGATGTGCCAGCGCGGCTCGATGGGCCGTACGGCCCGCACCTCCAGGAGCCATCGGGACGTCATCCAGGCCCAGGGGCAGAGGGGGTCGAACCAGAAGTCCACCGGGGTTCGTTCAGTCATGGCCAGCTTCCTCTTCGTGCTTGTGGTGGTACGCAGCCACAACCTGCCCGGCGGCGGGTTCTATTCCCCGGTCGACCGGTAGGAATTACCGCGGTCGTTCTCAGCCCGGGACGGCGCCGGCAACCCGGAGCGGAACCGATATACGAACTTTTTGCTCTATATATGGCCGTTTTACCGACCTAACCGCTTTGCCGCGCTCAGCGAGCCGATCGGGGCCCCAACAGCGGGACAACTCCTTCCCGGCCGGGGATACCGCGCTTCCGGTGCGGCATTACGGCGCCCGACGTGGCAGGATTCATGCATCCCTCTCGCGATGGGGCGGGGGAGAGTTCGTGATGAGGAGCGGATGTGGCAGGCAACCTGACCCGTGACGAAGCCCGGGAGCGGGCGCGACTGCTGAAGGTCGAGTCCTACTCGGTCGAACTCGACCTCACCGAGGGTGAGGAGCGGTTCGAGAGCATCACCACGGTCCGCTTCTCCTGCACCGACCCCGGCGCCACCACCTTCATCGACCTGGCCGAGGCCAAGGTCCGCAAGGCCGTCCTCAACGGCGAGCAGATCGACGTCACCGCCTACGACCTCGAGAAGGGCCGCCTGCCCCTCCCCGCGCTCGCGGCGAGCAACCAGCTGCAGATCGACGCCGACTGCACCTACATGCGCAGCGGCGAGGGCCTGCACCGCTTCGTCGACCCGGTCGACCAGAAGGTCTACCTGCACTCGCAGTTCGAGACGGCCGACGCGCACCGCATGTACGCCTGCTTCGACCAGCCCGACCTCAAGGCCTCCTTCGAGCTCAGCGTGCTGGCGCCTGCCGACTGGCAGGTCGTCTCCAACGCCGCCCCCGACACCGTCGAGGATCTCGACGCGCACGAGGGCCGCCACGGCACCCTCCAGCAGGCCAAGCGCTGGCACTTCCCGCCCACGCCGGTCATGTCGACCTACATCACCGCCCTGGTCGCCGGGCCGTACTCCGTGGTGCGCGACGAGCACGACGGCATCCCGCTCGGTGTCTACTGCCGGGCCTCCCTCGCCGAGCACCTCGACGCCGGCAACATCTTCGAGGTCACCAAGCAGGGCTTCGACTTCTTCCACCGCGTCTTCGGCCTGCGCTACCCCTTCGGCAAGTACGACCAGCTCTTCGTCCCGGAGTTCAACGCGGGCGCGATGGAGAACGCCGGCGCGGTCACCTTCCTCGAGGACTACGTCTTCCGCTCGCGGGTCACCGACGCGGTGGTGGAGCGCCGCGCCGAGACGATCCTGCACGAGATGGCCCACATGTGGTTCGGTGACCTGGTCACCATGCGCTGGTGGGACGACCTGTGGCTGAACGAGTCGTTCGCCACCTACATGTCGATCCTCTGCCAGGCCGAGGCCACCCGCTGGGGCCAGGGCGCCTGGACCACCTTCGCCAACGTCGAGAAGGCCTGGGCCTACCGCCAGGACCAGCTGCCCTCCACCCACCCGATCGCGGCCGACATCCCCGACATGCAGGCCGTCGAGGTCAACTTCGACGGCATCACCTACGCCAAGGGCGCCTCGGTGCTCAAGCAGCTGGTGGCCTACGTCGGGCTCGACAACTTCCTGGCCGGCGTCCGCGACTACTTCGGCGAGCACGCCTGGGGCAACACCGAGCTGAAGGACCTGCTGACGGCGCTCGAGCGCACCTCCGGCCGCGACCTGTCGTCCTGGTCGAAGGAGTGGCTGGAGACCTCCTGGGTCAACACCCTGCGCCCGTCCTTCACCGTCGACCCGGAGGGGCGCTTCCTCTCCTTCGACGTGCTGCAGGAGGCCCCCGCCGACTACCCGACCCTGCGCTCCCACCGCGTCGCCATCGGCCTGTACTCCCGCTCGGGCGAGGAGCTCGTGCGGGTCAAGCGCGTCGAGCTCGACGTCGTGGGCACCCGCACGCCCGTCCAGGAGCTGATCGGCGAGCAGCAGCCCGACCTGGTGCTGATCAACGACGACGACCTCACCTACGCCAAGATCCGCCTCGACGAGCGGTCGCTGCGCACCCTGGTCGACGGCGGCATCGTCCGCTTCAGCGAGTCGCTGCCGCGCGCCCTGTGCTGGTCGGCCGCCTGGGACATGACCCGCGACGCCGAGATGGCCACCCGCGACTACGTCAGGCTCGTCACCTCCGGCGTCCACTCCATCGGCGACATCACCGTCGTGCAGACCGTGCTCCGCCAGGCCCGCCAGGCCGTCCAGCAGTACGCCGACCCGGCTTGGCGCGAGACCGGTTTCGCCGAGCTGTCGGCCGCGCTGCGCCGGCTGATCGACTCCGCCGAGCCGGGCTCCGACCACCAGCTGGCCTACGTCAACGCCTTCACCGCCGGCGCCACCTCCGCCGACGACCTCGCGTTCGTCAAGGCCATCCTCGACGGCACCTCCGTCCCCGAGGGCCTCACCGTCGACGCCGACCTGCGCTGGACTCTCACCCACGCGCTGGTCTCGGGCGGCATCCTGACCGCCGAGGACATCGCGGCCGAGCTCCGGCGCGACCCGACGGCCACCGGCGAGCGGTCGGCGGCCATGTGCACCGCGGCGATCCCGACGGCCGAGAGCAAGGCCGAGGCGTGGGAGGCGATCCTCGGCGGCTCGCTCAGCGGCGCCGTGATGCGCTCCACGATCACGGGATTCATGGACCCCCACCACGTCGAGCTGCTCGAGCCGTACGGCGAGCGGTTCTTCGAGGAGGTGGGCCGCGTCTGGAAGACCTGGTCGTCCGACAGCGCGCAGCGCTTCGCGATCGGGTGCTACCCCGCTCTGCCGATCGACGCGACCACGGTGGCCCGCACGCAGGACTACATCTCCGCCAACGAGCCGCCGCACGCCCTGCGCCGTCTGCTGCTGGAGGGCGCCGACGGCATCAGCCGCGCCCTGCGGGCCCGAGCCAAGGACGCCTCGGCCGCCTGATCCTCAGCCCCGCCACCCCGGCCCGCGGCCCTATCGAGGGGCCGGGCCGTCCTGCCCCGAGGTCACCCTCCTTGAGGCCCGGCCCGTCCGATGTCCAAGTCCGGTTGGACATCGGGCGGGCCGGTCGGCTTCCGGAGCACGGGCCGGTCCCACGGACGTGAGAGGGTGTCGGAGTGCACTCGCCCCTCGAACTCCTGACCGAACTCGCGCGGCGGCACGCCTTCGGCGACCTCGGAGCCCTGGCCCCCATGGTCATCCCCGATGCGATGCCGATCCCGGCGCTGTGCGAGTTCGGCGAACGCCTGCTCACCCTCGACGCCGAGGACTTCGCCACCGAGGTCGACGCCAAAACCGTGCCGGCCGACCTCAGACGCCGGGCGCGCGAGTGCCACATGCCCCAGACGCCGCGGGAGCAGCCACGGGGCGCGCTCGCCTCGCTCCGCCCCGCCTACGGCCTGCTCCTGGAGGTCATCCGGGTGCGCTGGGAGCGGCGCGAGCTCAGTTCGGTCATGTCGGCCGTGCACATCGCCGGCGAGTACCTTCCGCTGCTGGCGTTCGAGCCCGTGCTCGGGCACTCGGGCGACCCGGCACGCTGGCCGGAGGGGTTGCGCGCCGAGGGCAGCCGCTTCGGGGCCATCGGCGACCGTGAGTGCGATCACACCAAGTCCGAGAAGTCCGCCGCCGAGCGCACGCTCCGGGTGGCGCAGGAGCCGCCGGAGGGCTGGCGGGCGTACTTCGACCGCCAGCACAGCCAGCTCGCCGGGGCCTTGGCGACCTGCGTCGCCAAGTGCCGCAACCCCTGCACGGCGATGGAGTGGGTGGCCGCCGAGGAGCGCGAGCGCCTGGCCCTGCGGTGCAGGACCGCGCTCGCGTTCGCCGACACCCCGCTGGTGCGGCTGCGCCACGCCGCGCCCGTCGGCCACGGCTTCGGCGTCCCCTCGCCGGAGGAGGTGCTCGACGCCTGGGCGCGCAGCCGGTCGTACCTCGACAAGAACGACGTCGGCCACCAGGCGACCCTCGACGACGGCTTCCCGCTGCCGGGTCTGCCGAGCCTGTTCACGGCGATCGCCGGCACGCCGATCAGTCCCGCGACGCTCCTCGCCGACGTGGCCGCCCATCTGGTCTCGCTGATCGGCGCGCGGGAGATGCGCGGCGCGGGCGTCTGAACCTCTCCCGCGGCCCTACCAGACCGAGGGGCGGCGGTCGCCCCAGAAGCCGCCGACCGCAGCCTCCACCTGGGCGGACAGCGAGATGAGCGTCGCCTCGTCGCCGAACCGCCCGGCCAGCATGACGCCCACCGGCAGGCCCGCGTCGGTCCAGTGCAGGGGGAGGTTGACGGCGGGCTGGCCGCTGACGTTGTAGGTGGCGGCGAACGGCGCGAACCGCTCCATACGGTGGAAGGTCTCCTCGGGGTCCTCGACGTCCTCGAACCAGCCGACGGGCACGGGCGGCCGGGTGACGGTAGGGGAGAGGACGGCGTCGTACTCGTTCATGACGAGGAACCCGAAGCGCGTCGCCGTCTGGAGCGCGGCCTGGGCCTGGAGGAACACCGGGGCGGGCGTGGCGAAGCCGCGCTCGCGGAGCCACCTGGTCAGCGGGCGGAGCTTGGGCTCCATGGACGGGTCGACGGGGTGCATGCACGCGAAGCAGAACCACAGCTTCTCGAACTCCGCCACGATCGAGGAGTCGAACGGCGCGGGCATGTCGACGACCTCGTGACCGAGCGAGGCCAGCAGCTCGGAGGCCTTTTCGTAGGCGGCCAGAACGTCCGGGTGCACCTCGGCGCCGGGCACGACCGGCGTCGCGTTCCTGCCGATGCGCAGGCGGCCCGGCTCGCGGGTGGCGGCCTCGGTGAAGCCGACGGGGGACGGCGGGGCGACGTACAGGTCACCCGGCTGGTTGTGCGCCATCACCTCGAGCAGGGCGGCGGCGTCGGCGACCGTGCGGGCGATCGGGCCGTTGGTCGACAGGCCGGCCAGGTCGGGGACGATCGGCGCGAAGGAGATGCGCCCCCGGGTGGGCTTGATGCCGTAGAGCCCGCAGACGGAGGCGGGGATGCGGATGGAACCCGCCCCGTCGCTGCCGTGCGCGGCCGGGGCGAGCCCCGCCGCGACGGCCGCCGCCGCTCCCCCGCTCGAACCGCCCGCCGAACGGGTGAGGTCCCACGGGGTGCGCGTGGGGGGCGACACGTAGGTCTCGGTGTAGCAGGGCAGGCCGAACTCGGGCGTGGCGGTCTTGCCCAGCATGATCGTGCCGGCCTCGCGCAGCCGCTCCACCACGCTGTCGTCCACGGGCGCCACGAAACCCTCGTAGGTGGAGGAGCCGAACTGGATCGGGACGTCCTTGACGAGGTTGAGGTCCTTGATCGGGATGGGCACACCGGCCAGTGGGGGAAGTTCCGCGCCCCGCGTGACCAGCGCTTCCACGGCCCGCGCCTCTTCCAGGGCGCGTTCGGGGGTCACCGTTACGAAGGCTCCGACCTCGGGGTCGAGCCGCTGGATCCGTTCGAGGTAGTGCTCGGTTATCTCCACCGGGGACAGCTCTCGGTTACGGACCGCCGCGGCCTGCTCCAGAGCTGTAAGATCGTGTATGTGCGCCACGCTTTCGCACAGTAGGGCCTGCGAGCACGAGTTATCTAGAGAGAAAAGTGTTTGATACCCGGCTTTTCGCCCTGCAATGCGAGAACACATGGCCACAAAAATGTGAACTAGCCAACACTAGGCACGCCCTTGGGCGTCAACTACCGTGAGTTACGTGGATTCCGGTCTAGAACCAGACGACGGTCACAATACGTCACCCATTTGGGTGAGTGATCGCCCTTCGGAGCCGAAATCTCGGCCCTCAGCTCCTGAGGCGACTTATGCGCCTGTCGAGCGCGCCTCACTGCTCGGCATGCTCCAGCAGCCCAAATACCGGCATCTGCGGCTGCGCGCGCTGATCGCCGTCGGTGCGGGTCTCATCGTGGGCATCCCGATGTGGAGCTGGCGGCTCGGCCTGGTCGCGGCGATCATCGCCGCCATCGCCGACACGGTGTACCGCGCGCGCACCGCCTCCTCGGTCGCACCCTGGCGCCGTGTCTCGGCGGCCGAGCGGCACACCGAGGCCCAGTTGAAGAAGCTGGAGCGCAGCGGCTACCGCACTCTTCACGCGCGGGCCATCCCCGACAGCGAGGCGCAGATCGACCACCTCGTCGTCGGCCCGACGGGTGTCTACGCCGTCGACTCGGAGAAATGGGACAAACGACTGCCCGTGCGCGTCCAGTCCCACCGAAAGCTGTTCCACGGGCCGTTCAACCAGAAGCCGCGCCTCGACGAGGCGCGCTGGGAGGCCTCCCGTGCGAGCGAGTTGATCACGGAGGCCCTCGGGCGCGAGATCACCGTCGTGCCGTCCCTGGCGATCTACGGCCCGGCCATCCCGTGGAAGATCCTCAACATCCGCGAGGTCGACGTCTTCGACGGGAGCCGCGTGCGCAGGTGGATCACCAACCGCGAGCGCTCCCTGACGAACGAGGAGATCGAGGAGATCTACGTCGCGGCGGAGGCCGTCCTGCCGCCCCGCTATCCCGAGAGCTGACCGTCCAAGAGGTCCTTCGGGGTTCCCGTCATCGTTCCACCACTGCCCCCGGGAATCCCGAAGGATCTTCGCCTGCTCGCCTCGCCCGGCGCGCGAGGGGGCGCGGCGCCCCTCACGGGTCCAATCTCTGGACCGCTGGTCTCGACAGGTGGTCGATGGTCGTACCATTTGAGGATTCAGCAGTCCTCGGATGGGAGAACGGTCATGCCGGCCCTCAGGTCTCGTACGGTCACTCATGGCAGGAACATGGTCGGGGCCCGCGCCCTCCTCCGCGCCACGGGCGTAGCCGGCGGCGACTTCGGCAAGCCGATCATCGCGATTGCCAACAGCTTCACCCAGTTCGTCCCCGGCCACGTCCACCTGCGCGAGGTTGCCGAGGTGGTCGCGGGCGCCGTCCGCGAGGCGGGGGCGATCCCCCGCGAGTTCAACACGATCGCGGTGGACGACGGCATCGCCATGGGTCACGGCGGCATGCTCTACTCCCTGCCCTCGCGGGAGCTGATCGCCGACGCGGTCGAGTACATGGTGAACGCCCACTGCGCCGACGCCCTGGTCTGCGTCTCCAACTGCGACAAGATCACCCCGGGCATGCTGCTGGCCGCGTTCCGGCTGAACATCCCGGTGGTCTTCGTCTCCGGCGGCCCGATGGAGGCCGGGAAGACCCCCGGCCGCAAGCTCGACCTGATCGACCCGATGGTCGCCGCGGCCGACGAGAGCGTCTCGGACGCCGAGCTGCTCGAGATGGAGGAGAACGCCTGCCCGACCTGCGGCTCCTGCAGCGGCATGTTCACCGCCAACTCCATGAACTGCCTGGCCGAGGCCATCGGTCTCGCGCTGCCGGGCAACGGCACCACGCTCGCCACCCACAAGGCCCGCAAGGCGCTGTTCGAGCAGGCCGGCCGCCAGGTCGTCGAGCTCACCAAGCGCTACTACGACCAGGACGACGAGTCGGTTCTGCCGCGCAACATCGCCACCCGCGACGCCTTCGAGAACGCCATGGCGCTCGACGTCGCCATGGGCGGCTCGACGAACACGATCCTCCACCTGCTCGCCGCGGCGCGCGAGGCGGGCGTCGACTTCGGCCTGAAGGAGATCAACGAGCTCTCCCTGCGCGTGCCGTGCCTGTGCAAGGTCGCGCCCGCCACCTCCAAGTACCACGTCGAGGACGTCCACCGGGCGGGCGGCATCCCGGCGATCCTCGGCGAGCTCGACCGCGCGGGGCTGCTCAACCGCGAAACCCACAGCATCCACGCGGCCTCCCTCACCGAGTACATCAACACCTGGGACCCCAAGTCTCCGCAGGTGAGCGAGGAGGCCCTGGAGCTCTGGCACGCCGCGCCCGGCAACGCCCGCACGATCAAGCCCTACTCTCAGGAAGCCCGGTGGGAGTCCCTCGACCTCGACCGCGCCGAGGGCTGCATCCGCGACCTGGAGCACGCCTACACCCGCGACGGCGGTCTCGCCGTGCTGTACGGCAATCTCGCGCCGGAGGGCTGCATCGTCAAGACCGCCGGCGTCGACGAGTCGATCTGGAAGTTCAGCGGCCCGGCCGTGGTGTTCGAGTCGCAGGAGGACGCCGTCGACGGCATCCTCGGCGGCAAGGTCACCGAGGGCGACGTCGTGGTGATCCGCTACGAAGGGCCCAAGGGCGGCCCGGGGATGCAGGAGATGCTCTACCCGACGAGCTTCCTGAAGGGCAAGGGCCTCGGCAAGGCGTGCGCGCTGGTCACCGATGGCCGCTTCTCCGGGGGCACGTCCGGTCTGTCCATCGGCCACGCCTCCCCGGAGGCGGCCGAGGGCGGCATCATCGCCCTGGTCGAGGACGGCGACCTCATCGAGATCGACATCCCGGGCCGGAGCATCGAGCTGAAGGTCTCCGAGGCCGATCTCGCCGCGCGCCGCGAGCGGCTGCTGGCCGACCTCGGCCGCTACCGCCCGCGCGACCGCAACCGGCCGGTGAGCGCCGCCCTGCAGGCCTACGCCGCGCTCACCACCTCGGCCTCCACCGGCGCCTCGCGCGACCTGTCCCAGCTCTCCCACTGACGGTCCCGCCGGGTGGTACGGCTCCCCGCGAGCCGTGCCACCCGGCCGGGAGGACACGCCCGCCTTACCTCAGGGTCGGGAAGAGTCACCCTCCGGCAGGGCCTTCCCAGACCTGGTGTTCGAAAAATGTCGGTGGCGAACAGTACTGTGGATGTATGGCCAACGTCACCACGCCGCTCCTGACGACCGCCGAAATCGCAGCTCTCGCCCTGTCTCTCGCCCATCTCGGAGACGGCCCCCAGGCGATCACCGCGCGCCGGGGCCTGCGCCACGTGTTCGAAAACCTCGACCTCGACGACGACGTCGTGGCCTCCACCCTCGACACCCTGACCAGACCGCTTCCCCCCGAGGTCGCCCGGCGAGCCCGCACGATCGCCGGCGCGGTCACCGGCCGCCAGGTGGTGCGCCTGCACTACCGCGACGCCGGAGGCCACGTCAGCTCGCGCGACGTCGAGCCGGTCACCTGCCTGGTCCACCGCGATCACTGGTATCTCGTCGGCTGGTGCCGCACCAAGGTCGGCATCAGGGCGTTCCGGTTCGACCGCATCGTCGCCGTCGAGCCGACCCTGGCCGCCGCCCACCCCCACCGTCCAGAGCGCTACCTGCCCTTCCAGCGGAGGAAGGCCGCCTGACACCTCAGTGCCCGCCGGCCCGGCCGGGCCGGCGGGCACGAGCGTGTGTTCGGGCCGGTCAGCCGCAGCAGCCGCCTCCGCAGCAGCCCCCGCCACCGCCGCTCGGGCGGGGCGCGGAGGCGCCGCCGGTGACGGCGACGGTGGACAGCAGCTTCACCGTGTCGTCGTGGCCCTCCGGGCAGACGGCGGCGTCGCTCGCGGCCGACATGGGCCGGGAGATCTCGAAGGTCGATCCGCAGGCGCGGCAGCGATAGTCGTAGCGAGGCATGCCATCAGGGTACGGCCTGCGGCGCCGGCGATCAGCGCCCAAGCCGCCCCTGCCTTGCGACCTCAGGCCGCCGTCTCCGTGAGGTAGGGCGCCCACTGGGGGTCGCCGTCGAACTGGGCGCCGATGAGGCGCCAGTGGGCTCCTCGCGGCACGACCGGCGCGACGCGCAGCGACCAGCCGAGCTCCTCCAGCAGGCGATCGGCCTTGCGGTGATTGCACTGCATGCAGGAGGCGACGCAGTTCTCCCAGGTGTGCAGCCCGCCGCGTGAGCGGGGCTGCACGTGGTCGATGGTCTCCGCCCGCTGCCCGCAGTAGGCGCAGCGATAGTCGTCCCTGCGCATCAGCGCGGCCCGCGTCAACGGGATGCGCGAACGGTAGGGGATACGGACGTACCGCCGGAGCCGGATGACCGACGGTACGTCGACGGTGCGTGAGGCCGAGCGCAGCACGGCGCCCCGGCCGTCACGATGAACGACATCCGCCTTCTCCCTGATCACGAGCACCACGGCCCGATGCAGGTTGAGGGTGGTGAGTGGCTCGAATGTGGCGTTCAGCAGCAGGACCTGGCGCATCAGCGGCCCTCTCCCGCCGTGCACGTCACCTCAGGGGATGCGCCGCGGCGCATCCCGGCTTGCGGCCCGTCGTCTTGGGCCCCGGATGCTTCCGTCACGTGGACCTCCGCCGGGCGGCCCAGCGGATGGGTTCCACGGCACCGCCCTTCAGCAAGTGTGGCCTTTCGGTCGACTCTCCCGCCACCCCAATTAACGGTCGTGTCTCCCAGACCCCGCCTCCCGGTTTATGTCCGGTTCACCCCGTTAAGCAAACCTGTTGGGCAAAGATCGGTTCTCGTCCGAGAAGATCCACCTGTTCCGTCACCGTCCCGGGGATTGCCGAAACCGCGCCTCACGAGCGGTAAGAGAGGTGCCATAAGCTCGGCTACATGACGCGAGTGCCGTACCCGAACGCCCACCGGGACGACGTGGTCGACGACTACCACGGAACGCCGGTACCCGACCCGTACCGCTGGCTCGAAGACGCCGACCACCCCTCCACCAAGGAGTGGCTCGAGGCGCAGAGTGAGCTGTTCACCAAGGCCATGGCCGCGTCACCGAGGCGGGAGAGCTTCCGCGACCGCATCGCCGAGCTGGTGAAGGCCGGTACGGTCGGCGCCCCGGCCTGGCGCGGGGACCGGCGCTTCTTCATGCGCCGCACGCCCGACCAGGAGCACGCCGTCCTGTACACCGTCGGTCCCGACGGGGCCGAGCAGGTCCTGCTCGACCCCATGGCGATCGACTCCTCGGGCCTGACCACGGTCGACTCCTGGCAGCCCGACAAGGAAGGCCGGCTGCTGGCCTACCAGATCTCCGTGGGCGGCGACGAGGAGTCCCAGCTCCACGTGATCGACGTCGTCACCGGCGAGCGGCTCGACGGGCCGATCGACCGCTGCCGCTACTCCCCCATCGCCTGGCTCCCGGGCGGCGAGGCGTTCTACTACGTCCGCAGGCTCGCTCCCGGCGAGGTGCCCGAGGGCGAGGAGCAGTACCACCGCCGGGTCTACCTGCACCGGGTCGGCACGCCGGCCGAGCAGGACGTGATGATCTTCGGCGAAGGGCTGGAGAAGACCAACTACTACGGCGTCTCGGTCTCCCGGGACGGCCGGTGGCTGTCGATCTCCGCCTCCCGCGGCACCGCCCCGCGCAACGAGCTGTGGATGGCCGACCTGTCGGCCTCCCCCGCGGAGGCCCCGGCGCTGCTTAACGTGCAGGAGGGCGTCGACGCGCAGACGGCCCTGCTGTTCGGCCGTGACGGCCGCCTGTACGTCTTCACCGACCGCGACGCCCCGCGCGCCCGCATCTGTGTGACCTCGCCCGACAGGCCCGGTCACGACGACTGGCGCGACCTGATCCCCGAGGACCCCGAGGCGGTGCTGTCCGACTTCGCGATCCTCGACGACCTCGAGCGCCCGGTGATGCTCGTCGCCTGGACGCGCCACGCCATCAGCGAGATCACCGTGCACGACCTCGTGACGGGCGAGAAGATCGGCGAGGTGCCCACCCCCGGGCTGGGCACGATCGGCGGCATCACCGAGCGGCCCGAGGGCGGCCACGAGGCCTGGTTCGGCTACACCGACCACACCACCCCGACCAGCGTCCTGCGCTACGACGCCCGCACGGGCGAGACCAGCCTGTGGGCGGCCTCGCCGGGCGCGGTCGAGGTCCCCGAGGTGCGCACCGAGCAGGTGGTCTACCGCTCCAAGGACGGCACCGACGTCCACATGATCGTGATCTCCCGGCCCGGCGAGGGGCCCCGGCCGACCATCCTGTACGGCTACGGCGGCTTCGGGGTGTCGCTGACGCCCGGATTCTCCGGCGCGATCCTGTCGTGGGTGGAGGCGGGCGGTGTGTACGCCGTCGCCCAGCTGCGCGGCGGCGGCGAGCAGGGCGAGGAGTGGCACCGCGCGGGCATGCTCGGTAACAAGCAGAACGTCTTCGACGACCTGCACGCCGCCGCCGAGCACCTGATCGCCACGGGCGTCACCACGCCCGAGCGGCTCGCGATCTCCGGAGGGTCGAACGGCGGCCTGCTGGTCGGCGCCGCGCTGACCCAGCGGCCCGATCTGTACGCGGCGGTCGCCTGCTCGGCCCCGCTGCTCGACATGGTGCGCTACGAGCAGTTCGGCCTGGGCGCCACCTGGAACGTCGAGTACGGCTCGGCGGCCGTCCCCGAGGAGTTCGCCTGGCTGTGGGGTTACTCTCCTTACCACCACGTGCGTGAGGGGGTCCGCTACCCGGCCACGCTGTTCATGGTGTTCGGCTCCGACACCCGGGTGCACCCGCTGCACGCCTGGAAGATGTGCGCGGCGCTCCAGCGGGCCCAGACGGCCGACGACAGGCCCATCCTGCTGCGCAACGAGAGCGAGGTGGGCCACGGGGCGCGCGCGGTGAGCAGATCGGTCGAGCTGATGGCCGACCAGATGGCGTTCCTGGCCCAGCACACCGGCCTGTGAGGCCGCGGGTCTCCTAGCGGGGAAAGACGATCGTCTTGTGGCCGTCGAGCAGCACCCGCTGCTCGGCGTGCCACCGGACGGCCCGCGCCAGCGCCAGGCACTCGACGTCGCGGCCCATCGCGGCCAGGTCGTCGGGCGAGTGGGTGTGGTTCACCCGGACGACCTCCTGCTCGATGATCGGCCCTTCGTCGAGGTCGGGCGTGACGTAGTGGGCGGTCGCGCCGATCAGCTTCACGCCCCGGGAGTACGCCTGGTGGTACGGCTTGGCGCCCTTGAACGACGGCAGGAACGAGTGGTGGATGTTGATCACCTTGCCGGCGAGCTTGCCGCACAGATCCTCCGAGAGCACCTGCATGTAGCGCGCGAGCACCACCAGATCGGCGCGGTAGTGCTCCACGAGCGTGAGGATCTCGGTCTCCTGACGCGGCTTGGACTCCGGCGTCACCGGCAGGTGGTGGTAGTCGATGCCGTACGACTGGGTGAGGGGCCGCAGGTCGGGATGGTTGGACACCACGGCGACGATCTCGATGTCGAGCAGCCCGGAGCGCACGCGGTACAGCAGGTCGTTCAGGCAGTGACCGAGCTTGCTGACCATGACCAGCACCCGGGGCCGGACGGCGAGGTCGCGCAGCCGGAACTCCATCGACAGCTCGGGGGCGAGGGCGGTGAACGCCTGGCGCAGCTCGTCCTCGGGCAGTGACGAGGTGAACTGGACGCGCAGGAAGAACCGCTTGGCCACCCGGTCGCCGAACTGCTGGCTCTCGGTGATGTCGCATCCCCGGGCGGCGAGCATGCCGGAGACGGCCGCCACCACGCCCGGCCTGTTCGGACAGGACAGGGTCACCACGTATTCGGAGCTCACCGGCCACTCACCTCTTCGCTCGGCGCCTGTGGCAGATTACCGCCCCCGGCGGGCACGCCGGGCCGTACTTCCGCGGGCCGAGACGGATGATCTCGGCCTGGTGGGCCGTGGAGAGGGCGATGCCCGCGCGGGTGACGGTGAGCAGGTTCGTTACGGTCGCCCGACGGTACCGAGGCGTAATCCGACATCCGGTGTTGCCTCTGGTTGACCTGGTGATTCGTAGCCTCTATCACGTGAAATGGGTCGACAGCAGGGGATATGTGGTCGAGGCGCTCGTCATCGGCAACCAGCCTTGGCTGCGGGTGCACAGGGGCCATGAGTACGTGGCGTACTACGCCGACGTCACCGAGATGTCCGAATACGTGGACCTGGCCGATCTGATGGTGGCGGACTGAGACCGCGCACCTGCCGGGGAGGTTCTGGGGGCAAGAACTACAGTGGCACCCGGTGAATGGGGAAAGGAGCTGCGGGTGCTGAAGTGGGACACGCTGTCGCCGGGAGAGAAGCGGGCCGCCGTCGCGCTGGCCGCGATGCTCCCGGGCTACATCAACGCGGTCTTCGTGGCCGAGCACCTGGCGGAGGCCATCGCCTGGCAGCGCGGCCAGATCGGCGACGAGGAGCTTCTCGAGCGCACCGGCTGGACGTTCAACGCCGGCCCGGAGCAGTACGCCGACATGGCGATGCGGTCGGCCAGGGCGGCGGGGGTCGACCCGGTGGAGTGGCTGGACGCGATGAAGGGCGCCTACGAGGAGCAGCGGGCCATCGCCGCCGAGCTCGAGGAACAGAGCAGGCAGCACGCGGCCGGCCACCCCGACGAGTTCTGGGAGATCATCAACGCCAACACCTGGTCCTCGGAGGAGTCGCCGGGGGACTCCCCGGAGCCACCCCCGGGAGCCGCGGAGCGGCCCGAGTGATGATCAGCGATCGGCCTGCCGCCCGGGTGGTCTGTGTGGACGGCGAGGGCCGCGTCCTGCTCATGCGCTGGCACGACCCCGTGAGCGGCAGGGTCTTCTGGGAGCCCCCGGGCGGTGGCATGGACCCCGGCGAGACCCCGCTCGCGGCCGCGCGGCGGGAGCTGTTCGAGGAGACCGGTCTGCCCGGCGACGCGGTGGCCGACATCTGGGTGCCGGTGGAGCGCGACTACCACTGGCTGGGCGTCCACTACGTCAAGGTGGAGCCGTTCTACCTCGCCCGCTTCACCGGCACCCCGGACGTACGCCCGTCGACGCTCACCGCCGAGGAGCTCGACACCTACCTCGGCCACGGCTGGTTCACCCCGGCCGAGCTGGGAGGCCTGCCCGACCCGGTCGAGCCTCCCGCCATGGCCGAGGTGATCGCCCTGCTCTTCGACGCTCCCTGACGCTCACCCGGCCTCGTGGCGGGCCTTGACGATGTCGGGGTCCTCCGGGTCGAGGGCGTAGGCGCGGTCGAGGTCGTCCATGGCCTCCGCCGGCCTTCCGAGGGACTTCAGGGCGAGCGCCCGGTTGAAGTACAGCGCCGCGTCCTCCCCCAGTTCGATGGCACGGGTCAGGTCGGCCACCGCGCCCTCGAGGTCGCCCGCCTCGTACCGCAGGCTCGCCCGGCTGGCCCAGGCGGAGACGAGACCCGGCGCCCCGGCGATCGCGACGTCGAAGGCCGCCGCGGCCTCCACGAGCCGTCCCGCCGTCATCTCCAGCTGCCCGAGCACGCACGACAGGTGCGGATTGCCGGGCGCCAGGGCCAGCCCCGCCTCTACGTCGGCGCGTGCGTGCTCGTCGAGGCCGAACTGCACCAGCAGCCCGGCCCGGTTGATGTAGGCGTCGAGGTAGCCGGGGTCGAGCTCCAGCACATGGTCGAGGTCGGCCTTGGCCCCTTCGAGATCGCCGGTGGAAAGCAGAAGCTGCGCCCGGTTGTAGTACCCCTCCGGGAGGGGCGGGCTCAGCCGGATGGCGGTCTCGTAGTCGGCCAGCGCCGCCTCCGTCCGTCCCATCTGGTAGAGCAGGTTGCCGCGGTCGAGGTAGTAGTCGGAGTAGAGCGGGTCCATGGCGATGGCCGCGTCGAACTCGGCGAGCGCGTCCCCGGGGGACCCGAGCATCCCGAGAAGCTGGGCACGGTTGGCGCGCAGGATCATCCGGTGCACCAGGTGCCGTCCCGGCGGGAGGTCGGCCTCCGCCAGCGCGATCGCCGAGTCGACGAGCGCGAGCGCCCGGTCGATGTGGCCGCCGCGCATCTCGATCAGGGCTTTGCCGTTGAGGTCGAAGCCCAGCTTGAACGCCCGGACGGCGCGGTCGGGCAGCAGTTCGCTGATGGCGATGGCCTCGTTGATCCATCCCTGGGCCCGGCCGAGGTCGCGGCGGGCGGGGTCGGGATGCCGCGCGTCGAGCATCGCCCTGCCGTACGCCGAGGCCGAGTGCACCTCGGCGTCGGTGCTGGTGCGGCGGGCGCGCTCGTACAGCTCCCGGGCCTCGTCCCTGCGCCCGGCCCCGGCGAGGGCCGTCGCGGTGCCCTGGATGAAGTTCCACCAGCGCCCGGAACCGGGTTCGGCCAGTTTCAGGCCCCGCAGGCCGAGATCGGCCGCCGCCTCCAGGAATCCCTCCCCCATGCAGTGGTCGAGCGCGCTCCACAGCGCCTCGACCCCCGCACCGGTGGGGTCGCTACCGCGCTCCCGGTGGAAGGGGATGGCCCCGAGCGCCCAGGAGGGCTCTCCCGTCGCGGCCAGCTCGTCGGCCCGCTGGTCGTGCAGGCGGGCGCGCTCGGCCGGGGGCAGCGCCTGATAGGCGCGTATCGTCTCGGGATCGTCGGCGATGCCATCGGAGGCGACATAACGGGCCGGAGAAATCGACTGTTCCTCCATGGCCGATAATTCGGCCTTTATGATTCGTCCCCCGAATGAATCAGGTGGCGCTTTACTGGAACAGGCGACAATTGTCAAACTCGCGGGGTCGAATCGACGGAGGAGGGTGAGCAGAAGTTCACGATCCGTCTCGTCCGCCTCGTCCGCGTTGTCCACGACGATGACCCTGGGCGCGACGCCGCAGTCCCGGACGAATTCGGTGATTCCATTGGCGAGCCGCAGCGTGCGCCGAGGGGCGGGCACGAGGATGCGCTCCTCCTCCGACAGGCGCGTGTAGAGCGGCTCGCGCCGGGCGGGCACCCGATCACGAAGATCGGGTGCCGCTGCTCGGATCTCGACGTCGTGTCGTTCGACGACCGCAGCGGAGCGCTCCAAAGCGGCCGGAACCAGGGCACGCAGGAGCGATCCGCCGAAGGTGTACGGCCCCCGGAGACGACGGTGGGCGTCGTGGACGGGGGCCGGCCACACGGACGGACCGAGCCCCGCCAGCACGTCAAGGCGGTCCCTCGACCGCCCTCCATGGACCCAGAGGTGGGCAGGGAGGGTGGTCACCCCTTGTGGATCGCACTGGCCGTGCCGGTGAGGTGCACCATGCCAGGCTTGCGGACAACGATCTTCTTCATCGGGTGTGCCCTCCTCAGGTCTTCGAGCTACAAAGACCCTATTATTCGGACAAATCCCTAATCCGCAAGCATTGAAGTTAGGACTTTCATGTTATAGGCGAATTACTTCTAACGATGAGTTGGGGTGACGACTCGGGCACCAAGGGCTTCTCACCGTAAACCACGACAAGACCGCCCCTGTCCTCACGGCGGAGTTCTCGCCAGCCGAACTTGCGGTAGAGCTCCAGCGCGGCGCCCTGCCGCAGCGTCGTGTCGCCGCGAAGCGCGCGGTAGCCGAGCTTCCTCGCCGATTCCTCCAGGGCCACGAGGACCTGGGCGCCGAAGCCGCGCCGCTGGAAGTCCGGGTGGACCCGCAGCCGGCACACCTCCGCCGTCTCCTCGTCGAGACGCCGCAGGCCTCCCATGGCGACGATGCCCGCCCCCTCCACCTCACCGACGAGGAAGTCGCCCCTGTCGGCCAGGTAGACCTGGTTGATGCGCGGCATGTCGTCGTCGTAGTAGACGCCGTCCCCTTCGAAGATGCCGACCTGCGCGAGACATGTGCGGTGGAGCTCCCAGACGGCTTCCCGATCCGACCAGCGATACCGCCTGAGCACAAGCGTCATGCACTGGCCTCCGGCCCCGGAGCGGCGGAGGGGGCCGGCGAGGCGAGGCGCGCCTCGAACTCCCGCAGCCCGGGGATGTCGCCGCACTTCAGGCGGATCGCCCCGACGAGCTCGTTGGCGCGGCGCAAGATGATGTCGGTGCGGAAGCCTTCGCCGACCCGCGTCACCGCCTCTGCGCCCATCCGCAACGCCTCGTCGCCGTCGCCTTCGAGCAGTCTGCAGTGGGCCTGGTCGAACCTGATCAGCGTCTGGTCGAGCAGGTCTCCCTCGTACTTCTCCAGGGCCTGCTCGAGGATGAGGTCGGCCTCGATGGTCTGGCCGAGGCGGGCCAGCGCGTCGCCCTGGTGGAAGTAGAGCTGGCGTTCGGTGTAGCCGAAGACCGTGTCCTCCTGCTGGGAGGGGGTCATCTGGGCGAAGGCCGCCCGAGCGCGGGCCAGCGCCCGCTTGGCCTGGTCGACGACGTCCTTCTTGCCGGCCGAGTTGGCGAGCATCGAAAGGGCCCGGGCCTCCACGACCGGTGCCATGGCCTTGGCCGCGCATGGTGTCTGCCCCGCGAGGTCGCGGCTCTTCTTGGCGAGGTTGAGGGCCTCCCGCGGATCGCCGAGGAACAGGGGCACCAGCGCCTCACGGGCCGTGACCCAGGCCCGCAGCGCGCGGTCGCCGGTCTCGTCGGCGGCGGCACGGGAGGTGCGGAAGAACGACCGGGCGAGCCGCTGGTCGCCGAGGTCGATCATGATGATGCCGGCCAGGCCGGAGAGCCGGGCGGCCAGGCCGCACAGCCGTTCCTGCAGGTCCATGGGCTGGTGACGCTCCATCGCCTGGCGGACCGTGCTGAACTCCAACAGCACGTCGCACAGCTGCCGCAGCGGCGGAGTGTTCATGTACTGCCGTCCGAAGGAGGCGGCGGCCTCCTCCCAGTGGTCCAGCATGGCCGGCGAAACGGTGCTCGACACGAGGGTCTCGTCCATACGCCGGCGGATGTTCTCGGCGGCCCCGAGCACCGACTCGTTGAGCAGCTCGCTCGTCGGCGCCGCGGCAGCGGTGCCCGCGATGAGCCCAAGCAGCGTCCTACGTAACACGTTCTCGTCCTCCTCACCCCCGACCGCGGAGAGGTCGCCGAGCGGTTTCTTCCACGTCTCGCGCGACTCGGGGGAATCTTCGGGTGTGACCTCCTGGAGGCCGCCGCGTACGACACCCGGCATGCGATGGCCGTGACCACAGATGCACGGGCCGTCGTATCCGAGGGCGGCCGGCTCTACCCGGTAGACGCTGCACAGGTAATGGAGATACTCGGGACCGGGTCGCTTCAGCCCGCTCTCGTAAGCGCTCAGGAGCGTTTCCCCGATGCCGGGCACGGCCTTGCCGTCGCGATCGAACAAGGCGCGCACCTGTTCGATTACGTCGGCGAGGGCGATACCGTGGGCGAGACGGTGAGATTTGATTCGAGTTGTCCCGAATTGCGGACCACACTCTTCGTAAATCTCTTCGGCGATGCGTGCGGCACTCTGCCCGACCGCCAGTCCGCGCGCCCGGGTTCGCCGCGCTAACTCCGTTTCCTTGTGCTGTCTGCCGGACATACCGGCCCCTCCCTTGTGTCCAGCCGCTCTTCCTGGCCACATATCCCGACCGGTTCCACCTGCGCTGACGCAGCATCACTCCCGGGTTACGCTGCGTCTGCTGAGAATGATGGCCCAGATATGACCAGCCTTGTAAGGACGAATCAAGCCGCTGGCATAGGATCGTCCTCCGCCGGGGACGTTCTTTCAACCCACTTGAAATATCCCCTCACCCAAGCGGCCCCAAGCCTTCGTTGACCACATCGGCCATGGTGAGTCAGATTTGGCCAACCAGCCCCGATTCACTCGGCGAGAGCCGCCCGAATCGGATTCAAGGAGGGCTCGAAGTGGACGACGGCTTCCAACATCTGGAACGACTGGCCGACGAGCTTGACGCCCGGGGCCTGCTCGCCCGGGTGGTGCACACACAGTCAGGACGGGCGTTCGTACGTGTGATCAACCCGAACGCCACCAGCCTCGCCGAGAACGTCACCTGCCGGCCGCAGGCGACCCCCGCCTACTACTGGTGGTCGTGGGGAGAGCGCATGCACGAGGTGGACGATCCGGCTGGGGCGGCGACCAAGGTCGCCCGCGTGCTGGCCGCGGTGAGCGAGTAACACGCGAGCCGGACGCGGTGCAGCGCAGTCACCGCGTCCGCCGTGTCACCGCGGCTCTCCGGAGCCGGCGGGGTGCCCGGTGCGGAGCGCTCGGGCCTCGTGCACACGAGGCGCGGGCGCTGGGCGTCCCGCCGGTTCCGCATCCTTGACGAACGGCCCGCGGGCCGTTCCCGGGCGCGCCGGCCCTACGCGCGGCGCGCACTCACACAGGCAGCCACCGGCCAGGACCCCTCCCGGCCCGGTGGTGATCGGGGAACTCCCCGATCGGAAACGGAGTGGGACACGCTTCCGGGTGTGTGTCCCACCCGGGCCGCCCGTCACCGGGGTGCCCGGGTCCGCCCTCCGCGGCCCCGGATCCGGGCACTCCCGTCTTCCCCGGCGTCACGTGACGGCGGCCGGGCCGGTCGGCGGACTCGATTCGGTGAAGTACCGTCTCGTCTAGGTCAAGCACCGATAATTGTCTCCGCCGACCGACCCGCTCCGAAGGAGATCAACCCGCGTGTTCCTGCCGGCCCTCGATCCCTCGCCCACGCCCACTCCGGAGCCCAGCATCCTTGACCTCACGAAGGCCACGGATACGCTTCTGGGCATGTGCGGCGGGGGTGGTGGAAAAGACGATGTGGTCTGTACCACGCTGTTGAACGTGCTTCCCGCCAGCTGGGCCTCGCCTCTCGCATGGCTGATCAGCCTGGTCCTCATCGTGGCGATCGCGCTCGTCGTACGGGCGGTCCTGCACCGGGTGATCGACCGTGTCATCCGGCGCGCCGCCGAGGGCGTGATGCCCGAGCGGCTCCGCATGAAGATGGCCACGCCGATGGACGGCACGGCGGCCGTCCTCTCCGAGCGGCGGCGCCAGCGCGCCGAGACCCTCGGCTCGGTGCTCAGCAGCCTCGTGTCGGTGATCGTGTTCGGCACCGCTGCGCTGATGATCCTCGGCCGCTTCGGCATGGACCTCGCCCCCGTCCTCACCAGCGTCGGCATCCTCGGCGTCGCCGTCGGTTTCGGCGCGCAGGAGCTGGTCAAGGACTTCATCGCCGGCATGTTCATGCTGCTGGAAGACCAGTACGGCGTGGGCGACGTGATCGACACCGGTGCCGCGACCGGCACCGTGGAGGCGGTCACCCTGCGCATCACCCGGCTGCGCGACGTCGACGGCCGCGTCTGGTACGTCCGCAACGGCACGATCAACCGCGTCGGGAACGAGTCGCAGGGCTGGTCACGCGCCCTGGTCGACATCCCTGTGGCCTACGACGCCGACATCGCCGGCATCCGCGACCTGCTGCAGAAGGTCGCCGAGGACCTCTGGGACGACTCCGGGTACCGCGACGTGGCCATCGTCGAGGAGCCCCAGGTGTACGGGCTGGAGCAGATCTCCGACAAGGCGATGATCTTCAGGATCACCGTCAAGACGGTGCCCGCCCACCAGGCCGAGATCGCCCGGGAACTCCGCATGCGGGTCAAGTCGGCGCTCGACCGCGAGGGCATTCCCCTCGCCGGGGTCTGAGTAGGCTGGAGACCGTGTCCGCTACTCCTTCGGAATCCCAATCGTTCTACGACGCCGTGGGCGGCACGGAGGCGTTCCAGCGCCTCGTGCACCGGTTCTACCAAGGCGTCGCCGAAGACCCCCTGCTGCGCCCGCTCTACCCCGAGGAAGACTTCACAGGCGCCGAGGAGCGGCTGCGCATGTTCCTCGTGCAGTACTGGGGCGGCCCCAACACCTACAGCCAGCAGCGCGGGCATCCCCGGCTGCGGATGCGGCACGTCCCGTTCGTGATCGGCGAGGCCGAGCGTGACGCCTGGCTCAAGCACATGCGTGACGCGGTCGACTCGCTGGAACTCCCCGAGGAGCTTGACACCAAGCTCTGGAACTACCTCGTCTACGCCGCGCACAGCCTCGTGAACGCATAACTCCCCGCATCGGGGGGCAGCCAAGGAAGCGTGAACACTTCCCCTTGGTGGCGTGACGCCGTCGTTTACGAGATCTACGTTCGAAGCTTCGCCGACGCGTCCGGGGACGGCGTCGGCGACCTCCAAGGGATCCGTTCGCGCCTGCCCTACCTCGCGGAGCTCGGCGTGGACGCGATCTGGCTGACCCCGTTCCAGCCCTCGCCGATGGCCGACGGCGGGTACGACGTGGCCGACTACCGCGGCGTCGACCCGCTGTTCGGCACGCTGGCCGACTTCGACGCCCTGGTGTCGGACGCCCACGCGCACGGCTTGCGGATCATGGTCGACATCGTGCCGAACCACAGCTCCTCGGCTCATCCCTGGTTCCGGGCCGCCCTCGCCTCCCCACCCGGCAGCCCCGAACGCGACCGCTACATCTTCAGGGACGGCGACGCGCCCCCCAACAACTGGACGTCGGTGTTCAGCGGGCCGGCGTGGACGCGGCTGCCGGACGGCCAGTGGTATCTGCACCTCTTCGCGCCCGAGCAGCCCGACTTCAACTGGCGCAACCCGGCGGTCCACGAGGAGTTCCTCGACATCCTGCGGTTCTGGCTCGACCGGGGCGTGGACGGCTTCCGCATCGACGTGGCCATGGGCCTCTACAAGGACGCGGACCTGACCGACGTCCCTCCCGCCGGTGAAGGATTCCAGTCCCGCTCCCCCATCTGGAGCCAGCCCGAGGTGCACGAGGTGTACCGCGAATGGCGCAAGGTGCTCGACTCCTACCCGGGCGAGCGCGCCGCCGTGGGCGAGGTGTGGACCGACACCGCCGAGGACCTCGCCCTGTACGTCCGGCCCGACGAACTGCACCAGAGCTTCAACTTCGCCTGGCTGGAGGCCCCCTGGTCGGCCACCGCCTTCCGCAAGGTCATCGACGACACCCTCTCCGCGGTCACCGCGCCCACCTGGGTGCTCTCCAACCACGACGTGGTGCGCCACGTCACCCGCTACGGCGAGGGCTCGCTGAACCCGCACGCCGGGCTCGCGCGCGGCTGCGCCGCGTTCCTGACCATGCTCGCCCTGCCCGGGTCCGCTTATCTCTACCAAGGGGAGGAACTGGGCCTATCGGAGGTGAAGGACCTTCCACCCGAGGCACGCCAGGATCCGATCTTCGCGCGGTCGAAGGGCGAACTTCTCGGAAGGGACGGCTGCCGGGTGCCGCTCCCCTGGTCGGGCGACGTGCAGCCGTACGGGTTCGCCCCGGAGGGCACGCGGCCGTGGCTGCCCCAGCCGGCCGAATGGGCGGCGATCACGGCTGAACGCCAGGCGGGCGATCCCGCCTCCACGCTGTCGTTCTACCGGCGGGCGCTGGCGCTTCGCCGGTCGCTGCGGGACTCTTTGCCGGGGTCGATCAGCTGGCTGAAGGCTCCCGGCGACGCCCTCGCCTTCTCGCGGGGCGACCTCATCTGTGTCGTCAACTGCGGAGAGCAGCCCGTGCCGCTGCCTCCGCACGGCGGAGTCCTCATCTCCAGCGGCCACGTGGACGAGGCCTCGCTGGCCCCTGACACGGCCGTGTGGCTGCGGGCGAGGTGACCGGTACCTCATACGGCGAGAGCCGGCGTACGGGCCGTGAGGCGCTCGTACGCCGGCTCTGCCGACAGCGTCGGGGAACCCGTCCCCTCGCTCAGTCGCGGGTGAGCTTGCGGTAGGTCACCCGGTGCGGACGGGCCGCGTCGGGCCCCAGCCGGTCGATCTTGTTCTTCTCGTAGTCGGCGAAGTTGCCCTCGAACCAGAACCAGTTGGAGCCACCCTCCCAGGCGAGGATGTGCGTCGCGATGCGGTCGAGGAACCACCGGTCGTGAGAGGTGATCACCGCGCAGCCCGGGAAGTCGAGCAGGGCGTTCTCGAGGCTGGACAGCGTCTCGGTGTCGAGGTCGTTGGTGGGCTCGTCGAGCAGCAGGACGTTGCCGCCCTGCTTGAGCGTGAGCGCGAGGTTGAGACGGTTGCGCTCGCCACCGGACAGGATGCCCGAGGGCTTCTGCTGGTCGGGACCCTTGAAACCGAACGCCGCGATGTACGCGCGCGAGGGCATCTCGACGTGGCCCACCTTGATGTGGTCGAGCCCGTCGGAGACGACCTCCCAGACGTTCTTCTTCGGGTCGATGTTGCTACGGCCCTGGTCGACGTAGGAGATCTTGACGGTCTCGCCGATCGTGATGTCGCCGGTGTCGGGCGTCTCGTCCTTCATGATCATGCGGAACAGCGTGGTCTTACCCACACCGTTCGGGCCGATCACACCGACGATGCCGTTGCGGGGCAGGTCGAAGGAGAGATCTTCCATCAGCAGCCGGTCGCCGAAGCCCTTGGTGAGGCCGGTCGTCCGGATGACCGTGGTGCCGAGGCGCGGGCCCGGCGGGATCTGGATCTCTTCGAAGTCGAGCTTGCGGTACTTGTCGGCCTCGGCCGCCATCTCCTCGTACCGCTGGAGACGGGCCCGGCTCTTGGTCTGGCGGGCCCTGGCGTTGGAACGGACCCACTCGAGCTCGTCTTCCAGGCGCTTCTTGCGCTTGGCGTCCTTCTGCCCCTCGACCTTCAGGCGGGCGGCCTTCATCTCGAGGTAGGTGGAGTAGTTGCCCTCGTAGGGGTAGCAGCGTCCGCGGTCGAGCTCCAGGATCCACGTCGCCACGTTGTCGAGGAAGTAGCGGTCGTGGGTGACGGCGAGCACGGTGCCGGGGTACTTCTCGAGGTGCTGCTCCAGCCACTGGACGCTCTCGGCGTCGAGGTGGTTGGTGGGCTCGTCGAGCAGCAGCAGGTCGGGCTGCTCCAGCAGGAGCTTGCACAGCGCGACGCGGCGGCGCTCGCCACCGGAGAGCTTGGTGACGTCGGCGTCCGGCGGCGGGCAGCGGAGGGCGTCCATCGCCTGCTCCAGCTGGCTGTCGACGTCCCACCCGTTGCGGTGGTCGAGAGCGTCCTGCAGCTTGCCCATCTCTTCGAGGAGCTCGTCGCTGTAGTCGGTGGCCATCAGCTCGGCGATCTCTTCGAACCGGGCGCGCATGGCCAGGGTCTCGGCGACGCCCTCCTGGACGTTGCCGAGCACGGTCTTGGTCTCGTTGAGCGGGGGCTCCTGCTGCAGCATGCCGACCGTGAAGCCGGGCATCAGCCGCGCCTCACCGTTGGACGGCTGCTCCAGGCCGGCCATCATCCTCAGAAGGGTGGACTTGCCGGTGCCGTTCGGGCCCAGCACACCAATCTTGGCTCCGGGCAGGAAATGCAGCGTGACGTCGTCAAGGATCACCTTGTCGCCGTGCGCCTTCCGCACGCGCTGCATCGTATAGATGTACTCGGGCATGCTCCTAAGACTAGGGGATCCCACCCTCGGAGTTGTCCGCCTGAGCGGGAGGAGAGGGCGCCGGAGCGACCGGCAGGCAGATGCGGTCGCGGCCGAGCTCCTTCGCGCGGTAGAGAGCCAGGTCGGCGGCGGCGAGCAACTCGATCAGATCGTCGCCGTGGATGCTCATGATGGCCACCCCGGCGGAGATCGTCACGCTGATCATCGCGTCGTCGACGGGGATGGCCATCCTGCCCACCCGGGACCGCAGCCGCTCGGCGACCCGGCGGGCCTCGGTGACGTCGGCCCGCGGCAGGAGCACCACGAACTCCTCACCCCCGAAGCGGCCCACGACGTCGTAGTCGCGCAACTGGCTGCGGAGCGCGGTCGCGACGCCGGCGAGGACCTGGTCGCCGACGAGGTGGCCGTAGGTGTCGTTGACCCGTTTGAAATGGTCGATGTCGACGATCAGCAGCGCCAGGGTCTCACCCGTGCGGCGCGCCCTGACGATCTCGGTGTCGGCCTCGCGCTGCCATGCGGACGCGTTGAGCAGGCCGGTCTTGGCGTCGGTGCGGGCCGCGGCCTTGAGCTGGGCGTGGAGCAGGCTGCGTTGCAGGAGCACCACCGGAGGGAGCGTGAGCAGCAGGAGCGCGGGGCTCAGGCCGCAGGCGATGGCCACGAGCACCCCGAGGCACAGCTCCACGACGTCGAGCAGGGCGCGCTCGCGGTCCCACAGGACGTCGCGCCACCGGGTGTCGCGGTCGGCGACGTGCAGCGCGACCGCGATCAAGGCGGTGTTGATGACCGTGAACAGGGCGGCGCAGCCCACCGCCAGCGCCATCGGGCCACTCGACCCGAGCGAGGACGCCGCCGGGTCGGGCACGAAGGCATGGAAGATCAACGACGCCACCCCGGCGGCCAGCCCGATCGCCGCCGCGCTGAAGACCCGGCGGTAGAGCACTGTGGGCCTCACCCTGATCTGCAGCAGGAACTGCAGGGGCAACGGCGCCAGCAGGGCGTACACCGGCGGGAGGAGCAGCGCGACCGGGAGCCACCAGGCGGACAACAGGTCACGCGAGACACCCGCCGGCATGCCGAGACGACGGGTGGCCTCGATGCAGACCGCGCCACAGGCCATGAGGGCCAGGAACGTCAGCAACTCCGGCCAGAGGAACCGGGTGGACGCCCCCAGGTAGACGACGGCGCTGAGGGCCAGCCCGACGGTGCCGCAAAGGTAGACGACCAAGGCGGTGGGCTGTGCCAGCAGCGGCCATCGGTCGGCCAGCGCCGGCATGCCGCCACGTGCTTCGACCGAGATCTGACCGGGTGTCGTCATGACATCCCCCAAAGCTCACGTCCATCCGGACCCGGGTCGGCACCTGAATCCAAGACTCACGATGTGTAACACAATAGTCGCAGAGTGTGCGTCGCGCGATGGGAACCGCTACGTTGAGCACTCCGGCCATCTCGGTACGTCCGCCGGCCGTAACAAACCCGACAAGTCCGCTCACCTCCGAGCGGCCCCTCTGGGAAAGGAGCAGCCATGAGGCGAGGCATCATCTGGACCTGATTCTGAAGTCTCCTGGATCCGGTCCAGAGCATCACGTCCCACCGCGACTCGATCCCGAGCAGCAGTGCCCCCCTCATGACACCCCCTCGAATCCGGAGGGCCACGCCCCAGCCCGAATCCGGAGGACCTCGCCTCACCCCCAATCCGGAGGACCTCGCCTCACCCCCGAATCCGGAGAGCCCCGCCTCACCCCCGCCACACCTCCCACCCCGGCTACCCCCACTCGACCAGATCCGCCTCGACCGACTACCCCGACCCGGACCAGACCCACTGGGGCCAGATCCACCTCGACCGACTCCCGCTCCCCTGAACCGCGGCGCCTAAGAGCCCTCACAAGGCGGCAGAGCCGGACCCCACCCCTCTCAAGATCCCTGAACCCCACAGGCCTCAACCGCGCGCCTGGACGTCGAGATCCGTGAGCCCACGCCCGACAGAGCACCACCCGACCGGCCGTGAAGACCTCTGCCCCGGCAGCCCCACCCAGACCTGACGCAAGACCCTGCACCTCGCGGACCGGCGCCGGGACCGAGATCGACGATGTGGTCGACGATCGCGATCGTCTCCGGCTTGTGCTCCACGACCAGCCCAGAGCCAAGGCAAGACCCTGCATCCTGCGGGCCTGCAACCAAGACCCCATGCAGATCACGGCACCTCACGGCCTATGTACCAAGACCCCATGCAAATGCCGGGACCTCACGAGCCCATGAACGCAAATGCCGGGACCTCACGAGCCCATGAACCAAGACTCGATGCAGAGCAGCGCCCGGTTGGCTGTGAAGACTCCTGCACCTCACCGATTCAGCCCGGACCCGGCGAAGACTCCCCGATCGACTCTGAAGAGCGTGGACCTCACCGGTTCACCGCCAGGTCCCGACGAAGGAACCCCCACGGCCGGCTTTGAAGACTCCTCACCATGCCCGGGGTGGAGGCCCGGCGAGATGGTGGAGGCGTCAGGCGGCGAGTTGTTCGCGGATATCGGCGGTCACGTCCTCCTCCGCGCCGGTCGAACCTCTCAGCGAACCGGTCAGATCCTCTGCCGAGCCGACAGGGATTCCCGACAAACCGGCGCGATTCTCCACCGCGCCCACCGAATCCCCCGGCGTACCGGCGACGTTCTCCACCGCACCCATCGAATCCCCCGGCGTACCGGCGGAATCGTCCACCGCGTCCATCGAATCTCCTGTCGAACCGGTGCGGGACTCCGCCGCGGCCACGTGATCTGCCGGCCTACCGGCGTGGGACTCCGCCGTGTCTACCGGATCTCCTGGCGTACGGGCGTGGGTCTCCGGCGAGGCGGCCGAGCGCTTCAGGGAAGCGGCACGGTGTTGCGCCGGTCGAGCCGTGCCTTCTTTGGGATGGGCCGGGTGCCCTACGTCGGCCGGGTCCGTAGTGGGGTTGGTCGGGTGCTCCGCTGGGGTGGCCGTACCCGATCGGCGGGGAGCGGCAGGACGTTTGCTCGCCGAGCGCGGGTGATCTCTCTTCTCGCTCGCCGGAAGGGGAACAGGGGCGGAGCCCGGCCGCGTCGCAGGGGGCGCGGCGATCGTCAGCGGTCTCGCTTGTCGGATCTCGGACTCGCTGCCGCCGGGCGCCGTGGCGGCGACTGGAACGCTGGCGGCAGACATCGTGGCGGCGGCTGGAACGCCCTCGCTGCCCACAGGCGTCACGGCAGGGGCTGAAACGCCCTCGGTGGCGGCAGACATCGCGGCGGGGGCTGGAACGCCCTCGCTGGCGGCAGACATCGTGACGGGGGCTGGAACGCCCTTGCTGCCCACAGACGTCACGGCAGGGGCTGAAACGCCCTCGCTGGCGGCAGACATCGCGGCGGGGGCTGGAACGCCCTCGCTGGCGGCAGACGTCGTGGCGGCGGCTGGGGCGCCGACGCCGCCGGCGTACGCGGGGGAAACGGGTCGTGAGGGCTCGCCGGGCGAGGTGCCGGAGGAGTGGTCGCGCTGCCGGACCGGGCCGCCGAGCTCCCAGTCGCGTGTGCTGGAGGCGAGTTGATCCCGGGCGCGGTCGTCGAAGGCGGGCGCGGAGGGCCCCCGTTGCGTCTGGAAGCTGCTGACGCCGCGCCGGAGGTCGTGGCCGACGGATACGGCCTCGACCTCGGCGATGAAGCGCCGCTCGCCCTCGCGCTCGTAGGAGCGGATGCGCAGCTTGCCGTGGACGACCACCGGTTGACCGATCTTGACCGACTGGGCGACGTTGTCGGCGAGGGCGCGGTGGCACCGGACGGCGTAGTAGCTGGTCTCGCCGTCGTGCCAGGACTGGGACGACCTGTCGAAAAGGCGAGGGGTCGCGGCGAGGCGAAGTGAGGTCACACGCGTGCCGTCGTCGAAGTGGAACTGCCGAGGGTCGGCGACAACGTTGCCGGTCAACGTGATGTAAATGTCGTTCATCGTGGCCTCCCATGACGGGCCGGCGGATGCTCCCCGCCGGCATGGGAGCAGCTTGGCCGGTCCCGTCCCGCCCGACGGCCGCCGAACACGATTCTGTGGATGACCTGCGGCATCATCCCGGAAGGCTGTGGAAAAGCGGGCGTCGGAAGGAGGTCAGCGGCGGGCCGTGTCGAGGGCGGCGTGGAAATCGTTGTAGCGCTGAAGTTCCCGCTCGACCGGATCGATGACCATTTCCTTGGACAAGACTCCGACCTTGCGCCGCATCTCGCGTTCGAGCTGTTCGCGCTCGGTGCCGGCGCCGAGCACCACGAAGTTGCGGCTGGCGATGGCCGACAGCAGGCCCAGACCAAGGACGCTGGCCATCATCAACCCCAGCCACGGCAGCACGGACACGTCGCCCAGCATGTGGAGGGGGGCCTGGCCGATCTTGGCGACTCCGTACAGCAGGATCGCGGCCGCCCAGCCGAGCCCCGCGACGAACAGCACCACCAGGAGGTACTGCCAGATCTTGAGCGCCCACCACCACCGCGGGACGCGATCGAGACGCGGCGCGCTTTCGCCGAGCTCGTCCGACAGCACCTGCGGCAGCCTGCCGAGCTGCGACCGCGCGGCGTCCCGGACTCCGTTGCGCCATGCCTCCGGCATGCCGGTGCTGAGACTGTCGGCCAGCGCCTGCACGGCGGTCTCGACCTCGGCGGGCTGAGCGCTCACCGAGGCCGCCGTAACCGCCTTGATCTCGTCACGGAGGTTGCCCAGGCGCAGACTGTTCAACGGGTCGGGGCGCAGGCGGGCGGCCCAGCGCGCGTACGGCCAGCCCACCCAGTCGATGGAACGGACACCGTAGATGTTCTCCATCGCCTCGCCGACGGCGCTGACCCCCACCGCGTCGCAGAGCGCGTCGGTCAGCCCTTCCTGCCTGGCGAGGTCGACGGTGGGCTGCACGGTCATCGCGTCGGACGCCGGCATGACCTTGGTCAGCCGGGTCATGATGCGGTCGAGGTCGGCCTCGAGGCGCTGGACGGCCGCGCGCCGGCCTGCCACGGACTCCGCGAGCACGCTCTTGAGGCTGTTGACCCCCCTGCCCGTGGTGGCGGAGGTCGGGACGATGCGGGGGTGCTGCACGCCTTCACGCTTGAGCAGGTCGGACAGGTCGACGACGCACTCGGCGAGCTCCTCCGGGGCCAGCTTGTCGGCCTGGTTGAGCGCGAAGACGGTGACGGCCTCGTGTCCGGCGAGCTCGCTGACGTAGGTGCGGTGGGTGGCCGCGTCGGCGTACTTCTGAGGGTCGAGCACCCACACGATCAGGTCGGCCACCTGGATCAGGCGGTCGGCCTCGTGGTCGGTGATCGCGCGAATCGAGTCGTGGTCGGGCAGGTCGAGCAGGATGAGGCCGTGGAGCTGGCTCTCGCCCTTGTCGAGGGCGCTGGCGCGGGCGAAACGGTGCCGCCACTGGATCTGCAGCCAGTCGAGGAGAGGCCCGGCCCCGTCGAGCCCCCAGACGCACGCGTGCGTACGGGCCGTGGTGGGCCGGCGTACGCCGGTCGGGGACAGTTCGAGGCCCGAGATGCGGTTGAACAGCGACGATTTGCCGCTGCCGGTGCCACCGGCGAGAGCGACCACGGTGTGCTCGCCGGACAGCTTCAGGCGGTCGCCGGCACGCAGGAGCAGCTGCCCCGCATCGGTGATCAAGGCGGGATCGACCCGTCCGGGGCCGAGCTCCACGACCTTCGCCAGGGCCGTGAGTCTGGTGCCCAGGTCGTTGCGCGTCTCAAGCGTCCCGGGACGCGCGCCAGTGACTGTCATCGGGCGACCTCGAGGTTGTACGTTGCCTGGTAGAGCCGCTTGGCGGCGGTCTCGTCGGGGATCCCGGCCTCGTCCAGAAGCCGGACGTATCTGAAGGTCTCCTCGTCGAACAGCACGCTGACACGGGCGCGCAGGTCGCTGCGGGCCTTGGTGCCGATGATGCGCAACGGCTCGGCGCCGAGCACGCCGCGCAGCAGGCGCTCGGGCAGGGTGCCGGTGCCGGAGGCCGCCGCGACGTCGGAGCTCCCGTAACCGAGCAGGCCGATCATGAAGATCAGCGAGAGCGCCTCCTCGTCGAAGGAGACCAGCTTGGCCACCGATCGCTTGGCGACGCCGCCGGAGCGGATCAGCGCGACCAGATGCTCCTGCCAGGCGGCGACCATGCGGGCGACCTGAGGGGCGAAGTCGCCGGACGGGCTTCCGAGATCGGCCCCGGCGAGGGTGTCGCCGCCCTCGCGCTGCCGCCATCTCGCGACCACCTCTTCGGCCGCCCGCTGCCCGGCCGAAATGATCACGGATTCGAGCGCGGCCCGCAGGGCCGTCTTGAAGGCGTGCAGCCGGGCGGGGGTCTGCTGGCCCGCCTTCGACGCCAGGCGGCCCGGACGGCGCAGGTGCAAGGTCTTCACCAGCTCGCCGGAACCGGCGAACTCCTGCCAGCGGGCCAGGACCTCACCGCGCAGGAGCGAACCGTCGCCGGTCGCCTGGTCGATCGTCGAGGCGGCGCGCATGTAGGCGGCGTCCACGTCGGACCGCAGCTCCGTGCGCAGGGCGACCTGGGCCTCCAGGTGGCGCGCGAGGGCGGGGATCCGGTTGCGGAAGCTGTTCAGCACGCCCTGGAGGGTGGCCTCGACGGCCTGGTCGCGCCGCTGGTCGTCCACCGAAAGCTCGGTGAGCCACATGCGCAGCTCCGCGACCTCCTCGTCGGGGAGGCGTCCGCCGGTGACCTTCGCCTCGTTGATGACGAAACGGTCGACGTCACCGAGGCCGTACTCCTTCAGCATCCGCGAGAAGTGCTTGTCGATCACCTCACGGGACCGGAGCGGCACGCGCGAGAGCACGATGGCCAGGCGGGCGCCCCGCTCCTTGGCTCGGCGCAGGAGATTCCACGCGGGGGCGTCGGCGTAGCGGGTCGCCGTGGTGACGAAGACCCACAGGTCGGCGGCGTCGAGCATGCGGTGGGCGACGTCGTGGTGGGGCTCGATCACCGAGTCGATGTCGGGGGTGTCGAGCAGGGCGACCCCTTGGGGCAGCCGCTCGCTGGAGGCGAGGACGAGGTTCTCCAGAGAGCCCTCGGGCCCCGGCCGCTCGACGCGCGTCATACCGGCGAGAACGTCGCCCTTGGCGAACCACTCCAGGTCGTCGGGGTGGCAGGCCAGCACGGGGGTGCCGGTGGTCGGACGGCGCACGCCGGTGACGCTGACCTTCGCGGCGGCGAGGGTGTTCACCAGGGTCGACTTGCCGGCTCCCGTGGACCCGGCGACGACGATCAGCGCGGGCGCGGTGCTCATGTGCACGCGCGGGATCACGTAGTTCTCGATCTGGGCGAGCAGCTCGGCCTGGGCCTTGCGCGCCTCCTCGGCGCCGGGCACGTCGAGGCCGAACGTGAGCCCGGTGACGCTGTCCTTCAGACCCGCCAGCGCCGCGGTCAGGGCACGCGAGACGGGCTTGGGGAGCGGCACCTCGCGCACCCGCTCGAACGGCGGGAGGTCCCCCTCGCCACCTTCGAGGGAGGACGGCGACAAGCCCTCGTCGGACGAGCCGCTCTCCTCGGCGTCGGCGTCATCGTGCCCGTCGGCCCGCGGCTCGGATCCGCCGTCGAAAAGCGTGGCGGCCCCCTGCTCGGACCCACCCTCGAAGAACGTGGCGGCCCGCTGCTCGGATCCGTCGTCGGAGGACGTGGTGGTGGCGCCGCCTCCGGCCACGAGGACGTCGGCGACGCCGGTCTCGCGGCCTAGGTGCTCGTCGCTCTCGCCCCCGGCGGTGCCGGGCGCGCGGCTCTCGCCGGACGTGCCGCTCGCGGCCTCCGGCATGCCCGGGTCGTCGCGGTCGGCTTCGCCTGCTCGGCCGCCGGTGGAACGCGGATCGTCGTCACCGGCCGGGATCGCCTGGAACGCTAAGGTCTGCTCCCCCGGCTTCTCGGGGTTGTCGTCCTCCTCGATCACCGGCTCGCCCGACTGCTCGGCGCGCTCATCGGCGCTCTCCGTCTTGTTCGCAGCCGACTTCACGGAACCCGCTCCGCTCGCACCATATCGATCTCCTGGCCGACCCTGACGACGTCACCGACGACCACGATCGCCGGGGGCCGCGTCCCAGCGGCGATCACGCGCTCCGCCACCGTGGAGAGGGTGGCATGAAGAGCTCGCTGGGTCGGAAGAGTACCGTCCTGTACCACCATTACGGGGGTTTCCGGCGAACGTCCGTCTCGTATGAGTCTGTCGGCGATCGTGGCTATTCGTTCAACAGCCATCAGAAGTACCAGGGTTCCCTGTGATCTCGCCAGTCCCGCCCAGTCAACAGTTGATTTCGGATCATCGGGCGTGACGTGAACGGAAATGACATGGAACTCCTGGCTGACCCCCCGATGGGTGACCGGGACGCCGGCGGTGGCGGGAACGGCCACCGCGCTGGTCACTCCGGGGACCACGAGGACGGGGATGCCGGCCCGCGCGCAGGCGAGCATCTCTTCCCCGCCCCGGCCGAAGACGAAGGGGTCGCCGCCCTTGAGCCGGACGACGAACTTGCCCTGCCTGGCATGCTCGATCAACGCCTCGTTGATCTTCTCCTGGGCCAGGTAGCGGCCGTACGGGATCTTGGCGGCGTCGATCAGCTCGACATCGGGCGCCAGCTCGTCGAGCAGGGCGCGGGGGGCGAGGCGGTCGGCGACGACCACGTCGGCCTGCGCCAGGAGCTGACGGCCGCGCACGGTGATCAGGCCGGGGTCGCCGGGGCCGCCACCCACCAGGGCGACGCCGACGGGCTTGGTGCGGTTGCGCCGGGCCTCGACCGTGCCGTCGCGCAGGGCGCCGACAACGGCGTCCCGGATTCCGGCGGCGCGGCGGGGGTCGCCTCCGGCCGTCACGGCCACGCTGATCTCGTCGACGCGCCCGCTGGCCGGCGTCCACGCCGCCGAGGCGTCGCGGTCGTCGGCGCGCACGCACCAGACGCGCTTGGCCTCCGCCTCGGCGGCCACGGCGGCGTTCACCGTACGGTCGTCGGTGCAGGCCTGGACGAGCCACGCGCCGTCGCAGTCGCCGACCTGGTAGCGGCGGCGCTCCCAGGTGATCAGACCGTCGGCGATCAGGTCGTCGAGCGCCGGCGTGACGCTGGGGGACACGAGGGTGACCGAGGCACCCGCTTCGAGCAGGGTGGGCACCCTGCGCTGGGCCACGCGCCCGCCTCCGACGACGAGCACGCGCCTGCCGTTGAGACGCAGACCGAGCAGGTAGGGCGACGACATGGGGCGGTGTTCCCTTTCCCGGGAAGAGGCGAAACCGGTTGTCCGTGGAGTAAACCTACAGGCCCCCGGTGGCCGGAGGCACAGCCTGCCTGCCCTCGAGAAACGGCGAAAGCCCCACCGTCGGCCGGCAGTGGATCACACGAGCGTGAGGTGACGGATCAGAGGGGATGGTCCGCGGCGGCGTGGGCGTCCTTGTCGGTGACGCCGGCGGAGTCGAAGGTGGCCACCTCGTGCATGACGCGGACGGCGGCGCTCACCAGGGGGTAGGCCAGCAGGGCGCCGGTGCCCTCGCCGAGCCGCAGTTCGAGATCGACCAGGGCGCGGAGGCCGAGGTGGTCGAGCGCGATCGCGTGCCCGGGCTCGGCCGAGCGGTGCCCGGCCACACAGTGGTCGACGGCATCGGGCGCCAGCGCGGCCGCCACCAGCGCGGCGGACCCGGCGATGACGCCGTCCAGGATGACGGGGACGCGAGCCGCGGCGGCGCCGAGGACGAACCCCGCGATGGCGGCGTGCTCCAGCCCCCCGACCGCCGCGAGCCTGCGCAGCACTTCGTGGAAGTCTTCACGTCCGTCCAGGACGGCGCGCCGCGGAACACCATCCGCGTCCGGCACGGCTCCGGACGCCCCTCCGGGCCGCACCCCATCGCCGGGCACGCCTCCGGAGGACGCCCCGGTCGCGGCGGGGTTCGTGACGGTGGCCGGGAGGAGGCCGTTGGTCTCGAGGGCTCGGTGGACCATGGAGATCTTGTGGTGCAGGGTCTCGGCGTCGACGCCGGTCCCCCTGCCGGTGGCGGCGGCGGGGTCGCTGCCGGTGAAGGCGCAGATCAGGGCGGCGGAGGCGGTGGTGTTCGCGATGCCCATGTCGCCGGTGACCAGGCAGGCCGCGCCGCCCTCGACCAGCTCGCGGGCGACCGAGATGCCGGCTTCGAGGGCCGCCACCGCCTGGGGGACGCTCATGGCGGGCCCGAGCGTCATGTCGGCGGTGCCGTAGGCGACCTTGCGCGCGACCAGCCCGGACGCGGGAGGAAGATCGGAGGCGACACCGACGTCGACCACGGTCACCGTCGTGCCGGCCTGTGCCGCGAAGGCGTTGGCGACGGCTCCGCCCCCGAGGAAGTTCGCCACCATCTGGGTGGTGACCTCCTGCGGCCACGGCGTGACGCCCTGGGCGTGGACGCCGTGGTCGGCGGCGAAGATGGCGAGGGCCGCCGGGACGGGGAGCGGCGGCGGGCAGGCTCCCGCGACTCCGGCGAGCCGCACCGCGACGTCCTCCAGCACGCCGAGCGAGCCGCGCGGCTTGGTCAGGCGGTCCTGGTGGGCCCGGGCCTCGGCCATGGCCTCCTGGTCGGCGGGCCGGATCGCCGCCAGGGTCTGGGTGAGGAGTTCCATGCGTCAGACGAGCCCGTCGGCCATGGCGGCCTCGTCGCCGGACAGCTTGCGCACGCGCGGCGCCCCGGCGCGTACGTCCTGCTCGGCATCGTCCACGAGCTCAGCCTCCTCCAGTGACCCGAATCCGCGCAGGGACAGCCGTTCGCCCTGCACTTCGAGAAGCTCTTCATCAGATTCGTCCGGAACAAGCGGCTTCGCAAGGTTCCGGAGGCGATCGTCTTCCACCGGCCACGGCTCGACCGCCGCGAGGATCTCCTCTTCGGCCTCCAGCAGGAGGTCGCCGCCCTCCGGGAACCGGTCGGGCGCAGGCTCGGCGGCGGACGGCTCGGCGGTCGCCAGCGCCTGCTCGTACCGCGCGATGATGAGGTCGGCGAGCCCCTCGCAGTCGCCGATCACCTCGGCGCACCGCACGTCGAGGTCGGTGTGTCCCGCGGCGTAGGCGAGCGCCTCGGCCCAGATGCGTTCGAGCACGGCGCCGGCGAACAGCAAGTAGGGAAGCACGACGACCCGCCTGGCGCCGAGGCGGCGGCAGCGCTCGATGCCCTGGGCGACGCTCGGCGGGGCGCCTGCGACGTAGGCGGTCTCGACGGTGAGCAGCTCGGGCGCGTGGGTCTCCCAGAACACCCGCGAGACCTTGTGGACCTCGGCGTTGGCGAGGGGGTCGGCGGAACCGTGGCCGACGAGCACCACCGCGGTCTCGGCGGGCGAGACGGGCTCGCGCGGCGCGTCGCCGTGCTCCTCGTGGAGGGGGACGGCCGCGAGGCGGGGCATCTCGGCGAGGGCGTCGGCGAGCCGCTCGGCCATCAGCGCGAGCACCTGCGGCGAGGCGTCGAGGGCGGGGGCGCAGTCGCAGCTGAGGGTGGGGTGGGCGACCTCCGCACGGGCGATCTCGGCGGGGATGTCCTCGCTGTCGCCGAGCGCGAGGGGGACCGCCACGAGGCGGTGGTGGCCCCGGGCGACCAGCGAGGCGACCGAGTCGGCCAGCGACGGGCGTCCCTTGGCGACGAATCCGCCCGACACGTCAGCGGCGACCTGGTCCAGACGGCACCGAAGCCGGTGGACGAAACGGCCGAACTCCGCTGCGCCGGTATCGTCGTGGGCGCCGTGCCCGATAAGGAGGAGCGGCGGCTTCATGTGGATCTCCGATACTTTGACCTGCGGATACGTTGGCCGGGTCGCGAGAATATACGAATCTGCCAATCCATGGACATCGCTTTGCGGGGCATTTGGGGAAGACAAGACCAAGCGTTCATCATGATCTGGCGAACGAACGTCGGGCGCCCGGGGGCCCTCAGTCGCCCTCCTCCTTCAGGAGGCTGAACAGCACGGCGTCGGAGATCCCACCGGAGACCGGCAGGGCCCGCCGCAGGACTCCCTCTTCGGTGAATCCCGCCTTGCGGGCCACCGCCTGGCTGGCGACGTTGCCCACGGCGGCCAGCAGGGTGATGCGGTGGAAGCCCCTCACCATGAGGAAGGTGCTGACCGCTCGCGTGGCCTCGTGGGCGATCCCCTGGCGGCGGGCCCACGGGGAGATCCAGTAGCCCACCTCGGCGTCGCCGCGTTCCCAGTCGGCCCGCTGCACACCCACCGAGCCGGCGAGCCGCCCGCCCGCCTTGGGCTCGATGGCGAAGTTCACGCCGCTGACGGAGTCGACGTGGGCGTACCTGGTGCACCACTCGTACGCCCGCTGCAGGTCGTACCCCTCGGCCCAGGGCATCCAGCGGTTGATCTCCGGGTCGCGGTCGACGGCGGCGAAGACGTCCGGCGCGTCGGTGCCGGTGAAGGGACGCAGGACGAGCCGCTCGCTCTCCAGACGGATGCCGGTGCCGAAGCCCCGGCCTGCGACCGTGGGCGGCCCCATGGCGAGGTCGTGGGCCAGGAGGCCGAAGACGACGACGTCGTGCGGGCCGTCGGCCTCCAGGCTCGCGCCCCGCAGCAGGCCCTCACGGGTGAACCCGGCCTTCTGCGCGACGCGGAGGGAGGCGGTGTTGTCCAGGTTGGCGCGGAGTTCGACCCGGCGCAGCCCCGCCTTGGAGAGCGCCCATTCGGTCAGGCCGGAGACGGCCTCGGGGGCGTAGCCACGGCCGCGGTGGACGGGGTGGACGGCGTACCCGACCTCGGTGGTGCCGGCTCCCCACATCGTCCGGAAAAGGCTGATCGCTCCCACGATCGCCCCGTCGGCCACCATGGCCAGGTGGATGCCCTGGCCCGAGCGCCACAGCTCGTGCACGCCGTACGACAGCCACTGCGATACGGCGGCGACGTGGCCGGGCGCGCCGGGTGGGAGGAACCGCGCCCCGGACTCGACGATCGCGCGCACGCGGGCGGCGTCGCGCGGGCCGAAGGGCCGGAGGACCAGCCGCTTCGTCCTGATCGTCAAGTTCTGATCAAAACCGGTCACTTGCATCCCCCTCGTGCGGACGTATCAGCTCACCGCACTTCGAGGGTGCTCCGCAACTTGACGGTCCCTTGGTGCACAGAAGGTGCTTTCTTGACCAGATATCCGCGTGGCGCGTCTCCTGTCACAAGGGTCACAGAAGACGCGCCCGCCGAGGTCAGGAGGCCGAGCTCAGGGCCTCCCGCCACCGTACCCGTGCACCCGTGCGCAGCACCGCCCGCCGGTACACCCGGCCGCCCACGGCCAGCATGGCCCCCGCGGCGAGGAGCATCAGCGCCATCGCCAGGCCGACCTGCCACAGCGGGACGTCGGCCACCGCCGACCGCACCGGCATGACCATCGCCGAGAACGGCGGCAGGATCGACAGGACGTTCGTCAGCGTGGAGTCCGGCGTCTGGGTCGCGATGAACCCGACCAGGTAGGTCGCCATCATCAGCATCGTGGCCGGGGTCAGCACGCCGCTCAGGTCCTCCTGGCGGGAGATGAGGGAGGCGATCGCCGCGTACATGGCGGCGTAGAAGGCGTAGCCGAGCACGAACCACACCACCACGCTCGCCACCAGCCCCGCCGTGCCGTGGGGCAGCCGCGGCACCGAACCGCCGATCTGTGCCGCCGTCAGGCCGACGGCCACGATCACGAGCAGTTGCGCCAGGCCGAGCAGGCCGATGCCGAGCACCTTGCCGGCCAGCAGTTGCCAGGGCCGTACGGCGGTCAGGAGGATCTCGACGATCCTGCTGCCCTTCTCCTCCACCACGCCCATCGCGACCCAGCTGCAGATCTGGATGAGCAGCATGAACAGGATGACGACGATGGTCATCGCCAGCACGCCGCGCGCCGTGGCGTCGTCGCCGCTGCCCCGCAGGCTCACCTCCTCCAAGGGCCGCACCTGCTGGGCCTGCGCCACCTTGGCCGGGTCGATGCCGGCGGCGGCGAGGTTGGCCTGGGTGGCGACCGCGCGGTGGGCGGTGTCGAGGATCACCGACAGCCCCGCGCCCGCCCGGGTCTTCGCGATCACCTTCGCGTCGTCCACGACGGCGGCGTCGACGTCGCCGCCCAGGACGGCCTTGCGCGCCGCCGCCTCGTCCGGGTAGCGCTTGAGCTTCACGGTGACGTGCGATGCGCCGGCGGCCTGGGTGATCGCGGCCTGCAGACGGTCGGCCCCCGCGCCCACGAGCCCCACGGTGTGGTCGGAGCCGCCGCCGAGGAGCTTCGGCAGGGCGGCGATGACGGCGATCAGCACGGCCGTCACGAGCAGCCCGTAGCGGTACCCCTTGGTGCGGCTGCGTACGGCGATCTCCCGCCGGGCGACCAGGGTGACGGCGTTCACGCGACCACCTCACGGAAGATCTCGGACAGGGAGGGCTCCTGCCAGCCGAAATGCTCGACGTTCCCGGCGCCGGCCGCGACGCTCAGCGCCTGCTGGGCGTCGCCGGGCGTGAGGATCACCTCGTCGTACCGCTCGGGGCCGGAGGAGGCCGGGGAGGCGTGCGGCGGGCGGTCGGACTTGGCGACGATCTCTCCGGGCAGGCCGTCGGTCCAGCCCGGCTCGGCGCCGGTCACCACGATGCGCAGGAGCTTGCGCGACTCCCGTGCGCGCAGGTCGGCCACGGTGCCGCCCGCGACCATGCGGCCGCCCTTGATGATGCCGACGGAGTCGCACAACCGCTCGACCAGGTCGAGCTGGTGGCTGGAGAACACCACGGGCACCCCCGCCGCCGTACGCTCGGCCAGCACCCCGGCCAGGGCGTCGACCGCGATCGGGTCGAGACCCGAGAACGGCTCGTCGAGCACGAGCAGCTCCGGCTCGTGGATGAGCGCCACGGCGAGCTGCACACGCTGCTGGTTGCCCAGCGACAGACTGTCGACCTCGTCGCCGCGCCGCCCGGCCAGGCCGAGCCGCTCGATGAGGGCGTCGGCGGAGCGCCGGGCCTCCCCGGCCGCCATGCCGGCCAGCAGCCCGAAGTACTCGATCTGCTCGGCGACGCGCATCTTGGCGTACAGGCCGCGCTCCTCCGGCATGTAGCCGAACCGGCGACGGGTCTCGAACGTCGCCGGCTCTCCCTTCCACCGCACCTCACCGCCGTCGGCGCCGAGCACCCCCATGATGATGCGCATCGTGGTCGTCTTCCCGGCGCCGTTGGCTCCGACGAAGCCGAACATCTCGCCGGGTGCCACGGTCAGGCTGACGCCGTCGAGGGCCACGGTGTCTCCGTACCGCTTCCTCAGCCCGTCGACCTCAAGCATCGGGGGCTCCCTTCATGATCTTCTCGAGGACCGCGACGTAGTCCTGGAACGCCTTGCGGCCCTTGGGGGTGAGCGACAGCCAGGTGCCGGGCTTCTTGCTGATGAACGCCTTCTCGACCGCGACGTAGCCCGCCTCTTCGAGGGTCAGCATGTGCTTGGACAGCAGGGAGTCGCTGACCTCGATGGTGTCGCGGAGGAACCGGAACTCGACCTTCTCGGCCGCCGCGAGCGCCGCCATGATCGAGAGCCGGACCGGCGTGTGGATGACCTGGTCCAGGTCGTGCCGGGGGTGAGTGCCGTTGCGGGTCACCGTTCGCCTTCCCACGGCCGCAGCTTCCCGGCCGCGTAGAGCATGGGGAGCGCGGTGGCGACCGCGACGGCGAGGCCGGCCGGGATCCACCAGCCCGACGGCTCCGGCGGCAGGGCCTGGTTGAAGAACGCCGCGCCGGCGAACACGACCAGCCAGACGAAGGCCACGCGGCACTGCGTGCGCATGTGCCCCAGGCCCTGCACACCTTGACGGAAGGCGTGCACGAAGGTCAGCGCCGTCCAGCCCACCCAGACGGCGACCGCGACGTCGATGACGACCTCCGAGCCGAAGAACATCGCCGACCAGTAGAGGGCCGAGAGGATCCCCCAGAGGAGGAACACCCAGCCAGAGGATCGGGCCTTACGCCCGACGGTGCGGTTCATGCGGCCGATCTCTTCGAGCGCGTCCGCGACGCTCAGGTGCTCACCTGCGTTCATCGGCTTTCCCACCCTTCATCCTGTGGAAAAGGTATCAAGCACTCAACTCTCATTCAAGTGGTTGCACAGGGTTCCAGAACGACGAAATCCCGGCACCTGGCAGATGCCGGGATCCCAGAGCCTTCAGGCCTACCGTCCGATGATCACCTCCAGGGTGCGGGGGCCGTGCACCCCCTCGACACGGTTCAGCTCGATGTCGCTGGTCGCCGAGGGGCCGCTGATCCACGTCTGCGGTCGTACCGGATCCAGGCGGCCCAGCGCCTGCGGCACCCCGGCCACCACCTGGCCGGCCGTCACGACGCACAGGTGGTAGTCGGGCAGGAGGGTCAGGGCCCTGCGCCCCTGCCCGGGGCCGGAGTCGAGCACGATCGTCCCGGTCTCGGCGATCCCCACCGCGCAACCGGTGATCACTCCGTCCGACCGGTCGAGTTCGATGGAGGTCAGCGGCGGATCGTCGGTGAGCCGTTCGACGCCGGACGCCGCGCTCAGCCACTCCTCCGGCAGCCCGCCGGGGACGACGACCCGGCGGACGCCCCGCGCCGACAGCGCCCGCGCCACCGCCGCCGCGACCTCGCCGCCGGGCACGACGTGGACGACCGCCTGGTAGTCGCGCACCCGCTCGGCGAACAGCTCCAGATCCCCCGGGCCCTCGCCGGCGGTCCGGTAGGCGCGGGAGATCTCGACGGGAGGCGCACCCGCCACCGCCGCGCGGATCCGGGAGAGGATCTGCTCGCGCGCGCTCATCGCCGGTCTCCTTCCGTGCGGTTCCACCAGTCGCGGAACGACTCCTCGGGCACCTGCGGCACGTCGCGCGTCTCGGTCCACGCCGCGCCCGGCCCCGGCAGGCGCCGCTTGGGCACCAGGCGGCGGAACCGCGAGGCGAGGCGCTGGGCGCGCTCCAGCCGCACCGGCTTGTCGAGCACCCACCCGGCGGCCCTGAGCCCGAGGCGTTCGGCCGGGGCGTGCGGCGACCTGGCCCTCAGGTGGACGAGCACCTCCGGGATGTCGATCGCGACCGGGCACACGTCGTAGCAGGCGCCGCAGAGGCTGGAGGCATACGGCAAGGAGGCGTCCAGCTCCGATGTCATCCCGCGCAGCTGCGGGGTGAGGATCGCGCCGATCGGCCCCGGGTAGACCGAGCCGTAGGCGTGCCCGCCGACCCGCTCGTACACCGGGCAGACGTTGAGGCAGGCCGAGCAGCGGATGCAGCGCAGCGCCTGCCGCCCGATCTCGTCGGCCAGCACCGTCGTCCGGCCGTTGTCGAGCAGCACCAGGTGGAACTCCTGGCCCTCGGCGCCGGCCGTCCACGTGGAGGTGTAGGGATTCATCCGCTCGCCCGTGGAGCTCCTGGGGAGCAGTTGCAGGAACACCTCCAGGTCGCGCCAGGTCGGCAGGATCTTCTCGATGCCGACCACGCTGATCAGCGTCTTCGGCAGCGTGAGGCACATGCGGCCGTTGCCCTCGGACTCCAGCACGACCAGGGTGCCGGTCTCGGCGATCATGAAGTTGGCGCCGGAGATGCCGACCTTGGTGGCGAGGAAGCGCTCGCGCAGGTGGAGCCGGGCGGCCTCGGCGAGCGTCCTGGGGTCGTCGCTCAGGCCCTCGGGGGCCGGTCGTCCCCACTCGGCCATGTGCTCGCGGAAGATCTCCCGGATCTCCGACCGGTTGCGGTGGATCGCCGGCACGAGGATGTGGGACGGCCAGTCGTTCCCGAGCTGCACGATCAGTTCGGCGAGGTCGGTCTCGTACGCCGTGATGCCCTCGCTCGCCAGGGCGTCGTTGAGGCCGATCTCCTGGGTCGCCATCGACTTGACCTTGACCACCTCGGTCTCACCGGTGGCCCTGACGAGGTCGGTGACGATGCGGTTGGCCTCGGCGGCGTCGGCGGCCCAGTGGACGTGGCCGCCCGCCCTGGTGACCGCCTCCTCCATCTGGAGCAGGTGACGGTCGAGGTGGCGGAGCGTCTCGTCCTTGATCGCCTTGCCTGCCGCGCGCAGCTCCTGCCAGTCGGGCAGCTCACCGACGACGGCCGCCCGCTTGGCCCGGATCGTGTGGGTCGCCTTGCGGAGGTTGAACCTCAGCTGGGAGTTCCGCAGGGCCTTCTCGGCGTTGCGCGGGAAGGACGGCATTCCGAGGAACGCGCTCGCGCCGCTCATCGCGCCTCCTCGCCGAGGGCCGGAGGGACGTCGGCCTCGGTGGCGGCGAGGATCTCGGCCAGGTGCATGATCCGCACTCCGCTGCGCATGCGGCTGAGCGTGCCCCCGATGTGCATCAGGCAGGAGTTGTCGGCGGCGCACAGGACCTCGGCCCCACTGGCCACGATGTTGCCGACCTTGTCGGCGCACATGGCGGCGGAGACGCCGGGGTTCTTGACCGCGAAGGTGCCCCCGAAGCCGCAGCACTCCTCCGCGCCCGCCAGAGGGACGAGCTCCAGGCCGCGGACGCTCCGCAGAAGCGTGAGAGGGCGGTCGCCGACGCGCAGGCCGCGGAGGGAGTGGCACGTCGGGTGGTAGGTCACCCGGTGCGGGAAATACGCGCCGACGTCGGTCACGCCGAGGACGTCCACCAGGAACTCCGACAGGTCGTACACCTTGGGCGTCACCCGCTCCACGGCCTCGGCGAACGGTGAGCGGCCGCCGTGGGCTCCGGCGAAGGCCCCCGCGCGCGTCGCGCCCATGCCGGCCGCCAGCTTGGGGTACTGCTCGCGCACCATCGCCGCGCACGATCCGGACGGCGCCACCACCGCCTCGTACCCCTCGAAGACCGAAAGGAAGTGGCGTGCCAGCCGCACCCCCTCGTCGCGGTAACCGGTGTTGACGTGCATCTGGCCGCAACAGGTCTGCGCGACCGGGAAGTCCACCTCGCAGCCGAGGCGGCGCAGCAGCCTCACCACGGCCTTCCCCGTGCCGGGGAAGAGCGTGTCGTTGACGCAGGTGATGAACAGGGCGACCCGCATCGCAACCTTTCCTCGTGCCGTATCGAGTCGTTCTCGCCCTCGGTTCCCGGCTCCCGGTGGGAGCCGGCCGAGTATGGTCAGACCATAAGTATGGTCTGACCATACTCCAGGCGGAAGGGACGGTCACGTGGCGGACAAGGAACGGCGGACGCGCGCGTTCGAGGAAGTGCTCTTCCAGATCGAGCGGCGGATCACCGACGACGGGCTGCGGGTCGGAGACCGTCTCCCTGGCGAGCGGCAACTGGCCGAGCAGTTGCAGGTGAGCCGGGCGTCCGTCCGGGAGGCGCTACGGGTGCTGGAGACGCTCGGGGTGCTGTCGTCGCAGGTGGGCCGGGGGCCGGACGCGGGCGCGGTGCTCACCTCCCGTCCCGACAGCGCGCTGACCGACCTGCTGCGGCTGAGCCTCGGGCTGTCGAGCCTGACGATGCGCGAGGTGGTCGACACCCGGCTCATGATCGAACGCTGGTCGGCCGAGCAGGCGGCGCGGCGGGCCGCCCTGGCGCCGTCCGGACTGAAGGCGGTGACGGCCGCGATGCTCGCCATGGAGGCGGCCACCGGCGCGGAGGAGTTCGTCCGGCACGACATGGCGTTCCACGCGGCCATCGCCGAGGCCTCCGGCAACCGGTTCATCGCCGCCGTCATGCGCGCCCTGCGCGGGGCGATGCGCAGGTACGCCATCGAGGCCGTCGAGCGCCTCGGCGACACCGCCGTCCTGCGGGAGGACCACCGCCGCATCCACGCGGCGATCACAACGGGCGACGCGGCCGCCGCCGTGGAAGCCGTCACCGCCCACCTGGCCCACGCCTATCCGGAGCTGTTCTGAAGGGAGATCGGGATCTCGACCGAGGTTGGTAGAACGTGTTCTAATTGCGGGCGCTGGGTCTACCTCTGGAGGGGCGGATATGAGCGGTGATCTGAAGCTCGGGCTCAACCTCGGTTACTGGCAGCGTGGCGCCGACGACGCGACCGAGGTGGTCCGGACGGCGGAGCGGCTGGGGTACGACTCGGTGTGGACGGCCGAGGCGTACGGGTCGGACGCGTTCACGCCGCTCGCCTGGTACGGCGCCCGGACCAGCAGGATCAAGCTCGGCACCAGCGTCGTGCAGATCTCGGCGCGCACCCCCGTGGCCACCGCGATGACCGCGATGACGCTCGACCACCTGACCGGCGGGCGGCTGCTGCTCGGCGTCGGCGCCTCCGGGCCGCAGGTCGTGGAGGGCTGGTACGGCAGGCCGTTCCCCAAGCCGCTCGCCCGCACCCGCGAGTACGTCGACATCATGCGCAAGGTGTGGCGGCGTGAGGAACCCGTCACCAGCGACGGCCCGCACTACCCGCTCCCCTACCCCGGCGGCGCCGGCCTCGGCAAGCCGCTGAAGCTGATCACCCATCCCCTGCGGCCGGAGATCCCGGTCTACCTCGGCGCGGAGGGACCGAAGAACGTCGCCCTCGCCGCCGAGATCGCCCACGGCTGGCTGCCGCTGTTCGTCTTCCCCGAGAAGATCGTGAGCATGTACGGCGAGGCGCTGAACGGCGCCGGGCCCGGCTTCGACATCGCGGCGATGGTCATGGTGGTGATCACCGACGACGTCCGGGCCGCACTGGACGGCGTGAAGATGATGCTGACGCTCTACATCGGCGGCATGGGCGCCAAGAGCCGCAACTTCCACGCCGACATCGTGGGCCGGATGGGCTTCGCCGACGCGGCGCGCAAGATCCAGGAGCTGTACCTCGCGGGCCGCAAGGACGAGGCGTTCCACGCGATCCCGGACGAGCTCGCCGACGGCATCTCACTGGTCGGGCCGATCGGCCGGATCCGCGAGCGGCTGCAACTGTGGCGCGACAGCCCGGTGACGAACCTGCTGGTCATGGGACCGCGCGACGAGCCGGACCTCCGGGCGATCCGGGACCTGGTCCTCGGCTGAGACCCGTCAGGCGGGAGCGTCCCTGCCCGGCATCGGCCTCGCGCAGGCTCCGCGTCCCGGCGCCTCCGGCGGGGCCCTCACCCCCCGAGCAGGGCCCCGCCGCACCGCTCAGTCGCCCGGGTGCTCACCGAGCCGGTCGACCCAGCCCATGCCCTCGTACGCCAGCCGCAGGCCGTCGGATCCCTCTCCGGACCGCACTTCGTAGCCGAGCAACCGTCCCGTCCCGTCGTCCACGATCAGCCGGGACTCGTCACCGCCTTCGCCGCCCTTGTCCGCCCGCTTGAGCGCCAGGCCCTGGCCGGTCCGGCCGAGGGCGTCGGTGACCTCTCCCAACGTCGTGATCCCGGGCTGCTCGGCCAGCACCCGGTAGAGGGCGGCGCGGGTCCCCGGGGAGAGCGGACCGGACAGCAGGTCCTGGGCCGTCGACCAGACGTAGTCGGTGAAGTCCGGGACGCCGTCCCCCCAGTCCTTGTCCGCCTCCTCGCCGCGCAGCCGCCGCAGCAGGCTCTCCAGCTCCCCCTTGTCCGTCGGCAGGTCGAGCAGTTGCCTGACGGTGTACCGATGGGTGCCGATGCTGAAGTAGAGCTGTATGTCGTAGTCGCTGGTCGTGGGCTTGTCCTCGGTCAGCGACGGGGAACCCGCCTCCTTCCACTTCTGCTCGTCGGCGTCGGAGGCGAAGGTCACCTTCGGGTCCAGGTTGACGACGGTACGGCTGGACCCGCCCTTCTCGCGGGCGTACCACGAGTCCTGCGAGACGGCGGTGGTCGCCGAGAACGGCGGCTTCCTGCTCCTCAGCTCGATGATCTTCTGCCTGTACTCCTTGCGCAGGGCCGCGGCCTCGCCGGAGTCGGAGTCGACCTCCTTGAGCTTGTCCTCCAACTCCCTCGCCAGGGCCTTCACGTCGGCGTTGTCCTTGGTCGTCTGCCTGACCGGCTGGACGGTGCGCTCCCGGGTGTACCAGTACGCGCCCGAGGCGGCAGGTTCACGAGCGGCCGTCGCGGCGGCGGCCAGCAGGACGGACCGGGCGTCCAGGCGCCGGGGGGCCGTGCTCGCGCCGCCGCTCGCGGAGACCGACGAGCGAACCGCGCCGACCGCGCCGGAGGGCGAGCCCGTGGAGACGAGCTGGGGGACGGCGATCACGGCCGCGGCGAGCCCGGCCACGGCCGTACCGGCGATCAGCAGGAGCGGGCGGCGGCGCTGTGGCACCGGGAACCTCCGGGAGGGTTCGGGGACGCGGGGGGTGCGGAACGCGTGGGCCAGGTCGCGCTCGCGCCGCCGCCGGTAGGAGTCGTCGATGAGCGCGTCGGGGCGCAGTGAGGTGACCATGTCGTCGACCGAGTCGTTCATGCCTGTTCCTGAAGGGTGATCGAGAGGGCGGGGTTGAGCGCGCGCTCCAGCCGGCGGCGTGCGCGGTGCAGCCGGACGCTGTAGGTGCGGGCGGTGCAGCCGGCCACCTGGGCGGCCTCGGCGGGGGTCAGCCCGTACCAGCTGGCGAGGACGACCGCTTCGACGTCCTTGTCCCGCATGCCGGCGAGGACGGCGAGAGCGGAATGGCGATCGGTGACCCGGTCGGCGACGTCACCCTCGGCGAAGGAGCTCATCTCGGCCAGCCGCGCGGCCAGCTCCTCGCTGCGCAGCCGCCGTACGCGCTGGTTGCGCAGCAGGTTGCGGGTCACGCCCAGCAGCCACGGCAGGGGCGGGTCGGGCAGGTCGTCCAAGCGCCGCCAGGCGACCAGGAAGGTCTCGCTGGCCAGGTCCTCCGCCATGGCACGCTCGGCCCGCAGCAGGGCGTAGCCCAGCACGCTCCGGTAGTGCCGGTCGTAGAGGTTGGTGAATCGTTCTTGGGGATCGTCCACATCAAGAACTGTTTCGAAGGACCCTGCTGATTACCGCCACTTTGACCTATCTTGTCGGCCCCTTCGTCGGCCCAGGTCAGGAGCCTGGAGAACGCGAAGATCGTGGTCCCCGCGCCAGGGCGGGCGACATCGGGGTTTCGCCGTACCGGGAGTCCCGCCTTTCGCTAGCGTCGCTTACGTCCCGTACGAGAGGAACTTCGGATGCGACGACTCCCGTCCGCTCTCGCCGCAGTACTGGCCGCGGCCTCGCTTCTCCCCTCGCCGGCCTCGGCGCGGGCCGGCGGGCACGGGAGCGCGGGCGTCAAGGGACAGGCGACCTTCTACGAGTTGCGGTCCGGGGGCGGCAACTGCTCCTACCTCACGCCTCCGGCCGACGGGCTCTACGTGGCGCTCTCCCCCGGCGAGTACGCCGGCGCCGCCGCCTGCGGCGGGTACCTGGACGTCACCGGGCCGCGCGGGACCGTCCGGGTAAAGGTGGTCGACCAGTGCCCGGAATGCGCCAGGGGGCAGCTCGACCTGAGCCGCGCCGCGTTCGCCCGTATCGCGGACCCAGGCAAGGGCACGGCGGGGGTGACCTACCGTCCGGTGCGGGACCCGCGGGTCGGCGCGCCGCTCTCCTTCCGCGTGAAGGAGGGGTCGTCCCGATGGTGGCTGGCGCTGCTGGTGATCGACCACGGCAACCCGCTCAGGTCCGTGGAGGTGCGGGGCACGGACGGCGGGTGGCACAAGCTCGCCCGCACCGACTACAACTACTGGATCGCCTCGTCGGGCATGGGCAAGGGCCCTTTCACCGTACGGGTGACCGACTCCCGCGCCCACCGGGCGACCGCCGAGCGCGTACGGCTGGCGCCGGCCCTGATCCAGCGGGCCGCGGCCACGATGTACTAGCGAAGACTCCCCGTCACACCGCTGAGCCGCGGTTCGGCGGCCAGGACGGTGCGACCGCGAGGTGCGGCCACCGGCGAGAGAGGGCGACCAACCCCTAACCCCCTCTCTCGCCGGTGGCCTCAGGCACGGCGGCCATCCTCTCGAGCGCGCCCCGCTCTCTTCGCCGTACCTGGCCTGTGGGGATTCACACGGCCTGTGCCATGGGCGTCCGCCTGCGGGACTGGGCGCTCCCGAGGGCGGCGTGTTCGGCCCAGGCGTACACGTCGACGGCCGCGTCGAGGAAGCCGTGGGCCCGCAGGAACCTTTCCTGTTCGGCCAGGAGGCGCAGCCGTTCGGCGGACAGGTCGATGGACAGGTCGGGGAGGCGGCGCGGGCCGTCGGGGACCGGCGGGCCGCCGGACTCCCGCCACAGTTCGAGCGCCTGGTCCGGGTGGGCGCCGGCCCACTCGGCGGCGTCGAGCAGGACGCGCAGGAAGCGCGCGACCACGTCGGGACGGACGTCCAGGAGCAACTGGTCGACGGTGATGGCCCTGAGGGTGCCGTCGTTGAGCCTGACCCGCCGGTCGGGATGGCCGTCGAGGTCGATCGCGACGCGCAGCCCGTGCCTCTCGGCCGCGCGCAGGGCCGGTTCCCCCTTGACGTACACCGCGTCGATCTCGCCCCGGGCGAGTGCTTCGAGCAGGGCGGTGGGCGCCTCACCGGGGACGTCGACAAGGCGCGCGTCGTTGAGGGTGAGGCCGCCCGCCCACAGGGCTCCCTGGAACCCGCGCAGGGCGGTCGCCCGGGCGATGTCGACCGGCGCGCCGGGGTCGAGGGGGAGGCCGAGCCGGCGCCCCCGCAGATCCTCCGGCTCGTCGATGGTGACGTACGGGCGGGTCAGGACGGCCTGGCGCTCCTCGGTCCAGGTCAGGCCGATGAGACGGGTGGGGGCGCCGCGCGATCGGGCCCACAGCGCGAGGGCGTTGCCGTCCTCGCCGAACAGCGTGCGCGGGCGGTGCTCCCGCACGTCCCGGAGGGGACGGGTGGCGATGCCTTCGGGGCCGAACTCGTCGTCGAGCCAGCCGAGATCAGCGGCCGTCCCGGTGGCGGTGGGTTCGGGGCGGCGGCTGTACCACAGCTCCTGCACTGGATTCTCCTGTCGTGGTCGGTCGGCCGATGGACGTCTCGGGGCGACACAGGGCCCCGGTGACCCGGCAGAGGTCGACGTGACGACGGGAGGTCAGGTAGGCGGTGAGGTCCACGTTCCCCACGGTAGACCGCACAGCCCGTCTTTGCAACTATTCCTACTTGTTAAGCATGAAATTTATCGCGCCAAGCCATCCACAAGTCGTCCCGCCGCCCGGCAAGCGCTGATCAAGTCGCCTCCGCGATGGTGGAGCCGTCGAGAGCGGGGTTGACGTGCCCCGCGCAGGAGCGGAGATCAGCAGCGATGAGCGGTACGGTGCTCGTCCTCACCGAGGACGGCGACACCCAGGCGATGCACGTGGCCCGCGCCCTGGCGAGGCGGGGAGCCGAGACGGTGATCCTGGACCCCGGCTGGTTCCGCGGCCCCGCCCGCCTCTCGGTCGTCCTGACCCCGTCCGGGACGGCGCGGCGCCTGCTCCTCACGCGGCAGCGGCACGTCGACCTCGACCGGCTCGCCTCGGTGTGGTTCCGGCGTCCCGACGATCCCGCCGCCGACGTCGCCGTCCAGCCGAACGGCTTCGTCTCCGACGTGTGGGACACCCTCGACTGCCCCGCCGTGCCCGCGTCCCGGGCGGTGGTCCAGCGGGCCCAGCGGAAGCTCTACCAGCTGTCCGCCGCGGGCCGGTCGGGGTTCGAGCTGCCGTCCACGCTGATCAGCACCGACCACGACGAACTGCTGGACTTCTACCTCGCCCACAAGGGGCAGGTCGTGACCCGCGTGCTGGACCGCCCGTGGGCCGTCACCGAACGCCCCCCGCTCGACGTCGTGCCACCGCTCACGAGCGCCGACGGCAGGCCGCTGCCGATGGTCGCGCAGGCCCGGGTGCCGCGGCGGATGGCGCTGCGGGTCATCGTCACCGGCTCGTGGGTGTTCGCCGCCGAGATCCACTCGCCGATGGACGCCCGGCGGTTGCGGCCGCACGTCCTGCCGGAGGAGGTGACCGGAAGATGCCACGGCCTGATGGCCCGGCTCGGCCTGTCGTTCGCGACGATCGACCTGACACTGACCCCCGAGGGCCGGTACGTCTTCCTGGAGGTCAACCCCGCCGGCGGCTTCCTGCTGATCGAGGAGGCCACCGGCATGCCCATCACCGAGGCCCTCTGCGATCTCCTGCTCCCCCGCCCGGACGATCATCGTTAGTCCGGCCGCGGTGCCGGGTCGGCGGTGACCGAACGGAGCAGCGGCTTGCTCATGGCGCCGGCCCCGACCACTCCGGCGAACCCGGCGACGACACAGGACGCCAGGATGAGCACGCCGGTCGTGTTCACGCCGAAGGCGATGAACGGGGTGCCGCACAGGACGCCGGTGGCGATCGACCCGCCGCCCATGACGGTGAGCGGGATGAGGGTCTCCAGCCGCCTGGCCTTGTCCAGCACCTCCAGCGGCGTCCCGGCCAGGCGCAGCAGCGCGTAGTTCTGCCGCCGGTCGAGCACCGAGGACGCCGCCGTGATGCCCGCGCTGACGATGGCGACCAGGAAGGAGACCACCAGCACGACGATCGTGCCGGTCCGGATGTCCTGCAGCAGCCACGCGGTCGCCCTGTCGGCGCCGACGTCGAGGTCCGCCGGAGGCGTGAGCAGGCCGATGAACCCCGCGACGAACCCGGTGAGCGCCACCCCGCTGACGGTCCGCCAGGCCGACTTCGGGTCGTCCACCAGACGCCGTCCGGCCAGCAGCCGGGCGGGCCGCTTGGCCGTACGGGCGGTGAGGCGGCCGATCAGGCCCACCACCCAGGGGCCGACGAGGTTCAGGGCCAGGAACGCCAGGGTGAGAATCGCCACGACCAGGGCGATGCTCTTCGCGACGCCCATCACCGGCACGGCCGCGAGGACGGCGAGCAGCGCGATCAGCCGGACGAACCGCATGGCCGGCGGCGTCTCGCGCCGGGCGACGCCCAGCGGGCTGACCACCACGCGGCGCAGGCCCACGACCGCCGACAGGCCCACCAGCAGGGGTACGGCGAGCAGCACGGCGGCGATGGGCAGAACCCCCGGCCACATGTCGGAGGCGAACCACTCGCCGCCCGCCATGCGGACGTGGCTGAGCGGCGGGATCGCCACCGCGTACAGCACCAGCCCGAGCACCGCTCCCCCGAACGCGGTGATCACCGCCTCGGCGACGGTCATGGCGACCACCTGGCCGGGGGTCGCGCCGACCAGGCGCAGCGAGGCGAGGCGCTGGTCGCGCCGCGCGACCGTCAGGCGGGCCGCCGCGCCCCCGAAGACGAGCAGCGGCACGACCATCAGGACGCTCGCGATCAGCGCGAGGATGCGGTAGGCGTCGGCGTCGTTGGAGTGAGCCCCCGTGAGGTCGGCCACCTTCGTCGCCGACGTCCCCAGCCGGTAGTCGCCCTTCCACTTGGCCTTCACCGCCGTGTCGCCGGGGGCGTGCCCGACGACGGCCACGAGCTCACCCGGGTAGACCAGGGCCTCGTCACCGATCGTGCCGGCGGGCTCGCCCGGGAAGCGGGCGCCCAGGGAGGACCCCTTCGCCAGCTCCGCCAGGGCGGGCGACATCAGCACTTCCCCCGGTCCGGGCAGGCGGGGCAGCCCCTTGGGCGGCGCGACACCCGGTTCGAGCACCGCCACGTCGACCACGGTGAGCGCCCGGTCGCCGATGAACTCGGTGCGGAACGCCTCGATCGCGCGGGCCGTGCCCGTCGCCTGCACGGGGTTGCGCCAGGCGCCCCGGTCGGCCCGGCCCGCGAAGGCGAAGTTGACCGCCACCGCGAACAGCAGGAGCGCGGTGGAGACGGCGACGGCCGCGACCATCAGGGACGACCCGAGCAGCCCCCGGCGTCCCCCGCCCTTCAGCAGCCGCCAGGTGAGGCCGGTGAGCCCGCTCATCGCGCGCCTCCCCGGCCCGGCACGGGCTGCCCCGGCAGATGCGGCGCGGCGGCGTACGGCCCGGGCTGGCCCTGGGTGAGGAGCCGGCCGTCACGCACCTCCACCACGCGGTCGCAGGCATCGGCCACCTGGGTGTCGTGGGTGACGACCACGAGCGAGGCGTCGTTGTGCTTGGTCGCCTCGACCAGCAGGCGCATCGTGGCGTGGCCGGTGGCCTGGTCGAGGGCTCCCGTGGGCTCGTCGGCGAAGACCACCGCCGGGCGGGTGACGAGCGCGCGGGCGATCGCCACGCGCTGCGCCTGCCCGCCGGACAGCTCGCCCGGCCGCCGTCCCTCCATCCCCGCGAGGCCGAGGGGGCCGAACCACGTCCTGGCCTGCTGCACCGCACGAGCGCGGGGGACCCCGCCGAGCATGAGCGGCAGCGCGACGTTCTCGTCGGCGGGCAGCTCGGGCAGCAACTGGCCGAACTGGAACACGAACCCGAACCGGGTGCGGCGCAGGGCGCTGCGCTTACGCTCCCCCAGGTCGTCGATCCGTTCCCCGAGCAGGTGGACCTCACCGGAGTCGGGCTTCATGATGCCGGCCAGGCAGTGGAGCAGTGTGGACTTTCCCGATCCGCTCGGCCCCATGATCGCCAGGGCCTCACCGCGGTGGATCGCGATGTCGACTCCGGCGAGGGCGGCGGTCGGCCCGAAGCTCTTCTTCAGGTCCCGGCCTTGGAGGACGCTTTGCGAGGACATGACCAGAACCTTCTCGTGGATGCCCTGACCTGCCCATCGGCCACGCGTCCGATCCACCGGCCCCGCCCATCGGCCGAATGACCGATCTTCCCGTCCCACGGCCTTCCTGGCCGTTCGACTCCCCGCCTACTGGCAGAATCAGTGCGGTGAGGGTACTCGTCGCGGACGACCAGGAGCTCGTGCGCACCGGCTTCCAGATGATCCTCGACGCGCAGCCCGACATCGAGGTCGTGGCGGCCGTCGCCGACGGCGCCGCCGCCGTCGAGCAGGCCCGCCGCCTGCGTCCCGACGTCTGCCTGCTCGACATCCGGATGCCGAAGCTCGACGGCCTGGAGGTCACCAAGATCCTGGCCGGTCCCGGCGTGCCCGACCCCATGCGCGTGGTGATCGTCACCACGTTCGACCTCGACGAGTACGTCTACGGCGCCCTGCGCGCGGGCGCGTGCGGCTTCCTGCTCAAGGACAGCGGTCCGACGCTGCTGATCGAGGCCGTCCGCGCCGCCGCCAACGGCGACGCCCTGGTCTCGCCGTCGGTCACGGTGCGGCTGCTCGAACACCTCGCCAAGCCCGCGGTCAGCCACGCCAGGCCGCCGCGCGAGCCGCTGACCGAGCGGGAGCTCGACGTCGTGCGCCTGGTGGCGCGGGGCCGCACCAACCAGGAGGTCGCGGCCGAGCTGTTCGTCTCCCTGTCCACCGTGAAGACGCACCTCGGCAGCATCCAGATGAAGCTCGGCGCCCGCAACCGCGTCGAGATCGCCGCCTGGGCCTGGGAGTCCGGCATCATCCGCTGACCCATCTCGTGCAGATCCAGGATCTTCTCCACCGCCTCGCCGATTAGCGGAGAGGTCCGCTGGATAGGAGTGTGTCAGGCGTCGCGCTCCGTCGCGGACCGAACACGACTTATCAGCGCATGCCGGGGGGAGACACACATGCGCTATGCCCGATCCGCAGTGAGCAGGTCAGCGGCCGGCGTCTACCTGGCGCTCGCCGCCCAGATCGCCACCCTGACCTGCCTGGTCGTCTTCGAGGAGGCCCGGGGCAAGCAGCTCGCGCGGCAGGTCGCGAAGCTCGGCAACGACCCGCACGCGCCGGGTGCCGAGGCGGTGGTCGGCGCCGTCACCTGGTTCGCCGTGCTGATCCTCCTGGTCGCCGCGGCCACCCTCGCCGCCGGATGCTCCTACTTCGCCTGGCTCCGGCAGGCGGGCGCGACCCCGCGCATGATCGCCATCGCGTGGTTCGTGCCCGTGCTGAACCTCGCCGCGCCGGCGCTGCTCGTCCACGCGCTGCGTGAGGACGCCGGGCTGCGCGAGGGCCGCCGGCGGTCGTGGCTCGCGCTGCTCGCCGCCTGGTGGGCGTGCTGGCTCGCCATGGTGTTCCTCATCCTGATCAGGCTGCCGGTCACCCACTCTCCCCAGGGCAGGGACCTCACCGGGCTCGGCCTGGCCGAGCTCGCGGTGGCGGTGGCCGCGGCCGTGCTGTGCGCGGCGACCGTCCGGGAGGTCACGGCGGCGAGGATGAGCGCCCGTCCTTCGGGGATCGCCCCCCGCCTGAAGCTGCTGCCCGCGCTCCGCTCCCTCCCCCGGCACAGCTACCCGGCCCGCGACTGACGATTCGCCTTCCCCTCGGCCGTCCGGCCGGCACCGGTCTTCCCGACCGCGAGTGTCCGGTCGCGCAGGAAGGGGGCGGGGGGCGGGGTGAGGTCCATCGCCGGTCTGGGCGGGACGAATCCCATCGGGCCGGAGCTGCCCGGGCTGGCGTGCCAGAGCTTGCTGGGCGGGGTGCGCACGCCGGAGGCCGGGCCGATGTCGGCGTAAGGAGACAGCCGGTACCCGTTGCCGTACTCCAGACGGCGTCCGCCGACGCCTCCCGTCCCGTGGCGGACGGCCTCCAGCGCCTCCCGCACCGCGCCGGCCCCCTCGGCGCGCCAGATCTCGTCGAGCTCGACGAGGTTCCAGCAGTCGAGGGCGCGCAGCGACACCGCCCGCGTGCCCACCCGGCGTACGACCCCCTTGGCGACCAGCAGCCACGAGCCGAACAGCGTGGCGGCGCAGTGGCCCTGCACCGACTCGAAGAACGTCAGGTCGATCGGACCGGTCGAATCGTCCAGCGTGGCGAAGATGACCCGCTGCCCGGAGCGGATCGCCGGCGTCTGCGTGGCGACCTTCACCCCGGCGACCAGGATCTCCGCGCCGTTGCGCATCGTGAGCAGCTCGCGGGCCCTGACCACGCCGATCGCGTCCAGCAGCTCGTCGTGGAAGGCGATCACGTGGCGGCTGACGTCCATGCCGAGGATCTCCAGCTCGGCCTGCACGGCCTCGGCCTCGGTCATCTCGGGCAGCTCCCCCGGCTCGACGCGCTCGGTGAACGGCATCGGGATCTGGACGGCCGGAGCCGGTGGCGCCTCGTCGGCCGGGACGGCCCCGGCCGCCCTCCTGGAGCGGCGAGCGCGCCTGGCCGCCGTCACGCCGGAGGAGGACGCCCGCTCCAGGGCGCCCACCTGGGCGACGAGGTCGCGCCTGGTCAGCTCCCCGGGCCGCCACCGCGCGCCGCCCGGGCGCAGCCCGTACAGCGCGTCGAGGCCGCCGACCTGCACGATGCGCTCGGCGACCGGGCGGGACGGCCGGGCGCGGTCCCAGAAGTCGGCCAGCGAGGTGTACGGCCGGCCCGCGACCATGCGTTCGACCTCGGCCTCGCTGACGCCCTTGACCGACGAGAACGGCACCCGCAGGCCGTACCCCTCGCCGATGTGCGAGATAGGGTCCGGCTCGTCGTGAGCCCGGGCGACCGGCGGGTGGCGTTCGACGAGCCAGTCTCTGCCGGAGTGGTTGACGTCCAGCGGCAGGATGGCCACGCCGCACCGGCGGGCGTCGTCGAGGATCACCCGGTTGGGGTACATGCCGGGCTCGTGGGTGAGCACACCGGCGAAGAACGCGGCCGTGTGGTGCCGTTTCAGCCAGGCCGACTGGTAGGTGGGCACGGCGAACGCCGCCGCGTGCGCCTTGCAGAACCCGAACGAGCCGAACGCGTCGAGCACCCGCCACGCCTCGTCGGTGGTCCTGCGGTCGAACTCCGGGAGCACCTCGGCCTCCCACCAGGCGAGCGCCGCCTCCCGCCCCTCGGGCGTGGCGAGGGCGCGGCGGACCTTCTCGGCCTCGGAGAGACCGCACCCGGTCATGGTGTCGACGACCTTCAGCACCTGCTCGTGGAACACCACCACCCCGTGGGTCTCCAGCAGCGACGGCTTGAGCTTCGGATGCGGGTAGCGCGGCTCGCGCCAGCCGTGCCGGGCCTCCAGGTAGGGGGTGACCATGTCGGAGTTGACCGGGCCGGGCCGGAACAGCGAGATGTCGACGATGAGGTCGTGCATCGTGCGGGGTTCGAGCTTGGACACCAGCTCCCGCTGGCCGGGCGACTCGATCTGGAAGCAGCCGAGCGTGCGGCCGGTGCAGATCATGTCGTAGGTCGCCGTGTCGTCCCTCGGGACCTCGCGGTCGAGGTCGATGTCGTGGCCCTCCACCCGCTTGATCTCGCTCAGCGCGTACGCCATGGCCGACTGCATGCGCACGCCGAGCACGTCGAGCTTGAGCAGCCCGGCCTCCTCGACGTCCTCCTTGTCGAACTGGCTCATCGGGAACTCCAGCAGGCTCCGCTCGACCGGGGTGCGGTCGCGCAGGGTGGAGTTGCCGACGAGCACGCCGCAGGGGTGCATGGCGATGTGCCGGGGCAGCCCGTCGAGCTTCTCCGCGAGCCGGAACATGGTGTCCAGGGCCTTGTCGCCGAGGCCGCTGTCGCGCAGCTCGGGCAGGTCGCTCAGGGCGGTACGGATCTGCTTGGCCCTGATGTGCGGGAACGCCTTGGCGATCACGTCGATCTCGTGCGGCGGCAGCCCCATGGCCGCCCCGACGTCGCGGATGGCGCTGCGGGCGCGGTAGGTCTCCATCATCGAGACGCAGGCCACCCGGCCCTCGCCGTACCGGCGGAAGATCAGGTCGTAGCAGTCGAGCCGCCGGGCCGACTCGACGTCGACGTCGATGTCGGGCAGCCCCTTGCGGCCCTCGGAGAGGAAGCGCTCCATGAGGAGGCCGTGGTCGAGGGGGTTCACCTCGCCGATGTGGATGAGGTGGTTGACCAGGCTCCCGGCCCCCGAACCCCTGATGGCGCACCGCACGCCCATCTCGCGGATCATGCCGGTGATGTCGGAGACGGTGATGAAGTAGCCGGACAACTGCTTCTTCTCGATGATCGCCAGCTCCGCGGCCAGCCGCTCGCGCGCCCGCGCGGACCGTTCGAGACCGCGGTCGCGCAGCCCGCTCTCGCACCGGGCGCGCAGCATGAGCACGGCGTCCCCGTCGACCTCCGGCAGGTGGAGCCGCTCGGTGCCGCCGCGCAGCGCGAGGACCTCCAGCGGATCGAGCACGCACCGCTCGGCCACCTGCCGTGTGCGGGCCAGCAGCCGGCGCGCCCGGTCACGGTCGCCCCCGCAGACGCGCAGGGCCACCTGCCACATCTCCTTGCCGCTCTTGAGGTAGGCGTGCGAGGCGGAGTGCTCGACGTGCCGGGAGTGGAGCGGCACGAGCTTGCGCGCCGCGTCGAGGACGTCGCCCACCCGGTAGTCGCCGGGTTCGAGGTGGCGGACGGCGTTGGTCAGCACGGCGGGCACGCCCACCGATTCGGCCAGGACGAGCATGCGCGCGGCGGTGCTCGCGTCGCGGTAGCCGTAGTGGTCGACGATCTCGACCACCACGTCGGGCACCGCGGCCCGCCAGGCGGCGAGCAGCGCGCGGGCGTGCTCGTCGCGGCGCCCGGCCACGGCCCGGCCGACGTCGGAGCGGGGGCCCAGCATGACCAGCAGACCGCCCGCGTGCTCGGCGACCAGCTCGCGGGTCACCCGGGGTTCGCCCCGTTCGCCGGCGTAGTGGGCCGCGGTGGTGAGCCGGCACAGGTGCGCCCAGCCGCCGGAGCGGGCCAGCACGGTGACCCGGTCGGCGTCGTCCCCCGTTCCCTCCGGGCTGTGGCCGGTGTGCAGGTGGCCGGAGCCGCGCAGCGCCCGGTCGTCCCCCTCGCCCCACAGGGCGAGGCCGCCGGCGCCCGCGAGCGCCATATCGACGCCCACGACGGGCCGGACACCGGCGTCGTGGCACGCCTGGACGTGCTTGACCGCGCCGTACATCCCGTCGCGGTCGGTCAGGGCGAGGATGTCCATCTCGTGCTCGGCCGCGCGTTCGACGAGCTTGGCGGGGAACGCCGAGCCGTACCTCAGGGAGTAGGCGGAGGCGACGTGGAGGTGGGGGAACATCAGTCCCACGCCCTGAGCATGAGCCAGCCGCCGCTGGCGGTGTCGAACCGCAGCTCGTAGGTGCCGTTCTGGCCGCCCGGGCTCGCCTCGACCCGCCAGAAACGGCGCTCGCCCGGGTCGTTCTCGGAGATCTTCCACCACTCGCGGGAGGTCACCCAGTGGTCGAGGACCGTGCGGACGACGTAGAGCCGGTCACGCCAGACGAAGCGGGCGGGCTCGCCGTCCCGCGTCCACACCTCGATGGGATCCCCGTAGATTCTGCTCAACGCGGCTTCTTCTCCCCTGGGCCTTGGGAACTCGGAGCACCCGGGGGAAGGCGGGCGGTGCTGCTACATCGAACATACGTTCCCAGAGGCGCGAGGGCAAATCGCCACACACCTCCTTCGAGGGCGTCCGCGTATCGGTCCTCCGGAGCCCGATCTCGATAGGCTGGCCGCCGCGAACAGGTACCAGGCGTGAGGCAACGTGGTGAACAACCTAAGTCCCAGCGAACCCTCCCAGATCGGCCGCTATCGGCTGATCGGCAGGCTGGGCCGTGGCGGGATGGGCACGGTCTACCTCGGTCAGGACGACGCCGGGCAGCGGGTCGCCATCAAGGTGATCAACCCCGAGTACAGCCGGTACGAGCAGTTCCGCAGCCGCTTCCGCCGCGAGGCCGAGGCCGCCCGCCGCGTCCGCCGCTTCTGCACCGCGGCGGTCCTCGACGCCGACCTCGACGGCGAGCAGCTGTACGTCGTCACCGAATACGTCGAGGGCCCGAACCTCGACGAGGCCGTGCGCGCCCACGGGCCACTGCGCGGATCCAGCCTGGACGCCCTGGCCGTCGGGGTCGCGACCGCGCTGACCGCGATCCACGGCGCGGGCGTCGTCCACCGCGACCTCAAACCGTCCAACGTCCTGCTGTCGCCGGTGGGGCCCAGGGTCATCGACTTCGGCATCGCCCGCGCGCTCGACACCCTCGGCGGCATCACCGGCACGGGCGAGCTGATCGGCACGCCCCGCTACATGGCGCCCGAGGTGCTGCGCGGGGAGCCGGCCTCGCCCGCCTGCGACGTGTTCTCGTGGGGCTGCCTGGTGGCCTTCGCCGCCACCGGCCGCACGCCGTTCGGCGGCGAGTCGCTCCCGTCGATCATGTACCAGGTGCTGAACACCGAGCCGTCGCTGGAGGGCATGGAGCCCCCGCTTCGCGCCCTGGTGGCGGCGACGCTGCGGAAGGACCCGGCGCACAGGCCCACGGCGCAGCAGATCCTGGACCAGATGGTCGGTCCGGGGGCGGCCCCGCACCCCATGGCCACCGCCGCGTCCACCGTGCCGTCCCCGCCGCCCGTCGTCCCTCCGGGGCCCACAGGGTGGGCACACCGCCGCAAGCGGCTCATCGGGGTGGGCGTGATCGCGCTCGTCGTCGCGGGCCTGGGGCTGCGCGCCCTGCTGTCGCCGTCCGGCCCGCCCGCCGACCTGAGCTACCTCTACCGGGACGACTTCAACGACTCCGGCACCGGCTGGGACGGCGGCCACTACACCGGTGACGCGACCGGGAAGTACGGCTACTCCTCCCAGGGCTTCTACGGCGTCGACGTGGACGACGACGCCGCCGAGAGGCTGCAGAAGGCCCCGATCCCGTTCGTCCCCACGCCGCCCGCCACCCCTGACCCCTCCGCCTCCCCGACCCCGGTGACCCCGGAACGCCTGCTGCTCACCGTGACCGCCACGATGCGCGAGTCCAGCGGCTCGGGCGAGTTCGGGCTGTTCTGCCGGGCCGACGACGACTACAAGCAGAGCCGGTACGAGTTCCTGCTGACCTCCGGCGGCGAGGCCCGCCTGAGGGGCGTCGCCAAGGGCACCGGCGGCAACCTGACCCCTCCGGCGCCCGTCACCGGGCTCGAGAAGGGCAAGCCGGTCAGGCTCCAGGCCGAGTGCACCAAGACCGCCGACGGCGTGCGACTGACCATGTGGGTGGACGGCGAGCGGGTGCAGTCGTACCTCGACACGACCGTGGGCACCCCCACCGGGCTGCCCAACGGGGACGTCGGCTTCCTGGCGCGGGTTCCCGAGCAGTCCGGGGCCCGGTTGAAGATGGGCTTCGACGACTTCACCCTCCAGGGCGGCGCCCCCGGCACATGAGCCACGGAGGGTCAGGAGGTGGCGGGCACGGCGGCGCGGTTGAGCTCGGCCGCGTAGGCGATCTCCTCCCTGACCACCTCGCGCCCGGGCCACCTGGTCACGGCGACGGCCATCAGCGCCAGGCCGCACACCGACCAGGCGCCGATGACGATCGGCACGGGGAACCTCTCGGCGAACACGCCGGCGACGAGCACGGCCACCGCGTGGGTGAGCTGGATCCCACCCTGCATGATCCCGAAGGCGCGCGCCCGGTAGGCGTTCGGCAGCATCTGCACGAACAGGCCGTTGAGCGGCACCATGACCGTGTTCACGGCCGCCGCCGCCGTCACCACCAGGACGAACGCCACCTGGAACGGCGGTGAGACGAGAACGGGCACGAGAAGCGCCGGTCCCACGATCAGCAGCGGCCTGACGAGCCTCAGCCGCCGTTCCGGGCCGGTCACCCGGGTCACGACGGCCCCGATGACCGCGCCGATCGGCAGTGCCGCCATCAGCAGCCCGGCGATCCGCGAACCGCCGCCGAACTGGGACGCCCAGGCGGCGGCGAGGCCCTCCGGGACGATGATGATCCCCACCACGCTGAACACCACCAGCGCGGTCGGCCGCATCACGCGGTGCCCGAAGACGAACCTCAGGCCGTCGCCGGTCTCCCGCAGCAGCGACCTCCGCTGGGCGTCCTCCACCGTCGCGGGCCGGGGACGTACGCCGCGCCACAGCAGCAGCGCCGACAGGCCGAACGTGGCGGCGTCGATGAGCAGCGCCGTCCGGGCGTCGATGGCGGACACCACGCCGCCGAGCGCGTACCCGGCCACCTGCGCGCCCTGGCCGGCCATGTTCTGGAACGACAGCCCGACGACGTACCGGTCCCCGGTGAGGAGCTGCGCCACCATCGCCGAGCGCGCCGCCTGGAACGGCGGGGTGAGCAGCGAGGCGCCGAGCAGCAGCAGGAGCATGAGGGGGAACGGCGTGCCGGGGGCGGCCATCAGGCCGATCAGCGCCATCCGGACCACGTCGCAGATGATCATCACCCTGCGATAGGGGTAACGTTCGGCGAGCGCGGCGAGCACCGGCCCTCCGGCCACCCATGGCAGATAGCTGACCGCGAAACCGATGGCGGACAGCAGCACCGAGCCGGTGTCGCGGAACAGCAGGTAGGCCACCGCGACCTTGGCGAAGTAGTCGCCGACCCAGGACAGGAGGGCGGCGCCGAACAGGGCTCGGTACTCGGCCACGCCGAACACGTCGCCGAAGGTGGCGGGCCGATCGCGTTCGGCCGGCGTTTCCCCGGCCGGCTCGCCAGCCTCCGCTTTTTCCGACTTTTCGCCCATCTGGCCTCAATCCCCTATATTTCCGGACCGCAGCTGTCACCACCGGTTCGGCGACGCGAGGTCACGCCTGTTCACCAGGTACGGCCCCGCCCGGCTTCACGTCGGATTCCCCGTTTCGACAGCCCGAGGCCACAAATAGTCATGATTACAGAACAAGGGGTTTTCTGTCCGCTTTCCTGATATAGCAGGCCTACTGGTCTCCAGAGTCGGCAGCTCCACGGCCGTTCACGCAAGCGACAACCGTGAAACGAGCAATTTCCGAGAAAACCAGGATCCGCTCACCGGTCGTCCCGCCGGCGCGCCTGCACGCGGGCCTCGAAACGGTCGAGTTCCCTGGCGAAGGCACGCCGCAGCACCGGCACGGCCAGCCGGCGCAGGGGACGCCGGCGGGTGGAGCCTGCGCGGCCCACCAAGGTGCCGCCGGGCACAGGCGTCGCCGCGAGGCCGAAGGTGATGTGCCGGCTCTGCATCCAGCACCAACCGGAGCGCAGGACGGCGTCGAAGTCGGCACTCAGGCGGGCGTTGCCCAGAGCGCGGACGTCGAGCCTGTCCTCGCCACGCGGGGTGACCCGGACGGTACGCACGAACGGCTGGTAGCGCGGCAGCTCGTTCTCGAGGTCGGCGGCGACCGCCCAGACCACGTCGAAGGGCGCCGCGACGAAGCGTTCGAGCAGGACGCACCCAGGCGTCGCGGCCGCCATGACGCGCAGGCGCCGCACCGGGTCGAGGCCGGCGACCGGCCCCATCTCTCCGGGGATCAGGCTCATCGTTCCCATGCCTTTCGGAAGCTCGCTCGCGCCCGGTGCAACCGGGACTTCACCGTGCCCTGAGGGAGCCGGAGGACGGCGGCGGCCTGCTGCTCGTCCAGCCCCTCCAGGTCGCGCAGGACGAGCACCGCCCGGTGCTCGGGAGACAGCCGTTCCAGCGTGTCCCGCACGTCGACCCGGAGTTCCCCGGTGTCACGGGCCGGGATCTCGGCCGGCGCCGCGTGCTCGTGGCGGCCTTGGCGCCGCGCGACGCGCACCGCCTCGCGTACGGCGATGGAGCGCACCCAGCCGTGCAGTGCGGCGGACTCCCGCAGGCCGCGCAGGTTGCGGAAGACCGCGACCAGGGTCTCCTGGGCCGCGTCGGGCCCGTGCTGCAGAGCGATGGCGCCGCAGATCCGGGCCACGTACGGCGACAGCGCGTCGAGCAGGTCGTTCATGGCCATCGTGTCACCGCGCTGGGCGGCCCTGAGGAGCCGGTCGAGCTCCTCGGCGTCGTCCTCGGTCATGCCGTCTCGCGCAGGAAGTCCAGGAGGAGACGGTTGACGGGCTCCGGGCAGTCGAGCTGGACGGCGTGGCCGCAGCGGTCGAGGATCTGGACCCGGGCGTCGGGAAGCAGCGCGCCGATGCGCCGCGCCTGCCACACGGGCACGATCTTGTCCTGCTCGCCCCACAGGACCAGGGTGGGGGTCCGCGTCGACGGCATGGCCTCCTCGGTCTCCGCCCAGTTCAGGCCCCGCTCCAGCTCGTAGGTGGCGCGCAGGTTGTCGCGGAACGTGGCAGGCGCCCACAGCTCGTCCACGAGCTGCGCGGTGGCCCGCTCCCGGTGGACGAGCGTGTGGGCGATCCAGCCGCGGTAGGTCGCCTTGCCGGTGCCGGTGAGGTTGGTGAGCAGCTCCCCGATCACCGGATATTTCAGGATCTCCCAGCTCCAGGTGTCCTTGACGTGCAAGGCGGTCGCGTCCAGCAGGGCCAGCCGGCTCACCCGGTCGGGGTGGCGCTGCGCGAAGGCCAGCGCCCAGCCGCCGCTCCACGAGTTCCCGGCCAGGGCGGCGCGGCGCACGCCGACCGCGTCCATGAAGGACGCGATGGCCCCCGTCATCGCCGGCAGATCCCAGCGGAACCTTCGGTCCTTCAACCGGGTGTATCCCTGGCCAGGAAGGTCGACCACATAGACCGTATGCGCGCGGGCGAGCACTCCGAGCTGTTCCTTCCAACCGATGACCGAGGCCCCTCCGGGGGAGAGGAGCACGACCGGCGATCCCGATCCGGCCCGCAGGTAGTGGAACCGGGCGAGCGGGGTGTCGGCGAAACGGGATCCCTCGGCACGAAGATACGGCGAGGTGTGGCCGCGGCCCGCCTCCGCGGGCTGGTATCCGTACGCGCCGTAGAGGACGGCGGCCACCGTCAGCGCCGCGACCACGGCGGCCGTACGCCCCACCCACCGCCGGATCCCTCCGGACGCATGGGTGCCCTCCCGGGCCGTGCCCGTCGTGGCGGGGCCGTCGATCGTGTGCGATACGTGCATGGTGGGTGCTCCTCGGGGGTCCGGCGAACCGTCTCGCCACCGAAGAGGACGGCCGGGAGGAAAAGGTTCCCCGCCGGCCTCTGCCACGGATGTGGCGTCGGTCACAGGGAACCTCCGCGCGCCGGCGCTCCTCTTGTTCTCCGGAAGCTCCACCGACGACACCTGGAGACGCACCATGGAACACCGGACACGGGTCCGCGCCGGCATGCTGGTCGCCGCGGCTCTCGCCGCCGACGCGGCCGTCCACCTCTACTGGACGACCGGCGCGCTCTGGCCCGCGCGAGAGGCCAGAGCCCTCTCGCTCGCCGTCCTGAACTTCGAGGTGCCCTTCACCCCTCGCGTCCTGCTCCCCCTGGCCGCCCTGCTGACGGCCGCTTCGCTGACCATGGCCGCCGGCGTGGGCAGGCTGGGCAGGCTCGGCCGGGCCGTTCCCCGGCCGCTGCTCCGGCTGGGCACCCTGGCGATCGCCGCCGGGACGCTGCTGCGCGGGGTGTTCGGCGTGGCGTGGGCGCTGGGCAACGGGACCGACACCTCGACCCCGTTCTACTGGCTCAACGTCTTCGTCTACACCCCGCTCTGCCTGGCGCTGTTCACCGCCACGATGATCGCGCGCCGGGCGCGGCCCGTCTGACCCCTACTCGTCGGCGGCCTCGGCCACCACCCGCCGCGCCTGCTCCACGATCGCCTCCAGGCGGGCGCCGTGCGCGCCCCGCCAGTACACGTGGTCGCACGCCAGGCAGCGCGCGAAGGCGTCGTAACTGCGGCGCGTGCCCGGCAGGAGCAGGCCTTCGACCTCGCCCTTGCCCACCGGGGCCAGCGGGCCGTTGCACGCGGTGCACCGGGTCCACGGGGCCAGCGGGGGCGCGAACCGCCGCAGCACGTCACCGAACTGCTCCTGCGGGGCCGCGCCCCGCACGTGCGCGCCCAGCCACAGGCTCCTGCGCCGCAGCAGCCCGCGGTCCTGGGTGAGCAGCACCCGGCGCTCGGCGTTGGCGCGCTCGATCAGGGTGTCGTCGTCGAGATCGTTCTCGTAGGCGCTGTCCACCCCGACCAGGCGCAGCCGCCGCGCGAGCGTGCCGAGGTGCACGTCGAGCAGGAACCGGTGGGCGGGCACCGGCTGCGGCCTGCGCACGGCGAGGACCCGCACGGCGTCCCCCTCCTGGGGACGGTAGGAGGCCTCGACCTCCCGCCCGCCGACGACCAGTGCCCCGACCTCCGGCAGCGGCACCCCGAGCGACTCGACGACGTGCCCGAGAGAGGACGTGCCGTCGTAGGGGATCCAGAGCTCCGCAGCGCGGTGCCGGGGCGGCAGGAAGAACCGCAACCCGGCCTCGACCCGCACGCACACCCGCTTCCCCACCCTGCCCAGCATGCCAGCCGTTCACCCGTGACCCGCCCGCGCCCGCACGTGGGTGTCGAAGAGGTCGTCAGGGTGACAACGCGGACCTCGGTCCGGGGCTGGACGTCACCGCCGGCCGCCATGAGCTCGTCGGAAGCTCCGCCCGCACCGTGAAGCCTCCCTCGGGGCGAGGTTCGGCGCGCAGCCGGCCGCCGAGCGCGGCGACCCGCTCGCGCATGCCGATCAGCCCCACACCGGGCGCGGGCGGGCTCCCCGGGCTTCCGCGCCCGTCGTCGTCCACCTGTACGACGAGGTCCGCGGACCCGTACGCCACCCGCACCGAGGCGGTGGCCGGGCCGGCGTGCCGTGCGGTGTTCGTGAGCGCCTCCTGGATGATCCGGTAGGCGGCCCGGTCGACGTCCAGGGGCAGCGCCCTGCGCGTCCCGGTCACGGCGAGGTGGACGGGCAGCCCGGCGGAGCGCGCCCGGCCGATCAGGTCGTCGAGCCGGTCCAGCCCGCTGCCGCCGGGTGGTTCGTCGGCGGAGTCGCGCAGCACCTCCAGGGTCGCGCGCAGCTCTCGCATCGCCTCGCCGCTGGCCTCCTGGATGGCCAGCAGCGCCTGCGGCACCTCCTCGCCGCGCTTGCGCGCGAGATGGACCGCCACCCCGGCCTGCACCTTGATGACGGAGATGGTGTGGGTGAGCGAGTCGTGCAGTTCCCGGGCGATGCGCAGGCGTTCCTCCCCGGCGCGCCGGAGCGCCGCCTCTTCGCGGCTGCGCTCGGCCTCGGCGGCACGCTGCTCCACCTGCTCCAGGTACGCCTGCCGGTGCCTGCTCACCGTCGCCGCGACCCCCGCCGCGAGGAACCAGCCGAGCAGCAGGACCGTACGCTGGACCAGGTCCTTGACGGGCTGCCCGGCGGTGGCGGTCGTCAGGGTGGCCGCCAGGGTGCCGCCCAGGAAGGCGGCGCTCGCGGCGGCCGGAAGCCACCGGTGACCTGCTCTGACCGACGAGAAGACCACGATCATCACGGGGAAGGCGGCCGGCGGGCCGGGTTGCGTCCGCACCGAGTAGAACAGCATGCACGCCGTGACGGTCAGCAGAGCCGCCACCGGCGCCCTGCGCCAGGCGATCAGGCCGAGCGCGCCGGCCACGACGGCCAGGTGGTCGAACGGCCGCGCGGGGGCGGCGAACGCCCCGGCCTCGAGCAGAACGCCCACCACGACCGCGAGCGCCACATCCGCGGCCGGCGACGAGAACCTCATCCCTGCAGAGTAGATCCTCTCCCTGCCACCGTTCCTCCTCGTGGAGGGGTGACCGGTCGTACTCCCGGTGTCGCACCCGCGCCGCCCCCCTACGTTCCCGGGCGCAGCGCCAGAGTCTTCTCACGGAGGACGACCACGAGCGGCCGCGCAGGCGACGATCGGCTTCTCGGCCCGCTCGTCACCCGGCCGGCCCCGGCGAGCTGAGCGGGACGCAGATCTTCCCTGGCCCGCCGCCGGCGGGTTCCCCGTCAGGCCTCGGGTGGCCCGCCGGCGTCACCGTGCCCGGCCCGAATCGGGAATGATCCGTTCGACCAGGTCGGTCACCAGGGTGTCGATCTGGTCCTCGGGAAAGATGTCGGGCAGGGTGAGCCGTTCCACGATCAGCCAGTTCAGGGCCAGGTAGAGCAGGATCACGGTGGTCGCGTCGCCGGGCAGGCCCGACTGGGTGTGGTAGGCGATGTTGGCGTCGATGTCGGCGCGGATGCGCTCGGTGAGCAGGCGGCGCAGCTCGGGACGGCGGGTGGCCTCCAGGCGCAGCTCCAGCACGGCCAGGTATCCCGAGCGGAACCGGCTGACGCGGTCCACCACCTCACGCATGAGCTCGGTGACCTTGTCGCGATCGCGCGGCCCGGCAGTGGCGGCGGCGAGCACGGCGTCGTCCGGTTCCAGCCGCTCGTAGTAGCGGTGGCCGACCTGAGTGAGCAGGTCGTCCCGGTTGTTGAAGTAGTTGGAGGCGGTGCCGTTCGGCACGTTGGCCTCGACGTCCACGGCCCGGAAGGTGAGCCCGCGCGCTCCGTCGCGGGCCAGGACCTCGATGGCCGCGTCAAGGAGCGCCGCCCGTCGTTCGGGGTTCTGCCGCATCGCTATCTCTCCTGAAGTCTCGAATTGACACCACTCTGAGTGTAGTACTACGGTTTAACCACTCCAAGCAGAGTACTACGACCCAGATGGGTCGGCGAGAGGAACAGAGATGCGAGTTCGACCGAACAGCTTGATCACTTTCACCGTGCCGGCCACGCCCGTCCGCGCAGCGTCATGGCCATCCGGCACCCCGGCTTCCCACCCTGCGCCGGCGCGGCACACCGGCATCCCGGCCTCGGGGACGCCGGCCAGGCAGGACCACCGGCGGCAGACGCCGAAGCCGCGCTCGGTGCCGCGCCCCAGGCCGCTGCCCAAGCCCGGCACCAACCGCTGACCGGCGTAGTGCCGCCCCTCCCGCCCACCTCATTCAAGGATCAGATATGCGAAAGCTCGTTTACTACATCGGCATGACCATCGACGGCTTCATCGCCGCCCCCGACGGAAGCTACGACTTCTTCCCGCTGACGCCGGACGTGATCGACTTCATCGTCGAGGAGTACCCCGACACCCTTCCCACGCACGTCCGCGCCCAGATGGGCCTCGACGCCCCGAACCGCAACTTCGACGTCGGCGTGCAGGGACGCGCCACCTTCCAGCCGGCCCTGGACATCGGCGTCACCAGCCCCTACGCCCACCTGCGGCAGTACCTGGTCTCGGCCACCACGGAGAGCCCCGACCCGGCGGTCGAGATCATCTCGGCCGACGTGATCGGCAAGATCCGCGAGCTGAAGGCCGAGGAGGGCAAGGACATCTACCTGATCGGCGGCGCCCGCCTGGCCGGCACCCTCCTCCCGGAGATCGACAAGCTCGTGATCAAGCTCTACCCGGTGGTCGCCGGCGCGGGCATCCCCCTGTTCACCGCCGACTTCTCCCCCACCCTCTTCACCCTCACAGAGAACCGCACCCTGGAGAGCGGCACGGTCATCCTGACCTACGAGAAGAAGTGACCGCCTCATCGGCCGGCCGCACGACCACTCCCGACAAAACTCCCGCGCGGCCGGCCAGTTCCATACCCTCAGCGTCAATCTCTCGGTGACATGACTTTCCGCTGTAGAAGTGGGCCGTAGCTCTCACCGAGAGTGTCGGATCGCCGCCTGAGCTCTTTCAGGAAGACCCACTCGAAACTCTCGTCCACCAGTTCGGAGCCGATCGCGAGCACCCGTTCGAAGGCCCTCATACAGTCCTCGACCAGCGACACATTCCCGCTCCACACGCTCGGATCGAAGACGGCCACCTTGAGTTCGAAAAGATACTGGTACGGATTCTCTTGGGGCGCCACGGCACCCGCCTCGACTCGTTCGTCATCCTCCAACGCGGAAATCGCCGACCGGGCTGCCGGAACCTCCTGCCAGATGACGTCCCTGACTCCCAGCGAGTAGTCGTGGCTCAGGTCCCTGCGTACCCCTCTCACCAGCTCAACCGGCGACCTGGGCGGTTCGACGTCACCTCGGCGAAGAAGCGCGGCACGAAGGAAAGCCATGAAGCCCACCCGTTACACGCCTCCCTGGCTCGACGTGGCTGCCCACCCGACACAGACCCAACGCGGACGCCGGACGATTCCAGATTCGAAAAGACGACAAGGCTCACCAACCATTGCTCGTTTCTTCCTTTAGCATCCAGGCCTGACGGTGCAGCACGACATGCTGAGACGATCCCGCCTCCATCGTCCAGCAACCACGTTCACGGCCGACCGGCCCGGGCGACCACGCGGAGATCAGGCGTCCGGAGCGCCGGGGCGGTCGAACTCGCCCTTCTTCACTCCGTCCAGGAAGCAGTCCCATTCGAAGGCTGTATACCGAATGACTTCGGCGTCCGGCTCGCGGCTGTGCCGTACGGCGACGCCCCCGTCGGGCAGGTGTGCGACCTCAACGCATCCGTTGGCAGAAGTGCTGGCCTGAGCCTTGAACCACTGAAGGTCGTTGGTTTCAGGAGCACTCACGGTCACATCTCCTCGGCGGCTGTCCGGATGAGGTCAAGAGATTCGTGTGGGTCGAGGGCTATGGCCTGCAAACGGCCGAACATCGCTCTGAACCGTGCGATCTGATCCGGTCGCTGCATGTACAAGTTTCCACCCATAGAGTCCACATATGCCACAGATTTGTCCGCTGGGTCCCGCGGTTCGATCAACGTGAACATGCCGTGCTGGGCAACGTAAGCCCCCTTGCCGAGCGGAATGACCTGCACGGTCACATTGGGCAGCGCCTGACACGTCTCCAGTACATGCACCAGTTGCGATCGCATCGTGACCGGTCCACCGACGGGTCGGCGCAGGGCCGCCTCGTCCATGACAGTGATCAGTTCGAGTCCGTGGCTTTCCGTCAGCACCTTCTGCCGCTGCATCCGGAGTTGCACGAGCCGTTCGATCGTCTCGGGCGGATCGGTGGGACGGCCGGCCTGGATGAGAGCGCGGGCGTAGCCCTCTGTCTGCAGAAGTCCTTCGATGAGGGTCAGGGTGAAGGTCAGCAGGCGTCCGGCTCCCGCTTCCATGCCCACATAGGTCGACAAACCCGACGGCAGGATGGCTTCGTAGTCCGTCCACCATGCGGCGGGCGCAGCGGCCTTGGCCTCGCGAGCCATACTCAGGATCAGTTCACGCTGGTTCTCACTCTCGACCTTGTACAGATTCAGCAGGCAACGAATGTCGTGAAGCCGGATGGCACCCTTGCCGTTCTCCAGTCTGCTCAGCTTCGAGACCGACATATCCTGATCATCCTTGGCAAGTGCCCTACAAGCGGCATCCAGGCTCAATCCGGCACGGTCTCGCAACTCCCGCAATTCCCCGCCAAGTCTCATTCGCAAGATGGTGGGATTCTCCCTCACAGCTACTCCTTTCACCGTTGCCCCATCCTGCAGAAGAGAAGCAACGCCGGACATCGGATCCCACGTCAAGGCCTGGAGCGCCAGCTCGAAAAGTTGGCCTGCAACCCCCTTTTGGCATTGCAGAATGACATCCCAAGTCAGTCACAGATTGTCACCGTGCCGTCGCAGATTGCGGTTCGGGGATACGGCTTGGACCGTCAGGGCAGAGGGGAAGGATTGGTGGATGCGTTGGGGAACCAGCGGTACGCCGGCAAGGATCAGCCGCCCAACAGGAAGGGGCTGATCGTCGCAGCACGGGAGACGGTCCGCCTCGTCGTCCCGACTCAGCCACAAGCAGTCGCCCAGACGCGGGACGCCTTACGAGCTCTGGTGATCCACTGGAAGGCCGATCACCTCGCGGACGACCTGCTCCTCTGCCTCAGCGAAGCACTGACCAACGCCATCACCCATGCCGTCCACGGCACGACAGTGACCGTTGACGTAGCACGAAACGAGACCGGCATCCGCGTCGAAGTGGCCGACAGGGATCGGCGGGCGCCGGTGTTCGCCGTGCCTGCCGAGGCGGTTCTGGCTGACCACCAACTGGCCGACCGCCTTCTCGAGGAGCACGGGCGCGGGCTGTTCCTCATGGATGCGGTGAGCAGCCGCTGGGGAATCTCGCCCGACCCGCACGGCAAAGTCGTCTGGTTCGAGAAGGACTTCGCAGACTGACGATCTCTTTCAGGCTCTACGAGCGGTCTGCGGCTTCCGTGCGGAGGCCGTCGAGGAAGTAGGTCAGGCAGCGTGTCCAGGCCTGGGGGGCCGTCTCCAGCGAGGCGTGGATCACCTGTGACATCGCGCAGACCAGGATGACCAAATCCTGGGACGTGAAGTCGGGGCGCAGGCGGCCGCCCTCCCTGGCCCGCTGGATGATCGTCTCGATCTCGGCGCCACCGCGGCCGCAGGCCTCGTTCAGGTCGGCGGTCAGGGGGAAGCGGCGGGTCAGCGCGTCGTTGAGGCCGTGGTCCTCGGCCTGCAGCCTGAACAGTCCCTTGACGAAGCCCGCGAACCCGTTCCACGGGTCGGGGTCGGCCAGGGCCGTGGCGACGATCTCGTCCATGGCCGCCAGGCGCTGAGGGAAGATCGCCTCGAACAGCGCCTCCCGGGTCGGGAAGTGGTTGTAGAGGGTTCCGATGCTGACCCCGGCCCGGCGGGCGATCTCCTCCAGCGGAGCGTCGAGGCCTCGCTCGGCGTACACCTGCGTGGCGGTGGCCAGTAGTTTGTCTCGATTGCGCGCGGCGTCGGCCCGCAGCGGCTTGGTCCCGGCTGCCATGCCTCCCATCCTACGAAGTCGAGGGAACCCTCAAGTTCGTGCTACCGTCTGGGCCATGAAACTTGAGGACACCCTCAAGTTACTTGCTACCAAGGAGGCGTCATGTCCACATCGGCGAAGACCGCCGTCGTCATCGGGGCCGGCCCCGGGCTCGGTATGTCCATCGCGCACCGCTTCGGACGCGAGGGGTACCGGGCGGCGCTGGTGTCGCGCACGGACACCCGGCACGGCGGATACCTCTCCTCCCTCAGAGAGGCGGGAGTCGAGGCCGGCTCGTTCGTCGCCGACGTACGCGACCGTGACCGGCTCCTGGCCGTCCTGGACGCCGTCTCCCAGCGGTACGGCACGATCGACCTCGTCTACTACGGCCCGGGGGCGACCGACCCGGACGCCCACCCGAAGCCGATCATCGAGGCCGACTCCGCGAGTGTCCAGCAGGCGATGAGCTGGGTGTATCCGGCGATCGACGTGGTCGGCGCGGTGCTGCCCGGCATGATCGAGCGCGGCGAGGGAGGCCTGCTGTTCGCCGGCGGCCTGAGCTCCGTCGTCCCGATGCCCGCCCTGGGCAACCTCGCGATCTCCTCGGCGGCGCTGCGCAACTACGCCCTCACCCTGAACGCCGCCCTGGCCGACAAGGGGATCTACGCCGGCACCCTGACCATCGGCGGGCTCATCGAGCGCGGTGACATCCACGCCTTGGTGACGGCGCAGCAGGATCGCTTCGGCGACGTGGGTGGCAGGTCCCTCGACCCGGACGACCTCGCCGACGCCGCCTGGGACCTGTACGTCAAGCGCGACCGGCCCGAGGCGGTGTTCGACCTCTTCAGCTGATCTATGTCGTCCTTCTGACGACCAGTTCGGCGGGGAGGACGACGGACGACGCCGGGCGGCCTTCGAGCTGGTCGAGGAGGACGCGGACCGCCGTACGGGCCTGGACGGCGGCGGGGCTGCGCACGGTGGTGAGCGGCGGGACGGCGTAGGCGGCGGCCTCGATGTCGCCGAAGCCCACCACGGCGACGTCCGCCGGCACCCTGCGCCCGGCCTCGTGCAGCACGCCGAGGGCGCCGATCGCCATCAGGTCGTCGGCCGCGAAGACCGCGTCCAGGTCCGGGTCGTCCTCCAGCAGCTGCCGCATCGCCTCGGCGCCGGACGCCAGGGTGAACTCGCCCATCGCGATGATCGACCGCCGGTCCCCGTCACGCAGCACGCCGCGGTACCCCTCCAGGCGCTCCTGCGCGGCCACGCTGTCGACCGGCCCGCAGATCATGGCGATCCGGCGCCGTCCCCGTTCGAGCAAGTGCGTGACCGCCGCCCGCGCTCCCCCGTTGTCGTCGCCGCGGACGTACGGCACGGCCATGGGGACCGACGGCTCGCCGAGGCAGACGACGGGGATGTCGGTGCGGGCCAGCGCGGCGGGCAGCGGGTCGGTACTCCGGCCCGGCACCAGCAGGACGCCGTCCACGTGCCCGCCGGCGACGTGCTGCTCCACCCGCGCCCTGCTGCGCGCCGAGTCCGCGAGGACGAGGGTGACCTGCTTGCCCGCCTCCTCCAGCGCCCGCCCCGCCGAGGCGACGATCGCCGAGAACCGGGGGTCGTCCCCCTTCGCGGCCATGGAGTCGAGCACGACCAGGGCGACGGTGTCCGTGCGCCGGGTGACGAGGCTGCGGGCGGCCGTGTTGGGGACGTACCCCAGCTCGTCCACGGCCTGCATGACCGTCTGGCGGAACTCCGGGCTGACGGCGGCCTGGCCGTTGATGACCCGGGAGACGGTGGAGCGGGACACGCCGGCCCGGGCGGCGACCTCGTCGAGGGTGGGACGGCGCGCGCGGTCCCGGTGCAGACCGTTGCGCCGGATCACGTCGCGGTACCACAGGGCGCTGTCCTTGAGCAGCCGCCGCTGGGTGGTGAAGTCGACGTGGACGATGCCGAACCGCCTGGTGTAACCCTCGGCCCACTCGAAGTTGTCCAGCAGCGACCAGACGAGGTAGCCCCGCAGGTCGGCGCCGGCCTCGATCGCGGCGTACGCGGCCCGCAGGTGGCCCTCCAGGAAGGCGGTGCGGTCGGCGTCGTGCACCCGCTCGCCGGTGACCACGTCGTCGAACGCGGCGCCGTTCTCGGTGACCAGCAGGCCCACCTCGGGGTGGTCGCGGGTGAGCCGCCCCATCAGCTGCGTGAGCCCGGTCGGCACGATGGGCCAGCCGCTGGCGGTCGTCGGGGCGTGGGCGCCGGCGAACTCGATGTCCTCGCTGCCGGGGTACGCCGGGTTGGCGGGCCGGCCGGGGCCGGAGCGCACCACGCAGGGCGAGTAGTAGTTGATGCCGAGCAGGTCGATCGGCTGGTTGATCGCCGCCAGGTCGCCGTCGCGAATGTGGTCGAGCCCGGCCACGCGGTCGACGATGCGCAGCAGCGGGGCGGGGTAGCGTCCCCGCAGCGCCGGGTCGAGGAACTGCCGGTTGATCAGGCAGTCGACCCGCTCGACGGCCTCGGCGTCCTCGGGGGACAGCACGAGGTCGGGGTCGTTCATCTGGCCGGGCGTCACCACGGGGGCGAGGTTGAGGGTCAGGGCGATCTCGGACGCCCCGGCCTCGCGCAGCACCCGGGTGGCGAGACCGTGGGCCAGGAGCATGTGGTGGGCGGCGCGGAAGGCGTCGGCCGGCGAGTTGCGGGCCGGCGCGTGCAGGTCCATGCCGTACCCGAGGAAGGCCACCACCCACGGCTCGTTGACGGTCATCCACGTCTTCACGCGGTCGCCGAGCCGGTCGTGCACGATCTGCGCGTACTCGGCGAACCTCTGCGCGGTGTCGCGGTTCGTCCAGCCGCCGAGGTCCTCCAGGGCCTGGGGGAGATCCCAGTGGTAGAGCGTGACGTACGGCGAGACGTCCGCGGCCAGCAGCTCGTCCACCAGCCGCTCGTAGAAGTCGAGCCCCGCCGTGTTGACGGGGCCGGCCCCCTGGGGTCGCACCCGCGGCCACGCGATCGAGAAGCGGTAGGCCCGCAGGCCCAGGTCCTTCATCAGGCGGACGTCGCCGGCGTACCGGTGGTAGTGGTCGCACGCCGTGTCCCCGGTGTACCCGTCGGCGATGGCCCCCTGGGTGCGGCTGAAGGTGTCCCAGATCGACGGGCCACGGCCGTCCTCGCCCGTGGCGCCCTCGATCTGGTACGCCGCGGTGGCGGCGCCCCAGACGAATCCCTCCGGGAAGGACACCGGCTGTCCTCCGGGCGCGATGATCGGCGCGGTCATGCTGGGCGGCTCCCGTCGTTCTCCGGCGGCCGATGCGAAGGACTCGGCGCCGCGACGATCCTAATCGCCGGGATCGGCGTGATTCGACGGGAACAGGAGTGGGCGCCCGAGGGGTTGGGGACGTCTGAGGGACCAACCGTTTCCGAAGGAGCCGCCAGCCCATGCATGCGATCGTCGTCACCACCCCCGGTGGATCCTCAGCGCTCGAGTACACCGAGGTGCCCGATCCCGTACCCGGGCCCGATGACGTGCTGGTCGACGTCCAGGCCATCGGCGTGAACTTCATCGACGTCTACCACCGTGAGGGCCGCTACCCGCTGCCCACGCCGTTCGTCCCCGGCTCGGAGGGCGCGGGCACCGTGGCCGCCGTGGGGGCGAACGTGACCGACGTCGCGGTCGGCGACCGGGTGGGCTGGCAGGGGGTGCTCGGCGGCTACGCACAGAAGGCCGTCGTCCCCGCGGCGAAGGTGATCCCGCTGCCGGACGAGGTGTCGCCCGAGCTGGCGGCGGCGGTCCTGCTGCAGGGCCTCACCGCGCACTACCTGAGCCACTCGACGTACGCCGTCAACACCGGCGACGACACGTTGGTCCACGCCGCCGCGGGCGGGGTCGGGCTGCTGCTGACGCAGATGGTCAAGCTCCGCGGCGGACGCGTCATCGGCACCGTCTCCACCGAGGAGAAGGAGAAGCTCGCCCGCGACGCCGGAGCCGACGACGTGATCCGCTACGAAGGCTTCGCCGGCGCGGTGCGCGAGCTGACCGACGGCCGGGGCGTGCACGTCGTCTACGACGGCGTCGGCAAGGCCACCTTCGACGACAGCCTCGCCTCGCTGCGGGTGCGCGGCATGATGGCCCTGTACGGCGCGGCGAGCGGGGCGGTGCCGCCGGTCGACCCGCAGCGGCTGAACCAGGGGGGCTCGCTGTTCCTCACCAGGCCCACGCTCGCCCACTACACCGTGACGCGCGAGGAGTTGCTCGCCCGCGCCGGCGAAGTGCTCGGCTGGGTGGGCTCGGGCGCGCTCAAGGTGCACATCTCGGGCCGCTACCCGCTGGCCGAGGCCAAGCGGGCCCACGACGACCTCGAAGGCCGCCGCACCACGGGCAAGCTCCTGCTGATCCCGTAGTGCCCGGGGCTCAGCCGCGGCCGGTGGCCAGGCCGAAGATCAGGACGCCGAGGTAGACGCCCCCGGCGATCCCGATCACGTGCAGTGCGATCGCCCAGGCGCGCAGTGCCGCCTCGTTCTTCATCGTGATTCCTTTCGACGGCTTCGCGGGTGTTCCGGGTCCGGCGGGGTCACCCGGAGCCGTTCAGCAGGCGGGCCTTGGCGGCGGCGTACTCGTCGTCGTCGAGGCGGCCCGACCTGTGCAGCGCGGACAGCCGCTCGAGCTGTCCGACCAGGTCGCCGGGGGCGTCCCGCGCCGGGACGGCGTCCTGCGGGTACTCCGCGACGGCGGGGGCGTCCCGCGGCGGGCCGCCGCGGGCGTTCTGGCCGGGCAGGACGACGGAGGTGGTCCACCGGACGGTGCCCCTGGCCCCTGTGACCGGCTCCTTCGGGGCGGGACCCCAGAAGATTGTCCGCAGCGCGCCCTTGCCGAGCAGGAAGAGCAGCGGTGTCGCGCCCATGAGGACGAACAGCACCCCGCAGCCGAAGAAGCTCCAGTCGATGCCGTGGGGGTCGGACAGACCGGCCTCCAGGAAGGCGGAGCCGAGGCTGAGGAACAGCGCGGGCCACGCCAGGATCACCAGCCGGGGTCCCACCGGAAGCAGGCTGAAGGTGTAGACGCCCATCGAGACCAGGCCGCCGAAGATCGAGAGCGGCAGGATCAGTCCGAAGCCGTCGGGGCACGGCGCGGCGACCACGTAGGGACCGCCGGAGCCGCAACTGCCGCCCATGCTCATGACGACACGCGAGGCGAGGTACAGCAGGGTGAGGGCGCACGACACCCCGCCGATGCCGAGGAGCGTGCCGGCCGACTTGCGGACGAACTGAAGGGGGGTGATCACGGTCCGTATGGTAAGTGACCTCCCCCGCCCGGCAACAGAACCTTCTCCGCAGGTAAATAGCCATTTTTCCCGACAGCTCCCCTGCGTCCGGGTAAGCCGCCGAGTCGGGAGACCCCGCTAGCGGACGGCGCAGGCGCCCGAGGCGCCGGGAAGACGGTGACGGTTGCGGGAGATGACCCGGTACACCCCTTCGGCCGCCCAGCTCACGGGCGGGGTGAGCATGACCCGGCCCAGCAGGTGCCAGGTCGGTCTCCGCTGCACGGCCAGCAGCACGGCCACGGCCCGGGCGCCCGACGCGCGCAGGCCGTACGGGCCGACCAGCTGGACCGACTCCTCGACCTCCTCGACCGTGAGACCGTAGGCGGCGAGGTCGAGATCCTGCCAGGCGACCACACGCGGCATCGTCGGGAGGTATCTGTAGCCGAGGTCGACGCACAGCTGACAGAAGCCGCAGTCGCCGTCGTAGACCAGCACGGGAAGATCTCGCATACCCCCCGTATACCTCATCGCGCTCCAGGCGCGAGCACGGGCATGCCCGCCGGGGCGCCCTTCTCGATGAGACCGAGCAGGGCCGCGGTGTCGACGTGCTCCTCGATCAGGTCCCCCAGCGCGTCCAGCCGGCGCTCCCGCAGCGCCGCGAACGACACTCCCGGCGCGGGGACGAAGTCGCGGCCCGCCATCGACGCCACCTCCGCCAGGAACGCGCGGCGGAAGTCGTCGTTCTCCAGAGCCCCGTGCCAGGTCGTCCCCCACACGGCCCCCACACGGCAGCCGTCCAGGAACGGCTCCGCGCCCTCGCCGTCGACCGACACCTGCCCGTGGTGGATCTCGTACGCCGCCACGCGGCAGCCGTACGCCTCCCCCACCGGCCGCGCGAGCGTCTTGACCGGCGCGAACTCGACGGTGGCGGGGAGCAGCCCGAGGCCCTCCACCAGGCCCGCGCCCGACTCCACGTCGTCGTGGATGGCGCGTGCGAGCATCTGGTAGCCGCCGCAGACGCCGAGGATCGGCCCGCGCCGGTCGAGCAGCGCCGCGGCGAGGCCGGTGCGGCGCAGCCAGTCGAGGTCGCTCACCGTCGCCCGCGAGCCGGGGAGGATCACCAGGTCCGCCTCTTGGAGTTCGGCGACGTCCGCGCCGGAGGCGACGAACCGCACCACGACGCCGGGCTCGGCCACCAGGGCGTCGACGTCGGTGAAGTTGGAGATCCTCGGGTACCGGACCACCGCCACCCGCAGGCTCTCCCGCACCGCGGGCCGGCCGCCATGGCCGGCGTTGTCGAGCGCGAGCGAGTCCTCAAGGTCGATCCCGAGCCCGTCGAGCCAGGGCAGCACGCCGTAGACCGGCCGTCCGGTGAGCTCGCCGATCATGTCCAGCCCCGGCGCGAGCAGCTCGGGCGCGCCGCGGAACTTGTTGATCAGGAACCCGCTGACGAGCGCCTGGTCGTCGCGGTCGAGCAGGGCCAGCGTCCCGTACAGCGAGGCGAAGACGCCGCCCCGGTCGATGTCGCCGACGACGACCACGGGGATGCCGGCCGCCCGCGCGAGGCCCATGTTGGCGATGTCGCCTTTGCGCAGGTTGATTTCGGCTGGGCTGCCGGCGCCTTCGCACACGACCACGTCGTAGGAGGCGCGCAGCCGCTCGTACGACTCCAGTGCCACCGCCCTGAGGCGGTCCTTGTAGGCGCCGTACGCCATCGCGTCCACCTCGGCGAGGGGTTCCCCCAGCACCACCACCTGGCTGCGCCGGTCACTGCCCGGCTTGAGCAGGACGGGGTTCATGTCGGCGGTGGGCTCGATGCCCGCGGCCTGCGCCTGCGCTACCTGGGCGCGGCCGATCTCGGCGCCGTCGGCCGTGACGTAGGAGTTGAGCGACATGTTCTGCGCCTTGAACGGCGCCACGCGCACGCCTTGGCGGGCCAGCCACCGGCAGATGCCGGCCGTGACGACGCTCTTGCCCGCGTCCGAGGTCGTCCCCGCCACCAGCAGTGTCCCTTTGCGCACGGACCAACCATGCCAGACCGGGCGATCTCCGGCCGCCTGTGGGATCAGGTTCCGCTACCCGCGGCGGCGTGACCGGTGCAACAGCCACGCCGAGGCGGCGGCCAGGGCGGCGGCGGAGAGGTTCACGGCGCGGGCCAGCCGTACAGATCGGGAAATGTCGCCCACGGCGGGCCGGGGGCCGTCTCCCAGTTCGGGGCGGTGCTCGACCCGGCCGCCGTAGTCGTTGCGGCCGCCCAGCCGTATCCCGAGCGCCCCCGCGAAGGCCGCCTCGCAGCGGCCGGAGTTGGGGCTCGGGTGCCGGTGGCCGTCCCGGCGGAGTACGGCCGCCGCCCGGCGAAGCGATCCGCCGGCCAGAGGGGCGAGCACGCACGCGAGCACCCCCGTCACGCGGGCCGGAACGTAGTTGGCCACGTCGTCCAGCCGGGCGGCGGCCCAGCCGAACCTCTCGTACCGCTCGGACCGGTGGCCGACCATGGCGTCCAGCGTGTTGGCCGCCCGGTACGCCAGCAGGCCCGGCACGCCGGCCACCGCGCCCCACACCAGCGGGGCGACGACCGCGTCGGAGGTGTTCTCGGCGATGGACTCCACCGTGGCCCGGGCGAGCTCCCCCTCCGGCAGCCCGGACGGATCACGTCCGCACAGATGCGGCAACCTGCCGCGTGCCGCGGCCAGGTCGCCCGACTCCAGGGCGCCCGCCATGAACGCGCCTTCGCGCGCCAGGCTCGTCCCGCCGAGCACGGCCCAGGTCGCCGCCGCGGTGACGGCCGTCCGCGCGACCACGTTCCGCCTGGTCAACCTCTCGGCCACCACCCCGAGCAGTGCTGCCGAACCCACGCACAGCCCGACGTGCGCGACGCCCCGCGCCCGCGAACGCCCGTACAGGCGCCGCTCCACCGCGGCGGCGGCACGACCGAAGACGGCCACCGGGTGCCCGGGCCCGGCGGGGTCGGCGAAGACGGCGTCCAGCACGACGCCCGCCACCAGCCCGGCCGCGGTGCCCCTCCGACCGGCCCGGCCCGCGCCCTTCCGGGTCACCTCGCGCCCGCCGGACATGATTTAGTGCAGATGGGCATCGAGCTCGTCCCAGTTGGCGTCGAGCCACGCGGCGGCCCTGCGGATGCGCTCGCCCGCGCCGTCCCGCCACATGCGCGCCCAGCCGCCGCCGTCCCGCGCCGCCCGGTTCCGCATCGCGACGTAGCTTCGGTCGAAGCGGAGCCTGCTCAGCTCGAGCAGCCGCCGCCGGTCACGAGCCGACACGCCGTAGGCGTCGCAGAACAGCCTCAGCCGGGCCCCGACGTCGAGGCGGCGCTGCAGGGGGTCGCGGTCGACCGGGTCCGCGATGGGCGCCCAGTGCCGCAGCGCGGTGACGATGTCGAACAGCCGGGTCGTCGGACGCGCCATGTCGAAGTCGATGAGCCCCCACGGCCTTTTACCGCGGAATATGACGTTCTCCGGGGTGATATCGCAGTGGCCGACCAGCTCGGGCTCGGCATCGTCGGCCGAGCCGCGCTCCCAGACGGCGCCCGGCGGAGGGACGAACGTCCGCACCGCGTCGTGGAAGCGGCGCACCAGCACGGCGAGGTCGGTCAGCGCCTCGTCGGCGACCGCGAAGACGGGCAGCGGCCGGGTCGCGGCCTGCCCGGGCAGGTAGGACAGGATCTCCCGCCCTCGGTCGTCGATGCCCAGGAAACGCGGCGCGCGGTCGAATCCGGCCGCTTCGAGGTGCCGGAGCAGGGCGTGCACAGCCGGGCTGGACGGCTTCGTCGGCCGCCGCACGGTGTCGTCCACCCGGACGACCCCCTCCGTCACATCACCCCCATCGAGGGATATTTCTGGAGAAACCGTGCCGACGAACATGCCGCCCTAGCTTAGCCCCGCCGCGGAGATCACATACGGTCCTCGACCATTTCACGACCACCCCTCGACCGGCGCCCCAACCGTCTGGAGCGGCGTCCGGGCGTCATGGCATGATGCGATCATGCGAATCGGGACTCTCGGCGCGGCCCGGATCACTCCCACGGCACTCGTCAGGCCCGCCCGATCCGTCGACGGGGTGCGGGTGACGGCCGTGGCGGCCCGGGACCGTTCGCGCGCGGAGGCCTTCGCCGCCAAGCACGGCATCCCCACCGTCCACCCCGACTACGAATCGCTCGTGGCCGATCCGGCGATCGACGCGGTCTACAACCCCCTGCCCAACGCGCTGCACGCCGAATGGACGCTGCGCGCGCTGGAGGCCGGCAAGCACGTCCTGTGCGAGAAGCCGTTCACCTCCAACGCCGAGCAGGCGAGGGCCGTCGCGGAGGCGGCCGAGAAGTCCGGCCTCGTCGTCATGGAGGCCTTCCACTACCGCTACCACCCGCTGATGGAACGCGCGCTGGAGATCGTCCGCACCGAGCTCGGCGAGGTCCGGCACGTCGAGACCTGGATGTGCTTCCCGCTGCCGCGCTTCTCCGACATCCGGTACTCCTTCGAGCTCGGCGGCGGCGCGCTCATGGACGCCGGGTGCTACGCGGTCCACTGCCTGCGCACCCTCGGCCCCGGCGAGCCGGACGTCGTCGCCGCCGCGGCCCTCCTCCACTCCCCCGCCGTCGACCGGGCGATGGCCGCCGACCTGCGGTTCCCGAACGGCGCGACGGGGCGTGTCCACGCCTCCATGTGGTCGGGCGACCTGCTCAAGGTCGCCGCCCGCGTGGAAGGCGAGCGGGGAAGCCTCCACATCACCAACTTCGCCGCTCCGCAACTCTTCCACCGGGTCACGGTGACCGTCGACGGCGTACGACGCCGCGAGCGCGTCCCGGGCGAGGCCACCTACACCTACCAGTTGCGCGCGTTCAGGGCCGCCGTCCAGGACGGCACGACGCCGCTGACCCCGCCCTCGGACTCGATCGCCAACATGACGATCATCGACGACATCTACCGCAGAGCGGGCCTTCCCCTGCGCGGCGCCCTCTGAGCGCGCGTCACCCGGCCGGACGCGGCCGAGCGGCTCGCGGCGGCCGGCGTCCGCGCATCCGTCCGCAACGTAGGAGAACCAGGGGGCGGCGATGTCGAATCGCCGGGCGGCTCCACAGCGACCCCGCGGGCTGGTCGCACCCCTCCGTCAGATTGGCGCTCACGCGGCAGGCCGGGGGACGTCGGCGGTTTATCCGGATGACCTCACCGACGAAGAGCAGGACAATCAATCGGTATGCGCCACTGGCCACTGTTAAACCTGCGACTGACCACGCCCCGGCTCGAACTGCGCCTCCCCTCCCTCGACGATCTCGACGAGCTGGCCGACCGGGCCCTGGAGGGCGTCCACGACCCGGGCTGGATGCCGTTCGCCGTCCCATGGACCGACGCTCCCGCGGAGGAACTGCCCGGCAACGTCGTCCGGTTCCATCTCGGCGTCATGTCCGGATGGACACCGGACAGCTGGTGCTGCAATTTCGTCGTCGTCCACGAGGGCCGCGTGATCGGCGTCCAGGACCTGCGCGCCTCCGACTTCCCGATCACCCGTGAGGTGGGGACGGGTTCGTGGCTGGGCCGCGCCTACCAGGGCAAGGGCCTTGGCACCGAGATGCGTGCCGCCGTCCTCCATCTCGCCTTCAGGGGGCTCGGCGCGCGAACGGCAGTCTCCAGCGCTTTTGTGCACAATCCAGCCTCGCTGACCGTTTCTCGCAAACTCGGCTACCAGCCCGACGGCCTGTCCGTACATCAGGTACGCGGCCGCCGGGCCGTCGACCAGCGCCTGCGCCTCGACGCGGACGCGTTCACCGATCCGGTCCCGGTGGAGATCCACGGCCTGGAACCGTGCCTGCGGCATTTCGGGCTCTGACCACCGTCCCGGGTCGGGTCAGGCGGCCGGGTCGTCCCCGATGACCAGGGCGGTGTGGGTGTCCACGTCCACGGCCGAGCGGGCGACGATCTCGCCGCCGCTGACCAGGGCGATGTGCAACCGCCCGCTCGTCCAGCCGTCCGGCAGCTCGGCGCGCACCTCGGCGGGGCCGCTGAGCAGGAACGGCTTGCCCTCGATCCACGGGCCCTCGGCGCCGGGGGCGGCGGGAGCGGAGCCGAAGACCGGGGTCCAGGCGGTGTGCAGCCGGCCGCCGACCGGCTCGGCGCCGTGGTGCGAGACGCGGACGGGCACGGTGACCTCGCGGGCCTCGCTCAGCAGGTCACGGCCGGGCGCGACGGGGACGACGTCCAGCACGAGCGTCGTCTCGGCGTTCACGGCCGCCGGGTCCACGCCGGCCAGGTCCTTGGCCCGGCGCTCGAAGTCCAGCAGGCCCGCGGACTCGTGCTCGATGTCGTACAGCTCCGTGTAGACGTAGCCGGCCAGGCGGTCGTGCCGCCGCAGTTCCTGGGTTTGCCAGCGCAGGTGCCAGGCCCGCTCGACGCAGGTGAAGCCGCCGCCGTACTCGCTGTTGAGGTTGGGCAGCCCGCGCAGCGGCTGGGACGGGACGCCGGCCAGCTTCTTGCGCACCACGTGATCCGGGCCGAGCCGCACCGGGAAGTCGTCCTGCTCGCCGTCCAGCAGCGCGGCCACCGTCCTGCCCCAGGAGGCGGCGGACTCGTCGTAGTAGTGCCAGTCGAGCAGGTCGGTCCTGACGTGGGTCCAGCCGGAGTTGTCCACGGCGGGCCTGGTCGGGTCGAGGGCCTTGAGCAGGTCGTAGGCCCGTGCCGCCGCCCGCTGCTTGGCCGGGTCGCCCGGGATGTCCCAGTCCAGGCCCCATTCCTCGTTGTACAGGCCCCAGATGACGATCGCGGGAGAGTCGCCGTCGCGCTCCACCATCGGCGCGATCTGCTCCTCGAACGCCGCCACCGACTCCGCCGAGAAGCGGCCGGCCGAGGCGGGTTCGGCCCAGACGAGCATGCCGAGCACGTCGGCATGGTGGACGAAGCGGGGGTCCTCCAGCTTGAGGTGCTTGCGTACCAGGTTGTAGCCCGCCGCCGCGGCCAGCTCGATGTCGCGGCGGAGCGCGGCGTCGTCGGGGGCGGTGATGCCGGTACGCGGCCAGTAGCCCTGGTCGAGCACGCCGCGCACGAACAGGCGGCGGCCGTTGAGGTACAGGTCCTCGCCGATCACCTCGACGCGGCGCAGCCCCGTGTAGGCGGCGACCTCGTCGGTGCCGTCGGCCGAGGTCAGGCGCGCGTCCACGTGGTAGAGGTGCGGATCGTCCGGAGACCACAACCGCGGCGCGGAAACGGGGATCACGGCTCGTGCCACGCCCTCCGCGACCGGGAGCTCCACCATCGTGTCCGTCCCGCGCAGGGTCAGCCGGAGCACCGACTCCGACGGTCCCGCCACCCGGGCCTCCACCTCGATGGCGTCCAGCCCCTGCGAGGGGCGCAGCTTCAGCCCGGCCACGTACGTGGCGGGCCGTGCCTCGAGCCAGACGCTCTGCCAGATCCCGGACGACGGGGTGAAGCAGACGCCGTCGTAGTCGTCGCGCGGAATGCTGCGCTGCTTGCCGTGCGCCAGCTCCCGCTTGTCCAGCGGCGCGCGGACCCGCACCACGACCTCCTGCGGGCCGTCGCCGCGCAGGGCATCGGTGATGTCGGCCTCGAACGGCGTGTAGCCGCCCCGGTGCGCGACCACCTCGACGTCGTTGACCCAGACGGTGGCCTCGTGGTGCACGGCCCCGAAGTGCAGCACGATCCGCTGTCCGGCCCAGCCGGCCGGGATCGTGACCCGGCGGCGGTACCAGGCCACGGGCAGCCAGTGGGCCTCGATGCCCGACGCGGGGGTCTCCCAGGCGAAGGGCACGGTGATGGTGCGGTTCCAGTCCGGCTCGGTGTCGGCCCGGAAGTCCCACTCGCCGTTCAGGCTCGACCAGGAGTGCGACCGGTCGAAGTGGGGCCGGGGATATTCCGCACGCGGCGTCATGGTGCTCCGTTTCATGGGATGGTGCGGGTCAGCCCTTGATGCTGCCCGCGAGGATGCCGTTGATGAAGTGGCGCTGCAGCAGTACGAAGATCACCAGCAGCGGCAGGAGGGCGATACTGCCCGCGGCGAGCAGTTCCCCCCACACGGTGGCGAAGTCGGCGCCGATCCGGTTACCGGTGACGTTCTGCGCGAGGGTGGACAGGACCACCTGCAAGGTCTGGTGCGAGGTGTCGTTGACGGCGACGACCGGCCAGACGAAGTCGTTGTAGACGTTCATGGTGGTCAGCACGGCCAGCGCGGCGAGCCCGGGGCGGATCACGGGGAGCACGACCTTGGCGAAGATGCCGAACTCCCCCGCCCCGTCCACCCGGCCCGCGTCGATGAGCTCGTTCGGGATGGCGGCGATGGTCTGCCGCATCCAGAAGATGCTGAACGCGTCGATGCTGCCCGGCAGGATGAGCGCCTGGTAGGTGTTCACCCAGCCGAGCGCGCTCATCTCCAGCAGCAGCGGAATGATCAGCACCAGCGTCGGCAGCATCAGCGTGAGCAGCACCACGCCGAACAGCGCGTTCTTGCCGGGGAAGTCGTACTTGGCGAACGCGTATCCGGCCAGCGGGCAGAAGAACATCGTCATGGCGCCCCTGACCACCAGCACCAGCGCCGTGTTCGCGAACCCGGTGCCGATCGGCACGTCGGCGAACATGGCCCGGTAGTTGTCGAGCGTCGGTGCGCCGATCGACAGGGGTTCGGCGATGATGTCGGCCGCCGGCTTGAGCGAGGAGCTGACCGCCCACCAGATCGGGTACAGGAACGCGATCGCGAGCAGCGCCAGCACCGCGTACTGCAGGGGTCCGGGCCGGGTCTGGTTCATGACACCTCGTCTTTCGGCCGCAGCAGCCTGACCGACACCAGCGACAGGCCGAAGACCAGCAGGACCAGCAGGAACGAGTTCGCGGCGCCGGTGCCCAGGTCGGAGGCGGTGATGTGGTCGTACAGATAGAGGCCGGCGGTGGTGGTGGAGCCGTACGGGCCGCCCTGGGTGACCACGAACGGCTCGGCGAACATCTGGAAGACGGCCAGGGTCTGCACGACCACCAGGAACGCCATGCTCCGCCGCACCAGGGGGACGGTGATCGACCAGAACTGGCGCCACCGGGAGGCGCCGTCGAGCGCGGCGGCCTCGTACACGCCTCCCGGGACGGCCTGGAGGCCGGCGAGCAGAATGATGATCGCGAACCCGGTGGTCTTCCACAGGAACAGCAGGGCCAACGTCGGCTTGGACCAGGTCGTGGACGTCAGCCATCCCACATCGGGCAGGCCCACCAGGTTGAGCAGGTGGTTGACCAGACCGTAGTCCTGGTCGAACACCACGATCCAGACCTGGGCCATGGCGACCAGCGGGGTCACGAACGGCGCGATGAACGCCACCCGGAACAGCCCCCGCAGCCGCAGTTTGGCGTTGGCCAGCAACACCGCGCCGCCCAGCCCTGCCACGATCTGGATCGGCACGATCAGCAGCCACATGACGGCGCTGTTGCCGAGCGAGGCCCAGAAGTCGGGGCTGGTCAGCAGGTAGAGGTAGTTGCCGAAGCCGACCCAGTGGGCCGTACCCCCGCCCCGCCAGCGCATGAAGCTGAGCTGGAGCGCGTAGATCAGCGGGTAGATCCCGAACGCGGCGAAGACCAGGAAGAACGGGGCGATGAACAGGTACGGCGACAGCCGCGTGGATCTCACGCGCGGCCGGTCGGCGCGCGCGGACCCGGTGAGCGGCCGTTCGGTCCGGGTGAGGCTCATGAGCGGTCGATCAGGTTGCGCTGGATCTTCTCGGACGACTCCGTGATCACCTGGTCGGGGGACATCCTGCCCTCGATCAGGCGCTGCAGGTTGTCGCCGAGGTAGTCCACCGACTGGGCCCACCACCAGGGAATGGGCGCGGCGGCCGGGATGGTGCGGGCGGCCTCGACGGCGACCTTCCACAGGTCCTGGCCGCCGAGCGCCTCGATGGGCCGGAAGAGCGGCTTGGCCGGGTCGAGCGCGGGGGTGAAGCCGGGAACCGAGGTGGACAGGCCGCCGGGGTAGACGGCGTTGGGCCCGTACACGGCGGTGTAGCCGGGCTCCTTGAAGCACAGGAACTCGTACAGGAGCCAGGCCAGCTCGGGGTTCTTCGCCTTGGCGGGGATGACGAAGCTGCTGCCGCCCATGGCGCCGCTGCGCGCGCCGCCCGGCGTCCAGGCCGGCAGCGGTGCGGCCCGCCACCTGCCCTTGGTGGCCTTGAGCAACTGCTGCGGCGCGAACGACCACCAGATGGCCCACGGCACGAACACCTGCTGGCCGCCGTCCAGCGTGCCGACGTCGGCGGGCTCCAGGTAGGGGGCGTGGGTGACCAGCCCGTCCTTGACCGCGCTCTGGATCCAGCCGAAGATCCGCCGGTACTCCGCGGAGTCCAGCCGCAGCTTGCCCTGGGCGTCGGCGAGGCTGGTGCCCTGCTGGTTGGCCAGCATCTCCAGCCAGAGCTGGCTGAGGAACGGGGTCTTCTCCAGGTGGATGGGCCTGGTCTTCGGGTCCTTCTCCTTGACGGTCCGGGCGGCGGCCAGCAGGTCGTCGTACGTGGCCAGGCCCGCCGGATCCACTCCGGCGTTCTCCAGCACGTCCTCGCGGTACCAGAGCAGTCCGGGGTCGAGGTCCCAGGGAACGCCGTAGATCTTGCCGTCCACGGTGTTCACCGAGAGCTTGTACGGCGAGGTCTTGTCCCGGTACGGCGCGATGAGGTCGGTCAGGTCGTACAGGTGCTCGGCCTGCCCGCCGATCTTGGCGTCGTCCCAGAAGCTGCCGTCGGGCACGTTGGTGCCGCTGATCAGGGTGTTGGCCAGCTTCGCGTCGATGTCCACGGCCTGGTGGTTCACCTTGACGTTCGGGTACGCCTGGCGGAACTTGGCGATGGCCGCGTCGAACACCTTGAACAGGTCGCCCGACCGGTTCCAGATGGTGATCTCGCCCTTGACCGAGGACGCCGACGCGGTGGGCGCGGCCAGCTTGCTCGGCTGCGCGCCCGGGCCGCCAGGCGCGCAGGCGGCGAGCGAACCGGCCGCGGCGATGCCCAGGGCTCCCTTGAGAAAACCGCGCCGGTCTATTGGGGATGTGGACATCTCTGACTCCTGGGCCGGTGCTCACTCTAGCTCTGCAACGATGCAGACATAATGCATACTTGTCTGCAACGATGCAAGAGCGGGTTTGGGATCTTCCCAGGCGCCGCCTTCGGAGGTATAGGAGACGCATGGCCGGCCCCACGCTACGCGACGTCGCCAAACGGGCGAACGTTTCGATTCGCACCGTCTCCAACGTGGTGAACGGCTACGCGCCGGTGTCGGACGAGTTGCGTGCCCGGGTGCAGGCCGTGCTGGACGAGCTCGACTACCGTCCCAACCTCATCGCCCGCAACCTCAAGCAGGGGCGTACCGGGATGATCGCCCTGGTGGTGCCCGAGCTGGACGTGCCGTACTTCGCCGAGCTGGCCCGCGAGGTGATCACAGCCGCCCGCGCCCACGGCTACGTGGTGATGGTCGACCAGACCGACGGCGACGGCGACCGGGAACGCGAGCTGCTGGGGAGGGAGTCACGGGCCACCATGTTCGACGGGCTGCTGCTCAGCCCGTTGACGATCTCCGCCGAGGAGCTGCGCGCACGCGGCAACCGGATCCCGATCGTGCTGCTCGGCGAGCACATCTTCAACGGCAGCTTCCACCACGTCGCCATCGACAACGTCGCCGCCGCCCGCGAGGCCACCACCCACCTGCTGGACCTGGGCCGCCGCCGCGTGGCCGCCATCGGCGACCAGCCGTACACGACCGGCGAGACCGCCCAGCTCCGCACCGCCGGCTACCGCCAGGCACACGCCCGCGCCGGCCTGGAGGTGAACGAGGATCTCGTCGTCTCCACCTCGCGCTTCCACCGCCGCCTGGGCGCCGAGGCCATGGAGCACCTGCTCACCCTGCCGGAACCGCCCGACGCCGTGTTCTGCTACAACGACCTGCTCGCCCTGGGCGCGATCAGGGTACTGACCAGAGCCGGCCGCCGCATCCCCGACGACGTGGCCGTGGTCGGCATGGACGACATCGAAGAGGGCCAGTACAGCACCCCCAGCCTGACCACGATCGCCCCGGACAAGAGGGAGATCGCGCGCCAGGCCGTGAACACCCTGATGGACGCGATCAACGGCACTCCCGGCACGCATTCGGAGATCACCGTCCCGCACCGGTTGATCATCAGGGAGAGCACCGCGGGCTGAGCCGGTCGTGGGGGGGGGGGGGGGGGGGGGGGGGCCCGCCCCCCCCCCCCCCCCCCCCCCCCACGCCCCGCGCGCTCAGCGCAGGGTCGCGGTGAAGGACCGGCCGTAGGCGTGCCGGGTCACCGCCTGGACCAGGGTGCCGCCCGGCACACGCCGGACCGTCACCCCCTCGTCGGCCGCCTCGAGCCTGAGAGGCGCCCCGTGCAGGACGACGGTGACGCGGTCGCGTTTCATCGTGGGATCGGACAGCGCGACGACCGTACGGCCGCCGGACTTCACCATGACCGAGGCCGGGCCGTCGACGAGCAGACGCTCGGCATGGTGCTGACCGTGGGCGAAGACGTTGGCGGCCACGATCCCGAGACCTCTGTGCTTGATCGCCTGCACGTCCCCGTCGTTGGCCAGGACGGTCAGCGGTCCGTCCGCGTACCCGCGCAGACGGGACTCGCTCGCGTTCGGGACCAGGGCGTAGGCGAAGGCGGGGACGTCACCGGCGGCCGGGTGCGCGACCGAGGCGGTGAAGACCTTCTTGGTCACGCCGGTGTCGGGATTGGACGTGCGCACGACCCTGCGGCTGCGGGTCACCGTCTCCACCCCGGCCGTGACGGGCTGCCGGGTGAAGAAGACGTAGCCGACCGCCGTACCGCGGGTGCCGTTGGCGTAGCGCAGCCAGCGCGGCGCAGAGGTGCCGCCCGCCTGCCAGACCTGGCCGCCCCAGCCCTCGCCGGTGAGCGAGACGGCGTCGCCGGTCGCGGCGATGCGGCTGTCCACGGTGGTCACCGCGTCCCGTCCGCCCCGCCCGGAGACCGCCGCGGCGAGAACGACGATCTCGTCGTCCAGCATGAACCACGACTTGGTCGCGCGCGCGTTCCGGTAGGCGACGAAGTCGTCGGGCAGCACGCCCGCCTGCTTGGCGGTGTAGGCGACGTCGTCCGACTGGACGAACCCCGCCACACCGTACGCGCCCAGTGTCGCGCCGCCGGAGAAGGCGTTCCCGGCGCGGGGGAAGTACACGTAGGTGTTCTGGGACTCCGAGGAGGAGGTGAAGTTCAGCGGATGCCCCGGGTTCTCGTACCACAACCGGCCGTACAGCTCCGGCACCGTCCGCCGCTCCTCCACCGGCGCGGTGATCCCGGCCAGCCGGTACGGCGAGACCGTGGTGTAGTAGTCGACGCCGAAGACCTCGCGCTGGTCCTCCCCCGCCAGGTAGAGGTAGTACGCGCCGTCGCCCTGGAACCAGGGCATCAGGTTCTCGCCGCTCATGTACTCGTACTTGCTGATCCGCTCGGAGCTGCGCGCCAGGGCCCACGCGTACCCGGGGCGCCGGTGGACGGTCCTGTCCATCGCGTTGAACGCCACGCAGCGCGCGGGCGGATTCAGGTCGGCGGCCGGGACGGCGGAGTCGGCGCGGATGGCCGCGTAGCGGGCGACGCTCACCGGCGAGACGAAGGCGGCCGTGTCGGCGGCCGGGAGGAACTTCAGGTACTTCTTCAGCGCGAGAGCCTTGGAGTCCTCGACGTGGTCGACCAGGTCGGCGATGGCCTCCACGATAACTCCGACGTCGTCGTAGCCGGTGGCGGTGCGCGAGACCGCCCGTCCCTTGACGATCTCCATCATCCATCCTTCGAAGATCAGCGGGGCGAAGCCGTCGGCGATCCAGCGATACACCGCACCGGCCAGGTCGGAGGCGCCGTTCGTGGCCCCCTCCAGCGTCTTGAGCGTCTGCACGACCCGGGTCAGCAGGATGCGCCCGTAGGAGCCGGTGTAGGCGACCGAGTCGTGCTGGATGAACGAGCCGTCGCGGTAGTAGCCGTCGGTCACCCCGTGCTCGAGGTTGTAGGGGTCGATCGTGGCGAACACGGTGGCCTGGTCGGAGATCGCCTTGCCGACACGGGCGTCGTCGCCGGTCACCGCGCCCTGCAGGATCCGGTTGGCGGTGATGTCGGCCAGGTTCGCCCCGGTGTGGAAGCGGGAGTCCAGATCGACGTCACCGTTCTTGCCGTTGCGCAGGTAGGCGTCCATCGAGGCGATGTAAGTGGCCACGAGGTCCGGCCGCTCCTCCCGCAGCCGATCGACCAGCAGGGCCAGGGTCCGGCTCACGTTGGTCGAGATGCCGATCTCCCAGCTGTACCAGTTGCCGTAGTAGCCCTTCGACTGGTCGCCGTAGTAGCGCTCGTGCAACCACAGCAGTCCGTCGGCCACCCGGCGCTGGACCTGTACGTCGCCGTCCAGCTCGCCCCTCGGCGTGCGGGTCGCGAGCGCGATCTCGTACAGATACTGGAAGGCCAGCCGCAGGTTGGCGTCGTCGGCGCCGAGCGCCAGACCGGCGAGCAGCTCACCCTCGCGCGCCCGGTCCATGGCGGCCAGCCGCTGCCTGGCGGTCCTGGCGATCGCCGCCACCTTGCCGGCGACCTCGGGCCGGGCATTGACGTCGGGAGTCCCCGCCAACATCGCCACGGTGTTGGCGAGCACCCGCGCGTGATCGATCCCCACTGCGGCATGCGCGGGGAAGGGGCCGGCCACGGCCAGCAAACCGGCCCCGGGCAGCAACGAGAGAACTTGACGACGAGAAAGAAACGACACGGCAGGCTCCAGGCGTGGGGGGATATGCCTACATGATCCCTATTGCCCGATCTTGAACCCCTTGAAGCGGATCTGGGGCACCACCAAAGGCAGAGCGTCGATGCTGCTCGCGTCACCACCACAAGGGGGAGAACCAGCCCATCGGGTGCAGCCTGAGGTCACCGTCAGCCGACGGGCGGCCATCCCTGCACGGCCGCTTCCTGCCGCAGAGCCGGAGGCCAGGAAGCGATGAAATCGGCGACCTCCGCATCCCACGGACCCACGTTCTCGACGAACGAGACCGCCACGAGCTCACGCAACCGCAGGTCGGAGGCCATCATCGCCTGCTCCAGGAAAGCCAGGCATCGCCCTACCACGGCATCGTCGCCACACTGATGGGCTTTGAGCACGAACCGGGTCAGATCCCCGAACAGCACATGCTGCAACACCTCGTCGTCGCAGGCAACATGTTCCTGCACGACCGGAGCGAACTCGGGCACTTCCGCGATCAAAAGATCAGCGATCCGCTCGTACGACAGTCCGGCATCCACACCACCATCATCATGCAGCCGGGCACAGTGCGGATGCACTGCTGCGGCTCCATGCCGAGTGCATCAGCGGGTACCAAAGAACGTAAGGCTGTGAACCCCTAAGGAAAGTCCAGGTGCCGAAACGGAAGCCCCGCCAGGGAGATGACGAACTCTCCGAGGCCGTCGCCGTAGAGCAGGATGACCTGCCGCCGAGCGAACCTCGGACGGCTGGCTTGAGTCCAGGGTCGTCGGGGGAACTCGTCACTCCGGACGGAACGAAGTGGCAGGCCCGGCGGCGCAATGCCGACATCCGGATCGTCAAGCGGCTGATCGCCAAACCGGGAGTGCCGTTGGTGTTCGGCGCGGTTGGAGGGTTCCACCGCTCTGTCATCGCTCCCGAAGATCGGGCGCGGGTCTGGGCCGAACTGCGCCCTTCGTTCGACGGCCCCGGCGTGAAGAGATCACCTACCGAAGGGGCGACGTACACCGCTACGTGGTTCGTCAACGACGCCGGGGGCGAGCTGATCTATCTGGAAGAGCACTGTTGACGGAGGTAAGGCCGATGTCGCAGCGCGGATCGGCTGGCCACATGCACCACCGCACGTCTACGCCAAGTGCATCCGCGGCCATAGAGAGGCGAGTGTCGCGGGTCAAGCCGTGGCAGCCGCACGCCCGGGCGGCGAGTGGGCGTGGAACCGCGAGGCGGCACGGCGCGCCGCTTCTCGATCACTCTGGCCAGCGGCCACGTCCGGCAGCGGGTCGAAATCAATGGACAATACCTGCACCCGCTGCCACTGTTGCCGGCATGCGACAGGAGGACATCTGGGGCGCCGAGACCGCGCGACGCTATGACACGCCGGGCACCGGCATGTTCGCCCCCGAGGTCCTGGGGCCGACCGTAGACCGCCTCGCCGAACTTGCCGATGACGGACGCGCGCTCGAATTCGCCATCGGAACAGGCCGGGTCGCTGTGCCGCTCGCCGAGCGAGGGGTGCCCGTCACCGGCATCGAGCTGTCACCCGCGATGATCGACCAGCTGCGGACGAAGGTGGATGAGGCGACGATCCCAGTGATCGCCGGCGACATGGCGACCGCCACGGCTCCAGGGAAGTACACACTCGTCTACCTCGTCTACAACACGATTTCGAACCTGCTCACGCAAGCCGAGCAGGTCGCGTGCTTCCGCAATGCCGCCCGCCACCTCACCCGCGGCGGCCGTTTCGTGATCGAGCTCTGGGTGCCTGAGTTGCGCAAGCTCCCACCAGGTCAACAGGCCACGGTCTGGCATTGCGAGCCGGGCTATATCGGCTTGGACACCTACGACATTCTGCGCCAGCACGTCGTATCACACCACTTCAGGTTCGATGAGAGCAGCGAGGCTCAACTGTTCCGCAGCCCGCACCGCTACATCTGGCCGGCCGAGCTCGACCTCATGGCCCAGCTGGCCGGGATGGAGTTGGAAAGCCGGCATGCCGACTGGACCGGAACCGAATTCACCACCGAATCGCGCTCCCACGTTTCCGTTTACCGCGTCCCACCGGACGACTGACCGGCCGGAACTGTCGCTGCCTCCGCACCCTCGTCAAGAAGACCAACCGGCTGCGAGCGAGCCACGAGTTCCAGGCCAGGTGGATCCGTCACTGGCGTGGTGGGCCGACCGATATGACCCCCGGTCTTCGGACCGGGGCCTTCCGGCGCGTCAGGCGATTACTCGCCCGCAGACTCGACGCTCGTGCCGATGGACGCGGTACGGACCGATTGATCGTCCAACTGGATTCGTAGACGGCTCGCGTAGCCATCGCTGCCGCTGTCGCCCCGTCCGCAAGACGTTGTGTGCCAGGCACGGGCTCGTCACCGCCGACCCGGTGATGGCGGGCGAGACCAGTTCGTCCCACCCGCCCGCACGACGGCGCGCCCTCGCCGGGACGATGCGAGCCGGGTGAGTGGCTTCGTCGGCGAGGGCGCGCCGCGGTCGGGCACCGGTGATATCGCGGAAGGGGAGGTCGGCCGGCTACCAGTTGATGCGCTGACTCGGCCCTCCGGTGCAGGGGGCCGATATGACGGGGGTTCCGTTGGCGTAGCTGCTCACGTCCACACACGCTCCGCTTGAGCTGACGGTTTCGCCGCCGAAATAGCGAAATTCGCTCGCGAAGTTGCACGAGATGAGGAAAAGGTGACCGTCGTCTCCGAGACACTTTCCACTGGCGACATTGCGGATGGCGCCGCCCAGGTCCCACCGGAACCGCTGGCTCGGCTGGCCAGCGCAATCCGACAGGATGACCGGTGTGTAGTCCGCATAGGAGGACAAGTCCCAGCACTTGTCTCCGGCGACATGGCGGAAGTTCCAGCTGAACTGCTGGCTGGGCTGCCCCAGGCAGTCGACGAGAATCAATTGCGTTCCTGCGGCGTAGCTACGAACATCGAGACAGCGGCCACCGGTGGCGCTGCGGAGCACGCCATCCCACCACTCCCAGCGTTGGCTGGCCCGGCCGTGGCAATCCCACAAGACCGCCGGTGTGCCTGCGGCGTAGCTACTGACGTCGAGGCACCGGTTGCCGGCGATCGACCTGATCGTGCCGTCGGTCCCGCGACGGAACTGCTGGCTGTCCCGGCCGTGACAGTCCCACAGAATGACGGGCGTCCCGTTCGCGTAGGAGCTCACATCCAGGCATCGGCCGCCGGCCACGCTGTAGATCGCTTTGGGCGAGATCACCGCCGCCTGAGCGGAAGAGACGGGCACTGTCACCGAGAGAAGAGCAGCAACAGCCACCACAAGTCGCAGAAGGCGGATTTTCCACCTCATCGCTCCCCCTTTCCTGATAGACGTAACTGTTGTCGAAATACAGGCGATATGGGCATCTGGTGCCCCGCGGCCTTCCGAGTGGCGCCCACGAGCCTCCTGTCGCCGCGTGGGTCAGGGCCGGTGGAAGACGAGGACGGTGATGTTCTCCTGGCCGCCGTTGTCGTCCCGCTTGGGGTCGTTGACCTGGAACCGGAGGCGCCCGTTCGACGAGCCCCGGTAGATGTAGCAGGGGCTGTTGGACCCGACGGGCCGCCACGCGGTGGTGCTGACCTCGCCGTCGTCGAGCCGGATCGGCCGGTTCGTGACCTGTGAGAACGCCTTCACCATCAGCACGTACGGTGCGAGCGTCGGCGCCGGCCAGCCGGGCCCGGCGATCCGGCCCTCGTCGCCGTCCGGGTCCTTTTGGGTGCCCCACCAGTCGATGCGCAGGATGGAGAAGTCGTCGGTGCGCGCGGAGAAGACGTCGCCGGGGACGAGCGTGCCGACGCTCACTCCCCGCGGGTCCTCCCCGTCCAGAGTGGCGCGCAGGACGCGGTCCGGGGCGTCCCCGCCGTCGCAGTGATGGAACGGGGTACGGACGGTCGCGCTCGCCGGCACCGTGGCGAACCCTGCCGCCAGGGGCAGCCCGAGGGCTAGCGCGGCGGCGAGCAGTCGGCGTGCTTTCATGGTGATCTCCTTGTCTGCCTCTGAGAACTGGATAAGGGGGTCGGGGCGGGACTCTGGCACGACCGCACGCCAGAACAGAGTCCAAGCGAGTCGATCGAGCAGTTGAGCGGTCCTCCAGAACCTGGCCGGAGGCACGTAGGCGAAGTCGAAGCCGTGCGGCGCCGGGTCGAAGATGGTCATCGCCCGGCCGGGTTTCGAACCGCCTTCCTGGCCAGCACCCGGGGCGGGAGCGGAGTAGAGGGGGCCACGAGCGCGCTCAGAATGAGCAGCCGCATCATGCCTCAGCCGCCGAGCCGGTACGGCAGGCAGCAGCACGCTCGCCGCCATCATCTTCGTCGTTTTCATGGTCCCCCCTACGGAGTGAGGTGATACGACGATGAGTGAGAGGCGGGCGAAAAACCTTGAAGAATCCTTGAATGGGAGAACGCGTGGAATTCAGGCTGCTCGGCCGGGTCGGACTGGAGGACGGTGGCCGCGAGGTCGACACCGGGCACAGCCGGCAGCGCTGCGTTCTCGCCGCGCTGCTGATCGACGCCAGTGAACCGGTGATGACCGCCGAACTGGTGTCCCGCGTGTGGGGCGGCGACCCGCCCGACTCGGCGCTCAACGTGCTCTACGGCTACGTCACCCGGCTGCGCAAGGTCCTCGCCCCCTCCGGGGTCCGGCTCCTGCGCCGCGGCGGTGGCTACCTCATCGACGTCGAACCCGACCTCGTCGACGCGCTGCGCTTCAAGCGCCTACAGGCCACCGACCCCGCCGCGGCGCTGGAGGCCTGGCGGGGCAAGCCGCTACCCGGTATCGAGGGCGAGTGGGCGGATCAGGTCCGCGCCGGTCTGATCACGCTCCACCTGTCGGCGCAGCTCCGGCTCGCCGAGGAGGAGACCGCGCAGGGCCGTCACACCGCCGCCGTGGACAGGCTGAGTGGCGTGCTCGCCGAGCATCCGCTGGAAGAGCGGGTCGTGGCGGTGCTGATGACCGCGCTGTTCCGCGCCGGGAACACGCCGCAGGCCCTGGACTGCTACCTCGCCTTCTGCCGTCGTCTGTCCGACGAGCTCGGCATCGGGCCAGGACCGCGATTACGCCTGCTCCACCAGCGCATACTCGAAGGTGACAGCGCGCTGGACCGGCAGGAGGCCGCACCCGTTCCGGCCGGCCTGCCGTACGACGTGCCGGGATTCGTCGGGCGCGCCACGGAGCTGGCGGCGATGAACCGGGTGCTGGGCAGCCGGACGCCGCTGGTGATCTCCGCGGTCGAGGGTATGGCGGGCGTCGGCAAGTCTGCGCTCGCCGTGCGCTGGGCGCACCGCGTGCGCGAGCGCTTTCCCGACGGCAGCCTCTACGCCGATCTCGGCGGCCACGCACCGACCGGCCCCGCGGACCCCGCCCGCGTGCTCGGCGACTTCCTCGCCGCACTCGGCACCACGCCCGCCCGTATCCCCGGCGGGCTCGAGGCCCGCTCGGCGCTCTTCCGCGCCCTGCTCGACCAGCGCAGGATGCTCATCATCCTCGACAACGCCCGCTCCGAGCAGCAGGTCAGGCCGCTGCTCCCGACGGCGGACAGCTGCGCCACGGTGATCACCAGCCGCGTGCCGCTCCATGGCCTGGTCGTCCGAGAGCGCGCACAACGCATCGTCATCGGCACGCTCACCCCGGCCGAGGCCGAGTCACTGCTGCGAACCTTCGTCCCGTACGGCGACGCCGCATCGCTACGAGAGCTGGCGCGGCTGTGCGCCCACCTGCCGGTGGCGCTGTGCGTCGCGGGCGAGAGGGCAGCGCGTGGCGACCGCCCGCTCCCTGACCTGGTGGCCGAGCTCCGATCGGCGAGCAACAGGCTGGACCTGCTCGAGGTGGCGGGCGATCCGCTCAGCAGCGTGCGGGCCGTGTTCTCCTGGTCCTACCGCACGCTGCCAGAGCCGGTGGCCTCGATGTTCCGCCGACTCGGCGCGCACCCCGGTCCCGACATCGAGCCGGGCGCCGCGGCGGTGCTGGCAAGCTGCTCGACCGGCGAGGCCGCCGGCCTGCTCGGAGCGCTCGCCGAGGCGCGGCTGATCGAGCCGTACCAGCCCGGCCGCTGGCGCATGCACGATCTGCTGCGCGCCTACTCGGTCGAGTGCGGCGGCGATCAGGACGAGGCCGTCGCGCGGCTGCTCGACCATTACCTCGACCGCCTGTCCTCCGCCATCAGTCTCGCTCTGCCGGGAGAAGTCGTCATCCGGCCCGGCGCCGAACCGTTCCCCGACCCCGCGCAGGCCCAGGCCTGGATGGAGGCCGAGCGCTCCAACTTGGTGGCGGCCGCCGACATGGCGCTCACCCGGTCACCCGCGCTCGGCAGGGATCTCGGCCGGATGCTGGTGCGGCACCTCGACATGGCCGGGCAGCATGAGGAGGGCAGGCGTCTCTACCGCAGTGCGGCACGTACCGCGCACGCCACGGGCGACCTGATGGGAGAGGCGTCGGCGCTCTCCGCGCTCGGCGTGGCGCTGATCCGCAACGGCGAAGTGGACGAGGCGTACGAGAGCTTCCACCGTGCCGTGGAGCTTTGGGAGACCCTGGACGATCCACGTAGCCAGGGCAGCGCGCTGGGCAATATCGCGATGGTCCGGGTGTTCCGGGGACAGTACGCCGCCGCGCTGGCTGATTTAGAGCGGGCGGCCGCCCTGTTCGAGCGCAGTGGCCACCTGTCCGGGCAGGCCAACGTACTCAACCACATCGGCGAGATCTACTGGCGCACCGGCGCCTACCGACTGGCCGTCCCCCTGCATGAGAGGGCATTGGAGATCACCGCCGAGATCGGAGACCGGGCTGGCGTGGCCGTCTCGCGCGGCGACATCGGCAACGCCCTGTTCAGGCTCGGCGAGTACGGTGAGGCCCTGGAACAGCTGGAAGCCTCCCTGGACTTGGCCAGGTCGATCTCCTACGTCTACGCCGAGCTGACCTCCATGATCAACATTGGGCGGGTGCATGCCGCGACCGACGACCTCCAGGCGGCCCACGACCTCTACCAGGAGGTGCTCGCCGCGCTATGCGAGACGGAGGACCGTGACATGGAGGCGGAGACGCTCGACTGTCTCGGCGAAATCTACCTGGCCCGGGGGGAACACGAGCGCGCATTCGACCACCATCGACGCGCCCTGGAGCTGTTCCGCGCGTCCGGCAGCCGCACGTTCGAGGCCAGCGCGCTCAACGGGCTGGGCGAGGTGGAGCGCGCGCTCGGGCATCCGGAGGAGGCGGGTGCCCGGCATCAGGAAGCACTGGAGCTCACGCAGGCCATGGGTGACCGGTTCCAGCAGGCCCGCGCGCTGGTCGGCCTGGCCAGGCTCCGCGCCGACCAGGGGCTGCCGGCGAAGGAGTGGGAGGAGGCTTTGCGGCTCATGGACGACATGGAGGTCCCCGAGGCGGCCCGGCTACGAGGGGAGCTGAACGCCCCGCTTTAGGGAGACTGCGGGTGCCAGAAACCCGGCCACCCTACTCGGCCTGCGCATACTCGCGGATCAGGCTCCGAGACGATCATGGCGGACGACCTCGATATCGGCCTCCACAGGGTCGGGCGGGCTCGCATCTGGACTGCTCTGAACGCGCCGAAGCTGACGCAACCCCGTGGTCCTGACAAGTCCATCCCGGGAAGGAGGGGATGGGACTCGTCCGCTCTGTCGACAAGAAATGGAATGAGAAAAATACCGATAAGGTGAGAGACATATGCCGTAACAACTTCAGGGAGTACGATGCCACCGCCGATCCCGTTCTCGGCAAGCCTGGCACGAGAGGCAAGCCCCCCGTACCGATTCCGCCCAATCGGCAAAAAGTGTACGAGTGTGATGCATTCCCGTTCGAGTCCACTATGCAGGGAGCGTGGACGTCGGCCGAGCGCATCAACCAACCGGACTCTCGCGATTTCTCGGTTCGCCCGCTCTGGTGGAGCAACAACGGCAACGACGGTCAACAGCTCAGACTGCTAGAGCACTCTGGCCGGATCTGGATCAGGAGATAACGATGTTGAGCGAGCTGATCAACACTTATTTGGGTACCGCCTCAAACGATCTGCCGGATGACATCTGCTGGATAGTAGTTCAGCCCTTGTCCGGCGTGCTCTCAGTGAATGAAGCCGTGACACGGATCGGAGGCCAGCCTGAAGACCTTCGTAACATGACTACGTTGGACGCATATTCGATGTCTCCCGGCAATACGCTTTCCTTCGAAGAAACCGAGACGGCGGTATCCATATTGCAGATTGGTGGGTTCGCCGGTATGTTCCTGGAGATGATCGAACCGCTCAGCCGCAGCGCCCGCGCCTGGGTTGCATACTGGGATGTCAACGCTAGCTTCAGCATGCTTCTCTGGGTCGACGGTTCCTGTGTCGGCGGTTGGGATCCGTACGCGCCACGTGAAGGCTGGGCAACTGGTTTGGGGCCAATGGGCCAGTATGCCGACTTCTTCCTACAGTACGATATTGACGACGAGGATCGGGATCCGAACTACCGCGAAGCGGTAACGCTTGCAGTGATAGAAGCTGAGAGCGGCGTCCGTCTGGATCGGGCATGGATCGACCGAGAGCATCCTGCAATGCTCGTTACTCAGGGCCTTAGCAGTGGTCTGGAAGTCTCGCGATTGGATGACTGAGCGCGGACCGGTTGCCGGAGGCTGCGGAGCGGTGACTTAGCTGAGCATCCTGCCGATGTCGTCGAGGGGGCGACATCTCGGTGGCCCGGGAGCTTGACTGCATCGAACTGCTACCAGGTCGAAGCGGTTGTTTCGAAGATGCCTGGCTTTGTCCATATGACCGGCGGGCGCCTCTCGCCCCTGAGCAGGCGGCGGCGCTGCGTTGGCTCACCTCGGCCTCGCTGCCCATCATCGAACTCGAAGAGGCCAAGGCCGCGCGGGCCGCATTTGAGGCGCTGTCCGTGACCCTCGACGGCACGCGGGCGGCCGACTCCACCTTTCGGCGCAAGCGGGCGGTGTTCCATCACGCGCTGGAATACGCGGTTGAGCTGGGGGAGCTTTCGGCGAATCCGCTGGACCGGGTGAACTGGAAGCCCGCGAAGATCTCGGGCGAGGTAGAACGGCGCGTGGTGGTCAATCCGGCGCAGGCTCGAGAGCTCCTTGTCGCCGTGACCTACGTGGGGCGGACCCGTGGCGCGATGCTGGCCGGGATGTTCGCCTGCATGTACTTCGCTGGCCTCCGGCCTGCTGAGGCTGCCGGGCTCCGCGAAAAGGACTGCCACCTGCCCGAAAGCGGGTGGGGCCTGTTGACCTTGGAGGAGACCCGGCCGGAGAGCGGGCGACGGTTCTCCGACTCGGGTAGGACCCACGATGTTCGCGGGCTCAAGCAGCGTCGGCGTAAGGCCATACGGGACGTCCCGATCCCGCCGGAGCTGGTGAGAATTCTCCGCGAACATCTGGAACGGCACGGCACCGCGGCGGACGGAAGGCTCTTCCTGACGGCGACGGGTGGCGTCTTCTCCACGACGGCTTACGGCAAGGTCTGGAAGGAAGCCCGCACGTACGCGCTGACGCCTGAACAGGTCGCCTCGCCCCTGGCCGGGAGGCCGTACGACCTGCGGCATGCGGCTGTTTCGCTCTGGCTCAACTCAGGGGTTCCGGCGCCGGACGTCGCTGAGCGGGCCGGGCACAGCGTGGATGTGCTGCTCCGGGTCTACGCCAAGTGCGTCGACGGGCAACGCGAGATTGCCAATCAGCGCATAGAGGGCGCTCTCGCGCCATGAGTGTCGATCACGGAAACTAGCCTGATGGAACTCTCCCCTGAGCTCAGGAATCGTCTAGCCGAGCTGAGAGGTGATCTTCTCTGGGGGCGGCTTTCCGGGACCGCGTCGGATGCCGGTTGGCTGGGCTGCGGGCTTATCGAAGCCGGCCTTGAGTCCGATGCGGTCTGGGAGCTCGCAGGGTGGGCGTTGTCCATCGGGTCAATGACCGAAGTTGAGCCTCTGATCCGTGAGGTGATGGTGGATAGCGGCTTCCCGCCCATCGATACCCAGCGCACGCCGTGGGCCGTCGCCCGGGATGTGGCGGAGGGCATAGCCGAGGGAACCCTGCCAATCGGTCAGGGCGCGGACTTCCTGATCCAGGAGCTCAGGGACAAGTGTGACGGTCCCGAGGAAATCTACTGGCTGATGCTGCTTATCGATGACTGGGCGGACGTGCAGGGGAATCCGCCAAGTGATGACGAGCTTCGAGATCAAGCAAGGAAGATCGCCGACGTCGCAACAGCCCGGCTTGCGGCGATGGCTGATCAGGAGTCGCGGAAGTGAAGGTGATCTACCATCAGAGGGTCACGGTCATCCCGTGGCCCTTCGTTTTTGTGTGCCTGAGCTGGGCAAACGACGCGATTTCCATCCCGCGTATATCCCGTGAGCACCCGCCTGGGGCTGCATTCGGTGGCATCTGGCTGCAGGTGGCGATGATCAGCGATCAAGCAAAAAGACCAGGTCAGCGGGTAGATGACCTGGTCTGGAGGGCGCGCCCTGCAGGATTCGAACCTGCGACCGTCGGATTAGAAGTCAAGTACGCAAGCACGGAGAACCACGCCGTTCACCTGCGAAAACTCTTCGTCGTCCCCTCAGTGAACCCTGATTTGGGCACGTATTTGGCATGATCAACGCCCAGAGGCCGTCTGGGGTCCTTGGGCACCGGCGCATCCTATGAGTCCGGCCCGCTCTCGAACGGCCTTCTGCGGCCCATCTGAGGACGTCCTTTCCGGCCGTGATCGCCAACCCGTAGACGTCGCGCACTGCCGAGGCGCTGGCAAGTACAGCCATGGCTGCCTACGCCCTACCTCCACTTCACCGCCAGACGGCGTACTGGTGACAGCGATGACAGGGGCGGCAGAGGAGGCCGTATCCGCAGTTCAAGACGTCGTTTAGGGTGTCACCGGCGCGCGTGACATGAAGTGACAGCGGTGACAGCCTCGCTCGCGCCTCCGAATGCTGTCACCGCCTGTCACGCCACTGTCAACGCGCGCTGGCTCGCCAGGGATTGCGGCTGAACTGCACAAACGCCGTGCCTGTCAACGCTGTCACGGTTGTCACTGGCTTGCGGCGTGCAGGCGGGATGGGACGCCGGAGCGGACATCACCTCTTGGGAAGGTAGCGGGCAAAGACGATGTCGCCGATCTGGCGGACCTCGGCAACCTGCATCCTGTGTGCGGGATCTTGCGGGAAGGTCCCCGGGTTCACGAATCGGGGGGCGGATGGGTCGCCGACGAAGAACGGCGCGATGGCTAGATGAATCTCGTCAGCGAGCCCGTGAGTGAGGAACTGTGTATGAATCGTCCCTCCACCCTCCACCATGAGCCGCTGTATGCCGCGGTCGCCGAGGTCGTCAAGCATGGTGGTGAGCGAGACAGGGTCGCCGGCAGGGACCACCGTAGCTAGGCCATCGAGTTCGTCTCTGACCTTGTCGAGAATGGTGGGGGTCGTATAGACCAGCTTGTCGCCGCCAGTGTTGAAGAATTTAAACGAGGAATCCAGGCGACTCGAAGTCATCGTTACCTTGGTCGGGTACGGGGGAAGTCCTCGACGTTCCCTCTCGGCTCGCCTCTCCTCCGAGTTGACCAGCAATCGAGGATTATCGCGTCGGATGGTGTTTGCGCCTATCAGAATGGCGTCACAGTGCGCACGGACCTCATCGACCCGATTGAAGTCCTCGGCGTTCGAAAGTAGAAGACGATCGGGGGAGCTGTCGTCAATGTAGCCATCAATGGACATGGCAACGCTGAGAAGCACGTATGGACGGTTACTCATGGGTTTCCGTTCAGTCGTGGTGCTGCAATGGTCGCTACTGCTGGTCGGCAGACTGCCGGAGATCTGACAGAAATTCCTTCACCGTCGGAAGCCCTTGCCATCGATCGAGAGTGCTTCTCAACGGAGTCAGCTCCGCAACGATGCGAGCGGAGTTGGTAAGGCGAGCGATGCCCAAAGCCGTTGCTGCCCTCTGGGCTGACTGCTCCGGTTCGCCTGCCGCGGCGTATGCTTGCGCGAGCCGCCCGAGGTAGATGCCCTGGTCGCGTTGGAACTCTCCAGGCCAGGACTTCAGAGCACCCTCGTAGGCGACAATCGCCTTACGCGGCTCTCCAAGTCGCGTCCATCCTGCCGCTTCATGAATGTCGATATAGGCGGGCGTACACCAGGGCGCCCAGTCACCAGGCACAAGCTGGGGTGCGCCCGCGACCAATCCCCGCGCCCTTTCGATGGCCGCCCTGAATTCCTTTTCATCACCAGCTAGCGCATGGCCTTGTGCTTCGGCCTGGGAGGCTGCAGCCAGTACCCGATTGGTGGATTCTCCCCTGTGCTGCGCCGCCTGACCGAGGCCGATAGCCGAGGCCGTATCGCCGACCTCACCTGCTCGTTGAGACTGGCGCATGAGCACATAGCCCACAAAGAGATCGTCACCGGCCTCATGCGCCCATTGAAGGGCATTGGTGATCCAGTGCTGTCCGGCGTTACGGTCGCCTAAGTCGTCTGCAAGCCATCCAGTGAATTCCGCGTACGCCGCCTGAACGTCCATCACTGCGGCACGAGAACGACCGCTCGCCGTACGGCTCAGCTGGCGGAGAATAGCGACCTGGTGAACTGCCGTCGGCGCTACCGCACTCGGTCCCAAGATGTTGTCCTGTGTAGCCAGGACCCCGAAGAGCTTCCGCATGTTGGTAAGCACATCGCGGAGGTCACCCTCGGCAACGGTGGCGGGTAGCCCGGCTCTGCCGGTTCCCCTCTGGTCGATCCAGGCGACCGCCGGCAGGGCGGCAATGCCGGACATGAAGGTTCTGCGATCCATGGACACAGCGACCGGCTCCCCAGTGAGGTTCATCATCTGAACCACAATGCTGCCCTGATCGCCCATACCGGCCATAGCGACTGCTTGCCTGTCGGTACCGACAAGTGGTTTGTCGGTATGGGCGCCGCTGTCGGCAACCACCATGGACTGACGTCGCTCGGCCTCGACCGTCTCCCACAGCCTTACGAGCGCGCCCACGGTGTCGAGTGCCTGGTCACAGCGCTCCGCGAAGTCCCTCGCAGGCCATCGCTCTGCGACCTCGATAAGCCGGACTAAGTCCCCGCTGACATGGACTTTTGCTCCGAGTCTGGCCTGCGACAGTCCCCGGGCTTTCCGCCATGACCGCAGCTCGAACCCGAAACGGTCCCTGGCTGAGCGCTCAGGGTGCAGCTCCAGTTCTGGGCGGGCCATGGCGTCGCGCCTCCCCTGCAGATGCCGCTGTTACCGACGCTCACCGTGTCGGCTTCAAAACCCTTTTACCGGTAGCCGGCACCGAGCACGATTGGAGATGTCCAACCTAACGGGCCGACATGACCCAAGTCGATAAGCACACGAAAGGGGGTGACGATATGGCGAGCAAGGAACAGGGCTTCACCAGCAAGTACGCGAGCGGCCCAGAATGCGATGAAAAGCCGTCAATCCTGCATAAGTCGATCCAAAAGCCCAGAAACGGTTTCTTCCGTCGCAGCGAGCGTCTTACGCACCTCTTTGAGCTGGTCACGGACCTCGGCCAGCTCATCACGAAGCTGCTGAGAAGTGCTCGCCAAAGGTGCGTCCGTCCTGTCGATGACGTAGGCGCCACTCGCCGGACGGATGGTGACGAGACCTTCCGACTGGAGTAGGCGCACGGCGGCCTGTGCCGTGTTGTGCGCGACCCCGTATTGGTCGGCGAGGGCTCGATAGGACGGGAGCCGGGCGCCTGCCCTCAGCTTCCCACCTTCGATGTCTGCTCTTAGGACGGCCGCCACTCTGCGGCTCGCATGGACCTTCTGCTCATCTGCCCCAGCTTCGTCTCGCACGTAGCAAGCGTACTCAACCGACTTAAGCCAGTGGGTTGACGCTGCCCAAGCATCGGCGTACTGTCCTGAGTCAGACGAGACTGACCTAGGGCAGTTCTCTTCAAAGGAGTCACTGTGCTTCCGGTCAAACCTCGCCGTGTCCTGCCCACGATCGTTGCCGTGTTCGCGGTCCTGTACATGGTCCGTGATCCCCAGGGTGCCGCGGTTGCCGCTACCACAGGCTTCCACGCGCTCATGAGCGTCATGGACGCCCTGACCACGTTCTTCAACGGACTCGGCTGATCACAAGAACGGGGCGGCCCCCATCCACCAAGACACGGGGCCGCCCCTCAACTCCCGCAAAGGAGCACAACCATCATGTCCTACTTCATGTCCCCGGCGAACCTTCTCCGCGCTATCTGTCACTGCTGCGGTGGTGCCGGCTGGATGACCTCGACGCAGCAGTGCGGCGTCTGCATGGGGACCGGCGAGTGCAGCTGTCCCTAACAACGACCGCCATCCCTGCACATCTCGTGACGCTGGGGCGGCTCACCCCGCCAAGAGTCGAACCGCCCCAGCTCTCCCCGCATAACCCATCCACTGAGTCATCAAAGGAGCACCGCCATCATGACGGAATCCGTCGCGATCAGCACGGGGAAGTTCGCCGCCCTTAAGCGCGCTTCTCGCCGACACACGGTCGGCGTTGAGCTGGTCACCCCCGAGCTTCGCCGGCAGACCTACATCATGGGCAACCCCACGTGGGCTGCCGTTGAGCGGTACGAGGGGCGCCTCGTCAAGGTCTGCGGAACCGCCGAGGACCCGGCCGACCTGGTCACGCTGGCACGCGCCGCGGCGTGGAGCTACGGCGCAACCTTCACCGCTGCTCACCCCTCCGCGCTGG
>NZ_JAHDTF010000003.1 GCF_018531465.1 Sphaerisporangium fuscum
TGCCGGCCGTCGGCAACGCCGGCCGGAAGCCGGCCGCAACCGAGGGCGCCCCCATGACGGTCAACGACAAGCCCGCAGCCGACGCCGGTCTCATCGAGGCGGTGCTCCATCTCGATCGCACGCTCCGTGTCACCTACAGCCCGCTTCCTCGGGGAGGCGTGGTCCGGCTGGTCGGCGAGCTCGACGCCGGCAACACCCCGGCTGTCGCCCCGATGCTGACGTATGTCAGGGCGGGGGAGGGGGTCCTGACCGTCGACGTCGCCCAGCTGGAGTTCGTCGACCTCGCCGGCCTGCGCATGCTGATCGGCCTGTGCCGCGACGGCTCGGCCCGCCTCGCGAACGTTCCACTGTTCATGCGTCGCCTGCTCCGCCTCCTGGAGCAGGGAGGCGTCCTGGACGCCTGAGCCTGGTCCGGGGTCGAATCCATCGCCACCCGGGTCGGCTTCACCGACCCGCGCGCCCTGCGGCGGGCCATCCGCCGCTGGTACGGCCACGGCCCGGCGGCCGTCCGCGCGAGCGGCCCATCATAAGGTCCACCATCCTCAGGGTGCCTGAGTCGGGAGGTCAAACAGCCGAGCGTCGGCCGCCGCCGTGTGTGCGGGGGTGCTGAACGCGTGCGGGCTGCAGGCCTTCTGTAAGGACCTGCCCGATTACGTGAAAAGTCCGGGACGCCCGGTCGGTCGCATGTGGAGGAGGGGGCGAAGCTGTGATCAGGGAGGGACGACCCCATTATGGCTTGTCCCTGCAGAATTACGCTAACGCGATCGCGTGTACCTGGTGTCAGCTTCGTCAACGACAAGCCGAGTGTGAGCCTTCAAGATTGTGGTTTGAGCTTATGTGAGTTGCCGCCCGCGGGTAGAGGTCTTTGACGGTGCCCGGTTCAGCGGGAAGCAGTGTCTGGGTTGCCGCCGATGCGCGCGAGCACCTGCCGGCTGAGCACGACGTCATGCGGCAGCCGCCTGAGCGCGGCCGCGTCGACAACGACTCCCTGCCGCTCCGCGATCTGCTGGAGGAAGGCCCAATGGTCTGCTTCCATGTCTTCCTGGGACCGGCCCCCGAACGGCTCATCGGGACCGACCACCGTCCGCGTCGTCTCTCGCATGTCCGCTACCGACGTCTCGGCCCAGCCTTGCGATGAGCTCCAACCTCTGTCATTCAGCAGCAGCACCCGGGTTCCGTCGAGGAGCTCTGCCTCGTGATGCGCCGACACCGAGATGGCGTCGGACGCCGGATCGTCGACCTCGACGAACGTCACTAGACGTGTGACAGCAGTCATACATCTCATCCTCGCGCGCCCCGTGGTCTGCCGGACCCGGGCATACGTCCTGGGGCCGGTGCGGGTCCTGGCCCTCTCAAAGCTCCTAACCGAATGATCCACGAAGGACTCTGGACGGTGGGACGGGGTTTCCGGGACGATTCTTGATCGTGAATCAGAGCTTGCGTCTGCGGCCGGCTGAACCGGATGACTATGACCGCATCGTCGGTGTGGCGGATCACTGGTGGGGGCGGCCGGTCAGTTCGATTCTGCCCCGTCTGTTCTTGGATCACTTCCATCGCACCAGCCTGGTGGCTGAAGACGGCGATGGCCTGGCGGGGTTTCTCATCGGACTGCTGTCGCCTTCGATGCCCGACGCCGCCTACATCCACTTCGTCGGTGTTGCGCCGCGTCTTCGTGGCAACGGGCTGGCCCGTCGCCTCCACCAGCGATTCTTCGATCTCGCCGCGGCCGACCAGCGCACGAAGATAAAGGCGATCACCTCGCCACAGAACCACGGTTCCATCGCCTTCCACACCGCGATGGGTTTCACGGTCATCGGTCCCGTCGCCGACTACGATGGCCCTGAGGTTGACCGCATCGTGTTCCAGCTCCAGCTGCCGCAATGAAGCAGGACGATGCTGTGAACACTTCGGGCGCGCCCATGCTCCGGCGGGCAGGGACGTTCAGCAGCGTGTCGCTCATCTTCCGGTTCGCGTGGAGGGGCGCACAGCCGTGCGGATCAACCGCACTGTCGGCCCGTGCCGGCCGTGAACGCCCTTGAGCGGTGCACGGCCGAACTCCCAGGCGCCCAGCCCGCTGGCCTGGGAGGGGCGGCTGGCTCGTCAGCAGGTATGGTCCGGCGAGCACGCCGCTGACAGGGTCGGCTTCGGACAGAGCCCCAGCCAAGATGTCTGACCTGGAGGGGCGGCGGCGCGGAAACGAGTCGACACCGGCCGACAGAATCGGTTTCGACGACGGCGCTGACGGCTGTCAGTTGGAAGAAGGTCACTGGGGTGTGGGCCCATCCGCCGCGTCATGACCCGTGCCAGTGGCTACCTCACCGTCACGCCGTACCCGCTTCTGTCCGGCATCGCGCGATAGTCCGGCGCGATGACACGACATTCGGCGTTTCCGCAGGTCGCCGTGGCCGTCCACCGCGTGGTCACCTCACCCGCCAATGGCCGTCCCGTTGTCACTCGACCCTGAGGAACAGCGGGACAGCCATAAGCGATTGTGAACGGCCCCGCGATCCCTGGGCCCGCGCTAGCCGCCGACCCGCTGGTGCCGGCGTGGTGTCAGGCGCGGCGGAACCCGTAGGCGCGTTCGACCCGAGCGACCTCGACGGTGTAGGCGCCGTACCAGCGCTCCCGCCCGAGTCGCTGCGCCTCCAGGTGCTCGGGGTGTGCCTTCCAGGCGACGATCGACTCCTCGTCTGCGTAGTAGATCACGGTGAGGTCCTGGCCGGAGGCGTCGGTGAGTGACTCGCGGCCCAGGTATCCAGGCTGTCGTACGCCTAGTTCCGCCATCCGCCCGCTCATCTCCGCATAGCCGTCGGCGTCCTCGCCGCTTGACTCGGTGGTGATGATCACGGCGTAGTACGGCGGCTCCGGCCGGGTGAACGGCTGCATCTCGATCCCTCTGCCAGGTAATGAACGTTCATCAGAATGCTAATGACAGCAGAGATCGCGGGCGAGGCCGGGAGAGCCGGGAGGAGAGGGCACCCGCCCTCAGGCGAGGTCACCGCGATACGGATCGCGCTTGTCGCTGTAGCGCGCACGGCTCCGCTCTGACCAGCGGTTCCCCGCGGCATCTTCCGCACTGGCCGAGGTGGACAGCTGGGCGGCTCCGGGGCTCTCGATCACGGACACCCGGTCCAGCCGCAGGACGTACTGCGCGCGGTTCGTGTTCCGGGCTTGACCTTGCCCCAAGGGCAAGGTTCGACGATGCTCTGCATGAACAACAACGCACTGCACACCCTCGAAGCCCAGATCCGCGACCAGGCCGCCGCCTACTGCGAGTCCAACAACGTTCCGGGGTTCGTCGCCGGCGTCTACCACGCCGGAGAGCAGATCGTCGTCGCCCACGGCACCGCGAACCTCGCCACCGGCGCACCGATGCTCGAGGACACCGGATTCCTGTTCGGCTCCGTCACCAAGGTCCTGACCACCACGCTGGTCCTGCGGCAGGTCGACCGCGGACTGCTGGACCTCGACACTCCGGTGGTGAAGTACCTTCCCGACTTCGCGCTGGACTCGCCGGGCGCGGCGGACAAGATCCTGGTCAGGCACCTGATCTCCCACACCAACGGCATCGACGCGGACCTGTACTTCCCCGACGACAAGGGCCGCGACGCCCTGAAGACCTACGTCCACGGCCTCGCGAGCAGCTGCGGCACCCTGTTCGAGCCCGGCGAGCGGCTCAGCTACTCCAACGGCGGCATGATCGTCGCGGGCCGGGTGCTGGAAGTGGTGACGGGCCTGCCCTTCCACGACCTGCTCGCCCGCGAGATCTACGCCCCGGTCGGCATGAAGGACTCCAGCACCTCCGCCGAGCAGGCCATCCTGCGCAGCACGGCGGTCGGCCACTTCCTGGACCCCGAGACCATGGCAGCCAAGCCCACCAACATGTTCACGCTGCCCGACACCTGGGGACCGGCCGGCGGCACGCCGATCGGCACCGTCGCCGACCTGCTCGCCTTCGGACGCACCCACCTCGCGGGCGGTGTCTCCCCTTCCGGTACGCGCGTCCTGTCGGCCGAGTCGACCGCCCTGATGCAGCAGGTCTCGTACGACATGGAGAGCCCGAACACTCCTCCCATGGGCCTGGGCTGGGTGCTGTACCCCTTCGGCGACACCACCGTCCTGGCCATGTCGGGCGCGTCGCCCGGCGGTGTCTCCCTCCTGTGCGTCCTGCCCGAGCACGACCTGGTCTTCACCGCCTTCGGCAACAACCCGGGGGCGATCATGCTGCAGGACCAGATCCTGCAATGGCTGCTGAGCGAACACCTGGGTGTCCGGATCCCCACTCTGATCACCGGATCGGAGGACGTCGACCTCACCCCGTACGTGGGCACCTACCGCTCCAACCAGCTCCGCATCGACGTCAGCATCGTCGACGGCCAGCTCGAGGAGCGCACGACCTACGAACCGGCCGACGAGTCGCAGGAGCGGATCTTCACCGAGTTCGCCGGCGGCGCGACCTCCGCCCCACCGCAGCGCTACGTGCCGATCCGGCCGGGCCTTTTCGCGCCCGCCGGATACCCACTGGAGATGTTCGACGGCTATCTGCGACTGCTGCTGGTCTCCTACCACGACGTCCGCGACGGCCAGGCGCGCTTCCGCAACGGCGGCGGCCGCCTGACCCGCCGCGCCTGACCGCTGCCCGCCGGAGTGGAAGGATGTCCAGCATGTTCACGATTGGCCAGCTCGCGGACTACGCCGGAGTGACCACCAAAGCCATCCGCCACTATCACGAGCGTGGCCTGCTCCCCGAGCCCGGCCGCGACTCGTCCGGCTACCGGCGCTACACCGCCGAGCACGCCATCAAGCTCGTCAAGATCAGGACCTTGGCGCACGCGGGCGTGCCACTGGCCCGCATCAAGGATCTCCTCGACGCCGACCCGGACACGCTGACCGAGGCCATCACCGAGATCGATCACGACCTCGACGAGCGCATCGCGCAGCTGCGGCGAACCCGCGAGCAACTCGCCCAGCTGCGCGGCGGCGATCGGCTCTTCGTCGCTCCAGAAGTCGCCGCCTACCTCGACGACCTGCGGGAACTCGGCGTCAGCGAGCGTATGGTCCGTGTGGAACGCGACGGCTGGATCCTCATGCAGACGGCCTCACCCGAGGACGCCGCCCTGTGGATCGCCGAGAAGCGCGAGCTCATGACCGATCCCGAGTTCCGTGCCCTCTATCTCGACCATGACGCCGCCCACGGCTGGTCGCCTGACGATCCCCGTCTCCCCGCCCTCGCCGACCGTACCCGGAGCTGGTTCACCGAGCATCCCGCCCGGTGCGAGGCCCGCCCTGTCCCCAATCCGGCCGTCGCGCGACTGGCCGCGCAGTCCCAGCCCGGAGCCTCATCCCCGGCTTGGGACCGCCTCGCCCAACTCATGAACGGCTAGCCGGCCGGCTCCGGCGGTGCCCGTCGGCGGTCAGGGCGCGAGCACGTCCGGGAAGCCGAACGTCGCCACCAGCGCGGGATCATGGAACTTGATCACGCGGGAGACGCCGGTGGCGGTGGAGGCCAGCACCACGACGCCGGCGGCTCGGAGCGCGCCGTACGCATCCCGGTGGTACACGACGGCGGCGGGTTGGCCGTTGGCCGCGGTGGCGATCATCCGCCAGTCGCCCGGTGTGCCCAGCACGTACGCGTCGAGCATGTGGACGCACCTCGCCCGGCCCGCCTGCCATTCGCGGAACGGCGTCGCCTCCAGCGTGGCGTCCGTGCGCAGCACCTGTTCCAGCAGGCCGGCATCGGAGTGCTCGAAGGCCGCGATGTAGCCGTCGAGCAGCGCGCGTGCCCGTTGATCGGTCGGTTCGAGCAGTCGCTCGGGCTTCGGGTCCAATTCGCCCAGCCGGGCACGGGCGCGCTGCAGACCGCTCTTGACCGCCGCCGTGGTGGTCTCCAGGATCTCCGCGGTCTCGGCCGCCGAGAACGCCAGCACCTCACGCAGGATGAGGATCGCGCGTTGGCGGGCGGGCAGGTGCTGCAGGCTGGCGATGAGCGCCAGCCGCAGCGACTCCCGTTCGACCACCACCGCGGCAGGATCGCCGGCGGGTGGGGCGATCCATGCGTCCGGTAGCGGTTCCAGCCACGAGGCCTCGCCCGGTGCAAGGGGACTCGGCGGGCGATCGGGCCCGTCGTACGGGCCTGCCAGACCGGAGGGCAGCACCCGGATCGGGCGCGGCTCCAACGCCGTCAGGCAGACGTTGGTGGCGATCTTGTAGAGCCAGGACCGGATCGACGCCCGGCCCTCGAATGCCGAGTAGGACCGCCACGCCCGCAGATAAGTCTCCTGCACCAGGTCCTCGGCGTCGTGCGCCGAGCCGACCATGCGGTAGCAGTGCGCCAACAGCTCCCGGCGGAACCGCTCGGTCTCGGCGGTGAACCGGTCGTGAGTCGGTGTCGTCCGCAGATGCGCTGTCACGCCGGGAGCCTAGTACCGCACACGTCCGGGCGTGGTCCACGTGCCGGCGACGCCAGGCCCCGCTCCGGCCACGATCGACGACGCGGCGCCCTCTCGCAGACGCGGCGTCCGCGTTCAGACCTCATCGAGCCGAAGGATCATGCCGCGGAAGGTCGCGTAGCGGGCCAGGTTCGCCGCGGCATCCTCGGCGGCGCGCCGGCCGATCTCGGACCCGAGCGCGGCTTCCAGCGCGGCCATGTCGTCCCAGTCCAGCATCACGACCATGTAGCACGGCTCGCCGATCACGGCCGCCGGCTCATGACTGCGCGTGTAACGGCGCAGGCCCGGATACCGTTTCGCCAGCGGGATGTGGACATCGTTGTAGTGACGTTCGAACGCGTCGACGTCGGAGGGCGTGTCGTACATCACGACGAATCGCGCCGTCTGCTCGGCGGCCGGCTCCACGGTTGCCGTCATCGGTTTCAACTCCTGTCATGGGAACCTCCGGTGTCTGTGGTGTCACCGGCTCGGTATCAGGGGGTTTCCTCAGGGCAGCAGGGCCAGCTTGCCGACGGTGGCCCTGGCTTCCAGTTCCGTCAGCGCTTTCGGCCCGTCGGCCAGTTCGTACGCGCCCGGCCGGCCGGGGGAGAGCACACCGGCCGCGATCAGCGCGGACAGCTCACCCATCAGCTCGCCGAAGATCTGGGGTGCGGCCTGGATCAGCACGCCGATATTGAGGCCGATGATGTGGACCTGGTGCTTGTACACCAGGTCCCAGTTGCTGATCGCGGCTTCGCCGCCTGCCAGGCCGTAGACGACGACACGGCCGGTGACCCGCTTGGCCGCGGCCAGGCTGGCGTCGAAGGTGGCACCGCCTGCCGACTCCAGAACCACATCGACGCCGGAGCCGCCGGTCAGCTCCGTCACCTGGGCGGCGAGGTCGCCGTCGAGGGAGTCCAGGACGTGGTCGGCTCCCAGTGCCAGCACTGTCTCGTGCTTGGCCGGCGAGGCGGTGGCGATCACCGTCGCACCGTAGTGCCTGGCCATCCTCACCGCGGCCTGGCCGGTTCCGCCCGCCGCGGCGTGGATCAGCACGGTCTGCCCTGCCGTGATGCCGCCCAGAGGCTTGAGAGCGGCCAGCGCGGTGGGCCAGTTCACGACCAGGCCGAGCGCCTGCTGCTCCGTCCAGCCGGGGGGCACCGGCATCGCCGCGGCCGCGGGCAGCACCATGTACTCGGCGAAAGCGCCGGTTCCGACGCCGACGACGCGGGCCCCCGGTTGCGGGCCGGTCACCGCCTCGCCCACCGCGACGACCTCGCCGGCGGCCTCGAAACCGGCCACGTACGGTGGCCGCGGGCCGCCTGCGAACGTGCCGCGGGCCTTCGAGATGTCGGCGAAGTTGACTCCGGCGGCGGTGACACGGATCAGCACCTCGCCCTGGCCGGGGCTCGGCACCGCGGCGTCGGTGATCAGGCACATGTCCTGCGGCCCGTCGAGGGACGTCTGCCGCAGCGCGCGCATGGTCGGGGGAATGCTCATTGGCGATCAGCTCCTCTTTCTCGGCGTACATGAGAGAGAGCGGCCCGGCGCGCGGCCCGATCCCTCTCATGTAGACCCCGGCCGCCACGAAAAGGAATCGGTCCCTCCCGAACGGCACGGGCCGGCTTGCCGCTGCACGCGCCGGCACCCTCGCCGAGGAGCCGGGCGGTAGTCTTGTCGTGGTGACCGAGGGCATCGGCGGCGCCAGGCGCTCAGACCGGCCTTCCTCCCTGAGGGGCCTGCACCGATTGGGGCGTCCTGGCGGTGTTCCCCGGTGTCGTGACGGTATTCGCGCATCCGGGCTCTCGCAGTGCCCCCGGCCGTGGTTCGTCGTCATGTGCCCGCGGAGACCACGGAATGCGGAAGAGCCGATCAGTGAGAGGGTTGTGAGGGTGACGACAAGGTCCAGCGACATCGAGAAGGCGGCCGGTGTGCTGCGCGCCGGAGGCCTGGTGGCCCTCCCTACCGAAACCGTCTACGGTCTGGGCGCCAACGTCGAGGACCCCGCCGCCGTCGCGCGCGTCTTCCAGGTCAAGGGGCGCCCGCCCTCCCACCCGCTGATCGTCCATATCGGCAGCGCGGACGACCTGGGCGACTGGGTCGAGGACGTGCCCGCGACGGCCCGCGTGCTGGCCGAACGCTTCTGGCCGGGGCCACTCACGCTGGTCCTGCGGCGCGGTCCCCGGGTCCCCCTCGAAGCGACCGGCGGCCTGGAGACGGTCGCCGTGCGCGTGCCCGACCATCCCGTCGCGCTCGCGCTGCTGTCGTCCTTCGGCGGCGGTGTCGCGGCCCCGTCCGCCAACCGCTTCGGCTCGGTCAGCCCCACAACGGCGAACCACGTCCGTGCGGAGCTCGGTGACGCCGTCGATTTCGTGCTGGACGGCGGCTCGTGCGAGGTCGGCGTCGAGTCGACCATCGTCGACGCCACCGGCGAGACCCCGAGTGTCCTCCGGCCTGGCGGGGTGACGCGCGAGGAGCTCGAAGCGGTGCTGGGGCGCCCGCTCGCGGTCCACTCGACGAGCCGCGTTCGGGTGCCCGGCCAGCATCCGTCGCACTACGCGCCGCGTGCGCGGGTCGTGCTCGTCGAGCCCGAGAAGGTCGTCGCCGAAGCGGAGCTCGCGCAGGAGCTCGGACATCAGGTGGGCGTCTTTCTTCCCCCTGCCTTCGCCGGCACCGCCGTGAAGGCGCACGCCGTGGTGGAGGTTCCCGGTTCGATGGCCGCCTACGCGCGCGGGCTGTACGGGTTCCTGCGCCGGCTCGACGAGCGGGGATGCGACCTCATCGTCGCGTCCTTGCCGGTGGAGCAGGGGCTGGGACTGGCGATCGCCAACCGGCTCCGCCGCGCCGCGGGACCCCGGCCGACGGAGTGACCGGCACCGACGCCGTCCGACGTGCCTGCCGCGGCGCCCACCGGACGCACGCCCGACCCTGACCGCGGTCCGCGGAAAGGGTCAGGCCGGCGCCGGCACCACGTGCGCGCAGAGCGTGACCGGCTCCGTGCGCCGTGAAGTGGCTGGGGGAGATCCGGTCACGATGCGGCGGTGACTTCGAGCCCGCGGGCCGCCACCACCTGGGCGCTGCCGTCGGCCAGACGGTAGCACAGGCCCACGACGGCGGCCTGGCCGGCGGCGACCCGTTCGGTGAGCACCCGAGAGCGGTCCAAGAGCAGGTCGACGGTGTGCCTGATGTGCTCGGCCAGGATCTCGTCGGGCTTCACACGACCTGCGGCCCGCGCCGCGAGCACGCTGGGCGTCACCCGCTCGACGACGTCCCGGACGTACCCGGCCGGCGCCATCCCCTCCTCCAGCGCGGCGCACGCGGCGGCGACCGCGCCGCACGAGTCATGGCCGAGGACCACCACCAGCGGGCAGTCCAGCACGTCCACCCCGTACTCGACGCTGCCCAGCACCTCCGCGCCCATCACGTGGCCCGCGGTGCGCACCACGAACAGGTCACCCAGACCACGATCGAAGATGATCTCTGCGGCCAACCGGGAGTCGGAGCACCCGAACAGGACGGCGAACGGCCGCTGGCCTGGTGCGATCTCGGCGCGGCGGGTCGAATCCTGGTTCGGGTGCTCCGGGGCGCCCGCAACGAAGCGCTGGTTACCGGCGAGCAGCAGTTCGAATGCTGCCTTGGGAGTCGGGGGCTTGATCTCGGCCATGACCGCAGCCTAGCCAAGCCTCCGCGGGCGACGACGAAGCCCCCCAGCGGGCGAGCCACAAGATCGGTCTGGTCAAGGTCGGGCGGGGCGGCCCACGGCCTTCGCCCCTGCCGCCACCGTGATCGCCATCGAGACCGCGCCGATCGTCCACAGCCCCGCCCGGTAGCCGCCGAGTCCCTGGCCCGCGTGGACGGTGACCATCGTGGCGGTCGCGGCGAGCACGACGCCGGCTCCGATCTGCGCGGAGGCGTTGAAAAGGCCCGACACCAGGCCTTGCTCACCGTCGCGGGCATGCCCGACGGCCGCGATGTTGAGTGCCGTGTAGGCGGCGGCGAAGCCGATGCCGCCGAGCACCTGCTGGGCGAAGAGAAGAGGCAGCGGGCCGGCGTGCCCGATGAGGAGAGCCCAGACGAGGTAGCCGGCGGCGAGCATGAGAAGACCCGTGGTCGCCACCGGCCACGCCCCGTACCTGGTGACGGCGGCCGCGCAGTGCCGCGCCGTGACCCCGGTGAGCGCCGCGCCGAGGAGGAACGCCAGTCCCGCCTCCAGGGGGGACCAGCCCAGCTCGTTCTGGTAGTAGAGCGTGAGCACGAACTGGAAGGCGACGTAGGCCCCGAACATCAGGATGCAGGCGTTGGCGCGCACGAGGTGCGGGCGGGTGAACACGGCGAACGGGATCAAGGGGCTCGGGTGGGCCCGTTCCACGACGACGAACACGGCCAGCACCGCGGCCGCGCCCACGAGCGAGCCGATGACCCCCGTGTCGCCCCAGCCGGCGGCCGGAGCGCGGGTGACCCCGTGGACGAGCATGATCGAAGCGCTCGTCACAAGGACCGCGCCCAGCACGTCGATCCGTCCTCGCCTCCGCTCCCGGGACCGGTGGTCGCGGGGCACCGCCACGTGGGCCAGGCCCGCGACGACCGCGGCCACCACGGCGGGGAGGAACAGTACGAGCCGCCAGGTGAGGCCCGTGAGAAGGCCGCCGAGCACCAGTCCGGCCGAGTAGCCGACCGTGGTGATCGCGAGGAAGGCGCCGAGGGCCCGGTTCCGTGCCTTCTCCTCACGGAACGCGTCGAGCAGGACGGCCATCGCCACCGGGGCGGTGAAGCCCGCGCTGATGCCCTTGAACAGCCGCGCGGCCACGAGAAGGACGCTCCCGTGGGTCAGTCCGCCCACCGAGCTCGCCACCGTGAACACGAGCAGCCAGCCGATCAGAAGCTTCTTGCGGCCGAGGAGGTCGGCCAGACGGCCGCCCAGCAGCAGGACGCTTCCGAACCCCAGCGTGTAGCCGCTGATCACCCACTGTAATTCGTCGGGTGACATGTTCAGCTCTCGCTGGATCTGCGGTAAGGCCGGCCCCATGCTCGCGATGTCCATCGCATCGAGGAACTGCACCGCGCACACGACGAAGAGCAGCAGCGCGGCGTTCCTGCCCGGTAGGGCCGCGGCGGGGCCGGGGCCGGAACCGGTGGGGGCCGGACCGGATGCGGGGGGAGGGGATGTCTCTTTCATGATCACGTCCCGGCTTCGGGTCATCGATCGGCGGCCGGCGTCTGCACCGCCGGCCGTCCGGTGGGGTGCCTAGTCGGTCAGCAGGGTGACCGGGATGTTGCCGCGGGTGGCGTTGGAGTAGGGGCACACCTGGTGGGTGGCCTCGACGAGCTCGCGGCCGCGCTCGGGGGAGAGGGCGCCGGGCAGCTTCGTCCGCAGGGTGACCTCGAGCTGGTAGCCGCCCGCGCCGTTGGGGCTGAGGCCCACCTCGGCGGTGACGGACATGCCGGTGACGTCGATCTTCTTCTTGTCCGCCACGAGCCTCATCGAAGTGGCGAAACAGGCGGCGTACCCGGCCGCGAACAGCTGCTCGGGGTTGGTGCCGTCGCCGTCGCCGCCCAGTTCCTTCTGCAGGGCCAGCTTGACGTCCAGCCTGCCGTCCGAGCTGACCGCACGGCCGTCACGCCCCTCAGAGGTGGCGATCGCGGTGTATCGACTCATGACCCGCCCTTTCATAGGTAGACAGACAGATCTGTCTGGTTGCTGACGACGGCCGATACTAGACAGACCTGTCTGGTAGGGTCAAGGGGTGAACAGCGAAGCGCCGGCGACTCCCCGCAAGAGCGCGGCCTGGAGTCGGATCCTCGAGACCGCCACGCGCCTGTTCTACGCCGAGGGCGTGCACACGGTGGGCATCGACCGGATCATCGCCGAGGCGGGCGTGGCCAAGGCGACCTTCTACCACCATTTCCCCAGCAAGGACGATCTCGTCAGGGCCTACATCGTCGAGCAGAGCCGGCGGCAGCGCGAGATCGCCGAGCGCACTCCGGCCGCCGGACCTCGCGAGACGCTCCTGGCGGCGTTCGACCGCCTGTGCCGGTTCGGCGCCGAGCCCACCTACCGCGGCTGCCCGTTCATCAACGCGGCGGCCGAGTACCCCGACCCGGTCCATCCCGTGCGCCAGGCCATCGGCGACCATCGGAACTGGTGCCGGGAACTGTTCCACGACCTGCTGGTGGCCGACGGTCACCCCGACCCCGGCCGCACCGCCGAGATACTCGTGCTGCTCAAGGACGGGCTCGCCGTCGGCCTCGACCTCGACGACCCCGAGAGCCTCCGCTACGCGGTCGTCGAGGCCGCCACCAGGGTCCTGGACGCCGCCGGCCCCGGCACGGCTGATCGCTGACGACGGAAACGCGCGGAGGCGGCCTTCCCGCCGCCGGACGCATTGATCGCAGCATGCGCGGGCATGAGCATGACAACCGCGAATCGGAGGCGTGACATGCAGGTCACCGGCATCTTCAGCGCGATCATCGTAGGTCTGATCATCGGTGTGATCGCGCGGTTGCTCATTCCCGGGCGGCAGAACATCCCGATCTGGCTGACCGTCGTGATCGGAATCGTCGCCGCTCTCATCGGCACCGCGATCGCCGGGGCGCTCGGGGTGGCCGCCACGAGAGGCATCGACTGGATCGAACTGATCCTCCAGATCGTTCTCGCGATCATCGGGGTGCTGCTCGCCACTTCCCTGTACGGCAGGAGAAAAGTCAGCTGACCTAAGGCCGGCGTGCCGGGCGAGGTGAGAACGTCGCCCGGCATGCCACCAGAGGTCGCCCGCATGTCGACGCCCGTTCAACAACCGTGGGTAACCCGCCTGCCTGTGCGGCAGCTGTTCACGCCGCCGACATCACACCATCGCCCGCAGGTCAGGATGACCGTCTGCACTTGAGGACGTGGAGCAGAACCCCTCACGCAGAGTGTTCCTTACCGCCGCCGTCGCGGGGGCCGGCGGCCTGCTCGTGCCCGCCTCCGCCGGAGCGTCCACCCCGTCCCGGCAGACCTCCTCCTCCACCTCCGCTCGCCGCCTGGCCGATCCGTTCACGCTGGGCGTCGCCTCCGGCGACCCGTCCGCCGACGGGTTCGTGCTGTGGACCCGCCTCGCGCCCGACCCGCTCGCCCCGGACGGGCACGGCGGCATGCCCGGCCGCGACGTCGAGGTGGCCTGGCAGGTCGCGGCCGACGAGGGCTTCCGCCGCGTGGTCCGGTCCGGGACGGCGACGGCCCGGCCCGCCTCCGCCCACTCGGTGCACGTCGAGCTGGACGGGCTGCGGCCGGGAGGGGAGTTCTTCTACCGCTTCCGGGCCAACGGTCACCTCTCGCCCACCGGACGCACCCGCACCGCGCCCGCCGCCTCCGCCGCGGCGTCCCTCACCTTCGCCGCCGTCTCCTGCGCGCAGTACGAGCACGGCTACTACACCGCCTACCGGCGCATGGCCGAGCAGCAGCCCGACGTGGTCGTGCACCTCGGCGACTACATCTACGAGTACTCCGGCGGCGTCTACACCGCCGCGGAGGGCAACGTCCGGCGGCACGCGGGAGGCAAGCTGCAGACCCTCGCCGACTACCGTGTGCGGCACGCGCAGTACAAGACCGACCCGGACCTGCAGTTCGCCCACCTCAACAGCCCGTGGCTGGTGATCTTCGACGACCACGAGGTGGAGAACAACTGGGCGGGCGACGTCCCGGGCACCGAGGTCCCCGGGTTCGGCGCGCGCAAGGCGGCGGGGTTCCAGGCGTACTACGAGCACATGCCGCTGCGCCGGTCCGCCGTCGCCCGCGGCCCGCACATCAAGATCAACCGCAGGGTGTCGTGGGGCTCTCTGGCCACCTTCCACCTGCTCGACACCCGGCAGTTCCGCAGCGACCAGCCCTGCGGCGACGGCATGCGGTCGGGATGCGACGAGCGTCTCGGCCAGGAGCGGGCGATGCTGGGCGACGACCAGCTGAAGTGGCTCACGGCCGGGCTGCGCGACTCCACCGGCACCTGGGACCTCGTCGCCCAGCAGATCATCCTCGGCCAGCGCGACTACCACCTCGGCCCCGGCAGGGAACTGAACGTCGACGCCTGGGACGGGTACCCCGCCGAGCGCGACCGGCTGCTCGCCGCGCTCGCCTCCTCGCGGACCGGCAACAACGTGGTGCTCACCGGGGACGCCCACGTCGCCTCCGCCGCCGACCTGGTGACCGACTTCGACGACCCGGACTCGCGCAAGGTCGGCGTGGAGTTGGTCGGCACGTCCATCTCCAGCGACGGCGACGGCTATCACGACCCCGCCAGGAACGCCGCCCTCCTCATGGAGAACCCGCAGCTGAGGTTCGTCAACGAGCGCCGCGGCTACATCGTGTGCAGGGCGACGCCCGAGGAGCTGAAGGCCGACTTCCGCACCCTGGACTACATCAGCCGCAGGGGCGCCCCCGCGAAGACCGCGGCGAGCTTCACCGTCCCGTCCGGCGAGCGCGTCCTCACCTGACCCATCCCGTGCACGAGCGGGACCGGCGCCCACAGGGGGGTGCCGGTCCCGCTCGTCTCAGGGGGTCATCGCGAAGCCGAACAGCCCCTTGGCCGGACCGGTCAGCGTCCGCGCGGCCGACGGGCGCAGCCCCGTGTAGGAGCCCTTCTTCACCGAGGAGGGGACCAGCGTGACCCGTCCCGCGCCGGGCGCGCCGACGACCAGGCCGGCGGGGGTGATCGCCACCGAGGACCCGTACAGGTCGCCCGGACGGCCGTGCCGCCCCTTGAGGATCATGTTGTGCCGCACGGTGAGCCCGCCGGTGCGGGTGCCCGCCAGGACGATCACCTTGCCGCCTCCGGGCAGGCCGATGGCGAGTTCGGCATCGCCGTCCCCGTTGAGGTCGCCCGCCGCCAGGGCGGCGCCGAGCCGGTCGGTGTTCAGGCTCCTGCCCCTGATCCCCTTGGTCTTGCGCGACCAGAACTCGCTGCCGATCGCGGTCAGGCCGCGGGTGGTGCCGTAGAGCACGTGGACGCCGCCGTTGCCGTACATCGGGCCGTCCTGGAAGGCGTCCAGCCCCTCACCGGGCACGCCGATCGCCAGGTCGTCGCGTCCGTCGCGGTCGAAGTCGCCGGACGCCAGGGCCGCGCCGAAGGAGTCCCATCGTTCCGCCGCGCCCGGCACGCCGGGGCTGTTCTGCGTGTAGACGCCGGCCTGGCGGGCCCGGAGGTCGGCGATCGTCACCGAACCGCCGCCCGAGGTGGTGCCCACGTCGTCGCCCGGCGCCCCGATCGCCAGCTCGTCCCGGCCGTCGCCGTCGAAGTCGCCGGCCGCCACGGCGGCCCCGAACTGGTCGCCCTCGGCGTGGTCCTGCGCCACCCACGAGGTGGCCTGCGTGATCAGGGACCCCTTGCCGTCCACCCCGTGCCTTCTCAGGCCGAAGACGCCGGCGCCGCCCCCCTCCTCCAGGCCGGGGACGCCGACGACGAGCTCGTCGTCCCCGTCGCCGTCGAGGTCGCCCGCGGCGAGCGCCGCGCCGAAGCGGTCGGTGTCACGGGAACGGCCGAGGTGGGTGACGTCGAGCGTCCCTCCCGGCCGGAACCCGTTCGCCGTCCCGTACAGCAGCTGGACGACGCCGTTGCCGTCGGCGCCGTCCGGCACCGCCGGCCCGGCGAACTCCTCCGAGGCCCCGATCGCCAGGTCGGCGCAGCCGTCGCCGTCGAAGTCGCCGGAGACGACCGCCGAGCCGAAGGAGTCGCCGCGCTCAGGGGTGCCGGCGATGCCGGCGGTCGCCTGGGAGAGCACGGCGATCTTCTTCGTCCCGCGGAAGAGCGTCACCGTGCCGGCGCGCGACCGCCCCTCCACCGTGTCGTACGGCGCCGCCACCGCCAGGCCGGGGACGTCGCACGCGCTGATCCGGGCGGGCGGAGGCGGCGCGACGCGGGCGGAGGCCGGGGTTGCGGTCAGGACCGAGGGGACGGCGGCGAGGGTCGCCGCGGCGAGCAGGCGTGATGCGCGCGAGGCTCTCATACTGCGGATCGTCCCCGTTGATCCGGACATCCGGCCCACCGCAGTATGAAGTTCCCGCGTCGAGGACCTGAACGGGCTCGACGCCGGCGGCTCAGCCGGTGGAGCGGCCCAGCAGCTCGAAGAACGTGTCGCCGCGGACGATCTCGAACGGGTCGCCGAGCAGCGCGCCGAGCTCGGCGACGTCGCTCGGCGTCCAGTTCCAGGCGTTGACGGCGCCGGCGATGAAGAGCGGCTTGCGGCCGTCCCAGCCTTCGATGTGCTTCAACAGCGCGTCCCGGTACTCCTGCGCCTTCCCCTGGGGGGAGAGGTTGCCGATCAGCGGGATCCCGGCCGGGCGGGCCAGCAGGTCTCCGGTCTCCCAGGACTGGATGATGCCGCGCACCGGCGTGTTCTCGCGGTAGGACCGGACGATCCGCTCGTCGAAGGGCACCCAGCCGTCGCCTTCCGGCTTGCGCTGGTTGTAGGCGTAGACGAGGTTCATGCCGGTGCGGCGCATGTAGCGGCCGCTGAGCTCGGTGTAGGCGTCCAGGGCCGCCTGCGGCCAGGAGCCCGGGTAGGTGTAACCGGCGCCGGAGGGGCCGGCGATCAGCAGGTCGTTCGCCGTGGCGGTGCGCTGGTAGTACGCGAGCAGCGCGGGGCCGATGTCGGCGAGCAGCGGGCTGACCGTCCAGTTCACCGGCACCTGACCGCGCTTGGGGTCGTCCCACAGGTCGCGCATGTGCCGCTGGCAGTACTGGATGTTGTCACCCTCGCCGAAGGTGAGGGTGAGATAGACCCGGTCGCGCAGCGTCGCCCTGGGGACGGGAGGCACCTTGGCGGACACCTTGGCCGCGACGCCGGCGTGGACGGTGGCGTTCATGTAGTAGTCGGCGGCCACCACCTCGACGCCGTGCTGCGAGGCCCGGTCGACGCCGCCCCATTCCCCGGCCACGTCGTTGGAGAACCACCCGGCGTAAGGGGTGGTGGGCTTGACCCGGCTGAAGACCTCGTCGAGCAGCTTGCCGCTCTCGCCGGCCGGAGGCAGCCACACGACCATCGCGCGCGACGCCACCACGTAGTCGCGGAAGTACGGGAAGGGCTCGACCCGGGTGGGGGCGGTGGTGGTGGCGGTGACCAGGTACTGGTTCCAGAGGTCGACCTCGACCTGGAGCTGCTTGGTCCCGGCCGGGGCGGTGAAGCGGTAGATGAAGTACCCGCCGCCGTCGGCGAAGCGGTTGGAGTCCCCGCCGATGGCGGAGTTGAGCCCGTCGAACAGGTACGGCGCCTCGGCGTCGGTGCCGGGGGTGAAGGAGGCGATGGCCGTGCCGTCGGCCTTCACGGTGACCTTGCCGACCGAGGCGCCCCACCCGTCGTCGCCCAGGGAGTCCTGGAAGCGCAGGTACACGCCGTCCTGCCCGGACAGTTCGGGGCTCAGGTCGAAGGTGCGCACCGCGCGGTTGGAGGAGTCGCGGACGCGCTGGGTCTCCCGCGCGATCTCACGCCACCGCACGTCGGGGACGCGTACGGTCCTGGTGGGCGGGAGCCCGGCGAGCAGGGTGTGGGCGCACCGGGGGAAGAGGTTGTCGAGCTGCCAGCGGTAGGTGGCCGTGGGGTCGCCGGCGTGGAAGCGGCCCCGCAGGTCGGCGACGATCCTCAGGCCGTGGACGCGGGCCTGCTCGGCGGTGGCGGCCACGGCGTTCTCCAGGCCGGCCAGCGTCGTGGCGACGTTCACCGAGTCGGCGACGGCCGGGTCGTGCAGGACCGCGCCCCGGATCTCGCCCCGGTAGCGGGCGACCAGGTCGAGGGCATTGTCGTGGCGGGTGACGGCGGCGCCGGTGCCGGGCAGCCAGCGCAGGTCGGCGCCGCCGCTTTCGTAGTTGAAGTAGAGGCGGGGACGGCGGCGGTTGACGACGCCCTGGAGCGTGGTCAGCAGCAGCTGGTCGTCGCCGGTGAGGGTGCTGACGTCGGCGACGTCGAGGTGGGTGGGCCGGCCGAAGGACGGCAGGAGCGGGGCGTCGGCGCGGGCTTCGGCGGTGCCGGGCAGGGAGAGGCCGAGGCCGCCGCTCGCGAGGACGACGCCGTTGGCCAGCAGGAAGGTGCGACGGGACAGCATCAGCGATCACTGCTCCTGGGGGGAAGGGCCGACAACGTTGTCATCTGCATGACCTGACTCCTTTTCGAGTCCTGGGCGGGCACGGCGGCGCGGCGCGGGCCCCGAGTCCCGTGCCGCCGCCCGCCCTGTTCCGGCCGTGGTACTTGGCGTCGATAGTTAAATCTTTTTGATTTACTAAGTCAACGGGTCGACGGAATTCGGAGTTAGGGCCACCGGCGCGGAACGGCACGACGTTCGGAAGACACCCAGGTGAGAGCGCTTTCTCGCACGCCGGCCCTTCTGCGACCCCGTCCGCCGCCTCCTCCGACCCCCGCCGCGCCGGAGATCCGGACGGTGTTGACGGGTGATGTGACAGCGGTTTTACTCCCAGGCAGAGATCGCTCTCTACGCCCGCGACCGTGACTCGCCGACCCGTGCGGCCTGCGATCGGCCGGCCCGCCGGACAGACCGGTGCGGCCCGCCGGCAGAGCGCCGGTGGACGCGATGGACGCCGCACCCTGAGAGGAGGCCGGCACCGATCATCGATGTTCGCCGCCTCGTCATCGGCGCGTCATCGCGCGGACCCGAGATCGGCTTCGTGCGTGCCTACCTTCAGGCCCGTTCGTATGTGGAGGTGGAGAATTGCGTAGGTTCGCGCGCGTGATCGCGGTGGCGCTCGCCATCGCCGTCCCCGGCGTCGCCCAGGAAGCGGCCCGGGCCGGGGCCCCGCCCGGTCCCGGCACGAGGATGGACGCCGAGAGCGCCGCACAGGCCGCCGTCCCGGACGTCGCGGCACGCGCGCCCGGCGCCGGCGACGCGGACGAGGCCGAGAGCGCCGAGAGCGCCGAGAGCGCCGAGAGCGCCGAGAGCGCCGAGAGCGCCGAGAGCGCCGAGAACGCCGAGAGGGCGCCGGGCACCGGCCGTCCCGGCTATCGGACGACCGTGCCGGGCCAGTCGGTCGAGGCGGACCGCGTCGACCGTCCCGTCGCGCCCGGCATCGTGCTGACCTCCTTCGACACCTTCGGCCGCGACGGCTGGACCCGCGCGCACGTCCTCAACGCCGACCTGTCCGGCTCCCGCGTCGACGTCGGGATGGTGGGCGGCAGGCTGACCGAGACCCGGCCCCTGTCGAAGGCGGCCGACGCCCAGAATGCCGTGGCGGCGGTCAACGGCGACTACTACGACATCAACGACACCAACGCCGTCATCGGCCCCGAGGTCCGGGCCGGCGAACTGCGCAAGGCCACCACCGAGAGCCGCACGGTCGCCTCGATCGGTGAGGACCGCGTGGCCCGCCTCGCGAGCGCCCTGCTCGAGGGCACGGTCACCGTCGCCGGCACCGCCCACCCCGTGGCGAGCCTGAACTCCGCCGCCCTGCCCGCAGGCGCCGTCTCGGTCTTCACCGACCAGTGGGGCCCCGGCCTGCGCACCCTGATCCCGCACTCCGGCGCCCTCACCGAGCTCGTCGTCTCCGGCGGCAAGGTGACCGCGGTCAACGACACGGTGACCACGACCCCGGTCCCGGACGGCGGCATGGTGGTCGTCGGCCAGGGCGCCGCCGCGGCCCGGCTCGCCACCGCCACGCCCGGCGACGCCGTCACCCTCGACGTGCGCCTGCGCACCGACTCGCCGGCCAAGCTGCGCACGGCCCTCGGCAGCGGCGAGGTGCTCGTCCGCGACGGCCAGGCCATCGACTTCCCGCCCTCCACCGGCAACGACGCCCTCAAGCCGCGCACCGCGATCGGCTGGACCGACGGCGGGCGGCGGCTGCTCATGGTGACCGTCGACGGCTCGGCCAACTTCTCGGCCGGACTGAGCTTCGACGAGACCGCCAAGCTGATGGTGCGGCTCGGCGCCCGCGAGGCGTTCATGCTGGACGGCGGCGGCTCCTCCGACATCGTCGCACGCACCCCCGGTGACGACGGCGTGAGCGTCGTCAACACCCCCTCCGACGGCGGCGAGCGGCTCATCCCGAGCGGTGTGGGCCTGTTCGCGGCGAAGGGCTCGGGCAGGCTGCACGGCCTTTCGGTGCGCACGGGCGCCGCCCGCGTGTTCCCCGGCCTCACCGTGGCGGTCTCGGCCGCCGGGTACGACGAGACGTACGCCCCCGTCGGGCTCGGCTCGACCCGGGTGCGGTGGGACGCCGGCCGGCTCGGCGAGGTACGCGACGGGGTCCTGCGCGGCGGCCGCCCCGGGGAGGGCGAACTGGTCGCCCGCGCCGGACGGGCGCGCGGCGCCACCGGCCTGCGCGTGCTCGGCGCCCTCGCCGGCGCCGAGTTCGGCTCCGCGGGCCTGACCCTGGAGAGCGGCGACTCCGCCGTCGTCCGGGTCACCGGCCACGACGCCGACGGCTTCACCGCCCCCATCGCCGTCCGCGACACCGACCTCGCCTACGACTCCTCGGTGGTGAAGGCCGAGCCGCAGGCCGACGGATCACTGAAGATCACCGGGCTGGAGGCGGCGGACGGCGCCGGCACCGTCGTCACCGCGACCGTCCAGGGAAAGGTGGCGCGCCTGCCCGTGGCCGTCGGCCTCAAGCGGCGGTCCCTGGCGGAGTTCGAGGCGGGGGAGAACTGGGCCGCCTCCACGGCGAAGGCCACCGCGTCGGTGGCGTCCGTCGCCGCGGCCGACCGGCCCGGCGCCCCCGCCGGGAACCAGGCGCTCGCCCTCACCTACGACTTCACCGGCACCTCGGGCACCTCGGCGGCGTACGCGGTGGCCAAGCCGTCCCCGCTCACCCTGCCGCACGGCACCAAGCGGCTCGGCGTGTGGGCGTACGGCGACGGGAAGAAGCACTGGCTGCGCGCCACGCTGCGCTCGCAGGGGACGACCAACGTGCCGTTCACCTTCGCCACCGCCGTCGACTGGACCGGCTGGAAGTGGGTCGAAGGGACCCTGCCCGCCGGCTTCTCCGAGCCGATCACCCTGACCAACCTCTACGTGGTCGAGACCTCCAACCTCGCCAAGGACGCCGGGCAGCTGAGGTTCGACGCGCTGACCGCGATGGTCGGCCAGGAGGTCACCGCCGAGTCCGCCCTCACCCCCGACCCCTACGTGCTGGAGCAGGAGGACCTCGGCAAGGGGCGCTGGCGCTTCGCCGTCATGTCCGACCTGCACGTCGGCGCGGCGGGCGGCCCGTCGTCGTTCGCCGCCCGGCAGGCGGCCACCGCGCTGAAGCAGGCCGTCGCCGCCAAGCCCGACTTCATCGTGATCAACGGTGACTTCGTGGACAACAACACCCCGGCAGACTTCGCGCTGGCGGAGCAGATCCTCAAGGACAACGTGCCCGCGGACCTGCCCGTCCACTGGATCCCCGGCAACCACGAGTCCGGCGCGACCGCCACCGGCACCCTGGACAACTTCCTCGCCACCGGGCGGCCGGCCCACCAGACGTTCGACCACAAGGGAACCCGCTTCGTCCTGCTCAACACCACCCTCGGCGGGCTGCGCCCGTCGGACTGGACGCAGGTCCCCGGTCTTTCGGAGGAGCTGGCGAAGGCCGCCGAGGACCGCTCGGTCGAGTCGGTGACCGTGGTGTTCCACCACCCGCTGCACGACCCCTCCGGCGCGGCCAGCTCCCAGTTCTCCGACCAGCTCGAAGCCGGGCTGGTGGAGCGGTGGCTGGCGGAGTTCCGGGAGAGCGCGGGCAAGCCGGTGGCGCTGTTCACCGGTCACGCCCACACCGCGGCCGTCACCCGGGCGGACGGCGTCCTGGAGGTGAACACGCCCGCGGTGGGCAAGACGCCCTACAGCTCGCCCGACAAGGGCGGTTTCTTCGGCTGGATGCTGGTCGGGGTGGACCCCCGGCCGGGCCGCGTCACGGCCGGCGAGCCGAGCCCGAAGACCCGCGACTGGCTGACGGCCCGGGTGAACCCGCTGTTCGACGAGATCTCGCTGTCCGCGCCGGGCACGCTCGCCGCCGGCGCCACCGCGAAGGTGTCCGCGACCGGCACCACGACCGGGTTCAACCTGACCTTCCCGCTGCGCTACCCGGCCAGCGTCACCTGGAGCGGCGACGGCGCCCTGGCCGTGGTGTCCTCGGCCGCCGAGGTCAGGGCCGCCTCCCGGCGGCACGGCGTGGTCGCGGTGCTCGACCTCGCGACCGGCACGCTCACCGGCGTGCGCCCGGGACAGGCGACGCTCACCGTCACCTCGGGCGACCGGTCCGCCTCGTCGGCCCTGACCGTGACGGCGGCGCCCTGAGACTCACGCGGAACAGAGGGGGCTGAGGGGCCGTACGGCCCTTCCCCCCTCGTGAGGGGCCGTACGCCGCCAAGGGGCCGGCCCCTCAGCCGTCCCCGCCGCACGACGGGGCGGGGAGGGAGAAGGCGACGGCCTTCCCCGGTGTGCGTCCGACGAACATCGTCGTCGGGTAGGCGTAGCAGTGGCCGCCCGACAGCCGGTGCGCCAGCAGCAGCCCGCGCCCGCTCTCGGCGAACGGCGTGAGGTCGATCTCGTCGATCTCGTCCGGCGCCCGCGGGCCGGACGGCTCGGGCTCCGCCGCGGTGTGCAGGTCGGCCAGGATCGCGTGGATCTCCGCCAGGCGGGTCCCGCCGTCCACCATCTCGCACCACATCGGGATCCCGCTGAGGAAGTGAATGCGCAGCTCGTAAGGGCCGCACGCGTGTTTTTCGGAATTGGCGGCAAGCTCCGCCACGATGATCTCGGCGTCGCCGATCCCGTCGGCGGCGACCCCCGCTTCCAGAAGGGCACGGCGGACCGCGGCACGGGCGGCGCGCGAGGCCGAACCCCCGCGCAGCGTCGTCACCAGCACGCGGAAGGTGTCGTCGCAGGCGGCGTGGACGGCATCGCCGGACCGCCGTTCCTCCGCCAGGACCGCGGTGCGGTGGTGAGCCTCCTTCGGGACGGGCTGCTCGGCGCGCATGAGTTGATCACTCCTTGGGCTTCTCGGTCGATGAGCAAGCGGAGGAAGCGCGCGGTGATCCCCCGGGGTTCGCCTTCGATGGTGAGGGAAGCTTCCACCCGGTGGTAAGCCGTCCTACCGATAGCCATGTCCTGTCTGCCCGCGATCGGCCGGACCGATCGGCCCCGCCGATCCGCCTTGGCGATCGGCCCTACCGTTATCCCAGACGGAAGGCCCCCCGACCTGGTTAATTGAGAGGCCAGCGCATCCATCGGCGGAAGGTCGGCATGAATGTCACTCACGCGAGCGAGCAGGCGATCAGCTTCGCGGTCTGGGAACGACCCCAGATGCGCGGGGCCCTGGCGGTGCGCGACATCGCGACGGTCTACCAACTGCTGCAGCGCGTAGGGATCTCCCAGAGGCGCATCGCCGCCCTGACGGGGCAGTCCCAGTCGGAGATCTCCGAGATCCTCAACGGCCGCCAGGTGATGGCGTACGACGTGCTGGTGCGCATCGCCGACGGCCTCGGCGTGCCCCGCGGCTACATGGGGCTCGCCTACGACGACGTCTCCCAGGCCGCCGACCCGCTGCCCGAGGTCTACCAGGACGACGTCCCGGAGGAAGAGCAGGTGCGCAGGCTGCTCGCCCACGCCGCGCAGGTCACCATCGGAGCCCTGCCCGCGTCGGTGGACGAGTGGCGGCGACCGCTGCCGCACGTGCCCACCCCGCCGCGGGGCCGCATCGGGGAGGCCGAGGTCGTGCAGGTCGAGACGGTGACACGGTCGCTGCGAGCGCTCGACTACCAATACGGCGGCGGCGTGTGCCGCGACGCGGTGGTCGCGCAGCTCGGCTGGTCGCACAACCTCCTGCAGGCCGACTGCACCGAGCAGGTCCAGCGCCGGCTGCACCAGGCCCTGGCCGACCAGCACAACCTCGCCGGCTGGACGTCCTTCGACATCGGCCTGTACAGCGCCGCCCGCCAGCATCTCGCCCGGGCCCTCGAACAGGCCAAGCACGCCGGGGACCCCTCGCTCGCGGCCAACGTGCTGTACCGCATGGGCCGGGTCCACCTGCACCGCGACCGGGTGGCGGACGCGCTGCGGTTCTTCCAGCTCGGCCAGATCTGCGCGCAGGACGCCAGCTGCGAGCTGACCGTCGCCATGCTGTGCGCCAACGAGGCCTGGGCGTACGCCCTGCTCGGCGACGAGAAGCTCGCCCTGAAGTCCATCGAGCGCGCCAGAGCCGAGTTCGAGCGCGCCGACCAGGAGGCGGCTCCGTGCTGGGTGCGGTTCTTCGGCGAGGCCGACCTGCAGGCGGCCAGCGGCGTGGCGCTGCTGAGCCTCGGACCGGGTCGCGAGAGCCGTCTCACCGAGGCCGCCGAGCTGCTGGAACGCAGCGTGAGCCACCGTGACCAGAGCATGACGCGCAGCAAGGTGTTCGAGCTCATCGGCCTGGCGACGGTGCAGCTGCTCCTCGGCGAGGTGGAGCGGGGGCTGCGCAACGGCCACGACGCGGTGACGCTGGTGGCCCACATCAGGTCGGTCCGGACGATCGACCGCCTGGCCCCGTTGCGGAAGGCCGCCGCCGGCCGCCGCAACGCCGGCGCGCAGGAGCTGTGCCGCCGCATCGCCGAGTTGCGCCCGATCGATCGCTGAGGGCCCCGCACAACGTCGCCGCTTCGCCACACCCGGACCGTGAAGGTCGCCGGGGCCACACCCGTACCTCCTGTGATTACTGTAAGTAATCAGTCAAATACTCACCGTGATGATATGGTGACCATGGAGGATGGTCCAAGCGGCGCCCGTTCGGTCCTCCGGGCCCGCGCCACCCCGCTTCCCGCCACGCCAGGCCCGCCGCCCGGTCTCCGCCGCGCGTTCCCGCTCCGTGCGGGACCGCTGCGGATCCCCGGCCCGCTGGAGGGCAGCGGGGGTGCAGAGCGATTCCCAGATCTTCGCCACCACGTCGGCGACCGGCGGCACTCTCACAACCTGAGGCGCATAGACGACTTCCAGCACCGCAGAACCGCAGGGACGAACCAGACGACCTCCAGCAGCCGTACCTCTGATCACCGACACCACCTGCGAAACCCGCCGGGACCACCTCGGCGACCGCGGACCCCCGGCCACCGCACCCACCCGGTGCCCGTGACCGCACATCCGCCCGGCGGCACCCTCCGGCGGGACGCACCACCTCGCGGCCCGCCGCAACCTCCGAGAAGAACGAGAAGGACAAGACGAACAGCTATGACCATCTCAGCAGTTCAGAACCCCTACGGGGGGCTCACCCGCGACACCCTCCACTCGCTGCTCGCGGCGGTCTGCGCCCGCACCGGCCTGGACCCGGACCACGCCGAGCTGATCAAGTTCACCAACAACGCCGTGTTCCGGCTGCGCACGGAGCCGGTGGTCGTCCGGATCGCCGGCTCCACGGCCGCCCGCGACCGCGCCGTCACCGTCGTGCGGGTGGCCCGGTGGCTGGAGAGCCACGGCTTCCCGGCGGTGCGGCTGCTACCGGGAATCGAGCAACCGATGCGGCTCGACGGCCAGGTGATCACCTTGTGGCAGCGGGTGCCCGAGACGGGGCCCCGGCCGGACGGTGCCGACCTTGCCGGCCTGCTCAGACGCCTGCACCGGCTGCCCGCTCCGCCCCTGGCGCTGCCCGACTGGCATCCGATGGACGAGGTACGCCAGCGGCTGGCCGAGCCGGAGGAGCTGGACACCGACGACCACGAGTTCCTGCTGGAGGAGTGCGACGAGATCGAGGACCAGCTGGCGATGCTGCGCTTCGACCTGCCGCCGGGGGTCATCCACGGCGACGCGTTCATGGGCAATGTCATCGCCGGCCCTCGTGGCCCCGTGCTGTGCGACTTCGACGGCACCAGCATCGGCCCCCGCGAGTGGGACCTCGCGCCCGTCGCGGTCGGCCGCCTGAGGCTCGACTATCCGACCGACGACCACGCGTTACTGGCGAAGGGGTACGGCTTCGACGTCACCGGCTGGCCCGGCTTCCCGGTGCTGCGCCGCCTGCGCGAGCTGAAGCTGGTCACCAGCGTGTTGCCGATCCTGCGCAGCAACCCCGGCATCCGCGAGCAGTGGGAGCACCGCATGCGGACCTACCGGGCGCGCGACCTGTCGGCCAGGTGGCAGCCGTACCGGTGACGGCCGGCGTCCGCACCGCCCGGCCCGCGGCCGGGACCGAAGGCCCGGGCCGAGCGGTGCGGAGCGTGCCAGGATAGGACCGTGACGACGGCTGTGGAGACGGGCATCGACCTGGCGGACCTCGGCTTCTGGCGCAGGCCGCCGCGTGAGCGCGAGCGTGATTTCGCCCGGCTCCGCCGGCTGGACCGCCCGGTGTTCTTCCCCGAGCGCCGGGTGCCGCTGCTGCGCTCCGGCAGCGGGTTCCACGCGCTGGTGCGGCATGCCGACGTGGTGGAGGCCAGCCGCAACGCCAAGGTCTTCTCCAGCGAGCCGGCCGTCACCAACCCCGAGCCGCCGGGATGGGTGAAATACGTCTTCGGCGACTCGATGGTCAACCTCGACGACCCCCGGCACGCCCGGCTGCGCCGCATCGTCTCGCGTGCCTTCTCGCCCAAGATGCTGAGCAGACTGGACGACGACATCGTCAGGGCCGCCGGGCGCATCGTCGACGACGTCGTCAAGGAAGGGCCCCGCGACTTCGTCGCGCAGGTCGCCGCGCGGCTGCCCATCCACGTCATCTGCGACATGATGGGCATCCCGGAGGACATCCGGGCCAAGGTCCACCAGCACGTCGACGTCTCCACCGCCTACACCGGCGTGCGCATGTCCCTGCCGCGCACGGTCGCGATGGCGGGCCGCAACATGGCGGCGCTGTTCGCCCTGCAGCGCCTGGTGATCGACCTCGGCCGCCGCCGCGAGAAGGACCCCGGCGACGACCTGGTGTCCGCGCTGGTCACCGCGAACGTCGACGGCGAGCGGCTGACGCCCAGGGAGCTCGGCTCGTTCTTCACGCTGCTGCTGGTCGCGGGCAACGAGACGGCCCGCAACACGATGGCCCACGGGCTCAAGCTGCTGACCGACAACCCCGGCGAGCGCGAGCGGCTCGCGGGCGACTTCGAGGGCCACATCGCCGGCGCCATCGAGGAGACCGTCCGCTACGTCTCCCCGATCATGCAGTTCCGCCGCACCGTCACCCAGGACTACGAGATACGCGGGGTACGGCTGCGCCCGGGCGACAAGGTGGTGCTGTTCTACGGCTCCGCCAACCGCGACGAGGACGTCTTCGACGACCCCGACCGCTACGACATCACCCGCAAGCCCAACCCCCACGTCGGCTTCGGCGGGCCCGGCCCCCATTTCTGTCTCGGCGCCAACCTCGCCAGGCAGGAAATCAAGATCATGTACCGTGAGCTGTTCACCCGGCTGCCCGGCATCCGTGCCGTGGGGGAGCCCGAGCTGCTGCTGTCCAACTTCGACAACAGCGTCCGCAGCCAGGCCTTCACGTTCTGACCCCCGGCTCACCGGCCCGGTGCGCCGCCCCGCGGCCGCCTGCCTGCGCGAGGCGGCCCGCGCTCTGACGCGGCCGGGCGCTGCCGGGCCCCCGTCGGCCGCCGCCCGCCGGGCGGTTAGTGTCCGTGGCGTGGACATCGACGACTTCAGCCGCCTTCACCTGGCGCCGTCCCGCTTCGGCCTGGACCCGTCCGTCACCCACCTGAACCACGGGTCCTTCGGCGCCACCCCCGACCTGGTGCGCGACCGCCAGGACGAGCTGCGCCGCGAGGTGGAGCGCGACCCCGGCCTGTTCTTCGCCACGCTGCTCGACCGGACCGCCAAGGCCAGGAACGAGGTAGCGGCGTTCCTCGGCGCAGAGCCGGAGGGCATGGCGTTCGTCTCCAACGTCACCGAGGGGGTGGCCGTCGCCCTGAACAGCGTGCCCCTCCAGGCCGGCGACGAGATCCTGCTGTGCGATCACGCCTATGGCGCCGTCGAGATCGCCGCCCGGCGCCGGGCGGAGCTGACCGGGGCCGGCGTCGTCAAGGTGACCCTTCCCGGCGGGACGGACGGCGACTGGTCGGGGGAGGAGGCCGCTGAGACCTTCCTCGGCGCGGTGACGTCCCGCACGAAGGTGGCGGTGTTCGACCACATCACCTCGAACACCGCGCGGCTGCTGCCGGTCGGCCGTCTGGTGGAGGCCTTCCGCGCCCGCGGGATCGTCACGATCGTCGACGCGGCCCACGCGCCGGGGATGCTGGAGGTCGAGGTGAGCGCAGTGGGCGCCGACTTCTGGACCGGCAACCTGCACAAATGGGCGTTCGCGCCCCGGCCTTCCGGTGTGCTGGCGGTGGCCCCGCGATGGCGGGAGCGGGTCGAGCCGCTCGTCCCGTCGTTCTACCAGGGCGACGGCTTCCCGAAGAACCTCGAGTTCAAGGGCACCCTCGACTACACCCCCTGGCTCGCCGCCCCCCACGGCACGCGGTTTCTGCGGGAGCTCGGCGCGGCGGCCGTCCGGGAACGCAACGCCGGCCTGGTCGCGCGCGGTCAGGCGATCCTCGCCGAGCGCGCCGGGCTCGTGCCATGGCGGTCCGACCCCGAGCTGTCCATGCGCGTCCTGCGCCTGCCCGCCGGTGTGGCGACCACCTGGGAGCAGGGCGAGGCGCTGGCGGCGGAGATCTGGACCAGGTTCGGCTGCCGGACCGGCGTCAAGGCGTGGCCGCAGGCCGGCCTGCTTCGCCTGTCCGCCCAGCTGTACAACCGCGAGGCGGACTACGAGCGGCTCGCCACCGGCTTGCGCGAGCTGCTCGGGTAGGCCGTGAGGCGGGTTACGGGCGCTTCGCCACGGCCTGTGCGAATTGCTCGGCTAGACCGTGAACCGGACCACGAGCGGCTCGCCACGGGGCTGCGCGACCTGCTCGGGTAGCAGGACGCGCAGATCCGTGAGCGAGTTCAGCGGCTGCCGTGGACGCACTTGCGCTTCTTCGCGTCGTAATGCCAGCCCTTGCCGCACGTCCGCTTCTTGCTGGGGGTGTTGCGTGCGCACTTGCCCGTCCGCTTGTCGTAGTGCCAGCCCTTGCCGCACTTCTTGGGCGTGGGGGCCGCCTGCGCCTGCTGGACGGGTGCGGCGACCGCCGGCGTCACGGTGCTCGCGGCCAAGGCGCCGGCCGGGCCCGCCGTCGTCGCCGTCAGCGTCGCGGCCAGGCAACCGGCGCCCAGCACGCCCACCAGTGCCCGCCTGACAGATCTCTTCGCCATCGCTGCCTCCTGTGTGAGTCGCCGCTGATCGCGCGTTCGGTGGCATCTCCTTCGCAGGCGATCGGCCCTTCCCCATCATCGGCGGCGGAGCGTCACCGCGGCGTGACGCCGGCGTGACCGCGGTGCCGCCCGCGCCGGGCGTCGGCAGGGCGAGTGCCGTTTCAGCCGCCCAGCTTGACCGCACGGCGGACGTCGCGGGCGTAAGCCTCGGGCTGTTCCCAGGCCGCGAAGTGGCCCCCGGCACGGTGTTCCACATAATCGCGAACGTTCAGGAACGCCTCGGCGTAGCTTCGCGGCTCCGGTTTGACGTCGCGCGGAAACACGGAGAGCACGGTCGGCGTGTCGATCCGGTCGGGGAGGACGACCGGTTCGACATAGGTGGCGAAAGAGGTGCCGATCGTGCCGGTGACCCAGTAGGCGGTGACCCAGGTGAGCAGCTCGTCGGTGGTGAAGGCCGACTCGTCGGACCAGGACTCCAGTTTCTCGACGATCCACGCCGCGAGGCCGGCGGGTGAGTCGCCGAGGGCGACGGCGAGCGTGTTCGGCCGCGTCGACTGCTCGGCGATGTACCCGCCCTCGGTCCGGAACCACTGCGCCGACCGTGCGAGGTAGGCCGCCGCGTCGGGCGCGAGCCTGGCCGGGTCCGCCCTGAGCGCACGCTGCGGGGCGATGTTCGTCAGGTGCAGGGCCGCCACCCGGTCCGGGTATGCGGCCGCGAGGAGTTCGGCGACGGTGCCGCCCACGTCGCCACCGGACACCGTGTATCGCGAGTAGCCGAGCGCATCCAGACCGTCCGCGATGACCCCGGCGATCCGGTCGGCCGACATGCCGGGAACGGTGAGCGGGGCCGCGAACGGGAAGCCCGGCAGCGCGGGAACCACCACGTGCATGTCCGCGAGCAAAGGCAGGACGCGCTCGAACCGCAACACCGAGTCCGGCCAGCCGTGCAGCAGTACGACGACCGGGGCGCCGGGGTCAGCGGACCGCTGGTGGATCACACGCAGGTCGGTGTCGCCCGCCTGTACCGTCACCCAGGGCAACGCGCCGATGCGGCGTTCGTGCACGCCCCAGTCGTATCCGTCGGCCCAGCGTTCGAGCAGTTCGTCGAGGTGGGCGCCGCTGATGCCGCGCGTCCTGTCGTCACTCCACGGGGTCGTGACCCGCCGCGTCCGCTGGAGTCGTTCCCGCATCTCGTCGTTCATGTGTATCAGCGTACACATTTTGTGTATGCTCGTACACATGACTTCGCGCAACGCGGCCGCCACCAGGCGGCGGATACTGGAGCACGCGCAACGCCAGTTCGCCCAGCACGGGTACGCGGCGACCACGGTCAAAGGGGTGGCCGACGCGGCGGGCGTGTCGCCCAACCTCATCACGCGCTATTTCGGCGGCAAGGACGGCCTTTTCCTGGCGGCGACCCGGGTGGAGATCCCGGTCTCCGACTCCTTCGACGGCGAGCGTTCCGCGCTGGGTCCGCGCCTCGCGGCGAGCATCGTCCAGCGCTGGTTCGGTGCACCCGGCGAGGATCCGCTGCTCGTGCTGCAACGCGCCTCCGGCGAACGCCCGGAGGCGGCGGAGGCGCTGGCCGCCTTCCTCGACGCGAACTCGCTGGAGCCGCTGTACCGCTACCTGCGCGACAGCGGCCTGGACGATGCGGAGGCCCGCAGCCGAGCCGCGGCGATCGACGCCTTCGTGCTCGGCGTCTCGACCCGCCGCCGGGTCCTGCGTTCCGAAGTCGGCGACCCCGCCGATCTCCAGGCCTGGCTGAGCACCACCATCCAACGCCTCGCCGACGGGTGACGCGGTGACGTATCCCGATACGGGCGAGTTCGGCGTCCCGGACGCGGTCGGTGAACTGTCTCCAGGGTTTGGTCCGCCGGAAGGTGGTGCCGTGCCGGTGCGGGACCTGCCGCAGCCGTTCCCGTCCTATCTCGATGAGGTGGCCGGCGAGCTTGCGGACGGGCGATCCGGCCACTGATCCTGGAGCCGGCCGGGCCGGTCACTCGCCATGCGCTTGGCGTGCGGCCTGCGCGGTGACGCGTTCGATGGCCTGGACGGCGAGATCGGGCTGGTCGAGGTAGATGTAGTGGCCGCTCTTCGTGGCCGTGCTCAGCTTGCCGCTGGTGGACAGCGCGAGCCATTTGCGCTGGCCGGCGGCCCACGCCTGCTCCAGGCGCGGCCCGTACTTGGGGACGGCCGCGAGGTACGGCTTCCCGTGCTGGATCACCTCCACTGGGATGTTCCCGGCGGAACGGACCTCGCCGTCGGTGATGACGAGCTTCTCCGGGTTCTCTCCTCGGAATATCGCGAGGTTCTGTGCGCGCAACTCGGCCGCCGGGCCGGTGGCGGACTCGGGGATCGCCTTCGTGATGTCGTGCACCATGGTGGACGGGGTGGCGTCCATCAGGACCAGCCCCTTGACCCTGTCCTGGTGGTCGGGGGCGTACCTGGCGGCGATCAGGCCGCCCAGCGAGTGCCCGGCCAGCACGACCGGGCCGTCACCGGCGACGCGGTCGAGCACCCCCGTAAGGATCTTCCCGGTGCTGGAGAAGCTCTGAGGGCCGTCCGGACGGCTGCTCGCGCCCGTGCCGAGCCGCTCGTAGGAACAGACCCGGTTCTGCTTGCTCAGCCTCTTCTGGAGGGCGGCCAGTTTGTCCAGCCCATCGCCTGCCCCGTGCATCAGGATGATGACAGGCCTGCCCTTCTCCGGGTCGCCCGAGCAGGACACGTTCACCGACCGGCCCCCGACGTCGATCTTCTTGGTCCCGGAGATCGGCGCGGCATCGGGCTTCCGCGTGCCGGAGGCGAGGGGATCCCAGTTCTCCAGCGCGTCGCCATCGCAGCCGGCGACCCCCGCGCCGAGCACGGCGCAGCACAGCGCGGCCACAACGGATGTCTTGATCTTGCGGAGCATTGAGGTCCTCCAGTAGGGGAGTCGACGCCGGACTGATGCGCACGGCGGTGCGGCGGAAAGCGGACGGGCCGCCGCGGCTGCGTCGTAACGCTAGGGATCCGGCGGTCCGGGATCGTCCCCGCACGGTGGACATTCGCCGGTAGCTCGTGCGAGGGACAGACGCGGCCTGTCGGAGAGGGGGCGCGATCGCCGTGTCCTGTCGAGCGGTGCGGACCCGGAGATGTACGCCATCCCCGGCGGCGTCGTGCGACGGATCGCAGGTGCGCATGTCCCCCGTGCGAGCTACCCGTGAGTGTCCACCGCACGGGGACGACTCCGGGCCGCCGGATCCCTAGCGTTTCCCGGCGTAGCGGCGGCACACCGTCGCGGAGTCCCCCCACCCAAGGGAGTCGTCATGCGGTTGTTGAAACAGCTCGTGCCCGTCGCGCTGGTCGCCTTCATCGGCGGCACGATCGTGGGCGCGGTGCAGGGGAGTCCCTTCCTCACCCTGCTCATGGGCGTCGCGACGGCCGTGCTCGCCGTACTCGTGTACGCCCGCGTGGTGCGGTGGTCGGAACGCCGCGCACCGGTGGAGGTGGCCGCGCGAGGCGCCGCCCGCGCCATCGCGCGAGGGGCGCTGATCGGTGTCGCGATGTTCGCGGCCGTCATCCTGAACATCGCTCTCGTGGGCGGCTACCGAATCGACGGTCAGGGCTCGCCGGCGGGCGCGCTCGGGGTCCTCGGCTTCATGGCCGCTGCCGCGGTGACGGAGGAGCTGCTGTTTCGCGGCATCCTGTTCAGGATCGTCGAGGAACGCACGGGGACGTGGGTGGCGCTGGCGCTGACCGGCCTGCTGTTCGGCCTGTCGCACCTGTTCAACCCGCACGCCGACCTGTGGGGCGCGATCGCCATCGCCATCGAGGCGGGCGGCATGCTCGCCGCCGCCTACGCCGCCACCCGCACCCTGTGGGTGCCGATCGGCGTGCACTTCGGCTGGAACTTCGCGGCGGCCGGAATCTTCGGCACCGAGGTCTCGGGCAACGGCGCGACGCAGGGGCTGCTGCACGGTGTCACGTCGGGCCCGGCCCTGCTCACAGGCGGCCAATTCGGGCCGGAGGCGAGCCCGTACGCGGTGGTGTTCGGCCTGCTGCTGACGGCCGTGTTCATGTGGCTGGCCCGCCGGCGCGGCAACGTGGTCCCGCTCCGGCGCCGCGCGACCGCTACGCTCGCCCAGTGATCGATCTACGGCGGGTCATGGACCTGTCGCGGCGGCGCGACGTCGTGGTCCGCGATTTACCGTTCGGGCTGCTGCTGGCCGTCGCATCGCTGCTGCCGGCGCTGCACGGCAAGGGGACACAGGTCGGCGACCTGCCGGCCCGGCCCTACGACGCGCTGGCGTACGTGGTGATCGCCCTGGAGTCCCTTCCGCTCGCCCTGCGCCGGCGGTGGCCGGCCGCGTGCCTGGCCCTGGTGTCGCTCGGCTTCGCCATCGACCAGCTCCACGGCTATCACGTGCTGGCGAGCAACGCCATGCCCATCGCGCTCATCAGCGCGGGCGCCCACCTGGAGCGTCACCGGCGGGTCGCCGTGGTCCTCCTCTCCATGGCGTACGTGCCGCTGGCGCTCGCGCTCGGCCGGCTCGGCGCGAGCGAGCGGGTGGAGGGTTACGTGGTGTTCTACCTGGCCCTGGCCCTCGCGTGGGGGATCGGGGTCTGGCTGCGCTCCACCCGGGCCGCCGAGGCGGAACGCCGCCGCCACGTCGCCGAGGCCACCCGCGCCGCCGAACGCACCCGGATCGCCCGGGAGCTCCACGACGTCGTGACGCACCACGTGACGGCGATGGTCGTGCAGGCGGAGGCGGCCCGCTATCTGACGGCCGCGCCCGATCGCCTCGACGCGACGCTGAGCGCCGTCACCGACACCGGTCGGCGGGCCATCACCGACCTGCGGTACATGCTCGACCTGCTCAAAGCCGATCACGACACCGACGTCAGCATGCCGTCCGCCGGCGAGCTCCACATGCTCGTGGAGCGGACCCGCCAGGCCGGGCAGCCGGTGGAGTTCGCCGAGGAGGGCAGCCCGGCGGAGTCGGCGGGCAGCGCCGAGTTCGTGACCTACAGGGTCGTCCAGGAGGCCCTGACGAACGCCCTCAAACACGCGCACGGCAGCCCGACCGCGGTCCGGGTGCGCTACGGCGAGAAGGAGATCAGCGTGGTGGTCAGCACCGACGGTCCCGGCTCCGGGGCCGGCTCTCCCGGCGGGAGCGGGCGGGGGCTGGCCGGGCTCCGCGAGCGGGTGGACGCCCTGGGCGGCGAGTTCAGCGCCGACCGGCAGGCGGGCGGCGGCTTCGTGGTACGGGCCCGCATCCCCGCGGGGAGCCGGTCGTGAGCGCGCCGGTCCGGGTCCTGGTCTGCGACGACCAGGCGCTGATCCGCACCGGCTTCGCGACGATCATCGACGCCCAGCCCGACCTGGAGGTGGTGGGCGAGTGCGGCGACGGCCGGGCCGCGGTCGACCTCGCCCGCCGGCTGAGCCCCGACATCGTGGTGATGGACGTCCGGATGCCGGTGCTCGACGGCATCGAGGCCACCCGCCTGCTGGCCGGCGCCGGGGTCGAGAATCCGGTCAAGGTGCTCGTGGTGACGACGTTCAACCTGGACGAGTACGTCTACGAGGCGCTGCGCGCGGGGGCGAGCGGGTTCCTGCTCAAGGACGCGCCGCCGGCGCAGCTCCTGCACGGCATCCGCACCGTCGCGACCGGCGCCGCGCTGCTGGCGCCCGAGGTGACGCGGCAGCTCGTCGGCAGGTACGCGTCCCGGATCCGGCCGGCCCAGGACAGGCCCGACGGGACCGCGCTGACCCCGCGCGAGCTGGAGGTGCTGCGCCTCATCGCCGACGGCCTGTCCAACAGCGAGATCGCCGCCACGCTGGTGATCAGCCAGGAGACCGTCAAGACGTACGTCTCGCGCATCCTGACCAAGCTTGACCTGCGTGACCGCGTGCAGGCGGTGGTCTACGCCTACCGCAGGGGCCTGGTGACCTGAGGCGCACCGCCCGGGAGCCTCGACGGGGCGAACGCCGCGGACGTCATGAGCCGTCCTGGGCCCGGTCAGGCCCTCAGCTCGCGGCCGCCGGCCCCGGCACGGCGTGTGCGCGCGGAGAGTGAGCCAAGACGACCTCGAGCAGGTCGACGAGCCGACCGAGCTGTTCCGGGTCCAGGCGGCCGGTCGCGGGCGCGAGGGCGCGCCGGATGTCGTCGTCCACGCGCCGGGCGAGTTCGAGCCCGGCCGGGGTCATGTACACCTCGACGACCCGGCCGTCGTCGGGGTTCTTGCCGCGGGTCAGCAGCCCGCGGCGCTGGGCGCGGTCGATGAGGCCGGACATCGTGGACTTGTCCAGGCCGAGGTAGGCGGCCAGTTCGGTGACGCGGGCGCGGCGGTCGCGGAGGATGCCGAGCACCCGCAGCTGGGTGAGCGACAAATCGTGCTCGCCGCCGATGCGGGTCAGTGCTCCTGCCACCTCGAAGGTAGTGCGGACGAGGGCGTCCACGACATCGTCGCTGGTGGTCATGCCGTCATGCTAGCCCGGCATGGTTGGCAAGGCCAACCATGCCGGGGCGGGGAAGGCAGGCGCCGCGGCCACCTGGAGCGCCGCTCGACCCGGTCCCGGGCCAGGTGGTCGACGGATGCGGCGTCGATCCCGCCGCATCCGTTGACATGGTTTGTCTTACCAACCATTATGGAGGTAGTTGGTAACACAAACCATCTTCTCGGAGGTCAACCATGCGCGCTGCCGTCATCCCCGCATCCGATGCCCCGCCGGTCTGTCGCGAGCACCCCGACCCCGCGCCACGCCACGGCGACGAGCTGGTCGTCGAGGTCCTCGCGGCCGGCCTGCACCATCTGACCAGGGCCAAGGCGAACGGCTCCCACTACTCCAGCGACGGCGTGTACCCGCTGGTCCCCGGCGTCGACGGCGTGGTACGCGACGAGGAGGGCAACCTCCGCTACGTGGTCCTGGACGACACCCCGCTGGGGACGTTCGCCGAGCGCACCCTCATCGACCCGCGCCGCAGCGTGATCCTGCCCGATGGCATCGACCCCGTCAGGATCGCGGCCGCGATGAACCCGGCCATGTCGTCCTGGGTCGCGCTGCGCCGGCGCGTCGACTTCCACGCCGGCCGGCGCGTCCTCGTCCTCGGCGCCACCGGCAACGCCGGACGGATGGCGATCCAGATCGCCAAGCTGTTCGGCGCCGCCCAGGTCATCGCCGCCGGCCGCGACACCACCCGCCTGAGGACGCTGACCGCGCTCGGCGCCGACGAGACGATCACCTTCGACCAGATCGGCCGCGCCGCCGACGTCGACGTGGTCATCGACTACGTGTGGGGCGAACCCGCCGCCGGCGCCATGATCCCGATGCTCACCGCCCGCGCCGACCGCGCCGCTCCGCTGACCTGGATCCAGATCGGATCCATCGCCGGCCCGACCGCGCCGATCCCCTCCGCGGCACTGCGCTCCGCCCGCCTGCAGATCGTCGGCAGCGGCATCGGCTCCGTCCCCGCCCGCGACTTCCTCGCCGAACTGCCGGAACTGGCCTCCGCGGTGGCCGCGGGCGCGATCGACGTACGGGCCCGCGCCGTACCCCTCGCCCGGGTCGCGGAGGCGTGGACCGCAGAGACCGACGACCGCGTCGTCCTCGTCCCCTAGCCGCCCCATCCGAGGAGTGAGCCATGACTTCGTTGAGCAGCCGCGGGCAACGGGCCCTGGTCGTGGGCCTCGGCGTCAGCGGCATCGCCACGGCGATCGGCCTTCGGCGCATCGGCTGGGATCCGGTGATCGTGGAGAGAGCGCCGGGCCGGCAAACGGGGGTCACTTCGTCGCGTTGTTCGGCGCCTGCCAGGCCGCCGCGCGGCGACTCGGCATTCTCGACGCCATCCCCGACCGGTCACCGCCCGGCGGCGCCACATACACGCTGGACCGCGCCGGCGTCCGCAGACCCGGTCTGGGGTTCGGGGACCTGCCGGTCTCGCCCCGCACGATGCTGCGCGGCGACGTGGAACGTGTGCGGGGCCACCAGGCAGGGATGTCGCTGGTGTCCCGACTTCAGTGTCTGCGGCCCTCAGGCGAAGATTCCGCCGGTGTCCCGGGTCGGGGAGGTGACGTCTCTGCGGATGTACCACTCAGTGGCGAGCAGCCGATCGCGGGTGGACGGGGGGAGGGCCGCGAACATCGTCATGCTGCCGCCGCGCTGCACCTCGGATTCGTGGGCCATCATGGCGGCCCACTTGCGGTCGGCCCAGGGCCGGACGTCGACCGTGGTCGTGACCTGCTCGTCCGGCACGCCGGGCAGGGTCTGGCCCGGCTCGGGCTCCACACCGAAGACGTCCCGCCAGACCGCGCGCACCAAGGTGCGGGGCAGGGTCGCCAGGTACACCGCGCGGGGCCGCCACGGTTCCCCGCAGCCCTGGTAGAGCTGGTCGTACCCGGCGGCCTCCACGGCGGCCAGAGTCACCCGGTGGGTGTGCAGGTGATCCTCGTGCCCGTACCCGCCGTAGCCGTCGTAAGTGATCACCACGTCTGGCCGGAATTCCCTGATGTGCTCGACCACCCGCCCCACCGACTCCTCCAACGGCACATCCAGAAACCGCCTCAAGGGTGGAACGGCGATGCCGGCGGCCTCCGGAGAGGAGGGTGTGCCGGTGGAGTCGGCGGAATCCGGCGAAGAGGCGTCCGGGGTGGGAGCCGAGGTCGGTACGCGCGCCTCGGCGTATCCGAGCAGGCGTGGACGGCCCGCGCCGAGGATCTCCAGCGAACGCTCCAGCTCCGCCGCCCGCCGAGTGCCCGCCGCCCAGGTGCAGGTGACCACCGCAGTCCGTGCCCCCGCGTCCGCGTACCGGGCCAGAACCCCGCCCGTCCACAGCGCCTCATCGTCAGGATGCGCGTGCACGCACAGCAGACTCAGTTCGGCCACGGGCACCTCCGGGAGACAACGTCCTTGATCAAATACCGCACGATGCTACCGCCGAGCACCCACCCCTACATCCGAACCGACGTAAACCCATCCCTGCATCCGAACCGACGCGAACCGGCTTTTGCATCCGGAGCGATGCGAACCCGCTCTTGCATCCGGAGCGATGCGAACCCATCCCTGCATCCGGAGCGACGCCAACCGGCTTTTGCACCGGAGTGACGGGAACCCATCCCTGCATCCGGAGCGACGCCAACCGGCTTTTGCATCCGGAGTGACGCGAACCCATCCCTGCATCCGACGCGACGCGAACCCGCCCCTGCATCCGAACCGACGCAAACTCACCCCTGCATCCGAACCGACGCAAACTCACCCCTGCATCCGAACCGACGCGAACCCGCCCAATTGAAACGCCATGCCCTCGCTCGACCCCCGCACCGCCGCAACTGCCGCCGAATGCCAGGCTCGGGCACTGCCTGCATCTGCCGTGCTGTTTGTGGCCGTGTGTCGCTTGCTTGTGCGGCGTTTCGTGCGGGTGCCAGTTGCGTTCGCCTGGGGTGTGGTGGCGGCTGTTTCAGTCCCCTCGATCGTCAGTTCATGCCGGTCACGCGCATGGTGATGTTGAGGCGGCCGGTCAGGCCGAGGGTGGGGTCGGCGGTGCCTGGGTACACCTTGGGCACTCCGTGGTAGGCGAACCGCGACGGGCCGCCGAAGACGAACAGGTCCCCTGAGGACAGCTCGACGTCGGTGTAGGGCCGGCCTCGGTCGGCCGTGTTGCCGAACCTGAACACGCAGGTGTCGCCCATGCTCAGCGACACCACCGGAGCGTCCGACTTCTCGTCCTTGTCCTGATGCATCCCGAGTCGAGCCGCCGAGTCGTAGAAGTTGATGAGCGCGGTGTCCGGGGTGTAGCCGTCACCGGCGGCGGGATCGTCGTACGCCTCCACCAGGGCGCGCCGGCCCAGCTCGATCATCCAGCCGGGGAAGTCGGCCACCCGGCGGCCGTTCACGTCGTCCGCCCTGCGGGTGTACCTGTACGGCTGCCAGTGCCAGCCGATGCACACCGTCTGCACGGACATGACCCCGCCGCCCGGCAGCTTGGTGTGCCGGATCGGAACCGGCCCCACCGCCCATCCCCGGCACGCCTCCACCAGTTCCTGCTGCCGTTCGGCATCCAACCATCCCGGCACGTGCACCGCCCCCGGCGCGATCTCCGCTCGAGGCAGAGAGAACAACCCGCTCATCGGCGACTCCTGAGGAGATGGTGGTGAGGTATTGACGCTATGGCCTCCCGCCTCGCGCGGTGTCGCGCGCCCCCCTCTCAGATGGGCGGTGCTCGGTGACTCCTGAGGAGATGGTGGTGAGGTATTGACGCTGTGACCTCCGGCCTCGCGCGGTGTTGCGCCCCCCTCTTGGATGGGCGGTGCTGGGTGGCTAGAGCAACAAGGGTGTCGGTGTCGTGGTCGAGATCGAGCTGCTGTCGCCCTGCGGCCATGGGCTGACATGAGCCCTGGTGGAGGGCGGGCGCATCAGGAGCCTGGTGGACCTTTGCGGCAGACGGCATGGTCAGGTCCACGTCGGCTCGCCTGGAGGATTGTAGGTGATCAGGTTGCGGCCCATGCGCCAGGTGGTGCCGTCGCGAGCTGGGCCGCGCATGCCCTCCAAGGTCCCGGGGCCGGCCTGCTCCAGGACCCGTACGTCACCCAGACCGGACAGGCCGAACGTGCGGGCGGGATCCCAGGACGTGCTGCGGCGTAGGCGCCGGCTCATCTGCAGCCAGCCGGGCGGGGCGGCGGCGACCACCCATGCGTCCGGCGTTCCGGCGGCGAAGCGCCGGGCCTGACGTAGCCACGAGGCGGCTTCCTCAGGCCAATCGACGACCGCCAGAATGGTTCCGCCGTACTCTTCCCAGGTGCGGATGAACCGCGCCGCCGCGGCCTTTGACGTCTCGTCACGCCCATGGCCGACCGTCACCACCTCGATCCTCGGCCGCGTGGTGAGGAGCAGCTCCACCAGGGATGCCACCTCACACTCGGCGTCCTGCCCGTGATGACGGATTCGAGGCATCTCTAGGGGCCTTCTGCTCGCATGTGCGTCTTCCTCACCTGAGGATTGCCGGAGCGTCGCTTGGGTTCGTACGTCCTCCCCGTCAGAAGTTCGTACGTCCTCCCCATCAGAAGATGGTCGGGGCGTCGCTCGGTCCCTGCTGTTCGCAGGGGTGTCTTCTCCGTCAGGAGAATGTCGGGACGTTGCCTGGGCCCTCCAGGTGGCGTAGTCGGCGGGTAGGCAGACGGCGCACGGGCGGTATCCGGCTGCGATGGCGGTGGGCTCGTCTGCGAAGAAGACCCGGTTGGCGGAGTAACCTCCCCTTGCCAGCGCCCGCAGGGCCGACGGGCAGTCGAGCCGCCCGTACAGACGCCCCCGCCGGTTGCCGCCCAGAGTGCCGGGCGTGAGGCTGGCATGAGGGCGTCCGTCGGCGCCGACCAAGGTGTACGGACCGGCGAGCCCGCCGGCAGTTGCTCCGTCGCCTGCTGGGTGGGTTTGATGCGTTGGTTCAGGGGTGGGGGCTGTGGTGGGCAGGGATGGCATCGTCTCGGTGTCGCCGGCAGTTGCTCCGTCGCCTGCTGGGTGGGTTTGATGCGTTGGTTCACGGGTGGGGGCTGTGGTGGGCAGGGGCGGCGTTGTGTCGGTGTCGCCGGCAGCCGTCGGGAGGGGGACTCCCGATGCATCGATGGGTCCCATTGCGCCTCCCTTGTCGCGCACCGTGCGTGTCCGGCTTATGCGGCGTCGTGGAAGACGAGGCCGAGGGTGTGCCGGACGCCTGAACGGATGGTGCTGACCCCGTGGCGCACCGGGGCCGCCGACCAGCCTCGTGCCGAGGGGACAGGGCGGTCGCGCGTGGTGAACACCAAGGCGTGACCCTGGGGGAGCAGGGTCGAGGTGCCGCGGGACTGCGCCCGCGGCCGCTGTTCGACCAGCAGGAACTCCCCGCCCGTGTGGTCGGCCCCCGGCTCGTTCAGCCCGATCACCACTTGCAGCGGGAACACCAGGTCGCCGTACAGGTCGCGGTGCAGGGCGTTCCAGTCGCCCGCCCGGTAGCGCAGCAGGATCGGCGTGGGCTTGGGCTGCCCCGCCGCGTGGCACATGTCGAGCCAGTCGTCCAGCTCGTCAGGCCAGGGGGCCGGGCGGCCGAGTTTGGCCGCCCAGTCACGCGCGATGGGCAGCAGGTGCGGGTAGAACGCCTGCCGCAGTTGCTGCACCAGCTCGGGAAACGGCCGGGCGAAGTAGCGGTATTGCCCAGAGCCGAACCGGTAGCGCGCCATGTCGATCGTGGAACGGAAGCGCCCCACCTCGTCGTACAGCTCCGCGATGCCCAGGCATTCCTCCGGAGTGAGGATGCGGGGCGTCAGCCCGCAGCCGTAGGCGTCCACCTCTCGCCTGACCGCTCCCCAGTCGACGTGGCCCACCCGGGCGGCGGGATCGACCGTCAGATCGAGCTCCGACCCCGCCGTCGCCGTCGCATCCGCCGACTCCAGGGGCAGCGCCTCCGCCACGGCTACCTGGCTGGAAGCCGACGCGGGACGGCGCTCGGCTGCCGGGTAGGCGGGGGCGGGAGCGGGGGCGCGGTGTCCGCCTGCCGGGCCGGCCATGCTGCTCCCTCCAATCCCTCCAAGCCCGGCGCTGGTCTTGCTGCTCTCTTCAGGCCCGGTGTCGGTGTTGCTGTTGGTTCCAGGTTTGGTTTTGGTCTTGGTGTCCGTTCCAGGTTCGGTGTTGGTGTCGCTGCTCGTCTCAGGGCCGGTGTGGGCCTTGCTGCTCGTTTCGCGTCCAGCGTTGGTCATGCTGCTGCCTCCAGGCCGAGCAGGGTCTTCTTGGCGTCGATGCCGCCGACGTACTGGCCGATGGTGCCGTCGCTGCGAACGACGCGGTGGCACGGCACCACGACCGGCAGCGGGTTGGTGGCGCACGCGGTGCCCACGGCCCGGACGGCCTTCGGGCTGCCCGCGGCGGCGGCCACGGTGGCGTAGCTGGCCGTGCTGCCGTACCCGATGTCGTTCAGGCAGGACAGGACGGCGCGGCGGAAGCCTCGGGCGAGACGGAGGTCGAGCGGCAGGTCGAACAGGCGCCGGCGGCCGGCGAAGTATTCGTCGATCTCACGCGCGGCGTCGTCGAGGCGGCCCGGCGCGCGCAGCACCCTCGGGCTGACGCCTTCGGCGAGCTGCTCCAAGACCTTGTCGTGGCCTTCGCGGGCGTAGGCGACGCGCACGAGCCCCTGCTCGGTGGCGGCCAGCAGCAGCGGGCCGACGGGGGTGTCGATCGTGCGGTAGGCGACGTCGAGGATGCCGGCCTTGTCGGCCGCCGCGGCGAGCCGGGCGTGCAGCCGGGCGCGGACGTGGTCCTCGATCGGTGACAGAGGGGCGAACAGGTCGCCGTCAGAAGGGTCCCGGAGTGGAGTCGTCATCGGGGCTGTCCTTTCCGGTAGGTCTTGCGTAGTGCGGCGATGCCGTCGGAGGCCGCTTTGCGAGCCGCCTCCGGGCTGCCGCCCACCATCGCGGCCACCTCCGCATAGGGCAGGCCTGCCAGATAGTGGTAAGCGATGCTCTGCCGCTGTTTGAGCGGCAGAGCCTTGATCTCCTCCAGCAGGTCGGACTCGCCGTCACCGGGCACTCCCTCGGTGGCCGGCGCCTCCGGCAGCTCCTCGGTGGGGATCGGGCGGCGGGACTGTGCCCGCGCCTGGTCGACGGCCTTGCGATGGGCGATCGTGACCAGCCACGCCTCGACGTTGGCGTCGGGATCAAGGTCGGGGTACGCCTGCATCGCCGACAGGAAGGTCTCCGACCAGGCGTCCTCGGCGGCGGCCGCGGAACCGAGCACCGCGCGGCACACGCGCAGGACTGTCGGCCCGTGCCTCTCCACGATCACTTCGAATGGTTGCCGTCTCACATCTGGTAAACGCCTGGGGCGGGCGGGATGTGAGGTGGGTTTCCAAGATTCTTTGCGGGCCGCTCGGCCCGTGCCGCCGAAGGGGTCACCGGGTTGCCCGGCGAAGCCGGCGCCGGCCGTACGGCGTCCCGCCGGCCCGGCGCCGATCGGGAAGCACCCACTGGGCGGGAGGGAGGCCCGGCGAGGCTCCGAAGCCGTTTCCGTATCCGAAGGCGGGTGTGGGGGGACCGGAAAGCGGCTCCTTCTGATGCTTCGCAAATCATGACGAATTAGGATCATCTGCCGCCGAGGCGGTTCCCCTGTGGCGCAAAAGAACCAGTCGTTCCGCGATATTCGGCGCGCCCTTCATTGGGGACGCCCGTAAGCCGGATTAGCGCGTCATATAACAAATTCAGGTGACCCCCTGGCGCGCGCGAATGAAAGTGATTTACTGGCGCATGGCGCAGCCAGTAGGACCTCAATCCGGCATGGAGGATCGATGCCTTCTCTGAATCAAGGCGCGTGGGTTCCCGGAAGCGACAAATACGAGTACGGCTACAACTCCATCTCGAATATCCCGATCACCGGCGCCCCGCCGGACACGAACCTCCGGCGCTGGTCCATGCTCCACGACGGCAGCGCCTACCGCCTGTACGCCTTCAAGGGCAGCAGCCGCGACACCCTCTACCAGTTCGCCTGGAACGGCAGCTCCTACGCCTACGGCTACAACTCCATCCCCGTGCTCACCTTGGCCAACGCCCCGGCGGACGCCGACCCGAGCAGCATCGCGATGCTCCACAGCGGCGAGGCCTACCACGCCTACCTGCGCCGGCTCGGCGACCCCACCGTGCTGTACCAGTTCGTCTACGTCCCCGGCACCACGACCTACCAGTGGTCGTACGCCAACTACATCCCGACGCTCAAGGTCACCGGATTCCCCGCCGACACCGACTGGTCGCGGTGGACGATGCTGCACGACGGCTCGGCCTACCGCATCTACGCCTTCCACTACGGCGAGAACGACCAAATCGCCCAAGGATCGTGGAACGCCGGCGCGTCGGAGTACCAGTACTCCTACAACTCCGTCCCCGAGCTGAAACTCACCAATTTCCCCGCCGACAGCGACGTCGGCCGCGCGGCCATGCTGCACGACGGCGGCAACTACCGGTTCTATTTCCAGACCCGCTGAATCACCGACGCCCGGGAGGCGGCGCCGGCGAGGTCAGGCGGAGGGCGTCGGTGAGCGATGCGGCGTGCTCGACCTGATGGAGCTGGAGCGAGATCTCCGGCGCCGACACTCCTGCCAGAGCGCCGACGCGGCCGTCGACGTACTGGTACGACGCCTCCGGGGCGCGGCGCACGACGGCCGCCACGATCCCGGCGGCGTACGCCGGACGGCGGTGGACAGCACTCCTCCCGAGCACCGGCGGGCCGAGCGCGTACGCCCGTCCCGGGGCGGCCTGGGTCGCGGCGGTGTGCCGACGACCAGCCCGTTGTCGTCCTTGGGCGGCACCGTCGCCATCAGCGCGTGCACGCCGTCCGTGAAGGTGTGGGGCCGGGCCGCAGGCCTGCAGAGGAAAGGTTCGGGCCGGCGTACCCGCCCGGGCGTTCGGCCAGTTCACCTGGGCGACCGCCGCGCCCTCCCGCGGCGGTCCGTCCACGTGGGCCTCCAGCACGTCCGACTACCGAGCCGGATAGCCCTCCAAGTCGGACAGGACGGCGAAGACGGCCGCCGGCGAGTACGGGGGTCTCGCCTCACTCGTGCCCGGGTCACAACCATGTCGGCCGATCAACGGCAGGGCCCGCTTTCGCGGTTCCCACCTCGCCGTACATGCTGCGGGTTCTCCGGCGACTCGAAGGGCCCACCACCTCGAGTTCCGCCCCGGACGGCCCGCGTACCGGGTCCGTCAGGCCGTCCGGGCCGTGCCTTATGCGCCAAGAGCCGCCGCGACCGCCCTCTGCCCTTGTGACGGGCATCGGTTCAGGCGGCGGTCCCCTTGGCGGACTCCGCTGCGAGCAGCGCCGCGCCGAGCTGTACGGCGACCAGGGAGCGGAGCGGGATCGGCGTGCCCAGCGCTTCGGCTTCGGCCTCGGCGAACCACTCGTCGAAGCGCGCGCCGAGCCGGGCCCGTTCGGCGCGGATGGCGGGCGTCTGGTTGCCCGCGCCGAACTCGGCGTCCAGCATGCGCAGGCAGGTCCCGCAGTACCTCAGCCGCATGCTGTGCACGAGCTGCCGGTTGCCGACCACCTCGGCCACGGTTGCGGGCCGGTCGGTGCCGGGCAGGCCTTCCCACTCGCCGATGAACTCGTCGTAGGAGCGGACGAAGTCCTCAAGAGCGCGGCGGAAGGGAGATCGGACGGTCAGGTCGGCGCTGACGGCGGCCAGGGATCGCGCCAGCTCGGCGATCAGGTCGCGTTGCGCCGCGAGGCCGGCACTGATCGATTCGCCGTACTTCTGGCCGGTGGGAGACTGGTCGGCGACGCGGGGGTCGGCCCAGTAGGGCAGCTCGGTGACCAGGTGCAGGGCGCCGAAGCGGTCGGCGTAGTCGACGCTGCCGCCGCCGATGCCGTAGGTGGCGGCGAGCTTGGCGCCTCTCGGGGTCATGTAGGCGGCGGGACCGATCGGGACGGCGCTCGGCACCTCGGGCGGCCCCATGTGCAGGGGCAGGCCCTCGGCGGTCGCGATGGCGGCCAGGCGAGCGGCGAGCGCGGGGTCGTCCTTGCTGAGGTAGTAGAACGCGCCTTGGAGCTCGCCGTTGTGGAGGGAGTAGACGAAGGCGGGCCTGACCTCGTCCATCAGGCGCATCAGCGCCTCGGTCTCCGGCAGGGTGCGGTCAAAGAAGTAGTCCTCGCCGGTCAGCGGGAAGGTCCATTCGACCTGGTCGGCCTCGGCGGGACGGTAGAAGTGCTCTGCGTAGGCGCGGCGGTCGCTGGGCCGGGTGTACCAGCCCTCGTTGAGCCGGGCGCCGTCGGGGTCGACGCAGGGGATGAGGTGCCAGCGGTAGCCGAACCCCTCGCGCAGGCCGGCGTCCTCGACGAGCCGGCGCAGCAGCGCGCTGACGGTGAGCGCGCCGATGGGCTCGTTGGGGTGGGGGCCGCCGATGATCACGGCGTCGTGGGGGCCGGAGCCGATGGTCGCGACGCGCAGCGGCTCGCCGAGGCGCGAGGTGCCGATGCGGCGCAACCGTACGAGGTCGGGGTGGGCGGTGGCGAGGTCGTCGAGCTCGGCATGCATCTGGTCCACCGTGGGGAACGCGGCGTAGTCGGGCACCCGGCTCATGTGGTGGGCGACGTCCATCTTTCGGCCTCCTGATAATCTGGATTATTCTAGTAAATCAGATTATTTTGACGGCATGCAGGAGATGTCATGCGGCTGACCAGAGCCGAAAGCAAGGCGGCCAACAAGCGCGCGCTGATCGAGGCGGCACGCGAGGTCGTCGGCCGGGACGGGGCCAAGGCGAAGCTGGAGGACATCGCCGACCTGGCCGGTCTGACCACCGGCGCGATCTACTCGCTGTTCGGCGGCAAGAACGAGCTGATGGTCGCCATGGTCGACGACTACGTCGGGCCGCTCGACCTGCGTTCGGCCGAGGCCGCCGAGTTCGGCGTGCGGCTGGAAGAGGCCGTGGCCGAGGTCGCCCGCAGGTTCCTGCGCATCTCGGCCGACCCGCAGGCCACCGGGAAGCTGCTGTTCGAGGCCCGCGTGCTCGACCTCGTGCTCCACGACCCGGAGCTGCTCGGCAAGCTCAACGCCTCGATCAGATCGACCGAGGTCGAGCTCGCCGCGCTGTTCGCCGGCCGCGAGCACGAGGGAGCCGCTGTCACGGACAGACAGGCGCTGCGCCTGGCCCGCGCGCTGAAGGCCCTGCTGTCCGGGCTCGGACAGGGCGTCGTGCTCGGCGTGCACGACGCCTCCGAGGAGTTCTTCGTGGAGACCGCCCAGGCCCTGATCAGGCCGGCGGTGCTGGGCCCGGCCTAGATCACGGCCGAGGGTTCGGGGGGACCACGCGGCCACACGTCACCCCACCCCCAGAAAGGCACGACCATGTCCAGATCCGGATTCGGCATCATCGGCGCGCCGGTGTTGTTCATCGGCGTACTCCAGACCATGGAGATGACACTCTCGCCGGCGCTCCCGCTCATCCAGCGGGACCTGGCGGCCTCTCCGGGCGCGCTCGCCTGGATCTTCACCGGCTCGCTGATCAGCTCGGCGATCAGCACTCCCGTCGTCGGCCGCCTGGCCGACATGTACGACAAACGCCGGCTGCTGCTCGCGCTGATGGCGATCGCCGGCGCCGGGGTCCTCCTCGCCGCCCTGGCGCCCAGCGTCACCCTGCTGATCGTGGGCATGGCGGTCGAAGGCGTCTGGCTGGGCATGCTGCCCCTGACCGTGGGGCTGTTCCGCGACACCCTCGAACCCGAACGGGCCGCCACCGGCAACGGCCTGGTCATCGGCGTCGCCGCCCTGGCCAGCGCGCTCGGCCTCGTCCTCGCCGGGCCGATCAGCTCCGCGCTCGGCTACCGGTGGCTGTTCCTGCTGGCCGTGGCCGGTGCGGCGGTGGCCTGGCTGTGGGCCTGGTACGCGGTGCCGGTCACGCCTCACCAGAGCGCCGGACGCGTCGACTGGGCGGGCGGCCTGCTGCTCGGCGGCGGCCTCGCCCTGCTCATGCTGGGCCTGACCGCCGCCTCCGGCTGGGGCTGGACGGCTCCTGCCACCCTCGCCCTGTTCGCGGCCGCCGCGCTGACGCTGGGTTTGTGGACGGTCATCGAGCTGCGCGTCGACGACCCGCTGGTGGACCTGCGGCTGCTGGCCGGCCGCACCCCGGCCGGTGTGACGGCGATGGGCGTCGTGTTCGGCTTCGCCTCCTTCGGGCTCGTGGTCGCTCTGCCGATGATGCTGGCAGCGCCCGTCGAGACCGGGTACGGCCTGGGGGCGGACACCCTGTGGATCGGCATCTACATGTTCCCGATGGGCGTCGCGGGCACCGTGGTCGCGCCGCTGGTCGGACCGATGACCAGGCTGCTCGGGCGGCGTGCCGTGCTGGTGCTCGGCAGCGCGCTCGTCTGCGCCGGCACCGCCGAGCTCGCCCTGTGGCACTCCTCGCCGTGGCAGATCGTGGCCGGGGTGACGATCATGGGGCTGGGCGGCTCCATCGGCCTCACCGCCGGGCTCAACGCCGTGGCCGGCGACGTGCCCGCGGGCCGGGCGGCCGGGGTCAGCGGCGTGGTCTTCGTCGCCAAGAGCATCGGCGGCACCTTCGGGGCGCAGCTCGGCGCCATGGTGCTGGCCTCCGGCGCGGTGGCCGGAGTGCCAACCGAGGGCGGCTTCGTGGACACCTACCTGCTGTCGGCGGCGCTCGGCCTGCTCGCCGTCGGCGCCGCCTTCGTGATCCCCTCCGCTGTGCGCGAGGCCCGAGGCGGAAGCGAAGCTTCGGTCCTGAGGACGAAGCCCGCCGTACAGTCCGGTGAAAGCCTGTGACGGGTCGCCCCGGCGTGCCCGGCAGGCCTGCCTCCGGCCCGTACGCCAACCGGAGCGGGCGCAGGTTCGCCGCTGAGGCCGAACAGTTCGCGCACGAGGATCCCGATATTGGAGGACACATGGATCTTGAGCAGGTGGAACGCGTCCTCGGCGCCCTCACCGAGGTCCGCGAGGACACAGCGGGCCTGGCGGCCGGCGTCTACGCCGACGGTCAGGCGCTGCGCACCTCGGCCAGGGGCGTGGCCACGGTCGAGTTCGGCGTCCCTATCGACGCCCGCACCCGATTCGACATCGCCTCCATCAGCAAGCAGTTCACCGCCGCATGCCTGTCGCTGCTGGACCGGGACGGCAGGCTGAGCCTGTCGGACGACGTCCGGACCCACATCCCCGAGCTGCGACTCGAGGTGCCCGTCACGATCGACCAGTGCCTCCGGCACACCGGAGGCCTGCCGGAGTGGTACGGCCTCCAGGCCATCACGGGCGTCCCCTTCCAGATGCTGGACGAGGAGCAGCTGATGAAGATCCTGACGGGCATCCGCAGGACCACGTTCGAGCCGGGCACCGAGTTCTCCTACTCCAACACCGGCTACGTCCTGGCCGCCGTCGTGGTCAGGCGGGTCACCGGGCGGTCACTGGCCGAGTTCGCCCGCGACCGGATCTTCCACCCGCTCGGCATGCACGACACCGAGTTCCGCGACGACGCCTCCGTCCCGCTGCCCCGCATGGCCTACGGCTACACCGGCGCCGGCACCAGGGCCGACACCCAGGAGAGCGCGGTCGGCGACGGCGGCGTGGTGACCAGCGTCGCCGATCTCGCCCCCTGGTTCGGCTTCCTGGCCGACGGCCGTGTGCTTGGCGCCGACCTGCGCGAGACACTGCTGGAGCGGACGGTGCTCGCCGACGGCTCCGTGCTGCCGTACGCGCGCGGGATCTGCCACATCGCGGTCGGAGAGCTGAGCGCCTACGGCCACGCGGGAGGCATGCACGGCTACGTCGGCAACCTGCTGTACCTGCCGGAGCCCGGCCTCGGCGTGGCCGTGCTGACCAACCAGAGCGCCCTGGACCCGGTCGGCATCAGCCTGCGCCTGGCCCGCGCCCTCACCGGCCAGGCCCCGGAGACCCGGTCCGCCCTCGCCGGCGCGGCCGCGGGCGAATCGGCGAGGACCGCGCTGCTCGGGCACTGGCGTGATCCGGCGAGCGAGGCCACCTTCACCCTCGAACCCGGCGAGGACGGCGGACTCTCCATGACCGGCTCCCTCCACAACGCCGTGCTCGCGCTCGGCGCCGACGGCCGCTGGCACGGGCAGGGAGGCGCGGCAGGAGTCTGGCTCGCGCTGGAGGACGGGCGGCTGCTGCTGGGCCACGAAGGGTCGATCCGGTGGCCGTCCGCCTTCGTTTCCTGCGACCCGCCAGGCGGGGACCCCATGCCGGAGGGCGTCTGGCTGAACGACGAGCTGGGCGTGCTCGCCGTCGTCCGGAAAGAGGTGCTGCGCGTCGGACTTACCCTCCAATGCCCCGTCGTGCCCGCGCCCGCGGGAACGTGGCGAGCGGGGCACTTCACCTTCCGCATCGACGAGAACGGCGACCTGCTGCTCAGCGGCTTCGGCCTGCGCGGCATGCGCTTCGCCACCCAGCCCGAGGGCACCAAGGCCGTCGGCATCCCTCCTGGCCTGGTCTAGAACGTCAGTGAACCCGGCTTCCAGCGTCCGGCCATCCCCCCGACCGTTCTTCGAGGTGGTTCCATGAAATCGGCGACCGTGCCCGCCGAGCCCGCGACGAGCGCGCTGCTCCTCGACGGCGGCGGGCACGGAAACCTGCTACGCCGGGAAGAAGGACGCCAGCCGAGGGACGCCGCGTGAGCGCACGGGGCCGGGTGGCGCTCGGCGTGCTGCTCGACAGCCTCGGCGAGAAGACGGTGTCCGCGCTGTGCCTGCCCTCCGGCCGCCAGGCCATGGTGGGCGCGCCCGTCATCTACGGCTCGGACGAGCCCATGAGCGATTTCGACGGAGCGCTGCTGCTGGCCACCGGCACGCCGGAGGCGTCCCTGCTGGAACGCATGGCCGAGGCGGGCGCCACCGCGGTCGTGGTGCGAGCCGGCCTCGGCGACGCCGCCGAGCTGACCGCGGCGGCGAAGGGCGCGGGTGTGGCCCTGCTGGCCGCCGCGCCCGGGCTGTCGTGGGGGCAGCTGTACGCGCTGGTCGACGCCCTGCTCGCGCTCGTCGCCCCGGCGGCCGACCTGGGCGGCGGCGTCCAGGCGGGCGACCTGTTCGCGCTGGCCAACCAGGTCGCCGCCCGCGTCGGCGGCGCCGTGGCCATCGAGGACCTCGCCATGCGCGTGCTGGCCTACTCCACCATCGGCGGCCAGCGCATCGACGAACTGCGCAGGGAGGGCATTCTCGGCAGGCGCGTCCCCGAGCACCCGACGCACGCCGAGGAGTACTCGGCCGTCCTGCGCTCGGACGAGGCGGTCTGGAGCTTCGAGCCCCGCGAGTACCTGCCGAGACTCGCCATCGCGGTACGCGCCGGCGGGGAGGCGCTCGGCACGATCTGGGCCATCCAGGCCGACGAGCCGCTCGCCTCGGACGCCGCCACCGTGCTCGCCGAGGCGGCCATCACCGCCGCCCCGCACCTGGCACGCATCAGCCTGGCCGCCGACGAGGCCCGCAGGACCAGGAACGAGTGGCTGGGCCGGCTCCTGCGAGGCGCCGGCCCCGTCGACGAGCCGGCCGCCTTCTTCGGCCTGCATCCGAAGGAGGCGGTCGCGGTCGTGGCGGTCGGCACCAGGGAAGCCAGGACACGCGGCGACGTCTTCGCCGCCACCCACGCCGGAGACCTCCTGCGCACCGCCTACGCCGCCTACCGGGTCAGGGCCGCCGTCGGCGCGGTGGACGGCAGGACCTACGCCGTCGTGGCCACCGGCACCGGGACACCGCTACTGCGACGCATCACCGCCGACACCCTCGGCCAGATCACCCACCGCCTCGGCGGCCAATGGCGGGCCGGCATCGGCCGGACCGCGGCCTCGATCGCGCAGGTCCCGGTCAGCGCCAGGCAGGCCGACGAGGCCCTGCGGGCGATGTGCGGGCCGTTCGCGGGCGGCGGGGTGGGCCTGCACGAGGAGCTGGCGGCGGCGCTGTTCCTGATGGACGCGGCGGCCTCGATGCGGTCCGGCGGGACGCTGACGGGCGAGCCGCTGTCCCTGGTGGCCGAGCACGACGCCAGGCACGGCACCGACTACGTGCACAGCCTGCGCGTCTGGCTGGCCGCCCACTACGACGTGCCGCGGGCGGCCGAGACGCTGTCGCTGCACCCCAACACGCTCCGGTACCGGCTGCGTCGCATCGGTGAGCTGATCCCGCTCGACGACCCCGACGTCCGGCTCGTCCTCGGTCTCCAGCTCCGGCTGGGCGAGATCCGGGCGTCCGGCACAAACAACGGCGAGTGAAGTTCGGCTTGCACGCCAACGCCCCGGCGACGGTCCGGCGGAATGCTGGTGCGCATGGTCGAACTTCGCATCCTCCACGGCACCTCCCAGTTCCAGGCCGCCGACCGGCTGCTGCGCCGCATCTGGAACACCAGGGCGGGCGACGATCCGCCGGTGCCCGTGGACCTCATGTGCGCCCTTGACCACGCCGGCGGCTACGTCGGCGGCGCCTTCATCGACGGCGAGCTCGTCGCCGCCGCCTCCGGGTTCCTCGCGGAGGGAGGCAGCCTGCACTCCCACATCGTGGGCGTGGCCGCCGAGGCGCGGGGCAAGGGGATCGGCCAGGCGATAAAGGCCCACCAGCGCCAGTGGGCCGCCGAGCGCGGCCTGAACTTCATCTCCTGGACCTTCGACCCCCTGGTGCGCCGCAACGCCTTCTTCAACCTGGCCAGGCTCGGCGCCCGCGCCGAGCGGTACGTGCCCGACTTCTACGGCCCGATGAACGACGGCATCAACGGCGGGGACGCCACCGACCGGCTGCTCGCGTACTGGCCCGTGCACCCGGCCCCGGAGGCGTTCGCTCCGGACCGGAGCGCGGAGGCGGAGGTGATCCTCGACGAGAGCGGGACGCCGCGCGAGCCGGGCGGCGCGGCCGTGCTGCGCTGCGCCACGCCCGCCGACGCCGAGCGGCTGCGGCGCGAACACCCCGAGGAGGCCGCGCGGTGGCGGGCCGCCCAGCGGGCCGCCCTGGGGGGCGCGCTGGCCCGCGGTTACCGGATCGCCGCCTTCACCAGGGACGGCTGGTACGTGCTGGAGCGCGCGGCATGAGAATCGTCGAAGCCGAACTGCGCACGGTCGCGCTGCCGCTGCTCACGCCGTTCCGTACCTCGCTCGGCACGCAGACCGAGCGCAGGGCGCTGCTGGTGCGCGTACGCGGCGCCGAGGGCGAGGAGGGCTGGGGCGAGTGCGTCGCCGAGGACGAGCCCACCTACAGCCCGGAGTACCTGGAAGGGGCGGCCGACGTCATCCGGCGCTTCCTGCTGCCGCGCCTGTTCGCCGTGCCCGACCTCGATCCGGCCGGGGTGGCGCCCGCGCTCGCGCACCTGCGCGGTCATCCGATGGCCAAGGCCGCCGTAGAGATGGCCGTCCTGGACGCCGTGCTCACCGCGCGCGGCCTCCCGCTGGCCGCCTACCTGGGCGGGACACGCCGCAGCGTCCGCGTGGGTGTGTCGGTGGGCATCGCCACGGGCCTCGACGCCCTGCTCGACACCGTCGACCGGCACGTCAGCGCCGGCTACGCCCGGATCAAGCTCAAGATCGAGCCCGGCTGGGACCTGGAACCGGTCAGGCTGGTGCGCGAGACGTTCGGCGCCGGCCTCATGCTGACCGCCGACGCCAACACCGCCTACGCCCCCGCCGACGCCCGCCACCTGGCCCGCCTCGACGCCTACGGCCTGACCCTGCTCGAACAGCCCTTCGCCCCGGACGACCTGCACGGTCACGCCGAGCTCGCCGCCCGGATGGACACGCCGATCTGCCTGGACGAGTCGATCATCTCGGCCCGCGCCGCCACCGCCGCGATCAGGGCGCGGGCCTGCTCGGTCATCAACATCAAGCCCGGCAGGGTCGGCGGCTACCTGGAGGCCCGCCGCATCCACGACCTGGCCCGGGCCGCCGACGTGCCGGTGTGGTGCGGCGGCATGCTGGAGATCGGGCTCGGCCGGGCGGCGAACCTGGCGCTGGCCGCCCTGCCCGGCTTCACCCTGCCCGGCGACATCTCGGCGACCGCCCGCTACTACGAGCGCGACATCACCGCACCCGTCGAACTCGAGGGCGACTCCATCGCGGTGCCCGAGGGGCCGGGAATCGGCGTCGTGCCGGAGCCGGACGCCCTGGAGACCTTCACCGCCGGCCCGCCCGTGCGCGTCACGAACGATTGCCGCTGACCACCGCGCTCAGCTGCACATGCGGATGGCCATGGCCGTGGGCTGCCGGCCGACGGTGCACAAGTGGGGGTCCCCGGCGAACGCGTATGCGATAAACCTGGTGACGTCGACGATCATCCCCGGGATACTGGTCGCACATGGATGAGGTCGAAATGGTCGTCGCCCATTCCGAGCGCGCGACCCTGCGCGTCGGCGACGTGTTCCTGAAGGTGGACGCCGATCAGGCGCGCATCGACGCCGAGGTCGAGGCGATGGCCCTGGCGCCGGTCCCGACCCCGAAGGTCCTGTGGCACAAGCCGCCGGTGCTCGCGATCGCCGCGGTCCCGGGGACGGCGCTCGGCCGCCTCGGCGAGCCGTCGACCGCGTCCCCGGCGGCGTGGGCCGCGGCGGGCGCCGCCGTCCGGCGGTTGCACGACGCGCCGTTGCCGCCCCGGCCCGGCCGGGCCGGGCGAGGCATCGACGAGCTGGCGGCGGAACTCGACGGCGAGTGCGAGTGGCTCGTGACGAACGGCGTCCTGCCCGCCGACCTGGTCACCCGCAACCGCCAGGTCGCCGAGGCCGCGCTGCGGCCCTGGAGTCCGGCGTTCACGCACGGCGACCTGCAGATCGCTCACGTGTTCGTCGACGGCGACGAGATCACGGGCATCATCGACTGGTCCGAGGCGGGCCAAGGTGATGCCCTGTTCGACCTCGCCACCTTGACGCTCGGACACGAGAGGCATCTCGACGACGTCGTCGCCGGCTATGGCACCGACGTCGACCTCGACGTGATCCGCGCGTGGTGGTCGCTGCGAAGCCTGCTGGTGGTGCGCTGGCTGGTCGAGCACGGCTTCGACCCGTTCGCGCCGGGCTGTGAGGTCGATGTGCTGAGATCCCGGATGTGAGACTGCGCGGCCCGGCTGCTATGAGAAGTCCTATCGGAACGATCAGTGGATGAGGCGTCGCCGGCAGATGACGGCGGCGGTGAGGGTCGGGGCCGTCGTCTGAGGAGGCTCAGCCGCCCCGCAGGCCGTTCGCCAGCCAGCGGCGGGCCACGGCGAGGGCGAGCGGCAGCGGCACGGTGCCCGCGCCGAGGCCCACGTCGACGATCAGGTCGAAGACCTCCTGGCGGCGGGCCGCGGTGGCGACCGCCGCGTCGATGAAACCGGGCGACTGCGCGGCGCGGGCCAGTACGTCGGTGGTGCGCAGGTGCCGTCCGAGGGCTCCGCGCAGCCGGGAGCGGTAGGCGCGCAGCGGGTCGGCGGGCGCCTCGACCGCCGCCTCGCCCGCCAGCCGGCCCGACAGCAGCGCGTAGTAGATGCCCTCGCCGGTGAGCGGGTTGATCAGGGCGGCGGCGTCCCCGGCGAGCATCACCCGTCCCGCGCCCGGCACCGGCCTGCCGGGCGACAGGGGGAGATGGTGGGCGCGCAGGTCGCGGGCCGGCAGGTGGGGCAGCAGTTCGGCGAGCCGGCCGTGGAGCACCTCGCGGCCGGGCAGGCCGGTGGCGCGCAGCCGGGGGAGCAGCATGCCGAAGCCGACGTTGGCCGTCCCGTCCCCGACCGGGAACGACCAGGCGTACGCGGGCCAGCCGTCCTTCTGCATGGCGATGTACTGCACGTCGTCGTCGGCGGGGACGTCGGCGTAGCCGCGGACGGCGATCGCCGTGTGCCGGTCCGGCGCCGGCGCGAGACCGACGAGGCGCCGCACGACCGAGTTCGCCCCGTCGGCGCCCACGACGGCGCGGGCCACGATGCCGCCGTCCAGGACGACGAGACCGTCCCGGACGGTCAGCGCGCGGACCCGGTGGCGGCGGACCTCCACCCCGCGATCCCGGGCGGCCTCGACCAGGCGGGCGTCGAACACCTTGCGCGGGACGACGTGATTGGGCCGGGCCACCCTCGCCGAGACCCGCGCGCCGCCGGGGGAGACCACCGACAGGCGCGGCGTCGGCCGGTAGTCGGAGATGAGGTCGGGCAGGCCGAGCAGCGCGAGCTCCTCACGCCCGTGGGCCGCGATGCCGTCCCCGCACGCCTTGTCACGGGGGAAGTCCGCCTTGTCCAGCAGGAGCACCCGGCCCTGTGGGCGCAGTTGCGCGGCCCGTAACGCCGCGGCCGCTCCGGCGGGCCCGCCGCCCACCACCACCAGATCCCATACCTCGTCCACGTCTGTCAGCCTCCCACCGCGCATCGTCGGTAAACGACCATGCGCGCCCCAAGTGGTGCCGGGACCGGTGCTCAGGCACCGACCAGGGAGACAGACGGAACCCGCCGAGTACGGATCACCTGCCGTTGACGATCCGGAGGTGCTGGTGGATCTTGCAGATGTGCCTGCCCTTGCACAGGATGTTCACGTTGTGGTCGCGGCCGCCGATGATCGTGTTCGACACCTGTTGCACGCCGCGCTGGGTGGTGGGACCGCTCACGGTCACGTAGTTCCTGTTGTACTGACCGTTCCCGGCGCGCACTTTGGTGGTGTGGTGGCCGTGCATGACCCCGTGGTCCCTGCGGTGATCGCGGGCCGACGCCGCCTCGGCGCTCGCCTGCCATGACATCGCGACGCCGGCCAGGGTCAGGAGGAGAACGGCCGTCGCCGGCCGCCGTACCCTGCTCACGGCATTCGCCCACGGGCTCCCCGCTCGTGTAGGAAACATCCCTTGCCCACCTGTCCTTCATGTCCGTTCGCGGGGGAGCGTCGGTGACGTCACAGTCCATACCCGGCGATCGGTCCTCGGTCCCAGGAGGAGAGATGTGCGACATGCATGATTACTCCTCCTTTGTCCGCAGTGCGCTCGCGTCATGCTCCGGCCAGGAGTCAGCCGCCGGGGCCGACGCCGTTATCAGGAGCGCCGTCGCCGTTGGTGAGCAGATCGCCACGTTCCACCGGGCTGGGCGGAGGCGGCGCGGGCGTCCCCGTCCCGGTCGCGGGCCGCGCCCCCGCCACCGCGGCCTTGAGGGCGGCCCGGTCGAGGTCGGCGACACGTCCGCTCAGCTTGATGTAGTGATCGCCCTGAACCACGACGTACTCCTGCCGGCCGCCGCCCTGCCGGTACCACCCGACCTCGTCATGGTCACACCGCACCGGGGCGTCGGGTGGGTCGGCGTCGGCGATGGGCGTGGCGGCGCATCGGGCGTCGCTGAAGGAGCCGCGGTCGACATGAAGGTACACCTGCTTGCCGCCGGATGAGACGTAGTAGGCGCCGAAGCCCTCCTCCCCGACCCCGCCGATCGATTGTTCCGCCAGCTCGTAGCCGGGCAGGTCCACGACGTAGATCAGATCCGGGGCCACGCCCTGCCGGCGGGCCTGGTCGATGGCCGCCTGGCTGAGCGCCCCCTGCGAACCGCAGCCGGACAGAACGGCGAGCACGACGAGGATCGTCATCAGTACCCGGGTCATGTCTGGACAGGCTAGCCATGCCAAGCCCTGGGGAGGACCCGCGGGTCGGCGGACCAGGCACCGGAAGATCGCGGCCAGAGCCTTGACGCCGCGGGCGATCCAAAGTCCACTCTGAAGAGGTTCGCCCTATATGGCCGAAGATTTCGGAGGCGTAGATGAACCTCGACGACCTGGTCGCCATCGACGTCCACACCCACGCCGAGATCTCCGGCAGCGGCCACGGCTCCCTCAGCCCCGAACTGCTGGGCGCCTCGGCGGACTACTTCAAGGCCCACGGTCACCGGCAGCCGACCATCACCGAGATGGCCGCCTACTACCGGGAGCGCAAGATGGCCGCGGTGGTGTTCACCGTCGACGCCGAGCACGCCACCGGCCACCCCCGCATCTCCAACGAGGAGGTGGCCGAGAGCTGCGCCGAGCACGCCGACGTGCTGATCCCCTTCGCGAGCGTCGATCCCTGGAAGGGCAGGGCGGGCGTCCGCGAGGCGCGCCGGCTGGTGGAGGAGTACGGCGTGCGCGGGTTCAAGTTCCACCCCAGCATGCAGGGCTTCGCGCCCGACGACCGCATGGCCTACCCGCTGTACGAGGCCATCGAGGAGCTCGGCGCGATCGCGCTGTTCCACACCGGGCAGACCGGCATCGGCGCGGGCGTCCCCGGCGGGGGCGGCATCCGGCTGAAGTACTCCAACCCGATGCTGGTCGACGACGTCGCCGTCGACTTCCCCGAGCTGCGGATCATCCTGGCCCACCCGTCGTTCCCCTGGCAGGACGAGGCGCTGGCCGTCGCCACGCACAAGCCGTACGTCCACATCGACCTGTCGGGCTGGTCGCCGAAGTACTTCCCGCCGCAACTGGTCAGGTACGCCAACACCCTGCTGAAGGACAAGGTGCTGTTCGGCTCCGACTACCCGATGATCACCCCCGACCGCTGGCTGGCCGACTTCGACAAGCTCGAGATCAGGCCCGAGGTCCGCCCGAAGATCCTGAAGGACAACGCCGCGCGCCTGCTCGGGCTCGGCGGCGAGGAGAAGAAGCCCCGCCCATGACCGCAACGGCGCGCGCCCTCGAGGAGCTCGAGGGCGAGGACCCCGGCCGCACCGGCGCGCCATGACCCGTGTCGTCCTGACAGGAGGGCTGCGACCATGCTCAACGCCGGAGTGGGAGGCTGGCCGGCCCGCCGGGCGCGGATGACGCCGGGCCGCCGCGCGTTCGTCTTCCGCGGCCGCCCCCTCACCTACGCGGAGGTCCACGAGCGCACGACCAGGCTGGCCTCGCGGCTGCGCGAGGCGGGGATCCGGCCCGGTGACCGGGTCGCCTACCTCGGCCCCAACCACACCGCCTTCGCCGAGACCATGTTCGCCACGCACGTGCTCGGCGGGATCTTCGTGCCGCTGAACTTCAGGCTGGCGGCACCCGAGATCGAGTACACGCTCCGCCACTGCGGCGCCTCGCTCCTGGTCTACGCGCCCGAGTGCGCGGGCCCCGTGCGCGGCCTCCCCGCGCTGCCGGACCTGCGCGCCGTGGTGGCGCTGGCGTCCCCCGGGCCGGGGGAGGGCCACTACGAGAGCTGGCTGTCGGAAGGCGACCCGGCGCCGATCGACGTCCCGGTACGGCTCGGCGACGTCGCCCTGATCCTCTACACCTCGGGCACGACGGGCCGTCCCAAGGGCGCCATGCTCAGCCACGCCAACCTGGTGTGGAACACCTTCAACCTCATGGTCGGCGTCGACGTGGCGAGCGACGAGGTGACGCTGATCGGCGCGCCGCTGTTCCACGTCGCGGCCCTCGGCCAGACGCTGCTGCCGACGTTCGTCAAGGGCGGCTGCTCGGTGATCATGCCCGCCTGGGACGTGGACGACTGCTACGACCTCATCGGGAAGTACGGCGTCACCTGGATGTTCGGCGTGCCCACGATGTTCGCGGCCCTTGCCGCGTCGCCGCGCTGGGCCGGCGCCGACCTGTCCTCGCTGCGGAGCGTCATGGCCGGGGGCGCGGCGATCCCGCCCGCGCTGATCCGCGCCTACCAGGAGCGGGGGCTGGTGTTCTGCCAGGGGTACGGGCTCACCGAGACCGCGCCCGGCGCGACCTTCCTGGAGGCGAGCGAGAGCACGCGCAAGGCCGGCTCCGCCGGGGTGCCGGTGTTCTTCGCCGACGTGCGCGTCGTCCGTCCCGACCTGACCGACGTCGCCGCCGGCGAGCCGGGCGAGGTGCTGATCCAGGGGCCCAACGTGACCCCCGGCTACTGGGCCGACCCGGGGGCGACGGCCGCGGCGTTCGCCGACGGCGACTGGTTCAGGTCCGGTGACGTGGCCACCTTCGACGAGGAGGGCCACCTTCACATCGTCGACCGGGTGAAGGACATGTACGTCTCCGGCGGCGAGAACGTCTATCCGGCCGAGGTCGAGAGCACGATGTTCGAGCATCCGGGCGTGGCGGAGGTCGCCGTGGTCGGGGTGCCGGACCCGAAGTGGGGCGAGGTCGGCCGGGCGTTCGTCGTCCCCAGGCCGGGGGCGGACGTCACCGGCGACGAGTTGCGCGCGTTCCTGCTCGGCAGGCTGGCCAAGTACAAGATCCCGCGCTATTTCGACCTGGTGGACGGCCTGCCCAGGACCGGCTCCGGCAAGATCCGCAAGCCGGAGCTGCGCGCCCGCCCTGACAACCGGACATGACACACATCCGCCGGCGGCTCGAGGCTGATCTGGACAGGTTCCAGCGGAGCCGAGGAGCGTCGTGCGGCGCATCCTGAACGAACGCCCGCCCGTCGTCCGAACCCCGGCGGTCAGGTGCCGGGCCAGGCGAACCGGTGGGTGTGGATGCCGAAGTAGGTGAACGCCTCGGCGCGGGTGACCCCCGGGACCTGCTTGATGTGGTCGTTGAGGACGGCGAGGAGCTCGGACGGCTCCTTGCACACCACCTCCACGAACATGTCGAACGAACCGGACGTCAGCACCACGTAGATCACGCCGGACAGCTCGCCGATGCGGTCGGCGATCCCGTGGACGTCCCCGTCGACCCGGACGCCGATGAGCGCCATGACCGGCAGGCCCAGCGCCATCGGGTCGGTGACCCCGACGATCTGGACGACCCCTTCGTCCCGTAGCCGCTGCACCCGCTGCCGTACGGCGGGGGCGGACAGCCCGGTCGCCTCCGCCAGCGCCGTGTAGGAGGCGCGGCCGTCCCGCTGCAGCTCGCCGAGCAGGATCCGGTCGATCTCGTCGAGGTTCACAGCCGCACAGTACCGCCGGTCCCCGGGGCCCGAGGTCCCACCCCGCGGGCCGAGGCCGCGCATGCCCTCGGCCCGCGCCGCCACCTCGGCGCTCAGCCGTGCCCGCACTCGGGACGCCTCCCCGACGGTCACGATGCCGGGCGTCGGCCCCCCGGGCCCTGGTGCGGCCGCCCGGCCCCGCTACCCCCGTCTCTTTTGCCGATCCGACCCCTTTGCTACGCGCCAAGTAGTACGTGCTGTGTACTATTGGCGGTGAGTGGAAGGACGGACACAAGTGACAGATCCACAACCGCCGGCGTTGCCGGCGGACCACTCCGCACGCCGGGCCGCCGGGCCCGCGCTGTGGGTCACGACGATGGGCGCGGCCGCGTTCACGCTGTTCGCCGTCGTCACCACGCAGGTCCACGCGGTGCGCGCGGGCAGCCCGTGGCAGGACGACCCCTACGACGGCGTCGTGACGTTCACCCTGTTCCTGGTACCGGCGCTGGCCGGCCTGGTGGCGGCGCGGGCGACGTTGCTGCGCCGTCGCGAGCCCCAGCCGGTCTTCCGGGTCGCCCAGCTCCTGCGGGCCGCGCTCGTGTGCACCCTGATGATCGCCGCCACGGTCGCCGCCGACTGGCTGGCGGTCGCCCGCCGTGCCGACCACCCCCTCTGGAACGACCGCACGCCGTGGCTGATCGCGGCGCTGGTCCCCCTGACGGCGGTGGCCGCGACGGGACTGCTGCTGCAGTGGCGGGCCCTGCGCCGTCTGCCCTCCGGGCAGGGCCGCCGGTCCGAGGGGGACTGGGTCGGCGACCTGGCGCCGATGGCGCGCCCCGAGGTGCTCGACTTCGCCCGCGGGCACGTCGCCGGCATCACCGCGACCGCCGCCGTGGCCGCCGGCCTGCTGCTCACCACGATGCAGGCGATCGGCGAGGGCGGGTTCGGCCCGCTGCTGTTCCTCACCGAGGCCGCCGCGTTCGCCGGGGGCTTCTTCGCCTTCTCGATGGCCGCCAACGCCGTCCTTCGGATCGCCGTCCCGCGCGGGACGGCCGCCGAGGCCCGGGGGAGGGCGCGCCGCTCGGCGCGGGCCGCCGTCACGGCGGGGGCGTTCGCCCTGCCCGCGTTCCTGGTGCTGCGGGAGGGGGTGCTGCCGCTGCTCGGAACCGGTGGTGAGATCGACCCGCCGGTGGTCCTGGCGGTGATCGCCTTCGCGGGCTCGCTGGTGACCACCGTGCTGGTGCTCGTCCTCTCACTGATCTTCCGGCGGCGGCCCGGTCGCCCCCGTTGGCGGGTGTGGGTGGGCGCCGTCCTGAAGACGGTCGTCGCGCTCGTGCTGACGCTCGTGGTCGTGACCGCCGGATACGTCGGCGCCGTGGCGGTGCTGCACGCCCAGCCGGTCACGCTTCCCGCTCCGACCGGCGCGTTCCACGTCGGCCGCACGGCGTTCGACTGGACGGACCAGGCCCGCACCGATCCGGTCGCCCCCCGGCCCGGCCTCCCGCGCCGGCTGTCGGTGTGGCTGTGGTACCCCGCCCCGCCCGACGCCGGCGGCCGCCCGGCGCCGTACGCGCCGGGCGCCTGGGAAGGGCTGCACTTCGAAGGCCCGTTCGGCCTCGGCGAGACGCGCTTCGAGGCCGTCACCGGGCATGCCCTCCAGGACGCGCCGGTGGCCGCCGGACGGTTCCCGGTGGTCGCCCTGGAACCCGGCATGGGCCTCGCCGCGCCGCAGTACACCGCGCTGGCCGAGAACCTCGCGAGCCGTGGGTACCTCGTCGTGGGCGTCACCCCCACCTACAGCGCCAACCTCGCCGTCCTGGACGGAAAGCCGCTGCACTCCACGGACGCGGGCAACCCACCCGAGCTCGAGACCGCCGACATCCACACCGGCGCCGCCGCCGGGCGCGGTGACCGCCTGGTGGGTCTGTGGGCCGCCGACGCCCGCTTCGCCCTGGGCCGGGTGGCCGCGCTGGACCACGGCGGCCGGTTCGCCGGGCACGTCGACGCCGCGCGCACCGCCTACCTCGGCCATTCGTTCGGCGGCGCGGCGTCCCTGGAGGCCTGCCGGACCGATCCTCACTGCGCCGGCGCGGTCGACCTGGACGGCACGCAGTTCGGCCCGGTCGTCAGCGCGGGGCTGAGCAGGCCGATGCTGATCATGTCCTCCGAGGACTCGTGCGTGACCGGCACCTGCCCGGCGACGACCGACGCCGCCAACCGTGACGACCAGGGGGCCGCGCGTGCCCTGCTCGCCGCCGGCACCGGCCCGGCCTGGTGCTACCGGATCGACGGCAGCCTGCACTTCAACTTCACCGACTACGCGGCCTACTACGTCGCCGGGCCCCTGCGTGCCCTGCTGACGCTGGGCACGATCGACGGCCACCTCGGGCTCGGCATCACCAACGCCTACGTGGGCGCGTTCCTCGACCACACCGTCAAGGGCGCGGACGAGTCGCTGCTCACCGCGAAGTCCTCGCCGTACCGCGGGGTGCGGGCCGAGTGCCTGCCCCGGTGACGGACCCGGGTCAGCTCAGCTCCGGTGTCCGCAGGCGGGCCAGCCGCCTGCGGACACTCGCGAAGTGGGCGTGGACGGCCGCGACGGCGGCCACCTTGTCCCCCGCCACCACCGCGGCGTAGATGTCGCGGTGGCGGCGCGCGACGTCGGCGGGCGGCTCGTCGGGGGAGCCGATCTCGTCGCGCAGCTGGTGGTAGACGTCCCAGAACGCCCCCAGTAACTGCCCCACGAGGGGGTTGCCGAGGGGCTGGTAGAGCACGTCGTGGAAGAGCCGGTCGGTCTCCGGCGGGATCTCGCCGACCAGTGCCTCGGCCTCCATGCGCTCCATCACCCGGGTCACCGGCGACAGGTCGGCCTCGTCGCGCAGGTCGATGAGCCGCTGGACCAGGCCACTCTCGAGGATCTCGCGGATCTCGATCAGGTGGGCCAGGTCGGTGCGCCCGTCCTGGAGCGTGATGCGGCTGTGGAAGGCGAGCTCGTCGACCAGGCCGCTCAGCGACATGCGTCCGACGAACATCCCGAAACCATGCCGGATCTCCACGATGCCGACGGCCTGGAGCGCCTTCAGTGCCTCGCGCACGGAATTACGGCTGATGCCGAGCTCGGCCATCAGCTCCGACTCGGTGGGCAGGGGATCGCCCGCCCCGAGCCTGCGCCGCAGGATGATCTCTTTCACGGCCTCCTGGACCTCGGCGGCGCGGCTGAGCCGGCCGCGGACCGGGCGCGGGGCTGTGGTCATGCGCTTCCCCTCGGGTCGTCGGCGGTGCGGACACTATCACCGTGCGCGCCCCGGCCGGGTGGCTATGCGGGCGGGCACCCCGGCGGCGAAACATTCCGGACATCTGGCGCTCATCTTCTGTTGACCAAGGCCGGGGTGGCGGTCTAGCGTCCACTTCTACACACAATATAGGACGTGGGACGTCCTACGTTCTATATCCGAAGTGGACCGCTGCCCCAGACCCCCTAGGAGGCACCGTGAGCGTCCCGCCATCCGGGCCCGAATTCAGCCGACGTGACTTCCTGCGCTACAGCGGCGCGACCGGTGCGGCGGCCGCCATCACGGCCGCGCTGGCCGCCTGCAGCGGGGGCCCCGCCTCGACCGGCTCGGTCGGCGCCGGGTCCGACAAGACGCTGATCACCGCCGTCATCGGATACGGCAACGACCAGAGCTGGGACCCGACGCAGACCGCCTCCGCCTTCGCGATGGCCGGCATCAGCCACATTTACGAAGGGCTCCTGGAGACCGACCCGATCACCCGCGAGCCGTACCCGGCGCTGGCCACCGCCCTCCCGGCCGACACCGCCGCCACCTCCTGGAAGTTCACCCTGCGCGAGGGCGCCAAGTGGCACGACGGGCAGCCGGTCACCGCCGACGACGTGGTGTTCACCTTCCAGCGGGTGCTCGACCCGGTCGCGAACGTGCTGGTCGGCTCGTTCTTCCGGCCCTGGCTGAAGGAGGTCACCAAGACCGGCGACCGCGAGGTCGAGCTGGTCTTCAAGTTCCCCTTCCCGGACGCGGCGCAGCGCCTGTCGATCGCCAAGATCATGCCGAAGCACGTGTTCGGCGCGCCCGGCGCCTGGGACGCGGCCAAGGGCGGCAAGACGTGCGGGTCCGGCCCGTACAAGCAGACCTCCCACCAGCCGAAGTCGAACACCACCTTCGAGGCCTTCGACGGCTACAACGGCCCCCGTCCCGCCGTCATCAAGAAGATGAACTGGCTGAGCATCGTCGACGCCTCGGCCCGGGTGGCCCGCATCTCCGGCGCCTCCGCCGAGGCGCAGATCGCCGACAACATCCCCTACGCCAACATCGACCAGCTCAGGAAGGCCGGGCTGGAGGTCCAGGGCGGCAAGGGCATGAACCACATGTTCCTGATGTTCAACACCGCCAGCAAGCCGTTCGACGACGTGCGGGTGCGGCAGGCCCTGCACTACGCGATCGACCACAAGAAGATGATCGACGTCGCGCTCAAGGGGCACGGCACGGCCGCGAGCTCGTTCCTCAACCCCGAGCACCCGTCGTACGCCAGGGCCGCCACCGTCTACGAGTACGACCCCGACAAGGCCAAGGCGCTGCTGGCCGAGGCGGGGGTGAAGAACCTGTCGGTCAACCTGATGTCGGTCAACGTCAGCTGGATCGCCGACTGCCTGCCCACCATCGCGGCCTCGTGGGAGGCGATCGGCGTCAAGACCACCCTGGAGCCGCAGGACACCGCGGCGCTGTTCACCAAGATGGACCAGTCGCAGGACTACCAGGTGGTCGCCGCGGCCTCCAACCCCAACCAGTTCGGCATGGACGCCGACCTGATCCTGCACTACAACTACGTCCCCAACGGCACCTGGATGAAGTACACCAAGTGGGGCGAGAGCAAGGACGCCACGGCGCTGTTCGCCCTCATGGACAAGGCGACCCAGGAGCTCGACCCGAAGAAGAAGCTCGACCTCGTCCACCGCTACCTCGACGTCATCGCCGAGCAGGCCGTGCTCTACCCGGTGGTCCACACCGAGCTCATGACGGCATGGGATCCCAAGAAGCTGTCGGGCGTCCGCGCGCAGCCGTACCCGGGGATCAACCTGCTGCAGGCCAAGCAGGTCTGAGGTCGCCGTGGCCGTCATCGCGAGAATGCTCCTGCGGCGGGTGCTGATCCTGGTCCCGGTGCTGCTGGGTGTGATCCTGTTCGTGTTCGTCGTCATGCGGTTCTCGGACAGCAAGCCCGAGTACGCCTTCTTCCAGGGCGCGAACCCCACTCCCGAGCAGATCCACCAGTTCCAGGTCGAGAACGGCCTGCTCGACCCGCTGCCGCTGCGGTACGTGCGCTTCGTCGGCGACCTGCTGCACGGGAACATGGGCACCAGCGTGCTCACCAAGGCTCCGGTGCTCGACTCGGTGACGACCGCGCTGCCGCTGACGATGCAGCTGACCTTCCTCGGTCTCGGCATCGCGGTCGTGCTGTCCCTCGTCTTCGGCGTCACCGCGGCGATCTTCCGGGACCGCTGGCCCGACCAGGTGATCCGGCTGGTGTCGCTCGTCGGGGTGGCGGCTCCGGCGTTCTGGCTGGCGCTGCTGATGATCCAGTACCTCGCGGTGGGCAGGGGGCTGTTCCCGACCGGCGGCTACATCAACCCCGCGGACTCGTTCACCGGGTGGCTGCGGTCGATGACGCTGCCGGCGGTGTCGCTGTCGCTGCCGGTGGCCGCGCAGCTGACCCGCATCGTCCGCACCTCGGTGGTGGAGGAGCTCGACCGCGACTACGTCCGGACGGCGATCGGCAACGGGCTGCCCCCGCTGGTCGTCGTCGGCCGCAACGTGCTGCGCAACGCGCTGATCAACCCGCTGACGGTGCTGGGCCTGCGGATCGGCTACCTGCTCGGCGGCGCGGTCGTCATCGAGCAGATCTACTCGCTCCCCGGAATGGGACAACTCATGATCAATGCCGTGCGTGACGGCGACCCGGCGGTCGTCCAGGGCGTCGTGCTCACGATCGCCGTCGGGTTCATGGTCGTCAACCTCGCCGTCGACGTGCTGTACCTGCTGGTCAACCCCCGGCTCAGGAGCGCCGCCTGATGAGAAGAGGACTGGCCGCCCGGCTCTCCCGCCCGGGGATCTCCTTCCGGCGCCTGTCGCCAGCCTCGTGGGCGGCGCTCGGCGTCGTCGCGGTGGTGGTGCTGGCCGCGCTGTTCGCCCCCGCGCTGGCCCCGCACTCGCCGTACGAGCAGGCGGCGGCCGGGGGCGGGCCGTCGGCCGGGCACTGGATGGGGCTGGACAGCGCCAACCGCGACATCCTCAGCCGGCTGCTGTACGGCGCCCGCTGGTCGCTGGTCATCGGCCTCGGCTCGACGGTCCTGGCCCTGGTGACCGGCGCGCTGATCGGCGCGGTCGCCGCCACCTCCCGCCGCTGGGCCGACGAGACGATCATGCGGGTCCTCGACGTCGTCATGGCCTTCCCCGGCATCGCGCTGGCGGCGGTGCTGGTGGCCGTCTTCGGCGGGTCGATCCCGGTGCTGGTGGCGGCCATCGCCTTCCTCTACATGCCGCCGGTCGCCCGCGTCGTCCGGGCCAACGTGCTCGCCCAGTACGGCGAGGACTACGTGGCGGCCGAGCGGATCATCGGCGCCCGCACCCCGTACATCCTGCTGCGGCACGTCGCGGTGAACTGCGCCGCGCCGGTGCTGGTGTTCTGCACGGTGATGGTCGCCGACATGATCGTCTTCGAGGCGTCGCTGTCGTTCATCGGCGCGGGCGTCCGGCCGCCGAACCCCTCCTGGGGCAGCGTCATCGCCGACGGCAGGAACATGGTGCTGCTCGGCGGGTGGTGGGCCACCGTGTTCCCCGGGTCGCTCATCCTGCTCACCGTGCTGTCGCTGAACATCCTCGCCGAAGGCGTCTCGGACGCCTGGGCCACCCCGGGGGCGCGACGCGACGACGCGACGCGCCGGGCCGCGGCGGCCGATCCGGTCGAGCGGGCGCGCCCGGGCACCGGGGAGATCACCCAGCTTCCCGGGCTCGGCGAGGCGGCCCGCCGGCTCGCCGCCCGCGCCCGCCCGCTGCCCTCGGGACCGCCGATCCTGGCGGTGGAGCGGCTGCGCATCGGGTTCGACGAGGGAGTCGACATCGTCGACGGCATCGGCTTCGAGGTGCGGCCCGGCGAGGTGCTCGGCCTGGTCGGCGAGTCGGGCTGCGGCAAGTCGCTGACCGCGCTGACCATCATGGGCCTGCAGCCGCGGGGCGCGCGGGTCAGCGGCCACATCCGCTTCGGCGGGCGGGAACTCCTCGCGCTGCCGCGCCGCGCACGCCGCCGGCTGCTCGGCCACGAGATGGCCATGATCTACCAGGACGCGCTGTCGTCGCTGAACCCCGCCATGACCATCAGAGCCCAGCTCAAGCAACTCGTGCGGCGCGGGGGCACCCGAAGCCCGGCCGAGCTGCTGGAACTGGTCGGGCTCGACCCGGAGCGTACGCTTTCGTCCTATCCGCACGAGCTGTCCGGCGGACAGCGTCAGCGGGTGCTCATCGCGATGGCGCTGTCCCGCGACCCCAAGCTCATCGTCGCCGACGAGCCGACCACCGCCCTCGACGTGACGGTGCAGGCGCAGGTCGTCCAGCTGCTGCTGCGGCTGCGGGCCGAGCTCGGCTTCGCGCTCATCCTGGTCTCCCACGACCTCGCCCTGGTCGCCGACGTCACCGACCGCGTCGTGGTGATGTACGGCGGACAGATCGTCGAGACCGGCGTCACCGCCACCCTCGTCGGGGCCCCGGCCCACCACTACGCCCGGGGGCTGCTGGGGTCGGTGCTGTCGCTGGAGTCCGGCGCCGAGCGGCTCACCCAGATCCGCGGCGTGGTGCCGTCCCCGGCGGACTTCCCGGCCGGGTGCCGCTTCGCCGACCGGTGCCCCAGGGCGGACGACTTCTGCCGTACGACCACCCCGCGCCTCGCCGGCGACGGGCGTCGCCACGCGGTGGCCTGTCACCACCCGGCCATCGCGGTGGAGACCCCGGCCTTCGCCGGGACGGAGGTGCGCACATGACCGGCACGGACCCGGGAGAGACCTTGCGGGAACCGGACGCGGGGGAGACCCCGCCCCGACCGGCCGCGGGAACGTACGAGCCGGGGGAGGCACCGGCTCGGGAGACCTCCGAGCAGGGCGAGATCGGCACCGAGGAGGAGACGCTGCTCGAACTGGCCGGCGTCCACGTCCTGCACCGGGCGCGCTCGGGCGGGCTGTTCACCCGTGACCGCGTCCACGCCCTCACCGGGGCCGACCTGACGGTGACCGCCGGGCGGACCGTGGGGGTGGTGGGCGAGTCCGGCTGCGGCAAATCCACCCTGGCCAAGGTCATGGTGGGACTACAGCGCCCCACCTCCGGCACGGTGAGCTACCGCGGCAGGGACGTCTGGGCCATGACGGACGCCGAGCGCAGGTCGGTGATCGGCGCGAACGTCGGCATGGTCTTCCAGGACCCCTCCACCGCACTGAACCGGCGGCTTCCGGTACGCCAGATCCTGCGCGACCCGCTGAACGTCCACCGGCGCGGCACCGCCCGCGAGCGGGACGAGCGGGTGCGTGAACTGCTCGACCTCGTCGGCCTGCCGCCGAGCGCCGCCGACCTGGTCCCCGGACAGCTGTCCGGCGGCCAGCGCCAGCGCGTCGCCATCGCCCGCGCCCTGGCGCTGGAGCCCCGGCTGCTGATCGCCGACGAGCCGACCAGCGCGCTGGACGTGTCGGTGCGCGCCCAGATCCTCAACCTGCTGCTCGACCTGAGGCAGCGGCTCGGCCTGGCGCTGGTGTTCGTCTCCCACGACATCCAGACCGTGCGGCGCATGAGCGACAGCGTGGTCACGATGTACCTCGGGCGCATCGTGGAGCAGGGGCCGGCGGGGGCGGTGCCGCACCGGGCCCGCCACCCGTACACCCGGTCGCTGTTCTCGGCCACGCCGGGGCTGCTCTCGCCGATCGACCCGATCCCGCTGAAGGGCACGGTGCCCTCGGCCACCCGGCCGCCGAGCGGGTGCCCCTTCCGCACCCGCTGCTGGAAGGCCGACGACCTCTGCGCGGCCGAGATGCCGCCGGTGGAGGCCGAGGCCGACAGGACCCACCTGTTCCGCTGCCACCATCCGGTGCCCGCAGGAGCCACCGACCTCGAACTGATCAGCCAAGCACAGGAGCGCTCATGACAACGGCCACCGCACTGACCGGCGTGATCCCCCCGGTGTGCACTCCGCTGACCCCCAATCTGGAGGTCGACACCGGATCGCTCACCCGGCTGGTGGACCACCTGCTGGACGGCGGGGTGGACGGGCTGTTCGTGCTGGGCTCGACCTCCGAGGTGGCCTTCCTGCCCGACGGGCACCGCCGCACGGTCCTCGACACGGTGATCGGTCACGTGGCCGGTCAGGTGCCGGTGCTGGCCGGGGTGATCGACATGACGACGCCGCGGGTGCTCGACCACACCCGTGTCGCCGTCGAGGCGGGGGCCGCCGCCATCGTGGTCACCGCGCCGTTCTACACCCGCACCCACCCGGTGGAGATCGAGGCGCACTTCCGGGCGCTGGCGGCCCGGGCGGGCGTACCGGTGTACGCCTACGACCTGCCCGTCTCCGTGCACAGCAAGCTCGGCGCCGGGATGCTGCTCGACCTGGCCGCCGACGGCGTGCTCGCCGGGCTGAAGGACTCCAGCGGGGACGACGGCAACCTGCGCGGGCTGCTGCTCGAACGGCGGGAGCGGGCCGACGTCGGCTCCTTCAGCGTCCTCACCGGCTCGGAGCTGACCGTCGACTCCGCGATGTGGATGGGCGCGGACGGCGCCGTCCCGGGTCTCGGCAACGTCGACCCGCACGGGTACGTCCGCCTGGTGCGCGCGGCGGCGCGCGGGGACTGGGAGGCCGCGCGGGAGGAGCAGGAGCGGCTGGTCCGGCTGTTCCGCCTGGCCTTCGTGGGAGGCACGCGGATGGGGCTCAACTCCTCGGCGATGGGGGCCTTCAAGGCCGCCCTGCACCTGCGCGGGATCATCGACCATCCCGCCACCATGCCGCCGCAGATCCCCCTGAACGAGACGGAGGTCGGCCGGGTGGGCAAGTACCTGGCGACGGCCGGGCTGCTGTGAGGCGCGCGGGCTTCGACGAGAAGGGACACCACAGGATGAGCCGGATCGATCGGCTGCGGCGGCTGCTCGGAGGCCTGGCCTACGGCGGCGACTACAACCCCGAGCAGTGGCCCGAGGAGGTGCACGCCGAGGACGTCAAGCTGATGCGCGAGGCCGAGGTCAACCTCGTCAGCCTGGGCATCTTCTCCTGGGCCGCCGTGCAGCCGGAGCCGGGCCGCTTCGAGTTCGCCTGGCTCGACAGGATCATGGACATGCTCGCCGACGGCGGCGTCCGCGCGTGCCTGGCCACCATGACGGCGTCCCCGCCGCCGTGGCTGAGCGCCCTGCACCCCGAGGTGCTGCCGGAGCGGGCCGACGGCACCCGGCTGTGGCCCGGCGCCCGCCAGCACTACTGCCCCTCCAGCCCGGTGTACCGCGAGCACGCCGCGCGGCTGGTGCGCGCCGTCGCCGGGCGCTACGGCGGGCACCCGGCGCTCGCCCTGTGGCACGTCGGCAACGAGTTCGGCTGCCATGTGCGGGCCTGCTACTGCGACGTCTCCGCCGAGGCGTTCCGGCGCTGGCTGCGCGACCGGTACGGCGACGTCGGGACGCTGAACGACGCCTGGTCGACGGCGTTCTGGTCGCAGCGGTACGCCTCCTTCGAGGAGGTGCTGCCGCCGCGTACCGCCCCGACCTTCCCCAACCCCGCCCAGCAGGTCGACTTCGCCCGGTTCGGCTCGGAGGAGATCCTGGCCTGCTACCTGGCGGAGAAGGCGATCCTCGACGAGGTCACACCCGAGGTGCCCGCGACGACCAACTTCGTGCCGCTGGCCAGGACCCTCGACCTGTTCGCCTGGGCGCCGCACCTCGACGTCGTCAGCTACGACTCCTACCCCGACCCCCACGACCCGCTCGCCGCGCCGAGGGCGGCGATGTCGTACGACGTGATGCGCTCGCTGCGCGGCGGGCAGCCGTTCCTGCTGATGGAGCAGGCCCCCGGAGCCGTCAACTGGCGCGCCCGCAACGCCCCCAAGCCGCGGGGCGTCATGCGGTTGTGGAGCTGGCAGGCGGTGGCGCACGGCGCGGACGCGGTGATGTTCTTCCAGTGGCGGCAGTCGCGCGGCGGCGCCGAGAAGTACCACTCGGCGATGGTGCCGCACGGCGGGGCGGCCACCCGCGGCTTCCAGGAGGTCCGGGCCCTCGGGCGGGAGCTGGCGGACCGTCCGGGCCTGGCCGGGGCGCGGGCGCCGCGCGCGGACGTGGCGATCGTGCTCGACTGGCAGAGCTGGTGGGGGCTGGAGCAGGAGGCCCGGCCGAACGCCGACCTCCGCCTCGACGAGCTGCTCTTCTCCCACTATCTACCGCTTTATCAGGACAACGTGGCCTGCGACGTCGTCCGGCCCGGCGACGACCTGTCGGGCTACCGGCTCGTCGTCGTGCCGAACCTCTACATGGTCGGCGGCCACGACGCGGCGAACCTCGAACGGTACGTCGAGGGCGGCGGCACGCTGCTGATGTCGTTCTTCTCCGGCATCGCCGACCCCTGCGACCGGGTCCACCTCGGCGGCTACCCGGCCCCGTTCCGGCGGATGCTCGGCCTGCGCGTCGAGGAGTTCTGGCCGCCCGCCAGGGACGCCGGCGTGGCGCTGTCCGCCGAGCCGGGAGAGGTGTGGCCCGAGGGACTCGCCGGGCACGGAAGCCTGTGGGCGGAGGAGATCGTCCCGGAGGGGGCGGCCACCGTCGCGTCCTTCGCCGAGGGCGAGCTCGCCGGGCTGCCCGCCGTCACCCGCCACGCCTTCGGGCGCGGCGCCGCCTGGTACCTCGGCACCCTCCCCGACCCCGGCACCATGCGCAAGTTGCTGCGGCACGTCGGGCGGGAGGCGGGAGTGCGTCCCGTCCTGCCGGGGCTGCCGGACGGCGTGCAGGCGCGGGCGCGCCGGTCCGCCGACGGCACCCTGTGGTACGTGCTGCTCAACCACTCGGCCGAGGAGGCCGACGTGGCGCTGCCCGAGCCGATGCGCGACGACCTCACCGGCGCCGACCCCCTCGACCGGCTGCGCCTCGCCCCCCGCGGCGTGGCCCTCCTCCGCCCGGCGGGGTGACGGCGGGGTCAGCCGGGCCAGCCGAGCGGGAAGGAGCCCGGCTCGGGAGGTTCGCCGCCCGCCGCGTTGAAGGCCCGCATGGCGTCCAGCAGCGCCTGCCGCTGGGAGGCGCGCATCCGGGCCAGGATCGTCGTGATCTCCGCCCTGCGGCGGCCCGTGACCTCGGCCACGATGCGCCGGCCCTCCACGGTGAGCCGCAGCAGGGTCTCCCGCCGGTCGTTCGGGTTGACCTCGCGGCTCAGCAGGCCCGCCGCGACCAGGCGGTCGGCCATGCGCATGGCCGTGGAGGGGTTGACGCGCAGCGCCTCGGCCAGCCGCACCAGCGTGGTCTCCCCCTGGTGCACCACCATGAGCATCCGGAACTGGGGCAGGGTCACCCGGTCCTCGGCCGCGGCGAGCGACCGCGCCGAGACCGCGACCAGCAGGCGCGAGGCCGCCAGCATCGCCGAGGTGACCGCCTCCAGGTCCTCACCGGTCGCCTGGGGGTTCCTGTACGGTGCCACGGCACCGCCGCTACATCTTGTGGGGCAGCAGGCTGGTGGCGGGCGGCGCGCTCGGAACGGGTTCACCCGAGGGCACCGCGTCGGGGGCCGCGCTGACGGTCGGGGCCGGGGGCATCGCCATGTCCCCGGCCAGGCCGGTGCCCTCCAGCAACGTCATGTGCGTGTTGACGAACTTCGCGCAGTCCTCGGCGAACGCGCGGATCACGGTGTTGCGGGTGCTGGCCCGGACCGCCCCGATCGCGGGGAAGATCTTCCCGTGGGCCATCCGCAGCCGCATGACCGCGGTCCGGTCGTAGTCCATGCCCTTCTTGGCGGAGATCTCGGCCATCCAGGCCTTCTGGTCGTCGTTGGGCTCGTCCGGCAGGGGGACGCGCAGCTTGGCCGCGACCTGCCGGACCTCCGCGTCGAGGAGCGTGTGCTGCCGGGCGATCTCGCCGAGGTTCCTGCGGGTGACGGGGAGGGAGGCGCGCTGCGCGGCCTGCCGTCCCGTGGGGATCTCCCACAGGCCGGCCATGCGCACCTTGGCCAGCAGGTCGCGGTCGGCGGGGCTCAGCGGGCCGAACGGGGTCGAGGTCGTCCGCAGGGCCGCGGCGGCCTGCGGGTCGCCTCCGGACGGCTGCGCGGCGGGGTCCGCCGGGGAGCCCTGCGACGGGTAGGACGCCTGGGTGGAGGGGTCGGCGACCGGGGTGGCGGGGTCGGCTCCGGCGGCCTGGACGGTGGCGTCGGCGGCGTCGTTCCGCGGTGAGGAGCCGGCCTGCGGGGCCTGGGCCGGGGGGAGGCCCTTCTGGATCCCCCCTATCAGCTGCTCGGCCGGCGCGGCGGGCGGCACCGGCCCTCCGTAGTCGGCCAGGGGCTGCGGCTCCTTGGAGCAGGCCGTGGCCAGTTGGAGTGCGATGAGGCCACCGACCACGGTGGCGACGGAGGTGAGGCGTCGCATGTCTGCCCGATCCCTTCTTGCCCGGGGGATGCGCGACCCGCAGGCCGCTCACGCCGATGGCGTTCACGGGGAGCTACGGGCGTCCGGCGGGACGGGTTCGACGCAATGTGCAAAAGTTGCGCAGGGCAAGGATCACCGTGCGCACCGGCGTGGCGTCAGGGGTTCCGCCGGTGCCCGTCCGCGTGCTCGTCGTCCTCGCCCGGCTCCAGCGGCGGCGCGGCCAGCTCGCAGGCCGCCTTCCGCTCGGGTTCGTGCCTCCCCGGGGCGCCGCTCAAGGCGTTCGTCCTGATCGTCACGAACGTCAGGATCGCCGAGCAGGCCATCATCGCGGCGGAGACCAGCATGGCCGTCCGGAAGCCCGCCGTGAACGCCGTCGCCGAGGTGTACGCCGAGCCGGTCAGGCCCACCAGCGGCGGGATCGCGGCGACCGCGAGGAGGCTGCCGGTGCGCGCCACCGCGTTGTTCACCCCGCTCGCCACGCCCGCGTACCGCTCCTCCGCCGTGGCGAGCACCGTGGCCGTCAGCGGCGCGACCGCGGCCGAGAGCCCCAGGCCGAAGAGCGTGACCGCGGGCAGCACGTCGGTGAGGTACGACGAACCGGGGCCGACCCGGCTCATCAGCAGCAGCCCGCCCGCGCACAGCAGGATGCCCACCGTCATCGGCAGGCGCGGCCCCACCCGCTTGGCCAGTTCCCCGGACCGGGGTGACAGCAGCAGCATCAGCAGCATGACGGGCAGCATGGAGGACCCGGCCGCGATGGGGGAGAAGTGGGCGGCCACCTGCAGCTCCACGATGAGCAGGAACGTCACCACGCCCAGCGCCGCGTACATGATCAGCGTGACGACGTTGACGGCCGTGAACTCGCGTGAGGCGAACACGCGGACCGGCACCAGCGCCGACACCGGGCCCCCGCGCGATCGGTGAACCTCCGCGACGACGAAGACCGCCCCCAGGACGACTCCCGCGGCGGCGGCGACCAGCGGGACCGGCGAGCCGCGTTCGATGAGCCCGTAGGTGATCCCGGCGAGCGAGAGCGCGGCGAGGGCGGCGCCCAGCACGTCGAACCGCCCGTCGACCGCCTCGTCCCGGGTCTCCGGCACGTGCCGGACGGCGACGGCGATCACCAGGGCCGCCAGCGGCAGGTTGATCAGGAAGACCCAGCGCCAGCCCGCCGCCTCGACCAGCCAGCCGCCGAGCAGGGGGCCGAGGGCGCCCGCGAGCCCGCCGAGCCCCGACCAGGCGCCGACCGCGCGCGGCCGGTCCTCACGGACGAACGACGACTGGATGATCGCCAGCGAGCCGGGGGTGAGCAGCGCGCCGCCGATCCCCTGCAGCGCGCGGGCCAGGACGAGGGTCTCGATGTTCGGCGCGAGCCCGCACAGGGCCGAGGCCAGGGCGAACCACGCGACGCCGATCGTGAAGACCTTGCGCCTGCCGTACCGGTCGCCGAGCGAGCCGCCGAGCAGGATCAGCCCGGCCAGGGTGAGGGTGTAGGCGTTGACGGTCCACTGCAGGCCGGACATCGAGGCACGCAGTTCCTCGCCCAGCCGGGGCAGCGCCACGTTGACAACGGTGCTGTCGAGGAAGGCCATCCCGGAACCGAGCACGGTGGTGAACAGGACCCACCGGCCGCGAGGGGAGCTCAGAAGGATGCCGCTTTTGTCCATGCTGACCATCATGGTGCATGGTTGAGCCTGCCTTGACGGGTCGCCGACCGGTCGCGACGGGAGAAGTACACGCAGGCCAGGGCGACGAGCGCGGCCGCCAGGGGCAGCCATGACAGCCGCTGGAGCAGCCACGTCACCGAGTCGGGGCGGGCGAGCAGACCCGGTGCCGACCCGAAGGGCAGCCCGGCCAGCATGATCACGGTCAGCGCCGTCTGGTGCCACAGGAAGACGGTCATCGCCGAGAGGTTCGCCACGACCACCGCCGCCCAGACGCGGGGGCGGCGCATGAGCGCGGTCAGCGGCCGGTGCAGCAGCAGGGCCAGCCCGATCTGGGCGACGCCGAAGCACACCGCCGCCAGGGTCGGCGGGCTGAGGTTGGACACCCGGGCGCCGGTCACTCCGACCATGCTGGCGGGATAGCCGAAGACCAGCACCAGCAGAGCCGTGCCCGCCGCCCCGCCCGCCAGCATGGCCGCCGCCACCCGCCTGCCGGCCAGCGCGCCCCGCGCCCAGGCGATGCCGAGGACGTACGGCACCGCCCAGCCGGTGGCGAGGTTCTCCCAGCCGAGCCACCCCGGCCCGCCGAGCCCGAAGCGGACGACGTCCACCACCAGCACCAGCGCCACCAGCACGCACGCCAGCGGCAGCGGCCGTGCCTTGGACAGCAGCGGCGTCGCCGCCGTCAGCAGGCCGAACACCAGCAGGAACCACAGCGGCCCGAGGGCGGGCGTGGCGATCGACCGCAGGGAACCGACGGGGAGCCCGGCGCCGGCGAGCGGGAGGAGCAGGAGCACCCACGCGAGCAGCAGCGGCCCGACCGGGACGAGCAGCCGGCGGGTGCGCCCCAGTAGCCACCGCCGTGCGTCCGCCGTCCGGGCCAGGCTCCTGTCGGCGGCGTACCCGCCGACGAAGAAGAACACGGCGAGGGTCTGGAAGACCCAGGAGGCGGGGGTGAGGCCGGGCATGTAGGTGAGCGGGCTGGCGACCCGGACGTGCCCGGCCGCGTCGATCATCCACGCGGTGACCAGCCAGTGCCCGGCGATCACCCCGATGATCGCCAGGGCCCGCAGGGCGTCCGCGCCGCGGTCGCGGCCGCTCGGCGTACCTGCGGCGACCCGCTCGGCGAACTCGTCCCAGGCGGCACCCGGCGAGCGCCCGGCGGCGGAGAGAAGTTTCATCGTGCCACCTCCACCTCGGAGGCACGGCCAAGAGTGATCAACGCGAGGTTGCGCAGCGAAAGGCTTCCGGGCTGGAAGTAGTCGCTGTGCCCGCCCGTCCCCGCCTGGAAGACCCGGGCGCCGAACGACGGCCGGACGGGATCGGCGCCGAACCCGAGCGGCCCGAGCTTCACCGAGGGGACGAACCTCATCCAGTCTTCCGCACCCCGCCCCGCCCACAGCCGGGCGGGGGACTTCAGAGCGCTCGCCCGCGCGACGCCCAGGCCGGGACTGCCGACCACGGCCACGTCGGACACCGGCAGCCCCGGCAGGGCCCTGGCACACACCACCGAGCCGTAGCTGTGGCACAGGAGTGTGATGGGGACGGCGGTGCGGGCGCGGATGTCCATGACCTGGCGGCGCAGCGCCCGCGCTCCCTCGGCGGCGACCGTGTCCGTCGCCGCGGCCAGGCTGTAGGTGCGGGGGCTGTCGTACCCGAGCCAGGCCACCACGGCCGTCCGCACGCCGGGACCGGTCACCCCCATCTGCGCCGTCAGGGCGCGGGCGGCTCCGCCCGGTGTGCTGTACCACTTGCGCCTGCCGCCGTCGAACGTCTTCAGGGTGACGTCCGAACCGGGCACGATCACCGCCACGCGGTCGGCGGTCGCGAGATCGCCGAAGACCTCGACCCTCCGGTCGCCGGGGCCGGGCGCCAGCAGCGCCAGCGCGCCGAGCACGCCGGCCACCGAGACCGCCGCGAAAACCGTCCTGCCCACGATGAGCCTCCCTGTCCGGTCACTGCGAACCGGACGGAAAGCTACGAACCAAGATCGGTAACCTGCGTCCCCTCAGGGAGTGGTCCTCCCGCGTCACCCTGAGGTGGGAGGTGGGGTGGCGGGAGGCCAGGGAGGGGGTGTCGGTGATGGACGCCGGTACGGGGCAGGGGCCGGTGCCGGGGGAGGGATGCCCTCAGTCCGCCGGTACGGCGAGCCGGGGAGCGGTGGGTCCGGCGGCCTTCACGGCGGGGAGCCGGGCGGATCACTCGCCGGGGCGGACCAGGCCGGTCTCGTAGGCGAAGACGATGGCCTGCGCGCGGTCGCGCAGGCCGAGTTTGGCCAGGATGCGGCCGACGTGGGTCTTCACGGTCTGCTCGGAGACGATCAGCCGGCCGGCGATCTCGCCGTTCGACAGGCCCTGGGCGATCAGGGCGAGCACCTCGGTCTCCCGTTCGGTGAGGTCGGGCAGGCGCCTGACGCTCGGTGTGCGGGGCCCGCCGAGCCGGGCGAACTCGGAGATCAGCCGCTTGGTCACCGACGGGGCCAGCAGCGCCTCCCCGGCGGCCACGACCCGCACGGCCTCAACGAGCTGCTGCGCGGAGGCGTCCTTCAGGAGGAACCCGCTCGCGCCCGCCCGCAGCGCCTCGTAGACGTAGTCGTCGAGGTCGAAGGTGGTGAGGATGAGGATCTTGGTGGGGGTATGGGCGAGGACGAGGCGGGTGGCCTCCAGGCCGTCCATCTCGGGCATCCGGACGTCCATCAGCACCACGTCGGGCCGCAGCTCCGCCGCGCGGGCGACGGCCTCCAGACCGTTGACGGCCTCGCCGACCACCTCGATGTCGGGCTGGGTGCCGAGGAAGGCGGTGAAACCCGTGCGCACCATGCCCTGGTCGTCGGCGATCAGGACACGGATCATCTTCCGTCCTCCGTCAGGGGAATGGCGGCCCGTACGACGAAACCGCCGTCGGGGTCGCGCGAGGCGTTCACGGTGCCGCCGAGCAGCGCGGCGCGCTCGCGCATCCCGATGATCCCCTGGCCGCCCGCGCCTGCGGAAGCGGCAGGGACGCCCCGGCCGGGGCCGTTGGCGACCCGCAGGCGCAGCTCCGCCTCCGTGCGGACGATCTCGATGGTCACCGAGGAGCCCGGGGCGTGGCGCATCGCGTTGCTCAGAGACTCCTGAAGGATCCGGTACGCCGACAGCCCCACCGCCGTCGGGAGGTCGAGGGAGCCTCTGACGTGCACCGACACCCGCAGGCCCGCGCCGCGGGAGGTGGCGACCAGGTCGTCGAGACGGTCCAGGCCGGGCTGCGGCGCGGTCTCGCGCCGTCCGTGCTCGCCCCGCAGCGCGCCGAGCACCTGCCGCATCTCGGCCAGGGCCGCCAGCGATAGGTGGCGGATGTCCGCCAGGCCGCTCTCCAGCTTCGCCGGGTCGCCGCGGGCCTGCAGGGGAGTGGCCTCGGCCTGGATCGCGATCACCGACATGTGGTGGGCGACGACGTCGTGCAGCTCGCGGGCGATCCGTGCCCGCTCCTCAAGGATCACCCGCGCGTTCCGCTGCTCCTCGGCGGCCTGCCGCTCCTCGGCGAGCCGGCTGGTCGCCGTACGTCTGGTCCGCACGTTGTAGCCGAACAGCACCGCGACCGCCACCACGACGGCCGCCCACGCCATCGAGTCCGGATGGATGATCCACGCGGCGAGCACCGACACGCCCCAGACGCCGAGGGCGACGTCCCTGCCGGTGCGCACCGCGATCGAGTACGTGCACAGCAGGTAGACGATCATCTGCGGCAGGGTGTAGGGAAGCCTGCCGTCCCATCCGCCCCAGGCGATGGCCCCGACGATGGTGATCCCCGCGCTCAAGCGCCAGGCGGCGACCGGCCACCTGTCGCGGAGCACCATCGGCAGGGACGCGAGGAGGGGGATCAGCGCCATCTCCGGGCGGCGTGGATTGTAGATGGCGAGGTTGCTGACGAAGAGGATGTACGCCAGGAAGAGGTCGCCCACCACGACCAGGTCGACATGACGGAACGGCAGTAGCCCCAACACGCGGGGCACGCGGAAGCGCAGGCGGCGTGACCTCGGGGGACGTGGATCGGCCGTCCCGGTCACCAGTGCCGCAGCCAGCGGCCGCACCAGCTGGGAGAGGACGGTGCGGGCGCGGGAGAACACCCGCCAAGGTTAATGGGATCCGCCCGGGTCCGAGTCCCGCTCCGGAGGGACCCCGGCCGTCATACCCAGGGACTACCCGAGCCATACGTGCGTATCGACGGCCCTGCGGCGGGGCGGGCCCGGCGGCCGTCGCGGGGACGACGCCGGACGGACAGGCCCGCCCTCCACGATGGGTGCGGGACCCGGCTCAGCGGGCGTCGCGCCCGGCGGGGAGGGTCAGCTCCGGGCGCCGGGCGAGCAGCACCCCGAGCGCGGCGTATCCGATGAGCAGGTGGCCGCCGCCGACCCAGCGGGACGGCTCGTCGCCGAGCAGGAGGAAGGTGGGGACCGTCACGACCGCCCAGCTCTCCGCGACGAGCGGCCACCAGCGCAGCTCTCCCCGCCACCGGGCGGCGAACGCCAGCTTCACGCTGATCGCGAACATGCCGAGCATCGACAGCGGCCAGAACAGGTCGAGGATCCCCAGCCAGGCGGCGTTCTGGACGGCGTCCGGCATCACACCGTGCAGCAGCGACCACACACTGGCGACGCCGAGCAGGCCCATCTCGACCTTGAGCGTCACCATGGCGGCACGGGAGACGCCCAGCGCGCGGGTCCGCAGCTGTGCCCCGAGGAGGCAGAACACGCCGAGCTGGAAGGCCAGGCCGGCGAGGTCGCCGATCCGGCCCACCATGCCGCCGCCGGTGGTACCGACCGCGAAGATGCTCGCCGCCCACACCAGCGTGCCGGCGGCGAGTCCGATCCCCGCGCGGCGGATCGCCCGGTGGGCGTCCGGGCCGGGGCCGGCGACGGTGGCGCCGTCGCCGCGGATGTCGGTGCGGGCCCTGGCGGGTTCGTTGGTGAGGTGGGTGTCCATGATCATCTCTCGTCTCTCGCGGCGTCCTCACGCCGCGTCCGTGGTGGCGATCCCGGATCCCGGTGCCGGGAGCGCCGTGCGGGATCCAGAATCCGCCGCCGCCGTCCCGGGCCCGCAGGGGCGCCGGTCTCATCCGCGGTCCCGGCCCGGCGGCGTTGTCCCGGGACACCTGTCCCGGGACAACGGGACACAGAACGGGCGACAATGCGTGCCATGACGAACGTGGCACGGGCCGGGACCCCGGCGGCGCGGCCCCGCCGCCTGCCGGTCGTACTGGCGGTGCCGGCGCTCGCGGCGGTCGCCGTCGCGGCGACCGTGATCCTGGACCTCCGCAACGCCGCCGTGCGGATACCGCCGGGCACCGAACTCGACTTCGGCTGGTCCTCGGGCGTCGCGGGCCTGGCGCAGACCCTCACCGGCGTGCTGCTGCTGCGGCGGCTGCCCCGGCATCCCGTCGCCTGGGTGCTCACCCTCTCCGGCCTGGAGTGGGTGCTGAACGGCCTGGCGGGATCCTGGGCGACGTACGCGATCTACCTCTCGCCCGGCGCGCCAGGGGCCTCGGCCGCCTACTGGTTCTACGCCCGGTTCGGCGCCGCGCTGCTGATCGGGCTGCCGCTGCTGATCGTGCTGTTCCCCGACGGACGGCTCCCGGCGGCGCGCCCGTGGCGCTGGGTGTCGGTGGCCAGCCTCGCGCTCACCTCGCTGCTGCCGGCGGTGCTGCTCGTCGTGCCCGCTGACGTGCCGGCGCGCTACCACGCCTCCCCGCTGCCCGCCGAGATCGCCCGGCTCGGGCTCGACCCGGTCGCCGTCGCCCTGCCGTACGACGTCTGGGCACCGGTGCTGGACGTCGCGTACGCGGCCGTGCCGGTGAGCCTGGTGGTGCCGTTCGCCGTTCTGGTGCACCGCTACCGCGCCGCCGACCAGGAGCGGCGGGCGCAGATCCGCTGGCTGACCTGGGCCGCGCTGGTCGGCGTGTTCACGCTGCTGCTCCCGCTCGTGACGCCGCCGCGCCTCCCTTCGCTGCTGCTGTGCCTCACCGTCGCGCTCACCTCCGTCGCCGTGCTGGTCGCGGTGTCCAAGTACCGGCTGTACGACATCGACCGGCTGCTGCCGGCGACCCTCTTGTACGGCCTGCTGGCGATCCTGGCGGTCCTGATCGACGTCGCGGTGTTCACCCTGGCGGGCAGCACGCTGGGCGAACGGGACTCCGCGCTGGCCGCGACCGCGATCGTCGCGGTCGCCTACGCGCCGCTGCGGACCTGGCTGTGGCGGGGCGCGCGCCGCCTGGTGCGCGGCGGGCGCGACGACCCGTACGCCATGGTCGCGACGCTCGCCGCGCGGCTCGACGCCGTCAACGGCCCCGACGAGCAGTTGATCGCGCTGGCCCGGACGGTGGCCGAGTCGTTCCGCCTGCCGTACGTGAGGGTGGAGCTCGAGCGGCCGGGCGGGGTGCGTTCGGTGGTCGAGCACGGCTCCCCGCGCGGGCCGTCGGTGTCGCTGCCGGTCGCCCACCGGGGCGAGACGGCGGGCCGCCTGGTGCTGTGCCGGGCCGACCTGACCGAGCGGGACCAGCGGCTGCTCGGCGACCTCGTCCGGCAGGCGGCGGAGGCCGTACGGGCCGGCGAGCTGAGCGCGGACCTCCAGCGGATCCGCGCCCAGCTCGTGGTCGCCAGGGAGGAGGAACGGCGGCGGCTGCGGCGCGACCTGCACGACGGGCTGGGGCCGAGCCTCGGGGCGGTGGCGCTGCGGATCGAGGCCGCCCGGAACCTGGCCTCCACCTCTCCCGCCGACTCCGACCGGATCCTCGCGCAGACCGCCGCCGAGGTCGCCACGGTGATGGCCGACGTCCGCCGGCTGGTGCACGACCTGCGCCCGCCCGCGCTGGACGAGCTGGGCCTGCTCCGCGCCGTGGAGCAGCAGGCGGACCACGTCCGGTCGAGCGGCCCGCAGGTCGTGGTGACCGGCGGCGAGGGACTGGGCGCGCTGCCGGCGGCCGTCGAGGTGGCCGCGTACCGTATCGTCTCGGAGGCGCTCGCCAACGTGGTCCGGCACGCGGGCGCCGTCCGCTGCGAGATCGAGCTGGCCGTACGCGAGGGGGCACTGGAGGTGGTCGTGCGCGACGACGGGTCGGGCATCGGGCCCGATGTCGCCGTCGGCGTCGGCACGCTCTCGCTGCGCGAGCGGGCGGCCGAGCTCGGCGGCGACTGCGAGATCACCTGCCCGCCCGCCGGCGGTACGGTGGTCCGGGCGAGACTGCCACTGGAGCAGCCCATGGAGGTCCTGGGTGTCTGACACCGGGCCCGGCGCGACGCCGGACGAGCCGATTCGAGTGCTGCTCGCCGACGACCACCCGGTGTACCGCGACGGGCTGGCGGTCCTGCTCGCCTCGATCCCCGGCATCGACGTGGCGGGCACCGCCGCGAACGGGAACGAGGCCGTCGAGCGTGCCGCCGATCTTCAGCCCGACATCGTCGTGATGGACGTCCGCATGCCCGATCTCGACGGGATCGAGGCGACCCGGCGGATCGTCGCCGACAGCCCGCACATCGGCGTCGTCGTGCTCACGATGTCGGAGGACGACGCGACGCTGTTCGCCGCGATGCGGGCGGGGGCCCGCGGCTACCTGCTGAAGGGCGCCAACCAGGCCGAGATCACCCGGGCCATCGTCGCCGTCTCCCATGGCGAGGCGATCTTCGGCCCGGCGGTCGCGCGCCGCGTGGCCGACTTCTTCGCCTCCCCGCCCGCGGCCCCGCGCGACGTCGCGTTCCCGCAGCTCACCCCGCGTGAGCGGGAGATCCTCTCGCTGATCGCCGCCGGCAGGCCGAACCCCCAGATCGCCTCGGCGCTGTTCCTGTCGCCGAAGACCGTCCGCAACAACATCTCCAACATCTTCGCCAAGCTGCACGTCGCCGACCGGGCCGAGGCCATCGTCCGCGCGCGGGAGGCCGGCCTCGGCCGCTGACCGGCTCCCTACGCGGGTGAAGCGGTCACGGTACGCCAGCCGAAGACGACGCTGCCGGTCAGGAGCACCACTCCGGACAGCACACCGCTGAGGAACGGCACCCAGCCGGCGGCGGCCGTCGAGGCCAGGACCAGACCGGTGATCCCCAGCAGGGTGAGGATCACACCGGGGACGGCGATGCCCCGGTCCTTCCAGATCGGCGCCAGCACGACGAAGTGCGCGCCGACCACCGCGGCCACCCACGCGACGTTGCCCTCCTCGGGACGCCCCAACGCGGCCAGCACCCGGAGCCCGCCGAAGAGCAGGATCACCTCGGCGGCGACGACGACCAGGTAACCCCGGCCGTACATGCTCGGCCGCGGCCCCTCGGCGGAGCGCTCTCTCCGGACGGAGAGGAACCACATGGCCAGCACACTCGCGGCCGCGAGACAGGCGGCCGCCTTCAGGAGCATGATCATCGCGGGGTCCAGCGGGCTCCGGGCGTTTAGGAGCACGAAGACGGCGCCGAAGACCGCGCCCACCAGCAATCCAGTCATTCTCTGCATGTCGTTCAGTGAAACGGGCCCTCGGCCGGCCGCGCGCGGGGGCAGGGGCGAGGACGGGGTAGGCCTGGCACTACCTGGCCGTGCCGCGCAGATAGGCGAGCACGGCGAGCACCCGCCGGTTGACGTCGTCGGTCACCGGCAGTTCGAGCTTGGTGAACACGCCGGCGACGTGCTTGCCGACGGCGGCCTCGGTGATGGACAGCGCGCGGGCGACGGCGCTGTTGGACCGCCCTTCGGCGATCAGCGCGAGCACCTCGCGCTCGCGCGGGCTCAGCCGCTGCACCGGCTCGGTGACGTCCCTCGCCCTGGCCCAGGTCTGCTCGAACAGGTCGACGAGGATGGTGATCAGGCTGGGTTGCCTGATCACCAGAGCGCCCGGCGAGTGAGCGATCGGGGCGGTCCGGACGAACGCCACCGCGCGGTCGAAGATGAGCAGTTGCTGGATCGGCTCGTCGACGACGCGGTGCAGGTCGCCCGCGGCGTGCAGTTCCCTGATGCGCGCCGTCCTGCGGGGATCGTCCAGCACGCTCGCGTGGACGACGGTGCGCATCGCCATGCCGCCGCGCAGGGCGTCGAGCACGTCGCGCCTGCTCCGCTGCTCCTGGCGTCCCTGCTCCACCGAGCCCACCGGATGCATGGCGCGCAGCTCGCGGGCCGAGCCCACGGCCTGCGCGATCCGCCGGGCCACGAGCTCGGCGTCGTCCACCAGCTCGACGTCGACGGGGACGCCGCGCAGCTTGTCCACCGCCTCTTCCAGCCGCTCGGTCAGCCGGGCCAGCCGGGCCGGTGACAGGCTCTCGTCCACACGCCTCCCTTGGGTGATCAGGTCACGGCCAGCCCTGTGAGCATACCCGGATTACAGAATTACGATCGCTGCCAGCGAACAAGCGCAGACATGGGAACAATCGTGGGCTCTCATTAATTGAGTCCAAGTAACTCAACCCTTGGGAGTTCGCATGAGTCAGAGCGTGATCCTTCCGGTTCTGCCCCTCGACGACGAGGTCGTCCTGCCCGGCATGGTCGTCCCCCTCGACCTGTCGGACGCCGAGGTCCGCGCGGCCATCGACGCCGCCAGGGCCACCTCCGCGCAGGGCAAGCCGCGAGTGCTGCTTGTGCCCCGCATAGACGGAAAGTACGGCGCCGTGGGCGTCGCCGCCGTCGTCGAGCAGGTCGGGAGGCTTCCCGGCGGCGGCCCGGCGGCCGTCGTCCGCGGCGTGGAGCGGGTCCGCATGGGTTCCGGCACCACCGGTCCCGGCGCCGCGCTCTGGGTCGAGTCGACCAGCATGGAGGTCGTCCCGTCCGGCGCCCGGGCGGAGGAGGCGGCCAAGGAGTACAAGGCCCTGGCCACCACGATCATGCAGAAGCGTGGCGCCTGGCAGATCGTCGACGCCATCAACCAGATAGAGGACGCCTCGGTGCTGGCCGACAGCTCCGGCTACGCGCCGTGGCTGACCACCCCGCAGAAGGTCGAGCTGCTCGAGAAGCCCGACCCGGCCGAGCGGCTCACCCTGCTCGTCGAGTGGGCCCGCGAGCACCTCGCCGAGCTCGACGTCGCCGAGACGATCCGCAAGGACGTCCAGGAGGGCATGGAGAAGCAGCAGCGGGAGTTCCTGCTGCGCCAGCAGCTCGCCGCCGTCCGCAAGGAGCTCGCGGAGCTGAACGGCGAGACCTCCTCCGAAGAGGAGGACTACCGCGCGCGTGTCGAGGCCGCCGACCTGCCCGAGAAGGTCCGTGAGGCCGCGCTCAAGGAGGTCGACAAGCTCGAGCGCACCTCCGACCAGTCTCCCGAGGGCGGCTGGATCCGCACGTGGCTCGACACCGTCCTCGACATCCCGTGGAACACCCGCACCGAGGACTCCTACGACATCGCCGCCGCCCGCGCCGTGCTCGACGCCGACCACACCGGGCTCGACGACGTGAAGGACCGCATCATCGAATACCTCGCGGTGCGCAAGCGCCGGGCCGACCAGGGCCTCGGCGTGGTGGGCGGCCGGCGCAGCGGTGCCGTCCTCGCCCTGGCGGGCCCTCCTGGAGTCGGCAAGACCTCGCTCGGGGAGTCCGTCGCGCGCGCCATGGGCAGGAAGTTCGTCCGCGTCGCCCTCGGCGGCGTCCGCGACGAGGCGGAGATCCGCGGCCACCGGCGTACGTACGTCGGCGCGCTGCCCGGGCGCGTCGTCCGCGCGATCCGCGAGGCCGGCAGCATGAACCCCGTCGTGCTGCTCGACGAGGTCGACAAGGTGGGGGCCGACTACCGGGGCGACCCGACGGCGGCGCTGCTGGAGGTCCTCGACCCCGCGCAGAACCACACCTTCCGCGATCACTACCTCGAGGTCGAGCTCGACCTGTCCGACGTGCTCTTCCTCGCGACGGCCAACGTCCTGGAGGCCATCCCCGGCCCGCTGCTCGACCGCATGGAGGTCGTGACGCTCGACGGGTACACCGAGGACGAGAAGGTCGCGATCGGCCGCGACCACCTGCTGCCGCGCCAGCTCGAGAAGGCCGGCCTGAGCGCCTCCGACGTCACCGTGGACGAGGCGGCGCTGCGCAGGCTCGCCGCCGAGTACACCAGGGAGGCCGGCGTCCGCTCGCTGGAGCGGGCCATCGCCCGGGTGCTGCGCAAGGTCGCCGCGAAGGCCGCGCTCGACGACGACGTGCTGCCGGCGAACGTCGGCGCCGACGACCTGGTGGGCCACCTCGGCCGGCCGCGGCACGTGCCCGAGTCGTCCCTGCCGGGGTCCGAGCAGCGTACGGCGGTGCCGGGCGTGGCGACCGGGCTCGCGGTCACCGGCGCCGGCGGCGACGTGCTGTACGTCGAGGCGTCGCTCGCCGACCCGGAGACCGGGTCGACGGCGGTCACCCTCACCGGGCAGCTCGGTGACGTGATGAAGGAGTCGGCGCAGATCGCGCTGTCCTACCTGCGCTCGCGCGGGGCCGAGCTGGAACTGCCCGTCGGATCGCTGAAGGACCGGTCGGTGCACATCCACGTCCCCGCCGGAGCCATCCCCAAGGACGGCCCGTCGGCGGGCGTCACGATGACCACCGCCCTGGCCTCGCTGCTGTCCGGCCGCCCGGTGCGGTCCGACGTGGCGATGACGGGCGAGGTGTCGCTCACAGGCCGGGTGCTCCCGATCGGCGGGGTCAAGCAGAAGCTGCTCGCCGCCCACCGGGCGGGCATCACCACGGTGCTCATCCCGGCGCGCAACGAGCCCGACCTCGACGACGTGCCGGAGGCGGTGCGGCGTGAGCTGACCGTCCACGCGGTGAGCGACGTCCGCGAGGTGCTGGCCATCGCGCTGACCCCCGCCACGGTGGCGGAGCCCGCCGCCGCCTGAGGGGGCGCGAGGACAATTATGGACGAATCATCCGGTCGCTTGACCGGATGATTCGTCCATGCTGTCATGAGGGCATGTTGTACGGGACGCCGGAGCTCGAACCGGCCGACAAGGCGGTCCTCGGCGAGATCGAGGAGATGCGGCGCGACCTGAAGTACCGCCTGGCCGAGCCGCACCGCTGGGACGGCCAGCTGCGCCGCCAGCTCCAGGCCCGCGCGATCCAGGGCTCGAACTCCATCGAGGGCTACGTCGCGAGCGTCGAGGACATCGAGTCGATCATGGCGGGTGAGGAGCCGCTGGAGGCGTCGTCCGCGGTCACGCGGGAGATCGCCGGATACCAGCAGGCGCTCACCTACATCAGGCAGCTGTCGCAGGCGCAGTCGTTCCGGTACGACATCGGGCTGCTGCACGCGCTCAACTTCATGATGATCGGCCACCATCAGAAGAAGAGCCCGGGAACGGCACGGCCGGGCGGCATCTACGTCCGCGACTCCGTCACCGGCGAGGTCGTCTACGAAGGCCCCGACGCCGAGCACGTGCCGTCCCTGCTCGACGAGCTGGTCGGGTGGCTCAACACGGGAGACCTGGAGGTCCCGAGCTACGTGCGCGCCGCCATGGCGCATTTCAACCTCGTCGCGATTCATCCGTGGCGGGACGGCAACGGGCGGATGTCCCGGGCGCTGCAGACGCTGGTACTCGGGCGTGACCGGATCCTCTCACCGGAGTTCTGCTCCATCGAGGAGTGGCTGGGGCTGGGAGAGAACACCGTCGACTACTACCGCGCGTTGCGCGAGGTCCAGAAGGGCGTCTGGGCGCCGCACGGCGACATGCTGCCCTGGGTGCGCTTCTGTCTGAGGGCCCACCACATGCAGGCCCAGCGGGTACGGCGGCGGCTGGCCGAGGCGGGGAAGGTGTGGACGCTGCTGGAGGAGGCCGTCGACGGTGAGCGGCTGCATGCCCGTTGCGTGTCCGCTCTGTACCAGGTCTTCGTGTCCAGGCGGCTGAGACGCTCCACCTACCAGGCCGACGAGGCGCTCAGCCAAGGCCAGGCGGCCCGTGACCTGCGCGAACTGGCCGCCCGCAGCTGGCTCACCCCGTATGGCGAGACCAAGGGCCGCTTCTACGCCCCCGGCCCGAGGATGAAACAGGTGAAGGCCCGGTTCGCCGCCGAATCCGAACCCCTCAAAGACCCTTACCAGGCCCTCCTGACCCGCTGATCCAGCTCCATCGTCGTACGAGGGCGCCGGCATTTCCGCACCCCATCCCACGGCGCGGTGAGCGGTGCTTTTCAGGAGGGGGTGTACCGAGTAGCGTTCGGTTTGTGCATCCGGGAGTAGTCGCGGCGCGGACGCCTGACAAGCCTGCGGTGATCATGGCGGGGTCGGGGCGGGTGGTCACCTACCGGGAGCTGGACGAGGAGTCGAACCGGCTCGCCCGGCTCTTCCGCTCCGCCGGCCTGGGACCCGGCGACCACGTCGCCCTCATGCTGGAGAACCACCCGTTGTTCCTGGCCGTGACCTGGGCGGCGCATCGTTCCGGGCTGTACTACACGGCGATCAGTTCCCGGCTGAAGACCGACGAACTGGCCTACATCGTCGACAACTGCGGGGCGCGGGTCTTCATCTCCTCCGCGTCGCTCGCCGATGTGGCGACCTCGATCACGGACATCACCCCCAAGGTCGAGCTCAGGTTGATGATGGACGGCCTCGCGCCGGGGTTCGAGTCGTACGAGGCGGCGGTGGCCGCGCACCCGCCCGTGCCCGTCGAGGACGAGTGCCAGGGGGCGGACATGCTGTACTCCTCGGGCACCACGGGGCGTCCGAAGGGGGTGAAGACCCCGTTGAGCGGGGCGCCGCTGGACGCGCCGGGCGGGCTGCTGAAGCTCGTGGAGTTCCTGTTCGCCCCCTCGGCCGACTCGGTGTACCTCTCGCCGGCGCCCCTCTACCACGCCGCGCCGCTGAGGTATTGCATGACGTTCCAGCGGTTCGGCGCGACGGTCGTGGTGATGGAGAGGTTCGACCCCGAGCAGGCGCTCGCGCTGATCGAGAGGCACCGGGTCACGCACTCCCAGTGGGTGCCGACCATGTTCATCAAGATGCTGAAGCTCCCCGAGCCCGTACGCCGCCGGTACGACCTGTCGTCGCTGACCTGCGCCATCCACGCGGCGGCCCCGTGCCCCGTGCCGGTGAAGGAGCAGATGATCGACTGGTGGGGGCCGATCGTCCATGAGTACTACGCGGGCACCGAGGGCAACGGCTTCCTGTACGTCGGCCCGCAGGACTGGCTGCGCCACAAGGGCACCGTCGGCCGTTCGCTGCTCGGCGTGGTGCACATCTGCGACGAGAACGGCGAGGAGCTCCCGCCCGGGGAGCACGGCATCGTGTACTTCTCCGAGGGGCCGAGGTTCGAGTACCACGGCGACCCGGAGAAGACGCGCTCGGGGCAGGACCCCAAGGGCCGGGGGTGGACCACTCTGGGCGACATCGGCTACCTGGACGAGGAAGGCTTCCTCTACCTCACCGACCGCCGGTCGTACATGATCATCTCCGGCGGGGTGAACGTCTACCCGCAGGAGGCCGAGAACGTCCTGTCGGTGCATCCCAAGGTGGCGGACGTGGCCGTCTTCGGCGTCCCGGACGAGGAGATGGGCGAGGCGGTGAAGGCCGTGGTGCAGCCCGTCGACCCGTCGGAGGCGGGGCCCGCCCTGGCCGCCGAGCTGATCGAGTACTGCAGGGCGCGTCTCGCGGGCTACAAATGCCCGAAGTCGGTGGACTTCCGGGCCGAGCTTCCCCGCCATCCGACCGGAAAGCTCTACAAGAGGCTGCTCAGGGACGAATACTGGGGCGCCGGGCAGCCGTAAAGGGTTCGTACGGCGGCCAGGTCGGCCGGGCTGAAACCGATTCTCTGGCCGATCTGCGCCGGCGCCGTCGGCACGAGCGTGTCCTGCCCGTTGCTGCTGAAGAAGTTCCTCCCGTACAACATCACCGAGCCGTAGTCGAAGGCGCCGTAAAGGCGGTTCTGCGGGGGAGTGAGCTTCTGGAACTGCCCCTCGTACCCCTTCATGACGTTCTCCAGGTGAACGGTGACCGCGGAATCACGGTCGGAACGGGAATGCTCGTGGTAGAAACCGAGCGCGTGCATGAGTTCGTGGATGACGATGCCTTTGCGTTCGCATCCCCGGCCGATGGAGACCTCCTGTTCCGCGGGGGCGACCCTTCCGACATAGGAGTAACAGCCGTTGCCGGGAACCAGTGAGAGAAAGCCCGGCTCATTGGTGCGGGGGACGAAACGCACGCACGTGTTGTCGTGGTAGTCCTTCATCGCCTGGGCGATCGCCTCGCGCGCCTCGGCCGAGAGCGCGGGCGACAGGACGTACGGCACCCGCCCCTCCGGCCAGAGCGCGCCGGCCTGGGTGGTCGCGGCGCCAGCGTCCCGGCTCCGGCAACCGCCGGGCCGCACGGCGCGGCGGCCGCCGCGCATACGTGGCGGGTTGCGGGAAAGCATCGGCGGCGGCTCATTCGCCGCCCCGGTGAAATCATCGGTGACGTCGGGAAATATGCCGGGCAGCTGGATCTTTCCGGCCGCGGCGTCGACGGCGGTGCCGATGACGATGTCACCCTCCGTCACGGCGTGCCCGTCGATGTGGACGTACTCGATTGTGTGGAGTTGTCCGCTCGTATCCGGGGCGGTAATCGAGTGGGACGGGCGCTCGGCCTGCTGTCGCCACAGCGTGTCGAGAGGATCGTCTCCGGCGGCGGCCGGCGGGACGCCCGCCGCCAGCCCCGCGAGCGTTACCGCCAAAACAATGACATGTCGCATTTGAATACCCCCGAGAACGGCGCACGATCACCACGTGATCGGCCGCTCGGGAAACGTACCCGCGCGCCTGCCGGACACTCCGGAAACGGCCGGAATCGTCGTCGCGGAACAAAGGCCGCCGAACACCGGCGCATGAATCCGGGAAATGCCGTTATGTCGCCCTGCCGTCGCGGACCCCGGCCGGCACGCCGTACCGCCGCCGGGGTCACCCGCCGGCGAGACCGGCGGGCGGGGGCCGGAGGGACGCCGGGCGAGAGGGCCGGGCGGCCTTCAGGAGACGTTCAGTCACGCCTTAGGCAGTTCTTATCGGCGGCTTGTCATCATTGTTTTACCGGTCCGAAGCCGGCCGTCGCGAATGGCGACGAGTGCGGATGACCCTGGGGGAAGAGATGAACAACGAAGACCCGCGTGAGCAGACGATGGGAAACACAACTCCGGCCGGCGAGCCGGGTTCGCGGGGATGGACCCAGTTCGGCCGGACCCCGCCTGAGGCAGGCGCCTTCCAGCCCCGCTGGAGTGCCTCCGACCCGTTCGCCGGTGACACGCGGACCCTGCCCGCCCAGAGCGGTGCCGCGGCGTCCCAGTGGTGGACGACCGGGCGCAAGGCGATGGCCGGGCTGGCCCTTGTTGCCGTCGCGGTGGGCGGCGGGGCCGCGGGGGCCTTCGTCGCGACCAGCTCGGCGGGCGCCCGGACCGTGGCGTCGAGCCCGATCATCAGGACCGCGGCGAACTCCAGCGCGAGCACGATCGCGGCGGTCGCCAAGGCCATCCAGCCGTCGGTGGTGTCGATCACGGTGACCAGCAACGCCGGCGAGGCCGAGGGCTCCGGTGTGATCCTCTCGGGCGACGGCCTGATCCTCACCAACAACCACGTCGTCGCCGCCGCGGGGGACGGCTCCAAGGTCCAGGTGAAGTTCAGCGACGGCAAGATCGCCTCGGCGAGCATCGTCGGCACCGACCCCGCGACCGACCTCGCCGTCGTACGGGCGCAGAACGTCTCCGGCCTCACCCCGGCGACGCTCGGCGACAGCGACAAACTGCAGGTCGGCGACGCGGTCCTCGCCATCGGCAGCCCCCTCGGCCTGGAGGGCTCGGTGACCGCCGGCATCATCAGCGCCCTGAACCGCACGGTCAACGTCGGCGGGGAGTCGCAGCAGCAGCAACAGCAGCCGTTCCCGCCCGGCTGGGGCCAGGAGCGGATGCAACAGCAGCAGAGCAGCGCCACGACGATCGGCGGCGCGATCCAGACCGACGCGGCCATCAACCCCGGCAACTCGGGCGGCGCGCTGGTCGACGCGGCCGGGCAGGTGATCGGCATCAACAGCGCGATCGCGACCAACGGCGGCGACGGCAACATCGGCGTCGGCTTCGCGATCCCGATCAACACCGCCAAGCAGGTCTCCGACCAGCTGATCAAGAGCGGCAAGGCCACCCACGCCTACCTCGGCGTCAACCTCGCCGACGCCACCGGCGACATCCAGGGCGCGGTGATCGGCTCGGTGCAGAGCGATAGCCCGGCCGACCGGGCGGGGCTCAAGGCGGGCGACGTGATCACCAAGATCGACGGAAAGCCGGTCGACGGCGCGGACACGGTGGTGGGCGCCGTTCGTGGGTACAAACCAGGCACGAAGGTCACTCTGACCTACGTCCGCAACGGTACGCCCTCGACGGCCACCGTCACCCTGACGGAGAAGACCATCGCGAGCTGAGCCGTCGCAGGACGGGATTCGCCGCCGGGATCGCTGCGGGCCCGGCGGCGAATTCGTGTCAGAGGCGCACCCGGCCGGGTCAGGAGAAGCGGCGGCCCTCGTCGCGCCGGTAGGCCCGGACGGCCAGCAGGCCCCCCACCGCCGTCCAGACGGCCAGCGCCACCATCGAGGTCACGCTCGGGGTGAAATCGCTCACCGCCGCCCAGACCAGCTCCACCGAGCCGCGGGTCGGCAGGAACGGAGCGATGGTCTCGATGAACGCCGGAGCCCGCCCCGGGCCGCTGAACAGGCCTCCGCCGAACGCCATCGGGAGGAAGACGATCTGCGCGACGGCGAGGGCGGCCCTGGCCCGCAGCGCGTACCCGATGAACAGGCCGAGCAGCGTGAACGGGATCGCGCTCACGGCCAGCGCCGCCAGCCCGAGCAGCAGCCCGGCCGGGGTGGTGGTCGCCTTGGTCAGCAGCGCCGCGATCACGATGACCGGGATGATCGCCATGCCGAGGAAGCCGAGCCCCGTGATCAGCCGCCCCGCGAACCGCGGCCACGGCCCGGTCGGCAGTGTGCGCACGTAGGGGTCCCACGGCAGCTCCCGGTCCTCCGAGACGCCGACGCCGTAGGTGAACAGGCTGCTCTGCATGACGCCGTACGTCAGCATCGCCGCGGTCGCGAACGTCGCGGCCGCCGGGTCGTCGCCGGCGAACGGCACCACGAAGAACAGCATCAGGGCCGCGGGGAAGAACGCGTTGGCGATCACCGCGATGGGGACGCGCACGCTCTCCAGGAACTGGTACCTGGCGTGCGTGAGGACGAGTGACACGAGCACTCCTTGGGGGGATACGACGGGGACGTCAGGCGACCGCGGCGGGGCGGGCGGTGATCGTGAGGAAGGCCTCTTCGAGCGTGGTGGGGCGGATCTCCAGGTCGGAGAAGGGCACACCGCCGATGACCAGCTCGCGCACCAGCGCGTCGGCGTCCGCGGTCAGCAGGTGGGCGCGGTTCCCGTCGGCCTCGGTGCTCAGCACGCCGGGCAGGTCGGGGAGGTGCGCGGCGGTGAGGCTGACCCGGCGCACGCCGACCATGCCCCGTACCGCCTCCATCGTGTCGTCGGCGAGCACCCGGCCCTGGCCGATCACCACCACGCGCTCGGCGAGCGCCTCGATCTCCTCGAGGTAGTGGCTGGTCAGCAGCACCGTGCCGCCGCCCTGGTGGAAGTCGCGGACCGCGTCCCACAGGGCGTGGCGCGCCTCGACGTCGAGGCCGGTGGTCGGCTCGTCCAGCAGGACGAGGCGAGGGTTGCCGGCGAAGGCGAGGGCGACGGCGATCTTCCGCTTCTGCCCGCCCGACAGGCCGCCGATCTGCCGGTCGCGAAGCTCGGTGATGCCGAAGCGTTCGAGCAGCTCGTCGCGGCGTACGGGGTCGGGGAAGTGCGCGGCGACGAAGTCGACGCATTCACGCACCCGCAGCGTCGCGGGCAGCCCGGTCTCCTGTGGTGTGATGCCGAGGGACCGGCGCCGCGCCGGATCCTGGGGAGACCCGCCGAAGAGCGTGATCGAGCCGGACGTGGGCCGTCGCAGGCCCGCGAGGAGGTTGACCAGCGTGGACTTGCCGGCGCCGTTCGGGCCGAGCAGGCCGATGAACTCCCCGGCGCGGATCTCCAGCGAGATCGAGTCGAGCGCGACGACGTCCCCGTACCTGCGTGTGACGCCGATGGCGCCGGCGAGCGTCTCTGTCATGAGGGGTGCCCCGTTTCCTCCGCGTCGGTGTCCGCGGACGATGGTGAAGTCCGGCCGGTGCCGGAGATGCGTGAAGCGGCGGCCGGGCCGGGGGAGGCGGCCCCCGCCGCTCCGGTGCCGGCCGCGTCGAGCAGGGCGCGGATCGCGGTGGTGTAGTCGTCGAACGCCAGGCGACCGCGCCGGGTGAGCGCGACGTACGTCACAGGGGTACGGCCCCTGTGGGTCTTACTGGTCGAAACGTATCCGGCGCCCTCCAGCTTGGAAAGGTGCACCGACAGGTTGCCGGCCGTCATGCCGAGAATGTCCCTCAGCGCGGGGAAGGTGATCTCATCCCCCTCGGGGAGCGTGGAGAGCGCCGTGACCACTCTCAGCCGCGCCTGGGCGTGGATGACCGGGTCCAGCTCGGGGAAGCCGCCGCCGGCGGTCATGCCTTCCCCGCCCCGAGGCGCGGGAGCAGCCCGAACAGGATGAGCCCGCCGCCTCCCGCGATCGAGGACAGCAGCGAGTGCCACCCGGGGCCCGCCAGCACGCCGGCGCTGTTGACCACGCCGATCCAGACGCCGAGGTAGAACATCGGCGGGTGACGCCAGACGGCCGCTCCCGCCATGGACAGGACGCTCACGATCCATACCGACAGCGACGCCCAGAGCAGGGACGCCTCGGCGTCGTGCAGGAGCGGGGCGAAGTGCCCCGCGATCAGCCACATCGGAGCGAATGCCAAGAACCAGCTCAGGCCGTACATGGTTCCCCGCTGGCGGGACACGCCCCGGGTGAGGGCGCCCTGCTTGGCGACCATGTAGCACGTGGCGACGAGCGCCAGGAGGAGCGCGGCGAAGAGGACGGCCGTCGCCGCCTCCGCGGAGATCAATCCGTACGGCCGCTCGGACAGGCCGTAGTGCAGGAAGAACGCGCCGAACCCCACCAGCCAGGCGACGCCCCAGGGCACACAGAACAGCGCGGTGCCGCCCCACAGGCGGCGTGCGGTCACCGCCCGCTGCCCCTCGATCAGCCGAAGGCTCTCCTCCAGTCCGAGTGCGCCCTCGTCCTCGTCTCCCCGTCCCGGCCCGCCGGCGCCGCCACCGAGCCCACCACGGCCACCATCGGCGTCCCCGAGCAGCATGGAACTCTCCCTCGTACCGCATCACAAACTGGTTTGAATCATAAACCTCTCCGGTTTGAAGTGTAAACCAGCCGAAACGCCGCAGACCGCACAAGGGGCGGTCGAGGGAATGCCCCCCGGGGGCCTCTAGCCGGCGGTGGTGAGGGCTTCGGACTCCCACAGGTCGCGGTAGTAGCCGGGGACGGTGACCAGCTCGTCGTGATGGCCGCGCTGGACCACGCGCCCGCCCTCCAGGACGATGATCTCGTCCACGCCCTCCAGCCCGTGCAGGCGGTGGGTGACGAGCAGCGTGGTACGGCCGTGGGTGGCGTCGAGCAGGTCGGCCATCAGGGCGTCCGCCGTGCCGCCGTCGAGTGCCTCCGCCGGCTCGTCCAGCACCAGCACCTCCGGGTCGTGGAGCAGAGCGCGCGCGAGCGCGAGACGCTGGAGCTGCCCGCCGGAGACCGTGCGCCCGTCCTCGCCGAGCATGGCGTCCCAGCCGGTCCGCTCGACCCAGCCGGACAGGCGGGCCCGCCGTACGGCCCCCGCCAGCTCCTCGTCGCCGGCCTCGGGACCGGCCAGCCGCAGGTTGTCGCGGAGGCTGGCGCGGAACACGTAAGGGTCCTGGGTGAGGCCGGTGATGCTCGCGCGGACGTCGTCGGGGGACAGCTCGCGGACGTCGACGCCGTTGATCCGGATCGTGCCGGACTCGAACCCGGTGGTCCGCATCAGGGCCGACAGCAGCGTGCTCTTGCCGGCCCCGCTCGGCCCGACCACGGCCACCCGCTTGCCCGGGGTCAGCCTCAGCGACACCCCGTCGAGTGCGGGGGCGCGGCCCGGGGCGTGCCGGACGACGAGGTCGTCGACCTCGACGGTCAGCGGCGCGCGCGGCGGGGAGGCGGGTTCGGACGGCTCCGGTACGGCGGGCGGCGTCGCGCGGATCTCGCCGAGCCGGCGCAGCGCCGCCGTGACCCCGGCCGACCGCTCGCCCGCCGCGGCCAGGGGCAGGACGGGCTCGAACGACACCAGCGCGGTCAGCGCGAGCACGGCGGTCGCGACCTGCCCCACGCCCGAGCGCTGGGCGAGGAGCACGATCGCCGCGGCGGTGAGGCCCTGCGCCAGCGTGCCGAGCGCCAGCGCGGCGGCGTTCGCCCGCGCCTGCCGCCGTTCCAGCGCGGCGAGCCGCTCGTCGGCCTCCGCCGCGGCGGTGAGGGCCTGATCTCCGGCGCCGTTGGCGGCCAGGTCGGCCGAACCGTGGACCAGGTCGGCGACCCGCGCCGCGAGCTCTGCGCGCGCCGGGGCCAGCCGGGCCGACCAGCGGCGGGCGGCGGCGGCCGTCACCGTGGGCAGCAGCAGCCCGGCCACCAGCAGCCCCGCGAGCAGCGCCAGAGCGGCGGCCGGCAGCAGGAAGGCCGCCGCCGTCAGCGCGGCGACCGCGCTCACCAGGGCCGCGACGGCGGGCAGCAGGCAGCGGACGAGGAGGTCCTGGACGGCGTCGGTGTCGTCGACCATGCGGCTCAGCAGGTCCGCGCCGCGGTGGCCGAGCGGCCCCGAGGGGATGAGGGCCCGGTACAGCTTCTCGCGGGTCGTCGCCTGGGCGCGCAGCGCCACGTCGTGCCCCGCGAGCCGCTCGGCGTACCGGAACACGCCGCGGCTGGTGGCGAACGCGCGCACCGCGACGATGGCGACGCTCAGGGCGGCCAGCGGCGGCTGCTCGGCGGCCCGGGTGATCAGCCAGGCGGCCGCGCCGATCAGCCCGAGCGCGGCCAGCTCGGCCGCCGCGCCCGCGGCCACCGCGGTCAGCAGCCTCCTCGTCATGCCGGGGCCGAGCCAGGAGGTGCGGGAGCTCATCGGGCGGCCTCCGTGGTCCGGTCGCCTACGAGGCGGTCAGAGACGATCTTCCCCGCGTCGACGCGGACGACCCGGTCGGCGAGCTCGATCATGGCGGGCCGGTGGGCCACGATGACGGCGGTACGGCCCTCCGCCAGGGTGCGCGTGGCCTGGACGATCGCGGCCTCGCTCCGCCCGTCGAGCCGCGCCGTGGGCTCGTCCAGGAGCAGCAGCTCGGCGTCCGGACGGCAGAACGCGCGGGCGAGCGCGACCCGCTGCCGCTGGCCGGCCGAGAGGTCGGCCCCGCGCTCGCCGAGGACGGTGTCGTACCCCTCGGGCAGGTCGTCCACGAACTCGGCCGCGCGTGCCGCGGTCGCCGCGGCCCGGACCTCCTCCGCCGAGGCCGCCGAGCCGAGGCGGATGTTGTCGGCCACCGAGGTCGCGAACAGGTGCGGGCGCTGCGGCACGAACGCGAGCCTTCGCCGCCACAGGCCGGCGTCGAGCGTCGCCAGGTCGACGCCGCCGACGAGGACCCGTCCCTCGGTGGGGGCGACGAAGCCGAGGAGCAGGTGGAGCAGGGTGCTCTTCCCGGCCCCGCTCTCGCCGACCAGCGCGATCCGCTCCCCGGGCGCGACCACCAGCGACACGCCGTCGAGCGCGGCGTCGTCACGGCCGGGGTAGCGGACGGTGACGTTCTCCAGCCGGATCTCCGGCACGCCGGGCGCGAGCCCGGCGGGTTCCGCCGCGGCTCCCTCGGTGCCCGGCGGCTCGCCGGACGTGGCGTCGTCGAGGACGGCGAAGGCCTCGTCGGCGGCGGCGACCCCTTCCATCGCGGCGTGGAACCTGGTGCCCATGGCCCGGAGCGGGATGTAGGCCTCGGGGGCCAGCAGCAGGACCAGGAGCGCGGTGCGCAGGTCGAGCGAGCCGGACAGCAGCCGCAGCCCGACGGGGACGGCCACCAGGGCCAGGGACAGCGAGGCGACCAGCTCCAGGACCAGCGAGGACAGGAACGCCACCCGCAGGGTGCGCATCGTCGCCGCGCGGTGCGCGTCGGCCACCTGCCGGATCACCTCGGCCTGGTAGCGGGCCCGCCCGAACGCGCGGAGCGTGGGCAGGCCGCGCACCACGTCCAGGAAGTGCCCGCCGAGGCGCGACAGGGCCCGCCACTGGCTCTCGGTGACCGCCTTGGTCTGCCAGCCGACCAGGGCCCCGAAGACCGGGATCAGCGGAAGCGTGAGCAGGACGATCACCGCGGTGCCGAGGTCGGCCGCGAACAGCCGGATCAGGACGGCGATCGGCACCACCCCGGCGACGGCGACCGCGGGGAGGTACCCGGTGACGTACGGGTCGAGGGCGTCCAGCCCGCGGCCGGTGAGCGTGACGAGCTCGCCGGAGCGGTGGGCGGTCAGCCGGGCGGGGCCGAGGTCGCGCAGCCGGGACAGCAGGCGGTGGCGGAGCACCGACTTCAGGGCCGTCGAGGTACGACCGGCGGCGACCCCCTGGAGCCCGCCCAGCAGGGCGCGCGCGACCACCACGCCCGCCAGCGGCAGCAGGGCGGCCGTGGCGAGGCCGCCCGACAGCACCCCGGAGAGCAACTCGGCCTGCGCCAGGACGAGCAGCCCGGCGAGCACGGCCGCAGCGACGCACACGAGCAGGTGACGGCGGACGGCCTGCTCGGTCCGGGCCAGCAGCAGCAGATCCTTGTGCATCGGTTCCCTAGAAGAACGACGGGATGCGGGCGGCGGCGGCGCCCGCGGACCTGGCCGGCCCGAAAGTGCGCCATACCCATACTTGCGCGCCGACGAGGATGGGCGTGACCGGCAGCGCGATGATACTGAGCACATTCAGCGTCGCCGGTGGCGCCGCGTGAACGAGCAGTGACGGAACGATCAGCGCGAACGCCGTCGCGGCGGGCAGGGCGGCCACGGCGGCCGACAGCAGCAGCCGCCGCCCGGCCGCGGCGGTCTCGCTCCGGCCGGAGAACCGCCAGGTGACGAACGAGCGGCCGTGGTGGGCGAAGGCGGCGGCCACGACCGCGCCGCACAGCAGGCCGGGCAGGTCGAACGGCTGCGCGGGCAGCCCCCGCAGGACGGACGCCAGCGCGACGCCCCAGCTCAGGGCGAGCCCCCAGGACCCGGCGCAGAGCGCGGCGTCCCAGAAGGACCGCCAGCTCACCTCGTCGATCCTGCGCCGGAACCACAGAGCCGCGTCACGGACGATCCACGACACCAGCAGGGTGACGACGACGGGGTACAGGCCGCTCAGCACCTTCCCCTCCAGGGCGGGGAAGGCGCCGACCAGCGTGCCGGCGATGGCGACCAGCCACACCTCGTTGGCCAGGACGAACGGGGCCATCGCGGCCACCAGGCGGTCGCGGTGCCCTTGGGGCGTGCCGGGCACTCCCGCGCGGAGGGAGGCGCGGGTGAGCACCGGGAGCATCATGCCGAGGCCGATGTCGAAGCCTTCCAGGGCGAAGTAGCCCAGCAGCAGCACCGCGAACAGCGCGAGCCAGATGATCTCCATGGTGGAGCTCCTCAGGGGGTCGTCGGGCGGGGCGGGCCCGGCAGGTGGGGAGAGGTCAGAGGGTGAGAGCCGGCGACGTGGCGGCCTCCGCGGCCTCCGCGGGCTCGGCGGGCTCCGCCGCGCCGAGCGGCACGGCCCCCGGGCCCCGCCGTACGGCACGCGCGATCAGCAGGTAGTCGACCACGGCGAGCATGCCGAGCACCCCGGCGAACGCGGCGAAGGAGGCGGTGATCATGCCCTTGGTGAGGCCGGGGGTCATCGCGTCGGCCACGCTGAGCTTGCCGTACACCAGCCACGGCTGGCGGCCGACCTCGCGGGCCAGCCAGCCCAGGATCGCCGCGACGAACGGCAGCGGCGTCATGAGCATGAGGATCGGGTGCATCCAGCGGGAGCGGGCGAGCACGTTGCCGATCAGCAGGGGGAGCAGGACGAACATGGCGACCAGCTGGATCGTCTGCCCGATGAGGATCATTCCTCCAAGTGCGCTGCCGGGCAGCACCCCGTTGAACTTGTCCGGCTGGATCCGGCCGACGATGGGGAACTGGGCGTACCCGAAGCCGACCACCAGTGTGGTGCCGGCCACCGCCCAGACCACGCCGGTGCGCAGGGAACGGCGGAAGAACTCCTGCTCCTGGGTGCGCCGGAACAGCTGGTAGGCGCTGGCCCCGATGATCACGAAGCTGCCGGTGAAGAGCCCGGCGCCGATGATGTGGGGCAGGGCCATGACGAGGCTGGGGTTGGTGAGCAGGGCCGTGAAGTCCGTCAGGGCCAGGTGGTCGCCCTGCTGGACGGCGCCCACCGGGTGCTGGAGGAACGAGTTGGCCACGATGATCCAGAACGCGCTGGCGTAGGCGGTGAGCGTCACGAGCCAGATGCACGCCAGGTGCAGGCCCTTCGGCAGGCGGTGCCAGCCGAAGATCCACAGGCCGAGGAAGGTGGATTCCAGGAAGAACGCCACCAGCGTCTCAATCGCCAGCGGCGCGCCGAAGACGTCTCCGGCGTAGTGCGTCAGGCCGCTCCAGCTCAGCCCGAACTGGAATTCCATCACCAGGCCGGTGAGCACCCCCAGCGCGTAGTTGATCACATAGATCTGGCCCCAGAACCTGGTCATGCGCTCGAACACCGGCTTGCCGCTGATCGCGTGCCTCGTCTGCATGATGGCGACGAGGGGTGCGAGGCCCAGGGTCAGCACGACGAACAGGAAGTGCAGGCACCCCGTCACCGCGAACTGCAGCCGGGCCAGGTCGAGCACGTCCATGTCTCCTCTTCCGTCGGGGGGTGATATGTAGAAACTCTACATATTGAGCCTGCAAGAAGCTCGCGTCACGAGGATGTGATTGCGGCCATGAGGATCGCGGCCGGTCCGGCCGGGGCCTTCCGGGTCAATTCTGACCTTGGGAGTACGAGGTCGGGAATCCGGGGGATCCCTGACCGGCCCCCGGGGGTGACCGCCAGATCTCCCGGACCCGGCCCCCTGAGTGGCCGGGGTGCGACGGGTAGGAGGACGCCTACATATAATCCTCGCCATGCGCTTCCCCGAGGTGACGCGATGACCGACGTGTTCGCCGCGCTCGCGAGCCCGGCCAGGCGGGAACTGCTGCGCCTGCTGCGCGACGAGGGCGCCCAGCCGGTACGGCGGCTCGCCGACCGGTTCGCCATGGCCCGGCCGAGCGTCTCCGAGCACCTGAAGGTCCTCAAGGACGCCGGCCTGGTCACCGAGCGCAGGAGCGGGCGGGAGCGCCTCTACAGCCTCGACCCCGGCCCCCTGCTGGAGGTCAGGGACTGGCTCACCCCCTACGAGCGCTTCTGGCGCGAGAAGCTCTCGGGGCTGCACGACCTTCTGGACGAGATCGAGGACACATGACCCAGGCCCCCGAGGACCGGACGGCCGTCCACGTGGACGAGTTCCTGCCGCACCCGCCCGAGAAGGTCTGGCGTGCGCTCACCGAACCCGAGCTCATCGCCCGCTGGCTCATGCCGAACGACTTCCGCCTGGAGGTCGGGCACCGCTACACCATGCGCGCCGAACCGGTCCCCGGCACCGGGTTCAGCGGCCTGGTGGCCTGTGAGGTGCTGGAGTTCGACCCCGGCAAGCTGCTGCGCGTCAGCTGGGCCGACGGGAGCGACGGCGGCAGCGGCCTCGACTCCACCGTCACCTGGCGGCTGGAGCGGGAGGGCCGGGGGACCCGGCTGTTCCTCGACCACGAGGGCTTCGACCCCGACGACCCCGGCCAGCAGATGGCCCGCAGGATCATGGGCGGAGGGTGGCGCCGCCACGTCCTGCGACGCCTGGACGCCCTGCTCACCGAGCCCTCCTGACAGCCCTCCAGGGGCGCCCCGCCCGTCCCCGCCCCGCGCGCGTCCGCCGGCCTACCCAGCGCGTCCGCCGGCCTACCCGGCGCGGGCCGCGGTGGCGTGCACGGCCGGGACCGGGTGGGGCGAGCGGTGGCTGACCGGCCGCCTCGAGGGGTGCCCGTCCGACGACCAGTACACGACCCCGGCGACCACGGCCGTCAGCAGCGCGAGCCACCCGAGGGTGCGCCCCATGCGCAGCCCGTACCCGCAGGCCAGCCAGTAGATCGACAGCAGCAGCCTCATCCGGCCGCGTTCGCTGGCCAGCCGGCGCATGTCCATCGCGCCGAAGGCGAAGTCCGCCGCGATCTTCTTGTCGTCCACCGCCTGGCGCAGCCGCTCGTACAGGTGCGCCACCCGCCCCGCGTCGAGGGGCTGCTCCGGCCGCACCGACCACCCGCGCCAGGCGTGCTCGTCGGCCAGCACCCGGCGGGCGGTCCACCAGCGGATCGGCGGCCAGCCCAGGCCGAGCCGAACCCCGTGCGGGGTGGCGGCGAAGACGCACTCCGACAGTGTCAGCGACTCCGGGTGCCGCAGCCGGCCCAGTCCGCAGGTGCTCAGGTCGATCCCGGTCAGCGTCAGCGCGGCGGCGTCCAGGCGGTCGAGGGAGGTCACCCGCACCCGCCCGGCCCGCCGCGTGAGGGCGGCCGGGCCGGCGAGGACGGCGTCGCGCAGGTCGACGTCCACGTCCGCCATCCGGGCGCTCAGCCGCCCCGACAGCCGCGCGCCCCGCAGGTCCAGCGGGCAGCCGGACGTGTCGATCTCGACCGGGCCCAGCGCCTGGACGTCCGTCAGCGCCAGGCGGCGCCCGACGCGCGCCTGGGTGAGGTAGACCGCGCCGTGGAAGCGGGCGCCCCCGAATCCGGCCGTCCCCGCGAAGACGGTCCTGCGGCAGGAGACCGCCCGCCGGAAGCGCGTGCCCCGGAACACCGCGTCCCCGTCGAACATCGCCGCGTCGAAGGCGGCGAAGCCGTGGAACTCCGCCGCGCGGAAGGAGGCGTCCCGGCCGAACCGCGCCTCGCCGAAGAGCGCGTCGCTGCCGAACAGGACATGGTCGAAGGCGCCGTGCCCACGGACGCGGGACCCGTGCATCGAGAACTCGCGGGAGAAACGGACGTCCCGGAAGGAGGCGTTCCGGGTGAACCGAGTCCCGAAGAACGACGCGAGGCGGTCGAACCTGGCGTGGTCGAAGGTCGCGTCCCCGGCGAAGACGACCTCGCCGAAGCGCGCCGGCCCGGTGAACAGGGCCAGGTCGAATCTCGCCCTGCCGAGCCGTCTGCCGGCCGCGTCCAGGATGCTCGTGAGAAGATCCTCTCCGAGGGTCGTGCCTCGCAGGTCGACGCTCTGACCTGGGGAGAGCCGGCCGAGGAACTCCTCCAGCTCGGCGGGCGCGAGGTGTGCCGCGCAGCGGCCGTACGGCTTGCAGGCGACCCCTAAGCATTCGGGGGCGGCGTCGCAGGTCCTCCATCCCACGTCCAGGGACAGGAGCTTCAAGGGCGGCGTCATGCCAAAGTCATACCCAATGTCGGGTAACGGGTCGCTAAATCGTGACGGAAAGCTGACAGAGTGTATCCGGGGCGCGATTCCGCCGCCCTGCTAGAGCAGAGGACGCCAACGCCGCCGACAGCCGGTCGACATGAAGTGTCAAGATTCGCTTATTTCACCTTCTATCTAGTTCTAGTACGAGAACGTAGGGTTCCCCGGCCTTACGCTCCCGACCATGCGTGCTCTATCCCGGGCGCTCGCCGCCCTCGCGGCCGCCGGCGTCTCCCTCGCCGGCGCCACCGTGCTCCAGCCGTCCCCTGCCTCGGCCGAACCGGGCACCGTCGTGATCAGCCAGGTGTACGGCGGGGGCGGCAACTCCGGCGCCCCGTTCACCAACGACTTCGTGGAGCTGTTCAACCGCAGCGGCGCGGCCGTCACCCTCGACGGCTGGTCCCTGCAGTACACCAGCGCCACCGGTACCGGTAACTTCGCCGCCAACAAGGTCAACCTGGCCGGCTCGATCGCCCCCGGCGCCTACCATCTGGTGCAGCTCGCCGCGGGCACCACCCCCAGCGGCCCGCTGCCGGCCCCGGACACCACCGGCACGATCAACATGAGCGGCACCGCGGGCAAGGTGGCCCTGGTCAGGTCGGCCGACGGCCTGGCCTGCAACGGGAGCTCCACCGCCTGCACCGCCGACCAGCTCGCGCTGGTCGCCGACCTGGTGGGGTACGGCACGGCTAACTTCTCCGAGGGCGCCGCCGCCCCCGCGCTGACCAACGCGACCGCGGCGCTGCGCGGCGGCCACGGCTGCGCCGACACCGACGCCAACGCCGCCGACTTCACCGCCGGGACCCCCGAGCCCCGCAACTCGGCGACCCCGCCCGCCCCCTGCGACGGCACCCCGACCCCGACCCCCACGCCGACCCCCACCCCCACGCCGACCCCGACCCCGACTCCCACGCCGACCCGTACCGCCGAGCCGTGCGAGCTCCCGGCGACCGACGAGATCGCGCAGGTCCAGGGCACCGGTGACGCCAGCCCGCTCGCCGGCAAGCCGGTGCGCGTCGAAGGCGTGGTGACCGGCGACTTCCAGGGCACCGGCGGGCTCGGCGGGTTCTACATCCAGGACCCGACCCCGGACGACGACCCCGCCACCTCCGACGCGGTGTTCGTCTACTCGGGCAAGCCCGTGTCCACCGGCGACAAGGTGTTCGTCAGCGGTAAGGTCGCCGAGTTCAACGGGCTCACCGAGCTGACCTCGGTGTCCTCGGTCGAGGTGTGCGGCACCGGCACGATCAGGCCCACCAAGGTGAAGCTCCCGATCGCCGAGGGCGCGAGCCTGGAGCCGCTGGAGGGCGTGCTCGTCAGGTTCCCGCAGAAGCTCACCGTGTCCGAGATCTACAACCTGGCGCGGTTCGGCGAGATCACGCTGTCGGCCAAGGGACGGCTGTTCCAGCCCACCGACCGCGAGCACGTCGACGCCGCGCTCGACGCGCGCCGGCGGATCCTGCTCGACGACGGCTCCAACGTCCAGAACCCGCCCGCCCTGCCGTACCACACCGCCGGCCTGGACACCGTGCGCGTCGGAGACGGGACCAAGGGGCTCACCGGCGTGCTGACCTACGGCTTCGACGCCTACCGCGTGGAGCCGACCGAGCAGGTCGCCTTCACGGCCGACAACCCCCGTCCCGCGGCCCCGGCCAAGGTCGGCGGCGACGTCAGGGTGGCGAGCCTGAACACCCTCAACTGGTTCACCACGCTCGGCTCGCGCGGCGCGAACACGGCCCTGGAGCGCGACCGCCAGCTCGCCAAGCTCGTCTCCACCCTCAAGGGCCTCGACCCCGACGTGGCCGGCCTCATGGAGGTCGAGAACAACGGCACCACCGCGCTCGGCACGCTCGTCGACGCCCTGAACGCCCAGGTCGGCGCCGGCACCTACAAGGGGATCGTCTCCCCGAACCCGGGCACCGACGCCATCCAGGTGGCAGTGATCTACAAGCCCTCGGCGGTCAAGCCGGTCGGCGCCGCCCGCTCCTCCACCGACCCGGTGTTCCGCCGTCCGCCGCTGATCCAGGAGTTCCAGCCGGTGAAGGGCGGCGCGGACGGCTCGTTCACGCTGCTGGTCAACCACTTCAAGTCCAAGGGCTGCGACGGCGCGACCGGGGCCGACCTCGACCAGGGCGACGGCCAGAGCTGCTTCAACGCCGAGCGCGTCCGGCAGGCCAAGGCGACCCTCGGGCTGATCGACACGCTCAAGATCGCCAACCCGGTCGTGCTGGGCGACCTCAACGCCTACGGCGAGGAGGACCCGATCCACACGCTGGAGGACGGCAAGCTGACGAGCCTGAGCAAGAAGTTCCTCGACAAGCGCGACCGCTACAGCTACGTCTTCAGCGGCCTGTCCGGTGAGCTGGACCACGTGCTGGTGGGCAAGCAGGTGCTCAAGCGGGTGAGCGGCGCCACGATCTGGCACATCAACGCCGACGAGGGCCGGTTCATGGACTACAACACCGAGTTCAACCCGCCCGCCCTGTACTCGCCGGGAGCCTTCCGCTCCTCCGACCACGACCCGCTGCTGTTCGGCCTCCGGCTGAAGGGGCACGACGGCTGATTCCCGGTAGGCGTGCGGCCCCGTGCGGGGGCCGCGCGCCTCGCTCGGGGGCCTCGGTTCGGTGAACGATCGGGCCGCGGAAGCGTGAGGAATTCGCCGACCGGGTAGGTGGTTATGCCGATCGACATCGACGACATACGAGACGAGGGACACCAGTGGCGACCATCGCGGTGACCGAGACCAACTTCAACGAGATCGCCGACGAGGGGATCGTCCTGCTGGACTTCTGGGCCTCCTGGTGCGGGCCCTGCCGCAGCTTCGCGCCGATCTTCGAGAAGGCCTCCCAGAAGCACGGGGACATCACCTTCGGCAAGATCGACACCGAGGCCGAGCGCGCGCTCGCGGAGGGCTTCGAGATCACGGCCATCCCCACGATCATGGCGATCCGTGACGGCATCGTCGTCTTCGCCCAGCCGGGCGCGCTTCCCGAGCCCGCCCTCGAGGACCTCATCCGGCAGGTCAGGGCGCTCGACATGGAGGCCATCCGCAAGGAGATCACCGACGACATCGACTCCGGCCGCGCCGAGGGCCCCGAGGACGGCAGCCGGCCGTAGGACGGCCAGAACGACAGAACGGGCCCCTCCCGGCACATGCCGGAGGGGGCCCGTTCTGTCGTCCGGGGCGGGTCAGCTGGAGCGGTAGAGCTCGGCGACCCGGAAGGCCAGGTCGAGCGACTGGCCGCGGTTGAGGCGCGGGTCGCACGCCGTCTCGTACCGCAGGGCGAGGTCCTCCTCGACGATCGGGTGGCCGCCGCCGACGCACTCGGTGACGTCGTCGCCGGTGAACTCGATGTGGATGCCGCCCGGGTGGGTGCCGAGGGCGCGGTGCACCTCGAAGAAGCCCGCCACCTCGTCGAGCACGTCGTCGAGCCGGCGCGTCTTGTGCCCGCTCGGCGCCTCGAAGGTGTTGCCGTGCATGGGGTCGCAGATCCAGGCGACCTGGGCGCCGCTCGCGCGGACCTTCTCGACCAGCGGCGGGAGCGCGTCGCGGACCTTGGAGGCGCCCATGCGGGCGATGAAGGTCAGCCGGCCGGGCTCGTTGGCCGGGTTGAGCTTGTCGATGAGCACCAGGGCGTCCTCGGGGGTGGTGGACGGCCCGAGCTTGACGCCGATCGGGTTGCGGATGCGGCTGAAGAAGTCGACGTGGGCGCCGTCGAGCTGGCGGGTGCGCTCGCCGATCCAGACCATGTGCGCCGAGACGTCGTACGGCAGGCCCGTGCGCGAGTCGATGCGGGTCAGGGCCCGGTCGTAGTCGAGGATCAGTGCCTCGTGGGAGGAGTAGAACTCGACGGTGTGGAACTCCTCGGGGTCGGCGCCGCAGGCGTGCATGAAGGCGAGCGCCTGGTCGATCTCGCGCGCGAGCTGCTCGTAGCGGCGCCCGGCGGGCGACTCGGCCACGAAGTCCTGGTTCCAGGCGTGCACCTGGCGCAGGTCGGCGTACCCGCCCTTGGTGAACGCCCGGGCGAGGTTCAGCGTGACGGCCGAGGAGTGGTAGGCGCGCAGCAGCCGCGCGGGGTCGGGGGTGCGGGACTCGGCCGTGAAGTCGAACCCGTTGACCATGTCGCCGCGGTAGGCCGGCAGCTCGACGCCGCCGCGGGTCTCGGTCGGCTTGGAACGCGGCTTGGCGAACTGCCCCGCCAGGCGGCCGATCTTGACCACCGGCACGCGGCCGGCGTAGGTGAGCACGATCGCCATCTGCAGCAGCGTCTTGAGCTTGTTGCGGACGTTGTCGGCTGTCGCCCCGGCGAAGGTCTCGGCGCAGTCGCCGCCCTGGAGGACGAACGCCTCTCCGCGCGCGACGGCGGCCAGGCGGTCCTTGAGCTCGTCACACTCGCCGGCGAACACCAGTGGCGGCAGGCCCGCGAGCTCGCTCACGACCCGCTCCAGCGCGGAGGGGTCGGGCCAGTCGGGCTGCTGGGCGGCGGGTAGCCCCCGCCAGGAATCGAGGTTGATAGGTTCGGCGCTCACCCTAGAAGGCTATTGCACCTTCTGCTGTGTAACCGAGTCCCTGTCCACAAGGTGAGAAATCTTTCTCAGCCCTCAGCCCGTCAGCAACCCCTCCAGTGCCATCCGTCCCGTATGTCCGAACGGCCGGCGTTCAGCGCACCCGCACCGGGGCCTCGGGGGTGCGGACGTGCTCGGGCAGGACGCCGAAGCCGATGAACCGGCGGGCCAGGTCGCGGACCACCGGGATCTGCGCCGGGCTCACCGGGAACCGCACGGAAGGCGCCGCTCCCGTGAGCGCCGGGCGGATCAGCCGGTCCTGCACCACCCGCTGGGCGAGCTGCGTGACCACCGTGGGGATCATGCGGCGGCGCTGCAGCCTGCGCAGGAGCGATTCGGGCACCTCGCCCGCCAGCAGCGGCCCGGTGAGCAGGTTGGCGGCGGCCACGGCGTCCTGGACGGCGAGGTTGATGCCGACGCCGAACACCGGGGACATGGCGTGGGCGGCGTCGCCGATGAGCAGCAGGCCGGGCCGGTGCCAGCGGCGCAGGCGGTTGAGCGCGACCTGCAGCACGCTCGTCCGCTCGAAGGCCAGCTCCGCCGCGCGGCCGGCGAGGAAGGGCAGCAGCTCGCCGACCGACGCGCGCAGCGTCTCGATGCCCCGCGACCGCAGCCGGTCGTACCCGCCCTTCGGGATGACGTAGGCGAGCTGCCAGTACGTCTCGCGGTTGATCGCCACCATCATGCGCCCCGACGAGACCCGCAGGAAGGTCTCCTCGCTGTCGCCATGCTCGCGCGGCAGCCGGAACCACAGCACGTCCATGGGCGCGCCGAACTCCACCGGCACCAGGCCGGCCGCCCGCCGTACGTCGGAGTGCCGCCCGTCGGCGCCGACGGTGAGCGTGGCGCGCAGCTCGTGCTCGCCCTCGGCGTCCCGGTAGCGGACGCCGCGCACGGCGTTCCCCTCGCGGATCACTCCCGTGACCTCGGCCTCCATGACGAGCCGGAAGCCGGGGTAGCGGCCGGCGGCCGCGACGATCAGCTGGAGGAAGTCCCACTGCGGGACGAACGCGATGTAGGGGAACTTCGACTTGAGCTCCCTGAGCGAGGCGATCTCGACGACGCGGCCGTCGTCCAGCCACATGTCCAGCTCGTACGCCTTGCGGTGCGGCAGGGCGAGGAACTCCTCGGCCAGCCCGAGCTCGTCGAGCACCTCCTGGGTGGAGGGATGGATCGTGTCCCCGCGGAAGTCGCGCAGGAAGTCGGCGTGCTTCTCCAGCAGTGTCACCTCGACTCCCGCACGGGCGAGGAGCAGCGCGAGCACGGCCCCGGCGGGGCCGCCTCCAGCGATCACACAGGTCGTCTTCGACATTTTTCATCACCCGTTGAAATCATCGCACAGAGAGTCGTCCGGATGAAGCCCCACCGGGCTTGTGTCGCCGAGGCCCGTATCACATCCGCACGCATAACCGTCCCGTCCGGGGGCAGTCGGAGGTCGGCTCCCAAGAGGGGCCGCACCGAGGCGACTTGGAGTTGAGGTCACATGATCGTGCTGGGCCTTTTATTCATCGTGCTCGCCGGCGCGGCCGTCATCGCGGTGGCGAACGACCAGGGCGGTGCCGTCACGGCGGCGGTCACCGTCGGGGACCAGGCGTTCCAGCTGAGCAAGCTGGAACTGTTCCTGGCCGGGGCGGCGACCGCGGCGGTGTTCCTGATCGGCCTGATGCTGCTGACGGCCGGTATGCGACGGGCGGGCGTCAGGCGCAGGAAGATGCGCGAGGCCAGGCTGGAGACGCGTGACCGCGTCGCCCAGCTGGAGGAGGAGAAGCGCAGGCTCGAACGCAAGCTGGAGGCCGAGCGGACCGCGGCGTCGGTCCCCGGGCAGCGGACGCCGCCCGCCCCGTCCACGCCGGTCACGGCCCCCGCGCCCACCGGGCGGCACGCGCAGGTGCCCGACCGGGACGGCGACGGCGTCGACGACCGTGCCGAGGGACGCTCGGGCGCCGGCACCGAGCCGGTGCGGCGGCAGGAGACCGCCTACCCGAGCGACCAGCTCGTCGCGGGCAACCGCGCCAGGGAGACGTGAGCCCGAGGTGGCCGCGGACATGACTTCCGGCGCGGGCGCCGCCCGGGGACCAGGTCCCTGGGCGGCGCTACCCGCGCGCAGGCGCCTGTCGAGACCGGTGTGCCATCGCTGCGTCGGCCGCCTGCCCCGCCGCACCAGGGCGTACGGTCACCGCTGCCTGGCCAGGGCCAGGTACTTGATCAGCCCCGCGGCGCAGCGCTCGCGGATCGGGGCGTAGAACTCCTCGGGATACTGCCGGGGACCGTTCTCGACCAGCATGATCAGGTAGAGGTACACCCGGTACAGCGCCTCGCGGACCCGGGCCCCCGGGGTCAGCTCCAGCCTGCCGCCCGCCTCGCGGTAGCCCGCGACGAGAGGGTCGTCCTCCCGGAGATCCTCGAAGAGCGTCGGTGTGATGAAGTCGGCCAGCGGGTCGCCCCAGAACGCCCGCTCGTGGTCGATGATCGCCTGGATCTCGGGCTCCCCGCCGGGTGGCAGCGACAGGAAGACGTTGCCCGGCCAGACGTCGAAGTGCACGAGCGAGGGCTCGGTCACCTCGTCCAGGGCGCCGGCGCCCTCGTGGACGGCCGCGGCGATGTCGAGCGGGGAGCAGGGGAGGGGCGTGGCGTACCGGACCGCGTCGTCGAGGAGGGCGCCCGTCATGACGAGGAACGCCTCCCGCCAGGTGGCCCCGGTCAGCTCGGCGTGCGGGTAGCCGTACACGCCCTGGCAGGGGATGGCGTGCAGCGTGGCGAGATGGCGGCCGAGCCGGCGGCGCAGCGCGCCGTGCTCGGCCTCGCCGAGGGAGCCCGCCTGGTTCCACGGGACCCCGTCGAGGGCCGAGAGGATCAGGTAGTCGCCGCCGAGGACGGGATCGTCGAAGCCCGCGTGCAGCAGCCGGGGCAGCGGCAGGCCCGTGGGCGCGGCCAGGTGGTAGACCAGCACCTCCATGCGCATCAGGTCGCGCTCGTAGCGCAGCTGCTCCAGCTCGGGCGGCGGCGCGACCTTCAGGACGACCTTCCGGCCGTCGTCGAGGGTGAGCCGCCACACCGCGTTGGCGAAGCCGTCGGCCAGCTCCTCGGCCGCGGCCACCCCGGAGCCCATCGCCCCGAGGAGGAGGTTGTCCAGCTGGGACGCCGTCAGCTTGCGCTTGGTCCTGCTCTCCACCGCCGCCTCACCTCCGCCGCCGCTACCTGTCAGGGGATGATGGAGATCGTCCAGGAGGCCTCGTGCTTGGCGCCCGGATCGAGCACCACGAGGTCCGTGCCGGAGTTGAAGGCGTCCGGCGGGCAGGTCATCGGCTCGACCGCGATGCCCCGGTGCCCGAACCCGCTGCCGGTGCACACCTGCACCCACGGCAGGACCGCCGCGTCCCAGGAGATCTGGATGCCGCCTTCCGCGCCGCGCAGCCGCACCCGGGCCAGCCCGTCGGCCCCGGGGACGATCCCGGTGAAGGCCTCGTCGAGCACGGTGCCGGCCAGCGGGCGGGGGGACCGGAAGTCGAAGCGCGTGCCGGCGACGTCCTCCAGCGTGGTGGGGATGAGCACGTCGTCGGTGAGCAGCACCCGCCCGGCGGGCAGGTCGAACTCCCAGCCCTCCTCGGGGCCGCCGTCGGCGATCAGCCAGGGGTGGGGGCCGCAGCCGTACGGCGCGGGGCGGTCGCCGATGTTCTCGGCGGTGAGCGTGGTGGTCAGCCCGTCGGCGGCCACCGCGTACCGCACCTGGAGCGCCAGGCGGAAGGGGTAGCCGGGGGAGGGCTCGATGGTGTGCGCGAGCCGGACGAACGCGTGGTCGTCCTCGACGGTGAGCAGCTCGACGACCTTCCAGCCGGCGAAGGCGACCAGGCCGTGCAGCGCGTGGCCGCGCTCGGGCTCGTTCACCGGCACCGTCAGCGCCTCGCCCCGGAAGGTGTAGTGCCCGCCGGCGACGCGGTTCGGCCAGGGCGCGAGCAGGGTGCCGCTGTAGTGGGGGACGGGGCCGCCCTCGGGCCAGCTCGCCACCAGGTCGCGGCCGCCGTGCCGTAGGACCCGCAGGGCGGCGCCCATCTCGGTGATCTCGGCATGGTAGCCGCCGCCGTCGAGAACGTACTGGGACACGGGGGATCCTCTCTTCGAGGCACGGGTGTGGAGATCGAGGCGGCACCGGGCGGTTACGCCGCCCCCATCATTCCCGGCACCCGGGCGGGTCGCCAAAAACCCGTGTGCCGAGAGTGATGGGAGCGCTCCCACGGAGCACACCGTAATCGGTTTCGTGCGGACCGTCAACTAATTCCGCCGGTCTGCGGCACTCCTCACTCCATCCCGGGCCCGCCCGCGAGGCGGCCCTTCGGGATCGCCCGCCCGGCCTCCTGGCGCGGTGGGCGGCGGCGGGTAGTCCTCGACGGTCATGGAGTTGTGGAGGCGTGCGCTCTTGGTGGTGAGGCGGAGCAGAGCGCGGCCGGGCCCCGCGGGCAGGGCGGAGATCAGGCGGGCCCCCTGGGCCAGTCCCCGCACGCCGAGGCGGGAAGTGGGGATCAGGGTCTTCGCCGCGCTGAGTGCGGCCGTGCGGCTGCCGCGCACGGGCTCCGCCATCGCGCGCTCGTAAGCGGGGAAGGCGCGCTCGTGGTCGCCGCCCGCCCGCGCCAGCTCCCCGGCGAGGACGTACGCGCCGACGACGGCCAGGCTGGTGCTGCCGCCGACGGCCGGGCCGGGGCAGTATCCCGCGTCGCCGACGAGCGTCACCCTCCCCCGCGACCAGGTGTCCATGCGGAGCTGGGTGATCGAGTCGAAGTAGAACGCCGGGGTGCGGTCCACCTCGTCCAGCCAGCGGTCCACGTCGGCGTGCATGCCCGCGAACGCCCCCTGCAGCAGTTTCTTCTGCCTGGATACGTCGCGGTGGTGGTGGTCGAGCTCGCGTTCGCTCCGGAACAGGAACAACGCCCGCGCGTCGCCGAGGTGCCGCGCACCGTACACGCCGGCAGTGCGGCCGACGCCGACGTGCATGTGGAGCTCACCGTCGAGGCCGGAGGCGCCGGGCAGGGTCAGCACCCCGAGGTAGGCCCCGGCGAAGGCACTGAAGCGGGACTCGTCGCCGAAGACGAGGCGGCGCACGTTGGAGTGCAGCCCGTCCGCGCCCACGACCAGGTCGAAGCGGCGCGGCGCGGCGTTCTCGAACCGCACCTCGCCGCCGGGGGAGATCGCGGTGATCGAGTCACCGAAGAGGTACTCGACGTCGTCGCGCGCGGCGTCGTAGTAGATCTCGCTCAGGTCGTCGCGCATGATCTCGACGTGCCGGTCGGAGGTGGCGCCGAAGATCTTCGAAAGGTCCACCCGGACGGGACGCCGTGCGCCCTCCGGGTGGATGACCATCCGGCTCGTGCCGGTGGCCCGCTCCTCGATGCGCGGGAGCACGCCCATCTTCTCCGAGATGTTCATCGCCGGCCGGAACAGGTCGACCGCGTGCCCGCCCGTCTTGCGCAAGCACGGAGCCCGTTCCACGACGGTGACCTCGAAGCCGTGTCTCGTGAGCCAGTAGGCCAGCACCGGACCGGCGACGCTGGCGCCGGAGACGAGAATCCGCATGGCACTCCTCCTTGTCATTCAGTCCGCCCGTACGGCGTGGATCGCGGTGAAGGCCAGCAGGGAGAGGGCGGTCCGCGGCGGATCCTCGAGCAGGGGCGAATGCCCGAGACCGGGCAGCAACTCGACCTTCGCCCCCGGAACGGCGCGGTAGTCGGAGGCGGACGAGGATCGCCATCTGCGGTCGTCCTCGCCGAAGATCACCAGTAGCGGCTTGCCCAGAACCGTCAGCCGATCCGGGAGCGCCTGCTGCTCCAGATAGTGGCGGGTGGCCTGCATCGTCGTAGTAAGGGTGTGGTAGGTCATGGCGCGCACCTCGTCCAGGAGCTCCTGTGGGATCCGGTGGCCCGCGCGGCTGAACCCGGTGCTCGCGAACTGGCGGAGCTGCTCGTCGGTCGGTGGCCACTGCGAGGGTCCGAACGCGGCGGACTCCGGTGCGATGAAGGCGTCCAGGCTGGGGCCGGTGTTGATGAACGCGAGCGCGGTCACCAGGTCGGGACGCTGTTCGGCGAGGGCGGTGGCGACCGCGCCGCCGCTGGAATGGCCGACCACTATGGCGTGCTCGACGCCGAGCCGGTCCAGGGCCGCGCCGGCCCTGCGTGCCTGGTCCGAGAGCGCGTAGCTGCGGTCGGCCGGTTTGGCCGACCGGCCGTGCCCGAGCAGGTCGATCCGGATGACGCGGTGAGATCCGGTCAGCAGCGGAACCATCGGGTCCCACGATCGGGTCGAGGATGCGGACCCGTGCAGGAGCAGGAGCGCGGGGGCGTCGCGGGGGCCGTCCTGGCACACGTGGATCTCGCCGTCGTCCATGGGCAGGGTCGAACTCTCGGTGGCCCCGGCGCCGCCGTTCACGTACGGACCGCCGTCAGAAACAGTCATGAGCCCACTGTCGCCGCCGGTACGCGCCGGTGGATTGGACGAATGTTCCCCGCCGCCGGCTCGCTAGCATGGGACGGTGCGAACGTTCGTGCACGGTGCGGTTGTGTGGGACGTCGCATGCCCACGGCGGCCCAGCCGGGTGGCCGGTGTCTCCATGGCCGGGTTCCGTGTCCGTGATCTGGACGCGCTCCGGATGGTCCCCCATCCGGCCGTGACGCTGCTCCTGGACTTCGGCGCGGGTTCGCCCGTCGTGGACGAGGCCGCCGGGCGGCGGCAGCGGGGAAGCGTCGTCGCCGGGCCCGGGCTCGGGTCCGGAGGCGCGGTCCGGGCGTGGGGTGAGAACGTCGAGTGCGTGCAGGTGCGCCTGTCCCCGGTGATCGCACGCGCGGTTCTGGGCGTCTCTCCCGCCGCCCTCGACGGCGCCGTGGTGGCCCTCGACGACCTGTGGGGCCGGGAGGCGTCCCGGATCCGTGAGCAACTGGGCGATGCCTCGTCCTGGCAGGATCGCTTCGCGTTGATGGACGCGCTGCTCGCCCGCCGGCATGAGGTGGGGCCGCCGGTGGACCCGGAGGTGACCTGGGCCTGGCATCGGATCGTCGGCAGCCGCGGCCTGGCCCGCGTCGACGAGCTCGCGGCCGAGGTCGGATGGAGCCGTAAGCGGCTGTGGTCCCGCTTCCGGTCCCAGCTCGGCCTGCCGCCCAAGCGCGCCGTGAAGCTGGTCCGCTTCGACCATGCCGCCCACCGCCTGGTCGCTGGTGAGGCCGCGGCCCGGGTCGCGGCCGACGCGGGCTACACCGACCAGTCCCACCTGCATCGGGACGTCATGGCGTTCACCGGGGCGACCCCCGCGACCGTGGCCGGCGAGCCGTTTCTCGCCGTCGACGACATCGCATGGCCCAGCCGCGGAACACCGGCAAGCATCACGTCCAGGACCGGGCGGGGCGGCCGAGGCCCACGCCCTGCCCCCCTCGCCTGACGGAGGTGTGCCGGTCCGCTGCTAGGGTGCCGCCTCGTGACCGAGAACGTGTACGTGGGCAAGGCGGGGCCGGACGCGGCGGCCGACAAAGGATGGCTCCTCGGGCACTTCAGGCCTTCCGGCGACGTACGGCACAGCGAGGACGTCGAGATCAAATGGGGCGTGCACCCCCGCGGCGACGAGCGCGCCGAATGGGTGACCGGCGAGAAGCGCACCGCGCTGCTCATCCTCGTCAGCGGCCGCTTCCGGCTGGAGTTCCCCGGCCGCAGCGTGGTGCTCGCCGAGCAGGGCGACTACGTCGTCTGGGGCCAGGGCGTCGACCATTCGTGGTACGCCGAGGAGGAGTCGGTGGTCATCACCGTCCGCTGGCCCTCCCTCCCCGGCTACGCCGTGCGCTGACCGCGCCCCCGGCCGCATTTCGGCGGACCTCAGGCCGTGTCGGCCAGCCATTCGGGGTAGAGCCTCTCGTCGGACGGGCGGGCGGGTTCGGGGCCGTCGCGGCCCACGCGGATCATGCGGATGCCCCTGACGATCCTGAAGTGGCGCCCGGCGACGACGAAGTCGGTCGCGGGGTCGCCCGCGAGGTGCTCGGCGGCCTTGACGGCCTCCTCGACGTCGCCGGGGGTCCAGTCCTCCGGGGGGAAGCGGGGGAGCATCAGCCGGAAGTAGTCGGCGAGCGTCTCCCGCGCCTGCCCGGGACCGGGGCTCCCCTGGCCGATCGGCGTCCAGCGGCCGGCGTCGTCCACCTCCATGGCCCGATGGCAGACCGGCAGAAGCACGACGCCGGGGTAGGCGGTGAGCGCGGCCCTGGCGTCGGCCGCCGTCTCCGGGGAGACCCACTGGGGGTCGGGCACGAGGTTGACCAGGTCGAGCCGGAGCGCGGCGTCGGTGGGCGTGGTCGGGGCGGCCGGATCGAACACGTACGCTTCCTCCGCGTGCCCGCCGCCGGGGTCGGCGTCGGTCGCGCGGGAGGGCTCCGGGCCGTCGTCCCCCCAGCGGACGAACTCGTGGCCGCGGATCACCCGGTACCTCTTCCCGGTCACGACCCACTCGTTGCCGGCCTCCGGCTTGGTCACCTCGTACTGCTCGGGGTCGAGCCGTGACGCCAGATCGAGCATCTCCGCCCGCTCGTCGTCGCCGGTGACCTCCTCGCTCGCGAAGCGCAGGCGGGAGGCCAGGCTCGTGCGGACGTCCCACGGGTCGAGCTCGGCGTTGCCCCGGATCCGCCACCGGCCGTCGTACTCGGCCAGCCAGAAGTGCGCGGGGCCGGCGCCGAGCAGCTGGGGGTAGCGCACCACGCGCTCCGCCGCCTCGCGCTCGCGCGCCGCGACCGTCCTGTCGGTCACCTCGACCACGTTGATCAGGTCGTAGCCGGGCATGCTGCCGGAGTTCATGCTCCACATGATGGTCGGCGGGTGGGGCGCGCGAGGGGCGTTTCCCGTGATCCTCTTCGCCGGGCACCCCATCTGACCGGGCAAAACCCTTCAAAGCGGCCATATCCCCGGCGCCTGGGCGGTGCCGCCCACCCCCGAGGGCGGGCGGCCCCACGGGAGGCATGCCCGTCTCCGGGACGCTTGTCCCAGTGAGAGCCGTCAGGGCAGGCGCCCGGTGGTGATCACGTCGCGGTACCACAGGGCGCTGTCCTTCGGGGTGCGCCCCTGGGTGGCGTAGTCGACGTGGACGACGCCGAAGCGCGCGTCGTACCCCTCGGCCCACTCGAAGTTGTCGAGCAGGGACCAGACGAAGTACCCCTCCACCGGCACGCCCTCCGCCAGCGCGCCCGCCAGGGCGGAGAGGTGGTCGCGCAGGAAGGCCACACGGCCCTCGTCGTGGACGCGCCCGTCCGGGCCGACCTCGTCGGCGGCCGCGACGCCGTTCTCGGTGACCATGATGGGCACGGGCCGGTAGTCGCGCGTCAGCCGCACGAGCGTGTCGTACAGGCCCTTCGGGTAGATCTCCAGCCAGTCGAGCTGCGCGGTCGGGTGCCTGAGCACGCGGTTCCCCTCGGCGTCCACGACGAGCGGGTTGTAGTACTGCACGCCGAGGACGTCGACGGGCTCGGCGATCGTGGCGAGGTCGCCGTCGAGGACATGCTCCGGCATGGGCGAGCGGCGGGCGATCCATTCGAGGGTGTCGGCGGGGTAGGCGCCGGTGAGGATCGGGTCGAGGTACAGGCGGTTCTCCAGGCCGTCCTGGTGCCGTACGGCGGCCGCCGTCCCGGGGCGGTCGTCGGCGGGGTACACCGGGTGCAGGTTGAGGGCGGGGCCGACGCGGCGGCCCGGGTGCCTCTCGTGCAGGACCCGCGCGGCGAGACCGTGGGCGAGCAGCAGGTGGTGCAGGGCGACGAACGCGCGCCCGTCGTCGCGGACGCCGGGGGCGTGGACGCCCCACCGGTACCCGCAGTCCACCACGGTCTTCGGCTCGTTGATCGTCAGCCAGTCGCGGATCTCCAGCGCGTCGAAGACGATCTCGGCGTAGTCGGCGAACCTCTTGGCCGTGTCCCGGTTCTCCCATCCGCCCGCGTCCTGCAGGGCCTGGGGGAGGTCCCAGTGGAACAGCGTGGCCGCCGGGCGGATGCCGCGTTCGGTGAGTCCGGCGACGAGACGGCGGTAGAAGTCGAGGCCGCGCCGGTCCGGCCTGCCGGTGCCCTCCGGCTGGACGCGCGGCCAGGCGATCGAGAACCGGTAGCCGCGCAGGCCGAGCGACGCCATGAGGTCGAGGTCGGCGTCGAGGCGGTGGTAGTGGTCGGCGGCGACGGCCCCGGTGTCGCCGTTCTTGACGTTGCCGGGCACGGCCGCGAAGGTGTCCCAGACGGACGGCCCGCGGCCGTCCTCGTCGACGGCGCCTTCGACCTGGTAGGCGGACGTGGCCGCCCCCCACAGGAAATCGCCGGGAAAACGCTGCTCGGGCACGATGAACTCCAGGAGATGATCGAAGGAGGGCATGCTGCGGCCCGGCGCCGGACGAAAGGGCCGTGGAGAGCGAGGCAGGGTCAGGCGGAGCCGCGTTGTACCAGGTGGGTGTCGAGGATCACGACGGGTTGCTGGAGGCGTTCGCCGTTGATGCGGGCGACCAGCAGCTGCGCCATCTGGCGGCCCATGTCCTCGGTGGACTGGTGGACGCTGGTGAGGGGCGGGACGGTGTGCGCCGCGACGGTCGAGTCGTCGAAGCCGATCACCGCGACGTCGCCGGGGATGGACTTGCCGTGGTCCTTCAGCACCCGCATCGCGCCGATGGCCATCGGGTCGGAGGCGGTGAACACCGCGTCGAGGTCGGGGTGCTCCTCGAGCAGGCGCCGCATCGCCTCGATGCCGCTGCTCTCGCTGAAGTCGCCGTAGGCGACCAGCTCGGGCAGGCCGGTGGCCAGCAGCGCGTCGCGGTAGCCCGCCAGACGGTCGACACCCGCGCACATGTCCTGGGCGCCGGCGATGGTGGCGATGCGGCGCCGCCCCTTGGCGAGGAGGTACTTGACCGCCTGCCGGGCCCCGGCCCGGTTGTCCATGTCGACGTAGCTGTACGGCGTGAGCCCGACGGGCCGGCCGCCGAGGACGGTGGGCACGCCCATCTCCTCGAGCCGGCCGGGCAGCGGGTCGGCGCCGTGCAGCGAGATCAGCAGGACGCCGTCGACGTGCTGGCCGGTGAGGTACTGCTCCAGCCGCTCGTGCTCGTCGCGGGACTGCGCCATGGTCAGGATGAGCTGCAGCCCGGTCTCGGCCAGCGACGAGCCGATGCCGCGGATGATGCCCGCGAAGAACGGCTCGTCGAAGACGCGCTGCTCGGACTCCGACACCACCAGCGCGATCGTGTCGGTGCGTCTGGTGACCAGGGTGCGCGCCGCCCGGTTCGGCACGTAGCCGAGCTCCTCGATGGCCTGCCGGACGGCCTCGCGTGCCTTCTCGCTGACCTTGGGCGAGCCGTTGATGACGCGCGAGACGGTGCCGCGGCCAACCCCGGCTCGGGCCGCGACGGCCTCCAGGGTCGGTCGCGCGCCCGGGCGGCGGTCCCCGTTCATGACAAGCCCCCTCCTGGTGTCGGAGCCTATTCTGCCGGACCGGAGAGACCGCCTCGGCGGATCGTCCCGGCGTACCAGAAGGCGCTGGCCTTGGGGGTTCTGCGCTGGGTGGCGTAGTCGACGTGGACGAGTCCGAAGCGCTTGCCGTACCCCCACGCCCATTCGAAGTTGTCCATCAGCGACCAGGCGAAATAGCCCTTGAGGGGGACTCCGGCCTCGATGGCGGCGTGGCAGGCGCGCAGGTGCGCCTCGATGTAGGCGAGGCGTTCCCGGTCGTCGATCGCGCCGCCGTCGAGGACGTCGTCGAACGCCGCGCCGTTCTCGGAGACGACCAGGGGGATGGCCGGGTAGTCGTCGGCCACCCGCTTGAGCACCTCGTACAGGCCGGACTCGTCGATCTCCCAGCCCATCGCCGTGACGGGACGCCCGCCGTTGACGAACGAGACGTCCTCGCTGCCCGGCCACGGCGAGCCGGCGCCGGTCGGCGCGGCGGCGGCGGACGCGGCCCCGCCCGGCTTCCCGGACACGGTGAAGCGGCTGTAGTAGTTCACCATCAGCCGGTCGAGCGGGGCGGAGATGGTCGCGAGGTCGCCGTCCCGGATGAAGTCGATCTCGGTGACCCGGCTCAGGTCGTCCAGGACGTCCTCGGGGTAGGAGCCCTTGAGCAGGGCGTCGAGGAAGAACCTGTTCTGCAGGCCGTCGATGCGGCGGGCGGCGTCCAGGTCGGCGGGGTCGTCGCTGTGCGGGCTCACGGCGTACAGGTTGACCGCGCCGGCGATCATGGCGCCGGCGCCCTGGGCGCGCAGCGCCTGGGTGGCGAGGCCGTGGGCGAGGTTCAGGTGGTGGGCGGCCCTGACGGACGCGGCGGGCTCGCGGCGTCCCGGGGCGTGCTCGCCGGAGGAGTAGCCGAGGAAGGCCGCGCACCACGGCTCGTTCACCGTCGTCCAGTCGCGCACGCGGTCGCCGAGCGCCTGGTGGACGCAGGCGGCGAAGTCGGCGAAGCGCGCGGCGGTGTCGCGCAGCGGCCAGCCGCCCGCGTCCTCCAGCGCCTGCGGGAGGTCCCAGTGGTACAGGGTGAGCCAGGGCTGGATGCCGTGGGCGAGCAGCTCGTCGACCAGCCGCCGGTAGAAGTCGAGCCCGGCCTCGTTCACCTGGCCGGAGCCCTCCGGCATGATCCGCGGCCAGGAGACCGAGAATCTGTAGGCGGTCAGGCCGAGGTCCGCCATGATCGCGACGTCGTCGCGGTAGCGGCGGTAGTGGTCGATGGCGACCTCGGCGTCCTCGCCGTTGACGACGCGGCCCGGCTGCCGGACGAAGGTGTCCCAGATGGAGGTGCCGCGGCCGTCGGCGCCGGTCGCGCCCTCGATCTGGTACGCCGAGGTGGCGGCGCCCCACACGAAGCCGGGGGGGAACGCCAGGGCGGGGGCGTCGGTCTCGGGTTGAGTCTCCTGCGTGGTCACGCTTTGACCGCACCTTCCATGAGTCCGCCGACGATCTGCCGGCCGAACGCGATAAAGACGACAATGAGGGGGAGCACCGACAGGGCCGTTCCGGTGAAGATCAGCACGTAGTCGGTGGTGTGCGCCGCGGTGAGGAAGCTGATCGACACCTGCACCGTGGGGTTCTCCGGCGTGAGGACGATCATGGGCCACATGAACTCGTTCCAGTTCAACATGAAGGTCTGCAGCGCCAGGACCGCCATGCCGGGCCGTACGGCGGGAAGGATGACGTTCCACCAGATCCGCATGGTGGTCGCCCCGTCGACGCGCGCCGCCTCGACCAGCTCCTCGGGGACGGCCTGGTCGGTGTACTGCGTCATCATGAACACGCCGAACCCGTTGAGCAGGTAAGGAAGGATCACCGCCTTGAGCGTGCCGACCCACCCGAGGCTCACCATCAGCTGGTAGAGCGGCACGATGCCCATCTGCTGCAGGGGCACCATCATCGTCAGCAGGATGGAGCCGAGCAGCAGGCTGCGGCCGCGGAAGCGCAGCCGGGCGAAGGCGAAGCCCGCGAACGTCGAGATGATCACGACCGAGACGGTGACCGTCGAGGTGACGACCAGCGAGTTCAGCAGGCCGGTGAGGAAGTGCGCGTCCTCGGTGTTGAGCACCCTGCGGACGTTCTCCCCGAGGTTCCCGCCCGGCAGCAGCGGCGGCGGGATGTCCACCGCGTCGGAGTTCGTCCGGGACGCGATGATGATCATCCAGTAGATGGGGAAGATCGACAGGATGAGGGTGAAGCCCAGGGCGATCTTGGTGAGCGGCGTGGCGGCGAACGGGTCGCGCCGGCTCCTTCCGGCCGCGTGCCGCGGCGGAGCCTGGGTGATCGCGGTCACTTGCTGCCTCCGATCCGGCGCACGAACAGATAGTTGATCGAGACGCCGACGAGGATCAGGAAGAACAGCAGCCAGGCGGCCGCGGCCGCGTAGCCGTAGTCGAAGTCCCTGAATCCCTGTTTGACGATGTACATGGCGATCGTCTGGAACTGCCCGGTGCTGCCGCCGTCCATCCGGTTGCTGCCGAACATGACCGGCTCGGCGAACAGGGTGAGGCCGCCGATCGTGGAGACGAAGACCGTGAAGATGATCGTCGGCCTGATCATCGGGAGCGTGATGCTCCAGAACTGCCGGCGCGGGGTGGCGCCGTCGATGGACGCCGCCTCGTACAGGTCGCGGGGGATGGTCTGCATGCCGGCCAGGTAGATGATCGCGTTGTAGCCGGTCCACCGCCAGTCGACCATGGTGGCGATCGCGGTCCAGGAGGACCACTTGGCGTTCTGCCAGTTGACGTGGTCGGCCCCGAAGAAGCTCAGCAGCCAGTTGACCAGGCCGAAATCACGGCCGAAGAGCTGGGTGAACACGATGGCGACCGCCACGACCGAGGTCACCAGCGGGATGAGCACGCCCAGGCGGAAGAACAGCCGCCCGCGCAGGCGCTTGTTGAGGGCGTTGGCGAGCATGAGGGCGAGGACCAGCTGCGGCACCGTCGCCAGCACGAAGATGCCGACGGTGTTGATCACGGCGTTCCAGAAGTCCGCGTCCGCCAGCAGCTTGGCGTAGTTCTCCAGGCCGGTGAACTTGGCGTCGCCGCCCGCCAGTTCGTAATCGTGCAGCGAGACCCACAGGGTGAACACCAGCGGGAACAGGCCGAAGATCGCGAAGAGGACGAAGTACGGCGAGATCAGGAAGTACGGGGTGGCCTTGAGGTCCACCTGGGACCAGAAACGGCGCTGGGGCCGGCCCCCGTGGCCTCCCCGCCGTGGAGGAGGTGGCGCCGGGTCCGCCCTCTGCGTGTGGAGGTTGACGCTCATCGGATGTGCGGGGCCGGCCCCGGGACGGCCGCCCGGGAGGGCCCCTGCTCCTTCTTCTCGTCGGTAACGGTCGACGGGGATCGACGACCAGGCTCGGCATCGGTGCGACCGGGGCGGCGACCGCCCCGGTGAAGGTCACCGGCTCGCCGGGTGCGGGCCACGGCGAGCCGGTGACGTCTGTGGGGACGGTCAGCCGGCCGCCTTCTGGCCCGCCTCGACGAACTTCTGCCAGGCCTGGTCGTAGGGGACCGCGCCCTGGTCCATGCCGATGATGACCTGCTCCACGGCGGCCTTCACCTGCGCGTGCTTCTCACCGAGGAAGATCGGCTGGAGCGACTTGATGGACGGCCCGAAGATCTTGCCGATGGGCGCGCCGCTGAAGTACTCGTTGGTCGCGCTCTGCAGGTCGGGGCTGTCCTGGGCGGGGAGGGTGCTGGGCAGGTTGCCGCCCTCCTTGAACGCCAGCAGCTGGGCCTCGGGGCTGGTCAGGTAGCTGGCCAGCTCGGCGGCCTCCTTCGGGTGCTTGGACTGCTTGGGCACCGCGAGCCAGGAGCCGCCCCAGTTGCCGCTGGCGCCTGGGACGGTGGCGACGTCCCACTTGCCCTTGAACTGGTCGCCGGCGGTGCCGGAGACCACGCCGAGCATCCAGCCCGGGCAGCCGAGGGTGGCGAACTGCGACTTCACGAAGCCGGTGTTCCACGGGTCGGTGAAGTTCTGCAGCTTGGCCGTCAGGCCTTCCTTGCTGATGCGCTGGGTGAAGTCGAACGCGTTCTTGACGGCCGGGTTCTTGTCCACGATGAGCTGCTGGTTCTTGTCGAAGTAGGTGACGTTGCCGTTCTTGGCGGCCTCCTGCGACAGCACCACGTTGTAGATGGTGTTGACGCTGTCGATGAACTTGGCGTCCTTGACCTTCGACTGGAACTGCTTGCCGACCTTGACGAAGTCATCCCAGCCGCCGCTCCACAGCTGGGAGACCTTGTCGCGGTCCGTCGGCAGGCCGGCCTTCTTGAACAGGTCGGTGCGGTAGCAGACGCTCATGCCGCCGACGTCGGTGCCGAGGGCGAACAGCTTGCCGTCCGCGGTCAGGCCGTTCTCCCACTTCCAGGCGGGGAAGTCGGCCTTGCGGCTGTCCAGGCCGTACTGGCCGAGCTCGGTCCAGAACTGGGGGCGGGCCTTGGCCAGGCCCATGCCGCCCTCGTCGATGCCCACGACGTCACCGGCGCCGGTGCCCGACTGGAGCCACTGCAGCATCTGCGGCCAGTAGACGTTCTCGAAGCTGTCGGTCAGGTTGTTGTACTTGACCTGCACGTTCGGGTGCTCGGAGTTCCACTTCGCCACCGCGGCCTTGTAGCCGAAGTTGGTGCCGCCGCCGAAGGTCTGCAGGGTGAGGGTGATCTTCTCGGCTGCGGACGACGATGACGAGCCCGTGGCAGGCGTCTCGCCGCCGGAAGAGCAGGCGGCGGTGACGCCGAGCGCGGCCGTCATCACAGATGCGACCGCGAGCATCCTGCCGCGGCGCATGGTGTTCATCATTCCGGACCCCTCTCAGGTGGTTGCCCGATCGTTGGGAGGTGCATCGAGGGCCGGCCCGCCCCGATCGTCGGGCCCCACGATGTGCTGAATCCCGCAGTCGTGATCCCGCGGACAAGGATCCGCGGGCTAGAGTTTGGGAGCGCTCCCACGAAGAGTCGCCGATTGGCATCACCGACGTCAATATGCCGAAACCTAACTGTTACTCCTGGGGCTGTTAGGAGCCCGAAATGGGACTGTAAGCTCCATAAACCCCATAGAAGGTGTTGGGAGCGCTCCCATCGCTAGGGGCACAGTAGGGCGCAAATCATCCATGCGCCATCACGGCGCCGTCGGGCGGAGGGGTCGGGACGACGGGTGCCGGAGAAAAGCGAGGCGCCGGCCCGGACGGTGTCCGGGCCGGCGCCAGGTGCCGTACGGCCGGCGCGGGCGCAGTCGCGCGGCCGTTCGGCGGGAGGGCGGGCGCCCCTACGGGGAGAGAGGAGGGGCGCCTGCCTGAGGCGTGTGGACCTTTGGGCGTCAGCCGGCGTAACTCGGGTACCCGTAGCCGACGACGGTGTCGGTGGAACGGGTGCGGATCTCGACGCTGCCGTTGCCGGTGTTCCCCTCGACGGTCTTGATCGTGCCGTCGCCGTTGTCCTTGATGACGTAGCCGACGTGCTCGATGTCGTCGACGCTCTTGCTGCCGTTCCAGTTGAAGAAGACGACGGCGCCCGGCTTGGGCGTCGTCCCCCAGCGGTCGTGCGCGGCGAACCACTTGGCGTGCTCGACGGTGTAGGCGTCGGAGCCGACGGTGTCGTCCATGCCCATCTGGTGGCCGACCCAGGAGACGAACATGTCGCACCAGGACGCGTTGGCGAACCCGGCGATCGTGCCGCCGTCCCTCGCCACGGTCTCCGCGGCGCGCGGGGAGTTCATGTACCAGGCGTGGAACTTCGTCCCGCCGCCGGCGCTGTTCTCGGAGATGCCGACCTGGCTCTCGGCCAGCTTGAGCAGCTGCTGCGCGCTCACGCGCCTGGCGGTCTGGGGGGCGTGCAGGGCCTGAGCGGTGTTCTTGGCCTCCGCGCTCGCCACCTTGGCGATCCCGTCCTTCGGGGAGGTGTCGGCCTGTGCCGCGAGGGCGGTGCCGGTCACGGCCTGGGCGACCACGAGGCCGCCGAAAGCGAAGGCTTTCAGGTGGTTCTTCGGGGCATCCAGAAGCCGCTGGACGAACATGGACAAAGGCGAACTCCTTCTTCCAGGCCGCCTACCGGGTTAGCTGACGGGTTCGGGCGTGGAAGTCGCCCTACGGGAGTGGCCGTGCGTGGTCTCCCGATTCACCCCACGGGGAGAGTTGGGTCCCCGGCTCCGCGCGAAGCGGACTCGGCGGTGCGCGCCGGGGGGAGAGGATTCTCCGCTGACGACCGGCTGCGCAATCTCATCGGCACGGTGGAGTCGCCCGAACGGGCATGTCCCGGGCCGGGAGTGCAATCAGAGTACTCCATCGGACAAAAGGGGTGCAAATAGGACAAACTTCCCGGCTCTGCAGGGAGTCGCGACGGCAAACGCCTGCTCCTGCTGCTCGCGCCGCGGAGGAAAAAGTGCGGCGCCCGGGGTTGACCTGGCCTGACAAGGGTACCCGCCACCGACGGTGCCTTCAGCCCGCCCGGCACCGGCCCGGCGCCCCGTTGTGACACTTGAGCCCCCAGGTGCCGCTGTTGTCAAACGAGACAGATGGGACTCAGGGGGACGACCCGGGGGAGGAGCCGCCGACTCGTCCAGGTCTCGCTCATCCGGCGATGTTCGCTGTTCACCCGCTGTTACCGTTCATGTAGGGATCCACGGCTAGGTTGCTCGCGTCGTGAAAGTATCGGTGCCCGGCGTGGAGAGGAACGGTCGAAGCCGCGTGCGGGAGCAGGGGTCGGCCGTCGCCTGGGTGGAATCCCCCCTCCAGTTGCTGTGCGCGGTCGAGGCACGGCACGCGGGGGTCGTCGGGCCGGGCACGCGCGTGGTCACCCGCGCCAAGCTGCCCGGGCTGAAGGTCACGCGCGCCGAGCTGGCCTCCCTCGACCTGCCGGGCGGTCTGGTGATCGAGACCGCCGACGACGGCATGCCCCGTCCCCGCCGGCGCGAGAGCTGGATCCTCGGGGACGCCTTCTCCGGCCGGATGCAGCTGACCTCGCTGACCGCGGCCCCCGCCCACATGGTGATCGTGGACGACGGGCTGGCCACCATCCGCCTGCTGGAACTGCTCACCGGCCGCCCCGGCACCCCGCTGCTGCGCGCGCGGGCCGCCGCGACGCCGTCCCGCCGGCTCCTCGGCGCCGCCGCCGGGCTCCGCCTGCGCGCCGCCGCGAGGGCGGGCCGGCTCACGGTGTTCACCGCCCTGCCGGTGCCCGGCGAACTGGCGCGGGCCGTGCGCGGCATCGGCGCCGACCTGATCACCCACGACTTCGCCTGGCTGCGCTCCCAGCCGGCCGTCGCCCACCCCCGGCCGCCGGAGAAGACCGTGGTGCTCGGCACGTCGCTGGTGCGCAACGGCCTGATCCACCGCGAGCGCTACCTGTCGTGGCTGTTCGGCCTCGAGGGGCCGCTGGCGTACTACCCGCACCGCCGCGAGGACCCCGTCGACCTGGCCGCCGTCCGCGACCACCCCGGCGTCACCGTCTACGACGGCGGGGTGCCCGTCGAGATGACCCTGCGCGATCTGCGCCCCGGGCAGCGCGTGCTCAGCCTGCCCTCCACGGCCGTCACCTCGCTGCGCGTCCTGCTGTCGGCGCGCGGCGTGCCGGTCGAGACGGTGGACGTCCCCGACGACTGGTGGACGCCCTCGGCCTCGACCTCTCTCCGATCACACCTGCAGATGTTCGCGCACGAAAGGGCTTCTCCTTGAGCCGGGTTCTCGCCGTGGCCGATTCGGACTCCTACCTGAAGTGGGCCGCGGGTCTGCTCGACCAGCTTCCACCCGGCTGGGACCCGACGCTGGCCGTCGTCCGCACGCCGATCGCGCCGTCCGCGGGCCAGATCGCCGCCGCGGTCAGCGGGACGCGGGCCGGGGCCGCCGAGCCGCCCGCCGTCGTCTCGGCCCGGGCCCTGCGCCGGATCGCCGAGCGCACCTCGCCCGACGTGGTGCTGGTGGCCTGCACCGGGCCCGTGGTCGACGTACTGGTCAGCGAGGTGTTCGAGGGGCTGCGCCCCCGCCCGGTGTTCGTGTCCGGCCTGCCCGGCATCTCGATCCCGGCGACCGAGAAGGCCTGGCTGTACCGCGGCGGGTGCGACCTGTTCGTCGTGCACAGCGGCAGGGAGGTCGAGGAGTTCGGCCGGATCGGCCGGGAGCTGGGCGCCGAGGGCTCGATGGCCCTCGCCCGCCTGCCGTACCTCGACTCCCTGACCAGCGTCACCCCCGCCGGGGGCGACCGGGTGGTGTTCGCGACCCAGGCGAAGGTGCCCAAGCGGCGCGAGGACCGCGAGAGCATCCTGCTCGCCCTCGCCGCCCTGGCCGACACCCGTCCCGACCTCGACGTCGTCGTCAAGCTGCGGGCCCTGGAGAACGAGCGGCAGACCCACAACGAGCGCTACCACTACCAGCGGCTGTGGCGCGAGCTCGCCGAGGCGGGCGCCGTCCGCCCGGACGCGGTGAGGTTCGCCGCCGGCGCCATGCACGAGCACCTGGCCGCCGCGGCGGCGTTCGTCACGGTCAGCTCCACCGCGGCCCTGGAGGCGATCGCGGGACGGGTGCCGCTGCTGGTGCTGTCCGACTTCGGGGTCAGCGCCGAGATGATCAACCTGGTGTTCGAGGACAGCGGGTGCCTCGGCACGCTGGAGGACGTCGCGCGCGGCGTGTTCCGGCGGCCGACGGCGGCCTGGTGCGAGGCCAACTACTTCCACGACGCGGCCGCGAGCGACTGGGTGGACAGGCTCGCGCCGCTGGTGGAGGAGGCGCGTTCGGGCAGGCTGCGGCCGGTGCGGGCGCTGCTGGACGGCCCCGCGCACGCCGCCGCCCGCCGCCGCGCCCGCCTGCGCGTGGAGCTCCCCCCGAACGTCCTGCGCATCGGCTACCGGGCGGGCCGCCGCGTCCGCCGGTACATGAAGGCCATTCGCTGAGCGACCCGGAAACCGTAGGTCCCCCCACGCGGTGGCTGTGGGGGGACCTACGGCGGGCCGGGAAGGCCGTCAGCGGGTGAGGGCGCGGCGCAGCCGGCCGAGGGCCGACTTCGGGGCGGGAGCGGGCTTGACCAGGCCGACGGAGGCCAGGCGGCGGTTCTTGAAGTAGCGGGCCTGCGCGCCGTGGGTCTCGATGTAGCGGGCGGCCACCTCGCGCAGGTCCGGGTAGTACTGGCTCTGCATGCAGAAGCCCACCGCCTCCACCAGCGCCGGCAGGTCGACCGCGTGCGGCTCGGTGATCGTCCCGTCGGGGGCGAGGCGCGGCACGGCCGCGTCGACGATCGTGACCGGCACCCGGTTGCTGTTCTCGTACGGCGTCAGCCGTTCCAGCACGATGTCACAGCCCATCGTGGCGACCGGGAGGCCGAACAGCCGCCGCGCCGTCATCAGCGCGGTGGAGAAGCAGCCGACCACCAGCTTCGGCCGCAGCGCCTGGAAGCACACCTCGGCCGGGACGGTCTCGCCGGCCACGCTCAGCTCGACGCCGAGCTCGGCGGCCACGCCCCGCAGGTGCCGGGCGTGGCCGCGCCCGGCCGCCGGGTGCGGCTTGAACAGCACGCTGCGGTGCCCCCGCGCGACCAGCGCCCGGAGCATCGCGGCGTGCAGGTCCATCTCCTCCTGCGGGGTGACGATGTCCAGGGCCGAGAGGTACTGGCCGAGGATGACCGCCTCGCCCCACAGGTCGTCCGGCACGGGGAAGTCGTCGAGCACGGCCTGGAAGGCCGCGTCCGGCAGCGGGTCGGGCGCGACCCCGACCTCCCTGAGCAGCAGCGGGGTGAGTTCGGGCACCAGGTCGAGGTGGAGCAGGCGGGTGATGCGGCCGGAGATCTCCAGCGGCAGCGGGTCCCGCGTCGGCCCGTAGCTCATCAGCCCGTCGGAGTACACCGTGATCGGGCAGTCGCGGATCAGGCCCGCGACCGTCCGCGCAGGCGGCACCGCGATCGACTCCACGATCAGCTCGCCGGGACCGTCGCCGAGCGACAGGTGCGACCGCAGCAGGCGCGAGAGCATCGGGACCTCGATGACCCGCGCCTTCCAGTCCGACGGGTGCAGGGGCGCGACGATCTCGTTCCACGACCACACCTCGTCGAAGCGCGGCCGCAGCGCCGAGAACCCCGGCGCCTCGTCCAGCGACGGGGTGATCTCGGGGATCGCCGCGTTGTTCGACACCAGCAGGACGCGGCGCCCGTCGTGCGGGCCGAACCGGCCGGCGTCCATCGCGGCGGCCAGCGTGGTCGCTCCGAAGAGCGTGGAGCTGTAGAAGACCTGGGTCACGGGAAACGCTCCTGGGGTTCTCCGCGGTGTCGGGGGAGCAGCGGGCGCAGGAGCGCGGCGCGTTCGGGCTCCAGGCCCGCCTCCGCCACCAGGACCGCCGGGAGGGCGGCGAGCACGTCCTGCGCGCGCGCCTCGAAGCGGGCCCGCAGGGCGGGGGAGAAGCGGTCGCCGATCTCCAGATGGTGCGCCAGCAGCGCGCAGAAGGTGCGAACGGCCTTCGGCAGCAGGTCGGGCTCGTTCTCCACCTGCTTGAACACCAGCTCGAAGGCGTCGAAGAAGTGCAGTTGCCGCTCGTCGCCGATCTGGGTCAGCGACGAGGGCACCAGGCGCCGGTAGAAGACGCCCGCGACGGACGCCACGGCGAACGACCGCGCCTCCCGGTGCAGCCGCCAGATCCACGGGCGGTCCTCGGCGGTGTGCAGGTGGCCCGGGAAGGCCAGCAGGTCGCCCAGTTCGCGCCGGTAGATCCCCGCCCAGGCGTAGGGGTAGTCGACCATCGTCTTCGCCCCGGCCGGCAGGATCCCGTCGCGCGGCCTCAGCACCACGCCGCGCCTGGCCTCCGGCGCCCGGTGGACGACCCGCTTGCGGCCCTCCACCTGGACGTGGTCCACCCGGACGAAGTCACAGCCGAGCCCGTCGATCGCGGCGACGAGCTCGGCGAGGTACCCCGGGGCCAGCCAGTCGTCGCCGTCCATGAACGTGACGTACCGGCCCGAGGCGAGCGACAGCCCGGCGTTGCGGGCGTCCGCCAGCCCCACGGGGGAGGCGTGGCGCAGAACGGTCAGCCCCGGCAGGTCATCGCGGAAGTCGTCGATGACCTGCGGGGTCGCGTCGGCGGAGCCGTCGTCGACCACGATGAACTCGAAGTCGCGCCGCGCGTTGCGCCTCAGCGAGGTCAGCGCGTCGGCGATGTAGAGCTCGGCGTCGCGCACCGGCACCACGACCGACAACGTGATCAACGGCGGCTCCCTGCGTGCGTCACTGGGGGGTTCTCCTTCTCGGGGGCTCAGACGGTGACGCGGCGCAGGCGGGACTTGGGGGCCTCCTCGCCGGGGAACACCCGCTTGACGCCGTCACCGAGGGCCTGCTCGATGATCCGGATGTCGCGGACGAGGTGCTCCAGGCCGCTCGGCTCCAGGGAGGCGGCGTGGTCGGAGCCCCACATCGTGCGGTCGAGGGTGATGTGCCGCTCGACGGTGACCGCGCCGAGGGTGACCGCGGCGAGCGAGATCTGCAGGCCGCGCTCGTGCCCCGAGTAGCCGACCGGCACGCCGTAGCGGTCCTGCAGCGTCACGATCGTGCGCAGGTTGGCCTCCTCGGGCGGCAGCGGGTACGTCGAGGTGGCGTGCATGATCACCAGCTTGCCGGTGCCGAGGATGTCGACCGCCACGTCGATCTCCTCCAGGGTGGACATGCCGGTCGAGAGGATGATCGGCTTGCCGGTGGCGGCGAGCCGGCGCAGCAGCTCGTGGTCGGTCACGCTGGCCGAGGCGACCTTGTGCGCGACGACGTCCATGTCCTCCAGGAAGTCGACCGAGGGCACGTCCCACGGCGAGGCGAACCAGTCGAGGCCGCGCTCGTCGCAGTACTTGGCGATCTGGGTGTACTCGTCGGCGCCGAACTCCACCCGGTGCTTGTACTCCAGGTAGGTCATCTCGCCCCACGGCGTCTGCCGGATCTGGTCGCGCTGGTGCACCGGCACGGCGATCTCGGGCGTGCGCTTCTGGAACTTCACCGCCTGGCACCCGGCGTCGGCCGCGACGTCGATCAGCCGGCGGGCGATGTCGAGGTCGCCGTTGTGGTTGATGCCGATCTCGCCGATGACGTACACCGGCTGCCCGGGACCGACGAGCGACTTGCCGATCTGGACCGGGGCGCCCTTGACGCGCAGCGTGGCGCGGGGGCCGGTCGCGGGGGGCTCGGCGTCGAGGGGCCGGGCGGCGAGCACCCGGTCGCACAGCTCGCGTACGGCGCCGGCGCCGCCCTGGTGGGCGAGCACGATGCGGGCGGCCGCCCGTACGCGCGGGTGGGCGTCCGGGACGGCGACCGGCCAGCCGACCAGCTCCATGCAGCCGAGGTCGTTGAGGTCGTTGCCGACGTAGGCCACGCGCGCGGGGTCGAGGCCCTCGATGCTCAGCCAGTCGCGCAGCGCGGTCTGCTTGGAGGCGAGCCCCTGAAGGACGGGGACGCCGAGCTTGCGGGCGCGGGCGGCCACGACGGGGTTGCGCTCGGTCGACAGCACCAGCAGCTTCACCCCCGAACGCTTCAGCAGCGAGACGCCGAGCCCGTCGGAGCGGCTCACCGCGACCATCTCGCGGCCCTCCTGGTCGACGTAGACCAGGTCGTCGGTGTGGACGCCGTCGAAGTCGGTGACCACCGCGTCGACGTCGAGCGGGCCCGGCTGGTCCACGAACGGCGCGAGCGCCCGCACGATCTCCAGGTCCTCGGGGGTGTCGACCTCCACGGCGTGGCGGGAGGGGACCGGCTGGACGGCGACGGCGCCGAAGAAACGGTGCCCGTGCTCGCGCAGCCCGGCGGCGCGCATGACGTAGAAGGCCCCGGTCTCGCGGTACTCGGGCTCGCGGTCCTGGCGGCGCGGGCGGTGCGCGGGGTCGTGGTTGACGCCGCGCACGCCGCCGTCGCGGGCGGCCCACACGAACTCGTGCGTCGGAAGGCCGGAGAAGACGACGTCGGCGGTGCCGTCGAGCACCTTGGCGACGGCGGCGTCGAGGTCGGCCGGGTCGATGAACGCGCTGGTGCACTGCACGAGGACGACGACCTCGGGGTCGGCGTCGAGCTGGTCGAGGGCGTGCAGGACGGCGGACTCGCTGGAGGCGGTGGCGCCGCTGAGCTCGGCGGGACGCTTCACCACCCGGGCGCCCGCGGCCGCGGCGGTGGTGGCGATCCCGTCGTGGTCCGTGCTGACGATCACCTCGTCCACCAGTTCGGCGCCCACGCAGGAGGCCACGGCGCGGGCGACCAGGGGCGTGCCGCCCACCTTGGCCAGGTTCTTGAGCGGAACGCCCGCAGAACCTCCACGGGCGGGGACGACGGCCAGGACTCGCAAGGTGACTCCCTGATATACGGCGTAGCGAGCGCCCGCACTTCGCGAAACGCCCGCAAGGTGTCACGCACGCTAACCACCGGCACCGCCCCGTAAAGGGAGCCTGAGCTGAACACCCAGCGTCGCTCCTGTTAACTCTTGGAACGCGCCGTCATTCGATCATGGGCAGCCGCAGGACGAACCTCGTCCCCTCCGGCACGTCCTCGACGTGCAGCGTCCCGCCGTGGGCGATGGCGACGTCGCGGGCGATGGCGAGCCCGAGGCCCGTCCCGCCCCTGTCCCGGCTGCGGGACTCGTCGAGCCGCGCGAAGCGCTGGAAGACCCGCTCGCGGTACTCCTCCGGGATGCGGTCGCCGTCGTTGGTCACCGTCAGCACGGCGCTGTCGTGACGCCCCGACACCTCCACCCGGATCATGGTGGAGGCGTGCCGCTGGGCGTTGTCGAGCAGGTTGTCGATCAGCCGGAACAGCTGTGTTCGGACGCCGACGACGGTGACGCCGGGCTGCAGGCCGGTGCTGATCGGCACCCGGCCGTGCTGGCGCAGTACCTCTCCGCCGGCCAGCTCGGCGAGGTCGATGCTCTCCTGCACGGCGGGCCCGCTCGACCCGAGCCGTGCCATGAACAGCAGGTCGGTGATGATCGCCTCGACGCGGTCGGTGTCGCGCAGCGCGGAGTTCACGAGGGTGGCGAGGTCGGTGTGCTCGGGGTGCAGCCTCGCCTCCTCCAGTTGCGCCCGCAGCCCGGCGATGGGGGTGCGCAGTTCGTGGGAGGCGTCGGCGGCGAAGCGGCGCTGCTGCTCCACCGAGTGCTCCAGCCGGGCGAGGGTGCTGTTGACGGTCCTGGCGAGCGTGGAGATCTCGTCGTCCCCCGGAGGCTCGCGTACGCGCCGCGACAGGTCGCTGACGGTGATGTGGGCGAGCTCGGCCTGGATGTTCATGATCGTGCGCAGTCCGCGGTCGGCGGTCTTCCACGCGAGCCATCCGGCGAGGGCGGCCAGGGCCGCGATGTGCAGGGCGACCGCCACGTCCAGGAGCCTGGAGGACAACAGGCCCGGGGTGGGCACCGCGGCGTACACCACCGGCGACCCGGGGCCGCCCCCGGCGAGCTCCGCCGTGACGTAGAAGCAGCCCTCGGGCGAGCCGGGGCAGAGGGTGTAGTCGACCGACCGGCCCGGGACGGCGGGCCGCTGGTCGCTGATCAACGGTATGTCCCGCGCGCCCTCGCTGGAGGCCAGGACGTGTCCCCCGGGGCCGGCCACCTGGATGATCTTCACTGTCGAGGGGACGGGCGGGATCGGGTTGCCCATGGTGCCGTCCCGGTAGGCGGCGACGACCCGCGCGGCGGCCTCCCTGGTCTGGTCCCACATGCGGTCGGCGACCGTGTGCCTGATCACCGTGTCGGCCGCCACGCCGAGCGGGATCAGGAAGAGTCCCGACAGCAGGACGGCCAGAACGGTGACCTGCCCGCGGATCGTTCGAGGCCAGACGGGTCGAGGGAGGGACATTGGCAAAGGCTACTGGCGGCGGAGTAGGCCAAGATCCGCGAGCCGGGAAAGAGGATTCCAAGGGATGGCAAACATGCCGGGAGTGGCGCCGGGCGGGGACGCCGGGGAGCCTACCGTCCGGCGTGCCGGGTCACCAGGCGCCCGGCCGGCCGATTTGGGTCCTCCCGCTCCGACCTCCGGCCGCTAGCGTGATCGACAGCGATCCTCGGAACACGGGGTGTGAACGTGATGTATCTCTGGCGGGCCGCCCTGGCGCTGGCGCTGGGCCTCCCCCTGCTCGCCGGTCCGGACACGCCCGCCCCCGTGCGGCGGCACCAGGCCGCCGCGCCGAGGGTCTTCTACGTGGACGACCGGCACGGCGACGACGACGCCCCCGGCACCTCTCCCGGCGCCGCCTGGCGCTCGCTCGAAAGGGCGGGCGCCGCCCGCCTGCGCCCGGGGGACGCCCTGCTGCTGCGGCGGGGCGGCAGGTGGAAGGGCAGGCTCAAGCTCCGCGGCGACGGCACGCGGGACCGTCCGATCACCGTCGGCGGGTACGGCGAGGGCGCGCGGCCGCGCGTCAGCGGCCGGGCGCACGACTGCGTGGTGCTCAAGGGCTCCTACCTGCGGGTCTCGGAGCTGCGGGCCAGCGACTGCAAGTGGGCGGGCTTCCGCGTCGACGGCCACCACGACGACCTGTGGGACGTGTACGCCGACCGTAACGTGGCCGGCGTGTGGGTGACCGACCGGGCGTCCCGCAACGTCGTACGCAACAGCCAGATCATCGGCAACGACCGGATGAGCGTGAACGACGACGCGCCGGACAACGACTCCGGGGCGTTCGGCGTGCTGATGAACGGCGATGACAACCGCGTCGTCGGCAACCTCATCGAGGGCAGCTACGCGCCCAGCCACGACTACGTCTCCGACGGCGCCGCGGTGGAGGTGTACGACGGCGACCGCAACCTCGTCGCGCACAACGTCGCCCGCGACAACGAGACCTTCACCGAGCTCGGTCACCGGCCCGGCGGCACCGCGAGCGGCAACCGGTTCGCCAACAACGTGGTGACCTCGTCGAGGAGGCGTGGATCGTTCCTCGTCACCCGCGGGCCCGGCCATGTCGTGGGCCCGGTCGAAGGCACGGTGGCCGTGAACAACTCGGTGTACCTGCCGGCGAGGAAGACGATCGGGGTCTCCTGCGCCGACGGGTGCTCGCCGGGGATCCTGGTGCTGCGCAACAACGCGCTGAAGGTCGGCGGGGTGGCGGTGTCGGAGGACGGTGCCGGCATCGACGACGCGGGCGGCGTCTACGACGGCAGGTCGGACCACTTCAGACCCGGCCGGAGGTCGATCCGGGAGGATCCCCGTTTCGTCGGCCGCCGCGACCTGCGGCTGCGCCCGGGCTCACCGGCGATCGGGGAGGGGGTGCCGCTGGGGCCGGAGTGGTACGGCGGCGCGGCGCTGGCGTACGACATGAGGGGCCGGCGTATCCCGCACACCAAGAACCCGGATGCTGGTGCCTATCAGTACTGAATCAGGATTTATTGCAGACATATCGCGGGAACACTGACGAAACCTCCGTGCAGGAGGCTGTGTCGTGCTGCGGTAGCGCAAAGAAACACCAGGTCGGCCCGCATGCGTGGCACGGCTGTGTATACAGGGGTGGTGACTATGGTGCTGCGGGTACGGGTCTCGCTTCCCGATCGTCCAGGCGTGCTCGGGCAGGTCGCCCGGGCCTTCGGGGTGCTCGGCGCGGACATCCTCCAGGTCATGGTCCTGGAGCGCGAGGGCGGGCGGGCGATCGACGACTTCACCGTCTCCTGGCCCGGGCGGTTCGCCGCGGAGGAGCTGCGCGAGCGCATGTCGGTCGTCCCCGGCGTGCGCATCGAGGGGGTGTGGCCCACCCGCGAGGTGCCGGGCTCCAGCCCCGACTACGACCTGCTCGGCCACGTCGCCGAGGGCGCCGACCGTGCCTTCGTGACGCTCGTCGACGCCGTCCCCGACGTGGTCGGCGCCCAGTGGGCGGTGGCGATCGACTCCCGGACCGGCGCCGTCGTCCACGGAAGCTGGCAGGCGCCGGGCATCGAGGAGATGCCCGACCTCACGCCGCTGCGGCCGTCGGCGTTCACCGAGGGCTCGCTGCACCTGCTCAGCCTGCCGCTCAAGGACGCCGGGCTCCACCTGGTCGTGGCGCGCTCCGAGGGGCCCGCCTTCCACCCGGTGGAGCTGGACAAGCTCGTGCGGGTCGTCGACATCGTCGCCAAACTGGCCCGTCCGGCGGCCGACCGCACCGTCGCCTGAGCTCTCAGCGGCGGGGCGGGTCGATCCGGCCGCCCTCCAGGGTGAACAGCATGAGCCTGCTGAGGTCCACGACGACGCGGCCGTGGTCCCCGGTGCGCCACGCCGGGCGCGAGCCGAGCCGTACGACGAGGTCGGCCCGGCGGTGGTGGCCGCTCCCGGAGGGGGCCGTCTGCTCCTCCGCCTGCTCGGCGCCGCCGGAGACCAGGCGCCGCACCATCTCCCGCATCCTGCCCGCCGCGCCGTTGGCGCCGTGGCCGTTGGCGCCGTTCCCGTTGACGTCGCGCCGCTGCACCGGCTCGGGGACGGGGACGGCGGGGATGCCGACCTCCAGGTAGGCCAGCCATTCGTGGCCGTGGTACTCCAGGGTCCTGACCCTGCCGGTGAAGCTCGGGCCCTCGGCGCCGTCGGGGACGGGCGTCAGCCCGTCGGGCCGGATGCCGACGATGATCTGATGGCCGGTGTGCTGGGAGACCGCGTACGCCCGCGGGTCGTTCCAGGGCATCACGATCTGGTGCAGCCCGAAGTCGAGCAGCACGTACTGGTTCTGCGGGGTCCGCACCGTCGCCATCAGCAGGTTGAGCTGCTGGGAGCTGAGGAACGCGGCCACGAAGGCGGTCGCGGGGTCGTTGTAGATCTGCCCGGGAGTGCCGACGTCCTGCAGCACGCCGCGGTTCATGATGGCGATCCGGTCGGCCAGGGTCAGGGCCTCCACCTGGTCGTGCGTCACGTAGATCGTCGTGACGCCGAGGGACCGCACCAGCGAGGAGATCTCCATCCGTAACTCGGTGCGCATGCCCGCGTCGAGGTTCGACAGCGGCTCGTCCATGAGGAACAGCGACGGTTGCCTGACGATCGCCCTGCCCATGGCCACTCGCTGGCGCTGGCCGCCGGAGAGCGTTCCAGGGCGGCGGTCGAGGGTCTCGTCGATGTGCAGGGCCCGGGAGAGTTCGACCACCCGTTCCCGCGCCATGTTGGGGTCGGCCTTGGCGATCTCCAAGGGGAAGGAGAGGTTGCCGCGCACCGTGCGGTGGGGGTAGAGGGCGCCGTTCTGGAAGACCATCGCGACGTCGCGGTCGCGGGGGGCGAGGTCGTTGGCGTGGCGGCCGTCGAGGTAGAGGTCGCCGGAGGTGATCTCCTCCAGGCCGGCGATCATGCGCAGCAGGGTGGACTTGCCGCAGCCGGACGGCCCGAGCAGGACGAGAAGCTCACCCTCTTCCGCTCGCAGGTTCATGCGATCGACCGCGAGATGCCCCCCCGGGTACACCTTTGTCACGCTGTCGAGAACGACGGTACTCATCGTCACTCGTTCCTCCCGGGCGCCGAACCCGGATCCAGCCGTCATTGTGAATGGATGAGGTAGTACATCGCGCCCTGCTGGGCTGTGTCCATACATCCAGTGATATATCGCTCATCTGCTGGTCACTTGACCGTTAGCTGTGTTTCGGCGTCAAGACATGCGGCAACAACCGGTCGTTCGCCGGCCTGGCGACGGTCACGTACCGCCGCGCACCGCTCCGTTCCTCCTGCCATCGGGTAAGGCCTGGGCAATGACGGCCGTGTCACAATTTGCAGAAAGTTTCCGAAAGGCCTTTCATGTCGGTTCACACGGCTGTTACGTTCCGCCTACCCCTTGATGCCGCTCGCCCTCGGGGAGGCGGGCGGCATCGCCTGCGATGAAGCTTGAACAAGGAGTGCACAACATGCGGCGAGGCATCTCGGTCGCGGCGGCAGCCGCGGCGCTCGCGCTGGCGGTCTCCGCCTGTGGCGGCGAGGACACCCCCAACCAGTCGGCCGGCCCGGCCAAGAGCGCCGACCCCGCAGCCGTCTCCGGCGAGGTGACGTGGTGGGACACCTCGGACGCCACGAATGAGGGGCCCGTCTTCCAGGAACTGATCAAGGACTTCCAGGCGAAGTACCCCAAGATCAAGGTCAACTACGTCAACGTGCCGTTCGCCGACGCGCAGAACAAGTTCAAGACCGCCGCGCAGAGCGGCTCCGGCGCGCCCGACGTGCTGCGCGCCGACGTCGGCTGGGTGGCCGAGTTCGCATCCCTCGGCTACCTGGCGCCCCTCGACGGCACCCCGGCGCTGGACAAGCCCGACGACTTCCTGCCGAGCCCCGCGGGCAGCGGCAAGTACAACGGCAAGACCTACGGCATCCCGCAGGTCACCGACACCCTCGGGCTGCTGTACAACAAGGAGCTGCTGAAGAAGGCCGGCCACGACGCCCCGCCGAAGACCTTCGCGGAGCTCAAGACGTTCGCCCAGGACGTGAAGTCCAAGGCCGGAGCCGACGGCCTCGCCCTGAACGTCGACGCCTACTTCCTGCTGCCGTTCATCTACGGCGAGGGCGGCGACCTGCTCGACGTCACCACCAAGAAGATCACCGTCGCCTCGCCGCAGTCCGTGGCCGGCTTCAAGGTCGTCGAGGACCTCATCAAGTCGGGCGCCGCGGCCAAGCCCGCCGTCCAGGACAGCTACACCAACGCCGAGACCGCCTTCAAGGAAGGCAAGGTCGCGATGATCTTCAACGGCCCGTGGTCGAACACCGACAACCTCGGCGGCAAGGTCTTCAAGGACAAGCCCGACAACTTCGGCATCGCCCCGGTCCCCTCCGGCTCGGTCAAGGCGGGCGCGCCGACCGGCGGCCACGACTACACCGTCTACGCCGGCTCCAAGAACCTCGACGCGTCCTACCTGTTCGTGAACTTCATGGACTCCGCCGAGAGCCAGGCCAAGATCGCCGGCAAGCTCGGCCTGCTGCCCACCCGCAAGTCGGCCTACGACATGCCCGACGCGCAGGGCAACCAGATGATCGGCCGCTGGAAGGAGCCGATGGCAGCCGCCGTCGAGCGTCCCTGGATCCCCGAGGCCGGGCAGCTGTTCCAGCCGCTCCTCGAGGGCTACCAGAAGCTCGCCACCGGCGGCGCCACCGCCGAGGGGATGGCCCAGGACGTGGCCAAGGCCTACCAGGGCATCCTCAAGGGCTGGAGCCTGTAAGCGATGACGACGCAGGTCGTTGACGGTACGGCCGCGGGCGCCGGTGCCCGCGGCCGTAACCCCGGCGGCGGACGCCAGGGGAGCGCCGGCCGGTTCCTGTCCCGGCACTGGTACGCCTGGGCGATGTGCGCCCCGGTCGTCGTCGTCACGCTCGTCCTGGTCGGCTACCCGCTGGTCCGCGGCGTCTACCTGTCGCTGACCGACGCCACCGAGGCCAACATGGGCCGCACGATCGGGATGAACCACATCCCGTCGACCTACGAGTTCGTCGGCCTGTCCAACTACGCCGACATCGTGACCTCCAGCGAGTTCCTCTCCCGGCTCGGCTGGACGATCACCTGGACCGTCGTGTGCGTCGCCCTGCACTACGGCATCGGGCTCGGGCTCGCGCTGCTGCTCAACCGGCCGCTGCGGTTCCGCTCCCTCTACCGGGTGCTGCTCGTGCTGCCGTGGGCCGTGCCGGCCTTCGTCTCCGCCTTCATCTGGCGCTACCTGCTCAACGGCGAGTTCGGCGTGATCAACGCCATGCTCCGGGCCGTGGGCCTCGCCGGCGTCGAATGGCTGGACGACCCGTTCTGGGCCAAGATCTCGGTCATCACGGTCAACACCTGGCTCGGCGTGCCGTTCATGATGCTCGCCGTGCTGGGCGGCCTGCAGGCCATCCCGCGCGAGCTGTACGAGGCGGCCGAGGTCGACGGCGCCACGCCCTGGCAGCGGTTCCGGCACATCACGGTGCCGGGCCTGCGCCCGGTGGCGAGCACGGTGATCCTGCTCGGCACCATCTGGACCTTCAACCAGTTCCCGGTCATCTACCTGGTCACCCGGGGCGGCCCCGGCGGGTCGAGCGAGATCCTCGTCACCTACGCCTACCGGCAGGCGTTCGAGGGCATCCGCAACTACTCCGGGTCGGCGGCGTGGGGCGTGCTGATCCTCGTGCTGCTCCTCGTCATGGCCGTCGTCTACCGCCGCGCGCTGCGCCGGCAGGGGGAGGCATGGTGAGCACCGCCACCACCAGAGGGTCCCGGAGCGTCGGAGCCTCCATCGCGCTGCACGCCGCGCTGATCGTGGCGAGCCTGATCGCGCTCTTCCCGGTCGCCTGGCTCGTGCTGACCTCGATCAAGCCGAGGGACGCCTGGCAGTCGACCACCGTCGAGCTCTTCAACAGTCCCACGCTGGACAACTACATCCAGGTGTTCACCCAGACGGCGTTCCCGCGCTGGCTGTTCAACTCGCTGTTCGTCGCGGGCCTCACCACCGTGGTCGGCGTGCTGCTGTCGGCGACCACCGGGTACGCGGTCAGCCGGTTCCGCTTCCCGGGGCACCGCTCGATCATGTGGATGCTGCTGGTCGTCCAGATGTTCCCGGTGGCCGTCCTCATCGTCCCGATCTACAACCTGCTGGCGGGCCTCGGGCTGATCAACCAGTTCCCCGGCCTGGTCATCGCCTACCTGACCTCCACCATCCCCTTCTGCGCCTGGATGATGAAGGGATACTTCGACTCGGTGCCGGTGGAGATCGACGAGGCCGGCCGGGTCGACGGGCTGACCCCTTTCGGCACCTTCTGGCGGCTCATCCTCCCGCTGTCCAAGCCCGGCCTCGCCGTGGCGGCGTTCTACTCCTTCATCACCGCCTGGGCCGAGGTCGCCTACGCCGTGGCGTTCATGACCGGTGACGACAAGTACACCCTCGCCGTCGGGCTCGGGCAGTTCGTCGGGCAGCACAAGGCCGAATGGGGACTGCTCACCGCGTCCGCGGTGCTGATCGCGGCCCCGGCGGCCGTGGTCTTCCTGCTCGTCCAGCGCCATCTCGTCACCGGCCTGACCGCCGGCGCCACCAAGTCCTAGCTCGTTGCAGTCCGTAAGAAATCGGGGGATCCCAATGACCGACGTGGTCCGCGAAGCCCGTCCAGCCCAGGCGGCCACCCGCTGGTGGCGCGACGCGGTGATCTACCAGGTGTACGTCCGCAGCTTCGCCGACGGCAACGGCGACGGCGTCGGCGACCTGCTCGGGGTGCGCAGCAGGCTCGGTTACCTCGCCGAGCTCGGCGTCGACGCCGTCTGGCTGACGCCCTTCTACACCTCCCCGATGGCCGACTTCGGGTACGACGTCGCCGACTACCGCGACGTCGACCCGATCTTCGGCACCCTGGACGACGCCAGGGCGCTGATCGAGGACGCGCACCGCCACGGGCTGAAGGTCATCACCGACGTGGTGCCCAACCACACCTCCGACCGGCACGCCTGGTTCACCGCCGCCGTCGCGGCCGGGCCCGGCAGCCCCGAACGCGAGCGGTACATCTTCCGCCCCGGCCGGGGAGCCGGCGGAGAGCTGCCGCCCAACGACTGGGAGTCGGTGTTCGGCGGCCCGGCCTGGACCCGGCTGCCCGACGGCGAGTGGTACCTCCACCTGTTCGCCCCCGAGCAGCCCGACCTCAACTGGGAGAACCCCGAGGTCCACGCCGAGTTCGAGGCGATCCTGCGCTTCTGGCTCGACCTCGGTGTCGACGGCTTCCGCATCGACGTCGCCCACGGCATGGTCAAGGCCCCCGGCCTGCCGGACATCGGCGTCGCCGGCCAGGTCGAGATGCTCGGCACGGCCGTCCTGCCGTACTTCGACCAGGACGGCGTCCACGAGATCCACCGCGCCTGGCGCCGCGTCCTGGACGCCTACGACGGCGAGCGCATCGGCGTCGCCGAGGCCTGGGCGCCGTCCCAGGAGCGCCTGGCAAAGTACGTGCGCCCCGACGAACTGCACCAGGCGTTCAACTTCCACTTCCTGAAGACCCCGTGGGACGCCGCGATGCTGCGCGGCGTCATCGACGAGTCGCTCGCCACCGTCGCCCCGGTCGGCGCGCCCCCGACGTGGGTGCTGTCGAACCACGACGTCAAGCGGCACGTCACCCGGTACGGCGACGGCGAGCCCGGCCTGCGCCGCGCCCGCGCCGCCGCGCTGATGATGCTGGCCCTGCCCGGCTCCACCTACATCTACCAGGGCGAGGAGCTTGGCCTCCCCGAGGTGCTCGACCTGCCGGAGGAGGTCTGCCAGGACCCGCAGCGGCTGCGCAACCCCGAGGACGGCCGCGACGGCTGCCGCGTGCCGATCCCGTGGGCGCACTCCGAGCCGCCGTTCGGCTTCAGCCCGCCCGGCATCGAGGACACCTGGCTGCCCGTCCCGGCCACCTGGGGGCCGCTCAGCGTGGAGGCGCAGCTCGGCGACCCCGGCTCGACGCTCTCGCTGTACCGGGCGGCGCTCCGGCTGCGGCGCGAGCACCCGGCGCTCGGCGACGGCGTGATCACCTGGCACGACTCGCCCGAGGGTACGTTGGTGTTCGACCGCGGCGAGGGGTTCGTCTGCACGGTCAACGCCTCCGGTGAGCCGGTCGAGCTGCCCCGCCCCGGACGTCTGCTCGTCGCGAGCGCCCCGGTGGGGGAGGGGCCCGGCGTCGTACGGCTCGCTCCCGACTCGGCGGCGTGGTGGACACGAGAGGATGCGTAAAGTTACGGCCATGAACGGTAACGCCCGGCTTTCCGACATCGCGGCCCAGGCAGGGGTGAGCGAGGCCACGGTCAGCCGTGTGCTCAACGGCAAGCCGGGTGTCTCCGCGGGCACCCGCCAGCTCGTGCTGACCGCGCTCGACCTGATGGGTTACGAACGGCCGCAGCGGCTGCGCCAGCGCAGCAACGGCCTGATCGGCCTGGTGACGCCCGAGCTCGACAACCCGATCTTCCCGGCCTTCGCCCAGGCGATCGAGAAGTCCCTCACCCAGCACGGCTACACCCCCGTGCTGTGCACGCAGAGCCCCGGCGGCGCCCCCGAGGACGAGTTCACCGAGCTGCTGCTTGAACGCGACGTCAGCGGCATCATCTTCGTCTCCGGCCTGCACGCCGACACCACCGCCCGCATGGACCGCTACACCCGGCTGACCGACCGGGGACTGCCCATCGTGCTGGTCGACGGCTACAGCGAGCACATCGAGGCGCCGTTCATCTCGCCCGACGACCGGCTCGCCGCGCGCCTGGCCGTCCAGCACCTGGTCGACCTCGGCCACGAGCGCATCGGCCTCGCGCTCGGCCAGCGGCGGTTCGTGCCGGTCATCCGCAAGATCGAAGGCTTCACCCAGGCGATGTCGCAGCTGCTCGGCGTCACCGACTGCGACGAGCTGATCCAGCACTCGCTGTTCTCCGTCGAGGGCGGCCAGGCGGCGGGCGCCGCGCTCATCGAGCGCGGCTGCACCGGCATCGTCTGCGCCAGCGACCTCATGGCGCTCGGCGTCATCCGCGCCGCCCGCGAGCGGGGGCTGGCCGTGCCGGGTGAGGTCTCCGTCGTCGGCTTCGACGACTCGCCGCTCATCGCCTTCACCGACCCGCCGCTCACCACCGTCCGCAAGCCCATCGGCGCGATGGCGATCGCGACGGTGCAGACGCTGCTGGAGGAGATCAACGGAGCCGCCCCGAAGAACATGGAGCTCGTCTTCCAGTGCGAACTGGTCGTCCGCGGCTCCACCGGCTCCGGCCCCCTGGTCAACCGCTGACGCCAGGACCACGGTCCCCGCACCCGCGATGCCGGTACTCCGTGCGCGCCTCGGCCGGCTCATGGGCGGCGTCGGCGATCAGCCGGCGGCGCGCAGGTCCGTCATCTCTTTGGTAGCCACGATAAGGATTCTAGCGATGCTAGACAGGCGAGCAGCAGTAGCGATAGTCTCGCTCGCGTACCTAGCAGCGCTAGCTCCGGTTGGAGGCAACCCCCCATGCTCAGAAAGCGCATCGGCACCGCGATGGCCGTCCTCGTCGTCCTCGCGCCGTTCTTCTTCGGACTCAACTTCTTGTTCAACGGTCCCGGCGCCGCCTCAGGCTTCGGCATCACCCCCTGGCCACAGGGCGGCGCCGAGGGCTATTTCATCGTCAAGGGCGTCCGTGACCTGACGGTGGCACTCACCGCCCTGACACTCCTGCTGCGCGGCCACCGCCGCACGCTGGGCATCGTCATCCTGATCGCGACGTTGATGCCGCTCGGCGACGCCTACGCGGTGTTCACCCACGGCGGCACGCTCGTGCAGGCCCTCACCATCCACGTCAGCGCCGCCGTACTCATGCTGATCAGCGGAGTACTGCTGCTGACCGAGAAGCAGCCATAGCCAGGACCGGACCATGCGGTCCAGTGCCCATCGGCCGGCGAACCGCCCTCGCGGCGCAGGCGGTGGACCGTGCAGGTCTCCGGGTGTCGGGGTGCACGCGGCACGGCGGCGCGGATCGGCCGCCGTGCCGCGTCGTGGCGAAGCTCCCGGAGCAGGCCGGAACGGCTTCCGGCCGTCGTACGGAGAAGCGAGATCCCCGTCCTTCGCTCACCGCTCCTTGGGATCGATCATTCGGACGGTGCCAGGGTGCGCACGACGTCGAACTCGTTGCCCTCGGGGTCGGCCATGACCACCCAGCTCCGGCCGGAGCCCTGGCCCACGTCCACCTTGGTGGCGCCGAGGCCGAGCAGCCTGGCCACCTCCTCGTCGGTGGTGCCGTCGATCGGGCTGACGTCGAGGTGGAGCCGGTTCTTCACGGTCTTGCCCTCGGGCACCTGGATGAACGTCAGGGTGGGCGGCATCTGGCGGGCCCGGACCTCCTCGATGGTCGGCTCCCAGGAGCCGATCTCGACCTTGTCCTCGCCCCGGTCGATCACCTTGAAGTCCAGGACCGCGCACCAGAAGGCCGCGAGACGCTCCGGATCGTGGCAGTCGACGACCAACTCGGTGAACCTACTGGTCATTACTCTCCTATGTAGTGCGAACGGGTGATCAGCCTATGGGGTCACGCCACCGTCCGGCGATCGCTACGACCACTGACCGGTGCCCGCCGCCGCACGGGTCAGGTCCATCTCAGTCGCTCGGCCAGCAGGGCCTGCTGGGCCGGGTCGGCGGTGAGCTCCAGCGCCCGCGCGTCGGCCCGCCGCGCCGCCTCACGGCGGCGGCATTATTTTGGTCTCCCTGAGAACCAGCCCGCGGACGTGATCGTCAAATGTGCATGGGGTCATTTCAACGAGCGAGCGTGTGGCTGGCCGGGTTCGTCATGGGTGTGCCCGCGCTGGGCTTGGCAGCGGTGATCGTCGCATTGCGGGGGCGGTCGTGGGTGCCGTTCTCGGTGCTGTACCTGCTGCTGTTCGTGCTGGCCTATCTCGCGGGCCTGATCCTGCTCGCCCTGCTGCGCTTCCGGCCGGACTGGCTGCGCGCGCTGGTGGCGGCCGTGGGCGTGTACGCGATCGTCTCGGTCACGCCGTTGGTCGGCTCGATGATGCGTTATCCCTACCACGTGGTCAGGTGCGGCGGCCTGCCTGTCGTCGCCACGGGCTTCGCGGCCGCCATGAGTTACAGCGTCCCGGGAGACGAGGACTACTTTGTGACGCCGTTCGACGACACGTTCTTCTGCACGGAGAAGGAGGCCCAGGCCCTCGATTTCTCCCACGGCGACTGAGTCGGCACTGCTCGGGGCGTTGCGATGTCTTCCCCCGCCCCACGGAGCGTGGTGCCTGAGGGCGACGCTGAGCGGTGGAACTCCTCGGTGTCCGGCGTTCCTCCGTGGCCGCGATCCCGTCGAGCGGGCGGCCGTGTCGTCAGGTCAGTGCCAGTGCCAGTGCCAGGTACACGGCGAACGGGACGGGGATGAGCGCGGCGGAGCGGAGCCATGCGGCCGGCCGGCGGCTGCGCGAGCGCGGGAGGAGGACGTCGATCGCGAGCACCAACGCCAGCGTGAAGCTGCCGGTCATCGCCAGGAAGAGCATGACGGGTACCGCGTGGTCCAGTGTCGTGTAGTTGCAGTTGGCCAGATCGGGCTTGCCGAGGTCCGCCACGCTCTTGCAGTCCATCGGGAGGTACTCGGTCAGCAGCCACCACCCGAGATAGAGCGGCACCATCGCGGGCACACCGATCGCGAGGTTGGCCAGGGCGGGACCCCAGAGGCCGCTCTTCCTCCGCCGTCCGTCGGTCGTGCGACCCGTCATCGTCACGCTCTCTCTCGTCCTGCTGCTCGCCCGGGGCTTCACGGCGGATGTTACGCAATCGCGAGACGCCTGATCTTCATTGGTCCGGTGGGGGACGGCCGAGGGCGTCCTCGAACGCCCCGTGGTCCGGTGCGGATCGCCTCCACCTCGACCGTGTGTGGTCGTCGTTCCCACGCGGGCGTATTGTCCTGTTATGGGCGATTCCCGGTGCCTGTGGTGTGCCACCGAGCTGCCGGAACGGCCTGGGGTGGGACGCCGGTACTGTACGCCGGCGCACCGCCAGGCGGCCTGGCGTGCGCGGCGCCGGTGGCAGCGGGCGGTGCCCGAAAGGCGCAGCCTGATCGCCGCGGGCAGGCGGCTGGGCACCCAGATCGAGGAAAGCCTCGCCGCCGTCGGAGCGCAGGGCGCGCTGGCCGCCCGGGCGGCGCACTGCACGGCGGTGGCGGGGCTGCCGGTGCTGGTGGACCGTCTGGTACGTCTGGCGGTGCGGGCGGACCGCCAGGCAGGGGCGAGCTGGCCGCAGATCGGGGCGGCGCTGGGCATCAGCGGAGAGGCGGCCCGGGGCCGTTACGCCCGCCGGGCGGCCACCCCGGACGGAGTTCCCGATGAGCCGATCCACTGACCAACTCGCCGGCGGGGAGCTGCTGGATGACGAACTGGCCACGGCGGTGCGGCGCACCGGGGCCTCGGGCGGCGGCGTCTACCTGCTCACCCGGCAGGAACCGGTGCTGTCCCTGGTGGTGACGTGCGGTTCGCTCGTCGAGTTCGCGCTCCCGTGGCAACGCCTGCCGCTGGACACGCCCACCCCGATCAGCGACGCGGTGCGCCAGAAGCGCCTGGCGTGGGTGGGCCGCCAGGAAGATCTGGTCCGGTCCTACCCGCGCCTCGCGGCGGCCTTTCCCTACCCGCTCTCGCTCGCTGCCGTCCCGCTCACCGGCAGCCGGGACTGCTGGGGTGCGTTGGTGCTGATCTGGCTCGACAGTCACCCGCCGCACATCACGCCCCGCGAGCACGGCACCATCACCACCAGCGCGCGGCGTCTGGCCCGCCTGCTGGACGACGCCGTCCCGCCACCCGCCATCCCCGACCAGCCCCGCGTCGCGCCCCTGCACCGCACGCATCTCGTGCAGCCGGGCCTGGCGGCCGCCGACTTCGCCGAACGCCTGCCCGGCGCCCTGGCCATGGACCTGGAAGGCCACGTCACCTTCCTGACCGGCCGCGCGGCCGAGTTGCTGGGCCGCGACGCCGACCAGCTGCTCGGGACCCTGCCGTGGCAGTCACTGCCCTGGTTGGACGATCCCGTCTACGAGGACCGCTACCGCGCGGCGGTCGTCACCCGCCGGCCCGTCTCCTACACCGTCCTGCGCCCGCCGGACCGGCGTCTTCTGATCCAGCTCTATCCGGACGCCTCCGGCATCAGCGCCCTCATCAGCCCCGCCGAACCGGGCCCGGCCCCGCCCGCGACGTCCGCCGTCCCCTCACGCGGCGTTCCGGCCGGCGGGGTGGGCCGGCTGTATCAGCTGATCCACCTGGCGGCCGCGCTCACCGAGACCGTCGGCGTGCAGGACGTCGTCGACCTGGTCGCCGACCAGGTCCTGCCCGCCTTCGGCGCCGACGGCATGGTCATGAACACCCTCGACGCCGGCCGCCTGAAGATAATCGGTCACCGTGGCTACGAACTCAGGCGCATTCGTGCCCTGGACGGCCTGCCCCTGCACACCGACCTCACCCCTGTCGGCCAGGTCCTCTCCACCGGTGCCCCCGCGTTCTACGTCGACGCCGAGCAGCTGGCCCGCACCTACCCGCAGGCGGTGGCCCTCAGCGGCAAGCAGGCCTGGGCGTTCCTGCCGCTGATCACCTCGGGCCGCCCGGTGGGCTGCTGCGTCATCTCCTACCGCCACCCCCGCGCCTTCACCGCCGACGAACGCGCGACTCTCACCTCGCTGGCGGGCCTCATCGCCCAGGCCCTGGACCGCGCCCGCCTGTACGACGCCAAACAGGACCTGGCGCACAGTCTCCAGCAGGCCCTGCTCCCGCACGCCCTGCCCGCCATCCCCGGCCTCACCGCCGCGGGCCGCTACCTGCCCGCCACCCATGGCATGGACGTCGGCGGCGACTTCTACGACCTCATCCGCGTGGACGACACCGCCGCCGCCGTCATCGGGGACGTCCAGGGCCACAACGTCACCGCCGCCGCGCTGATGGGCCAGGTCCGTACCGCCGTCCACGCCCATGCCACCTCCGGCGCGCTTCCCGAGGAGGTGCTCGCCCGCACCAACCGGGTCCTGGCCGACCTGGCGACCGACCTGTTCGTCTCCTGCCTCTACGTCCACCTCGACCTCGCCGGCCGCCGCGCCCGCCTGGCCAGCGCGGGCCACCTGCCGCCGCTCCTGCGCCACCCCGGCGGACGCACCGAGGTCCTCAAGCTTTCCCCCGGCCTGCTGATGGGCATCGATCCCGCCGCCTGCTACGACAGCGTGGACATCCCTCTGCCTCCCGGCACGCTTCTCGCCCTGTACACCGACGGCCTCGTCGAAACCCCCGGCACCGACCTCGGCCAGACCACGGCCGATCTGGCCGCCCGGCTTCGCCTCGCCCCGGAGCAGGACGTGGACGGCCTGGCCGACACCCTCATCCGCCAGGCCACCCAGTCCGCCAGCCGCAACGACGACATCGCCCTCCTGCTGATCAACACCGATCCGCGTCCCGCCGGTGGAGACCCTGAAGCATCATGAGATCGATTGGGCGATAACATCCCGATCGTGGCGAACTGGGGGCTTCGGCCGGCTTCGGTGACGGACGTCGAGGCGGTGGCCGAGTTGCGGGCCGTGGTGCTGAGGGCGGATCTCGAGCGGCTCGGGCGGTACGACGAGCACCGTGTGCGGCAGCGGCTGCGGGACGGGTTCGGGGCGGCGCACACCTGGGTGATCGAGGTGGGCGGCGCCGTGGCCGGCTGCGTCGCGCTGCGGCCGGCGGAGGACACCTACTGGCTGGAGCACTTCTACCTGGACCCCGGTTCGCAGGGCAGGGGCATCGGTTCCGCCGTGCTGGGCCGGCTGCTGGAGCGGTGCGACCGCGAGGACGCCGTAGTGCGGCTGCAGGTGCTGCAGGGCAGTTCGGCGCGCCGGCTGTACGAGCGGCACGGCTTCACCGTCGAGACCGAGGACGAGGTGGACGTGTTCATGGTGCGCACCCCGGCGACCGGTCCGGGGGTGAACGTCCCCGATCACGGCGAACCCGGCCTCGAGCCGCCGCAGGACGGTGGGGTTCTCGCCCCGTAGCGCGCTGCCGATCCGGTCGGCCCGCCAGTCGTTCACCATGAACCGGAATCCAGAACGCCCTCGTCGGCCGCCCTCGGCGTGTCGCGCGCCACCGTCTACCGGTGTCTCTGAGTAATGAGACGGCTTTATGAGACACGTCTCATAAAGCCGTCTCACGCACGGTCACGCGGGTCTCACCGCGTGGCGGCCGCCTCGACCGCCTTGAGCACGCTGTCGGCGATCGAGCGGGGATCGACGCCGAAGTGCCTGCGTACGGCCTCACGGGTGCCCGACAGCCCGAACCCGTCGGTGCCGAGCGAGGTCCACGGCCGGTCGATCCAGGGGCGGATCTGGTCCGGCACGGCCCGCATCCAGTCGCTGACGGCGATCACCGGCCCCGCCGTCCCGGCCATGGCCTGCTGGATGTACGGGACGCCGGTCGTGGTCATCGCGTCGCGACGCAGCTCGCTCCAGGAGGTGACCGACCAGACGTCCACGCCCAGGCCGTACTCCTCCTGGAGCAGCCGCTGCGCGGCCAGCGCCCAGTGGATGGCGGTGCCGCTGGCGAGCACATGGGCCTGGCCGCCGCCCGCGGCGTACCGGTAGATCCCCCTGATGACGCCCTCGCGCACGCCCTCGGGCATCGCGGGCTGGGGGAGGGGCTCGTTGTAGAGGGTCAGGTAATAGAACACGTCCTCACCGGCCGGACCGTACATTCTTCTGAACCCCTCGCGCACGATCGTCGCCACCTCGTAGGCGAAGGCCGGGTCGTAGGCGAGACACGCGGGGTTGGTGGAGGCGAGCAACTGGGAGTGCCCGTCCGCGTGCTGCAGGCCCTCCCCGGTCATCGTGGTGCGCCCGGCGGTGGCCCCGATGAGGAACCCGCGGCCGAGCTGGTCGGCCAGCGCCCACATCTGGTCGCCGGTGCGCTGCCAGCCGAACATCGAGTAGAAGATGTAGAAGGGGATCATGGCCTCGCCGTGGGTGGCGTAGCTGGAGGCGGCGGCGGCGAACGACGCCATCGACCCGGCCTCGGTGATGCCTTCCAGCAGGATCTGGCCGTCGACCGCCTCCCGGTACGACAGCAGCAACTCGCGGTCGACGGCCTCGTACCGCTGCCCCAGCGGCGAGTAGATCTTGGCGGTGGGGAAGAGCGACTCCATGCCGAACGTCCTGGCCTCGTCGGGCACGATCGGCACCCAGCGGCGTCCCGTCTCCGGCTCCTTCATCAGGTCCTTGACGAGGCGGACGAAAGCCATGGTGGTCGCGACCGGCTGCGCGGAGCCCTTCTCCAGGGCACGGAACGGCCGCTCGCCCGGCTCCGGAAGCGGGGCGTGGCGCACCTTGCGGCTGGGGACGTGCCCCCCGAGCGCGCGGCGCCGCTCGGCCACGTAGCGGGCCTCGGGGGAGTCGGCTCCCGGATGCAGGTACGGCGGAAGGTCGCCGTCCAGTGCCTCGTCGGGCACGGGCAGATCGAGCCGGTCGCGCAGTGCGCGGAACTCGTCCTGGCTGAGCTTCTTCATCTGGTGGTTGGCGTTGCGTGCCTCCACGCCCGCGCCGAGCGTCCACCCCTTGACGGTCTGCACCAGGACCACCGTGGGCGCTCCCCGGTTGTCGAGCGCTCTGCGGTAGGCGGCGTACACCTTGCGCGGCTCGTGGCCGGCCCGTGAACCGCCGACGATGCGTTCCAGGTCCTCGTCGGAGTACGGCACGTCCAGCCCCTGGAGCAGGTGCTGCCGGATGTAGGCCCCGCTGGAGGCGGCGAACGTCTGGAACTGTCCGTCCGGCACCTCCGCCAGCCTGGCCACCAGCTCCTCCGAGCGGAGCAGATCGTCCCACTCCCGGCCCCACAGCGCCTTGACGACATGCCAGCCCGCACCCCTGAACACGCCTTCGAGCTCGGACACGATGCGGGTGTTGCCGCGCACCGGCCCGTCGAGCCGCTGAAGGTTACAGTTGATCACGAACGTGAGGTTGTCGAGCCCTTCCCGCGCGGCCAGGGTGAGGGCGGCGGTCGACTCCGGCTCGTCCATCTCCCCGTCGCCGAGGAAGGCCCACACGTGGCCGCGGGAGGTGTCCTTGATGCCGCGGTGGTGCAGGTAGCGGTTGAAGCGCGCCTGGTAGATCGCGTTGAGGGGGCCGAGGCCCATGGAGACGGTGGGGAACTGCCAGAAGTCCGGCATGGCCCGCGGATGCGGGTACGACGGAAGCCCGCCCTCGGGTTCGCGCCTGAACAGGTCGAGCTGCTCCCGGCTCAGCCTTCCCTCGAGGAAGGCGCGGGCGTAGATCCCCGGTGAGGCGTGACCTTGGAAGTAGACCTGGTCGTGCTCACCGTGGAAGAAGTGGTTGAACCCCACTTCGTACAGCCAGGCGGCGGAGGCGTAGGTCGCCAGATGGCCGCCGAGCCCGAGCCTGCTCGCCCTGGTGATCATGGCTGCGGCGTTCCACCGGTCATAGGCCGCGACGCGCTCTTCCAGCGTCAGATCGCCGGGGTAGTCCGGCTCCTCCGACGTCGGCACCGTGTTGATGTAGCGGGTGCTCGTGGCCAGTCTTCTGAGCAGGTAGTCGGCCCGTTCCTGACCGGCCACCCGCCGGACGGCCTCCAGCGACTCGAGCCATTCGGCGGTCTCCTGCGGATCCAGGTCTTGTTCCATGTCCTCATTAAACACCCTATGATCGATCATCCGGTGTTTGCTCGCCGCCTAGAATCGACATATGAAACCCGTGGTGCGGTCCCCGCTGCGCGACCAGATCCGGCAGGTCGTGCTCGACGGCCTGATCAACGGCCGATGGGAGCCGGGGCACCGCGTGGTGGAGAGGCAGCTGGCGGCCGAGCTGGGGGTCAGCCAGGCGCCGGTACGCGAGGCACTACGTGAACTGGAGATGCTCCGGCTGATCGAGTCCTCCCCCAACAGGGGCGCCCGCGTCCGCGCGCTGACCGAAGCCGATCTGCGCGAGATCTACGAGGTGCGGGCCGGCCTGGAGGAGACGGCCGTGCGCCTGGCCCGCCCGCCGGTGGACGCCCTGCGCGCCCACCTGGCCCGCCTGCACGAGGCGGCCGCGGCTGGCTCCCTGGCGGACCAGGTGCGCCACGGTGTGGCCTTCCACCGCGAGATCGTCAACGCCTCGGGCAACGACGTGCTCATCTCGGTGTGGGAATCCCTCGGCATCGAGGTGTGGACGCATCTGTCGATCCGCCTGTTCCGCAGGCACGCCGTGGAGAACGCCGCCGACCACGACCCCCTCGTGGCGGCCCTGGAACGGGAAGACCCGGACGCCGGCGTCCTGCTCCGCGACCACATCCTCAGCTATGCCCCCACCGGCGTCCCGCCCGCGTCCTGACCATCGATGCCGCCGGGACGCGAGGCGACCGGGACGACCCTGCCGTGACCGCAGCGGAGTACTAAGCTCTCCCACCGGAGGGATCATGAGCGCAGCCGGAGACATGCCGTACGACGTCGTCGTGATCGGGGGTTCTGGGGTCGACACCACGGTCTACGTGCCGGGTCTCCCGTTGCCCTACGCCGACACCTACGCGGTGCCGCCCGTGGTCGACCGCATCGGGAACACCGGGAGCGGGGTCGTGCTCGGCTGCCACGCGCTCGGGATGCGGGCGCTGCTGGTCGACCTGATCGGCGACGACCCCCAGGGCGCCCTGATCCGCTCCCACCTGGAGGCGAAGGGCGCCGGGTTCGCCTGGGCGGTCGTGCCCGAGGGCACCCGCCGCAGCGTGCTGCTCGTCGGCCCGGACGGACGGCGCACCTCGCTCTTCGACCCGCGTCAGGCCCCCGACCAGCGGCTGCCCCGCGAGCTGTACGAGCCGGCCGTCCGCCGGGCCCGGCACGTCCACCTCTCCATCACCGACTTCTCGCGGCACCTGTACCCCGAGCTCCACGAGCTGGGCGTTCCCACCTCCACCGACCTGCACGACTGGGACGGCGAGAACGACCACCACAAGGACTTCGCCTACTCCTCCGACCTGGTCTTCCTCTCGGCGGCCAAGCTCCCCGACCCCGTCCCCGTCATGAGCGACATCCTCACCCGGGGGCGCGCCCGCCTCGTCGTCTGCACGGCCGGGGCCGAGGGGTCCTACCTCCTGGACGACCCCTCGGGAACGGTGACGCACGTCCCCGCGGCCCCGCTGCCCGCGCCGGTCGTCGACAGCAACGGCGCCGGCGACGCGTTCGTCTCCGGCTTCCTCTACGGCCACCTGCGCGGCCTGCCGCCCCGGGACTGCGCGCGCCTGGGCGCCGTCGCGGGGGCCCACGCCTGCACCAGCGAAGGCACCCACGAGAACCCCATCACCGAACAGACCCTCCTGGAACGCACCTCCTCGGCCTGACGTCGCACGGCCGCACAGCTCCCAACTGGTTGTTTGCACCGAGCTGCACACATCTGTACCAGGACGGTGGCGTGGGAAACACTGCTCCAGGCGTACGCGCGAGGCGATCCCGCTCCTCGACAGCACGCCTAGGGGCAGATTTTCGACCGGTCACATGAATCGCGGTGGACCCTGTGTCCTCCGCCGGCCTCCCCTGGGACGAATCCCTTCGGTCCGCGTCCTCCAAAGCCGGTTCCGCGAAGACCTGACCGGAAAACAGGAGGAGAACGTGAAACGAGGTGAACCGCTTGTGCCCGCCTCGGCCGGTACGGCGGCGCGCCGGTGGGCGCGCAAGGCGGCGGCGGTGTCCGTCGGGGTGGCGCTGGCCTTCGGCGCGCTTCCCGACGTCGCGGCGCACGCCGACGGAAGGGTGACGTGGAGGAACCTGCCCTACAAGCGTTACCTGGAGGTCTACCAGTCATCGAAGAAGAAGGGCGCCCTCGTCGGCGCGTGGCCGTGGAACGGCACCAAGACCCAGTACTGGTATGACGAGAAACTCAGCGACAGATACTACGTGGAGTTCAACTACAACAGCTTGCTGTTGCTCACCGCCTACAACAACTGCGGGTCCGGAGTCACGCAGTGGCCCTCCAACGGCCGCTACGCGTACACCACGCAGGAGTGGAAGGAGAAGCACCTTTCCTCCGACGAAGGCTGGGTGCTGATCAACAAGGCCGGATGCGGCGGCAGCGGCTACAACGACATCCTCGCCACAAGCGCCACGGACTTCAATCTGTACAACGTCTATCTGTATTCGGAGAAATCCGGCCCCTGCAGCCTCGTGATGTGGCCGACCATGGGCCCCCAGAGCCAATGCCTGTGGAAATAGGAGGACGAACGATGCAGGAAATTCCGACCGGGCGTTCATCCAGGCGCAGAGGGCGGGCCGCGGTGGTCGTGACCCTGGCCGCGGCCGCTCTCGCCGTCGGCGGCGTCACCGCGGCCCGGGCCAACCCCGGCGGGCCCGCCGCCGGCAACCCGCCCCCCAGTCCCACCCCCAGCGCCTCGGGGCCGAGCGTGCGGCCCGTCGAGACGCCGGAACCTCCCGGCCCCGAGCCGACGCAGACGGTGTCCCCGCCGCCTCTCGGCGAGATTCCGAAGATCACCAGCCGGGATCGCGTCGCCATGCCTCTGGACCCGGTGATGACCTCGTCGAGCGACGTCGATCTCCTCGACACCGCCGGTGAGCTGAAGGCCCGCGACTGCATGCGCTCGCTCGGCTTCACGACGTGGACCGTCGACCCCGTCTCCAGCCCGTCGGACGACAAGGAGACCGACGTGCTCGACTACCTCCCGCCCGCTGACGTCTCGCAATCGGGATACCCGTCGACCCTCACCGACCGGTCCGGCGGGACCAGCGTCGGCGCCACGTCCGGTTCCTCTCTCTCCGAGGACGCCCTGCGCGCGTACACGGGCGCCGAGAGCACGACGGCGAGCGGGGCCGCCGTGCCGGAGGGCGGCTGTGAGGCCGAAGGCGACAGGCAGTTGAAGGGCGCGGTGTCCCAGATGCCCGTCGACCCCCGCTTCCTCGCCGTCCAGTCGAAGTTCGCGGCCCTGCGCGACGACCGGATGCAGCGGGTCTTCGCGACCTGGAGTTCCTGCATGAACGGCCGCGGCTACCACTACGACGACCCCATGAGCGCCCAGACCGACCCGCGCTGGGGAGAGCGCACCCCTGACACCCCGGCCACCGCGGAGGAGAAGGCCACCGCGGCGGCCGACGCCGCCTGCCAGGCCGAGAGCAACCTCGTCGGCACCTACAAGGCACTGGAGATCGCCTACCAGAAGCAGGCGCTAGACGAGAACAAGGCGGAGCTCACCACGGCGCTGTCGATCTTCAACGGCTGGGTCGCGAACGCCAAGTCCATCGTCGCCGCCAACTGATCGGCCCGACGGCCACCTCTCCCTTCCGAGAACCAGGCCGGCCGCCCGACCGGCCGTGACACATCGGGCGTACTCCACCGCAGCACGCCGGCTCTCCGGTCACCGACGGCGAGCCGGCATGCCCGCGTGCGCGAAAGTGCCACCTCCCCCCGACCAATAGGGGTCACGAATGAAAGCGCATCGGCGCTTTGCCGTACTTCCCATCACGACTCTGATCTGTTCACTCCTGACGGTGCCGGCGGTCGCCGCCGCCGAACCGCCCCCTCCCACCCCGCCGCCGCAGGCTCCCGCCACGACCGCCGGCGTCACCGTCGAGCCGAAGGAACGGGACGCGGTGCTGCCGAAGGACTGGCGCACCTCCGGCGACCTGGCGTGGACCACCAACGGCGACGCCAGCGGCTTCCACCTGCTGGCCGCCGACGCCTCCAGCGGCTACACCTGGCGTACGGTCGCCACCCTGGCCGAGCCCGGGCTGGAGACCGACCGGTGGATCGGCAACGCCTGCCTGACCGCTTCCGGGCGCCGCGCCGTGGTCGCCTACGCGCCCCGGGCCTTCATCAACAAGCCCGAACTGGCCCGCCGCGGCGCGTTCACCGCCGTGGTGGACATGCGGTCGGGAGCCGTCACCAAGCTGCCCATCACCACGAGCCTGTCGTACTTCAACCCCGGCTGCGGAGCGGGGGAGTCCGCGGTCGTCACCCAGGAGGGTGACGAGGACCTCGGCGCCACCCGGCTCGTCTCCGTCGCCGCCGACAGCGGCAAGCCCGGCCGCCCCCTCAAGATCGCCGGGCAGGTCACCTCCGCCGTCCCCGCCAACGGCGGCATCGTCGCCGCCAGCGGCAACCGGATCGTCCGCTTCGGCGCGGACGGCAAGGCGACGCCGCTGGCGGCCACGACCAACGTGCCCTTCGACCTCCGAGTGGACGCCGACGGCGGGGTGAACTACCTGGACCGGGCGAACGGCCAGGTCCGGGTCCAGCGCACGGTCGGCCGGAAGACCACCACGCTCGCGGAGGGGGCCCTCGGCGACGTCGCCCTGTCCGCCGGCACAGCCGGGCGGGTCTTCATCACCGGCAGCCCCTCCCGTCTGGCCGCCCTGCCGGCGCCGGTCCGGCGGATCAACGTGCCCGCCACCGCGCAGGTCTCCACCGAAGGGCAGGCGGCGCTGACCGGCGTGGACTTCGAGAACCCGGTCATGCGCAGGGTCGGCGCCCCGGTCGACCCCGAGCACCCCGAGCCCGTGCGGGTGAAACAGTTGATCCCGGCGACGGGCAGGACGGTGGACTTCACCGTCGAGCCCGGCGCCAGGGCGAGCGGCAAGTACGCCGAGGGCCGGGTCCCGGTACGGCTGCCCGGCTCTCCGTCGGGTGCTCCCCGTGCGCTCGTCGCCGGGTCGCGCACCAGCCCCGTCGACGACGACCGGTACTGCTCGGTGCCGCGCAACGACCTGAGGTCGCAGACCTACCAGCCGACCGCCCGCCAGGTCGAGTGGGCGGTCGACATGGCGGTGGTGGGGCAGCTCAACCCGCCGCGCCCCACCCACGGGACCGGAGTGTCCGGCAAGACACCACAGGAGAGGTTCCCGGTTCCGGCGCTCGCCGGGGGAGGGCACGTGCCGCCGCAGGTCTTCCTCGGCATCCTCTCGCAGGAGTCGAACCTGTGGCAGGCCGACCGGTACGCCCAGCCGGGTGAGTACAGCAACCCGCTGATCGGCAACTTCTACGGCCTGAAGGCGAACAGCACCACCGGTGAGATCACCGACTGGAGCATCCACTGGGACAATGCCGACTGCGGGTACGGGATCTCCCAGATGACCGACGGCATGCGCATCGCCGGGCACCCGAGGAACGACAAGGACGTCACCCTGCCCGAGGACGACCAGCGGGCGATCGCGCTGGACTACGCCTCCAACATCGCCGCCGGCCTTTCGCTGATCACCGACAAGTGGAACCAGCTCTACCCGGTCATGAAGGTCAACAACGGGGACCCCTCGCGGATCGAGAACTGGTACTACGCCGCCTGGGCCTACAACAGCGGCTTCTACCCGCAGTCGGAGGCGTACAAGAACCACGGAGCGTGGGGGCTCGGCTGGTTCAACAACCCGGCCAATCCCCGCTACAACCCCGACCGCAAGCCGTTCCTCAACGACAACCACTGGGCCGACGCGGCGCACCCGGAACGCTGGACCTACCCGGAGAAGATCATCGGCTTCGCGTCCTGGTCGATCGACACGCCCGACGGCCCGGGCTTCCGGCCCGCCTGGTGGAACACCACCCAGAACCGTTACCAGGCGACCCCGCCGCCGTCGACGTTCTGCGACCAGTCCAACGAATGCGAGTGGGGTAAGGCCTACCAGCCCACCGACCCCGACGTCTCGACGGAGAAGCCCGGTCCCTGCGCGCACCAGTACAACGGCCTGTACGACCTGCACTGCTACTACCACCAGTCGAACTTCTGGAAGCTCGACTGTCCCAACACCTGCGGTCACGAACTGATCCGCTTCGACCCGCCGTACGCCGAACCGGCCGACGGCACGCACTTCCCGGCCCAGTGCGACCAGTACGCCGGCCTGCCGTCGGGCTTTCTGGTCGTCGACGACGTCCCCGACGGCACCTACATCCCACGCTGTGGCAAGTCGATGAGCAGCGCGGGGACGTTCTCCTTCGACTTCGACCCCAACGGCCTCAGCACCGGCACCTACACCTCCAAGATCGACCTGCACCAGCTCGGGGGCGGTGACGGCGGGCACTTCTGGTTCGTCCACACCCGCCAATCGGGTGACCAGTTCGCGGTGCGGGGGACCTGGACCCTGGACCGCCAGGTCAACGGGTGGGCCAGGGTGATGGTGCACACCCCCGACCACGGCGCGCACAGCCGCGAGGCCAAGTACCGGCTCAACGACACCCTGCACTCCTACCGCGTCGTGCCGCAACGCACGCAGGCGAACAAATGGGTGTCGCTGGGAGTGTTCCAGTTCGCCGGGACGCCCAAGATCACCCTGAGCAACGAGACCCTCGACGGAACCGGCGACGAGGACATCGCCTGGGACGCCGTCGCCGTCCAGCCGCTGCCGGCCAAGCCGAGGGACTTCGTGGTGGCGATGGGCGACTCCTACTCCTCCGGGGAAGGGGCCTCCGCGCAGAGCAGCCCCAGTGACTACTACAAGGAGACCGACGTCGACGGAGCGGACAAGAAGTGGCGGGACGCCTGTCACCGCTCGCCGTACGCCTGGTCCCGTCAGGCGAGGCTGGCCGACAGCAGCGTGACGATAGGCGACCGGGCCGACCGCCTGGACCCGTCGATGGACTACCACTTCGTCGCCTGCTCCGGGGCGGTCACCGCCAACGTCCTCGACGGCGACGTCGGGGACATCCACGGCGGCGACGGCCAGTACGGTGAGCTGCCGCAGATGGCCCAGGGGTATCTCGACGAGAACACCACACTGGTGACGCTGTCCATCGGAGGGAACAACGCCAGGTTCTCCGACGTCGTCAAACGCTGTATATACGGCGACAAGCTGGTGCAGGAGTGCCAGACCACCACGATCTCGGGGGACAGCGCCCCGCTCAGCGTCGCCGAACCGGAAAGGATCAAGGGCCCCGTCCGCGACGCGATCAAGGCGGTTCTGCTGCGCGTCCACGTCCTCGCCCCCAACGCGAAGATCATGGTCATGGGGTATCCGAGGCTGCTGGAGGGGTCCGTGTGCTCCAGCATCCCCACCATCCTCCCCACGGAGCTGAACTGGATGAACGCGATGGCCGAACTCCTCGACCAGCAGATGGCGCAGGTCGCGGACGACGCCTCGCGGGCGGACGTGCCGGTCACCTTCTCCGACCCGCGCGAGTACTTCGCCGGCAAGGCGATCTGCGGAGATCCTGAGTCGATCCACGGCGTCGTCAAGGACCACACGCCGGGTGACGAACCTCTGGAAAGCGCTCCGGCGTCCGCCCAGTCGTTCCATCCGAAGATCAGCGGCGCCGGGCTCTACGCGAACTCGGCCACCGACACCCTGCGGAAGATGGGGATGTAGCGGGGTGACGAGCGGCGGCGGGGTCTGGCAGGCCCGGTGATCCGGTGTCATGATCGGCGCATGGCGATCACGCGGGAGGACACCTCGGCACCGGGCGGCTTACGCCGGAGTCCGCCGCCGTTCGCGGCCGGGCCCGTGGGGGCCGTGGCCGCGGTGCTCGCCGGGCTGCTGACCGCGCTGTCGGGCCGCTACGGCTTCCACCGCGACGAGCTGTACTTCCTGGTGGCCGGTGACCGGCCCGCCTGGGGGTACGTCGACCAGCCGCCGCTCACCCCGCTGCTGGCCAGGGCGAGCACCGCCGTGTTCGGTGTCTCGCCGGCCGGGCTGCGGGTGGTGGCGACGCTGGCGGCGGTCGCGGTGGTGATCGTCGTCGTGCTCACAGCCAGGGAACTCGGCGGCGGCAGGGGTGCGCAGTTCGTCGCGGCCTGCTCGGCGGCCTGCTCGGCGGTCGTCCTGGTGCTGGGGCATCTGGTGGCCACCGCCACGTTCGACACGCTCGCCTGGGTGGTGGTCGGCTGGCTGGTGCTGAGGCTGCTGCGCACCGGTGACGGCCGCTGGTACCCGGTGATCGGGGCGGCCGCCGGGGTGGCGCTGCTGAACAAGTACCTGATCGCCCTGCTGGTGGCGGGTCTCGTGGTCTCACTGCTCGCCGTCGGGCCGAGGCGCGTGCTGCGCAGCCGGTGGCTGCTCGCCGGGGTGGCGGTGGCGGCCCTGCTGGCCGCGCCGAACCTGTGGTGGCAGGCGGCGCACGGCTGGCCGCAGCTCACGGTGGCGAAGGGGATCAGCGAGAACGAGGGGGAGAACCGCCTGCTGTTCGTGCCCCTGCTGGTCGTGCAGTTGTCCCCGCTGTTCGTGCCGATCTGGGTGGCGGGCCTGGTGCGGCTGTGGCGCGACCCCGCGGTGCGATGGGCGCGGGCGTTCGCCGTGGCCGTACCGCTGCTCGCCGTGGCCGTGCTGGTGGCGGGCGGCAAGCCGTACTACGTGCTGCCGCTGGTGATCGTCGCCATGGCCGCCGGAGCCGAGCCGGTGGTGCGCTGGGCGAGCGGGGCGCGGCGCTGGGCGCTCGTGGCGGCGTTCGTGGTGAGCGCGCCGATGAACGTCGTCGTGGCCCTGCCCGTGCTGCCGCCGAGCGCCCTGCAGGCCGTGAACGGGATCAACAAGGAACAGGGCGAGCAGGTCGGCTGGCCCGGCATGGTCTCCACCGTCGCCGGCGCCTGGCGGCGGATCCCGTCCGAGAGGCGCGGGACCGCCGTGATCTTCACCCAGAACTACGGCGAGGCGGGCGCCATCGCCAGGCACGGCCCGGCCCTCGGCCTGCCGGGCCCCTACTCCGGCCACATGAGCTACGCCGACTGGGGTCCGCCGCCCGACTCCGCCACCGGACCCGTGCTGCTCGTGCACCACAGGGACGCCCTGCGGCTCGCCGGCGGCCTCTTCACCGGCTGCCGCGTGGTCGCCTCGATCGACAACGGCCAGGGCGTGGACAACGAGGAGCAGGAGGCGGTGGTCCAGCTGTGCGAGGCCCCCGCCACCCCCTGGTCGGCCCTGTGGCCCCGCCTGCGGCACTTCTGAGCCGCCGGACGTAAGGCACCCGCCTCACAGGTGGGCGGTCCGCCCGTTAGGAGCGGCCCGGCAAGGGCAGGGGCGGAGGGCGAAGCCACTGTTCGACGGCGGATTCCGCGAGCCGTCCGGCAGGGCTCGCAACATCGCCGATCGCTAGGCAGGTGGTCATGGACAAAGCTGTGCGAACGCTCGTGCCGGCCCGATTGGACCGGTTGCCGTGGTCGCGGTTCCACACACGGCTGGTCGTGGCGCTGGGCGTCGCCTGGGTGCTGGACGGGATGGAGATCACGATCGCGAGCGCGATCGGATCGGTGCTGCAGGAACGGCAGACGCTGAGCCTGTCGGCCGTCCAGGTGGGGTTCACCGCGACGGTGTACCTGATCGGCCAGGTGGCGGGGGCGCTGGTGTTCGGGCGGCTGTCCGACCGGTTCGGCAGGCGCAAGCTGTTCATCCTGACCCTCGGGCTGTACCTGGCCGCCAACGGCGTCACCGCCTTCTCCCCGAACCTGCTGTTCCTGCTGGTCTTCCGCTTCTTCGCGGGCGCCGGCATCGGCGGGGAGTACGCCGCCATCCACTCGGCGATCGACGAGCTCATCCCGTCCCGCTATCGCGGCCGGGTCGACCTGGCCGTCAGCGGCACCTACTGGCTGGGCGCCATCATCGGCACCGCCAGCACCTACATCCTGCTCAACCCGCACATCCTGCCCGTCGACCTCGGCTGGCGGCTCGGCCTGCTCGTCGGCCCGGTGCTCGGCGTGCTCATCTGGACGCTGCGCCGCCACCTGCCCGAGAGCCCGCGCTGGCTGCTGATGCACGGCCGGCAGGAGGAGGCCGAGCAGGCCGCCAAGAGCGTGGAGGACGCCGTCGCCGAGAGCGGCAACCGGCTGCCGCCCGTCGACGAGAGCCAGGCCATCGAGCTGCGCCCGCACGGAGCCCCGTCGTACGGCGAGATCCTCCGCGTGGTCTTCAAGGAGTACCCCAAGCGCATGATCCTCGGGCTGACCATGATGATCAGCCAGTCGTTCCTCTACAACGCGATCTTCTTCACGTACGTCCTCGTGCTCAACACCTTCTACGGGGTCTCGCCGAGCGACGCCTCCAAGTACATGCTGGTCTTCGCGGTGGGCAACCTCGCCGGGCCGTTCATCCTGGGGCCGCTGTTCGACACGATCGGGCGCAAGCCGATGATCTCCAGTACCTACATCGTCTCCGGCGCGCTGCTCGCCCTCACCGGCTGGCTGTTCAAGGAGGGCGTGCTCAACGCCACCACGCAGACCATGCTCTGGTCGGTGATCTTCTTCATCGCCTCGGCGGCGGCCAGCGCCGGATACCTCACGGTGAGCGAGCTGTTCCCGCTGGAGATCAGGGCGCTGGCGATCGCGCTGTTCTTCTCCGTCGCCCAGGCGTTCGGCGCGCTCGGCCCGACGGTCTTCGGCGCGCTGATCGGCGACCAGTCGCACCCGGACCCGACCCGGCTGTTCTACGGCTACCTGTTCGCCGCGGCGCTGATGATCGCCGCGGGTGTGGTGGCGATGCTGTTCGCGGTGAACGCCGAGCGCCGCTCCCTGGAGGACATCGCGCCCTCCCTGTCGATGCGGGACGCCAAGGCCACCGTCCCCGCCGCCGGGTAGCCCGTAGCTGCTGTGCGCCGGCCCGCACCCCGTACGCGGGGCGCGGGCCGCACCGTGTCCGGGGAGGCGCGGCCACGATCAGGACGCATGTCGCTACGCTGTGTGATCATGCGCAGTGTTGTCCGGAGCCTGGTGCCCGCGCGGCTCGACCGCCTGCCGTGGTCGGCGTTCCACACCAGGTTCGTGGTGGCGCTGGGCGTCGCCTGGGTGCTGGACGGCATGGAGATCACCATCGCCGGCGCCATCGGCTCGGTGCTGCAGGACCGGCGCACCCTCGGCCTGTCGGCCGTCGAGGTGGGCCTGACCGCCAGCGTCTACCTCCTCGGCGAGGTGGTCGGCGCGCTGGTGTTCGGGCGGCTGGCCGACCGGTTCGGCCGGCGCAGGCTCTTCGTCGTCACGCTCGGGCTCTACCTGGTCGCCAACGGCATCACGGCGTTCTCCCCGAACCTGCTGTTCCTGCTGTTCTTCCGCTTCTTCGCGGGCGCCGGCATCGGCGGGGAGTACGCGGCGATCCACTCGGCCATCGACGAGCTGATCCCCTCGCGGTATCGGGGCCGGGTCGACCTGGCCGTCAGCGGAACGTACTGGCTGGGCGCGATGCTCGGGACGGCGAGCACGTACGTCCTGCTCGACCCCGACGTGCTGCCGGTGAACGTCGGCTGGCGGCTCGGGCTGCTCATCGGGCCGGCGCTCGGCGCGGTCATCTGGACGCTGCGCCGCCACCTGCCCGAGAGCCCGCGCTGGCTGCTGACGCACGGCAGGGGAGAGGAGGCCGAGCGGACGGTCGACGGCATCGAGGCCGCCGTCGCGCGCGGGGGAGGCCGGCTCGCGCCGGTCGACCCGGGCCGGGCCCTGGAGTTCCGGCCGCACGGCACGCCGTCGTACCGGACGATCGCCCGCGTGCTGCTGCGCGAATACCCCCGGCGCACCGTCCTCGGCGTGACCCTGATGATCAGCCAGTCGTTCCTCTACAACGCGATCTTCTTCACCTACGTGCTGGTGCTGAGCACCTTCTACGGCGTGGCCCCGCACGACGCCTCGAAATACCTGTTCGCGTTCGCGGTCGGGAACCTGGCCGGGCCGGTCGTGCTCGGGCCCCTGTTCGACACCGTCGGACGCCGGGTGATGATCTCCACCACCTACATCCTGTCCGGGACGGTGCTCCTCGTCACGGCCTGGCTGTTCGACCGGGGGATGCTCACCGCGACCACCCAGACGCTGCTGTGGTCGCTGATGTTCTTCATCGCCTCGGCGGCGGCCAGCTCGGGGTACCTCACGGTGAGCGAGCTGTTCCCGCTGGAGATCAGGGCGCTGGCGATCGCGCTGTTCTTCTGCGTCGCCCAGGCGTTCGGCGCTCTCGGTCCCACGATCTTCGGCGCGCTCATCGGCGGTCCCGCCCACGCCGACCCGCACCGGCTGTTCTACGGCTACCTGGCGGCGGCCGCCGTCATGGTGGCGGCCGGGCTGGTCGCGGCGGTGCTGGCGGTGGACGCCGAGCGCAGGCCCCTGGAGGACCTGGCCCGGCCCCTCTCCATGTGATCAGCCGCGCAGGGCGGCGGCCTCCGCGGCGAGCTTCTCGACCCGCGCGAAGTCGCCGGCGGCGAGCGCGTCGGCCGGGGTCAGCCAGGTGCCGCCGACGCAGCCGACGTTCGGCAGCGCGAGATACTCCGGCGCGTTCTCCGGCTTGATGCCACCGGTCGGGCAGAAGCGGACGTCGGGGATCGGACCGGCCAGCGCCTTGAGGTAGGCGACGCCGCCCGCCGGGCCTGCGGGGAAGAACTTCAGCTCCGTCAGGCCGCGTTCGGCCAGCGCGAGGACCTCCGAGGCCGTCGCCGCGCCCGGCAGGAACGGCACGCCGCTGCCGGTCATCGCGTCGACCAGGGCGGGCGTGCTGCCGGGGCTCACCAGGAACCGCGCGCCCGCCTTCACCGAGGCGGCCACGTCGGCCGGGGTGCGGACGGTGCCCGCGCCGATCACGGCGTCCGGCACCTCGGCGGCGATGCGCTCGATGGCGGCCAGGGCGCAGGAGGTGCGCAGCGTCACCTCGATGGCCGGCAGGCCGCCCGCCACCAGCGCCCGGGCCAGCGGTACCGCCGTCTCCACGTCGTCGATCACGACGACCGGGACGACGGGGGCGAGGTCGAGGATGCTCACGGGTTGGCGCTCCTTGCTGCAGGTGTTACCGAGGGCTGGGGCTGCGGGACCGTCGCCTGGCGGGCGTCGCCGGCGCGCTGGGCCAGCCACGCCGCGGCGCCGGCCAGCGCCGGCTGCTCGGCGACGATCGCCGTGGTCGCGATGCCGGTGAGGTATCCCGACAGCACGAGGTTGGCCTCGAAGCGGCGGCGGAAGTCGCTCTCGCGCATGCGCTTGACGATCCGCGGCACGATACCACCGCCGAGGTAGACCCCGCCGTGCGCGCCGAGCGTGAGGGCGACGTTTGCCGCGAAGCTGCCCAGCAGCCCGCAGAACACCTCCACCGTACGCGCGCACAGCGAGTCGTCCAGCCGGGCCACGATCTCCGAGGCGGGCAGCGGCGTCACCGGCGTGCCCTCCACCAGGGCGAGCCCGTGGCGCAGCCGCACCAGGCCCGGGCCCGACAGCAGGTGCTCGGCGTCCACGAACGACATGCCGTCGGCGCGCAGCGCCCGTACGACCTCGAACTCCAGGTCGGTGACGGCGGGCACCGAGACGTGTCCGCCCTCGCCGGGCACCGGGACCCAGCCGCCGCGCGCGGGCACCAGCCCGGCGACGCCCAGCCCGGTGCCGGGGCCGAGAACGGCCTTGACCATGTCCGGCGCCGGCTCGGGACCGCCGAGCGAGGCCAGCTCGTCGCCCGCCAGGTGCGGCAGGGCGAGCGCCAGGGCCTCGAAGTCGTTCAGCAGCTCCACGTGCGGGACGTCCAGCTCGCTCACCGAGCCCGCCCAGCGGGCGTTGGTGAGGCGGTAGCGGTCGGCGTTCACCGGCCCGGCGATGGCCAGGCACGCGGCCCGCACCGGCGCGCCGCCCGCGTGGTGGGTCAGGTAGTGGTCCACGGCGGCGGGCAGGCCGTCGAACTCGGCCACCGGCAGCACCGCGACGGCCTCCGGGCGCGTCCCGGGCGCGGTGACGACACCGAAGCGGGCGTTGGTGCCGCCGATGTCCGCCACCAGCCAGGGGCTCTCCGGGGCCGGAGGGGGGATGAGGCTCACGCGCCGCCCTCCGCGCCGCTCAGCGCGAAGATCCCGGCGCCGCGCTCGGCCGGTCCCGCCGAACGGCGGAAGGCGGCGAACAGCTCGCGGCCGGTGCCCACCCACTCGTCGTCCCGCAGCGGCCGTCCCTCGGGGGTACGGGCGGCCAGCTCCTCGGCGGGCACCAGAAGGTCGAGGGTGCCGGCCGAGGAGTCGAGCCGGACCAGGTCGCCGTCGCGGACCAGCGCGATCGGACCGCCGTCGGCCGCCTCGGGGGACAGGTGGATCGCCGCCGGCACCTTGCCCGACGCGCCCGACATGCGGCCGTCGGTGACCAGCGCGACCCGCTGGCCCCGGTCCAGCAGCACGGCCAGCGGCGGGGTGAGCTTGTGCAGCTCGGGCATGCCGTTGGCGCTCGGCCCCTGGTAGCGGATCACCGCGACGAAGTCCTGGCCGTCCAGCTCGCCCGCCTCGAAGGCGGCCAGGAGCTGGAGCTGGTCGTCGAAGACCTTGGCCGGGGCCTCGATCACCAGGTGCTCGGGCTTGACGGCCGAGACCTTGCTGACCGCCCGGCCGAGGTTGCCGCTGAGCATGTGGATGCCGCCGTCGTCGGAGAACGGGTCGGCGACCGGGCGCAGCACGTCGAGGTCGCCGCTCGGCTCGGTCCGCTCCTCCCAGACGATCTGGCCCTCCTTCAGGGCGGGGGCGCTGCGGTACAGGCCGAGACCGCGCCCGGCGACCGTCAGCACGTCCTCGTGCAGCAGCCCGGCGTCGAGCAGGTCGCCGATCAGCACCTGCATGCCGCCGGCCGCCTGGAAGTGGTTCACGTCCGCCTGGCCGTTGGGGTACATGCGGGTCAGCAGCGGCACGACCTTCGACAGCGCGGCGAGGTCGTCCCACAGCAGCTCGACGCCCGCCGCGGCGGCGATGGCCACCAGGTGCATGGTGTGGTTGGTCGATCCGCCCGTGGCCAGCAGCGCGACGGCCGCGTTGACCAGGGCCTTCTCGTCGACGACCCCGGCGACCGGGGTGTACTCCTCCCCGTGCGCGGTGATCTCGACGACCCGCTTGGCCGCCGCGCGGGTGAGGCCGTCGCGCAGCTCGGTGCCCGGGTTGACGAACGTCGAGCCCGGCAGGTGCAGGCCCATGACCTCCATGAGCACCTGGTTGGAGTTCGCGGTGCCGTAGAACGTGCAGGTGCCGGGGGAGTGGTACGACTTGGCCTCGGCGTCCAGCATCTCGCCGCGCCCGATCTTGCCTTCGGCGAACAGCTGCCGGGTGCGGGCCTTGACCTTGTTGGGCAGCCCCGAGGTCATGGGACCGGCGGGCACGAACACCGCGGGCAGGTGCCCGAAGTGCAGCGCGCCGATGAGCAGGCCGGGCACGATCTTGTCGCACACGCCGAGCATCAGCGACCCGTCGAACATGTCGTGCGACAGGGCGATCGCGGTGGCCATGGCGATGACCTCGCGGCTGTACAGCGACAGCTCCATGCCGGCGCGGCCCTGGGTGATGCCGTCGCACATGGCCGGCACACCGCCCGCGAACTGGGCGACGCCGCCGGCCTCCCGGACGGCCTCCTTCAGCACGGCCGGGTAGGTCTCGTACGGCTGGTGGGCCGACAGCATGTCGTTGTAGGCCGACACGATGGCCACGCCCGGCTTGACGTTCCCGCGCAGGGCCAGCTTGTCGGCGGGGGAGCAGGCGGCGAAGCCGTGGGCGAGGTTGGCGCAGCCGAGGCTCGTGCGGGCCGGGCCGCGCTCCTTGGCCTCCCGCGCGGCGGCGTCCACCCTGGCGAGGTACGCCGCGCGGCTGCGCGCGCTGCGTTCGGCGAGGCGTTCGGTGACCTCCTGGACGGTGCGGTTCACGGCAGGTCCTCCTCGTGCCAGGCACGGCCGCTGCGGCCGAGCAGTTCGTGGGCGGCGGCGGGACCGGTGGTCCCGGCCGCGTACGGCTCGGGAAGGGCGTCGCCCGACTCCCAGGTGGCGATGATCGGGTCGATCCACCGCCAGGCGGCCTCGACCTCGTCGCGCCGCATGAACAGCGTGGGGTTGCCCGCGAGGACGTCCATGAGCAGCCGTTCGTACGCCTCGGGCACGCGGGTGCGGAAGGTGTCGGCGAAGCTCAGGCTGAGCGGTACCGGCCGCAGCAGGACCTCGCCCGCGCCCGGCTCCTTGGCCATCAGGTGCAGCGTGATGCCCTCGCTGGGCTGCAGGCGCAGCACCAGCCGGTTGGGGCTGCCGCCGGGGTAGATCGAATGCGGCACGTCCTTGAACTGGATGACGATCTCGGAGCGGCGGTGCGGCAGGCGCTTGCCGGTGCGCAGGTAGAACGGCACGCCGGCCCAGCGCCAGTTCTTCACCTCGGCGCGGATCGCGGTGAAGGTCTCCACGCGGCGCGAGGCCTCGGTCGGCGCGGTCTTGTCGGGCTCGTCGAGGTAGCCGGGCACGTCCTTGCCGTCCACCTGGCCGGCGACGTACTGGCCGCGCACGGTGAACCGGTCGGCCTCGCCGCCGCTGATCGGCCGCAGGGCCTGCAGGACCTTGACCTTCTCGTCGCGGATGGCCTCGCGGTCGTTGCGGGCCGGGGGCTCCATGGCGACCAGGCACAGCAGCTGCAGCAGGTGGTTCTGCACCATGTCGCGCAGCGCGCCCGCGTGGTCGTAGTAGCCGCGACGCCCGGGGGTGCCGACCGACTCGGCGACGGTGATCTGGACGTGGTCGATCCACAGGGAGTTCCAGATCGGCTCGAGGAACGCGTTGGCGAACCGCAGCACGAGCAGGTTCTGGACGGTCTCCTTGCCCAGGTAGTGGTCGATGCGGAAGATCTGGTGCTCGTCGAAGATGGCGCCGACCTCGTCGTTGATCTGCTGCGCGCCCGCCAGGTCGCGGCCGAGCGGCTTCTCCAGCACGACGCGGGAGCGCGGCGTCACGAGGCCGGCCTCGTGGACGGCGCGGCAGAACGGGCCGAACGTCATCGGCGGGCTGGCGAGGTAGAAGATCCGGTCGATGTCCTCGCGCCCGGCGAGCAGCCGGGTGAGGGCGCCCCAGCCGGCCTGCTGGATGTCGCCGACGTCGACGGAGACGTGGTGCAGCCGCCCGAGGAACCTCTCCCAGCCCTCGGCGTCGCCGGCGTGCAGTCCCGGCCGTACCTCGGCCTCCACCTTGCCACGGAAGTCGGAGTCGTCCAGCCCACTGCGCGACATCGCGATGATGCGCGTCTGCGGCGCCAGCCGCCCGTCACGGTCGGCGTGATACAGGGCGGGCAGCAGCTTGCGCATGGAGAGGTCACCGGTGCCGCCGAAGATGACGAGGTCGGCGACGTGCGCGGTGGGGCTCTCGGACGCGGTCGCGGCGGACGGCGCGGGCAGCTCGCCGGCGGTCGCGGGCGGCTCGTTCGCGGTCGTGGGCGCGGGCTCAAGCACGGGAAAGCTCCGTAGATCTACCAATGCGGACAGATCGGACACTAGCCCGATCTTTGGCCGCGCACAACCGGAGTTTTGATATTTGAGATGAGCAACTTAGGAAGTTCAGTTTACATAAGAGGTGTGATTGACTTAGCCGATGAGTCGACGACCGGGCTCCACGCTCGCCAGCACTGGCGAGGTGCTCCAGCTGATCCGCACCGGCGAGGCCGCGACGCGGGCGGACATCGGCAGGCTGACCGGGCTCTCCCGCCCCGCCGTCCAGATGCGGGTCGCCGAGCTCCTCGAACGCAATCTCATCGTGGAGGACACCGAAGGCCCCTCCACGGGTGGCCGCCCTCCCGCGCGGCTGACGTTCAACGCCGCGGCGGGCGTCATCCTGGTCGCCTCGCTCGGCGCGAGCCGCACGCAGATCGCCGTGTGCGACCTCGCGGGGGCCGAGCTGGCCCGCACCGACCTGGAGATCGACGTCGAGCGCGGCCCCGACATCGTGCTGCCCCTGCTGATGGACCTGTGGGACGAGCTGCTCGGCGACCGCCCCCGGTCACAGGTGCGCGGCGTCGGCCTCGGCGTCCCTGCCACCGTCGAGTTCGCCGCGGGACGCACCGAGAGCGTCCGGGTCATGGCCAGCTGGACGGGCGTGGTGATCCCGCCGCTGATCGAGGCCCGCTTCCCCGTGCCGGTCTTCGTCGACAACGACGTGAACGTCATCGCGGCCGGGGAGTACCGCACCGCGTACGCCGGGGAGGTCCGCGACCTGCTGTACGTCAAGGTCTCCACGCGCATCGGCGCCGGGGTCGTCGCCGGCGGCGAGATCCTGCGCGGGGCGCTCGGCGCGGCGGGCGAGATCGGCCACATCCCGGTCCGGGACGGCGGGGGAGTGCTGTGCCGGTGCGGCAACGTCGACTGCGTCGACTCGGTGGCGAGCGGCACCGCCATCCTGCGCGACCTGCGCGCCCGCGGCCGGGACGTGTCCTCGCTGTCCGACGTGGTCACGCTGGTGCGCGCGGGGGACGCCGAGACGATGACCGTCGTGCGCAGGGCCGGGCGGCTGCTCGGCGAGGTGATCGCCAGCGCCGTCAACCTGCTCAACCCGGCCGTGGTCGTGCTCGGCGGCGACGTCGCCGAGCGGTTCCAGCCGCTGGTCTCCGGCGTGCGCGAGGTCGTCTACCGCCGCTCCACGGCCCTGGCCACCCGCAGCCTCCGCATCGAGCGCAGCAGGCTCGGCCCCAGCGCCGGCATCACCGGCTGCGCGCTGATGGTGATCGACCACATCATGGCCCCCGAGGTGGTCGATGCCGCCTCAGTGCCGGCACATCAGGCAGCTCAGGGCCCGTTCCAGGGCCTCCAGGTCGCCGGCGGGTGAGGGCCAGGGGATCCTGAGGAGGACGGGGTCGGCGATGCCCGAGCGCACGGTCGCGCCGTAGCGGTCGAGCTCCCACAGCCAGACCTCCGGCGCGGGCCCGCCCGTCAGCGACTCCACCGCCCGCCTCAGCCCGTCGCGGTGCGCGGCGTTGACGTGGTCCAGCATGCGCTCGGCGGCCTCCGGGAACGGGCCGGGGTCCGCGCCGAGGTAGTCCTCGGCGTCCAGCATCCCCGACTCCTGGCCGGTCAGGTAGATCACGTAGCCGACGTCCACCCGGAACAGCCGGGGGCCGCCCGGCGTCCCCTCCACGGCCGCGAACAGCGCCTCGTCGGCGCGGCGTCCCGCCACGGCCACGGCCGCCTCCCGGGCCTGCTCCGGTGGCACGGCCTGCGCCCAGCCGTGCACCTTCAGCAGGCCGCGCGGGTGCTCGACGCCGCCCAGCATCCGCCCCGCGGCGAGGTCCACGGTCACCACCGCGTCGGTGCCGGCGGGCAGGCCGTGCAGGGGGTCGCCCGGCTTGACCAGCAGGATCGGGCGTCCGTCACCGTCGACCGCCCCGCGGGCGGCGTGCGCCGAGCCGTCCAGCGAAACGTGGGTGGGCTCGCAGGCGGCCGCGAGGCTGCGGATACGTTCGGAGATAGGGGGCACCGTCACGTGCATTCGGCGTGGCTCCTTGGGCTCTTAAGGTCGCGTCACACAGTCTAATAAGGTTAGGCTTCCCTTAGTAAGGCATACCTAATCATGGGGAGGTCGTCATGCGCTACACCGGACCGAAGGTGCGGCTGTCGAGGCGGGCGGGGCTTCCGCTGACCAGGAAGGCCGTGCGCTACTTCGAGCAGCGGCCGTACCCGCCGGGCGAGCACGGCCGTAAGACCAGCCGCCGTGCCGCCGGCGACTACAGCGTGCGCCGCCTGGAGAAGCAGAAGCTCCGCTGGTACTACGACGTGTCCGAGAAGCAGATGCGGCGGTACTGGGACCTCGCGGTGCGCCGCCCGGGACGCGCGGGCGCCGAGCTCGTCTCGATCCTGGAGAGCCGCCTGGCCTCTCTCGTGCTGCGCGCCGGGCTCGCGCCCTCGATCTACGCCGCACGCCAGTACGTCAGCCACGGGCACATCACCGTCGACGGCCGCAAGGTCGACATCCCGAGCTACCTGGTCAGGCCGGGCCAGACCGTCGCCGTCCGCCCCAAGTCGCGCGCCATGCAGCCCTTCGTCGCGGCGGCCGAGGGCACCTACGCCGACGAGGTCACCGCGCCCTACCTCCAGGTCGACCTGACGGAGCTGAGGTTCACGCTGCTCAGCAAGCCCGAACGCACGCAGGTCCCCGTCCTGGTGGACGAGGCCCTGGTCGTCGAGCACTACTCCCGCTGAGGTCCGGCCCCGCCGAACGGGCGAGCACCCGGCCCGGTCAGCGCAGGGAGGAGGTCGGCTCCGCCGCGGGGATGGCCTCGCGCAGGGCCGCGATCTCCGCGCGGAGCGCCGCCAGCTCGGCGGCCACGCCGCCGGCGTCGCCGCGCTCGCGTTGCTGCTCCTCCTCCATCGCGCTCACCACCACGGCGATGAAGAGGTTCAGCACCACGAACGTGCAGATCAGCACGAACACCACGAAGAACACCCACGCCGACGGGTGCCGTTCCATGATCTCGCGGTTGATGTCCGACCAGCCGTCGCCCGTCATCGTCTGGAAGAGCGTGAACAGCGAGGTCGGCAGGTCGCCGAAGTAGCCGGGCGAGGTCTCGCCGTACAGCTTGGTGGCCATCACCGCCGCGACGTACAGCACCAGGGCCAGCAGCACGCCGATCGAGGTCATCCCCGGGATGGCGGTGAGCAGCGCGGACACCACCCGGCGCAGGCTCGGCACCACCGAGATCAGCCGCAGCGCCCGCAGGATGCGCAGGGCGCGCAGCACCGACAGCCCGCCGGCGGTCGGCAGGAACGACACCGCCACGATCACCGTGTCGAAGAGGTTCCACGGGTCGAGCGCGAACCGCAACCGGTAGACGTACATCTTCGCGAGCAGCTCGGCGACGAAGATGTACAGCGCGGCGTGGTCGACCACGTGGAGCACCGTGCCGAACGACGCGACCGCCGGCGGCGAGGTCTCGATCCCCAGCGTGCCCGCGTTGACGACGATGACGGCGATGATCGCTCGCTGGAACCACTTCGATTCGAGGGCGTGACGGACACGATCACGCATGGGGTTGCGCACTCCTGATTCCGGCGAACGGGACGCGCAAGATCTTATGGTCTTCGGGGCCGCCCGGCGTCCCGGACGTCCGCCGGGCACCGTCCCCGATATCCGTGCACAAGGCCCGAAAGCGGCGTACGGTGGCGAAGTGAACACGGTCTGGCTGGTGTGGCTCGGGCTCGCCGTCGGCTCGTTCGCGGTCCTGGAGACGTGGGCTCTGGTGACCCGTCAGAAGGGCGGCACCCTCTCCGAGCGCCTACGCGAGTGGCTCGGGATCTACCCGGTGAAGCACTGGCGCATCGTCACCAGCGCGGCACTCATCGGGTTCCTGATCTGGTTCGGCTGGCACATCGTGTTCCAGCGGTAGGCGGGCGGCGCCCCGCGTTCGCGCCGGGTCATTCGTCGCCGGAGCCCGGGGGGCGTGGGGACAGGCGGAAGACGCGCAGTTCGCGGCCGGAGCGTTCGGTGTAGCCCTGGTACAGCGGCCAGAAGCCGGTGAGGGCCCGCCAGGCCCGCTCGCGGTCGGCCCCGGTCAGCAGGAGGGCGGTCACGGGGGTCACCCGCCCGCGGAAGGTGACCGTGGCCCGCGGGGTCTTCAGCAGGTTGCCGCTCCACGCCGGGTGGTTCTCCCTGCCGAAGTTGCTGCCGACGACGAGCCACGTGCCGCCGGGCTCGGGCAGGCAGGCGAGGGGGCTCTGCCGCGGCTGCCCGCTCCTGCTGCCGGTCGTGGTGAGCAGCAGGTGCGGGATCATCTGGTCGCCCATCAGGACGCGCCCGCCGGTCACCCGGTTGAGGAAGCGGTCGAGAGGCGGCACGATGCCGGGGGCGACCTTGGCGAAGCCGCGGGTGCCGGCCAGCCACTGGAAGAAGGGGCGCAGCGCGACGCTCACCCGTGCCATGACCCCGCCGCTGGACTGCTGCTGCTCGACCACGGTGACCTCACGTCCCGGCTCAGGAAGGCGGCTGCCGACGGGGGCCAAGGATAGCTCCCTAGCAAGCGCTAGGTCAACTGCCTGCTCAGCGAGTGGGGCCGTAGGGCTCGATCGGCGGATCGGAGTACGGGCCCCCGGCCGCCGGGGTGACGCGGTGGCCGGCGGCCTCGGTGACGCGCACGGCGTACAGGCCCTGCTCGGGGTCGAGCGGCACCAGCCCGTAGGCGGTGTCGACCTCGTCCTCGGACAGGCCGAGCTGCCGCATCGCCTGCTCCAGCGTCGCGTCAGGCGGGAGTCGCACCGTGACCAGGACCATGCCCTCCACGCTACGCGCCCGGCCGGCGCCGGGACAGCGCGGCGCCGCCGTGCCGGAGGCCGGTCACGCCGCGCTTCTGGAGGCGCGGCGTTTCAGGGCCGCCAGGATCGCGCCGGTGTCGGCGATGCCGTACCCGTAGGCGTAGTCGAAGCCGACGTCGCTGCGGTCGGCGGCGGTGCGGTTGAGCAGCGTGCGCAGCTGGCTCGGCGAGATCTGCGAGGCGGGCCAGCGGGTGCGGATCGCCGTGACCAGGCCGGCCGCCACCGGGCAGGCGGCCGAGGTGCCCGAATCGGGCGAGTCATCGCCGAAGGCCTTGGACCCGGAGAAGTGCGTGTAGGCGCAGATGTCCGGCTTGTGGTCGCTCAGCCGTCCGGGGCCCTTGGAGGAGTAGCCGACCCTCTCGCCGGCGGTGTCGACGCCCGCCACCGACAGCACCTGCGGGTGGGAGTTGGCGCCGACGATGGGACGCTCGGGGTACCCGCAGCGGCGGTCCTTGCACTCGGGACCGCAGTTGCCCGCGGCGAAGAGGATGTCGGCCCCCGCCTGCTCCAGGCTGCCCACGATGATGTTGAACGGGTGGGCCGCGTTGTCGGAGTAGTTGCCCGGCTGCCCCGGCGGAAGGTCCCACTGCGGGGAGAAACTGCCCCAGCTGTTGGTGACGACCAGCGCGCGGGTGGCGACGGGCTGGGCCTCCAGCACGGTGCGCAGGTGGGCGAAGGCCGCAATGGCGTCGGACAGCAGGCCGTCCATCACCGAGCCGCCCCGCTTCTTGGACAGCAGGATCGGGACGTCGAGCAGCGCGGCGCGCGACGCGGAGATCATCGCGTCGAAGGCGCACATCGTGCCGTGGTTGACGGGGAAGCCGCCGGCCTGCCCGGTGACGCCGGCGGGGTTCCAGCTGCGCTCCCGGTCGATGGTGACGGGGCCGCCGATGTGGCGGGTGACGTGGTCGGCGTTGATGCCGGTGTCGCACACCGCCAGCGCCACGCCCGCGCCGTCGTACCCCTCGGCGCGCAGCCGCGGGACCTCCAGCAGGCGGGCGACGTCCTCCCAGGTGCCGACGGGCGGGCTGCCGCCGCAGGTGAGGCTCGTCTCGATCACCGGGTCGGCGTAGACGCCGACCACGTCGCTGTTGCGGGCGGGCAGCAGCGCGAGCCGCGCCGAGCTCTCGTCGTCGGATATCTCACCTCTGACCAGGACGGACGCCTCGTCGGGGGCCATGGAGAAGACCAGGGGCTGCTTCAGCGACAGCGGGTCGCCGCCCGCCGTGGCCGGGTGGGCGCGGGGGACGGCGACCGGCGTGAAGGAGTGGTCGAGCGCCACCCCCGCGAGCCCGTCGGTCACGTCGGCGGTCGTCGCGGTGATGTCGGGGGCCGCGACGGCGGCGACGACGTCGGGGGAGGGGCGGAGCTGGATCAGGACTCGCATGAGGACACCACCTCGAGATCGCGAGAGACGGAACAGGACCACGTTCCTGCATCGGCCCTGGTCACGTCCACCAGGAGAAATGCCGTGCCACCAGGTATTTCACCCGTTATCCCCGCGAGTCGCCTCCGGAATTTTCCGGTGCGGGCGGTCTTCGGAAGACTTCCCACCGGTGCCGCGCTTGGCCTACGTTGAGACCGTGATCGCCGAGGTAGACACGCCGTCGCGTCCAGGATCCGGAGCGAAGGGAGGGCACTGGCTGCCGGTACGGCCGAGGCTGGTGGTGGCCAGCGCGTTCATGCTCTTCCTGGAGCTGGCGCTGATCCGCTGGACCGGCTCCAACATCGTCCACCTCAGCTACTTCACCAACTTCGTGCTGCTCGGCTCGTTCCTCGGCATCGGCCTGGGCTTCCTCCGGGTCGGGCGCACCCGCCGGCAGCCGTACTACTCGCCGGTCGTCCTGGCCGCGCTCGTGGTGATCGTGCTGCGCTTCCCGGTCACGGTGAACCGCGAGGCCGAGGGCGTCCTCTACTTCACCAGCCTGCACACCAGCGGCCCGCCGGCCTGGGCGATCCTTCCCGTGGTCTTCGCCGCGGCGGCCCTGGTGCTGATGGGTCCGGCCGAGCTCGTCGGACGGTGCTTCCCCGAGCTGCCCAGGCTCGAGGCCTACCGCTACGACCTCATCGGCAGCCTCACCGGCATCGCGATGTTCTCGCTGCTGTCGCTGGCCGGCGCCCCGCCGCTCGCCTGGGGCCTGATCGCCGCCCTGGCGTACGGCGCGCTGCTGCGGCCGCGCTCCCTGCCCCGCTACCTGGCCTTCGTCACCGTCCCCTCCCTGGTGATCGTCGGCGCGCTGGCCGTGGAGACGCTCAGCGCGGGGGCGGTCTGGTCCCCGTACTACAAGGTGACCTACCGGTCCTACGGCTACGGCGGCGTACCGATCATGGACATCTCGGTCAACGGCATCCCCCACCAGCAGGCCATCCCCGCCGCCTACCGGCTGCAGTGGGAGCGCCAGTACGCCATGCCGTACGAGCGGGCCGCCGTGCGGAGCCTCGACGACGTGCTCATCGTCGGCGCGGGCAGCGGCACCGACGTCGCGATCGCCCTGTCGAAGGGCGCCAAGCACGTGGACGCCGTCGAGATCGACCCCAAGCTCCGCGAGCTCGGCGGCGCCTTCCACCCCGACCACCCCTACGCCGACCCGCGCGTCACCACCCACATCACCGACGGCAGGGCCTTCCTCGAACGCACGGCCAAGAAGTACGACCTCATCCTCTTCGCCCTGCCCGACTCGCTGACCCTGGTCTCCGGGGCGAGCTCGCTGCGCCTGGAGAGCTACCTGTTCACGCAGGAGTCCATGCGCGCCGCGCACGACCACCTCAAGCCCGGCGGCGCGTTCTCGATGTACAACTACTACCGGGAGCAGTGGCTGGTCGACCGGCTCGCCTCCACCGCGCAGGCCGCCTTCGGCCACAAGCCGTGCGTCGACCAGGTCGGCGCCGGGCAGCAGGCCGTCATCACGGCGGGGGTGACGCCCGACGCGCAGCGCTGCGGCGGCGAGTGGGCGGGAGCGCAGGCCGGGACGCCGCCCCCCGCCGTCGACGACCGCCCCTTCCTCTACCTCCACGGCCGTGACATCCCGTCCATCTACCTCATCACGCTCGGCCTGATCCTGCTGGTGAGCGTGATCGCCGTGCGCGCCGTCGCCGGGCCGTTCCGCCGGATGCGTCCCTACGCCGACCTGTTCCTGCTCGGCGTGTCGTTCCTGCTCCTGGAGACCAAGAACGTCACCGGGTTCGCGCTGCTGTTCGGCACCACCTGGGTGGTCAACGCCGTCGTGTTCGCGGGCGTGCTGGTGGCGGTGCTGGCCGCCGTGGAGGTCACCCGGCGCCTGCGCACCCCTTCGCTGCCGGTCATGTACACCGTGCTGCTCGGGGGCCTGGTGCTGGCCGCGCTGGTGCCGAACTCCTGGCTGCTCGGGCTGCCGGTGCCGCTGCGCGCCGTGTGCGCGGTGGTCGTCGCCTTCCTGCCGATCTTCGCGGCCAACGTGGTCTTCGCCAAGCGCTTCGCCGACACCGCCGACGCGACCGTCGCCTTCGGCGCCAACCTGCTGGGGGCCATCCTCGGCGGCTGCCTCGAATACCTGTCACTGGTCATCGGGTACGAGGGCCTGCTCGTGGTCGCCGGTCTCCTCTACCTCGGCGCCTTCGCGCTGCTCCCGCGCGCGGCCAGAGCCCTGTAGCCGCGGCGGCCGCCTCCTCACCGTCCGCGCGCGCACTCCGGGTAGTGGGTGTGCTCGGGGCACAGCCGCCAGACGGTCGCGTCGACGGCCCGGTCGGCCACCTTGGAGCCGTCGCGCAGCCGCAGGTACCACGCGGCCGGGTGCCGGCGGGGGACGGACCGGTAGGCCGTGCAGGTGCGGTGCCGCGTGGTGGTGGTCCTGCGGGAGCCGGACCTCCCGGTGGTCCTCCTGGTGGTCCAGGTGTGCCAGGAGGAGCATTCGCGGCTGTAGGAGGTGTACGCCGCGGTGTACGGGCGGCCGACGACCTCTCCCCGGCCAGGGCCGGACGAGCAGGCGCCGGTGGCGACGGCGAGGACGGCCAGGACGAGGAGGGGAAGGCGGCGCCGGCCGGCGGCACGCGGGCCCGCCGTGCCGCCGGGGCCCGTGCGCGTCGCGGGGGACGGGTTCATGGGCGGGCGGCCCTCCAGGAGCTCCAGTGACAAAGGGGACGATCAGATCATCTCCCGCAACTGGCGCACCGCGGCACCGAACTCGTGACGTTCCACAGCCCAATTGTGCCCGGACGGTCCAGGCGGCAGGCAGTGGGCGGCCTCGGCGTTCAGTGCCACGGCCAGCGGACCTTAGCGGACCCAGAGGTAGTACCAGCCGGTGCCGTTCAGCGAGCACTTGTACTCGTTCCAGCCTTCACGCTGGTACGACTGCCCCATGTCGACGCACTTGGACTTGCTGGTGTACTCGCCGATGTAGGTCCAACCGGCGGCCCTGGCGTGCGCGGGGGCGGTGACGCCCACGACCGCCGTGGCCGCGACCGCGAAAGCGAACAGTGTCGTACGCAGGCGCATCGATGTCTCCTTCTGCTGGAGCGGGGGGGAAGAAGATCGCGCGATCGGGATGATCATCTTGCAGAAACCGGCGCGTGGCAAGAGCGTGCTGATCAATTCACCGAGAGGAAACGCCCGGCCACGCGGGGATGTGACCGGGCGCCTCGGAGGCGGCTTCAGAAGCCGCAGGCCTCCTGCAGGGACTTGGCGGCGCTCTTGCTCTGGTGGTTGGGCGTCGGGGTCCGCACGGGCGTGGACGCCTTGGCGGTGCGCGACGCGGAGGGGACCGGCGAGGAGCCCGAGGTGCTCGGGGTGGCCGTGCTCCCGGACGCCGACGGGCTGGAGGTGGCGCCGGCGGCGACGGCGGGGGCGGAGCGCTCCGACTCCTTGACCGACTGGGCGGTGAGCCGGCGGATCTTCATCCAGTCGGCCGCGCCGGGCCAGATGGTGGGCGGGACGAACTGCAGGGTCGTGGTCTTGGCGTCCTTGACCTTCAGCGCCAGCGGCACCAGGTGCTCCAGCAGGTCGCGCGGGATGTCGGTGCGGAACAGGTGCCGGGTCGCGGTCGCGATCTTGCCGAAGTTCGCGAGCACCACGCTCGGCGTGGCCTGGTTGAGCAGGGCGCCCATCACGCAGCGCTGGCGCGACATGCGCGAGAAGTCGTCGCTGTCGACGCGCGAGCGGCCGTACCAGAGCACGTGCTCGCCGTCGAGTTTCTGCACGCCCGCCTTGATGACGCCCGCCGTGCCGAAGTGGCCGCCCCACTTGATGTCGCTCTCGACCCGGATCTTCAGGCCCCCGATCGCGTCGATGAGGGCGGCGAAGCCGTACATGTCGACGATCGCGTAGTAGTCGATCTTGAGCCCGAGAATGTTGCCGATGACGCTCTTGAGCTCGTGAGGGCCCTTGCCCTTGCCGAGATGGTCCTCGGAGTACTGCCAGACCTCGTTGAGCAGGCCCTGCCCGGAGTCACCGGTGAAGCCGTTGGGGAACCTGGCGGCGAGCGGGTCACCCTTGGGGAAGTGGGCGAACTGCAGGTTGCGCGGCAGGCTGAACATGACGGAGTTGCCGGTCGTGACGTCGACGCTGGCCACGGTCATGCTGTCGGTCCGCACGCCGGTACGGTCGCCCGCGGCGTCGCCGCCGAGGAGCAGGAAGTTGACCCTGCGGCGGCCGTTCCACGGGTCCTCCTGCTTGACCGGCGCGGCCGTCGCGCCCGTCGACGGGTCCGGCTCGGGGTCCCCCTGGAAGATGTCGTTGACGAGTTCGCGGGCGGTGAGCATGCTGCTCGCCGTCAGCGCGAAGGGCGCCATGACGGACACGCACAGCACGCCGACCAGGATGCCGGAGATCACCTGGCCCGTCTGGGGGAGCCTCTGGGGGCCGAGCGCGATGTAGGACGTCAGAATGAGGGCGAACCAGGCCAGCGCTCCGAGGACCGCGACCACGATGACCGTCACCATCGTGCTGTCCTTGACGGCCGTACCGGCGAAGGTCTCGAGGTTCGCCCCGGCGACGAGCGCGAAGACGAGGGCGGCGACCAGCAGCAGCGCGAAGGCGCCGAGGAGGACGAATCCGGTCCGCCGCTTCCCGGCCCGCAGGTGCGCCGCGCCGGGGACGATCGCCGACAGGGCCGTCCACCCGATGATGGACCCCGCCGTCGGGGGCTTGGCGAAGCGAGGGGCCGCGGAGGGCTTCGGCGCCGCCTTGCCCCGGGATCCCGGCTCGCGTGCCTCGGGGCTCTCCTGTGCGATGGTCGCGTCCTCGGGAGCCGCCTCCTGTGGTGCCGGTTTCTCCTGAGGGGCCGGTTTCTCCGGTCCCTCTCCGGCCGCGTCCCCCGCGGTACGGCCCAGAGGCGTCGTCACAAGCGCTCCCTCACGACTGTCGGAATCCAGCCGCCAACCAGGAGAAACGCCATGGTCGGCCCCCGTGCGTTCACGGATTTCCAGGATTCTAACCCCCATACCTGGACATGATTGACACAAAGCCGATTTCGGGGAATAGGGCGGTTACTACCTGGGTAAGGTGCTGTGTCGCTGACGTGCGCCGTCGGCCCGGGGCGCGGTCGCCGGGCCCGCGGAAGATCCGCCGGCCGGGGGCGCGCGGAAAGATCTTCGGCCCGCATACGTACTACCTACGTATGCCAGATGGGTACCGATACGGGGGTTTTCCCCCGTTCATCCGCGAGGCCGGGCAGGCATGCTGGACGTCAAGAGTGTTCCATCTCTCCAGGTGGGACATGTCCCAGGGGGAACGACCATGTGCCAGCACCAACCTCACTGCCCACCCGCGGGCGCTCCCGATAGGGAGGCGGCCTGCCTGATCGCCTTCCATCCCGAGCAGGGGTGGGGGCTCCTGTGCAACGGCGTTGTCATCTTCGAGGACAACGGCGAACTCCTGCCCGACGGCCGGAGCGTGCCGCCCCGGATGTACCGGCCACGCCGCGAGAACCTGGGGCGTGCGGCATGAGCCCGCTCACGCTCGTCCACGATGTCGCCGCAGAGCGCCGCCTGCCGTGTGAGATCGACTCCGCCGCCGACCGGCGGGTCATCACTCCGGCGCAGTGGCGGATCGCCGGCAACGGACTGGGAGAGGACATCTTCGACCTGGTCGAGGAGGCCGGCGTCCGGATGGTGTCCTGGTGGCTGCCCGACTCCGGCTGCGCCGCGGCGGCGGCCCGCCGCCTGACCCGCGCCTGCCTGGAGGCGTGGGAAATGGACGATCACGCCGAGGTCGCCGAGCTCCTCGTCAGCGAGCTCGTCACCAACGCCATCCGGCACGCCCACGGCGCGATCCGCCACCTGACCCTGGCGGTCTTCGAAGGCGCCCTGCGCGCCGAGGTGACCGACACCGACAGCACCCTGCCCGAGATGCGCGAGGCCGCCGACGACGACGAAGGCGGCCGGGGGCTCAAGCTCCTCGACCTGCTGTCGTGCTGCTGGGGCGCCATCCGGACACCCGAGGGCAAGGCCATGTGGTTCGAGCTGCCCGCCTCCCCCGCGTTCGACCACTGCTAGGCGTCACGGCGCGAGGCGAGGTCAGGAGGCCGCGCCTTGGCCGCGCTCGCTGACCCAGGCGGCGATCTGGGTGCGGGAGTTGAACCCCAGCTTGTCGAGGATGTGCTCGATGTGCCCCTCGGCGGTGCGCTGGGAGATCACCAGCGTGGCCGCGATGTCCTTGTTGCTCATCCCGCGCGCGACGAGCTGCGCGATCTCCGACTCGCGGCGGGTGAGCGGTCCCAGCCGCCCCCTCGGCCCCGCCTCCCCCGCGGGCGCCGGCGCCTCCTGCTCGGGGACGTCCCCCTCCAGGGCGTAAAGGACGGCCTCGTCGTAGGGGAGCCGCGTGCCGCGCTGGGCCGCCGCCCGGAAGGCGGCCTCCCCCATGGCCTCGATCGTGCGGGCGCGGTATTCGACGTGGTACTTCATCAGCGGCCGGTAGCCGCACAGGGGCGCCCCGACGGCCCGCCAGACGCAGTCGAGGATGCCCATCAGCACGGCGGCCCGCTCGTGGTCCCCCTCCTGGACGGCGACCCAGGACAGCACCTCCATGTTGAGGCCGACCCCGAACATGTCGTCGACGGTGCGGTTGAAGCGGAGACTGTCCTTCTCCGTCTCGGTGGCCCGCCGGCGGTCGCCCTGCCGCCAGACCTCGACGCCGAGCGCCATCATGGCGTACGCGCGATGCCAGCCCTCCCCGTGGGAGTCGCACACCAGCAGGCCCTCCTCGGCGGCGGCGATGGCGGCGGCGGCGTCCCCCCGCAGCGAGTTGGCCATGGCCAGCCGGATCAGCGCGAGCGCCTGCCCGGCCGGGTCCTCCAGCGCGCGGTGCGCGTGGAAGGCCTCCTCGAACGACGCGGCCGCCGTGTCCGCGTCGCCGCGGGACATGGCGATCATCCCCGAGAACAGGGTGGCGTAGGCGAGGTCCGAGGCGAGCCCGAGGGACTCGGCGACGGCCCGGCTCTCCTCCAGCATGCGGGCGGCCGGGGCGAGGTCGGACTGGACGATGGCCAGCCACCCCTGGCACCACAGCGCCCGCGCCCGGATCGGGCTCGGCCCGGGGACGAGGGCCAGGCCGCGCTCCAGCCAGCGGCGTCCCTCGCCCGCGTGGCGGGCGGTGATCCAGTGGAAGATGAGGTCGGCGGCCATGGCCAGGCCTCTCTCGGCCTCACCCGGCTCGTTGAACGACCACTCCAGGGCGGCGCGCAGGTTGGGGTGCTCACGCTGGAGCCGGGCCAGCAAGGCGACCTGCGACGGTCCGAAGAGCTTGGCGTACGCCTCGGCCGCCAGCGTGCGGTAGTGGTCGCGGTGCCGCCGCCGCAGGGCCGTCTCCTGCCCGGAGTCCGCGAGCCGCTCCCCGCCGTACTGCCGGATGGTCTCCAGCAGCCGGTACCGCACCCCGCCCGTGTGCTCCTCCCGGACCAGGATGGACTTCTCCACCAGCCCGGTGACGAGGTCGAGCACCTCGTCCCTGGCGATCCCCTCGCCGAAGCAGACCTCCTCCGCGGCCTCCAGGTCGAGCCCGCCGCTGAACACCGACGCGTGCTGCCAGAGCAGGCGCTCCTGCTCGGTGCACAGGTCGTGGCTCCAGTCGATCAGCGCCCGCAGCGTGCGCTGCCGGGGCAGCGCCGCGGGCGACCCGGCGGTGAGCAGCCGGAACCGGTCGTCGAGCCGGTCCAGCACCTGCTCCACCGACAGGGCGCGCAGCCGTACGGTGGCCAGCTCGATCGCCAGCGGCAGCCCGTCGAGCCGCCGGCAGATCGCCAGCACCGTCTCCCGGTTGGCCGGGGTCACCTCGAAGCCCGGCACCACGGCCGAGGCGCGTTCGGCGAACAGCTGCACCGCGTCGCCCTGAGCGGGGGAGTCGGCCGGGCCGGTGGAGAACGACAGCGGCGCCACGTCCATGATCTGCTCGCTCGCGATGCCGAGCGGCTGGCGGCTGGTGGCGAGGATCCGCAGGTCGGGCAGCGAGCGCAGGAGCGTGTCCGCGAGGACGGCGCATTCGTGGAGCAGATGCTCGCAGTTGTCGAGCACGATCAGCGCCTGGCGTCCGGCCAGGTGCTCCAGGAGCACCTCCATGGGCGACCGCGAGGAGTAGTCCTGGACCTCCAGGGTTTCGGCCACGGCCTGCGGGACCAGCTCGCCGTTGCCGAGCGGGGCGAGCTCGACCAGCCAGGCCCCGCCGGGGAAGGCCCGCCGCACCTCGGAGGCCACCCGCAGGGCGAGGCGGGACTTGCCGACCCCGCCGACGCCGGTGAGGGTGACCAGCCGGGAGGCGGACAGCAGCCGTTTGATCTCGGCGGTCTCGTGGCGCCGCCCGACGAAGCTGGTCACCTCGGCGGGCAGCCCGCCACGGACCCGCCTGCACTCGCTCGCCGCCGTCATCGCGAATAACGCCGCCTGTCCCCCGAGTGGTCCCGGTATCAGGACCGGGCGGCGCACCCGGACCACGCGCCGCCGCTCTCAGCGTATCGCCGCAGGTGAGCGCCGTTCACCCTGCGCCATGGCGCGAGGCCACGGGCCGGGACCGGGCGCCCGCCCGGTCCCGGCCCACGTCGTCACGACGTCGTCGAGGACGGGGCCAGCCACGTGTTGCACTGGAAGGCCTTCTGCCGTTCGTACCCCTGCCTGAACCACCGGCCGCTGTTGGGCGGCGAGCCGTGGTCGCGGGGGTACCCGGGCCAGTCGCCGACGTTGGAGAAGAAGTAGAACAGGGTGTTGCGGTTGCCGGCGGACACCGGATAGCTGGAGGCGACCGACCTCATCCACATCCCGCTGAAGCAGTTGGCCTGCAGCTCGTAGCGGCGGCTCAGCGCGAGCTTGGCGCTCTGCGAGCCCGACGACAGCGTCTTGCTCCACCAGGAGTTGGCCAGGCCGGACAGCTGCTGGACGTGGTGGCCGTATTCGTGGGCCATCATGGCGATGATCCCGCCGTGCCAGCTGACGATCTGGCCGTACCCGCGCTGGTTGCCCCGCCCGCTGGCGAGGGCGGTGGTGGAGGCGTAGATCGTCGAGTTGCGGGGGCAGTAGTACGGCACCATGCTGCCGCGCTGCGGGAAGTCGCCGCACGCGCCGCGGCCACCCCGAGGGGTGATCATGTAGTTCGGCGGCGAGAAGTCGATGCCCACCCGGCGGAGCGCCGGAGCCCAGGTCCGGTTCATGCACTGCCCCGTCTTCAAGATCAGCGACTTCAGCTGGGCGTTGTCGAAGACGTTGGTGGCCGGCGCGCGGCAGGCCACGCGGGGCAGCGTGCCGACGTGGTAGACCGAGTTCCCCTTCAGCGTGGTGTTCAGCGTCGGCCTGTTCGGCTGCGTGTTGGTGGTGGTGTTCGACTGCGAGCTCGAGGTGTCGTGCGACGTGGTGGCCTCAGGGCTGGGCGTGGTGTCGTCAGGCCTGGTGAAGGTCGGGAACGGCTTCGGCGTGTAGGTCGGGAACTGGTAGGTCGGCATCGCCACGGGAGTGTCGTGGTGGCTGGAGCTCTTGAGCACCGCCGCGCCGATCACCAGCAGCACGAAGACCGCCGCGACCACCCCGAGGAGACCGCCGACCACCGCCGCCGCGCTCGACTTCGGCTTCGGCGGCCGGTAGGGGCCGTACGGCCCCGGCGGCGGGCCGGGAGGGGGGTTCCAGCCGGGACCGGGCGGCGCCGGGTACCGGCCGGGCCCGCCCCCGGGAACCTGCCCGCCGGGCGGCGGGGGAGGAGGCTGGTGCGGCGGCCCGCCCTGCGGCCGCCCCGGCCCCTGGGGTGGCGGGTACGGCTGCCGGTACGCCGGTCCCTGCGGCGGGGACTGCCCCGGTCCCTGCTGCGGGGGGTACTGCTGAGGCGGGTACGGCTGCGCGGGCGCCTGCGGCGGGTACGGCTGGGCGGGGCCCTGGGGTGCGTAGGAGGGCGCCGGCCCCTGGTGCGGGTGCGGTGCCGCCGGCCCCTGGCCCGGGTGCGGCGCCGGGGGTCTCTGCGGCGGGTACCCCGGCGGGGGAGGGGGCGGGTATCCGGGCTGCCCTTGCGGATAGGAATGGCGTCCGCCCTGTGGCGGTGGTGGAAATGGAGGTTGCCCGTTGTGCGCCAATCCGTCTGCCCCCTTCCCGGCCTCTACCGGCCGAGCAGTCTCCCCTGTAACAAGGCCCCACAATTCTGGCCAATTAGGGCAGAAGCCTACTGTTTTCTCAGCAGTCACGGATGTAGTCGCATCTGGTTACATTCTGGAATCATCCAAGGTGATCTCTGCGATGTTCCGGAATCGCCGCACTCCTCTGCCCTAGCTTCGATTGCATGAATCTGCAGCAGCTCCGTTATGTGGTCGCCACTGCGGAGCACCGCACCATGACCGACGCCGCCAGATCGCTGTACATCGCGCAGCCCGCGCTTTCCCGCGCGATTCGGGACCTGGAACGCGAACTCGGGATGACCCTTTTCGCCCGTTCGGGCCGGGGAGTCGTCGTGACGGCCCAGGGCCGCCGCGTCGTCAAACTGGCCAAGGAAGCCCTCGACGCCGTCCACGAGATCGAGGCGCTCGCCACGCAGACGCACTCGGGGGGCGGCGAGCTGCGCGTCGCCTCACCCCCGAGCCTCGAGGCCGGCCTCGCCGGACGCCTCCTGCCCGCATACGTCGCCGAGCATCCCGGCGTACGCGTGCAGATCGTCCGGTGCGACGGCCGCGACGGAGTGGTGAACGCCATCCGCGAGCAGCGGGCCGACGTGGGGCTGACCGACCTGCCCGTCCCCGCCGACCTCGTGAGCCACCCGGTGGAACGCCAGGAGATCGTGCTCGTCTCCCCGCCCGGCCTCGACCTGCCCGAATCGGTGCCGATGACCCGCCTCAACGGCTTACGCCTCGTCCTCCCGCCCCCGGGAAGCGCGCGGCGCAAGGAGTTCGACCAGCTGTTCGCCACCTTCGGCGTCCGGCCGGTCGTGGCCGTCGAGGCCGACGAGCGCGGCGGCTGGCTGGCCACCGCCCGCACGGCCTCGGCGTCGGTGCTCTGGCATCGTGGAACCTCCGACCAGGCCGTGCGGGCCGGGCTGGTGGTCCGGTCGTTCGACCCCCCGCTGCGGCGCGTCGTCGCGGTCGTGCACACGCGCAGGCGGCTGGCGGGCGCCGCGCAGGACTTCCTCAACGTCGCGGAGCACGCCTCGGCGGTGTGAGGCTTTTGGAGCGTTCCCGTCGCCTCGGGCACGCCGGGTGGCATCGGCCGCCGCCAACCGGCGTACGCTTGCGACGATGCATACTCTGCGCCTGCGCGACCGCGAGTTCGGACCAGGCGACTTCGCCGTCATGGCCGTCGTCAACCGCACCCCCGACTCCTTCTACGACCAGGGCAAGACCTACGCCTTCGAGGCCGCCCTCGCGGCGGTCGCCCAAGCCGTGCGGGACGGGGCCGACATCGTCGACATCGGCGGGGTCAAGGCCGGTCCCGGCGACGACGTCGACGCCGGCGAGGAGATCCGGCGCGTGGCCGACCTGGTCGCCGCCGTGCGGCACGCCCACCCCGGCCTGATCATCAGCGTCGACACCTGGAGGGCCGAGGTCGGCGAGGTGGTCGCCCAGGCGGGAGCCGACCTGCTGAACGACACCTGGGGCGGCCCGGACCCCGCTCTCGCCGAGGTCGCCGCCAAGCACGGCATCGGCCTGGTCTGCGCCCACGCCGGAGGCGTCACCCCGAGGACCCGCCCGCACCGCATCGCCTACGACGACGTCGTCGCCGACGTGATCTCCCACACCGTGGGCCTCGCCGAGCGCGCCGTACGGGCCGGCGTGCGCCCGGACGGCGTCCTCATCGACCCCGCCCACGACTTCGGCAAGAACACCTGGCACTCCCTCCAGGTCAGCCGCAGGCTGCCGGAGATGGTCGCCACGGGATGGCCCGTGCTGGTCGCCGTCTCCAACAAGGACTTCGTGGGGGAGACCCTCGGCGGCCTCCCCGTGGACGAGCGGCACGCCGGCACCCTCGCCACGCTCGCGGTGTCCGCCTGGCAGGGCGCCCGCGTCTTCCGCGTCCACGACCCCGTCTCCGCCGTCTCCGCCCTCGCCACGATCAGCCGCCTGCGTTCCTCCTGACGGCGCTCCCACAAGTTCTCCCAAGCACGCCACAAGACCCCGCTGACACGGTGGTTCATGCCGTCGGAGAGCTGGGGGAGCCGCTCACGACGGCCACTTTTGTCGATTGCCTCGGTGCTTTCCCGTGCCGAGTGCGGACGATTGGAGTACCGGCGGCTTGGACGCGAGCAGTTCGAATGGGACAGACGTTCCTCAGGCCGAACGTCACGTGCTGGAGGACATCGCCAGGGGGGTTCTGGGCCGCGTGGCGGGTGGCGCCGCCGGGTGGCGGTTCGGCCACCACGAGCCGTGGATGTACGTGACCCCGGAGGCGGAAGCGGGCACCCGCGCGCAGGGCTGGAAGCTCCACGTGTCGGCGACGCCGCTGTCGGCGCCCGTCGTGCTGGCCCGGGTGGTGGAGGTGCTCGGGCGCCGCGGCTGCCCCTTCAAGTTCGCCGCCACCCAGGACGACCTGACCGGCCTGGTCTCCCGCGCCCTGGACCGCGGGTCGGTGGGCAAGTTCATCACGGTCTACCCCCCGGACGACGCGACCGCCAGGGAGATCGCGGAGGAACTGCACCGGGCCACCTACGGCCTGCCCGGCCCGCCGATCCTCTCCGACCGCGCCTACCTGCCCGGCAGCCTGGTGCACTACCGGTTCGGCGTGTTCTCCGCGCCCAGCGTGCTCGACAACGACGGCTCCTACAGCTCACGGCTCACGGCGCCCGACGGCACCCGGGTCACCGACGACCGCAAGGCCTGGTACTCCCCGCCGGCCTGGGCGGTCTGCCCGTTCGACTCGGGCCAGGCACCGGTGAGGACCAGCGCGCCGCGGTCGGTCCTGCTCGCCGACCGGTTCGAGGTGCGCAAGGCCCTGCGGCACGGCGCCAAGGGCGGGGTCTTCCTGGCCGAGGACCGGTCCGGCGGAGGCAAGGTGGTGATCAAGCAGGCCCGCCCGTATCTCGGCGCCACCGTCATGGGCACCGACGAGCGCGACCAGCTTCGCCACGAGGCCGCCATGCTCGACCTGTTCGGACCGCTCGGCGTCACGGCCCGCAAGGTGCTGCTCTTCGAGAGGAACGACAACGTCTTCCTGGCACAGGAGTACATCGAGGGAACGCCGCTGAGCGGATGGGCCGGCAAGAAGGATTCCCCGGCGTCGGAGCGGCGCGACCAGCTCGTCCCGCTGATCCGGCGCCTGGCCGACCTGGTCCACACGGTGCACGGACAGGGCTACGTGCTGCGCGATCTGACGCCCAACAACGTCATGGTCATGGACGGCGGCGACTGCCGGCTGATCGACCTGGAGATGGCGGCCAGGCCGGGCACACCCGTGCCGCGGGCCTTCACCCCCGGATACGCGCCCCCCGAGCAGCAGCTGTCCGCCCGCTACGGGCCCGCGCCCGGCGCGGAGGCCGACATGTACGCGCTCGGGGCGACCGCGCTGTTCCTCCTCACGGGCTGCCGGCCCGCCCTCGTACCGGATCGGCCCGCCGGCCCGCGGTCCTGGGACTCCCGGGTGGAGGCACTGGTGCGGGTGGCCACACAGGGGGATCCGGTGGCCGCCGCCCTGGCGCCCCTGATCCTCGGCGTGATGCGGGAGGATCCCGCGCGGCGATGGGATCTGCCGCGGGTGCGGACGTTCCTCGACGAGATGGCCTCCGGGCCGGTGCCGTCCCCCGAGCCCGCGGGCGCCTACCGCCTCGGGACGGAGGAGCAGGACCGGCTGCTGCGCGACGGCCTCGCCCACACGCTGCGGACGATGACACCAGGCACCGGCTCCGTACCGTCCCCCCACCTGTGGCCCGCCCGGAACCTCGGGCAGAGCGCCGATCCCTGCGCCGTGCAGTACGGCTCGGCGGGAGTGCTCGCGCTGTGGGCCAGGCTGGCCGATCCCGCCCGCCCGGGCGAGGGTGTGCCGCCGGGGCTGCGGGACGACCTGCTGGCGGGCCTTCGCACGGCCGCGGACTGGACGGTGCGGCGCCTGGAGGGCGAGCACCGGCCCTCGCCCGGACTGTACTTCGGCCGGGCCGGCATCGCCTGGGGCCTGCACGAGGCCGGGCGCGCGCTCGGCGACGAGAGGCTCCGGGCCGCCGGCCTCGAAATGGCGCTGGGCCTGCCGATCCGCTGGCCGAACCCCGACATCTGCCACGGACTGGCGGGGACCGGAATGGCGCTGCTGCACTTCTGGCAGGCCACCGGGGACGGACGGTTCCTGGAACGGGCGGACGCGTGCGCCGACGGGCTGCTGGAGGCCGCCGAACACACCCCGAAGACCGTGCTGTGGCCCATCCCCAAGGACTTCGACTCCGCGCTCGCCGGCGTGGTGCACTACGGATTCGCCCACGGCGTCGCCGGGATCGGCGCCTACCTGCTGGCCGCCGGTCGCGTGCTCGGACGCGACGACTGCGTGGAGACGGCGCTGACCGCCGGGGAGACCCTGCTGGAGGCGGCCGATCACGACGGTGGGCGGGCCTGGTGGGCGGACGGCCCGAACGGCGGAAACAAGCTGCCGCACTGGTGCAACGGCTCCTCGGGAGTGGGCACCTTCCTGGTGCGCCTGCACGCCGCCGACGGCGACCGCCGCTTCCGCGACGCCGCCCACGGCGCCGCGCTGGCCGTCCACGGCAACCGGCTGGTCTCCGGCACGGCCGCCTGCCACGGCCTGGCCGGTGACGGGCAGTTCCTGCTGGACATGGCCGATCTGCTGGGCGAGCCCGCCTACCGCGAGCAGGCCGAGGAACTGGCGGGAGCCCTGTGGGCCCACGCGACGCTTCGCGATGGCCTGCTGGTGGTGCCCGACGAGAACCAGGCCGAGGTCACCGTCGGCTGGAACACCGGGCTGGCAGGGGTGCTGGACTTCCTGCACCGCCTCCGTCACGGAGGACCTCGCCCCTGGATGGCCGATCCCGAGGACGGCTCGGCGCCGTCGACGTCCCCCGGCGGCCGGGCATGACGAGTCTCGGTGCCATGAGCCCGCCACTCGCCGCGAGGCGGGAGGATCCGGTCGTCCATCGGATCAACTTCCGCTTCTCCGGCCGGGGGCGGTACCTCGCGTGCCTGGCGGCGGGCCGGTCGGAGTCCCTGGTCCCCGAGGTGTGGGATCTCACCGGTCCCGTGCCCCGGTCCCGGCCGCTGCCCACGCGGGAGAAGGGGACCGTGGGCACCGTCCCCGTCCCCACCGACGACGGAGGACTCCTGCTGTGCCGCTTCGGTCCGAACGGCTCCCGGGTGACCCTCGTGCGGGACGACGGCGAAGAGCACGAGTTGCTGAGCGCCGAAGGGGGCGGTCTCAGGCTCGTCGCCGGCACCGGCCGGGGGACGGCGGCCGTGGCGTTCGAGATGAACCCCGACGGGCCGGCCGTGCTGTGGCGCCTGTCCGGGCGGGCCGAGCCACCCGAGCCGATCACCGAACTGCCCCGGCTCGTCACCGGAGGCACCTGGCTCGACGAGACGGGCACGTCCCTCGCCGTGACCGTCGTCCGGCCGGAGCGCCGCGTCGTGGTGGTGGACGTGCCGAGCGGCGCCGTCCGTCCCTTGGCCGGCCTCGGGGGCGACGAGCACCTGCTGGCGGCCGCGCGCCGGGGCGGGGTGCTGCTCACGGCGGCCCAGCGGGACGGCGGCCACCGGCTGGGCGTCCGTCACCGCGGCGGCCGGCGGCCGACGATCTTCCCTGCCCGGCTGAACGCCGTCGAGGGAACCGTCGCGCCCCTCGCCCTGGATCCCGGCGGGCGGCGCCTGGCCCTGTCGGTCACCCGCGGCGTCCGTTCCCACCTGCTGGTCCACGACCTCACGACGGACACCGGCACCGAGATCGACCTGCCCGCGGGGATCGTCCACGCTCCGGCCCACTGGAACGGCCGCGGGCTGACCCTGCTCCACAGCGGCCCCGACCGTCCGGTGTCCCCGGTCACGGTGACCGGCGCGTCCCCGCCGCGGATCACCGCCGCCCACCCCGCCGGCGGATGGGCGCCCGCCCACGCCCGGGACCTGCGAGGGGCGGAGGGAAGCGTCGAGGTCGTCGTCTACGGAGAGCCCGCGACCAGCGCGCAGGTGGTCGTGGCGCTCCACGGCGGCCCCGAGGCGGCCTGGCAGCTCGGCTTCGAGCCGCTGTTCCAGCGGCTCGCCGCGGCCGGGATCGCGGTCGTCGCGCCCAACCAGCGCGGCAGCACCGGATACGGGGCGGCCCACCGCGACGCCATCCGGGGCGCCTGGGGCGGGCCCGACCTGGCCGACATCGCCGAGATCGGCCGGATCCTCGCCGCCGAGCGCGGACCCGGGCGTGAGCGGCCCATGCTGTACGGCGCGAGCTACGGCGCCTACCTGGCACTCCTGGCGGCCGCCGCACGGGCCGACCTGTGGGCGCGCGCCGTGGCCGTCGCGCCGTTCCTGTCCGCCGGCGCGCTGTACGAGGACGGGACGGAGTCCGTACGCAACCTGATCGACCGGCTGCGGGGGCGCGAGGAGACCCACGAGGACGAACTCGGCCCACGCGACCTGCTGAGGCTGGCCGGCCGGATGCGGCTGCCGCTGCTGCTCGTGCACGGGGAGCGGGACACCACCATCCCGGCCGCCCACTCGCGGCGCCTGTACGACCGGCTCCTGCGGACCGGCCGCACCGACCCGGTGACGTACCTGGAGATCCCGGGCGCGGGCCACGACCCGATGGCCGACGGCGACGGGCACCTCGTCACCGCCCGGGTCGTCGAATTCCTCCGCGCCGGGCCGTCCCACCCCGCATGACCGGCGGGCGCCGCCGCGCCCACCCACCAGACCTGCCCGGACATCGGGCCGGCCGCGCCTTCGCATGGCGCGGTGAAAGCAAGCCGCGCCTTCGAGTGGCGCGGTGAAAGCGACGAGAGAGAAAGGAGCCGTCATGGACCTCGAACTGTCCGCTCTGGACATGCTTCCCGGTGACGAGCAGACGGGGCTGATGCCCTGCACGCGGGTCACCTGCTTGTTGGTCACCTGCGACACCTACACGTGTTTCGGCAGCGTCTGGGGAGGCTGATCGCCGCACAGCGGCCGAAGCCCGAAAGCGGATCGCGAGAAAGGAGGTGTCATGGAACTCGATCCGTCCGCCCTGGACCTGCTCCCCGGTGACGAGGAGACGGGGCTGATGCCCTGCACGAGGATCACGTGCACGTGGGTCACCTGCGACGTGAACGGCTCGGTCTGGCCGCCGACGCCGTGACGCCGTGAGCCCGGTTCCCCGATCACGACGGAAAGGAGGTGACATGGATCTCGATCTGTCCGCCCTGGACATGCTCCCCGCCGACGAGCAGTCCCGGCTGCTTCCCTGCGGAGTGAACACCTGTCTGTTGATCACGTGTTCCAACTTCACGAACTGGACGACCCTCGGCTGAGGCGGCCGTCCACGACCGGAGTCCCGTTCCGGCCCTTCGATGGGCCGGGGCGGGACTCCGGTCCCGTTCACCGGCTTTCGCCGTACGAGCCGCAGGAGGGTTCCGTCCGCCGTACGGCACGAACAGAGAGAAATCGATGTCAGAACGTGTGCCGAATCCCGGCGCCGACGCGCCTCGGGAACAGGCGACCCACCGGCACGGCGACCGTCTGCTCGCCTCGGTGGCGCGCGGTGTCCGGGCACCCCTGGCGGTCACGGCCGCGGCCGCGGTCCTGTCGGCGGTCACCGCGCTCGCCCTGCCCGCCGTGCTCGCCGCGGCCGTGGACGGCGCGCTCACCGGCCGGGGCGGCCAGGCCGCCTGGCTCCTCGCCCTCGTCCTGGCCGCGGCCGCCTGCGCCGACGTCGCCGGCGGGGTCGCCGGCGCCGCGGCCACCGCGTCGGCCACGGCCGGCCTGCGCCTGCGCCTCACCGCCCACATCCTCGCGCTCGGCCCCGCCGGGGCCGGCCGTCTCCCCACCGGTGAGCTGGCCAACCGCCTGGTGAGCAACACGGCGACCAGCGGGGGTGTCCCGCTCACGATGCTCTACGCCGCCACAGGGCTGCTCACCTCGGCCGGTGGCGTCGTGGCGCTGCTGGTGACCGACTGGCGCGCGGGCGTGGCCTTCCTGGTCGGCGTGCCCGTCGCGGTGGTCGTCGTGCGGCTGCTCGTGGCGCGGATCTCGGAGGTGTACGACCGTTACCAGGGGGCGCAGGGCAGGCTGGCCGCGCGCCTGACCGACACGCTGGCCGGGGCTCGCACCGTGCGGGCCTCGGGCACCGCCGGCCGCGAGATCGCCCGGGTGCTCGTCCCTCTGGCCGATCTGTCCGCCGCCGGGCACGACATGTGGCGGGTCCAGGCGCGAGGCGTCTGGCGGATCGCGCTGCTGCTGCCGCTCGTCGAAGTGATCGTGCTCGCCGTGGCCGGGCTCGGCGTCACCGGCGGCCGCCTCGAACCGGGGCGGCTCCTGGCCGTCGCCGGCTACACGGCGATGGGACTGGGCCTCCTCGAACAGGCCGAAGCGCTCATGGGGGTCGCCCACGCCCGCTCCGCGTCCCGACGCCTCCAGGACGTGCTCCTCCTGCCCGCCCCGGCTCCCGGCACCCGCCCCCTCCGGCCCGGCGCCGGGGCGCTCTCGTTCCGCGGCGTGACCGTGACCGGCGAGGACACCGTGCTCCTGGACGGCGTGGACCTGGAGATACCCGCCGGGACACTGGCCGCCGTCGTCGGGCCCTCCGGCGCCGGCAAGACGACGCTGGCCCTGCTGGCCGGCCGGCTGCTGGACCCCGATCACGGCCAGGTGCTGCTCGACGGCCAGTGCCTGACCGATGTCCGCCCCGATTCGCTGCGCGCGGCCGTCGCCTACGCGTTCGAGCGCCCGGCACTGCTCGGCGGCGACCTCGCCGGGGCCGTCGCCTACGGCGGCCCGGCGCTCGGCCTGGACGCGGTCCGCCGGGCCGCCCGCGCCGCGCACGTGGACGATGTCGTCCGCCGCCTGCCGCACGGGTACGCCACTCCCGCCGCCACCGCCCCACTCTCCGGCGGGGAACTCCAGCGGCTGGGCCTGGCGCGGGCGCTGGCGCGGCCGGCCCGCCTGACCGTCCTGGACGACGCCACCTCCAGCCTCGACACCGCGACGGAGGCCCAGGTGACCCGCACCCTGGTGGACGGCATGCGAGGCTCCACCCGGCTGGTCATCGCCCACCGGGCCACCACCGCCGCCCGCGCCGACCTCGTCGTCTGGCTGCAGGACGGCCGGATCCGGGCCCAGGGTCGCCACGAGGCGCTGTGGAAGGACCCGGACTACCGCGCCCTCTTCGCCGCCGGCCCCCGGCCGGTCGGCGACACGTCCGAGATGGAGGAAACATGTCCGGTCCGGCGCTGACCCGCCCACCGACGCCGGCCGTCCCGCCCCCCGCTTCCGGCACGACAGGCGGCCCCCGGCCCGTCGCCGGAGGCTTCGGCCTGCTGCTGTCCCTGCTGCGCCCGCTCAGGCGGCCGCTCGCCATCGCCCTGGTCTGGGCCCTGGTCGAGGCGGCCCCGACGCTGCTGTCCGGGCTGCTCGTCGCCGCCGCCGTCGACGGCGGCTTCCTCGCCGGGCGGCCGGGCACCGGCCTGGCCTGGCTTGGCGTGCTGGGCGCCGCGATGCTGCTCAAGGCCGCGGCCACGCGGCTGATGTTCCCTTATCTCGCCGCAGTGGTGGAGCCCCTCCGCGACGGCCTGGTACGGGCCGTCGTCACCGCCACCGTGACCCGGGCGGTCCGCGGCACCGAACCGCCGGACACCGCCGCGGTCACCCGGCTCAGCGAGCAGGTCGAGATGCTGCGCAACCTGGTGTCGGGGCTGCTGCGCGGCACCCGTGCCCTGGGCATCTCCCTGGTCGCGGCGCTGGCGGGGGTGCTGGCGCTGTCCCCGCCGGTGGCGGCCGTCGTAGCCGTACCCGTGGCCGTGGCGCTGGTCATGTTCGCCCGGTTGATGCGCGTGCTCATGGACCGCCAGCGTGCGCTCATCCTCGCCGACGAGACGCTCACGGCGGCGGCCACGCCGATCCTCGCCGGCCTGCGGGACGTCAAGGCGTGCGGCGCGGAGGAGCAGGCGTACGCGACGGTGCGGGCCGCGGTGGACCGGCAGGCGGCGGCCACCCGGGCGCTGGCCCGGACGGGGCTGTGGCGGCGGCTCTGCGTCGCCGTCGGAGCGTACCTGCCGCTGCTCGGCCTGCTCGTCGCCGCCCGGCCGCTGGTGGAGGGGGGCCGGCTCAGCGCGGGAGAGGTCGTCGGCGCCGCCACCTACCTGGTGACCGGCCTCGAACCCGCTCTGCGATCGCTCGTCGGCACCATGGGGAGCTGGGGCGTGGCCCTGGTCGTCGGCTTGAACCGGATCGCCGAGAGCATCGCCGTTCCCGAAGGCGCGGCGCCCGCCTCACCGTCCCACGCCGCCTCACCGGCCGGGCACGAACTACGGGCCGAGCGGCTGACCTTCGCCTACGCCCCCGGAGCGACGCCCGTGGTGCGGGACCTCGATCTCATGATCCCCGAGGGAGAGCACCTGGCCGTCGTCGGCCCCAGCGGCATCGGCAAGTCGACGCTCTCGACGCTGCTCACCGGGCTGTGCGAGCCGACCGGGGGGAGGGTGACGTTCGGCGGGCTTCCGTTCGCGGCGGTGCCCGAAGACGTACGGCGGAACCTGGTCGCGCTGGTGCCGCAGGAGGCGTACGTCTTCGCCGGCACGGTCGCCGAGAATCTCGCCTACCTGTGCCCGGCGGGCACCTCGGACGCCCGTCTGCGCGCGGCGGCGCGGGCGGTGGGCGCCGACGAGCTGGTCGAACGGCTCGGCGGGCTCCACGCCGTGATCGAGGAGCCCGCCGCGCTGTCGGCGGGCGAGAGACAACTGATCGCCTTGGCCCGCACCCATGCCTCACCGGCCCGTGTCGTCGTCCTCGACGAGGCGACCTGCCATCTGGACCCGGCGGCCGAGTCGACGGCCGAGACGGCGTTCGCGCGGCGCGGCGGGACGCTCATCGTGATCGCCCACCGCATCAGCTCCGCCGCCAGGGCCCGGCGCGTGCTCGTGCTGGACGGTGAGACCGCGCTCCTCGGGACGCACCGGGATCTGCCGGCCCGATCTCCCCTGTACGCCGACCTGGTCGGCCACTGGTGGACTCCGCCGGCAGCCGAGCGGCCGTGAAGGACGGGCCCGCTCCTGACGGCCGCCCTCACACGGAGGGCGGCCGTCAGGAGGAGAAGCCCGCCGAGGCGAGCTCGAAACCCCCGCCGTACCCTCCGAGCGCTCCGGGGTCCGCGGCGACCACGCCCGAGAACCGTTCCACAGCGAGGAACTCGTCGGCCGCCGCGATCACGGCCTCACGCGTCACCGCGGCGAGCCGGCGCGGGAAATCGAGGAGCAGGAGCGGGTCGACGGCCTTGGCCGCGAGGTCGGCGAGCGCGGAGGCGAACGCGGCGCGGGGCGCCAGGCGGGTCGCCATCGAGCCGAGGGCGTAGGCGCGGGCGGCGTCGATCTCCTGCTCGGTGGGCGGATGCGTCCGCATCCGGTGCAGCTCGGCGGTCAGCACCTCCAGGGCGGCGCCGGTGGTGGCGGCCGCGGTGTCGGCCTCGATCGCCAGCAGCCCGCTTCCCGGGCGGGTGTCGAAGAACGTGGTGACCCCGTACACGTAGCCCTTGTCCTCGCGCAGGCTTCTGGACAGCCGTGAGGAGAGGTAGCCGCCCAGGGCGTTGCAGGCCAGGAAGAGCGCGGGGTAGCGCTCGTGGCCGGCCGTCACCGCCGGCGCGCGCAGCCGGATCCGGGACTGCGGCGCGCCCGGCCGTGGCAGCGCCACCAGCCGCCCGCCCTCGATCCGGGGAAGCGGCGGCAGCGGGGACGCGCCCGCCGCGGGCGGCCGCCAGCCGGCCAGCGCCTGCTCCGCCGCGTCGGCCATCCGCCCCGGGTCCTCGTCCGCGAGGATCACCAGCAGGGCGCCGCGCGGGTCGAACGGCGGACGCCGCACCCGCCCGATCGCGGCCAGCTCCTTCTCCTCCGGCAGGTGGAAGGCCGCGGGATGGTCGCCGAACAGGTGCCGCGCCAGGTCGGACCTGACGGTGACGTCCGGGTGGGTTCGGGTCAGCCGGAGCCGCGCGATCAGCCGGCCACGCGCCGGCCCCGGCTCGGTGGGCACGTCCCGCACCATCTCCGCCAGGGCCGGCATCAGGGCGCGCAGGTCCGCCAGGGGAGAGCCGGCGGCGACGGTGGTCTGGTGGACGTCGGCCGTCGCGGTCACCTCCGTCACGCCGTCGTCCCTGCCGTGTCCCTCCGGCAGGCAGGCGGCCAGCAGCATGGCCTCGGCCAGATCGCGCCGGGTCGGGCAGGGCGAGGGGAGGTGGAGGCGCGCTTCGGCCAGGGGCGTGCCGCCGTGCCGCAGCGCAAGCAGGCGCAGTCCGTTCCCCAGGGTGCGATCGACGAGGGCCCGCCTCATCGCCCTTCCCCCGGGACGACTCTGAGCAGCGCGCGGGAGTCCGGCCGCAAGGCGTGAGCCGCCGCCGCCACATCGGAGGCGGTCACCCCGTCGCACAGCTCCGGGAGCCGGGCCAGGCGCCCGGGATCGCCGAACAGCAGCTCGAAGCGCCCCAGCATCCGCAGCCGGTTGGCGAGCTGGTCCATCGACCGGTGATGGGAGGTCATCCACCGGTTGCGGCGATGCCGCACCTCTTCCTCGGTGGGGCCCGCGGCGCCGAGCGATTCCAGCTCGGCGTCCAGCGCGGCCAGCACCCTCTCGGCCGGCAGCTCCTCCGGATGGACGGCGGTCATGATCCAGATGTCGGGATCGTGGGCGTCGAGGAAGTCGAACAGGCCGACGCGGGCCGAGAGGGTGACGTCCTGACCCGTCTCGCGCCGCAGCCGCTCACGCAGCCGCGGCCTGGTGCCTCCGGTGAGCACACCCGCCAGGGCGGCCAGCGCGAAATGCGCGGCCGGATCGGCGCCAGGGTCGGGCACCCGGTGGCCCACGGCCAGGGCGGGAAGGGGCGCCAGCGGGTCGGTGTACTCGGCCTCCAGCCGCCCGGCGGGCTCCGGCTCCCAGTGGGAGACGCGCTCCTGGACGGGCCGGGGCGGGATCCGCCCGAACGCACGCTCGGCGGCCTCCAGTACCCGGCCGGGCTCGATGTCACCCGTGACCGTCAGCACGGCGTTGGCGGGGCTGTAGTGACGATCGAAGAACTCCGCGCAGTCGTGCGGGCCGACGTTCCGCAGGGCGGCGTGGTCGCCGTACCCGTCGTGGGCGTTGGCGAAGTCGCGGAAGATCACGGGAGAGAGCCTGGGCCAGGGGAACCCGCCGTAGGGCTTGCGGACCTTGCCCAGGACCTCCTCCCGCACGACCGCCGCCTGGACCCGCACGGCCCGCTCGGTGATCTTGGGGGCGCGCATGCGGTCGGCCTCGAGGGTGATCACCTGCGTGACCGCGCCGGCGGGGACGACGGTGTAGAAGTCGGTGTAGTCCTGCCGGGTGGAGGCGTTGCAGAACCCTCCGATGCTCTCCACCTGCTGGAAATGGTCGCGCTCGCTGCCCTCGGCCCCCTGGAACATCAGGTGCTCGAACAGGTGGGCCAGCCCCGAACTGCCTTCGGTCTCCGCCCGGAAGCCGACGCCGTAGTGGACGGCGACGCCCGCGACGGGCGCGGAACGCTCCTCCTCGACGACCACCCGCAGCCCGTTGGCCAGCGTCACGCGCGTGATCTCGCTCATAGCCGGCTCACACCCGCCGGGGACGGCAGGAGCCGCCCGTCGTCCGCCGCGTCGATCACACCCGCGACGAGCCGCAGCGTTTCCAGCAGCATCTCGTGCCACCCCACGTAGGTGGCGAAGTCGTGGGCGTGGGTCAGGAACCGCACGGCGGCCTGGCGCCCCACGGCGTGGGCGTCCAGAACGCCGCCGTAGCCGTCCAGGACGCAGCGGATGAGAGCGTCGAAGCCGGCGGTGCCGACGCCGCCCCGCGACCCCTGGCGGGCTTGGCGCGATCGCGCCAGTTCGCGGAACTCCACCAGCTCGCCGATGAGCCAGCCGGCGTCCGACTCCGGCGGGCCCGCGCCGAGGTCCTCGCCGGTCAGCAGGCCACCGTCCCGGTGAGCGATCAGGGGGAGGAGGATGCCGGCGCTCGGCGCGCCGTGAAGCAGCACCCGCCTTCCCTCTCGGGACGGCTCGCACCACGCCCCGGCCAGGGCCATCCGGTCACGTCCCAGGATCTCGGCGGCGTGGCGGCGGAACTGCGCCGGCCCGGCGTCCCCGTCCCCGCCGCGCAGCCAGGAGAGCAGCCGCCGCGGCCCTTCCGGGGACGGCATGCCGGCCCGCGGGAGGGGGACGGCATGCAGCCGGGCGAGCGCCGCGGCCGTCTCCACGAGGGTGTCAGCGGCGATCCGCTCGAGATCGGGCTCTCCCGGGTTCCGGCCGTGGCGGAGGAACATGCCCGCGAGCGAGCGGGCCTGGGTGGTCCGGTACGCCATGCCTCCGCCGTCCACGGGTTCGCCGAAGGTGAGACTCACCGGCCCGGCCGCGACGGGCCGGACGGCGGCGAGGACGGCGGGATCGGGTTCGCGCAGCGGGCCGCCGTGGCCGGGCCCGGGGCGCCGGATCCATCGATAGCCGCCCTCGTCGCACCGGACGATCGTGGTGCGCAGGAAACCGGTGCCGAAGTCCTCGACGACCTCGCTCATCTGGCCTCTCTCTCACAGGTCTCGCGTAGCTTCTCGACGCGTTCGAGCAGGAACGGCAGCGGGGCGGCCGCCGAGGCGTCCCGGTCGCGGGTGTGGAAGCTCACGGTGGGCACGGGGTCGGCGACCACGACGTTGGGCCGGGCGGCGAGCGCCGCTAGGTTGCGCTGGTAGGCGTGTGAGCCGGTGGCTCCCGGAGGCAGGGCCGGCGCGATCCCGATCGGCGCGGAGGTGCACTGGAGCGCCAGCAGCGCGGGGGTGTCGCCGAGGCCGCCGGCGAACCGGCTCAGGAAGTTGTAGCTCGCCGGGTAGACCAGGACGGTGTCCGGCCAGCCGGCGTAGTCGACGTGGGGCGCGCCCGGCTCCGGGTCCTCCGCCCAGGCGTCGAGCGGCGCCTCCCGGCCGATGATGGCCGCGATCGCCCGCCGGCTCACGAACCGGGCCGCGCTCCTGGTCACCACCACCCGCGTCTCCAGGCGCGGGTGGACGTGGCCCAGCCAGTTGAGCCAGTACGGCAGGAAGGCGGCGCTCACGCATCCGGTGACGAGCATGAGCAGCCGCTCGGCGCGCAAGGGAGGGTGCCCGCTGTCACTCATCGGCGTCCGCCAGGGCGCCGAGGATCCGCGCGGCGTCCGCCACGGCCGCCGCCGACCCCTCGGTCCGCAGCACACCGGCCGGATTGAGGACGACCTCGTCCACGCCCGCCTCGCGGTAGGCGCGCAGCCGCTCGACGACCTGTTCCGGCGTGCCGTACACATAAACGCCAGCCTCCACCAGCGCCGCGGCGCCGGCACGGGGGTCGGCCGGATCGGCGGGGACGCCGGCCCGTCTGAGCATGCCGGTGTAGTGCGGCGCGGTCAGGTGCAGCCGGGCGCCGGCCTGCGCGAGCCTCACCGGGTCACGGCCGGGGCCGGCCAGCGCCACGTGCACGACGGTCGCGACGCGGGGCATCGCGCGCCCGCCCGCGGCGGCGCCCGCCGCCAGGGCGGGCACGAGCACGTCCCTGACGTAGCCGGGCGGCGTCATCCAGGTGATCGCCACGTCGGCGACGGCGCCCGCGGCCCGTGCCATGCCCGGACGGATGACGCCCAGGCCCACCTCGACGGGCGGATGCTCCATCGGTGGCAACCCGACGGAGGCGACGCAGGCCTCGCAGGCGTGATCGAAGATCCCGCCGCCGAGGCTGGCGCGCACGGCGCGGGCGTACCCGGCCGCGGCCGTCGCCGGCTTCTCGTACGGCACGCCGCGCAGCGCCCCGACCAGCTCGGGGGTGGCGGCGCCGTACCCGGCGACCACCGGCCGCCCGGTGAGCAGCGCCAGGCTGCGCGCCTGGGCGGCCGCCTCCATGGGATGCCGCAGCGGCATCAGCGTGACGCCGATCCCGGCAGGCACCTTGATGCCCATGCCGGCCAGGTAGGCGATCGCCTGATGCGTCTCGGCCATCACGGACTGCCCCATCCAGAGCCGGCCGGCCAGCCCGTCCATCACCAGCCGGCCGAAGGGCGCGACCTCGCCGGGATGCGTGGGCTGGAGCGGGAACAGAAGTGCGGGAGCCATGACACCTCCAAGATCACCTGTTGGTCCGGAGCGGTGGCGGTGCCGCGGGCCCACGGCGCCGCCACTCACTGCCGGGTCATCAGCAGCTGGACTCGATGGTGTACGCGATCACGCAGAGCGGGCTGGTGAGCCAGCTGGTGTCGGGGGTCGGCACCGCCTCGGGGACGTCGGCCACGGGGGCCGCCGCGACCTCGGCGAGCGAGGTGTAGGCGTCGGCGCCCTCCATCAGGAACTGAGTGGACAAGATGTTCACCTCCTTTCGTGTTCTTCGTCGGATCCGGGCCCGGGTCCGGGTCCGGAGGTCTCGAAGGGGACCGCCGGTGAGGTGAGGTTGCGGTGCAGGGCGCCGGGTGTGATCCCGGCGGCCAGCAGCGCCTCGGTCACCGACCGGTCCCGGTCGCCGCCGTGTTCGGCGTGGGCCAGCAGCCCGGCGGCGACGGCCTGCGAGCGGTGCTCGCCGAAACTCAGGCCGCGCATCCCGGGCCGGGGATCCTGCGGCTCCCAGCCCCAGCCGACGCCGCCGGCGAGCTCGGCGACGTAGGCCGACACGTCCCGCCGGAGCCCGCCGGCGGCGGTGGCCGCCCGGGTGAGCTCCGGAACCACGTGCCACGAACGCCGCCCCAGGTAGACGACGATGCTGTCGCGCCGCGGATACAGGTCGCGCGCGGAGAGCACCTTGGCCCGATAGGGAACCTGGAGGTCCTCCAGCCGGCCGAGCAGCGCGCCCCACAGGCCGGGCGCCGCGTCGGGCGTCTCGGCGCCGACGTACAGCCGGACGCAGGAGCCCGCCTCGAAGTCGTGGCCCAGCGAACCGTTGACGAGCAGGAAGCCGGGAGACAGCGCGGGCAGGACGGCGGGCACGCCGACCCATCGCGCGGGACCGCCGGGCGTCTCGGCCTCGGCGCCGAGCCGGGCCGCCGGGACCAGCACCCGCACGCCGTGCAGGCGCACCACGTCGGCCGTTCCGGGCACCAGCGGGGCCAGGACGCGCGAGTCGCGGTGCGGGACCATCGCGCGGAGAGCCTGCTCGAAGCCGGGGTCGCGCAGCGACTTGCGGCGCGCGGTCTCCCTGGGCTTCTGCCCGGCGTGGAAGGCGTCGTACAGGGCGATCGACAGGGCGCCGCGCAGTGTCCTGGGGCCGTCGCCGCCGACCTCGCGATCGTCGACCGTGGCCGAGGTCAGGTCCGGGCTGATCCGCACCCGGTCGAGCAGCCGCCTCACCTGGCACCTCCGAAGCCCAGCGTGGTGGTGAACTCGGCGGGAGCCGTCAGGACCCTGCGTCCGACACCCGCCGCGGCGCGCTCCAGGGCCGTCAACCGGCTGCGCTCGATGCCGGCCGCGATGACCCGGTCGAACATGTGCCAGCCGGCGAAGGCCGCCGACCTGGTCGCCAGCTCCTCGTCGGCGCGAGCGGCCGGTCTGGCCTCCAGATAGCCCGACCAGAACGCCTCGATGTGCGGGCGCAGGGCCTCGAACCGCTGGACGCCGCCGGCCACGACCTCGCGCTCCCCGACGACGTCCTCGTGGCCGGCCATGCCGAGCACGACGGCGCGGTAGAGCCACTCACCGGCGAAGGCGCCCACGTCCCGCGCGGGGTCGGCCAGTCTGACCTCCTCCCAGTCGCCCAGGTGCAAGGTGCCGTCGTGATACAGGAACTGGTCGAGCCGGAGATCCCCGTGGACCAGGACGCGGGAGGCGCGTCCCTCCCACCGGCACAGCCTCGTGATCGCCTCGGCGACCGCGGGATCGTCGTGCAGGATCCCCCAGGCCTCCAGCTCTCCGCCGCTCGCCGCCGCGTAGAACTCCAGCGGGAGAGCGGACAGGCGGCCGAGCGGGGGGAGGGGCGGTTCCGAGGTGTCCTCGGCGACGGGTTCCGGCGCCGGGAGCGTGTGGAGTGTGCCGACCTGGACTCCCGCCAGGCGGGCGAGTTCGCTGGTGAAGTCGTCCTCGGAGGCGAGGTGGGCCCCGTTGCGCGCCTCGTCCAGCAGGGCGAGGGCCACCAGCCCGGACTCGCCGTCATCGCCGAGGAAGCGGGGGGTGGTGATGACGGCGTGCGCGTCGAGCAGTTCGCCCATCGCCCTGGTCCGCCGCACCCTCCGGCGCACCAGGTCCGCCTCGCCGCTGATCCGCTTGACGAAGACCGGGACGCCGGCGTCGGTCACCCCAGCCCAGGTGTCGTTGCGGCCGAAGAACGCGGAGACGTCGTCCGGCCCGAGGTTCCCCAAACCGAGCCTCGTGAGGAACTCGGCCACCTCGGGAACCTCGTCGAGCGGCACCGGCAGCGGCCTCAGCCGTTCACGCACCGCCATCGCCGGCTCCCGAGACGCGGGAGGCCGCCGTCCGGTGTTTCCCCTGCATGAGTCTGTCTCCCCGTGACTGGAACGGAAATCGTGAGCACGTCCGACTCACCCGCATGACCGGCCGGTGAGTGAGCGCGGCTTCGTCCGCCGCGGACGGCCACCAGCATGGGCCGCACGCCTTGTGGTGATCTTGGAGCCGCCCTTCCCGCGGTCCCACAAGGTCCTTCAAGGGCGTCACAAGCCGTCCGCTCGATGCTCGTGATCGCTGACGCCGACGACGAAGGCGGTTCCCGTCGCGGGTCGTGATCCGCCGGGGGAAGGGGATGAAGTGACCACAGGGGCGACACGCGCCGCGCTGGGCACGGCGTGGTGGACGGGTGGGCTGAACCTGAGCGAGCGGCGAGCCGGACTCCGGCCCGGCCCTTCGCCGGCACCGGCCGGCGCAGCCACCCGCTGGCGCCTGCGCCAGTGGCGGGACACCCACGGGCTGGAGGAGCGCGGGCTCTTCGAGCGGCGCCTGGAGGACGCGGGCCTGACCGTCGAGCGACTGATCGGGCTGCTCGAGGAGGAGCCCGCCGCGCTGGCGGGCCGTCACCCCGCACCCGCCTGGGCCGGGCAGGTCGCCGACGTGATCGCCTCGATGAGAGAAGAGGCCGCCGAGGACGGGTTCGGGCCGATCCTGGCGCCCTTCGCGAGGATCGCACTGAGCCGGCTGGCCGCGGGCCTGGGCGAACTCGCCGGGATGGTCCACGCCGGCTCCCTGCTGGAGGAATGGGCCGGCCGTCTGCGGCGGAACCTCACCACGCTGGCGTCACGGACTCTGGTCCTGGAGCTGAACGTCATGCGCGTCGGCCGGCGGCTGGCGGGGTCTACGCCGCAGGAGCGGTTCGCCGACTTCGTGCGGCGCTTCCAGCGGCCCGAGGCCGTGGCGGCGCTGTGCGAGGAGTATCCCGTGCTGGCCCGGCTGCTGGTGGAGGAGGCCTCGCGCTTCGCCGACGTGCGGCTGGAGATGCTGGAGAGGTTCGCCCGGGACCGCGCCGAGATCGTGCGCGCCCTGCTGGGCGGCGCCGACCCGGGCGCGCTCGTGAAGGCCGCCGTCGGCGGCGACACGCATCAGAGCGGCCGGTCGGTGGCCGTCCTGAGCTTCGCCGGCGGGGCCCGGGTCGTCTACAAGCCGCGCCCCCAGGCCGTGCACCGGCACTTCAACGCCGCCCTGGCGTGGCTGAACGACCGGGTCGCCGGGCTGGACCTGATCCGGTTGACCGTGGTGGATCGCGGCCGGTACGGCTGGGTGGAGTTCGCCCCGCACCTGCCGTGCCAGGACCAGGAAGCCGTCGACCGCTACTACCACCGGCTCGGCGCGCTGCTGGCCCTCATCCACGCCCTGGACGGCGCCGACTTCCACTGCGAGAACCTGATCGCCCGCGGGGACCAGCCGGTGCTGGTCGACCTGGAGGCCCTGCTGCACCCGATCGTGCCCACCGCCGAGCACGAGCGGCTGCTCGACGATCCGGCGGAACGGGCCCTGGAGGCGTCGGTGAGCCGCAGCGCCCTGCTCCCGCAGTTGATCGTCGGTGAGAACGGCGTGGCCGACCTGTCGGGCATGGGCGGTGACAAGGGCGCGCCGATGCCGATGAGGTCACCGGCCTGGGCCGGTCAGGGCACCGACGAGATGCGGCTGATCCGCGACCAGATGACCTTCCCGGGCGGGCGGAACCGGCCGTATGTCGGCGGGAGCGAGGCGCAGACGGAACCGGCGGACCACATCGAGTCCTTCCTGTCCGGGTTCGGCCGCGCCTACGACGCCATCGTGGCCGATGCGGGCGACCTGACGGCGCTGCTGCGGAGGTTCGCCGGAGACGAGGTGCGGGTGGTGCTGCGGCCGACCAGGATCTACGGCACGTTGCTGACCGAATCCACCCATCCCGACGTCCTGCGCCACGGCCTCGACCGGGATCGGGTCCTCGACTACCTGTGGGCGATCTCCGGCGGCGACCCGGCCCGACAGCGAGTGGTCCGGTACGAGATCGAGGACCTGTGGGCGGGCGACATCCCCATCTTCACCACCCGTCCCGACAGCACCGACCTGTGGACCTCGGGCGGCGTCCGGATCCCCGGCCTCCTGCGGGAGCCCGGCCTGACCCGCGCGACCCGCAAGATCATGAGCCTCGGGGACGCCGATCGCGCCCGCCAGGAGTGGGTGATCCGCGCGTCGATGGTCAGCCGGGACCGGTCGGGGTTGGCCGCCCTGGTCCAGGAGGCGCCCTCCGGCCCGTCCGGCGGTACACCTCCCGATCCGGCCCGGCTCGTCGCCGCGGCCCGGGACATCGCCGACCTCATCGCCCGCGACGCCTGCGACGACGGGAAACGCGTCAACTGGCTCGGCCTGGAACTGGTCGACGAGAAGCACTGGACGCCCCGGCCGCTGGGACCGGACCTGTACGGCGGCTACATCGGGGTGGCCCTGTTCCTGGCCCGGCTGGCCGTGGTGACCGGTGCCGAGCGCTACGCCGACCTGGCCCGCCGCGCTCTGACGCCGGTCCCTCGCCTCGCCGGGAACGCCGACGGCAGGCCGGTCATGGGCGCCTTCACCGGGCTGGCGGGGGTGGCGTACGGGCTGCTGCATCTCGCCGTCCTGCTGGAGGAACCCGCCCTCGCCGAGCCGGTCGCGGCCTTCGCGGAGCTGTCGGCGAAGGCCGCCGAACAGGACGACACGCTCGACGTCATCGGCGGCAGCGCCGGCACCCTGGCAGTGATGCTCGCGGTCCACCGGGCCACCGGCCTGGCCGCCGCCTGGAGAGCGGCCGAGGTGTGCGCCGAACGGCTCCTGACCACCGCGGCGCCGACCGGAGCGGGAGTGGCCTGGCGGACGACCGTGGCCGCCGACCGGCCGCTGACCGGCTTCTCGCACGGCGCCGCCGGCATCGGCTGGGCGCTGCTCCGCTTCGCGTCCGCGGGCGGCGACCGGCGCGCCGCCGAGGTCGCGCTGGCGGCGTTCGCCTACGAACACGAGCAGTACCGGCCGCGCGAACGCGGCTGGCCCGACCACCGGCAGGGGCCGGCGAGCGGTTCGGTGTCCCACGCGTGGTGTCACGGCGCCCCCGGCATCGGACTGTCCCGGATCAGCGGTCCGGAACTGGCAGAGGGTAGCGCCGCCGGTCGGCGTGGCGGCCAGCCGCCGGGCGACGTCCATCCGCGGGCCGATCTCGAACTCGCGCTCCAGGCCGAGCTCGCCCGCCGGCCGATGGCCAACCACAGCCTCTGCCACGGCGAGCTGGGCAACCTGGAACTGCTGATCCGGCTACGGGAGCGCCCGGAGGCGGCGCAGGCGCTGGAGGCCCGCACCGCCCACATCCTGGACGACCTGGCGCGCCGCGGCCCCCGCTGCGGCGTCCCGGGGGACGCCGCCGGCCCCGGGCTGCTGAACGGCCTGGCCGGCATCGGGTACGGCCTGCTGCGGCTGGCCGACCCCGGCCGCGTCCCGTCGGTGCTGCTGCTCGACGCGCCGGCCGGGAAGGTCCGCTGATGGCCCGCGTCCCGCTACGGCACCAGCTGACCTCCACCGAGTGCGCCGCGGCCTGCCTGGCGATGATGGCCAGCTTCCACGGCAGGGACACCCGGGTGGCCGAGTGCCGCGACCTTCTCGGCATCGGCCGCGACGGGGTGTCGGCCCCCCAGCTGGTCACCGCCGCGTCCCGGATGGGGTTGCGGGCCCGGACCGAGCGGGTGCCGCGGCTCAGGGAGCTTGGTGAGCCGCTCATCGCCTACCAGAGCGACCACCACTTCGTCGTCGTGGAGAAGATCACCGCGCGCCGCGCCCGCGTCGCCGACCCCGCGTTCGGACGCCAGTGGCAGAGCCTGGACGAGTTCGACCGCCGCTACGGCGGGGCAGTGATCAGCGTCTCAAGGGGCCCGGACTTCGTACGGCGGCGCACCCCGCTGCGTGAGTCACTGATGTTCCGCTATCTGCGCGACTTCGTGGCGCTGCCCGGCAGCCGGCCGCTGCTGGGCGCCGTCGTCGCCTGCGCGCTCGTGCTCAAGATGCTCGCCCTGGTGTTGCCCGTCGCCACCCAGCAGGTCGTCGACACCTTCGCCCCCGACCGGCGCGCGGACGTGCTGCCCGTCTTCGCCGCGGTGGTGCTCGGCACCACCGTCCTGGCCGGGCTGACATCCCTGCTGCGCGAGCTGGCCGTGCTGACCCTCCGGGTCCGGGCGGAGGCGGTGCTCGGCCGGCAGCTGATCCGTCACATGCTGCGGCTGCCGCTGACCTTCTTCATCCAGCGCCGCCGAGGCGACCTGCTCGCCCGGCTGGGCAGCGTCTCCACGACGCGGGAGGCCGTCACGCAGAGGCTGCTGACCCTGATCCTGGACGCGGCGTTGCTCACTGGCTACCTGATCGGCCTGACCCTGCTCGCCCCCGGTTACGTGCTGGTCGTCCTGGTGATGGCCGCCGCGCACGTGCTGCTGGTGCTCAGGATCTCCCCCCGGATCGGGGCGGTTCACCAGCGCGAGCTGTCGACCAAGGCCGAGGAGCAGAGCTACCTCACCGAGACCCTCGAAGCCATCGTCCCGGTCAAGGCCAACGGCGTCGAGCCCCGTGCCGAGCGGCACTGGATGCGCCTGTACGACCACCATCGGAGCGCGCTGCTCGCCCGCGGCCGCATCACCGCGACCCTGGAGGCTCTGCACCAGAGCCTGCTCACCCTGGCCCCGTTGTTACTGCTGCTGTTCGGGCTGGCGCTCGTCCTGTCGGGCGGGATGACGCTCGGCACGGCGCTGGCCGCCAACACCGTGGCCCTGGCGGTGCTCGCCCCCGTCCAGAGCCTGGCCGGCGCGGGGCAGAACTACCCGATGCTGCGCAGCCAGATCGAGCGGGTGTACGACATCGTCGACGCCGGCGAGGAACCCGGCGGCGGGGTCCGCCTGACCTCGGGCGCCGCCAGCCGCGTCGAGGTGGAGGGGCTGGTCTTCCACTACCAGGCCGACGCCGAACCGGTGGTGAAGGACCTGACGTTCAGCGTCCCCGCCGGGTCCAAGCTGGGCATCGTCGGCCGCACCGGCTCGGGCAAGAGCACGATAGCCCTGCTCGTCCTCGGCCTGCTGCGCCCCACGGGCGGCACCGTCCGGCACGACGGCCACCCCCTGGACGAGCTGGACGTCCACGACCTGCGTTCGCGGTGCGGGGCCGTGCTCCAGGACCTGACGCTGTTCAACGGCACCATCAAGGACAACCTCACCTTGGGCCGCGAGGACGCGACCGACGCCGAGGTGGTGCGCGCCGCGTCGATCGCGGGGCTGCACGACGACGTCGTCGCGATGCCGATGGGCTACCAGACCCTGGTCGGCGAGGCCGGCGCCGCCCTGTCGGCCGGCCAGCGCCAGCGCGTCGCCCTGGCCCGCGCCCTCGTCCACCGGCCCCGCCTGCTCATCCTCGACGAGGCCACCAGCCATCTCGATCCCGAGACCGAACGCCGCGTCGACGCGGCGCTGTCCGGGCTGGAGGTCACGCGGATCGTCATCTCGCACCGGCTGAGCGCGATCCGCGACGCCGACCGGATCCTCGTACTCGACCGGGGGCGCATGGTCGCCATGGGCCGTCATGAGGAGCTCATCTCGGTGGCGGGGACGTACAAGCGGCTGTTCGCGGACGATTCGGCGCCCGAGGTGCTCAGCGCGTGACCCACACCTGACCTGACGACCTGCCGGCCACCGGGACGGGATCACCGCCCGTCCGGCCGGATACCGAGTCTTCACGCCGTCCAGCCGCCCCGGCCAGCGAACCGAGGCACTGGCGCGTGAGCGGCGCCGGGCTCACCGGCGCGTCCACCCACGGACGGGGCGCGACACCCTGTCCGTTCCATCAAGGAGGTTACATGTCCGACCACGAGCTGATCCGGCAGTGGAAGAACCCCCAGGGCCGCGATGCGGATCTCGTCCACCCCGCCGGTGACATCGTCCTGGACGACAAGATCGTCGGCGGCCAGCGGTCCACCGAGTACGCCTTCAGCCTCGGCTGCTGCCCCACCGACTGGTGGTGCTAGGAAGCACCCCTCCGCCTCGCCCCGGCCCGTCACGGGCCGGGGCGAGGGCCTCTGCTGATCACCCAGAGGGGTGATCGCGAATCAGCCTGGCGGCGGACGAGGAGACGCCCGGCGGCGGCCTACTCTCTCGCTTGCGGGGGAGCGGGCCGCCCTGCTCGGGCAAGCCCCGTGCGGGCTTCCCGGCGGGAGCCGCCCGGCGGATCCCCCGCCGATGTCGCGTTCGCCGGCTGATCTTGGATGGTGGGGGTGGAGTTCCGGATTCTCGGGCCCGTCGAGGTCTACGACGACGAAGGGGCCATGGTCGATCTGGGCGGGCCACGGCAGCGTGCGGTGCTGGCGCGGCTGCTGGCCGCCCATGGAGCCGTGGTCTCCGCGCACATGCTGATCGACGACCTGTACGGCGGCGCCCCGCCTCCGAGCGCGGTCCCGACGCTGCAGTCCTACATCTCCAACCTGCGCAGGGCCATCGAGCCGGATCGCGGTCCGCGCCGGCGGTCGCGGGTGCTCGTGGGGAGGCCACCGGGGTACGCGCTGGTGGCCGGCGACGTGGACGCCACCCGGTTCGCCGAACTGGTGGGGCGCGCGGAGTTCCTGCCGGCGGGGGAGGCGCTGGCCTCGGTGCAGGAGGCGCTGGGCCTGTGGCGGGGCATGCCGTTCGGGGAGTTCTGCGACGAGCCGTGGGCGATCGTCGAGGTGAGCCGGCTCCGCGAGCTCCGGGTGGTCGCGGCGGAGCGGCGGGCGCGGGCGTTGCTGGACCTGGGGCGCCCCCACGCCGTGGTCGCCGACCTGGAGGCCGAGACCATGGCCGACCCGTTACGGGAGCGCTTGTGGTGCCTGCTCGCCCTGGCGCTGTACCGCACCGGGCGCCAGACCGACGCGCTCGCCGTGTTGCGCCGGGTGGGGAGGCTGCTGGCCGACGAGTACGGCCTCGACCCCGGGCCGGAGCTGCGGTCGCTGGAGGAGGACATCCTCCGGCAGGCCGATTCGCTCGGGCCCGTCACCGCCACGGCGCTCGTCGCCGCTCCGGCGGCTTCCTGGCCGGGGCAGACGGTGCGGGGCAGGGAACGCGAGCTGGCGGAGCTGGCGGCCTTGACGGCCGGGGCCGGTTGCGGCGGCGTCGCCGTGGCGGCGGTGAGCGGTGAGCCGGGTATCGGCAAGACCCGACTGCTGGAGGCGTTCGCCGACCAGTGTGCCGATCTGGGGCATCTGGTGGTCTGGGGGCGCTGCCACGACACGCAGGGCACGCCCGCGTTGTGGCCCTGGCTGCAGGTTCTCGCGGCGCTGGAGCCGCACTTCCCGCCGCCGGAGAGGGAGGCACTGGCGGGCCTGCTGGACGATCACGAGCCCGCCGGTCCCACTGACGCGGCGTTGCTGCGCCGCAACCGCGCCGTGGCGCAGTGGCTCACCGAGGCGGCGCGGTCCCGGCCGCTGGTGATCGTGCTGGACGACGCGCAGTGGGCGGACCCGGCCTCGCTGGAGCTGCTCAGGGACGTCCTGGTGCTGATCCGCGGCCTCGCGGCCGGTGCCCCGCTGACCCTGGTGACGGCGTTCCGCGGCTGCGCCTCCGCCTGCGGCACCACGGAGCCGCCGGTCGAGAAGCTGCTGTGCCACCTCGCCGGCTACGACCTGCTCCGCCTCCGCCTCACCGGGCTGCGGGCCGAGGAGGTGCGGGCGATCGCCGAGGAGATGGGCGCGGACGTCGACCAGCGGCTCGCCGGCCGCCTGACCGCGCGGACTGGCGGCAACCCCTTCTTCGTCCGCGAGAGCATGCGGCTGTTCCTCCAGGGCCGTGACCTGGACGCCGTGCCCGACGCCGTCGCGGAGGTGGTCCGCCGGCGGCTCGCCGGGCTCGGACCACGGGCCCGGGACGTCCTCCAGGTCGCGGCGCTGATCGGCCGTGACTTCGACCCCGCCGTCGTCGCCGAGGCGTGCCGCGGCGAGGTGTACGGCGTGCTGGACCTGGCCGTGCAGACCGGCGTGCTGGTGCCCCGCGCCGGCAGGATGGCCTTCAGCCACGACCTGGTGCGCGAGACGCTCGTCCGGGACATCCCCCCGCTGCGCAAGGCGGTGATCCACCGCGAGGTCATGGCGTCCCTGTCCTCCCGGCCGGGCACCGATGTGGCCGTCATCGCCCATCACGCCGTCGAGGCCGGTCCCGCGGCGTACGGTGACGCGGCCGGCTGGGCCCGCGCGGCCGCCGAGCAGGCCGGTCTGCGCCTGGCCTACGAGGAGGCGGCGGTCTGGTGGAACCTCGCGGTCAAGGCGCACGACGCCTCCGCCGGCGACCCGCACCTCCACGTGGAGCTGCTGCTGCGGCAGGTCGACGCCCTGCTCCAGGCGGGGGACGCGATCGGGGCGCGGCGGGTCAGGGCCGAGGCCGTTCTCGCCGCCGACCGGGCCGGGGACCGCGAGCGGTCCGCCCGCGCGCTGACCGCGCTGGACACCCCCTCGCTGTGGACGCGGCGCGACCCGTACGAGGCGGTGGAACTGCGGCTGGTGCACCGTTTCGAGACCGCGCTGCGCGAACTGCCGCAGGGTGACGGCCCGCAGCGGGCGCGGCTGCTGGGCGGGCTCGCCCAGGAGCTGTACGACGGCAGCGGCGACGCCCGCTGCGACTCCCTGTCCGCCGAGGCGGTGGAGATGGCCCGCCGGCTGGGCGACCCTGACCTGCTGATGCGCATGCTCAACGCGCGGCACCTGGCCCTGCCGCAGCCGTTGAACGTCCCGGAGCTGATGAAGGTGACCGACGAGCTGCACGAGCTCGCCGTGCGGACCCGGGCGCCGGGGTTCGAGCTGCTGGCGCAGATGATGTACAGCCACAACAGGCTGGAGCTGTTCGACCTGGCCGGAGCCGACCAGGCGGCGGCCCGGTGCGAGACCCTGCTGGAGCGGCTGCCGCTGCCCTGGCCCCGCTTCCAGCACACCCTGTGGTGCTCCAACCGGCTCGCCCTCGACGGCCGCTTCGAGGAGGCCGGCAGGCTGCGCGGGGAGGCCGAGGGGCAGGCCGGGAAGATCGGCGTCTGGCACGCCCGGGGGGCCGTCGCCATGGGACGCATCGGGCTGCACTGCCAGCAGGGCACCATGGCGCAGGCCGGGCCGCTCATCGAGATGATCGCCGGAATCCATCCGTCGCTGGAGCACGACGCCCGGATACTGCGGCTGTGCGGCGAGGGGCGCACCGGTGAGGCGCTGGAGCTCGCCGCAGGCGGCTGGCCGGCGCCGCCGTACGACTGGTCGTGGCTGTCGGCGACCTGCCTGCAGGCCGCCGCCAGAGCGGCCCTCGGCGACGTGGACGACTGCCGGGAGGGGTACGCGACGTTGCTGCCCTACAGCGGCCGGATCTCGGCGCTGTCCGCGGTGATCTGCATGGGGCCCGTCGACTGGTATCTCGCGCTCCTCGCCTCGGCCATGGGCGACCGGTGCGCCGCCGACCGGCACCTCGAGATGCTGGAGCGGCTGGCGGAGCTGAACGGGCTCTCCTACTGGCGCGACCGCGCCAGGGCCGCCCTGCGCGCCCTGCCCGTGTCCGTCGGGTGAGCGGCACCGCCCGGACGTCCACGGTCAGGAGTAGAGGACCGACAGGAACCTGACCAGGATCAGCTCGCGGGTCTCGGCCGGCAGGGCGTCGAGGAGGGTGTTGACGACGGCCATGTCCATGCCGCCGCTGCCGCCGAGCTCCACGCCGACCGACGCGGCCAGCTCGGTGAACGTCGCGTCGTCCAGCGCGGCGAGGTCGAGCGAGGCCACCAGTTCGGCCAGCCCCTCGGGAAGCGCGACCGGGCCCCTGGCGCGCGCCGCCCGCGCCGACGCGGCGATCACCTCCAGCATCGCCTCGACCCCGGCCAGGCTGACGCCGGTCACCGTGACGTGCAGGTTCGCGGGGATGCCCGCGTACGACAGCTGCGGCTGCAGGAACCAGCCCAGCCTGCGCGCCTCGTCGGCCAGCACGAACACGTCCACGTCGCCGTCGCCGGCGAACGCGACCAGCGACGCCTCCGGCGCGCCCAGCACGCGCAGTCCCGGAATCTCGCCGATGCCCTCCACCAGCCGGCGGGTGGCGGCCAGGGTGTCGCGGGCCAGCTCCAGGTAGCCCTCGCGGCCGAGCGCGTTCAGCGTCGCCCACGCGCCGCCGAGCGGCCCCGCCGACTTCGAGCTCTGCACGGTGGAGTTGATGACGGTGTACCCGGGCCAGGCCGCCGAGGCGAAGTACGCGGCCCGGCGCAGCGCGGGGTCGGCGAAGAGCACCACCGAGGCGCCCTTGGGCGCGTACCCGAACTTGTGCAGGTCGCAGGAGATCGACGTCACCCCAGGCACCGACAGGTCGAACGGCGGGACCGGCGCCCCCGCCCGCGCCAGCCACGGCAGCAGCCAGCCGCCCACACAGGCGTCCACGTGGCACGGCACGCCGCGCGAGGCGGCGATCGCCGCGATCTCGGCGACGGGATCCACCACGCCCTGCGGATAGGACGGGGCCGAGGCCACCACCAGCACGGTGTCGGTGGTGATCGCCGCCTCCACCGCGCCCGGGTCGGCGCGGAAGGTGGCCGGGTCCACCGGCACGGGGGCGACCTCCAGGCCCAGGTAGTGGGCCGCCTTGTGGAACGCCGGGTGCGCGGTCACCGGCAGCACGAGCCGCGGCCTTCCCGGGACGGGACGGGTGTCCCGTGCGGCCTTCACGGCCAGCATGATCGACTCGGTGCCGCCGCTGGTGAAGATCCCCCTGGTGCCGGGACCGCCGCCGAGCAGCTCCGCCACCGCCCCGACGACCTGCTTCTCCATCTCCACCACGCTGGGGAACGCCGTCGGGTCGAGGGTGTTGACCTCGAGCATCTCGAAGTACGCCCGCGCGGCGGCGTCGTGCACCTCCGGGCGGCCGGTGTCGTACACGTACGCGGTCACCTTCCCGCCGCGCACCTGCAGGTCGTCACGGCGGAGCCGGGCGATCTCGGCGAGGATCTCGCCGGTGGGACGGCCGTTCTCGGGAAGCACGGGTTCTCCCTGGGGGGCGGTACATGATCGGCGAGGGACACTACCACGCCGCCCCGGCCCGGGGGCAGGGCCTCGGCCGGGGCGCGGGCGGCGGAGGCAGGCCCACGCGCCGGCCGGGCGGGAGGCCTCAGCCGGGCGCGAGCGGCAGGCGTACGACCGCGCGCAGGCCCGGAGAGGCGGCCTCCAGGTGGACCGACCCTCCGTGGGCGCGGACCGTCTCCCGGACGATGGCGAGCCCGAGGCCCGCGCCCCCGTCGTCGCGGCTGCGGGCGCTGTCGAGGCGGGTGAAGCGGTTGAACACCCGCTCCCTGTCGGCCTCGGGGATGCCCGGGCCGTCGTCGGCGACCGTCACCGTCGCCCGCCCTCCCGCCGCCCGCAGCTCGACGGTGACCCGGGACGCGGCGTGCCGCACGGCGTTGTCGAGCAGGTTGACCAGCACCCGGCCGAGGTCCAGCGCGTCGCCCCGGACGACCGCCGGGTCCACCGCGCCCACCTTCACCACGTCGGGGTCGTACCGGGCGGCCGTCGCGCCGGTCAGCTCGGCGAGGTCGACCGGCTCCCAGCGGGCCGGGCGGCGGCGCTCGTCGAGGCGGGCCAGGGTGAGCAGCCCCTCGGCGAGCCTGCTGAGGCGCAGGGTGTCCTCCAGGACGCCCTCGGCGGTCTCGGGCCAGTCCTGCCCGTCGGGGTGGCCGAGCGCGACCTCCAGCTGCAGGCGGATGCTCGCGAGCGGGCTGCGCAGCTCGTGCGCCGCGTCGGAGATCAGCCCACGCTGCGAGGCGTCGGCGGCCTCCAGGCGGGCCAGCATGTCGTTCAACGTCGTCGCCAGCTCGTGCACCTCGTCGTGCGCCTCGGGCACCGGCAGCCGGCGCGACCGCGCCGTGCCGCTGATCTCGGCGGCCCCCCGGCGCAGCGCGGCGATCGGCCGCAGCGTGCGCCCGATGATCACCCAGCTCGCGCCGGCGAGCAGCACCAGCAGTATCGGGGTGCCGACCAGCAGCATGTGGATGGTCGTGGTGAGGCTGTCGGAGACGTCCTTGAACGGGCGCGCGGCGATCACGGTGCGGCCGTGGTCGGCCCGGAGCACCACCGCCCGCAGCGGGCCCGGGATGCCGTACGGCCGGCCGTCGACGAACAGCGCGCCGCCGTCGGGCGCCCGCCACCGCATGGCACGGGCGCTCACCAGCGGCACCAGCCGGTCGGCGCCGAGCGTGACGTGCGTGATGCGGCCCTGCGCGTCGAGCACCTGGATGATGGTGCCGTCGGTGACGGCGATCGGGTCGTACAGCCGCCCGTCGTCGGCGAGGGCGACCACCTCCCGCGCCCGCTGGTAGGCCACATCGTCGATCGAGCCGATCAGCGCCCGGCCGAGCACGGTGATCAGCAGCAGGGCCGCCGCGGCGAGCGCCAGCGCCAGCGCCGCCGAGGCCGTGGCGGTCAGCCGGAAACGCAGGCTCTTGCGCCGCCACCACGCCAGCGGCGACCGCGAGGGACCGGGCGGAGGGTATCGGCCGGTGTCACGGGCGGGTCCCGGCGGGCCGGGCGCCCCTGGACGGTCAGCCGCCATCGCCCACCAGCCGGTATCCGGCCCCCCGCACGGTCTGCAGGGCGTTGCGCCCGAACGGCGCGTCGATCTTCCTGCGGAGGTATCCGACGTAGACCTCCACGACGTTGGGGTCGGTGTCGTAGGTGTCCCAGACGTGCTCGAGGATCTCGGCCTTCGACACCACCTCGCCCGGCCGGCGCAGCAGGAACTCAAGCAGCCCGAACTCACGCGGCGTCAGCTCGATCGGCGTCCCACCCCGGGTGACCGTGCGGGTGGCCGGGTCGAGGGTCAGGTCGCCGGACCGCAGCACCGCCGGGCGGCGGCGCGCGCCCCGCCGCATCAGGGCCCGCAGCCGGGCGACCAGCACCACGTAGGAGAACGGCTTGGTGAGGTAGTCGTCGGCGCCGAGGTCGAGGCCGTCCGCCAGGTCGTACTCGCCGTCCTTGGCCGACAGCATCAGGATCGGCACCCAGTTCTCCTCCGCGCGCAGCCGCTTGCACACGTTGTAGCCCGACAGCCTGGGCAGCATGATGTCGAGGACCACCACGTCGTAGTCGCCCTCGCGGGCCAGGTGCAGGCCCTCCTCGCCGTCGTGGGCGAGGTCGACCGCGAAACCCTCCGCCTGCAGCCCGCGCCGCAGGGCGGCGGCCATCCGCCTCTCGTCCTCCACGACGAGCACCCGCATCCCGCGTTCCCTCCTCAAGGCCTTCGCTGTGCGTTCTCATCTTCCCGTGTCCCGGCTGAGAGCCGGCTGAGAGAGGCCCACCCCCGTGAACAGGGACGACACGATCCGCCTGAGAACCCTCTCAGGATGTCTCAGCTTCGGCACAGGCGGTGCGCGGCAGCCTGCTGATGTCGGATCCACAGGACTTACCGTTGAGGAGTGAAATGCCCTCCCAGTCGAGAAGAGCACGCGCCGTGAGGTGGGGAGTGCCGGTGGCCGCGATCGCCGTGGTGGGAGCCGCCGTCGGCACCGGCCCGGTCATCGCCGCCGTCCAGGGCGACCCCTCCCTTCCCGACCGCACCGCCGAGCAGTTGCTCGCCGAGGTCGTCAAGGCGGGCCGGGAGCACCGGCCCCCCGTCATGTCCGGCACCGTGGTGGAGACCGCCTCCTTCGGCCTCCCCTCCCTGCCGATCCCGTCGGGGGCGAGCAGCTCGCCGCTGTCCCTGCTGTCCGGCAGCCACACCATGAAGGTCTGGTACGGCGGCGACGACAAGGTCCGCCTCGCCCTGCCCGGGCCGATGAGCGAGACCGACTTCATCTCCGACGGCAAGGGCGCGGCCTGGCTGTGGGACAGCGGCAAGAACACCGCCACCCGCTACACCCTGCCCCCCGACGCCGGGAAGCAGGACGGCGCGCGGGCCGCCCGCACCGCCCTGCCCGGCGCCGCGACGCCGGGCGAGGTGGCCGCCGAGCTGCTCAAGGCGGCCGGCCCGAGCACCGCCGTCACCGTCGAGAACGGCCAGCAGATCGCCGGCCGCGCCGCCTACCAGCTCGTCCTCACGCCGAAGGACTCCGCGTCCCTCGTCAAGGAGGTCAAGCTCGCGCTCGACGGCGAGAACTACATCCCGCTGCGCGTCCAGGTGTTCGCCAAGGGCACGGCCGAGCCCGCCTTCGAGGTCGGGTTCAGCCAGGTGACCTTCTCGGCGCCGGCCCCGGAGAACTTCGCGTTCACCCCGCCGGCCGGGGCGAAGGTCGAGCAGCAGACGATCGACGGCCGCGGCTGGGGCCCGAAGGGCGTAGGCCACGAGGCGATGAACGACGGCGCCAAGAAGCTCCGCACGTTCGGCAGCGGCTGGGCCACCGTCGTCGAGGTGCCGTTCTCGCTGTCCGACCTGTCCCGGCAGCAGGGCGACGAGCGCGCGAAGTGGCGGGGCGGCGGCGGCGACCCCGCGCAGGTCGCCGACTCGCTGCTGAAGTCCGCCAAGCAGGTCTCCGGGCCCTGGGGCAGCGGCCGGGTCCTGGAGAGCAAGCTGGTGTCGGCGCTGCTCACCGACGACGGACGGCTGCTGGTGGGTGCGGTCACGCCGCAGGCGCTGACCGAGGCGGCCGGACACAAGTGACCACGACGATGACGGGGGAGGGGGCGCGCGAGACGGCGCCCCCTCCGGGGGCCGCGTGGACCGCCCCTCCCGAGGAGTGCTCGATCGTCTCCAGCGGGCTCACCAAGCGCTTCCGCGGCGGGCAGGTCGCCGTGGACGACCTCGGGCTCGCCGTCCCGCGCGGCGCGGTGTACGGCTTCCTCGGGCCGAACGGCTCGGGCAAGACCACCACGATCCGCATGCTGCTCGGCCTGACCACCCCGACGGGCGGCCGGTGGGAGCTGCTCGGCCGTCCCATGCCGGCCGGGCTCGGCGCCGCGCTGCCCAAGGTCGGCGCCCTGGTCGACGGCCCCGCCTTCTACCCCTATCTGTCCGGCGAGGCCAACCTGCGCCGGTACGACGCCGCCGACCCGATGGCGGACCCGCGGACGGCGGCGAGCCGCATCGGCGCGGCGCTCGACCGGGTGGGGCTCGCCGCGGCGGCAGGGAAGAGGTACCGGGCGTACTCCCTGGGCATGCGGCAGCGCCTGGCGATCGCCGCCGCGCTCCTCGGCCCGCGTGAGCTGCTGGTGCTGGACGAGCCGACCAACGGCCTCGACCCGCAGGGCACCAGGGAGGTCCGGGCGCTGATCAAGGAGATCGCGGCCGACGGCACCACGGTGTTCGTCTCCTCCCACCTGCTGGCGGAGGTGGAGCAGATGTGCACGCACGTGGGAGTGATGCGCACCGGCAGGCTGGTCGCGCAGGGGCCGATCGCCGAGCTGCGCGCCGGGGAGGTCGCCCGGGTCCGCGTGGAGACCCCGCACGCCGGGGAGGCGCTGTCGGTGCTGCGCCGCCTCGGCCTGGCCGACGCGCGGACGGAGGAGGCCGCCGTGACGGCCGAGCTCGGCGACGCCGCGCCCGAGCGGGTCTGCGCCGAGCTGGTCGCGCAGGGGGTCGCGGTACGGGGCTTCGCCGTGGAGCGGCCGAGCCTCGAGGATGTGTTCGTCGGCCTGACAGGGGAGGGCTTCGATGTCGACGGCTAGGACCACGACACCCCCGGACGCGTCCGCCGTCCCCGAGGGGGCCGGGACGACCCCGGACGCGACCGTCGTCCCGGGGGAAGCCGGCGGGACTCCGGACGCGCCGGCGGTCGCGGCACGCACCGGCGCGGGCTCCCCGGACGCGGGGCAGGCCACCGTCCCCGGGAGCCGGGGAGAGGGCGTCGCCGGTCCCGCCGGTTCACGGCCCGGGGCGGGGACGCCGGCGGGCGGGGCGCCGGGGCGGGTGCGGGGAGCGGTACGGCTGCTCGGCTCGGAGCTCGGGCTCACCTTCCGCAGGCCCCGCAACGTCGCCATGCTCGTCGTGCTCGCGTGCGTACCGGTGCTGCTCGGCATCGTGCTGCGCATCGTGGGCGGGGACGGCGAGGCCCCGTCGATCATCACCCAGGTGGCCGGGAACGGCCTGGTGCTCACCTTCGCGGCGATGTCGCTGCTCGTCCAGCTGCTCCTGCCGCTCGCCGTGGCGATCGTGGCGGGCGACGCGATCGCGGGCGAGGCGAGCATCGGCACCCTGCGGTACCTCCTGGTGGCACCGGCCGGGCGCACCCGGCTGCTGGCCGTGAAGCTCGCCAACGTGGCGGTGTTCGCGCTGGCCGCCTGCGCGGTCGTCTCCGTCGCGGCCCTGGTCGCGGGCTTCGTCCTGTTCCCGATCGGGCCGGTCACGCTGCTGTCCGGCACCAGCATCCCGATCTCCGAGGCGCTGGTGCGCATCCTGATCGTCACCGGGTACGCCGCCGCCGGCATGACCGCCCTGGGCGTCCTCGGCGTCGCCGTCTCCACGCTGACCGAGGTCCCCATCGGGGCGGTCGCGGGGACGGTCGCCACGGTGATCTTCTCGCAGGTCTTCGGCGCGATCCCGCAGCTCGCGGCCGTCCGGCCGTACCTTCTGAGCTCCTGGTGGAGCTCCTTCGACGGCGCTCTGCGCGACCCGGTCGCGGTGGACGTGATGGGCCAGGGCCTGCTCGTCTTCGGGGCCTACGCGCTGGTCTTCGGCACGATCGCCTGGGCCCGCTTCTCCGGCCGCGACATCACCGGCTGAGCCGGGCCGGCTGTGAGAGCGCGCGCCGGCCCGGGACGGACGACGGGTCCGGGCGCCCCCACACGCCGGACCCGTCCTTTCCCGTCAGTTCCCCGAGGCTCCGCGGCCCCGGCGCAGGCCGGCCACGCCGGTGGCCACGCCGGCCACGCCGGCGACGATCCCGATGCCGGCCAGCAGCCGCGCGGTGCCGTCGGAGCCGGAGGGCGAGGCGGCCGCCTGTGCGGTGACGGTCACCGCGGGGCTCGGGGCGGCGGACGCCCCGTGGTCGTCGCCGCCGGACCCGTGCCCCTCGCCGCCCGCCGCGGGGGCGACCAGCTTGAGCAGGGGAGTGGGGTGCTCGGCCTCCGAGCCGTCGGCCTTGGGGGCGTCGGCCCACTTGACGACCTCGCCGCCGGAGTAGGTCTGGGTCGTGGGGAAGGCGAGCTGGTCGGTGTCCTCGGGCAGGAAGCCCATCGACACCTCGAACTCCTGGAACTGGCCCGGCTCGATCTTCCCTCCCGACCAGGTGATCTTGGTGACGGCCTTCTTGATGTCGCCGTACTTGGACGGCACCGGCTTGGGCAGCGTCGTCTCGGTGACCTTGGCCGTCCAGCCCGGGACCGGCCGTACCGAGACGAACGGCAGCGGGTGGTCGGCGGGCAGCTCGATCTCCAGCTTGGTCGTGGAGTCCTTGTCGCGTTCGTTCGGGACGCGGAAGGCGACCTTCGCGAAACCGCCCTTCTCGGCGGTTCCGGGGTTGATCGTGACGTGGGCGAGGGCGGGCAGGGCGAGGCCGACGGTGACGGCGAGGGCGCCGGCGGTGACGGCGGCCACCCGGCGGCAGGCTGAGCTGAAGGACATGGGAGATCTCCACTTCGATACCGGGAACGGCGGGAACGCGAGTCGCGCGGCGGCTCGCGTGGTGCGTCAGGAGGCGGCGGGAAGTGGAGGACCGCGCCGGCGGACGACGTGACGCAGCTCCCGCGCGGCCGGGGCCGGGGCGGGACGCCGTGAAGGACGGGCGAGGGGAAGCCAGGGACCGCGGGCGCCCTCGCCGAGCAGGGCCAGCACGCGGCGCAGCCGGCGTACGGCGAGCGCGCCGAGCCGCCGCAGCACCGACCACAGGGCCGACTCGCCGCGCGCGAGCCACCAGCCGGTGACCAGCGTCGCGGTGAGGTGCGCGATCATCATGCCGAGGCCGGCGCCGACGCCGCGCCCGTGGCCGAGATGCAGGCCGAGAGGCGAGCCACCCCCGGAGGACAGGTCGAACAGCTGGTGGAGGCAGGCCTGCGTGCCGACGAGGAAACCGACGATCGTCTGCGCCGAGCGCTCCCGGCCGACGAGGACGGCCGCCGCGCCGGTCACGCCGAGGCCCCCGGCCGCGACCGCCCACCACCCCGGCCCGGATCCGCCGGCCGCCCGGTGGCCGAGCACGGCGAGCGTCACGCAGACGACCGTGAAGGCGGCCGACCGCGCGAGGCGCAGGGGGAGGCGGGCACGCATGACGCCCACATGGTGTCACGGCTCGGCGGTGCGTGTCTCACCGGCGGCGATCCAATCGTCTCGACGGGACGCCTGCCTTTTTGAGGCTTTTGTCGCTACTGTTGCCCGCGATCAGGTTCCATGAGCGGACTGAGGTGGTCACCATGCGGCACTTCTTCGGGTTGCTGCTCGGCGTCGTCGTGACGGCCGCCCTGCTGGGCGGCGCCGGATGGGCCTCCCAGGACGCCGCGCGAGGGCTGGCGAACGCCACGGGCGCCGCGGCGGACCCGGTGCACGACACCAAGGCCCTGGTCGGCCTCGGCGTCATGCTGGCGGTGGGCCTGCTGTTCGGCCTGGTCGTGGCCGGGCGCGTCTCGCCCCTGGCGACGTTCGTCCCCTCGATGGCGCTGCTGGCGTGGAGCGTGGTGTACGTGCTGGACGTGCGCCGGGCGCTCGGCTACATCCCGGTGGACCCCTCGCTGAGCCCGATGGTGCTCCAGGCCGGCGCGGGGATGAAGGCGCTGCTGACCTCGGGGATCTTCGCGATGCTCGGCATCGCCCTGTTCGTCCCCGTGCTGATGCCGTCGCGCTGGGCCGCCCGTTCCCGGGACCTGGACGACGGCTACGACGAGGAGAGTGCCGAACCGGTGGGCCGGTACTAGCCGCCCCGGTCTACGTCGGCAGGGTCCGCGTGTAGAGGCGGGCGACGACGTCCTCGATCGAGGTCTCCTCCGGGGCGGTGGCCCGCAGCTCGTCGACGGTGCCGTCGAAGGCCAGGCTGCCGTGGTCGATCAGCATGACGCGGCGGCACAGCCGTTCGATGTCGCCGAGGTCGTGGGTCGTGAGCAGCACCGTCGTGCCCCGCTCGGCGTTCAGGTCGCGCAGGAACTCGCGGACCGCCGCCTTGCTGACCACGTCGAGGCCGATCGTCGGCTCGTCGAGCACCAGCACGAGGGGGTCGTGCAGCAGCGCCGCCGCGATGTCGCCCCTCATGCGCTGCCCGAGGCTGAGCTGGCGGACCGGCTTGTGCAGGAAGCCCCCGAGGTCGAGCACGTCGCACAGCTCGGCCAGCCGTTTCCGGTGCTCGTCCTGATCTACTTTGTAAAGGTGCCGGATCAGGGTGAAGCTGTCCTTCAGCGGCAGGTCCCACCACAGGGTCGTCCGCTGCCCGAAGACCACGCCGATGCGGCGGGCGAGCGCCGTCCGGCGCCGTGAGGGGTCGAGCCCGGCCACCTGGATGCGGCCGCTCGTGGGCGCCAGGATGCCGGTCAGCATCTTGATCGTGGTGGACTTGCCGGCACCGTTCGGCCCGAGGTAGCCGACGAACTCCCCGGCGGCCACCTGGAAGGACAGGTCGCGTACGGCGTGCACGACCCGCGTGCCGCGCCGCAGCCACCCCCTCTTGTGCCGCAGTGTGAAGGAGCGGCCCACCCCGTCGAGCTCGATCATCTGGTCAACTCCCCGTCGAACGGTAGCGGCGAAGGCCCGCCCGCCAGGCGAGCGCGGCGAGCGCGGACAGCGCGAGCGCGGCGGCGGGGCCGAGGAACCGCAGCCAGTACGGCAGGCCGAGCGGGTCGGGCCGGTCGAGCACGTAGAGGCCCGGCTGCCAGTTGACGAAGGCCAGCGGCACGATGAACGTGACGGCCCGCACGAGGTCGCTCCCGTACACACTGAGCGGGTACTGCGTGAGCTGGGCGCCGCCGTAGGTGAAGGCGTTGGCCACCTCGGGGGCGTCGGTCAGCAGGAACTGCAGCGCCCCGCCGAGCGTCCAGATCGCCGTGGCCAGCACGACGCCGCACAGCACCATCAGCGGGATCATCCACGCCCGCTCCCAGGGCACGTGGAGCCGGGCGAGGGCGATCACGAGCACGACGGCGGCCTGCAGCACGCGGCCGGCGCGCTGGAAGGTGAACCTGTCGACGGCCATCTGCACGAACGGGCTGACCGGCCTGATCAGCATGGCGTCGAACGTGCCGGCCCTGACGTGCCGGCTGAGCTTGTCGACGTTGCCGAACAGCATGTCGGCCAGCAGAGAACGCCATGCCGGAGGTGCCGTACAGGAACATCACCTCGAGCAGGGTGAAGCCGCCGAGGGTGCCGATGTGCGCGAAGATCACCGCGATCGCCGCCATGTCGAGGCCGGTGACCATGAACGACCCGAGGGTGAGCATCACCATCGACAGGGGGTACTGCGCGGCCGCCCGTAGCCAGGTGGCCGCCAGCAGGACGTAGCTCCTGGCCATCTCGATCACGCCTCACCCACCCTGGATCACGACCTTGTGCCGCGCGGAACGGGTGGCCAGCGCCCCGAGGGCCAGCACCACCGCGGCCCACAGGGCCTGGAACGCCAGGGCGCCGAGCACGTCCCGTTTGCCGAGGTACACATCGGCGGGGACCTGCACCATCGCCGCCCACGGCAGCGCCTGGACGAGCGAGCCGAACCAGCCGGGGAACAGGACGAGCGGCAGGGTCATGCCGCTGAAGAACATCGTCATGACCAGCGACAGCGACTGCACGCCCCGATCATCGACGAGCCAGCAGCTGGACAGCGCCACCAGGTAGCGCAGGCCGAAACTGACCACGACGCCGAGGGCCATCGAGGCCAGGAAGGCCGGCCAGATGACCGGATGAGTGGGGAACCGGATACCGAAGATCAGCGCGCCCGCCACCGTCGGCGGCACGCTCCGGAAGAAGAAGAGGAACAGAGCGCGGCCGAGGTCGTCGGCGAGATTCCACAACTGCAGGGAGGCCGGGCGGACCAGGTCGATGGCGACGTCGCCGGTGCGCACCCGCTCGGCGAGCTGCAGCCCGCCCCCGAAAACCTCCATCGGGCCGATGAACGCCTGGGTGAGGAAGCAGAACGTCACGGCGTCGGTGACGTCGTACCCGGCAAGGCCCGGCCGCGCCTGCCACAGCGCGATCAGCACGTAGGCGCGCAGGACCCCGAACACGGTGTTGGTGAACGCCCCGGCGAGGGCCGCGCTCCGGTAGGCGGCGTGACGGCGGAAGCCGTACGTGAAGATCGTCAGATAGAGCGGGAAGGTCGCGCACCTCCAGGGACGGGGGAGTGGCATTCTAACCAGCCGCCCGCCCGCCGGTCGCCGGGTTTTCCCGGTACGGCAGCGGTGCCCGTCCCTCCTTGGCCCCGGGAGAACACCACCGGACGGCCGTGGTGGAGCGGCCCCGCCCGGGAGAGCCTTCTCCCGGGCGGGGCCTTCCCCGGCCGTTCAGGTGTGCCGCGTGGCGCCGAGGGGCGGCGCGGCGGCCGCCGGCGGGGCGGTCAGGTGACGGTGGCGCAGATGACCCGTGGCGTGATCGTCTTGGCCTGGGCGGTCTGGTTGCCGACCCCCACCGTCCACTGGTTCCCTGCCGATGACGACAGGTTGGTGTCGACGGTGAACGGCGCGGTGGCCGGCGACACCTGGTAGCCGCCGCCGAGTGCCGACTTGCCCGGAGGGCAACTGACGGTGGCGAGCGCGCAGAGGGTGTTGGCGCCACATGTCAGCGGCGTCCCGGTGACGATCTGGTAGCCGGAGATTCCGGGCGGGCCTGCCTGGCCGGCCGGCCCCGCGGGGCCGGGAACGCCCTGCGCGCCGGCCGGGCCCTGAATACCGGGAACGCCCTGCGCGCCCGCCGGCCCCTGGTCGCCGGGAACGCCTTGCGCGCCCGCGGGCCCCTGCGCACCGGGCGGCCCGGGAACGCCCTGCGGCCCCTCGGGGGCGCGCAGGATCTTCGGCCCCGCGCCTTCGTGCCGCTTGTGCTCGACCGGCTTCGTCATGACGTCGGGTTTCTTCGTGATGCCCGGCCTCTTCGTGATGCCCGGCCTCTTGGCCGGCTTTTCGGTGACCGGCTTGTGCTCGCCCGGCTGGAGGTGCTCCTCGTGTCCGGTCCGGTCATGGCGGCGTCCGGATCGCCGGTCGAGCAGCCGCGCGGCCTCGTCGTCGTCCAGTCTCCTGATCCGCACCAGATTGGTGTAGGTGTGCAGCAGGTGGTGATGGCGGCCGTCCCCGTGGTGACGGCGGTGCCACCACCGGTGGTGCCGGTGACCTCCTCCGCCGGGGTTCGGGTCCGAGGCCCGGAAACGGCGGCGGGCCGATGAAGAACGGGCGGTGAGGGAGCTTTCGGCCGCTTTCGGAGCCGCGAAGAGGGCGCCCGATGGGAGCCCGGAAGCGGTTCTCGTCTCGGCGACGGCGGGAGCGGCGGCGGTACCCAGGGTGACCAGGCCGCTGGTCACCATGACACCGAAGGTGAGAAGCCCGAGGGTGGTGCGGGACTTGGGCAACTTTGATCCCCCTTGAAGGCATTTACGGTCCCAACGGCGGCATCCTTCGTGTTTGATGGATATGTCCGTCTTGGAAACCTTTATAGGGCATTCCTGTATTGCTAAGGTTTCCGGGGTCTACGGCCGCAAACGGGGGTCGCGGGCTCTTGCCGCTGCGATTGTCGTTTTATTGAGGTCGAAGCGCCACTCCTGGGTTATTCATATGGAATATCGCTCATGCCCTATTTGTGTCGGGCGAGGGTGGGTGGTTATTTCCGATATTGTCGGAATGATGGTATTCGTGTGTCGTCACGGCCGCGCTTCGGTGCGGCGGTGTCCGGACCACGGTCGCCCACGGCCTGCCGCGACCTCCTCCAGCACCGGTTCGATGACGTGCTCGGCCGCCCAGTGCGCCACGTCCTTCGGGTAGGGGCCGCGGAGGTTGAGGGCGATGTGGGTGACGCCCGCCCCGACGAGTTCGAGGGCCGTGGCGCGCGTCGCGGCGGGATCGTCGTACGACACGGTCATCTGGGTCGAGCGGGTGATCTCGGCCGGGTCGCGGCCGATGGCGGCGCAGTGCGCGTCGAGGACGGCGCTCCGCTCGGCGATGTACTCCACCGGGTTGTGCGGGGGGCCGGGGACGTTCCAGACGTCGGCGTGCTCGGCGACCACGCGCAGGGTACGGTCGCCCCACCCGCCGATCATGAGGGGCGGGCCCGGCCGCTGGACGGGCTTGGGCTCGCAGCGGGTGCCCTTCAAACGGTAGAAGCGTCCCTCGAAGTCGAAGACGTCCTCGGTCCACATGCGGCGGAAGATCGCGCAGGTCTCGGCGAGGCGCTGGACGCCCTCGGCCGGCGGGACGATCGTCAGCCCGTAGGCGTCGTACTCGCGCGGGGTGAGCGTGTCGCCGGGCTGATGCGTGCCGCCGACGCCGATGCCCATGACCAGCCGGCCTCCGGAGATGACGTCGACCGTGGCGGCGATCTTCGCGAGCACGGCCGGCGGGCGGACGCGGTTGCTGGTGACCATCACCCCGAGGCGCAGCCGTTCGGTGCGCGCGGCGAGCGCCGCCAGCAGCGTCCATCCCTCCAGGATCGGCCCGCCCGGGTCGCCCATCAGCGGCAGCATGTGGTCCCACAGCCACGCGTGTTCGATCAGCGGCACGCTGTCGGCCTCCTGCCAGACGCGGAGGATCTCGTCGTAGGTGGTGTGCGCGGGGACGGTCTTGAGGCCGAAGCTGACGCGCTTCTCGTCGGTCACGGTGCAGCCTTCCGGGGCTTGGGTGGAATTAGCTAGACGGCTAATCATTAGCCGGGCAGCGAGAACAGTAGACGGCTAACGAAGCCTGGTCAAGCCGTGGCCGGCCCGGGGTGGCGGGAGCGCGAGGAGGGGTGTGCCGCCGTCCGGAACCCGGTGTGCGGTCAGGGATTCGCGCGGTTTCCGGCGGGACGCCGCTGTGCGCCGGCGGGGGTCGTACCGTCTCTCACCAGGTCAAATATCCACGGACCCTCTCGACAAACCGCGTAACGTCCGTGTAAACCGGAACATACCCGCTGGTAGATAGAACGGTGTTCGGGCAGGGGCTGCTCATGGAGGTACACATGCAGCAGGAGATCGACGTCGACGTACGTCCCGGCTATCCCATGAGCTGGCAGGCGAGCATCCTCAACGGCATGCTCCGCGGGACCATGAAGCCGATCTCGTCCCTCCTGCTCAGACACGACATCGGAATGACTCTTGTGTCCCGGCTCGTCGCGATGGGGGAACGACTGCCCTGCCGCGCCCCCGCCCACGTGTCCATCGTGAAGGAGGACGCCGACCCCTGCGGCTCCGAATGGGTCCGCGCCGGCGGCGGCCTGGACGAGAGCAAGGTGCTGCTCTACTTCCACGGCGGCGGATACTTCCTGTGCTCCCCGGCCACCCACCGGCCGATCACCTGGCGCCTGTCGGCCGTCGCCCAGCGCCCGGTGCTGGCCGTCGACTACCGCCAGGGGCCGGTCCACTCGCTCGCCGAGTCCCTGTCCGACGCCCTGGATGCCTACCAGGGGCTGCTGGAGAAGGGGTACGACCCCTCCGGCATCATCCTCGCCGGCGACTCCGCGGGCGGCCACCTGACGCTCGCCACGCTGCTGTCGCTGCGCGACCGCGGCCTCCCCCTGCCCGCCGCCGCCCTCTGCCTCTCGCCGTGGGCCGATCTGTCCGACATGCGGCGCAGCGCGAACAGGTGGGCGGACCCGATCCTTCCCGCCGGCCGCGTCGAGTGGCTCGCCCGCCGCTGGACCGCGGGCCTCGACTGCCGTGACCCGCTGGTCTCACCGGTCTTCGGCGACTACACCGGGCTGCCGCCCATCATGGTCGTCACCGGCTCCACCGAACTCCTGCGCGACGAAGGCCGCCGCGTCGCCCTCCGGGCCCGCCGCGCGGGGGTGAAGGTCACCTACGAGGAGTGGCGGCGCATGCCCCACGTGTTCGCGCTCCTGGCCGACGTCGTGCCGGAGGCCCGCATGGTGTTCCGCCACATCGAGCGCTTCCTCCGCGCCACCGGCACCGTCCCCGCCGGCCCCCAGGCCGACCTCTCCGCCCCCGTCCCGGACTTCCAGGACCCCAGCCCCGCCGCGGCCTGACCCGCGCGACCGCACCGGTCATCGCAGGGCGGCCCGCCGCGCCGCCGCCGTCGCGGAGGACAACCCACGCCTACAGGCGGGCCCGGACGGCCGCCGCCGCGTCGGCGATGTGGATCTCGTAGGCCGTCTCCGGGGGAAGGAGCAGCGAGTTGTGCACCGCGCTGTGCCGGACGACGTTGCAGAAGGACTCGCGCAGCCCCTCGGGGACGCCCGGGGCCTCGACGACCAGCTCGATGCGGCTCACGTGCGCGGGCCGCACGCCCGTCTCGTACTCGGCGGTCACCCGCACCCCGGCGGGTAGCTGGCACCGGTGGAGGTAGCGTTCGGCGCAGTGCGCGACGCAGGCGGCGAGGCTGCCCACGAACAGCTCGACCGGCGTGGGCCCGCTGTCGCTCCCGCCGAAGTCCATCGATTGATCGACGCGGATGGTGTGGTGGCGGGCCCGGATATCGAAGCGATCTCCGCCGCGCCAGAGCACTCTGAGCGTGCCGTTGCGTTCGTGTTCCATGGGTGGCTCCGTGAACAGTGCGATCGTCCGGCCCGATCGGATCCCCTCCCACCGCCGTCACCTCTGACGGTACGCCCGGCGGCCCGGCTCCACCGCACGCGCCCCTCGAAGGACGAAGGCCGCGGGGAGGCTTCGCCATGGAGCCGGCGTCCAGAGGTGGAAGGCACGTCGACGTCAGGGGCTTTCGTCCCGCCGAATCAGCGACGAGCACTCTGGGGGCGGCGGGCCCGGCCCCGGCCAGCCGGACGACCTGCGCGCCTGCCTGTACGGGCTGCACGCCGTGCTGACCCTGCACTTCGCCCAGGAGGAGGAGGCCTGCTTCTCCCTGGCCCGAAGCTCTCCCCTCACGGTACCGGCCGACTGAACCCCGGCGATGTGGGGCGCATCGGTCACACCTGTCACACGGGTTTCTTACCTGGAGGGATGAGTCGTCTTACCTCTCATGCCACTTCGAACTAGTTCCCGCAGAATGCCCTTCGGGAGAGACACAGTGTCCTGTGCCGTACTCCTCGAAGAGAGGTCACCTCCGGATGGCACGTGGCGGAGCAGGCGTCCCGAGTGGGACGCCGCCGGGCGTTCGGCCGCTGACGGTGGGCGACCCGGTGATCATCGGGCGCTACCTCCTGCTCGGCCGCCTGGGAGCCGGGGGCATGGGGGTGGTCTACCTCGCCGAACGCCCCGAGGGCGGTCTCGTCGCCCTCAAGACCCCGCACGCCCTCCACCTGGCCGATCCGACACTGCGGGCGCGTTTCGCCGAAGAGGTCCGTTTCTCCCACCGCGTGGTGCCCTTCTGCACGGCCGCCGTCCTGGAGGACGGCGTCGACCGCGACCGGCCCTATCTCGTCACCGAGCACATCCCCGGCCCGTCCCTCGCCCAGGTCGTCTCGGCGCGCGGCCCCCTGACCCCGGACCTCGCCTACGGCGTCGCGCTGGGCTCCGCGGCCGCCCTGGTCGCGATCCACGACGCCGGTTTCGTCCACCGCGACCTCAAGCCCGGCAACGTCCTGCTGTCCCCGCACGGCCCCCGCGTGATCGACTTCGGCATCGCCCGCGACCTGGACGCCGCCGTGGCCCACACGCAGGCCGGCCAGATCATGGGCAGCCCCGGCTGGGTGGCGCCCGAGCGCCTCACCGGCGGTCCCGCCATCCCGGCCTCCGACGTCTTCGCCTGGGGATGCCTGGTCGCCTACGCCGCGACCGGCCACCATCCGTTCGGCAGGGGAGAGGTCGACGTGCTCACCCGGCGCATCCTCGTGGAGGAGCCGCGCCTGGTGTCGGTGCCCCGGCTCCTGATCGCCCCCGTCTCGGCCGCGCTGGCCAAGGAGCCGGAGCGGCGCCCGGACGCCGTGGCGCTGCTGGCCTGGCTGCTGCGGGCCGGGGGAGTCGACCCCTCCTGGGGGCTGCGTGAGGCCGTGGCGGCCGTGCTGGAGGAGATCTGGGCGCCGGTCCCGCATCCCGCCGACGCGGGAGCCTTGACCGTCGGCGAGTTCACGGGCGACGGGGCCTTCATCGGTGACGGCCGTGCGGCCGGGTCGCGCGCAGGCCCGTGGTACGGCGGGGCCGCCGCGGACGCGCGGCCGTACCCGACCGGTCCGGCGTACGGCGGCGGGGCCGCCGGGGACGGGCGGGCGCACCCGACCGGTGCGGGATACGGCGGCGGCGCGTCCAGGGAGCGCGGGGGTGACGGCGTACCCACCGGCGGCGGGGCCTCCGGGGCCGCCGCGACGACGGGGGCGCGGACGGCGCGCCGTTCGGCCCGGCGCGGGCACGTCTCGCACGCCGGTTTCGCCGCTCTCGCGACGGTGTCGATCGCGGCGATGACCGTCGTGGCGGCGGGCGGCGGCACCAAGGTCGACCCGAGCTCCGGACATCCTCAGCAGGTGCCGGTGGTGGTGCCCGTCGACGGGTCCCGGGTTCCGTTGAAGCCGCGCGACAGCCCGGCGCCCGGCGTCACCGCCGCGGCCCGGCACGAGGTGGAGGAGCCCGATCACCCCTCCCGGATCACGCCCGCCCCCGCCGTGATCACGACGCGGCCGCCGCGCGGCCGGGCCACCGCCGGTGGCACGCCCGTGCCCGACGACCCCTGGCGGACGCCGTTGCCCTCGCCCAGCCGGCAGCGCACCACCTCCCGGCCTCCCGAGCCGCAGCCACAGCCCTCCCCGACGTGCACCACCAAGCGCGGCAAGGAGAAGCCCTGCGGCAGGACCAAGGATCCCGATTCGGGCCCGACCGGCCGGCCGTCGCCGACGAAGGACCCCAGGCCGACGGTCAGCGTCAGCCAGATCCCCGAGTGGGGCGACGGCGAGTCCGGCCCGCCGACGCCCGCCCCCACACTCAGCGATTCGCCCTCGGCCTGAACACCGCTCCCTACGCCGAGCCGCTCGCCACCACCGCCTGCGGGCCGGTCGTCCGCACCCACCGGGTCACCCCGACCGAGCGGCGCCTGCCCGGCGCCCCGAGGATCTGGGGGAGCGCGCACGACGACGGCGCGGCGCCCCGCGCACGGGCCGCTACGTGGTCCTCTGCACCAACGCGGTCTACCACGGACCCGCCCGCACGCGGATCGCGCCACTGCGCGGTGCTCGCCCGGGAGATCGTCCGCCGGACGGCGGCGTAGGCGCGGAACGCGGGCCCGTCCGGAGGGGGCCGCCTGCCCAAGCGGATCTTTACCGGACGAGCCCGCGGGTTCGCGGGGGTTGCGGGTGCCTTGCTTACTTACTACGGACGCCGGATCAGTGCGCGTGCGCGAACTGCTCGGCCTCGGTGGAGCCCTTCAGCGCCACCGTCGAGGAGTCGGGCGAGATCGCCGTGCTGATCAGGTCGAAGTAGCCGGTGCCGACCTCGCGCTGGTGCCGCGTGGCGGTGTAGCCCTTCGCCTCGGACGCGAACTCGGCCTCCTGGAGCTCGACGTATGCCGTCATGCCCTCCTCGGCGTAGCCGCGCGCGAGGTTGAACATCGAGTGGTTCAGCGAGTGGAAGCCCGCCAGGGTGATGAACTGGAAGCGGTACCCCATGTGGCCGAGCTCGCGCTGGAACTTGGCGATGGTGGAGTCGTCGAGGTGCTGTTTCCAGTTGAACGACGGCGAGCAGTTGTAGGCCAGCATCTGGTCGGGGTACTCCGCCTTGATCGCCTCGGCGAAGCGCCGCGCCACGTCCAGGTCGGGCGTGGAGGTCTCCATCCAGAGCAGGTCGGAGTACGGCGCGTAGGCCAGGCCGCGCGCGATGCAGGCGTCCACGCCGTTGCGCACCCGGTAGAAGCCCTCGGCGGTGCGGTCGCCGGTGGTGAAGGCCTGGTCGCGGGGGTCGACGTCGCTGGTCAGGAGCGTCGCGGCCTGAGCGTCGGTCCGCGCGATGATCAGGGACGGCACATCGGACACGTCGGCCGCGAGGCGGGCCGCGTTGAGGGTCTTGATGTGCTGGCCGGTCGGGATCAGCACCTTGCCGCCGAGGTGGCCGCACTTCTTCTCCGAGGCGAGCTGGTCCTCCCAGTGCACTCCCGCCGCACCCGCGGCGATCATGCCCTTCATCAGCTCGAAGGCGTTCAGCACACCGCCGAAGCCGGCCTCGGCGTCGGCCACGATCGGGGCCAGCCAGTACGGCGCCCTGCCGTCACCCTCCGACCAGGTGATCTGGTCGGCCCGCAGCAGCGCGTTGTTGATGCGGCGCACGACGGCGGGAACCGAGTTGGCGGGGTACAGGCTCTGGTCGGGGTAGGTCTGACCGCCCAGGTTGGCGTCGGCCGCCACCTGCCAGCCGGACAGGTAGATGGCCTTCAAGCCCGCCTTGACCTGTTGCACGGCCTGGTTGCCCGTGAGCGCGCCCAGCGCGTGCACGTAGTCCTCGGTCTGCAGCAGCGACCACAGTCGCTCGGCGCCGAGACGGGCGAGGGTGTGCTCCTCCTGCACGGAGCCGCGCAGGCGAACGACGTCTTCGGCCGTGTAGGTCCTCTCGACGTTCTTCCAGCGCGGGTTGCTCTCCCACTCTCGCCGCAGCTCGTCTGCAGCTCCCTTGAGGCGATCTTCCATTTTGACTCCTTTGCCGTCCTCTGGGGGCTTGGTTCGAGTCTGCGACGGCTGGCGAGCGTCATCAAGCCTGACCGCGAGAAATCTGCTGGTTCTTTCGTCTTAAGTGAATACTCGCCGGTATTCTTCTAGCAAGAAACGCAAAGTTTTCATTATGGACTAGACCAATTCTTGTGAGCCAGGTCACGAGCGGCCGCCGGATAAACCACCACATATCGCTACAGATGAGGGCGTTTCGCCTCTTCCTTGATCTCGAACGTTGCGCCAAGGACCGCATGACCCTCGCCGTCGCCTCCCGGTGCCGGCCGGACGGCGGGTCGCCGGTGGCGTCACTGGAAGATGTGTAGAAATTTCGCCTAGGATCCTGGTATGGCGTCCTTGCTGGGAGAAGAACCGCTGTCTTTGACGCAGGAGCTCGACCTGCTGGCGTTCGGCCAGCGTTTGAAGCACCTGCGCAAGCAGCGCGGCCTCACGCTTTCGGAGCTGGGCGAGCGGGTCGGCCGGGCCCCCAGCCAGCTGTCCCTTCTGGAGAACGGCAAGCGCGAGCCCAAGCTGTCGCTGCTGAAGGCCCTGGCGACGGCGCTCGGGGTGCCGGTGGAGGAGCTGCTGCGCCGCCAGGCGCCCAACCGCCGGGCCCAGCTCGAGATCGCCCTGGAGGAGGCGCAGCGCGACCCCATCTACGCCTCGCTCGGCCTGCCGAAGCTGAAGGTCTCGGCCCGGGTGCCCAACGACGTGCTCGAGCACATCCTCGGGCTGTACGAGGAGCTGCGCTCGCGCGAGGCCAAGGGCACGGCCACCCCGGAGGAGGCCAGGGCCGCCAACGCCGAGCTGCGGCGCAAGCAGCGCGAGCAGGGCAACTACTTCGCCGGGATCGAGACGGCCGCCGCCGAGGCCCTGGCCGCCGTGGGCTACCGCACGGGGGCGCTCTCGCAGGGCACCGTGCAGGCCCTGGTCACGCACTTCGGGTACACCGTGCAGACCGCCCAGGACCTGCCCCGGTCCGTGCGCTCGATCACCGACCTACGCAACCGGCGCATCTATGTCAAACACGAGCAGCTTGGTATGCACACCCCGCGAACCATCCTGCTGCAGACCCTCGGCCACCTCGCCCTCGGTCACCACAAGCCGCGCGACTTCGCCGACTTCCTGCGCCAGCGCACCGAGGCGAACTACTTCGCCGCCGCCGTGCTCGTGCCGGAGGCCGCCGCCGTGCCGTACCTCAAGGAGGCCAAGCAGGACAGGGCCCTGTCGGTGGAGGACCTGCGCGACGTGTTCGCGGTCTCCTACGAGATGGCCGCGCACCGCTTCACCAACCTCGCCACCCACCACCTCGACCTGGTGTGCCACTTCGTGCGCAACGACGCTGGCGGCATCATCTACAAGGCGTACGAGAACGACGGCATCGTCTTCCCCGCCGACGAGCAGGGCGCGATCGAGGGGCAGCGCATGTGCCTGCACTGGTCCGGCCGCCAGGTCTTCGTCTCGCCCGACCGCTTCTCGGTCTTCCACCAGTACTCCGACACCCCCACCGGCACGTACTTCTGCGTCGCGCACGTCGATCCGTCCAGGGAGCGCGACTTCGCGATCACGCTCGGCGTGCCGTACCGCGAGTCGCGGTGGTTCCGCGGCCGGGAGACCACCAACAGGACCCGGTCGAACTGCCCGGCGGGCGACTGCTGCCGGCGCCCGCCGGCGGAGCTGACCCAGCGCTGGGAGGGCTACGCGTGGCCGTCCGCGCGGGCGAACTCCCACGTGCTCGCCGCCCTGCCGCCGGGGTCGTTCCCGGGGGTCGACGAGGCCGACGTCTACTCGTTCCTGGAGCGCCACGCGGGCGGCTGACCCGAGGGGTTCGGCGTGCCCGGTTGAAAGTTTCAGCGGCGTTCCCCGTCCGGTCCGAGGTCGGTGAGGTGCCGTGCGAGCGGGCGAGCGGGGGCTCTTGCGAGGCGAGCGGGTCGGGGAGATCGTGTGGGAGCGCTCCCAGGCGCCGGAGAGGCCCTCCGGCCGCTTCTTCCCCTCGGTTTCGTCACGGAGAATCCCCATGCCAATCCCCTGGAACTCGTGGCGCAGAGCCCTGGCGGTCCCGGCCGCCGTGCTCCTCGCCGGATTCGGGCTCGCCACCGTCCGGACCGCTGCCGACGCCGCGGTCTCGTGCTCGGCGACCTACGCCAAGACCTGGGACAACGGCAGCGCGTTCGGTGCCACCATCACGGTGACCAACACCGGCGACCCGCTGACCACCTGGACGCTGAGCTTCGACTTCCCCGACAACCAGGTGATCACCCAGATGTGGGACGGCGTGCCGGCCCCCGCGGCCCCCACCCCGGCGGGCGCGGCCATCAAGATCACCCCCCTCTCCTACAACGCGGCCAAAGGCACCGGGGCGACCTGGACCGTCGGCTTCAACGGGACCTACACCGGCGGGGTCAACACCGCCCCGGCCGTCAGCTGCGCCGGCAACGGCGGGGGAGGGACGACGCAGGCCCTGGTCGTCTCCCCGACCGGCGTGAGCGTGCCCGAGGGCGGGACCGCGACCTACGGCGTCCGCCTGCGGTCCCAGCCGACCGGCAACGTGACCGTCACCAGCACCGCCGGCGCCGGTGACAGCGACATCACCGTGAGCGGCGGCGCCGGCCTGACCTTCACCACCTCCAACTGGAACACCCCGCAGACCGTGACGCTCCGCGCCGCGGAGGACGCCGACAAGGTCAACGGCACCCGGGCGATCACGGTCGCCTCGTCCGGCCTCACCTCGGTCACGGTCACCGCGACCGAGGCCGACAACGACGGCGGCGGGGGCGGCGCGGCACCGGCCCTGCACGTCTCGGGCAACAAGCTGCTCACCTCCGGTGGCGCCGCCTACCGCCTGCTGGGCGTCAACCGGGCCAGCGGGGAGTTCGCCTGCGTACAGGGCAAGGGGATGTGGGACAGCGGCCCGGTGGACCAGGCCTCGGTCGACGCGATGAAGGCCTGGAACATCCACGCGGTCCGGATCCCGCTGAACGAGGAGTGCTGGAACGGCACCAGCGGCTCGCCCAGCGGGGCCGCCTACCAGCAGAACGTCAAGGACTACGTGAACCTGCTGGTCGCCAACGGCATCACCCCGATCGTGGAGATGCACTGGAACCACGGTCAGTACAGCGGTCAGGGCGCCGGCTGCTCCGACACCGCGGCGACCTGCCAGAAGCCGATGCCCGACGCCCAGTACGCGCCGGCGTTCTGGACGGGCGTGGCCACCATGTTCAAGGGGAACGACGCGGTCGTCTTCGACCTGTTCAACGAGCCCTACCCCGACGCCGCCGCCAACTGGAACGCCACCGCCGCCTGGACCTGCTGGCGCGACGGCGGCACCTGCACGGGCATCGGCTACCAGGTGGCGGGCATGCAGTCGCTGGTCGACACGGTGCGCGCCACCGGCGCCACCAACGTGATCATGCTGGGCGGTCTGGCCTGGTCCAACGACCTGAGCCAGTGGCTCACCTACAAGCCCGCCGACCCGGCCGGCAACCTCATGGCGGCATGGCACACCTACAACTTCAACACCTGCTCCACGGTCTCCTGCTGGGACAGCCAGGTCGGGGCCGTCGCCGCGCAGGTGCCGGTGCACGCCGGTGAGATCGGCCAGAACTCCTGCGCCCACGACTACATCGACCAGGTGATGGCGTGGGCCGACGCGCACGGCATCGGGTACACGGCGTGGACCTGGAACCCGTGGGGCTGTGGTCAGGGCAACGTGCTCATCACCGACTACAACGGCACCCCCACCAGCACCTACGGCGAGGGCTTCAAGGCCCACCTGCTCACCCAGAACCCCCTGTCGTAGCACCCCGTCCGGAACCGGGCCCGATCCCCTGTCGGGCCCGGTTCTTTCCTGCGCATAAAGTGATATCGGGTGTTACAGGAGGCGACAGGGGGCAGGGGGATCGGGCGTGCTGCCTGAGGTGGAGGTCTGGCTGCGCGACCGTACGACGGCCTCGGCCGACTGGCCGGTGGAGCGCCTGCTCGCCCGCAAGGGCACCACGACGATCAGCGTGGTGCTCCCGGCCAGGAACGAGGCCGAGACGGTGGGCGAGATCGTCTCGGCGATCCGGCGCGACCTCGTCGAGGCCGTTCCGCTGGTGGACGAGCTCGTCGTCGTCGACTCCCGCTCCACCGACGACACCGCCGCCCAGGCGGTGCAGGCGGGGGCGAAGGTCTTCGGCCAGGACGAGATCCTGCCCGCCCTGGCGCCGATGGACGGCAAGGGCGACGTGCTGTGGAAGTCCCTCGCCGCCACCTCCGGCGACCTGCTGGTCTTCGTGGACGCCGACCTGCGCGAGTTCCGCACCTCGTTCGTCACCGGCCTGCTCGGGCCGCTCCTCGCCGACCCCTCGGTGGTGTACGTCAAGGGCTGCTACGACCGGCCGCTGCAGGAGGTGCAGGGCGGGGGAGGGCGGGTCACCGAGCTCGTCGCCCGGCCGATGCTCAACCTGCACTGGCCGCTGCTGGCCGGGTTCGTCCAGCCGCTCGCCGGGGAGTACGCCGGGCGGCGCGAGGCGCTCGAACGCGTGCCGTTCGCCACAGGGTACGGCGTGGAGTTCGGCCTGCTCGTCGACCTGCTCGAACACGCCGGCCTGGACGCCCTCGCCCAGGTCGACCTCGGCCGCCGGGTGCACTCCCACCAGTCGACCGAGGCGCTCGGCGTGATGGCCGGGCAGATCATGCACACCGCCTGGGCGCGCCTGGAACGCCAGGGCAGGATGATCCCCCTGCACGTCCCCTCGCCGGGCCTGACGCAGTTCAGCCGCGGTGCGACCGGCCACGTGCCGCTCCATCGCGACGTCTCCGTGGCCGAGCGGCCCCCGATGATCGACGTCCCCGAGTACGCCGCCTCCCGTCCCGCCCGCTGAGGCCCGCCCGCCGGGTGCTCACGGGGGCCCGGCGGGGGCGATGCCCTTCAGGAGGGTGGCGACCAGGTCGTCGGCGAGGTCGCCGGGGACGGCTTCGGCGGCCGGTGGGTCGCCGCCGAACACGCGGGGCAGCACCAGCTCGTGGCACGCTCCGACGATCATCGTGGCCGCCGCCTCGACGGCGGCGTCCGGCGCGATCCTCCCGAGGTCGCGCTCGGCGCGCAGGTACGCCGTCAGGGCGTCGCGCAGGCCGAGGCCGCCCTCCAGCGGGTTGGGCAGGTCCTTGAACCGGGCCAGCACCTTGGGCTGGTGCAGCAGGCCGGCGAAGGCGGGCATGATCGCGACGTGCAGTGCCAGGCCGCGGGCGATGTAGGCCCGCAGGTTCGCCTCCACGGTGCCCTCGCCGGCCCGCCGCGGCGGCTCGCCCAGCCCGCGCTCGACGGACCGCACGTGGGCGTGCAGGGCCAGCGCCAGCAGCTCTTCCTTGTCGGCGAAGTGGTTGTAGAGCACGCCGTCGGCCACCCGCGCCTCGCGGGCGATCGTCCGGACGGTGAGCCCGGCCGTGCCCTGCTCGGCGATGAGGCGTTCGGCGGTCGCGATCAGGTGCTCGCGCAGCGTCCGGTCGCCACCCCCGGCCCGCAGCACGGCCGCTTTTCTCGGAGACATCACGCCACATCGTATTGACGTGCCCGCCCGGCAGCGGGACCACCCGGTTCGCGCCCGCGCGTCGCCGAGACGCATCCGGCGGTCCCGCGCCGGGTGGTCAGGGGCGGACGGCGGTGGTCAGCCAGGCGGCGCCGCTCAGGCGGACGGCGTCGGGCTGGGCGAAGGGGCGCAGCGCCTCGGTCAACGCCTCCCGGGCCCGCCGCGCGGCGTCCGCGTCGACCTGGCCGAGGATGTGCTGGACGGGGCCCCACGCGCCGAGGAAGGCGGCAGCGTCCTCGACGTCGCGCCCCCAGACCTGCGGCGCCTCGACGGGCGTCGCCGTCACCTTCTCGAATCCCGCGCCGGTGAGCACCTCGTGGATGCGCGCCGGATCCGACATCGACTCCGGCCCCGGCTCGTGCGGTCCCCGGCCGCCGACCAGGCCGGGGAGGTGCCGTCGCATCGCGGCGAAGACCGGGCCGAGGTCGCTTTCGCCGATGCCCCGCATGCTGAGGAAGGCGACGCGGCCGCCGGGCCGCAGCGCGCGGCCGATGTTGGCGAAGGCGGCGACCGGGTCGGCGAAGAACATGATGCCGAACCGGCTGACGGCGACGTCGAAGGCGGCGGCGGGGAGCGGGTGGACCTGCGCGTCTCCCTCCGTGAAGGTCACGTTGGCGACGCCCTCGCGCGCCGCCAGCTCGCGCGCCCGGCGCAGCATCGGCGCCGACAGGTCGAGCCCGGTCGCGTGGCCGTTGTGCGCCCGGCGGGCCGCCAGCCGCGTGACCTGCCCGTTCCCGCATCCGACGTCGAGCACCCGGTCGCCCTCGCCCGGGGCGGCGGCCTCCAGCAGGTGGTCGTTGAACCCGTTGTTCACCGCGTCGTACCGGTCGTGGTTGTCGGCCCAGTGGTTGCCTTCGTAGCCGTTCCACGCCTCGGCCTGCTGTGTGTTGACGATCCCGCCCATCAAGCCCTCCCAAGGATATTATGAACGCCTGTTCATGAACGAGCGTTCACAACTGTAGCCGCCGGGCGGCCCGGGAGGGAAGTCGCGCGGAGGCGGCTCAGTTCCAGCCGGCGAGCCGCAGAGGGTGGCGGGGGCTCGCGGCCGGGACGAGGGCCCTGGGGGCGGCGTCGATCAGGGCCTCGCAGGTGAGCAACTCCCAGTTGCTCATTTCAGGATTCGTCAGAATCGCGGCCACCTGGGCGCGGACGAGTCCGGTCCCGGTGTCGTCGTCGGTCTGAATTCTTATGGCGGCGTAGCGCGACCCCTGGTGGAATTCCTTGCTCCACTGCCGGGGCAGGAGTGCCAGCATTCCGCTGCCGTCGATGAGGGCGGTGTCGGACGGGCGTCCCGTCACGTGGCGCATCGTCAACACGACCAGCATGGCCGGATGCTCCCTTCAGTCCCAGGTCGTACCGGGAACGACACGTGAGCGGGCGGTGGGCGAGGGTGCGGCGGGGAATGTGGCGGTCCTTTCGGACGTACCCGGGAAAGCGGTGCCGGTCTTCATTTCCTGATTCCTTTTCGCTGGAGGCCGTTTCGTCGGCGGTCGGTTCTTCCATCACCGACTCTGCCTTTTCCGGATCCGGCGGGCCAGGCGTTCCGGCGGCAACAAGTTGCCCGTTATTGGCCGTTTCCTGCCAGCGGCTTTCCCGTCCCCCTGACGGACCCGCCCGATCTCGCCGCGGCCCGCTGTGGTTGGGTGGGCTCGTGACCGTCGCTGATGTTCTGGGGCTGGCCGGGGTCGGGGTGCTGGCGGGCGTGGTGAGCACGGTGGTGAGCCTGGCCTCGATCGTCTCCTACCCGGCCCTGCTCGCGTTCGGGCTGCCGCCGCTCACCGCGAACGTCACCAACACCGTCTCGCTGGTGTTCACCGGCATCGGCGCGGCGGCCGGGTCGCGCCCCGAACTCGCCGGGCAGGGCGGGCAGGTGGCCCGCCTGGGCTGGCTGTCGGCGGCGGGGGGCATGGCCGGGGCGGCGTTGCTGCTGATCACGCCGTCGCAGACCTTCGGCATGATCGCCCCCTGGCTCATCGCGGCCGCCAGCCTGCTGCTGGTCCGCGCGCCCCGGCCGGAGAGGTTCGCCCTCGCCGCCCGGGAGCGGAACGAGTGGGCGCTGCGCGCGGGGATCTTCGCGGTCTCGATCTACGTCGGGTACTTCGGGGCGGCCGGCGGCATCCTGATGTTCGCCGTGCTGTCCTCGGCGATCCGCGACTCGCCGGTCCGGCTCAACGCCGTCAAGAACGTGCTGTCCGCCCTGGCCAACGGCGTGGCGGCGGTCGGGTTCGCACTGTTCGGGCCGGTGCGGTGGGGGGTGGCGCTGCCGCTCGCGGCGGGTTTCCTGGTGGGCGGCTGGGTCGGCCCGGCGATCGCCCGGCGGCTGCCCGGCCGCACGCTCCGCCTCGCCGCCGCCGTCTCGGGCCTCTTCGTCGCGGTCAAGCTGGGCGTGGACGCGTACCTGTAGCCCCACGCCCAAGCGTGTCTTACGTAGCGAGATACCGGGAAAAGGTAACGTTTACCGTTAATCTGGTGATCGCTACCAGGTGTGACGCAAAAGGACGTTGATGTCGACAGAGCAGCCACCACCCGGAGTGGACCCGCACATCCCTAACGCGGCGCGGATGTACGACTACTTCCTGGGCGGGAAGGACAACTTCCAGGCCGACCGGGACCTCGCCGAGCTGGTGCTGAGCGCCATGCCCGAGACCCGCGAGGGCACCAGGGAGAATCGCAGGCTGATCGGCCGCGTCGTCGAGTACCTCACCCGGCAGGGGATCACCCAGTTCCTCGACCTCGGATCGGGGCTGCCCGCGCAGCAGAACGTCCACGAGGTCGCCCTCCGGTTCGCACCCGAGGCGCGCGTGGTCTACGTCGACAACGACCCGGTCGTCTGCGCGCACGGCCGTGCCCTGCTCGCCGAGGGCGACCGGGTGGTGATGGTGCGGGGTGACGTCAGGCGGCCGAAGGAGATCCTCGACCACCCGGACGTCCGGACGACGATCGACTTCGGCGAGCCGGTCGCGGTCCTGATGATGTTCCTGCTGCATCTCATTCCCGACGAGGACGACCCGCACGGCTTCGTCGCCGCCTACCGCGACGCCGTCGCGCCGGGCAGCTACCTCGCCATCTCCCACGTCGGCAGCGACGCCGCCCCGGAGCGGACGTCGCGGATCGTCGAGCTCTACCGGCAGGCCAACAGCCCGTTCTGCCCGAGGACCGGGCAGGAGATCCTGCGCTTCTTCGGCGACTTCGAACTCATCCCGCCCGGTCTGGCCACGGGACTGCCCTCCGAGAGCGTCTGGCCGTTCGTCGACGCCGACACGCCGATGTTCGTGGACGAGGAGATGGCCCGGATGGGGTACGCCGGCATCGCCCGCAAGCCCTGACGGACCGTCGTTCGCCCCGGTATGGCGTTCGCTAGCGCTCCCGGCGCAGGGTGCGGAGGAAGCGCCACAGCGCGGAACGGGGCGTCTCCCCGGCGGCGGGCGCGGCGCCCGCCTGCGGCGCTCCCGGCTCCGCGCCCGGGGTGGCCGCCGGGCCGGGCACGTGGTTCGGGGCGAGCTCGAACTGCACCGGCAGCGCGCGCAGCGCCCGGATGAAGGGGGACGGCCGCCACGGCAACTGGTCGGCGGGAAGGGCGAGCCGTACCCTCGAGAAGCGCTCGAACAGCCGGCTGACGGCGATCGCGGTGATGCGGGTGGCGAGCCGCTGGCTCGGGCAGCGGTGCGGCCCGGCCCCCCAGGCCAGGTGGGCGCGCGTGCTGCGCAGGGCGTTGGGATCGAGGGTGCCCGCGAACAGCGGGTCGGCGTGCGCGCCCGCGATGGACAGCATCACCGGGTCGCCCGCGGCGATGACGAACCGGCCCAGCTTCACGTCCACCAGGGGAAAGCGGAAGCTGAGGTTGGCGAACGGCGGGCTGGCCAGCACCACGCGGTTCATCGTCTCGTCGATGGTCCCCTGCGACAGGCTGGTGCGCACGTCGCGGTTGGTCATCACCTCGACGACGGTGTTGCAGATCAGCGAGCCGATGTAGTCGCCGATCATGCCCGGCAGCACCACCAGCTCGCGCGCCAGCTCTTCGACGGTGAGGTCCGGGACGGCCGCCAGCATGTAGGAGCCCATGTCCTCGCCCGGACGGGTCATCTTGGTGGCCGCCAGGTCGGTGATCGAGGTCATGACCCGCTGGAACGCCACCGCCGCGTCCGGAGCGGCGTCCATCACCCGCCAGACGTCCATGAGGAAGTCGTCGCCCCGGTCGTTGTCCAGCCCGAGGAGCCGGCAGCAGACCATCAGCGGCAGCGGCCGCGCGAACTGCGCCGACAGGTCCGCCCACCCGGTGGGGGAGGCGCCTTCCGCGAGCACGTTGATCAGGTCGTCGGCGTACCGCCCGATGGCCTGGGTCAGCATCTGCGCCTGCGGGTGAGCGGGGTCCTGGTACGGCGCGAGTGCCGCGCTCCAGGCTTCGCGCAGCCTGAGGTGCGGCGCCCCTTCCTGCGTGTAGGAGTTCTGGAGGTCGACCACGGGCATCAGGGGCCAGTCCGGCGGGACGCGCCCCTCCTGCTTCCACCGCCAGTGGTCGAGATGCTTGCTCCAGATGTCGCCCTCGTTCTGCAGGATCTGCAGCACTTCGTTGTAGCCGAGCGCCAGCCAGACCGGCACACCCAGCAGCTCGACCGGGGCGACGGGGCCGAACCGGCCGCGCAGCCGCTCGTGGACCAGGGCGGGGTGGGAGTCGTAGTCCCTGGTCAGGAGCGGCTCGAGGGGCATCGAGGACAGCGGCTGGGGGATCGATGCGGCCCAGGCGTCAGGCATCAAGGGGTGCTCCACCTCTCCGTCACGGCACGAAGCCTGCCTTCCGCCCGAGAGCGGTCACGTCGTGACGCCGACGTGGAAGAAAAGATGGAGCCTCCTCATCACCGGTTGATGTGAAAGGCGACACTTTTCGGACACATCCCGATGGGAGTGCGTCGAATCCCCGCGCATTTCCCCAGCCCGAACGAGTTTCGGTCCCCCCCTTATATGACTGTCCCTCATGTCTACCACTTCCCTCCTTCCTCCGCAGCCCTGACCTCGCCTTCTCGTGCCAGGTGGTGACCAGGTCGAAGGACTCCCAGGGGCCGATGGCGTCGCGGTCGGCGATCAGGGGGAGGCGCCCGCGTTGTCGGCGCCCGGCGGCGAACCGGTCTCGAAGTGACTGTCAAGCTATTGCTCTTTGCAGTCGCGAATTTGCGAGAGCCTGCAGGAAAAGGGCGAGACGGAGCCGGGCCGCCTGTGTCAGCATGCTCGGTCATGTTGGAGTACGAGACCGGCGACGAGACGTTGGCCGCCATCGCCGGCCGGTACGGGATCACCGCCGAGCAGGTGCGGCCCCTTCCCGCGGGGGTGGCCAACCGTGTCTTCCTTCTCGGGGACGACCTGGTCCTGCGCGTCCCACGGACCGAGCGGTTCCTCCCGGATCTGGTCAAGGAGGCCGGGGTCATCCCCGCCGCCCTGGGTGCGGGCGTGCGGACGCCGGAAGTCGTCGCCTTCGACGACACCTGTTCGGTGGTGGACGTGCCGTACATGGTGCTCGCCCGAGCGCCGGGAGCAGACCTCGCATGCCTCGACCAGCCCATCGCCGACACCGGCCCTGTCTTCCACCAGGTGGGGAGGGAACTGGCCAAACTGCACCGGCTGTCCCCGGCCACCGCGCCTGACCTTCCCGCCGTCCCCGTGGAGGACGGCGCGGAGGACCCCTGGACCCTCACCGACCGCCTTCTCGTGGCGGGCTGGATCGACGCCGAGGCCGCCCGCTGGCTCACCGGCTGGTTCGACCGGCTCTCGGCGCGTCTTCCCGCGGACCCGGGCGTGGTCCTGGTGCACGGCGACGTCGCTCCGCAGAACCTCCTTGTCGTCCCGGGAACGGCCAGGCTCAGCGGGATCGTCGACTGGGGCGATGCCCAGTGGGCCGACCCTGCCGCCGACTTCGCCAAGATGCCCCTGACCGGCATCCCGGCCATGCTCGACGGCTACCGGCGGGAAACCGGCGAGGCGACCTCGACGAGCACACCGGCCTGGGAGGCCCGCGTGCTGTGGTTCCACCTCACCTGGGCCCTCGGACGCCTGGCGGACCCCGTCCCACATCCGGGCGAACGCCACTGGACCGCCCCCTCCAGCCGGCCGGCTCCTGGGCCTGCTGGGCGAAGTCGCACAGCAGCCGCCACTGGTCGGCCAGGCCGTGCGGTACGGGCAGGTCACCGCGACCGAGCCCCGGCCGCCGACCAGCCATACTCCCGTCGTCATACCAGTGGCCTCCTGAAGTGGTGGAGTGGACCCGTCCGCCCGTTCGGGACGAGCGGCACCTCCGCGGCGACGCCGAGGTCGGCGGCAACGGCGCCGGCGCGCGGACTCGCCCGGACGGGCGGACGGGAGCATGGGGGGTGAGAGGGGACGGCGGCGAAGATCAGAGGGAGATCATGGTGGGGTCGGACAGGACGCGCGTGAGCACGACCCCGGCCGCGCCCCGGGAGGCGGCCCCGAAGCCGAGGCCCGAGGCGGCGAACGAGCAGCGGCCGGTGGGGCCGGCCATGCCCAGGTGGTCGAGCTCGGCCTGGGCCATGGGGATCAGCCGCCCGGCGAGCCGGGCGAAGTAGCCGCCGAGGACGATGACGCGGGGGTTGAACAGGTGGACGAGCGTGGCCGCCCCCCGGCCGAGCCAGCGGCCCACCTCCGCCACCGCCTCGTCGACCCGCGGGTCGCCGGCGGCCCGCCGCATCTCGATCTCGGCCAGCCGCTCCTCCGGGTCGCGCACCACCCCGCCGGGCAGGCCGTAGGCGCGGTCGGGGATGACCATCCTGACCAGCGCGGCCAGGCCCACCTTGGTCTCCCAGCAGCCGGTGCGCCCGCAGCCGCACCGCTCGCCGGCCGGGTCGACCATGACGTGCCCCACCTCGCCGGCGAAGCCGTCGGCGCCGGACAGCAGCCGCCCGCCCGTGATCACGCCGCCGCCGACGCCGACCTCGCCGGTCAGGTACACCAGGTCGCGGGTCCCGGCCGCCACGCCGATGGTGTACTCGGCGAGCGCCGCGAGGTTGGCGTCGTTGGCCACGCTCACCGGCACCCCCGGCGCCACGTCGGGCGCCGCGAGCCGTTCGGCGACCTTCACGCCGTACCAGCGGAGGTTCGGCGCGACCACCACGGTGCCGGTCGGGGTGTCGATGAGCCCGGGGACGGCGACGGTGATGCCCGCGACCTTGACGCCGAGCGCCGCGAGCTCTCCCATCGCCTTGGTGGCGATCGTGGCGAGTTCGTCGAGCGACCGCGCGGGGGCCGCGCACATCGCGTCGAACGAGACGCGCCAGTCGAGCAGCACGCGGCTCGCCAGGTCCACGGCGAAGGCCGCGATGTAGTCGACGTTGACCTCGAGGCCGAGCGCGGCGACGCGGGCGCCGTCGAGGGCGAGGGCGAGCCCCGGCCGGCCGACCGAGCCGGCGTGCTGCGGGCCGATCTCCTTCACCAGGCCGCGGGCCTGGAGCTCGTTGACCAGGCTCGTCACGGTGGTCTTGTTCAGGCCGGTCTCCGCCGCCAGCGCCGTACGGGAGCGGGGACCGTGTTCGTCGAGATGCCGGAGGACCAGGGAGAGGTTCGCCCGGCGTACCAGGGCCTGGTCGGCGGGCACACCGCGGGCTCCACCGGGGTATCTGTCGTCGTCTTGCGCCAGCACCGCGCCTCCTTGCGTGAGGATGTCGCTGGCTTACGGAGGAAATTTAATTCGCATGACTCGCCGAATCTAACGCCGCGTTCGCGACATGCGGCAAGCGTGGGAGCGCTCCCGTCATGATAACGCTTTGATAACGCACTTTTACGTGCCCGAACGCGAGGGGGTGACAGCGGGATATCCCCTGTGTTAGAAACCGGTGAATTCCTTTGCAGCCGGTCCGTAAGAACTGGACAACCGGCTCGAGGGACCGGAGGCGGCACCCTCTGGGCGTAAGGGCAACAGCGCGGCGGCGCGCGCCTTGCCTGACTGAGCTCCTCAAGTCAGGAAGGAAAAGTCCCCATGTCCCGACGTCCGTGGCTCACGTTGCTGACCACGATGGCGCTGATCACCCCTGGAACCCTGGCGCTCACCGCTCCCGCGGCGAACGCGTCGCCCATCCCGGCCTCCGACTACCAGCAGGTCGCGCTGGCGACCGGGAGCGCGGAGCTCGGGGAGGCGATGTCGCTGGCCGTCCTCCCGAACCGTTCGGTCGTCCACACCGCCCGCGACGGCACGGTGCGAGTCACCGACGCGGCCGGCACCACCAAGGTGGCCGGCAAGCTCGACGTCTACACCCACGACGAGGAGGGCCTCCAGGGCGTCGCCGCCGACCCGAACTTCGCCACCAACCGGTACATCTACCTGTACTACTCGCCCCGCCTCGGCACTCCCGACGGCGACGCACCGACCAGCGGCACCCAGGCGCAGTTCGACCAGTGGAAGGGGCATCTGAACCTGTCGCGGTTCACGTTGAAGGCCGACGACACCCTCGACCCGGCCAGCGAGAAGGTCGTGCTGGAGGTGCCCAACGACCGGGGGCAGTGCTGCCACGTCGGCGGCGACATCGACTTCGACGCGGCCGGGAACCTGTACCTGACGACCGGCGACGACACCAACCCGTTCGAGTCGAACGCCTACTCGCCGCTGGACGAGCGCACCGACCGCAACCCGCAGTTCGACGCGCAGCGCTCCTCGGGCAACACCAACGACCTGCGCGGCAAGGTGCTGCGCATCAAGCCGCAGCCCGACGGCACCTACACCATCCCCAGCGGCAACCTCTTCCCGCCCGGCACGGCCAGGACCCGGCCCGAGATCTACGCGATGGGATTCCGCAACCCGTTCCGGATGTCGGTGGACAAGGCCACCGGCATCGTCTACCTGGGTGACTACGGTCCCGACGCCGGGGTGAGCGACCCCGACCGGGGACCGGGCGGCCAGGTGGAGTTCGACCGGATCACCGCCCCGGGCAACTTCGGCTGGCCCTACTGCACCGGCACGAACACCACCGCCGAGACCTACAACCAGTACACCTTCCCGAACGGCCCCTCCGGCGCCAAGTACGACTGCGCCGGCGGCCCGGCCAACAACTCCTTCCGCAACACCGGCCTGACCAAGCTGCCCCCGGCCAAGCCGAGCTGGATCAGGTACGGCGGTGACTCCGGCTCCCCGCCCGAGTTCGGCTCCGGCTCGGAATCGCCGATGGGCGGCCCGGTCTACCGCTACGACGCCACCCTCAACTCCCGCGTCAAGTTCCCGCAGTCGCTCGACGGCCGCTACTTCGCCGGCGAGTACGGCAGGCAGTGGATCAAGGCGATCGAGGTCAAGGCCGACGGCACCTACGGTGAGATCAGCGCGTTCCCGTGGACCGGCACCCAGGTCATGGACATGGCCTTCGGCCCCGACGGCGCCCTGTACGTGCTCGACTACGGCACCGGCGGCGACAACCAGGCCCTCTACCGCGTCGAGTACATCGGCGGCGCCAACCGCAACCCCGTCGCCAAGGCGTCGGCCGACAAGACGTCCGGCCCGGCCCCGCTGGCGGTCACCTTCTCCTCGGCCGGCAGCTCCGACCCCGAGGGCGGCGCGCTGACGTACTCGTGGAACTTCGGCGACGGCGGCACCTCCACGGCGGCCGACCCGAGCCACACCTACACGGCCAAGGGCACCTTCACCGCGACCCTCACCGTCAAGGACCCGCAGGGCCTCACCGGGACGGCCAGTGTCGTGATCACCGCGGGCAACACCGCCCCGGCGGTCTCACTGACCACTCCCGCCGACGGCCGGCTGTTCTCGTTCGGCGACACCGTGCCGTTCCAGGTGCGGGTGAGCGACCCCGAGGACGGCACGGTCGACTGCTCGAAGGTCACCGTCACCTACCTGCTGGGACACGACAACCACGAGCACCAGATCACCTCCAGGACCGGCTGCTCCGGGTCAATCGCCGTCCCCGCCGACGGTGAGCACGACGCCGCGGCGAACATCTTCGGCGTGTTCGACGCCTCCTACACCGACGCGGGCGGGCTCACCTCCCACAGCAAGCGGGTCCTCCAGCCGCGCCACCGGCAGGCCGAGCACTTCGGCGCCCAGCAGGGCGTCCAGACGGCCGACCACGCCGGGGCCGAGGGCGGCAGGACGGTGGGCTTCACCGACGACGGCGACTGGATCTCCTTCCAGTCCTACCTGCTGTCCAACGCCACGAAGATCACCGCGCGGGTCTCGTCCGGCGGGCCGGGCGGCCGGATCGAGGTGCGGGCCGGTTCGGCGACCGGCACGCTGCTCGGTACGGTGAACGTCGCCAACACCGGCGGCTGGGACACCTTCGTGGACGCCACGGCGAACCTCGGCGGCGCGCCCACCGGCACGACCACGCTCTACCTGGTCTTCCACGGCGTCACCGGCCAGGGCAACCTGCTCGACCTGGACGCCTTCACCTTCGACACCTCCGGCGGGAGCAGCCAGACGGCCGAGGGCGAGGCGTTCACCTCGCAGTCGGGCGTCCAGCCCGCCGACCACGCCGGCGCGAGCGGCGGCCGGACGCTGGGCTTCATCAACAACGGCGACTGGGCGGGATACTCCACGGTCGGCACGGCGGGGGCGAAGGGCTTCAGCGTCCGGGTGTCCTCGGCGGGCTCCGGCGGCACCATCCAGATCCGTTCCGGCTCGGCGACCGGGACGCTGCTGGGCTCGGTGAACGTGCCGGTCACCGGGAGCTGGGACACCTTCCAGACCGTCTCGGCCACCCTGACCGGCTCCGCCTCAGGCCCGCTGTTCCTCGTCTTCACCGGCAGCGGCACCGGCTACCTGTACGACATCGACACCTTCACCATCACGACGTGACGTGCGCCCCGGGCGCGGCCCACGACGGGCCGCGCCGGGCGACGCGACGGAAGGACCCCCCAATGCTGCGACGTCTGACGCTCGCCACGGTGGCCCTCATGGCCGCCGCCGTCGTCATCCCCGCCACATCCGCCCAGGCCGCCGCCTTCAAGGTGCTCGTGTTCTCCAAGACCGCCGGCTTCCGGCACGACTCCATCCCCAACGGCGTCCAGGCGATCCGCGACCTGGGCGCCGCAGGCGACTTCGAGGTGACCGCGACCGAGGACGCCGGCGCGTTCACCCCGGGCAACCTCGCCCAGTACAAGGCGGTGGTGTTCCTCAGCACCACCGGGGACGTGCTGAACGACGGCCAGCAGTCCGCCTTCCAGTCCTACATCGACGGCGGAGGCGGCTACGTGGGCGTGCACGCCGCCGCCGACACCGAGTACGACTGGCCGTGGTACGGGCAGATGATGGGCGCCTGGTTCAAGAGCCATCCGGCGATCCAGCAGGCCACCGTGAAGACCGAGGACCGGGCGCACGCCGCCACCGCCCACCTCGGCCCGGCCTGGGTGCGCGGCGACGAGTGGTACAACTACCGCACCGACCCGCGATCCACCGTCCACGTGCTGCAGAGCATGGACGAGAGCAGCTACAGCGGCGGCGACATGGGGGACCACCCGATCACCTGGTGCCACCCGCAGGCCTCCGGCCGGGCGTTCTACACCGGGCTCGGGCACACCCAGGAGTCGTACGCCGACCCCGCCTTCCGGTCGTTGCTGCTCGGCGGCATCCGCTACGCCGCCGGGGCGGTCAAGGCGGACTGCCGCCCCGAGACCGGCTACACCGCGATCTACAACGGATCCACCACCGGCTGGTCGCAGGCCGGGCCCGGCTCGTTCACCAACAGCGACGGCACGCTGACCTCGCAGGGCGGGATGGGCCTGCTGTGGTACAGCGCCAAGGAGTACCACTCCTACTCGCTGAAACTCGACTGGAAGATGAACGGCGACGACAACTCCGGCGTGTACGTCGGGTTCCCGGCCTCCGGCGACCCGAACTCGGCCGTCCACAACGGTTATGAGATCCAGATCGACGCCACCGACACCCCGGACAGGACGACCGGCGCCGTCTACGGCTTCAAGGCCCCCGACACCGCGGCGCGGGACGCGGCGCTGAACCCGCCGGGACAGTGGAACACCTACGAGATCCTCGTCGAGGGGGAGCGGCTGCAGGTGTTCCTCAACGGCGTGAAGATCAACGACTTCACCAACACCGACCCGGCCCGGTCGCTGCAGCAGGGCTACGTCGGCATCCAGAACCACAGCGGGAGCGACGTGGTGTCGTTCCGCAACATCCGCGTCAAGGAACTGGGCGGCACGCAGCCTCCGGTGACGACGACGGTCGAGGGCGAGACGTACACCTCGCAGTCGGGCGTCCAGCCGACCGACCACGGCGGCGCGAGCGGCGGCAGGACGGCCGGGTACATCAACAACGGCGACTGGGCCGCCTACGCCGGCGTCGACACCACCGGACTCAAGTCGTTCAGCGCCCGCGTGTCCTCGGCCGGCTCCGGCGGCAGCATCCAGGTCCGTTCCGGCTCGGCGACCGGGACGCTGCTGGGCTCGGTGAACGTGCCGGTGACCGGGAGCTGGGACACCTTCCAGACCGTCTCGGCCACCCTGACCGGCTCCGCCTCAGGCCCGCTGTACCTCGTCTTCACCGGCAGCGGCGGCAACTACCTGTTCGACGTCGACACCTTCACGGTCACGAGGTGAGCCGACGAATGGCACCGGCGTGTACGGACCGGAGGTCTGCAGCCGCTTCTCGGTCCCCGGCCGCCCGCCGTCCCTGAGCCGGGGACGGCGGGCGGAGACGAGGGCGGGGCGCCGCCGCCGAGCAGGGACCACCGGCCCCTTGCCCCGCCCTCGGCCCTCCTCCCCGGAGGCCGCTCAAGAGCATGCTGGAGGCGGATCCGCCGGTCAAAGCCTTTGCACCCTGACGCAATAAGGCAGCTCACAAGCCTTTCCGTGTCGATGTTGAAGCTGCGTACAGGGGGGGCACAACAGGCCGGCGGCCCGTCGGCCGAGCGGTCGTATCCAGGCCGGCGCTCCTTTTCGCGCCGGGTGTGTCGGTGCGGTCGCACAGGTGTGGTGTCGGCATCGTTGATCCATCTCCGGTGCCGTCACGACGATCTGCGGGTCGAGGCAGAGCCGGCCGCCGCCGGTGTACGCGGCGACCTGCTGGTTCATCCTCTTGAGCAGGTCCGTCGCGACGGGCGGCGGTCATTCCGGGAGCCGGCGCACGGAATCCAGCTCAACGCAGGTCTGCTCGGCCTCGGCGAGCTTGAATCAGACGAGCGTTCCGGACGAGTCCCGCTGGAAGCCCCATTTGGCCGCGATGCTGTTCACCAGCAGCAGGCCGCGTCCGCTCGTCTCGTCCGCGCCGGGCTCGAGCAGCGTCGGGATCTTCGCCGAGCCGCCGTCCTCGACGGCGACCAGCACCCGGCCGGGGGCGAAGGCCACCGAGACCAGGAAGTCCAGCTCGACGGCGTGCCGTACGACGTTCCCCGCGAGCTCGCTGGTGAGAAGGACCGCGTCGTCCCGGCACGGGTGCCCGTCCCCGAGGAGCCCGGCGACGAACGACCGGGCCGACCGCACCTGGGACGCGGCGTTGGGGAAGCGCTGCGAACACATCGGCGACATCGGCCTCACCTCCGCCGCATCCTCCCCCGCCCCCCCACCGCTCTCCGCCCCCGAACAACACCGTCCGCCCGAACTCCATGTTCTGACCTCCAGGTCGGCCGCTGGTGACCATTCACCAGCACGCTCCGTGTGCAAGCTGCTACGCACGATGACACTCAATCTGCAAGCCTGCACAGCTTTTGAGTGAACCTCTTCAACCCTGTGCGATGGACTGATGGCTACGAGTAGCGTCCTGCTATCCGCAGATATGGAGGGTGAGCGATCTTGGCGGGCAAGCGCGGTATGACCTTGAGGGCGCAGTGGCTGGGGCGTCAGCTGCGAGAACTGCGGGAGGCGGCCGATCTCACGCTTTCGGATGCAGGCAACTACATGCAGCGGGACGGCGGCACGGTGAGCCGACTGGAGACAGGTCTGTACCCGGCCCGTACTCCTGATGTGAGGGCATTGCTCGATCTATATGGCGTCGCAGACCGCGAACGCCGAGACGCACTTCTGCGTCTGGCTTCGGAGGTGTGGCAGACCGGCTGGTGGGACGACTATTCGAAGGAGCTCTCCAAGAGCATCGTCGACTACGCCTGGCTGGAGTCCCGTGCCGCGAAGATCCATTCGTTCGATGCGCTGGTCGTGCCGGGGCTTCTCCAGACGAATGAGTACACCGAGTCGGTGATTCGAGTGGCCGACGCCGAGCTCTCATCAGAGGAGGTGGCCTCGGGCGTTCGATTCCGGTTGGAGCGACAAAAGATTCTGGACGCCCCGGAACCGCCGCACATCGAAGCCATCCTTGATGAAGGTCTTCTGCATCGCTGCTCGGCAGACCCTGGCGTCCTCAAAGGACAATTGCAGCACCTGGTAGAGCTCGCTCGGCACCCGAACATCGACATCCGGGTCCTTTCGTACACGTCCGGGCACATCAGTCCAGAGGGCGCGTTTATGCTCTTCGACATGCCTGACCCGTATCCAGAGGTCGCCTTCGTGGACAGTCCTGCCGGTGGAATCTACGTTGAAGGTGAGGGCGTTAACCGGCTTACATTGAAATATCGCCGTATTCGTCAGTGTGCGTTGGACGTGGAGCAGTCCCTGAGGCTCATCCGGACGGTCTCGGACAGGCTTCGCTAGTCGCGAGTGGAGGCAGAGTCGATGTCGACCTACGAACCACAATCTGAGGTCGCCTGGCACATCAGCACTTTCAGTCCTAATGGAGGTGCCAACTGCGTAGAAGCAGGTCCGCTGCTGGACGGGTCGGGGCGGATCGCCGTGCGGCACAGTCGTCATCCTGATGGGCCGGTGATCATCTACACGCGGGCCGAATGGGACGCCTTCCTCGCTGGCGTTCGTGCGGACGAGTTCGACTTCTAGGAGCGGCAGTGTCCGCCGTTGAGCCTGGGCCTCTTGCCGCGTGGCACATCAGCAGCTTTAGTCCGGACGTCGGACCGAATTGTGTCGAGGCGGGTCCCTCATTGGACGGGTCGGGGCGGATCGCCGTGCGGCACAGTCGTCATCCTGATGGGCCGGTGATCATCTACACGCGAGCCGAATGGGACGCCTTCCTCGCTGGCGTTCGTGCGGACGAGTTCGACTTCTAGGAGCGGCAGTGTCCGCCGACCCCTTCCATCCCTGCCACCGCCACGACCCACACCAGGCCCGTCAAGGGCTGGCCCACCTGGCGCGAAAGGTGACCGAGCCGGTTCGTCCGATCTGGGATGCTGACAGGCATGTTCAGGGACGGTGTGCTGAATGTGGTGGCCGCGGCCGTCGTCGATCGAGGACGCCTGCTCGTCGTGAGTAAGAAGGCCGCGCCGGACGTGTTCTACCTACCCGGGGGAAAGCCCGAGGCGGGGGAGAGCCCGGAGGAGACCTTGTTTCGGGAGCTGGACGAGGAACTCGGCGTCACGCCGCGCGACATGGACCTGCTTGGTCAGGTCGAGGACATGGCCGCGCTCGAGGGCGTGCCGATGCGCATGATGGTTTTCACGGCCAGACTGGCCGGACGTCCCACGCCTGCCGCTGAGCTCGCCGCCCTGGGGTGGACCGACGGGCGTGACCGCTATGAACCTCGCCTGGCCCCTGCGGTTCGCAACCAGGTGCTTCCCTTGCTCGTCCGAGCAGGAGCCCTCGTCGAGACTCGTCACGAAATCTGAGCCATACCGCGCCATACAGGGTGGCGCCTGAGGCGCCGTGGACGGCTCAGGGCCGTGCACGTCCGGCCTCAGCGGCGGAGCGGGGCCGAACAGCTGGCATTTCCCGCTGTCGCGGTCGGTGTCCTGGCGGCCGTGTTCTCCCCGGCCCCCGCGCTCGTCACCGGTCTGCTGGCCACGACCCTGGTGGTCGTGGTCACCCTGGCCGACCGGGCCGGGCGAGTGGGGCATCGAGGCGCCTACCCAGCTGCGCGGACGAAATGAGATCGTCTGCGCAGCTGGGTCTCTTCGTCAGCTCGTCGGGCCCACCCTCGGTCGGCGATCTGCGCACCACCTGTCCGGTGCACGGCTGGGCGGGTTGTCGATAGTGTCCGGGACGCCGAGGCCCGCGCCATGGTGACTGGTCAAGTATGGTGACCGGCCATGAGGGTCCTGATCGTCGGTGGCAGCGGTTTTCTCGGCAGGGAGCTCGCTCGGCAGTGTTCGGCGGCCGGGCACGAGGTGGCCGCGACGTACCTGAGCCGATCGGGTGAGACCGCCGGTGTCGACTGGCTGCCGCTCGATGTGCGCCGGCGTGAGGACGCCGACGCGCTGATCGGCGCGCTCCGGCCGGACGTGGTCATCAACGCCGCGTACCGGCAGACCGATTGGGCGACCACGGCGATCGGAGCCGCGAACGTGGCCCTCGCCACCTCTGCCGCCGGTGGGCGACTGGTCCACGTCTCCAGCGACGCGGTCTTCTCCGGCGCCGCGATTCGCTATGACGAGACGTGCCTGCCCGACCCGATCAGCCCGTACGGTGCGGCCAAGGCCGCTGCCGAGACGGCGGTGAGCGCGATCGCGCCGACCGCCGTGATAGCCCGGACATCTCTGATCATCGGTGACGGTGGTTCTCCCCACGAGGCGCTGGTGCGTTCACTGGCCACCGGCAGGGCGAGGGGAATGCTGTTCACCGACGACGTGCGCTGTGCCGTGCACGTCGTCGATCTCGCCGCGGCGCTCCTCGAACTCGCCACATCGGAGTATCACGGCGTCCACCATGTCGCCGGAACCGACGCGATCAGCCGGTACGAGCTGGGGCTGCTCATCGCCCGGCGTGATGGACTCGACGCGGGCCGGCTCCCTTCAGGCCGGCGGGCGGACACCGACGTGCCGGGCCCGATAGACGTGCGCTTGGAGTGCGGCATGACTCAAGGACGGCTTCGGACCAGGCTGCGCGGCGCGCGGCAGTTTCTGGGTTCGGCCTGACCTCCGCGGCGTCGACTGCAGCTCACAGCCACGCGCGGCGACCCCTGTGACGTAAGGTCCCGGGTGTGGACACAACAGCCCCGGTACCCCGCGTCCTCGTGATCGGCCTTGACCCGTATCGGATTCCCGGGCCCTGGGACCCGAAGCCGGTGGCCGACGCGATCGAGGTCGGCGTAGCCCGATTCGCCGAGCACGGCGTCGGCGTCGAGACCTGCCTGTTCGGCCTCGACGGCAGCGACGACGTGGAGACGATCGTCGGCCGTACCCTGCGCGCGCGGCCCTGGGAGTGCGTCGTCATCGGCGGTGGCATACGGAAGTCCGAAGATCAGCTTGAGTTGTTCGAGCAGGTCGTCAACCTGGTACGCCGACACGCTCCCGACGCCGCTATCGCCTTCAACAGCACCCCGACGGATACCTTCGACGCGGCCGCCCGCTGGATCGACATTCCCGGACCGACCAGTTCCGGCTGACCGGCGCGGCGCCTGGCCAAAGCACACCCCGGCGGGACCGAGCTTGGATGGCTTCGTCATTCCGGCTCCGGACTGTGATCGTGGGCACCTGGCCCACGAGGTGGTGAACGCCGTCCAGACCCGTCCTCGGACTGATCGCCTTCTCGCCACCTCGCGGTAGTGGGCGTCTGAGAAGGTGTCTCTGATCCCCGTTGATGATCGTCAGGGAGGTCAGGTGGCCGGCGTGACCAGGTAATCGCCGTGCTCCAGGTCTTCGAGCAGTGTCGGGTGCGCGGGCGACCAGCCGAGCGACTCCTGGGTGTAGGAACTGGAGACAGGCCCGTCGAAGCCGTAGGCGATGGCCATGAACGGGCTGACGAAGTGTGTGGCGGCCTCGTCGGGGGTCAGCGAGACCGTGGGCACGTCCAGGCCCCGGGCGATCACCTCTGCGATGCTTTTCAAGGTGACGCCGCTTTCGGCCACTCCGTGCAGAACGCTGCCCGCAGGTGCCTTCTCCACTGCCAGACGGAACAGGACCGCCGCGTCGAGCCGGTGCACCGCGGGCCACCGGTTGGTGCCATCTCCCAGGTAGGCGGATACGCCGGTCTTTCGGGCGGTGGCGATGAGCATGGGGATGAAACCATGGTCGTCGGGACCGTGGACGGTGGGAGCCAGGCGCACCACGCCGGCGCGCACTCCCCGAGTGGCGAAGTCCAGACACGCTCGCTCCCCGGCGATGCGGAAGGCGGCGATCCCGGTCGCGTCGGGCTCGTCCTTCTCGGTGCTCTCCCGGCCGGCGGGCATGACCAGGGTGCCCGAGGTGACGATGAGCGGCCTGCCCGAGTGTTCCAGCGGCCGGCCGAGCGTCTCGATCGCGGTCCGGTCGCGCCTCGTCATGTCGTCGAGATCGGAGAAATCGCCGCCGTAGGCCATGTGCAGGACTCCGTCGGCGGCTTCGGCGCCGCTGCGCAGACTGTCGAGGTCGTCCAGGGAGCCGGCTACTGCTCTGCGCCTTGCGAAAAGTCGAACACATCCTTGAGGACAACCGGCGCTTTGCGGAACCACGACTGCAAGTCATCGCGGCGACGCCGGCACTCCGCGAGCGGGACCTGGCCAAGGCCGCGTCGATCACTGAAGCTGTGGCGGAAGCGCTGCGGCAGCGCGGTGTCGCCGACCGGCTCGCCGGCCTGGCCGCTCGAACCGGGTGGGCCGCCTTCCACCAAGCGGCCCAAGCCTGGATCGACGACCCCTCACAGAGCCTGGACGTACACCTCCTCCAAGCCTTCGACGACCTGCGCGCCCTCTCTCTGACCCCCGTGGCTGGTGACTCTGGTCGATGAAGACCCCCGCCGGTGCCCGGCCCGCTGCACGACGTGCGTCACCCGTGCACGGTCACGTGCATGGCGACCGGGCGGTAGACCAGGCCGTCGGTCCAGGTCACCGACTCGGGGGAGGTGGTCAGGCGGAGGGCGGGGCGCTGGGTGGCCAGGGCTCTGATCGCCTCGGTGAGCTCGACCCTGGCGAGGCTGGCGGCCAGGCAGCGGTGCGGGCCGTACCCGAACGCCACATGGGGATGGGGCGGGTGGTGGGTGAAACGGTGGATGTCGAACCGGCCGGGGTCGGGGAACGCCTGCGGGTCGTGGTTGGCCGCGTTCAGCTCCGGCATGACGACCGTCCCCGCGCCGATCCGGCCGCTGGGCACGTCGGTGTCCTTGGTGACGCGGCGCATGAAGGCGCTGGCGGGCGGCCCGTCGAAGCGGAGGATCTCCTCGACCGCGGTGGCCGTCAGGGCCGGATCCGCCACGAGCTCGGCCCACTGGGCGGGATGCAGGAGCAGCCGGAAGACGCCGCGGGCGATCATGGAGGCGGTCGTCTCGTGCCCGGCGGTGATCAGTGAGAAGACCGTGTTGACCAGCTCGCCCTCCGACAGCCGGTCGTCCTCGTCCCTGGCCTGGATGAGCAGGTCGATGAGGTCCGCGCCGGGCTCCGCGCGATGCCGGGCGACCAGGTCGGCGCAGTAGGCCATGAAGTCGGCGTAACCGGTGTACCGCGCCTGCTCGGTGACGGTGGACGTGGTCAGGAACATGTCCGTCCACGCGACGAACTGCCCGTAGTGGTCCAGCGGCACGCCGAGCATCTCGCAGATCACCCGCCCAGGGAGCTGCAGCGCATAGCCCTGGACCAGGTCGAACTCGTCGCCCAGGCCGTCGAGGAGTTCCTGGGCGATCTCCGCGACGCGAGGGCGCCATGGTTCGATCCGGCGCGGGGTGAAGGTGCCCTGCATGATGCGGCGGTACCGGGTGTGCTCCGGCGGGTCCTGGTTGATCAGCGCGTCCGGGTCGTCGTCGATGCCGATGCCGCTGACGAACCGCGGCAGGCCCGGAAGGCGGAGGTTGCGACTGGAGGTGGGGGAGGCCAGCAGGGCGCGGACGTCCTCGTACCTGACCGCCAGTGGAACGCGGTCGCCGCTGGGCATGGCCGCCGGCTCCAGCGGTCCCGACTCGCGCCTGCGGGCGAACTCCGGTGACGGCGTGGCGAGTGGTCCCGGCACGATGTCCGGCCAGGTCGCGTCTCGATCCGGTTCGGTGGTCATCGCACCCCCCTTCCGGCTCGGGGCGGCGCCCAGAAGAAGGCCCACGCGGAACGTACGAAATGCCGGGCCACCCGTCAATACGCGTTTCCGACCGAGTCACCCGGCCACGGTCAGGTGGTCATCACCGCCGCCCGCCGAACTCCCAGTCGTGGACCTCGATGCCGGCGTACCGGTCAGGGGTCAGGAGGGCGCGTGCCGCGTCCGGATCCGGCGCCCGGACCAGCAGCGCCGTGCCCAGCCACGTGGTGCCGTCGTCGGACGGCAGCGGCCCGTATGCCGACTGTGAGCGGCCGGAGATCGCGTCCGCCGCGCACGGAAATCGTGTGAACCACTGTGGACGAGTCCCCGTACCTCAGGGAGAACGGAGGGAGCGCGAGGAAGGGGCAGTCGCATCAAGACGCTCATCATCGACAATTACGACTCGTACACGTACAGCCTCGCGCAGCTTGTCGCGGAGGTGAACGGGCGCGAGCCGGTGGTCTTCCTGAACGACGCGCCGGAGTTCGCGGACATCGATCTCCGCGACTTCGACAACGTCATCGTGTCCCCGGGACCGGGGCATCCGGCCAACCTGCGCGACTTCGGCGCGGCGGCGCGGCTGACGGAGCGCTGCGACCTGCCGGTGCTCGGCGTATCCCTCGGGCACCAGGGGATCGCCGTCGCCGAGCACGCCCTGGTGGAGCCCGCCCCCGAGCCGCGCCACGGTCACCTTTCCACGATCAGGCACAGCGGGCGCGGCCTGTTCCGCGGGCTGCCGCAGGGGTTCACCGCGGTCCGGTACCACTCGCTGCACGTACCGGAGCCGCTGCCGGCGACACTGGAGGCGACCGCGTGGGCGGAGGACGGCGTCCTGATGGGGTTGCGGCACCGCACGCGCCCGCTGTGGGGGGTGCAGTTCCACATCGACTCCGTCCTCACCGAGTTCGGCTACCGGATGCTCTCGAACTTCCGCGACTTCACCGCCCAGCGCCGCCCGTACGCCACCGGGCTGTTCGTCCCGCGCGACAAGCGGCCCCATCGTCGGGAGCCGGCGGCGGAGGAGGCGACGGTCCCGCTCGGCGGGTACCGGCTGCACACGCGGACGATGGGCTACGCGGTGGACCCGGAGGAGGCCTTCGGCCGCCTGCACGCCCGCTCGCCGCACGCGTTCTGGCTGGACAGCTCACGTGTCGAGCCCGGACGGGCACGGTTCTCGTTCTTCGGCGACGGCGCTGGACCGCTGGCGGAGTTCGTCCGCTACGACGTCCACAGCCGCGTGACCCGGATCGAACGGCCCGGGCAGGCGCCCCGCCTGGAGCGCGTCACCGTGTTCGACTACCTGCGGCGGGAACTGGCCCGGCGCAGGATCGAGGCGCCCAAGCTGCCCTTCGGCTTCACCTGCGGCTATGTGGGCTACTTCGGGTACGAGCTCAAGGCCGACTGCGGGTCGCCGAACCGGCACCGGGCCCCCACGCCGGACGCCTGCTGGCTGTTCGCCGACCGGCTCGTCGCGGTCGACCACGAGGAGAACCTCACCTACCTGCTCTGCCTCGCCGAGGACACCCCGGAGGGCGAGCGGACGGCCGCCGGCTGGCTGGACGAGACGGTCCTGCGGCTCTGCGCCGTCCCGCTCCCCGCCGAGCCGCCGCCCGCGCCGCCCGTCACCGCGGACGCGACGGCCGCGGAGCTCTGGCTGACCCGCGACAGGGAGAGGTATCTGGCCGACGTCGAGCTGTGCAAGCGGGCGGTGCGGGAAGGCGTCAGCCACGAGATCTGCCTTACCGACGGCGTCTGGCTGCCCGCGCCGCAGGACTCCTACGACTTCTACCGGGCGCTGCGGCGCACCAACCCCGCGCCCTACTCCGCCTTCCTCAGGTTCCCCGGCGTCGAGGTCGCCTGCTCGTCCCCGGAACGCTTCCTGCGGGTCGGCCGGGACGGCGTGGCCGAGGCCGAGCCGGCCAAGGGGACGGCGCCGCGCAGCGAGGACCCCCGGCGGGACGCCTGGCTGCGGGACGCGCTGGCCCGGGACGAGAAGAGCCAGGCCGAGCACCTCATGGTCGTCGACCTCCTCCGCGGCGACCTCGGCCGGGTGTGCGCGCCGGGCACCGTCCGCGTCCCGAGCCTGATGGTCACCGAGACCCACGCCACCGTCCACCACCTGGTCTCCACCGTGCGCGGCGAACTGCGGGAGGGCGCGGACGCGATCGACTGCGTCCGCGCGTGCTTCCCCGCCGGGTCGATGACCGGAGCGCCGAAGCACCGGAGCATGGAGATCATCGACGAGCTCGAGACCGAGGCGCGCGGCGTCTACTCGGGCGCCATCGGCTACCTCGGCTGCGGCGGCGGGGCGGACCTCAACGTCGTGAACCGCACCGCCGTGTTCACCGGCGGCCGGATGCACCTCGGCGCGGGCGGCGCGATCGTCCTCGGCTCCGACTCGGCCAAGGAGTACGCCGAGATGCTGCTCAAGACGGCCGCGCCGATGCGCGCCTACCAGACGTCCATCGCCCGGCACTGGGCCTCCCAGCGGGCGGCCGGGACGCGGCCGGCGCGGCGGACGCCGAAGGTGATCCCCGCGCGCCGGATGCCCTCACGCGGGGGAGACCCCGCACCCACCTACTGAGATGAGAGCCATACATGCGACATGCCGCTGTAGCCCCCCGTGTTGCGATGAACGAGGTGACCCCGGAGGTCTCCGGCGCGATGGGCGCGCTGGAGGCGGCGGCCACGGCGGCCGCGCAGGACGCCGGCCTCGAACCCGAGCTGCTCGAACTGCTCAAGATCCGCGCCTCCCAGATCAACGGCTGCGAGCTGAGCCTGGAGCTGCACACCAGGGACGCCCGCCTGCTCGGCGAGACCGAGGAACGGCTCCAGGCGCTGCGGACCTGGCGCACCAGCACCCTGTTCGGCGACCGGGAGCGCGCGGCCCTGGCGCTGACCGAGTCGATCACCCTCGTGCACGCGGGCCAGGTGCCGAACTCCCTCTACCAGGCGGCCGCCGCCGTGTTCGAGGAGGCGCAGATGGCGGCGCTGATCTGGACGGTTACCGTGATCAACGCGACCAACCGCGTCGCCGTCGCCACCCGCATGACCCCCAGTACCTCCCCACAGACCCTCAAGGCCGGCTGACAGCGGCCCGCGCGCTCGCCGTACACCGGCGCCGGCGTCGCCGCACCGTCATCCCGCCGCCACGGCGCCGAGGAGAGGCCGGCCCGCCCGCCGAACGGAGGCCCCGACGGCCGATGGATCACCCAGGGCCGCTCGGGTGGTGGGTCAGGCGGGGGTGTTCGGGTGGTGGGTGGCCCGTTCGAGGGACTCGCGGGCCTCGGCCGCCAGGCGGCGGACCAGCTCGCCCGCCGGGACCTCCTCGGCGAGGCGGTGGGCCTGGCCGGCCCACAGGTTGACGACGCTCGCGTCCCCGGCCTTCCTCCCCGCCGCCCTCAGGGGCGCGGTCAGGTGGTGGACCTGCGGGTAGGCGGCCGGGGCCTCCTCGGAGTGCTCCCGCAGGAAGCGGTTGACCAGCCCCCTCGCCCGCCGTCCCGTGAACGCCCGCGTCACCGCCGTGCGGTCGTACGACCCGAGCGCCTCGCGGTGCGCGGCGCTCGTCCCCGCCTCGGGGCAGCGCAGGAACGCGGTGCCGAGCTGCGCGGCCACGGCCCCGGCCACCAGCACGGCCGCGACGCCGGCGCCGTCGGCGATGCCCCCGGCGGCCACCACGGGAAGCGGCGTGGCGCGCAGCACCAGCCGAAGCAGAGTCAGCAGGCCGTAGTCGCCCGCGTCGTCGGTGAACCCGCCCCGGTGACCGCCGGCCTCGATGCCCTGGGCCACCAGGATGTCGGCCCCGGCGGCGTGGGCGGCCACCGCCTCGTCCGGCGTGGTCACGGTCACCGCGACCGACGCGCCCGCCGCGCGGACCTGTTCGATCACCTCGCGCGCCGGCAGCCCGAAGGTGAACGACACCAGGGGCACCCGCTCCTCGGTGACGACGGCCAGCTTGGCCTGCCAGGCGTCGTCGTCGTCGGCCGGCGCGCCGAGCTCGACGCCGTGGCGCTCCGCCTCGGCGCGCAGCCGCGCGGCGTAGGCGTCCACCGCGGCCCGGTCGACCTGCCCGGCCGACGGCACGAACAGGTTCACGCCGAACGGCGCGGCGGTGCGCGACCGCACCGCCGCGATGTCGGCCCGCAGGTCGTCGGCGGAGCGGTACCCGGCGGCCAGGAACCCGAGCCCTCCGGCCTCGGACACGGCGACGGCCAGCTCGGGGGTGGACGGACCGCCGGCCAGGGGCGCCTGCACGATGGGATGAGTCAACGCCGCGAGATCCATCACCTCACTTTATCCACACCGCTTCCGCCGGAACGGCATCGGGTATCGGCCGAAAAGCGGATGCGGGACCGGCGTGCGATTCGTCATTGTTTACGGCATGCAGGCAACCGTCACCGTCACTCCGGCGCGGCTTCCGGACGTGCTTCTGCACGTCGCGGTGGTGCGCCCGGTCTTCCTGTGGGGTGCGCCCGGCATCGGAAAAAGCTCCCTGGTGCGTGAGTTCGCCGAATCCCTCGGCCTCGAATGCGTGACGCTGCTCGGCACGCAGCTGGCGCCCGAAGACCTCATCGGCGTCCCCGAACTGGTCGGCGGCCGCAGCCGATTCGCCCCGCCCGAGACCATCGCCCGCGACGAGCCGTACTGTCTGTTCCTCGACGAGCTCAACGCCGCCGCGCCCGAGGTGCAGAAGGCGTTCTACTCGCTCATCCTCGACCGCCGCATCGGCGCCTACGAGCTGCCGGAGGGCTCGGTCGTCATCGGCGCCGGCAACCGCGCCACCGACAACGCGCTCGCCAAGCCGATGGCGTCCGCCCTGGTCAACCGGCTCGTCCATGTGCACCTGCGGGCCTCCTCGACCGACTGGCTCGCCTGGGCCGCCAAGAACGGCATCCACCCGTGGATCGTCGACTACCTCCTCCAGCGGCCCGACCACCTGTGGAGCGCGCCGCCGAAGACCGAGGAGCCGTTCTCGTCCCCGCGGGCCTGGCACATGCTGTCGGACGTCATGCGCTCCTACGGTGAGGCGCTCGACGACGAGACCCTGGCCATGCTGGCCTTCGGCACGCTCAGCGTCTCCCACGCCTCGGCTTTCCGCGCCTACGTCAAGACGGTGCGGCACGCCTACGACCTGGACGCCGTCCTGAAGGGCGAGGCGTCGTGGCCGCGCCGTCCCGAGGACCGTGACCTGCTGTACTTCCTGGCGGAGACCTTCCGGGCCCGTCTGATCAAGGAGCTGCCCGCCGACAAGCGCGGGGTCTCCGAGCGGGGCCGTGAGCTGGCGTTCCGGGCCAAGGCGCTGCTCGTCGAGCTGGCCGAGGTCTCGCTGGAGTGCGCGCAGCTCGTCATCGCCTCCGGCGACGACGGCGCGCCGGTGCTGCCCACGTGGTTCCTGGTGGAGGTGGGCCGCGACCTGCCTCGCCTGGTCGCCGCCAGGGGCTGAGGCCGATGGCGTCCCCGAGGAGGAAGAAGGCCGACCCCTGGCGCGAAGCCGTCCACCAGGGGTGGCGTTCCGTCGCCGCGCATCCGATGTTCCGCGGTATGGTCTACGGCTCGCCCTCGCCCCACCCGGGGGAGCCTCACGACTTCGGCAGGGGCGACTGGGCGGTCGTGACGCCCGAGGGGAGGGTCGTCCACCATCCGGCCCGCCGGGCGGAGCCGGAGGAGTGGGCGTGGGTCTTCGCCCACCTCATGCTCCACCTGGGGTTCGGCCACGCCGACCCGCGTACGGCCGTCCCGCGTGACATCGGCGCCGAGCTCCTGGACCGGGGACACGTGTGGCGGACGCCCGACCCTCTCTACCGTGCCGCGTGCTGCCTGGTCGTCGACCGCTTCCTCGTCACCATGAAGCTCGGCCGCTGCCCCGAACCGCTGCCGGACGAACCGCCCCGGCAGGACGAGCGGGCGCTGACCGACACCTGGCGGATGTTCGGGCAGCCCGCGGCGTACATCCCCGAGGGGAGACCCGACTTCTGGATCGGCGACGAGCGCACCGCCAAGCGGGAGGACTTCCAGAAACTCTTCGCCGCGGGCATCGCCGAGGCCGCCACCGCGGCGCTGGACGCCGCCGGCGGGCCCCGAAGCACCGTCAAGGACCAGGCGGCCGGGCCGTGGGACGCCGCCCTGGCCTGGTTCGTCTCCTCCTACCCGCTGCTCGGCGCGCTGGCGACCGGCATGAAGATCGTCGCCAACGCCGACCTCGCCCGCGGCTGGGACATCTCGATCGCCGCCGTCAACGCCGAGGCCGCCGAGATCTACGTCAACCCGCTGGTCACGCTGTCGGCCGAGGAGTGGCGGTTCGTCCTGGCCCACGAGATGCTGCACGCCGCGCTGCGGCACGGCGAGCGGGTGGGCGGGCGCGACCCGTACATCTGGAACGTCGCCGCCGACTACGTCATCAACGGCTGGCTGGCGGAGATGGGTGTAGGCGAGATGCCCGAAGGGCTGCTCTTCGACCGGTCGCTGAGCGGTTCGTCGGTCGAGGAGGTGTACGACCGCGTCGCGGTCGACCTGCGCCGCCTGCGCAAGCTCGCCACCCTGCGCGGGCGCGGCCTCGGCGACGTGCTCGACCGGCCGCTGCCGCACGCCGGCGCGCCGGGCCGCTACCTCGACCTGGACGAGTACTACCGCCGCGCCCTGTGCGCCGGGCTCGCCTACCACCAGAACGCCGGCCGCGGGTACGTCCCCGCCGGGCTGGAGCAGGAGATCAGGGCGCTGGACCAGCCGCCCCTGCCGTGGGACGCCGCCCTGGCGCGCTGGTTCGAGGAGCACGTCCCCTCGGTCGAGAGGCGCCGCTCGTACGCCCGCGCCTCCCGCCGCCAGTCGGCCACCCCGCACATCCCGCGCCCCGGCTGGGTGCGCCCGGAGGAGACCGTCCAGCGGGCGACGTTCGGCGTGGTCCTCGACACCTCGGGTTCGATGGACACCAGGCTGCTGGGCAAGGCGCTCGGCGCGATCGCGGCGTACGCCGCGGCCCGCGACGTGCCGAGGGCGCGCGTGGTGTTCTGCGACGCGATGGCCTACGACGCCGGATACATGCCCGTGGAGGAGATCGCCGGACGGGTACGAGTGCGGGGCAGGGGAGGCACGGTCCTGCAGCCCGGGGTCGACCTGCTGGAACGCGCCGACGACTTCCCGCGGGAAGGCCCGATCCTGGTGATCACCGACGGCTGGTGCGACGTCGTCCGGGTGCGCCGCGAGCACGCGTTCCTGATCCCGGAGGGTGCGGCCCTGCCGTTCCGGCCGCACGGCCCGGTGTTCCGCATGTCGTGACGGCTCACCGGATCAGCGGGTGCTCGCCGGCGGAAGCCGCGCGGTGGACAACCACTCGGAGAACAGGCCGTCGAGCGGAGAGTCCGCGAAACGGCCGGCCAGGCGGACGAACCGGTCGGTGCTGACGCCGCCGTGCTGGTACGTGCCCGTCCACTCGCGCAGCATCGAGAAGAACGCCTCGTCGCCGAGCCTGCGCCGCAGGGCGTGCACGGTGAGGGCGCCGCGCTTGTACAGCCGGTCGTCGAACAGCCTCCGTGCTCCCGGGTCGGCGAGCACGAAGTCCTGGGGCAGCGCCTCCAGCCTGCGGTGCCATCGGCGGGCGTGTGCGTCGGCGCTCTCGCCGCCCGACGCCTCCGACCACAGCCACTCCGCGTAGGTGGCGAACCCCTCGTGCAGCCAGATGTCCCGCCAGCACTCCACGGTCAGGCTGTTGCCGAACCATTGGTGCGCGAACTCGTGGGCGACCAGACGCTCCTCACCGCGCCTGCCGTCCACGTGGTTCCTCCCGAAGACGGACATCCCCTGCGCCTCGACCGGGATCTCCATCTCGTCGTCGACCACCACCACGGTGTAGGCGGCGAACGGATAGGGGCCGAAGCATTCGGTGAACAGTGCCGCCATCTGCTCCTGGCGGCCGAAGTCGCGCCGCACCCGGGCGGCCATCCGGGGCGGGAACAACAGCCGCTGCGGCACCGTTCCCGGCACCTCCACCGCGTCGTAGCGCCCGATCTGCACACTCGCGAGGTAGGTCGCCATCGGCTCCGCCTGCTCGTACACCCAGGTGGTGGTGGACGCCGCGCGCCGCTTGGCGACCAGGCGGCCGTTGGCCACCACTTCGTACGGCGAGGCGGTGGTGACCGAGACGCGGAAGGCCGCTTTGTCACCCGGGCGGTCGTTGCACGGGAACCACGACGGCGCCCCGGTCGGCTGGCTCGCGACGATCACGCCGTCGCTGAGCTGCTCCCAGCCGAGCCCGCCCCAGTGGCTCGGCACGGGACGCGGGTTCCCGCCGTACCGGACCTCGACCGTGAACAGGGTGCCTTCGTGCAGGAGTCGCGCCGGGGTCACGCGCAACTTGGCGCCGCGATGGGTGAAGCGCGCGGGCAGGCCGTCGACCAGCACCTCGGTGACGCGCAGCGCGTCGTCCAGGTCGAGCGCGAACCGGCTCAGCGGGCTCGTCGCGGACGCCGACAGCACGGCCGACGCGCGGAGCCGGTTCGGGCCGACCCGGTAGTCCAGCGACAGGTCGTAGCGGTCGACCCAGTAGCCGTCGTCGCCGCGTTCCGGGAAGTACGGTTGGCCGGAAAGGCCGGGTGTCATGGTGCTTCTTGCCTTCCAGATCACTTCGGTGACGGGGCGGACCACGCCGTGATGGGGTTGCCGAACCAGCGCGTGCCGTCGGGGACGGACTCGCCGCGCATCACCAGGGACGCGGGCCCGACCGTGGTGTTCTCGCCGATGGTCGCCGCCGGCAGGACCACCCCGTGCGGGCCCAGCGTGGCCCCTTCCCGCAGGACGACCTCGTCGATGCTCATGACACGGTCATGGAACAGGTGGGTCTGCAGCACGCAGCCCCGGTTGACGCTCGCGCCGTCGCCCAGGCGCACGAGGTCGGCCTCCGGCAGCCAGTACGTCTCGCACCACACCCCGCTGCCGACACGCGCGCCGAGCGACCGCAGCCACAGGTTCAGCGGAGCGGTGCCGAGCCACGCCTCGGCGAACCACGGCGCGGCGAGCACCTCGACGAAGTTGTCGGCGAGCTCGTTGCGCCAGACGAACGAGCTCCACAGTGGCCGGTTGCCCGCGGTGATCCTGCCGAGCAGCGTCCACTTGGCCGCCGACGCCACCGCGGCCGCCAGCACGCCCGCCCCGGCCAGCGTGACCCCCGTGAGCGACGTCGCGACCGCGAAGCCGTACGACGCGGCGAGGAACTCCAGCGTGGCCGCGACCAGCACCGCGACCGCGACCGTGCACATCGCGGGCACGATCCGGAAGGCCTCCACGGCGGCGCGCGCGGCCTTGAGGCGGCGCGGCGGGTCGTAGGTGCGGCCGCGGTCGCCGCCCTCGGCCGTCCTCTGCAGCTCAACGGGCGGCATGCCGAGGTAGGACGACCCCGCCTTGGCCTTCTTGGGCGCGGCCGACAGCACGCCGACCAGGCCGTCCTTCGGCACCTTGCGTCCGGGAGCCGTCATGCCCGAGTTGCCGAGGAAGGCCCGCTTGCCGATGCGCACCTGGTCGATCCGCAGGTTGCCGCCGACCAGCTCGTACGGGGCGACCATCGTGTCGTCGGCGAGGAACGCGCCGTCGCCCACGGTGGTCATCGTCGGCAGGGCGAGCACTGTCGAAAGCTCCACGTCCCGGCCGACCCTCATGCCGAGGGCGCGCAGCCACACGGGGGTGAGGATGCTCGCGTACAGCGGGAACAGCCACACGCGGGCCGCCGCCATCAGGCGGCCGGTCGCCCACGCCTGCCAGGCTGGACGACTGTGCACGGGGTGGAGGCCGGGACGCAGACCGACGCCGAGAAGGCGCACGCAGACCAGGACGATCAGCGCGAAGGCGGCCAGCGAGGTGACCGTCGCGGGCGCGACGCCGTACAGGGCGACCGGCAGCGCCTCGCCCAGCGTGGTCGTGTCACGGACGAACCCCTGCAGGACGGTCAGACCGCACAGCGCCGCGGCCACCGGGAGCAGGCTCAGCGACATCGCCGACACCCCGTAGATCGCCTCCCAGAGCCGGGAGCGCGGTGGCCTGGCGGAGGGCCTGACGCGCCGCGCCTTGCCCTGCCGCACGGCCGGCGCGCCCGCCCAGCGTTCACCCGCGGGGACCGAACCGGCCACCACCGCGCCCGGAGCCACCTGCGCGTACTTGCCGACGCGCGCGCCGGGGAGCAGCGTCGCCCGCGCGCCGATCGTGGCGGCGGCGCCGACGCGGATCTCGCCGACCCGCACCAGATCGCCGTCGAGCCAGTATCCGTGCAGGTCGACCTCGGGTTCGATCGCCGCGTTCTTCCCCAGCGTCAGCATTCCGGTGATGGGCGGGAGCGTGTGCAGGTCGACGTCCTCGCCGATCTTCGCTCCCAGGGCGCGCGCGTACCGCGCGATCCACGGCGCCCCGGAAAGCTGCCCCACTCCGAGTTGCGTGGCGAACTGCTCGGCGAACCACAACCGCAGGTGCGTCCCCCCGCCCCTCCGATGGGCGCCCGGCCGCAGGCCGCGCAGCAGGACCCGGGCGACGCCGGCCGCGATGCCTATCCGTCCCCACGGCGAGACGAACAGCAGCCACCCGGCCAGGATCCACCACCACGAGACGGTGGGCGCCCAGGGGAAGGACACCAGGTTGTTCAGGGTGGCGAGCGCGAGGATCCAGCGCAGTCCGCCGACCGTGAGCAGCGGCACCATGAGCGCCGCCTGCGCCACCGCGGCGCGGCGCGGCACGGGCGCGACCGTGCGTTTCACGGTCTCGACGGGCGGGCCGTCCAGCGCGGACAGGCGCGTGGCGAGCGCGCCCAGCGTGGGATTCTCGTAGACGTCGGACACCGACGCGGCAGGGTGGCGGGTGCGCAGCGCCGACACCAGCCGGGCCACCGCGAGGCTCGTACCGCCCTGGGCGAAGAAGTCGGTGTCGCGGCCCGCCGGGACCGAGCCGAGGACATCGGACCAGTGCCTCGCCACCCACGCCTCGGCGCCCGACAGCTCGGCTGCGGGCGAGCCGTCGGTGGTGGCGCCGGGGAGCGGCCAGGGGAGAGCGTCACGGTCGATCTTGCCGGAGGTGCGCGTCGGCAGCGCGCCGACAAGCGCCAGGCGCGGGACCAGCGCGGCGGGCAACGCCTCCGTCAGCCTGTCGCGCGCGGCCGCCTCGTCGAAGTCCTCGCCCGCGACGACGTAGCCGACGAGGAGCTGGTGCCCCGAACCGGTCGTACGGACGGCGGCGGCGGCCGCGGTCACGCTCGGCAGAGCCTGGATCGCGGCGTCGACCTCGCCGAGCTCGATACGCCGACCGCCGAGCTTGACCTGCTCGTCCGCCCGCCCGACGAAGACCAGACCCTGCTCCTCGGCCCGCACCAGGTCGCCGCTGCGGTAGGCCCGCTCCCAGCCGAGGGAGGTGAGCGGGGCGTACTTCTCGCGGTCCTTGGCCGGGTCGAGGTACCGCGCCAGGCCGACCCCGCCGATGACCAGCTGACCGATCTGGCCCATGGACACCGGCTCGCCGTCGTCGTTCACGACGGCGAGGTCCCAGCCGTCCAGCGGCAGGCCGATCCGCACCTGGCCGTGGCCGGGCAGCGGGGCCGCGCACGCCACGACGGTCGCCTCGGTGGGACCGTAGGTGTTCCACACCTCCCGCCCCGGCACGGCCAGCCGCTCGGCCAGCTCCGGCGGGCACGCCTCTCCGCCGAAGATCAGCAGGCGCACGTCGTCGAGGGTCTCGACCGGCCACAACGCGGCCAGGGTCGGCACGGTGGAGACGACGGTGACGCCCCTGTCGACCAGCCAGGGGCCGAGGTCCATGCCGGTGCGCACGAGCGCCCGAGGGGCGGCGACCAGGCAGGCACCATGCCGCCACGCCAGCCACATCTCCTCACAGGAGGCGTCGAACGCCACGGAAAGGCCGGCCAGCACGCGGTCTCCGGGGCCGACCGGCTCCTCCCGCAGGAACAGGCGGGCCTCGGCGTCGACGAACGCCGCCGCACTGCGGTGCGTCACGGCGACGCCCTTGGGCCTGCCCGTCGACCCGGAGGTGAAGATGATCCAGGCGTCGTCCTCCAGCCCGGGACGGCCGAGGTCCGGCAGGCGGGCGGGACGGTCACGGGACTCGCCGCGCACCGAGATCGAGTGTCCCTCACCGATGACGGCGAAGACGTCCGCCTCGGCGAAGACGAGCTCGGCCCGTTCGTCCGGATCGTCGGCGTCCACGGGGACGTACGCGGCGCCGGCGGTCAGCACGGCGAGGATCGCGACGTACAGGCCCACGGTGCCCGACGGCACGCGCACGCCCACCCGGTCTCCGGGCTCCACACCGGCCGCGCGCAGCGCGGCGGCCACCCTCGCGGCCTCGGCGCGCAGGCCGGTGTAGTCGAGGGAGGTCGTCCCGTCGTCGAGCGCCGGCATGCGAGGGTGCCGGCGGGCCGTCTCGTCGAGGATGTCGAGCAGCGTGCGCGCGGGCGCGGCGGCGTCCCCGGCCAGGAAGAGCGCGGGCGCGGCCACGGTGGCGGCAGGAGACGAATGATCGGTTGGAGACGGACGGTCGGTTAGAGACGGACGCAAACTCACTCCCCAGGGTGCCCGGACGTGCGTCTGGGACTTCGTCGCGGGCGGCAGGGGATCCGGCATCACGCGGATCATGTTTCGGTTCCGGACCGGCCCGACGTGACGCCGTTGGCAATCGCAAGATTCTAAGCGCTCGGCCCGCTGACTCCTATTCCCACGGGCCTTCCGGCGCTTGCGCGTGCCGGCCGGTCCGGTCGTGCGGCGTACGCCGCCTCAGCCGGCCGCCTGGATGCGGCGCATGCGGTTGACCTCGGCGGTCTGTGAGACGGAGATGTCCTGCGCCAGCTCCTGCACGGTGGTGTGGGAGCCCTTCTCCAGCTCGCCGGCGGCCATCGTGATGGCGCCCATGTGGTGGGCGATCATCAGCCGCAGGTAGAGGCGGTCGAACTCCGCTCCGCGCGCGGCGTTCAGGGCGGACATCTGCTCCGGGGTCGCCATGCCCGGCATGGCGTGGTGCGCGTCGTGGTGCTCGGGCACGCGCTGCCCCTGTCCGCGCAGCCACCGGATCATGGCCTGGATCTCCGGCTCCTGGGTGGCGGCGATCCGTGCGGCCAGGCGCTTGACCTCCTCGGAGGCGGCGCGGGTGGCGGCGGGTGTGCTCATGTCGAGCGCCTGGCGGTGGTGGACGATCATGTCCTGCATGAAGACGACGTCCGCGGCGTCGGCGGTGGGGGAGGGGACCGCGGTGGCGGCCTCGTCCGGGGCGAGGGTCCGCGCCGCCTCGCCGGGCCTGCCGGGGGCGATGACGGGGGCGGTGGGGCGTGCGGCCGGAGTGGTGGCGGCGCCCGCGCAGCCGGTGAGGGCGAGCGCGGCCGTTCCGATGGCGATGAGGAGCGCGGCGCGCACCCGACCTCCTGCGTGGATCTTGCCGATGCCGCAACACATTAACTTAAAGCGGATATATCGGTAAAGGCGTCATGTAGGCATGTTTTTCTGGCAGGTTGACATGTAGCTAACCCACCGAGTTTGGGGGAAGATCGGGCCATCTGTGTGCTCCCCTAGCACTTGGCACCAAGGAGGGTCCTGAGTGTTGTCCATCCCCCGCAGAGGCGGCCCGATCGGCCGGTTCCTCGTCCTGGTGGGGTCGGCGGCGGCGATGGTGCTGTCGGCGATGCCCGCCCAGGCAGCGGACATCCCGGGTACCGACCAGATCGTCATGAGCCCGAACGTCCAGCACGTGGCGAACGTACCGAAGCCGACGAGCATCGCCGCCACCATCAACACCGACATCGCCTTCCAGGATGGCTACGCCTACGTGGGCAACTACGGCGGCTTCTCCATCTACGACATCAGGAACCCCAAGAAGACCACGGCCGTCAGCTCGGTCGTCTGCCCCGGCTCGCAGATGGACATGTCGGTGTACGGCGACCTGCTGTTCGCCTCGGTCGACTCCTCCAGGAGCGACGACTCCTGCAACAGCGTCGCGCAGCCCGCCTCGGTGAAGGAGTCGTGGGAGGGCATCCGCATCTTCGACGTCTCCGACAAGGCGAACCCGAAGTACATCAAGTCGGTCGAGACCAACTGCGGCTCCCACACCCACACACTGGTCCCCGACAAGAGGCACGGTAACGTCTACCTGTACGTCTCCTCATACCTGCCGGCGGCGAACTACCCCGACTGCCAGCCGCCGCACGACAAGATCTCCATCGTCAAGGTCCCGCTCCGCGACCCCACCTCGGCGTCCGTGGTCGCCACCCCGGTGGTGTTCCCCGACGGCGGTAACGAGACCCAGCCGGGGCTGCTGCTGCCGACCAGCGGCTGCCACGACATCACCGCCTACGCCGAGAAGGGCATCGCGGCGGGGGCCTGTATGGGCGACGGCGTGCTGTTCGACATCAGGGACCCGGAGAACCCCAAGGTGACGGCGCGGGTGACCGACCCGAACTTCGCGTTCTGGCACTCGGCGACGTTCAACAACGCCGGCACCAAGGTGGTCTTCACCGACGAGCTCGGCGGCGGCGGCGCGGCCACCTGCAACGAGCGGACCGGCCCCACGCACGGCGCCGACGCGATCTTCGACATCGTCAACGGGCAGCTCGTCTTCAAGAACTACTACAAGATCCCGCGCTACCAGGCCGACACGGAGAACTGTGTCGCGCACAACGGCTCGCTGATCCCGGTCAGGGGCCGCGACATCATGGTGCAGGCGTGGTACCAGGGCGGCGCCTCGATCTGGGACTTCACCGACTCGGCGCACCCGAGGGAGATCGGGTACTTCGAGCGCGGCCCGGCCTCCGAGGGGTCCGGCGGGTTCTGGTCGGCGTACTACTACAACGGCTACATCTACGCCAGCGACTTCAACAAGGGCTTCGACGTCATCAGGATCAACGACAGGCTCACCGACTCGGCCAAGAAGGTGCGCGTCGACCGGCTGAACGTCCAGACCCAGGGCTCCTACCGCGACCGCGGGCACGGCGACTGGATCTGGAGCGCGGAGGAGGACGACTGACGGCCCCGGAGGCCTGACTCCCGGCCTTCCGGCCCTGGCTACGTGAGGACGGCCCGGGCGGCGACCCCGCCGCCCGGGCCGTCCTTCGTCCGTATGGGGGGCCGGCGGGCCGGGCATGACTGTAACGGCCGCCGGACGGTTGCACGGCGAAGGCTACTTCCGGGTAGGGTTTCACCCAGCTTGGTGTTACCGTTGGTAACCCCCTCCTGGCTCGGCCTTTCGCGGGGGTGACACCGGCTCGGGACCTGGTGAGGAGTTAACGACATGACTGAGAGCGCCCGCGGCTTCTGGCCGGAGATGAGCGACGACGTCCGCGAGGTACGGGACTGGGTGCACGAGTTCGCCGCGAACGTCATCCGGCCGGCGGGCGCCGAGTGGGACGAACGGGAGGAGACCCCCTGGCCGGTGATCCAGGAGGCCGCCAAGATCGGGCTGTACTCCCTGGACTTCTTCGCCCAGCAGTGGTTCGAGCCGAGCGGCCTCGGCATCCCGGTCGCGTTCGAGGAGCTCTTCTGGGGCGACGCGGGGATCGGCCTGTCCATCGTCGGCACCGGCCTCGCCGCCGCAGCGCTCGCCGCCAACGGCACCCCCGAGCAGATGGGGGAGTGGCTCCCGCAGATGTTCGGCACCGTGGACGACGTCAAGCTCGGCGCCTTCTGCGCCTCCGAGCCTGACGCCGGCTCCGACGTCGGCTCCATCCGCACCCGCGCCGAGTACGACCAGGCCACCGACGAATGGGTGCTCAACGGGGTGAAGACCTGGGCGACCAACGGCGGCATCGCCAACGTGCACGTCGTCGTGGCCTCCGTCGATCCGGAGCTGCGCACCCGGGGCCAGGCGTCGTTCGTCGTCCCGCCCGGCACGCCGGGCCTGTCGCAGGGACAGAAGTTCAGGAAGCACGGCATTCGCGCCTCCCATACCGCCGAGGTCGTGCTGGACGGCGTCCGGGTGCCCGGCCGCTGCCTGCTCGGCGGCAAGGAGAAGCTGGACGCCCGGCTCGCCCGGGTGCGCGAAGGCGGCAGGAGTGGCGAACAGGCGGCCATGCGCACCTTCGAGACCACCCGCCCGACCGTGGCGGCCATGGCGGTCGGCATCGCCCGCGCGGCCTTCGAGTACGCCCGCGACTACGCCCGTGAGCGCGAGCAGTTCGGCCGCAGGATCGGCGAGAACCAGGCCGTGGCGTTCCTGCTGGCCGACATGGCGACCAGGGTGGACATCGCCCGCCTGATGACCTGGCGCGCCGCCTGGATGGCCCGCAACGGCCGCCCCTTCGACCAGGCCGAGGGCTCCATGTCGAAACTGGTCGCCGGCGAGACGGCCGTCTGGGTCACCGAACAGGCCATCCAGATCCTCGGCGGCGCCGGCTACACCCGCGAGCACCCGGTCGAGCGCTTCCACCGCGACGCCAAGATCTACACGATCTTCGAGGGCACCAGCGAGATCCAGCGCCTGATCATCGGCCGCGCCGTCACCGGCCTGCCCGTGCGGTAAGAACGTCGCAGGTCATGGAAGTGGCGTGGCGGTAGGACAGGTGGTCCCATGCCGCGTCACCTCCCTTCAGCTGAATTCGGCAGCCACGACGTCGGTCATCAGGTGGATCCCGCTGGGCCGATGGGCGGGGGCCCAGTCACCGTTCATATGGGTGACGACCGTGCGGTGGCCCTCGCGGTCGCCCATCGCGAACGTGTAGCAGCCGTGAATCATCCCCGCGATGCCCCACACGGTCCGATCGTTGGGCAGCTTCAGGGAGAAGATGCCGGTGCCGTAGGTGGTGCCGTCGATCCAGGTCTGCGGCGGTACCTCGGTGGTCGTGAACATCTCTTGCTGCTGCTCGGGGGGCAGCAGTTCGCCGCACAGCAGCGCGGTCAGGAAGCGGTCCAGGTCGCCGCTGGTGGAGACCATCCCGCCTGCGGTCCAGGCGTGCGAGTCGTGTCCGGTGTTCTGCTCGGTTACGTCGTGTACCGGGGCGGTCAGGGAGCCGTCGGCGGTGTTCTTGGAATAGTGACGAGGATGCACGCCCTGGATCTCCGTCTCGATCCCGGGCATATAGGTGCCGGTCAACCGGAGCGGGCGGACGATCCGCTCCGTCAGCTGCTCGGCGAACGGCCGCCCGTCCGCCTGTTCGGCGATCATCCCAGCGAGGATGAAGTTGGTGTTGCTGTAGGCCCAGCTCTCGCCCGGCTGGAACTGGGCGGGGTGTGAGACGGCGATTTTCACCAGCTGTTCCGGCCCCATCCGGTCGAAGCGGTGGGTGAGGAAGCTGGGGTTGTAAAAGTGTTCCAGCATCGTCTGATCCATCCCGTACGGGAAGATCCCGCTGGTCTGACGGAGCAGGTGCCGGACCGTGATCCGGCTGCCGTCGTGACCATTGCCGTGCAGCAGGCCCGGCAGCCAGTCGTCCACCGTGTCGTCCAGGCTCAGTTTGCGTTCGGCAGCCAATTGCAGCACCACCGCCGCGGTGAACGCCTTGGACGCGCTGCCGATCCGGAACCGTTCCTGCGGAACGCGTGCCCGGCGCGTCTGGATGTCCGCGACCCCGGCCGTCGACCAGCAGGTCCGGTGACCGTCGCGGGTCTGCGCGACCATACCTGGCACGCCCTGGCGCACCGCCTGCTCGATCACCTCGCGTACGTGTGAGGCGACAGGGGCGGTGGCCGCGGCGGTCGTGTCGGCGCCGGTGGGCTGGCTGGAAGTGTGCATGCGTTCTCCCGTCGAAACCGATATCGATATTTCGCCAACGCGAAAGCTACGTTGCCTTTAGTTAGGCGTCAATTGAGCTTGGAGAGTGTTGGATGATATGGGCAGGTCAAGCGAATGGAATCAATGCGATGACCTGAAGGTGAATGCAACGGTCACCTGGCCGTGTTGCAATCTGCTGGTGATGGATCCAGACTGTCCAGCAACGCCGGACCGTCGACGACAGGAACTCGCCCTGCCATGCCCGCCAGCAGGCTCACCCTCCGGGACCGCCAAGCGATCGCCGACGGTCTCACCTCGGACCTTTCGTACGCCGAGATCGCTCGACGCCTCGACCGCCCGACCTCGACCATTACCCGGGAGGTCATGCGCAACGGCGGCCCGGCCGGGTATCGCGCCGACGCCGCGCACCGCGCCACCCAGCGGCGCGCACGCCGGTCCCAGACAGCATCGCCCAGCCCCGCCCCAGCCGCCGGCGCCGAAGCGGCCGAACGGCTGACCGCCGTCCTCGTTCATACCGGTATGTCTCGCATGCCCGCCGCGGTACTGGCCTGCCTCTACACCACCGACTCCGGCAGCCTCACCGCCGCCGACCTGGTCCGCCGACTGCGCGTCAGCCCGGCATCGATCTCCAAAGCGGTCGGCTACCTGGAAGGACAGGAACTCGTCCAGCGCCGGCCCAACACCGGCCGGCGTGAACGCTACGTGATCGACGACGACGCCTGGTACCGCGCGATGCTCGCCGCGGCCCGAACCAATGAGGCCGTTGCCGCAGCGGCCCGAGATAGTGCCAAGGTCCTCGGCCCGAACACGCCCGCCGGAACGCGCCTGACCGGCATGGCCACCTTCATCACCATGGTCAACAACGACATCGTCGCCTCCGCCGATCGCTGGCGCACCCGGGAGGAAAGCGCCTGAACGCCGCAGGATGGCACGAACCCGGAGCGATCCCCGATGCTCCGGCGCCGCGGCAGCAGCCGGAAGCCGAGCAGGTAGGAGAAGGGGGCCATCGTCGTATCCGGCCGAAGATTCCCGCGGCGCCGTAATGTCCCGTCCTGGTTCGCCACACGCTGGCAGCATGGGCATGACGGATGACGGATGACGGACCGTTGGTGGGCTGTGCGTGCCGCGTCCAGCTCCCGCAGCGGACGGCGTTAGCGCTAGGTGATCTTGGGGCGGTGTTCCGTTAGGGGATCATCTACCGGAACACCGGGCGGCCGGAGCGGACCCGCAGGTCAAGGTGTTCCTGAAGGCTGTTCCGCGAAATGGCTGGCCGGCTGCGCGCCCGGCCGACGTACCGGTCACCGAGCAGATGCTGTTCGGGGCGCTCATCGGCGCCGGGGCCGCGGGAATCCCCGCAGCCTCGCTCGTGACCACCCTGAGGTTCAGGTGGAAGAGGACAAGGCCGAGCTGAAGACGTTGCGCCCCGAATCGAAGGCACTGCACGCCCCAGGTCGACGGCAAGGGCGGAGGCGCCGGCCGACAGTAGCCCCCCACCGGGGGCGACTCGACGCCCGGCACCGAAAGCTGCACAAGTTCCGGATTGCCCGACCCCCGTGGCGCGGCTGATCGCTGCCAGGGAGGCACTTGCGCAGGCCCGTGCCGAGCGTCGCCGCGGTGTCGATGCACTCGCAGTCCCACGGCCCTGGATCGGCGCTGTCCGCAGTTGTTCCTGGGGCATGCTCGACCTCGTCGACGTCATGTGCTTTGACACACCCGGCCAGGGATCAAGATCCTGCCCGGCCAGATTTTCAGAGCGCCCGAGACAACCGGGATTCCACCTCGCGGTAGCGGGCCACGGGGATCAGATGCACGCCATCGAAGGCCCCCGAGTCACGGATGGCCAGTACCTGCTCGCAGGCCGCCCCGACCCCGGCGAGCCGGTCGGCCGCGATCTTCTCCACCAGTTCCGCGGGGATGTCGATGTCCGGGATCGCGGCGGTCAGGCGGCGGGCGTGGTTCTCGCTGGCGATGACCATCACTCCGGCGTAGACCGGCACGTCCACCGGGTTGGCCTCGCGCCAGCGTAGCAGCGCCTCCAAAGAGAAGCTGACCTGGACGAACACGAAGTCGGCCGCACGCTTCCAGGCGGGCAGCGGGCGCAGCCCGGCGGCGGTTCCGACCCGGAAGGCGGGACTGTCCGCGAAGGCGGGGTCCTCGGCGAGGGAGCGGACCTCCTCGATCATCGAGCGGACGGTGAGGTCGCTGGTCCGGTTGCCCGTGGTGGGCTTGTCGCCATATACGAACAGGAACTGGTCGACCCCGTAGGCCGCCGCGGTGAGCAGGTCGCGGCGGAAGCCCAGCAGGTTGCGGTCGCGTGAGTTGAGGCAGGCGATGCTCCGCCCGCCCATCGCTTGGACCTCGTGGGCGACAGCGACGCTGGAGACCGTGGCACGGCCGATGTGGTTGTCGGGGATCAGGAAGGAGCCGGCGATCTGGCTGAGGGTGCCGATCTGGTGGCGGACGTGCTTGAGGTCGGGACGGGTCGGCGGTTCGATCTCGCAGATAACCTCGAAGGGGCGTTCAGTCATGGGATCAATCTACGGAAGCCGTGATCTCCAGGCCGAGCTCGAGGCCGGCGCAATCTACTGCATGGACCCGGCCGTCCTGGATGGGAAGAGGTCGTCTGCGACTTGCTGTGCATGGACGCTTGGCCGTGGAAGGACCTCCCGCGAAGGCATGAACGAGGCTGCTGACATCGCCTGTGGCGGCCTTTCGCTCTGGTCGGCCCGGCTACTGGTGCGTGTCCGGTTCGTCGAGGTACGCCTCGATGGCGTCGTTGAGACGGCCTTGGCGGCCATCTGCTCCTGCTTACACGCGGCGACCAGCTGCGCCCGGGTGTCGCGTTGAGGCCGTACGACGGCCGGTCGTGCGACAGGCCGGTCGCGAGGGGTGCCGACTGGCGGTTGATTCGGGTCGCGCGGCATCTTGAGGTCGGCGTCCTCGGGCGTCTCGGCCGGGACTGGCGGCCGCGTCCCTCAAGCCGGCAGAGCCGGAGTGCTCCTGTCGGAGGCCGAGACCTGGGCCTGTTCAACGCTGGGTGTTCTCGTAGTAGGCACGGACTCGGGTGGCGAGGTGGTGTTCGTCCAGTTCGACGACGTCCAGGACGCGGTTGTCGTTGTCGCGCTGGTAGAGGAGAGCGTAACCGCTGGGGTTGGTCAGCAGTGCCACCTCGATGAAGCTGAGGTCGGGAGCGAGTTCTAGACCGCGGGCGAAGTGGCGGCGCAGTTCCTTCTTGCCGTGCAGGCGGCCGTCCGGTCGTCCCCATCGGGTGACCACGGTGGATGCGCTGAAGTCCACGTCGTCGGCGTAGAGGGCCATGATCGCGTCGAGGTCGTGGCTGTTCCATGCGGTGAGCCAGCGGTCGGCGTGAGTGCGGGCGTTCATGCCACCAAGTGTGGCAAAGCCACTCAGCAGGGGCGCGGTAGGCATCGCCGGTGGGAACGCGTGATACCGCCGGAGCAGGCGAAGGCGATGGTGGCGCGCCGCCCCGGCGCCGAACTCCTCACGCGTCCGTACGCAGTACGGAGATATGTGCTAACTTCGTATGTCGTACGGAGTAACTTCGTGCTGCCTCTTCCTCACCGCCTGACATTTCGGAGTACCAACCCATGCCGGTTTCCCCCGCCTTCCGCCTCGGCGCGACGACGGCCGTCCTCACGGTCCTGGCCTCTGTCGCCGCCGCGCCCGCGCAGGCCGACGCCTCGCAGGCGCCGCGTTGCCAGGAGGTCACCGTCCCCGTCTCCCTGACATCCGGCGGGCCGGCCGACCAGCGCATCGCCGGAACCCTGTGCCTGCCCCGCGGGGGTCAACCCGCCACCGTGCAGCTCCTCATCCCCGGCGGAACCTATACACGGTCCTACTGGTCCACCCGCCCCACCACGCACACCCCCTCCTACGTCGAGGCGATGACCCGCGCCGGGTACGCGACGCTGGCGATCGACCGGCTGGGCACGGGGCGCAGCTCCCACCCCGCCAGCGACCGCTTCCGCAACGAGACCCATCCACAGGCCGTCCACGAGCTCCTGCGGAGGCTCCGTGACGGACGCCTCGGCGGGCACCGGTTCGACCGCACGATCCTCGTCGGCCACTCGCTCGGTTCCGCGATCGCCACCAAGGTCGCCATCGACCATCCCGACGCCGTGGACGGCGTCGTCCTCACCGGGGTCGCGACCAAGCAGAACGACGCGGCGTTCGAGGAATTCGGTAAGTACGTCCACCCGGCCAACCGCGATCCGCGCTTCGCCGGTCGGCGGCTCGACGACGGCTACGTCACCACCAAACCTGGCTCCCGCGCGGACTTCTTCTTCCACCGTCCGGCCATGACGCGTTCGGCCATCGCCAGGGACGAGGCCACCAAGGACGCCGACGTGTTCCCGCCCTTCGACGCCTATCCCATGCCGAAGGACTACAAGTCCATCAAGGACCCCGTCCTGGTGGCGGTGGGCAGATACGACAGGCTCATCTGCGGGGGTTCCGGGTCCGACTGCTCCGGCTCGGCCGCGCTCCTCGCGCAGGAATCACCGTGGTACGGCCCCGCGGCGCAGCTGGAGGCCGCGGTGATCCCCGATTCCGGGCACTGTATCAACCTCCAGCGCACCGCCCCCGTCCTGTACGGAACCGTCCGGGACTGGGCCGACCGCAAGGTCGGCGCTTGAGGGGTCGTCGGTGACCTGACATCCCCGGCCGCCGGCTCACCGGTCAGGGCCTGGTGCGCGGGATGAACCGTACGAACGGGATGTGCCGGCCGACCTCGCGGTAGTCTTCCAGGCTGCCGTCGACGGCGAAGCCCATGAGCTTGCACAGTTGCCGGGCGGCGAGCGGGTGGCGTGGGGCGTACCGTGCCATGATCTGTGCACCCTCGTCGGTGTCGATCGGGGTCGCGGTCGCCCGGAGGATCTTCCCGCCGATCTGGATGGTGACCTGTGGGGTGGTCATGACGTTGCGATACCAGTCCGCCCGCGAGCCGAATCCGGAGGCCGCGACGTAGCCGTGGTCGTCGCGGTGCACGACCTCGATGACGGCCTGGCGTCGCCTGCCTGAGACGCGGCCGGTGTGGGTCAGCAGCATGAGCCGGTGTCCCAGCAGCGGGCCCAGGCCCAAGCGGTACAGGTGGACGGGAAGGCGCCAGAGCCGGCGGTGCAGCCCGGTCGGCGGGGCGGCCCTTTTGACGATCTCCATGGTGGGTCCCTTCGAGGTCGGTGGGGTAGGGGGGACGCCGCGTGCGCCGAACCGGCGGCGGCCGGGCGGCGCACGCTTCACCAGCGGCTCGATACCGCGGCGCCGCGGCCGGTACGCCGGCGTGAGCCCCGCGGATCAGGTCTCTCACGTGTCCTCCTCCAGCAGCTCCTCGACCGCGGACAGCGCCTCGCCGACAGGGAGATCACCGTCGATCATGTAGTGCAGCATCAGCCCGTCGATCGACGCGGTGATCAAGGTGGCCACCCCGGCCAGCCGTGCCGGTGACCATGTGGGATGCAGACCTCGGAGACGGTCGGCGATACGTGCGCGTGCCTGGCGCAGCTCCTCGCGCAGCACCGCGCCGAGGGAGGCGTCGCGCACCGCGCCCACGATCAGCTCGGCGGCCAGCCGGGTCGCCGGCTCGTTCCCGCCGGTGCCGGGCAGCATGCCGCGCATCATCGTCAGCGCCGCCCGCTCGTCGGGGGCGGCCAGCAGCTCGGCGGCCAGAGGGTTGATGACGAGGTCGGTGGCTCGCCGGAAGATCGCCGCGTGCAGCCCTGGCAGGCCGCCGAAGTGATAGTGGATCAGGCCAGGGTTGGTGCCGGCGCGTTCGGCCACGGCGCGGGTGGTGACGCCGGGCCACCCTTCTTCCCCGAGCAAGGCGATGCCGACGTCCACCAGCTGCTCGCGACGGCGGTCCCCCCGGCTGGAATTTGGTCGATCGGCCAAGTTGGTCACAGGACCAAATTAGCACCCGGCCGGCCTCCGTGAGGGTCTCCATCGTGAGCGATCGGCGGAGGGCGTCCCCAACCATGTGAAGCCGTTCCGGCCCGCCATCTCCTGTGCACCTTTTACGAAGGTGTAGGTCCATGGACCTACACCTTCGTTCCGTCCGGCGGCCGATGTGGGTCCGGCGTCCCGCCCCCGATACTCGCCGCCATGTCGATCACCTCAACCGAGCGCGTCACCGGCGTGCGCCCGTTCCTCGTCGGGATGTTCGTGGACGCGCTGGGCAGCGGCCTCTACGTCCCGCTCACCCTGCTGTTCATCCACCAGGTGACGGGTCTGCCCATGACGACCGTCGGCGTGGGGGTGACGGTCGCGGCCGTGGTGGGGCTGGCCGCCAACCCCGTGGCGGGTGTGCTGATCGACCGATTCGACGCCCGCCGGGTGCTCATCGGCACGTACGTCCTTCGGGCGGCCGGTTTCGCCGCTTACCCGCTGGCGCACGGTTTCCCTGCGCTGATCGCCATCGCCGCCCTGGTCGCGGTAGGCGACCGCGCGTACTACCCCGCCTCGGGCGGCTACGTCTCGGCTCTGGCGCAGGGAGCCGCCCGCGACAGGCTCTACGCGCTGACCGCCACCGCGAGGAACGTCGCCTTCGGGCTGGGCGGGCTGCTGTCGTCGGCGGCCGTGTCGCTCGCCGGAGTGACCGGGTTCGTGATCATCGCCTCGGTGAACGCGGCCAGCTTCGTCGTCGCCGCCGTGTGCCTGGTGCTGTCGGGACGGCACGCACAGGTGGAGAGGGCGCCGGCGGGGCCGGGAGGCTACCGGCGCGTGCTCGCGGACCGTCCGTTCGTGGGGCTGGTGGCGGCCGAGCAGGCGTTCACGCTGGCACACATGATCCTGCCGGTGGCGCTGCCGGTGTACGCGGTCACGGTGCTCGGCGCGCCGGCCGCGCTGCTGGGAGTGCTGTACACCCTCAACACGATCCTGGTGGCCGCGGGACAGCTTCCGGTGCGGCGGTGGCAGCGGGCCGCGCGCCGTACGCACGCGATGGCCCTCGGCGGAGCGGTCATGGTGGCGGCGTGCGGCTCGTACGCCGCGGCGGCGCTGGTCCCGTCCGGGGTGCCGCGTGTGTGCGCGCTCGTGGCGGCCACACTGGTCTTCACCCTGGGAGAGCTGCTGCACACGACCCCGTCGTGGGCCCTGGCGGCGGCCACGGCCCCGGCCGAGCTGCGGGGACGCTACCTGGCGATCCACCAGCAGACCTGGGCCGTGGCCGCCGTCGCCGCGCCCGCCGGCTTCTCGGCCCTGCTCGGCGCGGCGCCCGCCCTGCTGTGGCTGACCCTCGCCGTCCTGCTCATCCTGGCCGCCCTGGCCGTACTCCACCTGTCCCACCGCCTCCCCGCCCCCGCCGTCGCCCCTCCGGGCACGTGACGCCGGGCATGGCTGGACCGTCGAGACCGGCGGCTAGGGTGAACCCCATGGCCGCCACCACCCCCGCCGCCCTCGGGGAGGACCTCGACCGCCATCGCGCCGAGCTGACCGGCTACTGCTACCGGATGCTGGGCTCGCCCTTCGAGGCCGAGGACGCGGTGCAGGAGACGCTGCTGCGCGCCTGGCGCGGGCGCGGCGGCTACGACGAGGCGCGGGCGTCGCTGCGCACATGGCTGTACCGGATCGCGACCAACATCTGCCTGGACATGCTCAAGGGCCGGGGCCGCCGGGCGCGTCCCGTCGATCTCGGCCCGGCCGCCGAGCCCGGTCCCGACATCGGGGCGCCGCTGCCGGAGCGGGTCTGGGTGCAGCCGATCCCCGACTCCCGGGTGCTGCCGGAGGAGGGGGAGGGCGGCGATCCGGCCGCGCTCGCGGTGGCCAGGGAGACGATCGGGCTGGCGTTCGTGGCCGCGCTCCAGCACCTGTCGCCGCGGCAGCGTGCGGTGCTGATCCTGCGTGACGTGCTGTGCTGGCGGGCCGCCGAGGTGGCCGAGCTGCTGGACATGTCGGTCGCCGCGGTGAACAGCGCGCTGCAGCGCGCCCGCGCGGCCCTCCCGGCCCGGCGCCCCGCCGAGACGTCCCCGGCCCTCGGCGCCGAGCACGCCGCGCTGCTGGCACGCTACGTGGCGGCCTTCGAACGGTATGACGTGGCTGCGCTGGTCGCGCTGCTGCGCGAGGACGCCACGATGTCCATGCCGCCCTTCGCCTGGTGGCTCAGCGGCCGGGACGCGATCGAGCGCGCGCTGGCCGCGTCGGCGGGCCGGTGCGCGGGCTCCCGGCTGGTGCCCGTCGCCGCCAACGGCACCGTGGCCTTCGGCCAGTACCTCCCCGACGGCGCGGGCGGCCACCGGCGCTTCGCGCTCCTGCTGCTCGACATCGCCGGCGGCCTGGTGGCCGCCATGACGACCTACCTGGACGACCCCCGCCTCCTCGACCTGTTCGGCCTGCCGGAGACGCTGCCGTGAGAAGGACGGAAACCCGCACGGCTCGCCGCGATGAGTCGGGAGCCGCCACGTCGTACACCCTCTCGACGATCCATCACAAAGGAGAGGACACCGCGATGGCGGACTACGTCGAGGTCAACGGGGTGCGCACCTGGTACGACGAGCGGGGCGAGGGTGACCCGCTGGTGCTGCTGCACGGCGGCTTCAGCGACTCGCGCGACTTCACGCTCAGCCTGGCCGCGCTCGCCGGCGACTTCACCCTGCTCATGCCCGACCGGCGCGGCCACGGGCGTACACCGGACGTCCCCGGGCCGATCACCCTCGACGTCATGGCCGAGGACACGATCGCGTTCCTTGGGTTCGCGGCCGAGCGCACCGGGCGCGCTCCGCACCTCGCCGGGTACAGCATCGGCGGCACGATCGCGCTGCTGGCGGCGATGCGCCGCCCCGACCTCGTACGCGGGCTGGTGCTGATCAGCACCGGGTTCCGTGACGAGGGGTGGATCTTCGCGCCGTCCGGCGACGCGACCGGCATGCCGGAGCGGATCGTGGCCGCGTACGCCGAGGTCTCACCCGACGGCCGCGACCACTTCCCGATCGTCGTCGGCAAGATCATGGACGGGATCGCGGCCGGCCCGCTCGCCGTCGGCGAGGACGAGCTGGCCAAGATCCCGTCCAGGACGCTCGTGATGGCGGCCGACGACGACATCATCCACCTGGAGCACACGCTGGCCCTGTACCGCGCCATCCCGGACTCCGAGCTGGCGGTGATCCCCGGCACGTCGCACGTGCTGCTGCAGGAGAAGCCCGAGCTGTGCGCCCGCACGGTGCGGGCCTTCCTGACCGAGCCGCCGGCGCCGACCTTCATCCCGATCCGGCGCGCGCCCCGCTGATCATCGGGGTGCACCGGCCCCTTCCCTCACGCGCCGCGCGGAAGGGGCCGGTGCGCACGCAGCACGCCCTCGAAGGGGATGCCGAGCCGCTCCAAGGCCCGGCGGCGGTGGTCGCGCGTAGCCGACATCGGCGTCGCTCAGCTCTGGGCCACGATGATCACGCTGTCGTCGGGGGAGAAGGTCAGCGGCCCGGTCTTCGACGGGTTGAGTACGACCCCGTAGGAGGTCGGCTCGTCGTGGAGGTGCTTCAGCCGGTAGCCGATGGCGGTCTCCTGCCGGCGCCGGGCCGCCTCGATGACCGTCGCGAAGTTCACCTCGGTACCGGGCTTGACGTAGTCGTCCGCGGGCCTGAGATAGATCTCCGATCCGTCCGGGTCGAACAGGTCGGCGAACACCGCCTGCAGATGGGGGTTCTCGACGAGCTGGGTGAGCAGCAGGCTGATCAGCTTGTTGCTGACGATGAAGTCGTCGGCCTTGGTGACCTGGGCGACCTCCCGGTTGCTGTCGTCGTTCATCTCGGTCACGATCGAGTACGGGTCGCCCAGCCGTACTTCGATGTCACGAAGGTGCAGAAGTGTCACGAGTGTGCGGTCGTCGGCGTGGTCGGCGTCGACGCTCTCGTCCGAGAGCACCACGATGTGCTGGTAGCCGCCCAGTTGAAGCCCTTCCAGAGATCGCCTGCTGGTGGGCACGCACGGCTTGTAGCCGACCGTCAGATTGGCTCGTCTGCCCAGAGCCGTCTCCGCCGGCTCGAGCGGAGCCGCGATGTCCACCGACGATCCGGGTGCCACCCAGCGGTCGAGCAGGTCGATGATCTTGGGGGCGCGCGAGTTCCAGCCGATGAGGAGTGTGCGGTCGGGGGCGGGCCGGACGCCCGGCTCGGAGATGATCGCTTCTTCCGCTATGTGAGGCGGCGTGGTGGCGAGCTGGATCAGAAGATCGTCCTCGGCGATCACGATGATCTCGTCGCCGGCGTTCACCGGTGTTTCCATCGGCGGGTTGACGGTCACGCCTGCGCTCGCGCTGCGCAAGCCGATGGGAATGCCGCGCTCGTAGGCGTTCAGCGTCTCCCCGTAGGTCCTGCCCACCAGCGAAGGTTCGGGCCGCATGTAGATCTCGTTGCCGGCGAAGTCGAGGAGATCCGCGCAGACGGTGGACAGGCCGGTCTGCCGGTGGGACTGCACGACCAGGCGTACGGCGATGTCGTCGGCGTCGATGACCTGCGCCTCCGGGCCGGCGGCCAGCCGGGCGGCCGCCATGTTCTCGCTGTCCTGCACCGCGGCCACCACGTGGGGGCGTCCGTTGGGCCAGGGGCGGGTGTTCAGCAGCAGCAGTGCCTTGATGACGTCGATGTCCCGATGGTGACCGCGAACATCAGGGCGAGGAAGGCGACGCTTCCCTTGTCCCCGCCGATGGTCCCGGGATCGATGGCGCGGAGCAGGGTCATCCATGCGACGTTGAGCCAGCCGTCGTTGTCCTTGGCGTCCTCGGGGGCCAGTAACAGGACCAGACCGGTGACCAGGACGATCAGCGCGGCCGACGCCAGGCCGAGCCAGCCGATCAACGCGGGCGTGCCCCGGTCCATGGTCCCGTCGAACCAGTACCGCAGCCGGTTCCGCAGCCTCAGCTTCTTCACGTTTCCCCCGCCGGTTCATGAGCTCCTGCGGGGAATGTATCGGTCGGATCTCCGGTCCAGCAGGCGGAATGAGGACAACGCCGCGCCGCGGCTGGGAGCCCGCCACCCCGCCCGTGACCCGCCGTCACCACTGATCGAGCGCGGACCTGGGACTGGGCGGCACGGCGGGGTCATTCCGCGTGCCGGGCCAGTCCTGCGGCGACGATGTCGATGAGCAGGTCGAGGATCTTCGGGTGGAGGGCCGGTTCGCCGAGCCGTTCGACGAACATCGGTACCAGCAGCACGCACTGCAGGACACCGATGATGACGGCGGGCTCGGCGGCGACCAGCTCGCCCTGAGCCCCGCGGGCGGCGACGTACTCGGTCAGGGCCGTGGCGGGGCTGTCGGACATGGCGGCGACCCGTTCGGGGTCCAGCTTCCGGGCCACGGCCTGCATCTCCTCCGGATGGGTCATCAGGCGGCGCCACAGCGGGTTGACCGCCAGTTCCTCGATGGTGGCGCGCAGGAAGCGGCGCAGCCCTTCACGGGGGTCGTCTGCGCTCAGCAGCGCGCCGTCGATGACCCGGCGTTTCACCTCGCCGGACTGGCGCAGCATCAGCTCCAGGTACAGCGCCTCCTTGGAGTCGAAGAAGACGTAGAAGCTGCTCTTGGCGACTCCGGCGGGCGCCATCAGCTCCTCCAGGGAGGTCTTGCGCAGCCCTTGACTGGTGAACAGCTTCTCGCCGGTCTCCAGCAACAGGGCGGTGATGCGGGCCTTCTCCTCGGCGGTGAACGCGGGCGGCATGGGAGACAACCTTCCGGTAAATGTACGTTTCGTTCATATGTTTTCACGGACACGTGCGGACACCGCCCCGCGCCGGCGGCGGCCATGGCGATCGGCCAGGGCCTCGAAGGCTCCTCCCTCCGTGGCCGTTGAGCGGGTAACGGCCCAGGTCGGGAGCCCTTCCGGATATAGGTTGGGCCTGCGGCGGAATTCGTGCCGTCCGGCGGCGCAAGAATGCCGACCCGGCTCCGACTCCATGGTGAACGGCGTCCGGGGGACGCAAGCCGAGCATCGAGGAGATGACATGAAATTTCTGTTGATCATGCACGTGAACCCGCGGATCTGGGACACGCTGACCGAGGAGGAGCGCAACGAGGTGATGAGCGGCCACGGGGCGTTCATCGAGACCATCACCGAGTCGGGGGAGATGATCAGCACCGTCGCGCTGGCCGACCCGTCCCAGAGCGCCGTGGTGCGGGTCCGGGGCGGCGTCCCGGTGGTGACGGACGGACCGTACCTCGAGGTCAAGGAGTACTTCGGCGGCTATTACCTGGTGGAATGCGACAGCCGGGAGCGCGCGCTGGAACTGGCCGGGCTCATCCCGGACGCCGGCGTGGAGGGGCTGGGCATCGAGGTGCGGCCGGTGGTCTTCGCGGGCACGGCCGGCGACTGAGCCCACCGTGAAGTTCCTGCTGAACGCCTACCTGGACGCCAGGGCCTGCCCGGGGAAGGGCACGACCCCGAGCGGTTCCTGGCCACGGCCGGGCAGACGGGGGAGCTGATCTGCGGAACGTGCTCGCCGACCCGTCCATCAGCGCCGTCGTCCGGGTCCGGGACGGCGTGGTGACGGTGGCCGAGGGCCCGTACCTGCGGACCCCGGATCATGTCGCGAACCAGTAGACGCTCGACTGCGAGAGCCGGGAGCGCGCCCTGGAGCCGGCCGCCCTGATCGTGAACGGTCAGGGCGGCGTTGAGGTGCGGCCACTGATGGACTCGGCCGGGATGGAGATGTGAGCACGTCCGAACATCTCGGGGACCTGCTGCGCGAACCGGCGCCGCAGGTCCTCGCCTCCACGCCGTCCGGGCCCACCTGCAGGAGCTGACGGGGGAGTACGCCGCCGCACGGGAGAACTACCGGCCGGCGGCCCGGCGCACCACCAGCCTCCCCGAACAGCGCTACCTGCGGGACAGGGCGGCGGGGGTGGGCGCCCACAGTCCGGCCGCCGTGCCCTCGCGCACGTGCTTCTCGTAGATGACGACCTTCCCGTGGATGATCTCGAGGCACGTGTTCAGCGTGGCGACCCTGGCCCGTACGGCCTGTTCGTGCTCCCGGAGCAGCGCCAGCCGTTCGGGTTCGTTGCCGGGACCCGAGCGGACCAGCCCGGCGAACCTCTTCAGCGTGGCGATCGGCATGCCCGAGTCGCGGAGGCGGTTGCAGAGCAGCAGCCAGTCGACGTCGGCGGGGTCGTAGACCCGCTGCCCGCCGGCTGATCGGGGGATCGGACGCAGGAACAGGCCCTCGCGTTCGAAGAACCGCAGCGCGTGCACGCTCAGGCCCGTCGCCTCGGCGACCTCCCCGATGGACAGCCCGCGGGAGCCGACGCCGGCACCGTCCTCACCCACGTCCTCGCCCATGCGGACGACTGTACAGCTTGACCTAGAGAGAACTCTAGGTTTTAGCGTCGACGGCATGACAGTGAAGCAACACAAGATCGGCTCCGGTTTCGGCCCCACCAGTACGGCGGACGATGTGCTGGCGGGCATCGACCTGTCGGGCAGTACCGCGCTGGTGACCGGCGGCTATTCCGGGCTCGGGCTGGAGACGACGCGTGCGCTGGCCCGGGCCGGCGCACGCGTCGTCGTCCCCGCCCGGCGGCTCGCCGTGGCGCGGGAGGCGCTGCGCGGCCTGCCCGGCACGGAGGCGGAGGAGGTCGACCTGGCCGACCTGGAGAGCGTCCGCGCGTTCTGCGACCGGTTCCTGGAGACCGGCCGCGCCCTCGACATCATGATCAACGGCGCGGGGGTCATGGCCTGCCCCGAGACGCGCGTCGGCCCCGGATGGGAGGGGCACTTCGCCATCAACCACCTCGGACACTTCGCCCTGGTCAACCGGCTTCGCCCGGCGCTTCCGGCCGGGGCGCGCGTGGTCTCGGTGTCCTCGTCGGGGCATTTCCTGTCCGGCATCCGGTGGGACGACACGCAGTTCACCGGTGGCTACGACGGGTGGCTGGCCTACGCGCAGTCGAAGACCGCCAACGCGCTCTTCGCCGTGCACCTCGGCACCCTGGGCGTGCGGGCGTTCGCGGTGCACCCCGGCAGCATCCTGACCCCGTTGCAGAGGCACGTACCCCCTGAGCAGCAGCGCGCCCTGGGGTGGGTCACCTCCGCCGGCGAACCGGCGCCGGGATTCAAGACCCCGCCGCAGGGCGCGGCGACGGCCGTGTGGGCGGCGACCTCGCCGCTGCTGGAGGAGTACGGCGGGGCGTACTGCCAGGACTGCGACGTGGCCGACCCCGCGACCGGCGACGACATGCTCGTCGGGGGAGTGAAGCCCTGGGCGGTCGACCCGGCCGAGGCCTCCCGGCTGTGGGAGCTCTCCAGTGAGCTGACCGGGCTGGACGCCTTCTCGTAGCCGATCGCGCTCGGGGGGACGGGGGCGGGCGGCCGCCCGCCCCCTGCCTGTCCGGCCGGATCCGGCCAACGGTCCTCGCGCGCCACCGGAAGCCGAGGCGGACCCCAGGTCAAGGCCATATCGGCTGGATCGTCAGCCCTCGGGACGCGGGTGATCCCCCCTTGCCCCACCGTGGAATATCACTTATGGTCATCGACTGATTACGGAAGGTGCCGCCCATGGTTCCTCGGCATGACAGCCGGACCACGGCACAACCCCCGATCCGTTTCCAGGAGTGATGTGATGATGTCCTGCAAACTCGTCCGTGCGGCGCTGCCGGCGCTGCTGGCCGTTACCGTGCTCGCCACCCCCGCCGCGGCCGCCTCCCCCGCCGCGCCCGTGCCGGCGGCCGTCACGGTGCTCGACTACAACAGCACCGGCTGGCGGTACCTCCAGGTGGCGTCCAACACCACAACACCCACGTTCCAGGATCCGAAGTTCGACGACAGCGAATGGCCCACCGGACAGGCGGCGTTCGGCACCAGCACCGGCTGCGCGTTCAACGCCTCGGTCAAGACCTCGTGGCAGCCGAACACCGACATCCTGGTGCGTCACTGGCTCCATATCCCGGCCGGCGCGCGAGACGTCCGCATCCAGGGCACCATCGACAACGACGCCCAGATCTACCTGAACGGCCGGCTCCTGCAGACCGTCCGCAGCGGCTACTGCCGCGCCGACAACATCGACGTCAGGGTCCCGGCCGACGCTCTGAGCTGCACCTGCGACCTGCTCGCCATCCGCGGCCACGACTACGGCGGCTCCACCTTCCTCGACGTCCGCGTCACCTACACCAGGCCCGACCGTCCCTGACCCGGCCGGCAGGTCAGCCCGCGGTTCCTCCCCGGGCGCCCGAACCGGTACGGGCCGGCCTGGGACCGCCCCCCAGGCCCGTCGCCCGCGGTCCTGTCCATCCCGAGGCTTCGGTGTCCGGCGCCACCGAATCGGCCCCGCCGCGCAACGCGAGCGCGGTGCGGGCGTCGGCGGGGAAGTACGCCTCGATCGCGATCTCCTCGAGCGTGACGTCGAAGGCGGCGCCGAACGTCGTGATCGTGTTGATGAGGCTCAACTCGGCCCCCCGGTGCCGGATCCGGATGGGCATCGCGATGTCGGCGGGATCCGGCGGCCGCACCGGGTCGGGAGCACCATAGGAGAGGAGTTCCGAGTAGAGGTCGCTCAACTGCGGGTCCCCGGTCCGGTGCACCTGCCGTGCCAGGCGTGGCAGCAGGAATCCGCGAACCTGATCCAGGTTGAGCAGCCGGGGCGCGAACCCGGCGGGATGCAGGCCCAGCCGCATCATGTTGACCGGTGGTTCCAGCAGGGCAGGTGCGACACCGTCCAGGAACACGTCGGCGGCGGAGTTGGCGAACACCAGGTTCCAACGGCGATCCACCACCAGCGCGGGGTTCGGCTCGTGCCCCCGCAGGATCTGGTGGAGGGCTTCGCGCGCCGCGGTCAGATCCGGGTCGTCCAGCGGGCGCTCCTGGTAGACGGGGGCGTAACCCGCGGCGACCAGAAGCCGGTTCCGGTCGCGCAGCGGAACCCGCAGATGTTCGGCCAGATGCAGGACCATCGGGCGGCTGGGGATCGTGCGGCCGGTCTCCACGAAGCTGACGTGGCGGCTGGAGACCTCCGCCTGGATGGCCAGGTCGAGCTGGCTCAGCTGCCGCCGGCGGCGCCACTCGCGCAGGAGCTCACCGACAGGACGATCCTTCGACATGGACCCGGTTCTATCGTGAGCGCGCGCCGCATCGCCATTACAAGGCATGTAATCGACGGCGCGATCCCGGCGCGCCACCGTTACCCGCATGCTGGAAACCACTGAGACGGAACGCAACAGGAAACTCGTGCTCGAAGGCTTCGCGCGGTTCGCCAGGGGCGACATCGCCGTCCTCCGCACGCTGCTGGCGGAGGATTTCGTCGAACACAGCCCGGGCAACCCCTCCGGCCGGGACGCGTTCATCGACTTCATCGCGCACGCTCCGGTGGCGGGCGCCCGGCTGGAGCTCAAGCGCGCCATCGCCGACGGGCAGTACGTGGTCGTGCACTACCTCATGATCCCGCCGGGGGAGGAGCGCGGCACCGCGGTCGTCGACATCTGGCGGCTGGAGGACGGGCTGATCGTCGAGCACTGGGACGTCGTCCAGCCTGTGCCGGAGCCCGCGGAGATCCCCAACGGGATGTTCTGAGCGCCCGCCCGGCCGCGTGGTGTGAGCCGGGCGCCGGGAGCACGGCGTGGTTGGGGTCACTCGCGGAGGCCCGGCGCTCGGCATGGGCGGTGCGCTCGCTAGGGACGCGGTTCCAGGGTGATGTGCGGGGACAGCGCGCGGAGGAAGTCGGGGGCGTCGAAGATCTCGCCGGCGGAGGCGACACCGACGGTCCTGGTCCGCCCGGTGAGAATGCGGTCGACCGCTTCCACCGCGAGCGGCGCGGTGACGGCGTAGATGTCCTGTCCGCTTGCCACGGCGCGCCGCTGACTGCCGCCGGAGCGCACGACGACATCGACGAGGAATGTCTGCGCGGACCGCCCGCGCTCGTCGGCCGCGGCCGGCGCCGGAGTGTCCGGGTCCGACAGGTCGCCGGCCGCCTCGACCGTCATGTAGGTGCGCACTTCGGGGACGGGCAGGTGACTGGGCACGGTGACGACGTCGGCCATCGTGAACTCCCCGATGACGGCACGGGGCCCCATCGGCTCAGGGAAGGGCCACTCCAGGGTCGGCAGGTCGTCGTGGTGGTACTCCAGCCCGCCGTTCCTGTAACGGACGCGTCGGCCGTCCCGCCGTCGCCCGGAGACCGCGCCCGCGACACGTGTCCCGGTGGTTGGGTGCCAACTGCTCAGCCCGTACGCGACGTGTACCTCGTCGGCCGTCGTCCAGTCGCCCATCGCGGCGGTGGTCAGCAGGTCGCCGAGGCCGCCGTAGAAGGCCATCGCGGGGACGATCACCGCTCCTGCCGCGCGGGCACGGTCGGTGAAGTGCGTGAACGTGTCGACGTTGGCCTCGATCTCGGCCGCCACGTCCACGTAGGGGATCCCGGCGCGCAGCGCCGCCTCGATCACGGGGGCGGCCGTCGTGGCGAAGGGGCCGGCACAGTTGATCACGGCCGCCGCGCCGGCCAGCGCGCGGTCGAGCGCGGCCGGGTCGTCGACCGACGCCGGGCGGACCTCCGCTCCCGATTCGGACGCGGCCAGCCCCTTCAGCTTGCCGGCGTCGCGCCCGGACAGCACCGGGACGAACCCGCGATCCCGCAACTGCGCCACCACGAAGCGTCCGGTGTGCCCGTAAGCGCCGTACACCGCTACCGTGAGCCCTGATCCCATGGGTTCCCCAGTGTTCGAATGATCTGCTGCGTTCTGCCGTGAACATCCTGGCGAGGACCGGCATACCGCCGCGAGTGTCCGGAACGCCATGACCCGTACAATTTCGGACATGGGTACTCTCGCGCTGGCCGTCACCGACGGAATGCTGCATTTCGAGCTGTCCTTGGCGTACGAGGTCTTCGGCGTGGGCCTGCCCGACATGGCCATCCCCTGGTACAGCGTCGTCGTCTGCGGGCCGGGCGCCGTGCGGGCCGGCCGGTTCCGGCTGGAGCCCGACCACGGCCTCGACCAGCTCCCGCGCGCCGACACCGTGATCGTCCCGGGCTGGGCCGACGTCGACGAGGACCCACCCGCCGACCTGGTCGACGCGGTGCGCGCGGCCCACGAGGCAGGCGCACGCGTGGCCTCCCTCTGCACGGGCGCGTTCGTGCTGGCCGCCGCCGGCCTGCTGGACGGGAAGCGCGCGACCACGCACTGGGCGCACACCCGAGTCCTGGCGGCCCGCTACCCCCAGGTGGAGGTGGACCCGGACGTCCTGTACGTGGACAACGGCAGCGTGCTCACCTCCGCCGGCAAAGCCGCCGCCATGGACCTGTGCCTGCACCTCGTCCGCCTCGACCACGGCTCCTCGATCGCCAACGCGGTCGCCCGCCGCCTGGTCGTGCCCCCGCACCGGGACGGCGGCCAGGCCCAGTTCCTCACCGCTCCGATGCCCGCCCCGGACAACCACCCGCTCGCCGAACTGTTCCCCTGGGTGATCGAACGGCTGGACCATCCGCTGACCGTGGAGGACCTGGCCCGCCAGGCGCGGATGAGCTCGCGGAACCTGGGCCGCCACTTCAGGTCGGTGACCGGCACCACCCCGCTGCAATGGCTGTTGACCCAGCGGATCCGCTACGCCCAGGAGTTGCTGGAGACCACCGACGACAGCGTCGACACCATCGCCGCGGCCACCGGCATGGGCACCGCCGCGACACTGCGCCGGCACTTCAACCGCACGGTCGGCGTGCCTCCGGACACCTACCGCCGTACCTTCCGCTCACGGACCGGGGGTCCTCACCGGCCGGGCCGGGTGTCCTCCGGGGTGACCAGGCCGGACTGGTAGGCGAAGACGACGAGCTGGGCGCGGTCGCGGGCGTGCAGCTTGGTCATGGCGCGGCTGATGTGGGTCTTGGCCGTCGCCGGGCTGATCACCAGGTGGGCGGCGATCTCGTCGTTGGACAGCCCTCGAGCGGCCAGTGCGGTCACCTCGCGCTCCCGCTCGGTGAGCCGCTCGGCCCCCGCCGGCGCCGGTCGCGGGCGGCGGGCGACGAACTCGGCGATCAGACGGCGGGTGATGGCCGGCGACAGCAGTGCCTCGCCGCGGGCGGCGACGTGGATCCCGTGCAGGAGGTCGGCCGGTTCGGTGTCCTTGACCAGGAACCCGGTGGCGCCGGCACGCAGGGCTTCGTAGACGTACTCGTCCAGTCCGTAGTTGGTGAGGATGATCACGTGGACGCCGGACAGGGTCGGGTCCGCGGCGATCCGCCGGGTGGCCTCGATGCCGTCCATGCCGGGCATCTGCACGTCGATGAGGGCGACGTCGGGCCGGTGCGCGCGGGCCAGCGCCAGCCCCTGAGCGCCGTCGGCGGCTTCGCCGACCACCTCGAAGTCGTTCTCGGCCTCCAGCAGCGCGCGGAAGCCGGCGCGAATGAGGGGCTGGTCGTCGACGAGGAGGATACGGATCACGAGAGGTCCTTGGCGGGGGAAACGAACTACCCCCCGCACCTTACGGGCGATTCGGGATCCGCTCATCCCTGCGCCGCCGTACGCGGGACTACTCCCGCCGCCGTAGTCCGGCCGGTCGTTGCGCCCGGGGTGGTAGCGGCAGATGACTCCGCTCGTGGGACGCCCCCGAACCGCGGCCGGACGACGATTGCGGTCATGAGAACCGCGATCATTTAGGAGTCCCACATGTCGATTCGCCACGTCGCGCCCGTCCCGAGGAGAACCGCCACCGGACGGGTCGCCGAGGTCTACGCCCAGTCCGCCGCCGACTTCGGGCAGGCCGCGCTCATGATGCTGTCGCCCGCACCCGACGTCCACGCCGCCGCCTGGGCGGTCCTGCGCGAAGCGGAGCTGGCGGGACTCGCGCCCCGCGCCGACAAGGAAGTCGTCGCCGTCGCCGTGTCGCACGCCAACCGGTGCCGCTTCTGCATCGACGCGCACAGCATCCTGCTCCACGCCCTCGGTGAGCATCGGCTCGCCGAGGACCTGCTCCACGACCGCACCCCGGCCGAACCCGGACACGCCGAGCTCGTCGCCTGGGCGAAGGCCACCCGGCCCTCCGGCGCGGCCCAGCCGCCGGCACCCCCGTTCCCCGCCGCGCTCGCCGCCGAGTACGTCGGCACGGCCTTGACCACCCACTTCGTCAACCGCATGTTCTCGGCCCTCACCGACGAACGGCTCCTCCCCGGCAACCTGCAACGATCCCGGTCGGTACGCCGCATCGGGGCCATGGGGTACTCCCGCACCGTGCACCGCGAGCTCGCTCCGGGGGCCGCGCTTCCCCTGCTGGCCGGGATCACGATGGGGCGGCCGGCCGCCTGGGCCGGCGACACACCGATCGCCACCGCGTTCGCCGCGCTGCGCGGCGCCACGGCCGCCGGCGGCGCACTGCTGAGCGAACCGGCCCGGGAACTCCTGCTGAGCACCGTCGCCGAGTGGGACGGCACGCACCCGCCGTCGCCCGGCACCTGGCTCACCCGACGCGTGGCGATCCTGGCCGAGGCGGACCGGCCCGCCGCCAGACTCGCGATCCTCGCCGCCCTCGCCCCGCACGACGTCAGCGAGGAGGAGGTCGACGCCTGGCGCGCCACCGCCCACGCCACCGACGCCGACCTGGTGCGGCTGCTCGCCTACGGCGCCGTCACCGCCGTCGACCGGATCGACCAGGCCGTCACGGGCGGGACGGCCGCTCGGCGAGGGTGACGTCCACCGTTCGGCTCACGCCGCGGCGGCGCTGCCGAGGACGCCGGTTCACATGAGCGAGAGGATCACCCGCGCCAGCGCCTCAGCGGCGTCGACGCGTCCGAGGGCCCTCGCGTTCGCGGCCGTCGACTGCCGGAGCCGGGAGTCGTCGAGGAGCGCGACCAGCTCGCCGAACAGTTGCGCCGGTGTGGGGGACGGTTCCAGCAGCGCGCGCGCCGCCCCCGCGGCGACGAGATGGCGGGCGTTGCCACGCTGCTCGTCCCCGCCGGTCGGGATGAGGGGGATCAGCACGGACGCCTTGCCCACGGCGGTCAGCTCGGCGATGGTCCCGGCGCCGCTGCGGGACACCACCACGTCGGCGGCGGCCAGGACGTCGGGGAGTTCCGTCCCGACGTAGGGGACCGGCAGGTAGCGGCGCCGCAGCGCCTCGGGCAGGGCCTCCCGGGCCTGCTGGAGCTGGTCCGCCCACGCGGGCCCGCACTGGTGGAGCACCTGGGTGCGTCGCAGCAGGTCGGGCAGAACGGCCTCGACCAGGGTGTTGATCTGACGGCTGCCCTGCGCGCCTCCGGTGACGTAGACCAGCGGGGTCCCGTTCTGGAAGCCGAAACGCCGCAGGGCCCGGAGGGCCACTCCCTGGAGGATCTCCGCGCGGATCGGGTTGCCCGTCACGACGGCCTTGTCCCTGGCCGACGCGGGCAGGTGGCCGACGGAGCTTTCGTGCGTGAGGGCCACCCGGGTCGCCATCCGGGCGAGGACGCGGTTGGCCAGGCCGAGTGTGGTGATCTGCTCGTGCATGACCAGGGGCCGCCGCAGCAGACGCGCCGCCACCCCGACCGGGACCGCGACGTACCCGCCGGTGGACAGCACCACGTCCGGGCGATGGCGCGCCACGGTGGCGATGGCCTGCAGGATGCCGAACGGCACCCGGAACGCGTCGGCGACGTTGGTGGCCAGCTCGCGCAGGTTCGGCCGGCGGCGGACCTTGCCGGTGGTGATCGCCCGGAACGGGATGCCGTGCTCGGCGCTCACGCGGGCCTCGAGCCCGTGGGCTGTGCCGACCCAGAGGACGTCCACGTCGAGGCCATGCGCGGCGGCGAGCTCGCGTACCGTCGTGACGGTGGTCAGGGCCGGGTAGGTGTGCCCCCCGGTGCCTCCACCCGTGACGCACAGACGTTTGGCACGGCGGGTGGGTGCCGTCGACATGACGATCTCCTTGAGGGTCGGCTCTGTGGTGAGAGGGGGCGCCGGAAGACGGCCGCGCGGCCCGATCGCGAAAGCGATCATCCTCACCGTCTCACAGGAACGGCACGGGCACGTACTCGTCCCTGGAGCGCGGCACCAGGCGCGCTTGGCGCGACCACCGGTCAGGTCAGCGCGCCCGGACTCCCTCGATGGCGATCGCCAGCAGGTGGTCGGCCTCGGCCCGGCCGTCGGGTTCCTGCTCGGTGGCCACGGAGATGGCGCCGACGAGCTTGAGCAGCCGGGTGACGTCGATCTCGGGGCGCACGGCGTCCGCCGCCCGGGCGCGGGTGAGGAGCCTCTCTCCTGCGGTGACGATCTTGTCGTGGCAGGTGCCGCCGAGCGTCGGGTCGCCCCCGTCGCGCATCAGTGCGGCGCCCAGGCCCCGGTTGGCCGCGGCGTGGGCGCCGACGGCGCGGAGCCAGGTGAACAGCGCCTCTCCCGGATCTGGGGCGGTGAGCAGGTCGCCGGCCTTGGCGCAGAGCGCCTCCACCCGATCCTTGAAGACCGCTTCCAGGAGCGCCTGCCGGGTGGGGAAGTGGCGGTGCAGGGTGGCCGAGCCGACGCCGGCGCGGCGGGCGATCTCCTCCAGGGACGCCTCGGCGCCGTGCTCGGCGATGACGGCCCCGGCGGCGGCCACGATCCGGTCGAAGTTGCGGCGGGCGTCGGCGCGCATCCGCTGCTGGGGCGGTACGACGGCGTCCTTGGACACGGCGGCTCCTGACGGCTTGCCAAGTGGGGCGGCCCTCCAAATCGTAGCGGACGGCTACCCGCCGTTCCGTTCGCCGGTGGCGCGGCGGCGGCGTTCCTCCAGCCCGCTCAGGGTGAGGTCGAGACCCAGGCGGAAGCGCTCCTCCATCGTGCGGGCGGTCAGGTCGTCGGCGACCAGGAGGAGACTGGGGAACTCTTCGGCGGGCAGCGCCTTCAGCTCGCGGTTGGCCTGGGCGAGCACCTCCTCGGGAGCGGCGCCCCGAGCCTCGGCGGCGTTCATCGGGCTGAGCTCCTGCAGGACGAACCCGGTCACGTAGCTGCTGAGCAGGAAGCCGACCTGGGCGGCCTCCCGGCCTTCGAACCCGGCCGCGAGCAGGGGCGTCACGAGCCTCTCCATCGCGCGCAGGGTGTTCGGCCCCGTCACCCAGCGGCCGGCCACGATCTTTGCCGCGTCGCGATGGGCCAGCAGCAGCCTGCGGAACTCCAGCGCGACCGCCTCCAGTTGCTCCCGCCACGGCAGGCCCGGATCGGGCGGGCGCGCGCCGGCCATCAGGTCGTCCGCGAGCAGGTCGAGCAGGGCGTCCTTGTTGCGCACGTGCCAGTAGAGCGAGGAGACGTCGACGCCGAGGCGGGCCGCCAGGCGTCGCATGCTCAGCCGCTCGACGCCCTCGTCGCGCAGGAGCTCGCGGGCGACGGCGACGACGGCCGCGCTCGTCAGCTCCGAACCGGACGCGGGCCGTCCTCGCCGAGTTCCCGTCACACCGACCTCTCTTTCGGGGTACGGTTCATCGTACAAAACCAACACTGTTGGATTGTTTGGAGGAGCTGATGTTCGATTCACGGTTCGGCCTGCTCATCCCGCAACGCGGGGCTCGGTTCGGGCTCGACTCCCTCGACCGTCTCCTGCGGCTGGCCGTCGACGCGGAGGACAGCGGCCTGTTCGGCTCGGTCTGGGTGGGCGACAGCCTGACCGCCCAGCCGCGCGCCGACTCCCTGTCCCTGCTCGGCGCGCTCGGCGCGATGACCGGACGCGTCCGCCTCGGCACCGCGTGCCTGGCCAGCTTCTCGCTGCGCGACCCCGCGCTCCTCGCCTACCAGTGGGCCACCCTCGACCAGATCTCGAACGGGCGCATGGTGCTCGGCGCCTGCACGGGGCTGGTGTCCGGCGGCGTCAGCGCGCGCGAGGGAGCCCACTGGGGAGTGGCCGACCGGGAGCGGGCGCCCCGCCTGGAGGAGAACATCGAGATCTGCCGGCGGCTGTGGACGGGCAAGCCGGTCGACTTCGACGGCCGCTTCCACTCCTACCAGGGCATCAGCGTCGACCCGACCCCTGTCCAGGACCCCTGTCCGATCCTGATCGCCGCCAATCCCTGGGAGCCCCGGTTCGCCGAGCGCGCGATGCGCCGCGTCGCCACCATGGCCGACGGCTGGATGACGGCCGGCAGCTGGCCGGGCCTGTTCGAGGCCCTCTGGGGCCTGCTGCGCGACCAGCTGGCCGAGGCCGGCCGGGACCCCGACACGTTCCCCGTCGTCGCCATGCACAACATCAACATCGGCCCCGACCGGGACGAATGCCTCGCCGAGACCGGGCGTTTCATCGCCGTCCACGAGAACGATGACGAGGTCCCGGCGCCCATGCTGGAGGCGTGGACCGCCGCCGGCCCTCCCGGCCGCTGCGCCGCCGACCTGTCCGGCCTGCTCGCCAAGGGGGCCGGCCACATCGTCCTGCGGATCACCTCATGGGACCAGCGGGGCCAGCTGCGGCGGCTCGTGGAGGAGGTCCTGCCTCAGGTGAACGGCTGAGGCGCCACCGCGTACCGGCCCGGCCTCCCTTCCGAGGCCGGCGGGAGCGTCATGAGCGCCTCCCGGCGGCGGAAGCAGGAGTCAGGAACAGCCCGAGCATGAACGCGGCGATCGGGACGAAGCAGAGCAGAGTGAACACCAGAGGTGTGCCCTGCGCGTCGGCCGCCAGCCCGAAGACCGGGGTCAGCAAGCCACCGACGCTGACGCCGAGCCCCAGCGTCACCCCGGCCGCGGTGCCCGGGCGTGCGGGCAGGTAGTCCTGGCCGAGCCGGACCAGGACCGCGAACGGGATGTTGAGCGCCAGGCCCACCAGGGCGGCGAACGGCAACGGCGACAGCGGCCCGGGGGCCAGCCGCAGTCCGATGAGCATCGGCACCGCCAGCGCGGCGCCGAGCTGAACGGTGCGAACCTGACCGATCCGGTCGGCGAGCCGGCCGCCCGCGAGCGTGCCGGCCACGCCGCCGCCGAGGAAGCACGCCAGCGCCGCCCCGGCCAGTGTCCGTGAGCCGCCAAGGTGGCCGATCCAGTACAGGCCGATGAAGGTGGCGACGGCGGCGAACACCGCCGACCGGACGACCGAGATCACGGTGAGGACGGCGAACGGCCACCACTGGTCCGGGCCCGCCGCCACCGCGGAGGCGTCGGCCTGCCGCCGGCCTGCCGCCCTGGCCAGGACGAACGCGGCGAGGATCGCCGGAGGCAGGAAGACCGGGCTGCCTTCGACGCCCCAGGCGTTCAGGACCGGGACGGCCAGCACGGGGGCCAGGAAGAACCCCACGCTGCCGCCCGCGGCGAAGACGCTCATCCCGGTGACGCTGTCACCGGCGGCCTGCCGGGCGGCCTTGCCGGCCGCCGGATGGAACATCGCCACTCCCAGACCTGACAGCAGGAGCAGAATCCACACCGCCGCGTAGGAGTCCGCCGCCCCGGACAGCGCGAAGCCCGCTCCGGCGAGCAGGACGCCGGTGGCCGCCAGCCGGGGCAGCCGCAGCCGGTCGACGGCGATGCCGATCAGCGGCTGCGGCAGCGCACTGCCCAGGGTCGCCGCGAGAGTGAGCCCGCTGGCCGCGACGTAGCTGTAGTGCCGTTCGAGGACGAAATAGGGAACGGAGGCCGGGACCAGTCCCTGGTAGAAGTCGTCGACCGCGTGGGCGGCGGCCCACGTCCACATCCGCCGCAGGACGGGCGGCGCCCCCTGCGGGGCGATCTCGCTGCTCGCTGTCACGCCGTCCAGCTTCATGAACGCCGGTGGCTACGGGCTACCAGGATTCCGCCCATATGTATCGATAACCCGCCACGATCCGGACTCCGGCGATCTGGGTCCGCGGCCGGGCTCTGCCGGCGACCCCAGTGGACGACCTCGGTGACCGGGACCCGCCGCGCGGGTCGGAACCGCGTGCCGATCGTCCGGACGACGGGGATGAGCGCGCGCCGGTGCGTTCCGTGATCGCGTGGAGCGCTGGAATTTGTCCAAACGATCGATAGACTACGTGGATGGAGCAGCTCTCGTCGCGGCCGGCCGGCCGCGTTCGCACGGTGCTGGGGGACGTCGATCCTTCCGCGCTCGGGCACACCCAGCCGCACGAGCACGTCCTGTGTGACATGTCGGCCGTCATCCGGCCGTGGGGCGTCCGGCCGGTCGCCGACGGCCGGAGTCCCTCCTCCGAGGGGCGGGCGGCGCACGAGTTCCCGGCGTCCGAGCGTGACCGGGTGACCGAGCCGGTGCGCCTGGACAACTACGACTGGATCCGGCGCTCGGTGCTGAACGTCGACAACCTGCGACTGCGTTCGGAGTCCGACGCCGCCGAGGAGCTGCGGCTCTACCGGTACGCCGGCGGCGGCACGGTCGTCGACTCGACCTCGGTGGGGCTCGGCCGCGACCCGCTCGGGCTGGCCCGCGTGTCACGTGCCAGTGGTGTCCACATCGTGATGGGCAGCGGCTACTACCACCACGACTACCACCCGCCCGGCCTGGCCGGGACGCCGATGGAGGCCGTCCGTGACGAGATCACGCGGGACGTGCTGGACGGCGTGGGCGACAGCGGCGTCCGCGCCGGGCTGATCGGCGAGATCGGGCTGAGCTGGCCGGTGCATCCGGACGAGGAGAAGGTGCTGCGGGCGGCGTGCCGGGCACAGGTGGACAGCGGGGCGCCGCTGCAGATCCACCCCGGCCGCGACCCGCGCGCGCCCTTGGAGGCCATGCGCGTCGTCCGGGAAGCGGGCGGGCTGCCGGAACGTACGATCATGTCCCACGTGGACCGCACGCTGTGGCGGCCCGACGACCTGCTGGAGCTCGCGCGCACCGGCTGTTACGTGGAGCTCGACCTGTTCGGCCAGGAGTCCAGTTACTACGCCTTCAATCCCGACGCCCGCAGGCCGAACGACCGCACCCGGGTCGAATGGCTCCAGGCGCTGATCGAGGCGGGCTTCGGCGACCGTCTCCTCGTCGCCCAGGACATCTGCCAGAAGGTGTACCTCCGCCGGTACGGAGGCCCTGGATACGGCCACATCCTGGAGAACGCCGTCCCCCTGATGCGGCGGGCGGGCATGAGCGAGGCCGAGATCACGATGGTGACGAGGGACAACCCGGCGGTCGTCCTGATGATGAGATAGTCGAGGCCATGGCCACCACCAACCAGACCGGAGCGACCCGCCGGGCAAAAGGCGGGCGTATCAAGGCCGGCACCGCGCGCCGAGCCCAGTCCGAGCAGACCGAGATGCTGCTGCTCCGGACCGCCACCTGGCTGTTCTCCGAGCGGGGCTTCCACGGCACCGGCATCCGTGACATCGCCGAGGCGGCCGGGGTCGCGGTGTCGGCCATGTACTACTACGCCTCCTCCAAGGACGAGCTGCTCGAGGCGGTGATGCGCCGTACCCTCGACGTGCTCACCACGAGCAGCCGTGACACCTTGGACGGCCTCGACGACCCCGCCGACCGGCTGGCCGCCCTCATCGCCGTGCACGTCGCCTTCCACGCCCGCAACCCGCGCGCCGCCCGGGTGGCCGACCACGAGTTCCGCGCCCTCACGGGGGAGACGCGCAAGGACGTCCTCGGCCTGCGGGACGCCTACGAGGCCGTCTGGGAGTCGGTGCTGAGCGAGGGCGTGCGCGCCGGCGTCTTCGAGGACAGAGGGAAGGTCGCCCGGCTGGCGCTGCTGCAGATGGTCACCGGCGTGGCCCACTGGTACCGCCCGCGAGGGGAACTGGGCGTCCTCGAGCTGTGCGAGCGCTTCGCCGACATGGGCCTCGCCCTGATGGGCGCCGCTCGCGAAGGACGGCCGCTCCGGGCGGGCGATGTGAACCTCCCGGAGATCGAGCTGCTTCTCCCGCGCGTCGAGCTGACGATCGAGCCGCGCCGTAAGCCTCCGGGCCTCTAGCGGGTTCCGCCGTTCGCCGCCGGCCTTCCGCGTCGAAGAAGGCCGGCCCCCTTGACAACGACCACATCTTTGAGCGATCGTTCGACAAATTTAAGCTTCCGGGGACATCGGTGAGAGGTGCGATGCGCGTGGTGGGTGACTACCGTGACGAGAACGATCGGCGGGCGACCGGGACCGGCGAAGGCGAGCGGCCGGGCGTCCCCGGTTCCGCGGAGACCGCGGGCGAGCTGGAGCGGGCCGCCGAGCTCGTGCGTGCCCTGTACGGCCTGGAGGGCGAGCTGACGCGCCTGCCGGGGGAGAGGGACCTCAACTTCCGGCTGTCGGCCGCAGGGGGCGAGCGATACGTCGTCAAGCTCCATGTGCCCGGCACGGACCCGGCCGAGCTGGATCTGCAGAACGCGGTGCTCTCGCACCTGGAGGCCCAGCACGCGCCGCCCCCGGCTCCCCGGGTCGTGGCCGCCGGGGACGGGCGCGGCGCCGTACCGGTGCCCTGGAGCGACGGCGAGCGCACGCTACGGGTGCTGACCTGGATGCACGGCAGGCCCTGGACCGAGGTGGAGCCGACGCCCGGGCGCCTGCGCGACCTCGGACGCCACGTGGCGGGCGTCGACCGGGCGATGCGGGACCTGACCCATCCCGCGATGCGGCGCGAGCTGCTGTGGAACCTCACCAGCGCCCCGCGGGTCGAGCCGTTCGCCGCCGCGGTCGACGGCTCGCTGCGGCCGCTGGTGCTCCAGGTGTTCGACCGCTTCCGCGCTCACGTCGCGCCCAGGCTGCCCTCCTTGCCGCACCAGATCATCCACAACGACGGCAACGAGTTCAACATCCTGGTCGACGACTCCGGCGGCGTCGCGGGCCTCATCGACTTCGGCGACGTGGTGTGGAGCCCGAGGATCTGCGGACTCGCCGTGGCGGGCGCCTACGCGATGCAGGGCCACCACGACCCTGTGCGCGCCGTGCTGCCCCTGGTGGCCGGCTACGACGAGGTGGCGCCGCTCGCTCCGGCCGAGCTGGAGGTGCTCTACGACCTGATGCGCACGCGGCTGGCCATGAGCGTGTGCATGGCCGCCCGCCAGCACGCCGGCGACCCCTCCAACGACTACCTGCTGGTGAGCCAGGAAGGGGTGAGGGACGTCCTCCGGCGCCTCGCCGGGGTGAGCCCCGATCTCGCCCACTTCCTCTTCCGCGACGCCGTCGGCTTCGCCGCCGATCCGTCGTCCCGCCTGGTCCGCCAGTACTTCGCGTCGGGCGGGGCCCGCCCGACGCCGGTCCTGGACCGTTTCGAGGTGGCGACCGGGCGTCATGGCGAGGGCCGCCGGACCTGCCGGGCCCCGCTCCCCGAAGGGGCCGGGGGAGCGGAGGAAACGGTTCACCTGGGCCGTGACCTGGCGGCGGAGAAGGGGAGCGTCGTCCGCTGCCCGCTCCCCGGCGTCGTCCGCACCGTGCTCCCCGGCCCGGGGGGCGAGGCGGACGGGCTGGTCATCGTCGAGCATCACATGATCGCGGATCAGGAGGCCGGAGTACGGCCCACGGGCGCCGACCGGCGCTTCTGGACCCTGTACCGCCATCTGGAGCCCGGGCCGATCAAGCCCGGCGAGGTGCTGGCGCCGGGCGCCCCGCTCGGCACCGCTGGTTCCTTCCTGCACCTCCAGCTGGTGACGCACCTGCTGGGGCTCGGGGCCGGCTTCCCCGGCGCCGTGCCCGAGGGCGAGGCGGACGTCTGGACGAACCTCAGCCCCGACCCGAACCTCCTGCTCCCGACGCCGCAGGGCGGCGCGGCCCGCCCGCGCCGGAGCGCGGCGGGCATCGCGGCGCGGCGCCGGACGAACATGAGCGGGGCGATGAGCCTGTCCTACCGAGAGCCGCTGCACATCGTGCGAGGCGAGGGCGCCTACCTGATCGACGGCTCCGGCCGGCGCTGGCTGGACATGGTCAACAACGTCTGCCACGTCGGCCACTGCCATCCACGTGTCGTCGAGGCGGGCCGGCGCCAGATGGGAGTGCTCAACACCAACACCAGGTACCTGCACGAGTCGGTCGTGGACCTGGCCCGGCGGCTCGTCGAGCTGCTGCCCGACCCGCTGAAGGTCTGCTTCTTCGTCAACTCCGGATCCGAGGCCAACGACCTGGCGCTACGGCTGGCCACCGCGCACACCGGCGCCTCCGACCGCCTGGTGGTCGACCACGCCTATCACGGGCACCTCTCCTCACTGGTCGCGCTGAGCCCGTACAAGTTCGACGGCAGGGGCGGGCACGGGCGGCCGGACACCACACACGTCTGCGAGCTGCCCGACCCCTACCGGGGACGGCTGCGCGCCGGGCGGGACGCCGGCCTCGGGATCCGGTACGCGGAATCGGTCGCCGGACACCTCGCCGGGCTGCGGGCGGCGGGCCGGCGACCGGCCGCGTTCTTCGCCGAATCCCTGCAGAGCTGCGGCGGCCAGATCGTCTACCCGGACGGCTACCTGCGAGCCGCGTTCGAGCACGTCAGGAAGGCCGGCGGCGTCTGCGTCGCCGACGAGGTGCAGGTGGGGTTCGGCCGCGTGGGCCGGCACTTCTGGGGGTTCGAGCTGCAGGGCGTCGTCCCCGACATCGTCACCATGGGAAAGCCGATGGGCAACGGGCACCCGCTGGCCGCCGTGGTGACGACCCCCGAGGTGGCGCGCTCGTTCGTGACGGGAATGGAGTGGTTCAACACCTACGGCGGCAACCCGGTGTCGGCGGAGATCGGCCTGGCCGTGCTCGACGTCATCCGCGACGAGCACCTGCAGGCCCGCGCGCGTGCCCGCGGCGAGCGGCTCCTCGCGGGCCTGAACGCGCTGCGGAAGCGGCACCCCCTCATCGGGGACGTCCGCGGCGAGGGGCTGTTCCTCGGCGTCGAACTGAGCCTTCCGGGGCGATCGCCGGCGACGGCGCAGGCCGGGGCGGTGAAGGAGGCCGCGAAGGCGCGCGGCGTCCTGCTGTCCACCGACGGCCCGGACGACAACGTCCTGAAGATCAAGCCGCCCCTCGTGCTGGCCGAGGAGGACTGCGACCTGTTCCTGGAGGTCCTCGACGAGGCCCTGGGCGAGGTGGAACGCGTCGTGTGAGCACACGCGCTCCGGCTCCCGCGTCCCGTGCGCCGAGCGCTCCCCGGGAGGACGGGCAAAGCCGTCCCCTGTGGGTCTGACATGCCTCCGAACTGGGCGTCCGGATGCCCGGCGAGGCCTGCCGAGGTCTTGACATCACCCATTCTTTGAGCGATCGTTCGACTACATTCACCCGCTGTCCGGACGGCGGTGATCCTCTGCCACGATTGGCGAACCGAAATGCAACACATGCGGCACAGGGCCGCCGCGGTGGCGGCCATCGCGCTGATCCTCACCACGGCCGGTTGTTACAAGAGCAGCGACGACAAGGCGGCGGGCGCCGCACCGGACGGCGCGGGCAGGCGGGAACTCGTCACCACCACCCCGCCCGGCGTCGGGAAGGTCGACAAGGTCACCTGGGCCCTCTACCGGGGGACCACCTCGATCGACCCGATCACCACCGGCGACTACCCCGAGATCACCGTCACGAGCCTGATGTGCGAGTCGCTGTTCCGGCAGGCTCCGGACGGCTCCGTCGAGCCCGGGCTCGCGACCGGCATCGACTACCCCGACGCCGGGACCGCGGTCGTCAAGCTCCGCGGCGGCGTGCGCTTCTGGGACGGGACGCCGATGACCGCCGAGGACGTCGCCTTCAGCATCGAGCGCAACCGCGACCCCGAAGGCGGCGGCTACTGGGTGCCGGTCCTCGACAGGATCACCTCGGTACGCGCCACCGGGCCGCTCGAGGTCACCCTCAAACTGAGCAAGCCCGACTACTGGCTGCGCGACGTCCTGTCGTACATGCCCGGCATGGTGGTCGCCAAGCACTACGTCCAGGCCAAGGGGAAGGACTACGGCACCGTCAACGGCGGCGCCATGTGCACCGGGTCGTTCAAACTCGGCCAGTGGCGCACCGGCGACGTGCTGTCCGTCGTCCGCAACGACGGCTACTGGAACCGGGCGGAGCTCCCGCTCGTGCGGCAGATCGACTTCAAGGGCATCCCGGACGAGGCCACGCTGACGGCGGCGCTGCTCACCGGCGAGGTGGACGGCGCCTACCTGGAGCTGCCGCTGTCGACCATCGACCAGATCCGGGCGAGCGCCGCCGTCAAGGTGTACCAGGGGCCGTCGTACCTGATCGACGCGTTCATCGTCTCCGACATGAAGAAGGGCCCGCTGGCCGACGCCCGCGTCCGCCGCGCCCTGTCCCTGGCCGTCGACCGGGACGCCTACATCCGCACCCTCTACAAGGGCGCCGCCCAGCCCGCGAGAGCGCTCGGAAGCCCGGGGACGTGGGGCTACGAGAAGGACACCTTCCAGAAGGCGTGGGACGGCCTCGGCGCCCCGAAGGTCGACCTGGACGCGGCGCGCAAGCTCGTCCAGGAGGCCGGCGCGACCGGCAGGACGGTGACGTTCGGCATGAGCAACGAGCTGAACAAGCTGGCCACCGAGGCCAACCTCTACAAGGCCGCCGCGGAGAAGATCGGGCTCAAGGCCGAGCTGAAGGCGGTCTCGGTGGACGCCTACAGCTCCTTCTTCCTCGACCGGCAGGCCCGCGCCCAGGTCGACGGCTTCTTCACCACCAACTACCCCAACTGGGCCGATCCCGCCGCCCTGTACGCGACGTTCTCCCTGCCCGGCGGCCCGCAGGACTACGGCGGCTACCGCGACCCCCGGGTGGCCGGCCTCCTGGAGCGGGCGCGCGGCACGCAGGAGCCGGCGAAGCGGGCCGAACTGGCGGTCCAGGCGCAGCAGGCGGTGACCGAGGACCTGCCGTGGATCCCGAACGTCGCCCCGGACACCGTCCTGGTGCTCAACTCCAAGCTCACCGGAGCCACCGTGTCCTCCCAGCATCTGTTCGCGCCGTGGGCGGCCAAGCTCGGCGCGGTGGGGTGAGCGCGCGTGGCCGCTTACCTTCTGCGCCGCCTGGCGATGCTGGTGGCCACACTGGTGGTGTCCAGCTTCGTGGTGTTCGCCGGGCTGTCCGTGGCTCCGGGGAACCCTCTGGCGACCCTCTCGGGAGGCCGTTCCCTGCCGCCCGGGAGCGTCGCGGTCCTCGTGGCGCGCTACCACCTCGACGAGCCGTTCCTGGTGCGCTACCTGGCCTGGGCGGGCAACGCCCTGCGAGGCGATCTCGGCCTGTCCATCACCCTGCGCCAGAACGTCTCCGACCTCATAGCGGCCCGCGCGGGCACCACCGTCGCGCTCGTCCTGTACGCGTCCGTCATCGTCGTGGTCGCCGGCGTCGCGATCGGGCTGCTGGCGGCGCTGCGGCCGGGCCCGCTGGACTCGCTGGTCGTGGCCGCCACGGCCACGGTCGTCGCCGTGCCGCCCTTCGTCGCGGCGATCGCGCTCATCGGCGTCTTCGCCGTGGGCCTGGGCTGGCTGCCCGCGTTCGGCAACGGGTCAGGTCTGTGGGAGGGGCTGCGGCACCTGACGCTCCCGGCCGTCGCCCTGGCGGCGTCCGCGACCGCGGCCGTCGCCAGGGTCACCCGCACCAGCGTGCGGGAGGAGCTCGGCAGGGAGCACGTGCAGACGGCCGTCAGCCGGGGCGTCCCGTACGCCGCGGTGGTCCGCCGCCACGCGCTGCGCAACGCGGCCGTTCCCATCATCACCCTGACCGGGATGACGACCGCGTCCATGATCGCGCTGGCGGCGGTGGTGGAGCGGGCGTTCGGGCTGAACGGCCTCGGCGCCTACCTCGTCAGCGCCACCTTGTCCAAGGACTTCGCCGTCGTGCAGGGCATATCCCTCGTCCTGGTCACGGCGTTCGTCCTCGTCAACACCGTGGTCGACGTGGTCGCCGCGCTCCTCGACCCGCGCATCACCCTAGGGAGGCGATCATGAGTGGCATCCCCGCGCCACCGGCCGCCGTACGCCGCCGGCCCGGACGCGGCGCAGGCCTCGGCCCGCTCGGCACGGCTGCGACCGTGGTGATCGTCGCCGCGGTCGTCCTCGCGGCGGCCGGCCCGGCGCTGCTGTCCACCGATCCGAACGCCAGCGACTTCGCGCACGCGTACGCCCCACCCGACGCCGGGCATCCGCTCGGCTACGACGGCCAGGGCCGCGACCTGCTCGCCCGGCTGCTGACCGGCGCGCGCACCTCGCTTCTCGGACCCCTGTGGGTCGTGGCGCTGAGCATGACGGCAGGCGTGGTCCTCGCCGTCCTGGCCGCGTGGGCGGGCGGGTGGCTGGACTCGGTGGTGTCCTCGGCCCTGGAGGTGGTGTTCGCCTTCCCGGGCGTCCTGCTGGCCATGCTGGTGGCCGCGGTGTTCGGCGCCGGGCTCACCGCGGCGGTGATCGCGCTCGCCGTCGCGTACGTGCCCTACATCGCGAGGCTGCTGCGCGGCGCCGCCCTCGCCGAGCGCCGCAAGGCCTACATCCAGGCGCTGGAGGTGCAGGGGGCGGGCGCGGTGCGGATATGCCTGCGGCACCTGGTGCCCAACCTGCTGCCGCTCATCGGCGCGCAGGCCACGCTGTTCTTCGGATACGCCATGGTGGACCTCGCCATCATCTCGTTCTTCGGCCTCGGGGTGCGTCCTCCCGGCTCCGACTGGGGGGTCATGGTCGCCGGCGGGCAGTCCGGGGTGCTCCAGGGGTACCCGGCCGAGTCGCTGTCGGCGGGCGGCTGCATCGTCGTGCTCGTCGTCGCGTTCAACATCCTCGGCGAGCGCCTGTCGGCCCCCGCCAGGACGGGACGGACCGCGCCGCCCGGCCGGTGGCGCCGCCTCCTCGGGGCCGCCGCGTGAGCGCCCTGCTGGAGGTGGCCGGCCTCACGGTACGGCTGCCGGTCGGCGGCGAGCCGAGAACGGTGCTCAGCGACGTCTCCCTGCGCGTCGGCGAGGGCGAGGCGGTGGGCCTGGTCGGCGAGTCGGGATCGGGCAAGTCCATGACGGCCCGGTCGATCGCCCGGCTGCTCCCGCCCGGCGCGCACGCCGAGGGCTCGATCCGCTACCGCGGCACGGACGTCCTGGCGCTGCGCCGGCAGGCGCTGCGCGAGTTCCGCTCCGAGGTCGCGGTGGTGTTCCAGGACCCGCGCGCCCACATCAACCCCCTGCGCACGATCGGCGACTTCCTGACCGAGGCGCTGCGCGTGAACCGGCGGGTCCGGCGGCGGGAGGCGGAGGAGCGCGCGGTGCGGGTACTGGACGAGGTCGGTGTCGCGGACGGCCGCCGCCGGCTCCGCCAGTACCCGCACGAGCTGTCGGGCGGGCTCCTGCAGCGAGTGATGATCGCCGGCGCGCTGCTGTCCGCGCCGTGCCTGCTGCTCGCCGACGAGCCGACCACGGCGCTCGACGTCACCACGCAGGCCGAGGTCATGGCGATCCTCGACGAGCTGCGGCGCGAGCGCGGGCTGGCGCTGCTGTTCATCACCCACGACCTGGAACTGGCGGCGGCGGTGTGCGACCGCACCGTGGTGATGTACGCGGGCCGGGTCATGGAGACCCAGGCGTCCTCCTCACTGCACGATCTGCCGCTGCACCCGTACACCGCCGCCCTCGGCGCGGCCCGGCCGTCCCTGGAGCGCCGCACCGACCGGCTGCCCACCACACCGGGGCGCCCGCTGTCGGCCTTCGAGGCGCCCGCGGGCTGCGCCTTCGGCACCCGGTGCCCGCACGTGGCGGAGCGCTGCCGCGCCGTCCGCCCCCGCCTGCGGCCGCTGGCGGGCGGGGAGGTCGCCTGCGTGCGGGCCGAGGAGCTACTGGCGGCCCCCGTCGGGGACGGCCGGAGCCGCGACGAGGAAGGGACGGTGGCGGGCGGTGACTGAGCCGATCCTGGAGGTCGAAGGGCTCCGCAAGGTCTTCGGCGACGCCGTCGCGGTGGAGGGCGCGAGCTTCTCCCTCGCCCCGGCCGGGGCGCTGGCCATCGTCGGCGAATCCGGATCCGGCAAGACGACGATCGCCCGGATGATCGTGGGGCTGGAGCGGCCCACCAGCGGGCGCGTCACGGCCTGCGGCGCCGACCGGTCGGCGCCGGCCCGCTCCGCCCGCGAACGCCGCAGGCGCGGCCGGGAGGTCCAGATCGTCTTCCAGGACCCCTACCTGAGCCTCGACCCCCGCCAGACCCCGGCCGCCGCCATCGACGAGGTGCTGAGGCTGCACTCCACGCTGGACGCCCCCGCCCGTCGCCGCAGGGTCGCCGAACTCGCCGAACTCGCCGGCCTGGACGACCGCCAGCTCGCCGCGCTGCCCGCGCGGCTGTCGGGCGGCCAGCGCCAGCGCGTCGCCATCGCCCGCGCGCTCGCGGCCGAACCACGCGTCCTGATCCTCGACGAGGCCGTCGCCGCGCTGGACGTGTCGATCCAGGCCCAGGTGCTCAACGTACTCGCCGACGTGCGCGAACGCACCGGGGTCGCCTACCTGTTCATCAGCCACGACCTCGCCGTGGTGCGCCAGGTGACCGACGACGTCGTCGTCATGCGGCGCGGCGCGATCGTCGAGCGGGGACCGACCGGGCAGGTGCTGGACGACCCCCGCCACGAATACACCCGGCTGCTGCGCGAGAGCGTGCCCCGCCCCGGCTGGCGGCCCACCCGCCGTCTCACCCCTTCCACCGAGGAGACACCATGACCCGGACGGACCCCTCACCCGGCCTCGCCCCACCGGCGGGCACCGGCCCGGACGGCTGGCCGAGCGCCACCGAGCTGGCCGCGCGCATCGCCGCCGGCGAGATCGGCGCGCGGGAGATCCTGGAGAGCCACCTCGCGCGCGTCGACGCCCTCGACCCCGCGCTCAACGCGATCTGCCACCTCAGCCGGGAGGAGGCCCGCGAGGCGGCCGACGCCGCCGACGCCGCCGTCGCGCGCGGTGAGCCCCTGCCGCCGTTCCACGGCGTGCCGATGGCGATCAAGGACCTGCACCCGGTACGCGGCTGGCCGCTGTGCGGGGCGTCGAACGCCGTCGCCCACGACGTCATGCCGCAGGACGCGCCGGCGGTCCGGGCGCTGCGCGAGGCCGGCTTCGTCTTCGCCGGGGCCACCACCTCGCCGGAGTTCGGCACCCTGTCGATCACCGAGTCGCACCGGCACGGCGTGACCCGCAACCCGTGGGACCTCCGCCTCAGCCCCGGTGGGTCGAGCGGTGGCGCGGCGGCGGCCGTGGCGGCCGGCATGTTCCCCATCGCCCACGGCTCGGACGGCGCCGGCTCCATCCGCGAGCCCGCCAGCTACTGCGGCCTGGTGGGCATGAAGCCGAGCCGGGGCCGCGTCCCGACGGCCGCGCACTGGCTCGAAGGCTGGACCACCGAAGGGGTGCTCACCAGGACCGTCATGGACACCGCCGCCGTCCTCGACGTCTTCGCCGCCGCCCCGCCCACCGGCTGGTACGGAGCCCCGCCCGACCACACGCCGTACCGGCAGCGAGCCGAACGCGACCCGGCGCGGCTGCGGATCGGCGTCAACATCCAGCCCGCCTTCCCGGCCGAGGTCGACCCGGTCGCCGCCGCCACCGTCCGCCGCGCGGCCGACATGCTGGCCGACCTGGGCCACGAGGTGGTCGAACAGGACGTGCCCGGCCTGGACGCCGACTGGTTCAAGGCCCGCTTCGACATCCTGTACGCCACCGGCTCGGCCGACAGCGAGATCGCCGACGAGGAGGCCGTCGAACCGCTCAACCGGACGCTGCGCGAGGCCGCCCGGCGCACCGACTCGCTGACCTACGTGACCGCGGTGCTGGACCTGCAACTGCGGTCGGCGGAGATGTACACGGCCTGGGACGCCGTCGACGTGCTGCTCACCCCGACCAACCCCGTCCTCGCCTCCTACGAGGGCGCCCTCTGGGAGGGGCAGGAGGAGGACCCGTGGCTGCCGATGCGACGGGTGGAGGAGACCGCGTCGCTGACCGTGCTGTCCAACATGCTCGGCCTGCCGGCGATCTCCGTGCCCGTGGTCGAGCCGCTCGGCCGTTCGCCGCTCGGCGTCCAGCTCATCGGCGGGCGCTGGCGCGACGGCACCGTCATCTCCCTGGCCGCCCAGCTCGAGCGGGCCCATCCGTGGCGGCACCGCGTCCCCACCGGCCTCGCCCTGTGACCCCCGACAACGGAAAGGAACCCATGAACCCGTCCGGCACCACGTCCTCGCCGGTGATCGACTTCCGCGTGCGCGTGCCCAGCGCCGTCCGCCCGCCCATCGCCGACGGGGGTGACGTCTACACGCAGTACGAGGCCGTCCTCGACATCGGCAACGGCTGGCACAAGGGCATGGACGAACTGCTGGCCGAGATGGACGCCGCCGGCGTCTCCCACGCCGTGCTGCACGCCGAGTTCGAGCACGGCGACTACGCCGACGCCCTGAACGAGGAGGTCGCCGAGCAGGTCGCCCGCCACCCCGGGAGGTTCTCGGGGTACGGCACCGTCACGCTGGAGCCGCTGCGCGTCATGCCCGCGGTACGCCAGGTGGAGCGGGCCGCCGCCCTCGGGCTGCGCGGGATCAACGTGCAGCCGTCGTTCTTCGGCCACGCGATCGACGACCGGCAGCTGTACCCGGTGTACGCCAAGGCCACCGAGCTCGGCCTCGCCGTCGCGCTCCACACCGGGGTGAACTACTCGCGCCGCCATCCCATCGACGCCGAACGGCCCGAACGGCTGGACAAGGTCGCCTGTGACTTCCCCGAGGCCACCCTGATCGCCTGCCACGGCTCCTGGCCGTGGATCCCGGAGATCGTGGCGGTGGCACGGCGTCACCCGAACCTCCTGATCGACTTCGGCGGTCTCGCCCCCAAATACATTGGCGTGCCGGGTTCCGGGTGGGACGTCATGTTCCGCTTCATGGACCGGCTGCTGCGCGACCAGATACTGTTCGCCACCGACTGGCCGGTGTTCCCGTTCCAGCGGGCTCTCGACCAATGGCGGGAGCTGGGCCTGCGGCCCGAGACGCTGGAGGCGCTCATGCACGGCAACGCCGGCCGGCTGCTCGAGGGAAGGAAGGCCGTACCCGTATGAGTGTGCCGCGGCTGCCACTGATCACCGACTACGTCGGCCACTGGGCCACCCGTCATCCGGAGCGGGAGGCGCTGGCCGGGCCGGGCGGGCGCTGGACCTACCGCCGGCTGCGCGAGGACGTCGACCGCTGCGCGGCCGGGCTGCTCGCCGCCGGCGTCCGGCACGGAGACCGGGTCGCGCTCCTCGGGCACCCCGGGCCGGAGTGCTATGTGGTGTTCCTCGCGACCGCGGGCATCGGCGCGGTGTGGGTGGGCCTCAACCCCAAGTACACCGTGGCCGAACTGGCCCACGTCGTCACCGACAGCCGGCCCACGCTGCTGTTCGGCATGCTGGACGGCGACCCGTCACAGGAGGGGACGCTGAGCGCGCTGCGCGACCTCGGGCCCATGCGGGTGATCACGCGGGGGCGCGCGGTGCCGGGGCTGTCGATCTCCTACGAGGACTTCCTGGCCGAGGGGGAGGAGGCCGCGCCGTCGCTCCCTGGCGCCCGGGCGGGCGTACGGCCGCTCGACCCCGCGGCGATGATCTACACCTCGGGCACCACCGGCAAGCCCAAGGGCGCTCTGGTGCCCAGCGGCGGGCTGGCGTACTGCGGGGTGGTGCAGGCCGGACGGTGGTACGGCGACGCGCCGCGCAAGCTGTGCGACCTTCCGCTGAACCACATCGGCGGGCTCGGCGACATCTGCACCTCCGTCCTCGCCGGCGGCGGCACGGTCGTCTTCATGGAGCGTTTCGACCCCGCCGGGGCCCTGCGCACCGTGGAACGCGAACGGCTGACCCACCTGTACTGCATCCCCACGCAGTTGCTCGCGGCGGTGCGGACCGAGGAGTGGGCCGAGCGCGACCTGAGCTCGCTGGAGTGGATCCTGTGGGGCGGCGCCGCCGCCCCGCTGAGCCTGCTCACCACCCTGGCGAAGACCGGCGCCCGGCTCGGCACCAGCTACAGCCTCACCGAGTCGACCGGCTCGGTGACCTATACCGATCCCGGCGACCCCCTCGACGTCCTGGCGTGGAGCGTCGGCCGGATCGACCCCCACTACGAGGTCACGCTGCGCCGTTCCGACGGGACGGCCGCAGGCCCCGGCGAGGCCGGGGAGATCCTCGTCCGCGGTGACTTCATCACCCGCGGCTACTTCCGCAACCTCGAGGCGACACGCGCGGCGATCGACGAGGAAGGCTGGCTGCACACCGGCGATCTCGCGACCGAGGAGCAGGGCGGGCACATCCGCCTGGTGGGCCGCCTGAAGGAGATGTTCAAGTCGGGCGGCTACAACGTGTACCCGCGCGAGATCGAGGCCGCTCTGGAGGACCACCCCGCCGTGGCGCTCGCCGCGGTGGTCGGCGTGCCCGACGAGCGCTGGGGCGAGGTCGGGCACGTGTTCATCGTGCCGGCCGCGCCGCTGACGCCGGAGGAGATCCAGGCGTACGCCCGCTCACGGCTGGCCAACTACAAGGTGCCGAAGGTGTTCCGGCTCGAACGGGACCTGCCGAAACTCCCCATCGGCAAGATCGACAAAGTGGAGCTGCGCAGGCGCGCCCAGGAGGGCGCGTGACCTCCGCCAGCAAGGACGATTCGGAGACAGAGATGCACGACAGACCGGTGCTGCGGAACTTCATCGACGGCGCCTTCACCGACGCGACGGGCGGCGGGACGACCCCCGTCCTGGATCCGGCGACCGGCGAGACCATCGCGCACGCTCAGCGATCGGGCGCGGAGGACGTCGACCGGGCCGTCGCGGCTGCCGCGGCGGCGTTCGGCCGCTGGGCGGACACCACTCCCGCCGAGCGGGCCCGCGCGCTGCTCCGGCTGGCGGACGCGGTGGAGGAGCACGGTGAGGAGCTCGCCGAGCTGGAGTCGGCGAACGCCGGCAAGCCGCTCGCGACCGTGAAGGCCGACGAGATCGGCGCCATGGCCGACACCCTGCGGTTCTTCGCGGGGGCGGCCCGCTGCCTGGAAGGGAAGTCGGCCGGGGAGTACGTCGCCGGGTACACCTCCATCATCCGCCGGGAGCCCGTAGGGGTCGCCGGCCAGATCGCGCCGTGGAACTACCCGATGATGATGGCCGTGTGGAAGATCGGGCCCGCGCTCGCCGCCGGATGCACGACGGTGCTCAAACCCGCCCCCACGACACCGGTCACCACGGTGAGGCTCGCCGAGATCGCCGCGGACGTCCTCCCTCCGGGCGTGTTCAACGTCGTCCTCGGAGGCGACGAGGCGGGTGCGGCGATCGTCGAGCACCCCGGCGTGGACCTGGTGTCGCTCACCGGCTCCGTCGGCACCGGCAAGTGGGTGGCCGAGCACGCCGCCCGCACGCTGAAGCGGGTGCACCTGGAACTGGGCGGTAAGGCGCCGGTGGTGGTCTTCGGCGACGCCGATTTGGAACACGCGCTCGACACGATCGCCGGCGCGGGCTACTACAACGCCGGCCAGGACTGCACCGCCGCCACCCGCGTGATCGCGGCCGGCGCGGTGTACGACAAGGTCGTCGCGGGGCTCGCGGAGCGGGCCGGACGCCTGGTGACGGGGGACACGCGGTCGCGGGCCACGACGCTCGGCCCGTTGAACAGCGCGCGGCAGCGCGAGCGCGTCGCGGGACTGGTCGGCCGCCGGCCGGGCCACGCCGAGGTCGTCACCGGCGGGCGCGCCGCCTCCCGTCCGGGCTTCTTCTACGAGCCGACCGTCGTCGCCGGCCTGCGCCAGGACGACGAACTGGTACAGGAGGAGATCTTCGGGCCGGTGATCACCGTCCAGCGCTTCGGTGACGAGGAAGAGGCGATCGCGCTGGCCAACGGCACACCCTACGGGCTCGCGTCATCGGTCTGGACCCGCGACGTCGGCCGCGCGCTGCGCCTTTCGAAGGCCCTGCGCTTCGGCTGCGTCTGGGTCAACGACCACGTACCGCTCGCCTCCGAGATGCCGCACGGCGGGTACAAGCAGTCGGGGTACGGCAAGGACCTCTCCTCCTACGCCGTGGAGGACTACACCCATGTGAAGCACGTGATGGCGAACCTGCGCTGACGGCGGGGGCGCCCGCCGACGGGGACGGCCGCGCCAGCATCATCTATCGATCGTTCGAAAACCGGAGGAACGATGGAGCGGTTCTCCAAGCGCTGGACGCCGCCTCGGGCACGGGCGGGCGCGGTGTCGTGGTGCGAGGGGAGCCGCCGAGCCCGCTCCATCTGCTGTCCGGCTGCCGCTTCCACCCGCGCTGCCCGGCGGCCGCGGCGGTCTGCGGCGAGGACGCCCCGCCGGTGGCACGCCGGGGCGGGCGGCGGGCGGTGTGCCACTTCGCCTGGCAGGACGACCGTCTCACCGCGGTGGCGCGCCCATCTCTTCCCGGCACCGAGGACTGAGGGATCGTGACCGCCCGGCAGGCGTAGCAGGCCCGCCGCCTGCCGGGCGGGACTCAGGAGGAGTTCGCGCCGGTCTCCGCGGCCGTGCGCTCGGCCCAGGAGGGCCCGTAGGAGCCCGCCATCATCTCCCACATGGAGCGGACGACCTCCGGCGGGGCCTTCTCCACCGAGCCCGCGTCGTGCGGCGGCTGCGGGTCGTACTCGATGCCGAGCTGCACCGCCTGCGCGTACGCCGCCCCTTCGAGCCGGTCGCACACCGTCAGCGCCATGTCGATGCCCGAGGAGATCCCCGCCGCGGTGATGATCCTCCCGTCCTCGACGACCCTTCGCGAGGTCGGCTCGGCGCCGAAGCGGCGCAGGCTCTCCAGCTCGTACCAGTGGCTGGTCGCCCGGCGCCCCCGCAGCAGCCCCGCCGCCCCCAGCAGCAGCGAGCCGGTGCACACCGACGTCGTCCACGTGCTCGTCTCGTGGGCGCTCCGCAGCCAGCCGATCAGCTCGCCGTCGTCCAGGTGACGCTGTGTGGTGCTGCCGCCCGCCACGACCACGACGCCCGGCCGTTCCATGCTCGTCAGCGGGTCGGCCACCAGCCCGAACCCCGGCTGGTCGGCGGGGCACATCCCCGGGGACGACGACACGAACCGGACCCGGGCGGCGGGCAGCCGGCTGAGCACCTCGAACGGCCCGGTCGCGTCGAGCGCGGTGAAACCCGGGTAGATGACGATGGCGACGTCCATGATGTACCTGCTCTCCCTGGCCTGCGTACAGGCATTGAGTTTATCGACCGATCGATTAAACTCAAGCGCATGGCGAACGTTCGCGACAGCACGGCTCCAGACATCCGCGCCGACGTGGCCGTCCTCGGAGGCGGCACGGCCGGCGCGGTGGTCGCCGCCCGGCTCGTCGAGAGGACCTCGCTCACCGTCGTGGTCGTCGAGGCCGGGCCCGACTACGGAGCGCTGGGCGACGGACTGTGGCCCGCCGAGCTGCTCGACTCCACCACGCTGCCGGCCACCCACGACTGGGGTTACCAGGGAGCGGGCCCGCTGCCCGGGCGGCGGCTGCCGTTCGAGCGGGCACGTGTGATCGGCGGCTGTTCCTCCCACAACGGCTGCTCGCAGACCGTCGGCCACGGGCCCGACTACCTTCGGTGGGGGCTGTCCTGGAGCGACGAGCGGCTCGCGGCACTGATGCGGGAGGGCGCCGCGAAGCTGCGCGTCCGGCGGGACGCCGACGACGAGCTGACCCCGTTCCAGGCGGCGGCGATGGAGGCGATGGTCGGCTGCGGCATCCCGCGCACCGACGACCTCGACGACCTTCACGCGGGCGCCGGATGCGGGCCCTCGCCCGTCAACAACCCTGGCGGCGTCCGCTGGAACAGCGCCTTCGCCTACCTCGACCCGGTGCGCGGTGAGTCCCGGCTCCGCGTCGTCGACCGCGCGCTGGTCGACCGGCTCGACCTCGACGGCCCCCGCGCCCGCCGCGCGCACCTGCGGCGCGGGAAGGCCCGGCTCACCGTGGAGGCCGGCCGTTTCATCGTCTGCGGCGGCGCGTACGGCAGCCCGGAGATCCTGCTGCGCAGTGGCATCGGTCCCGCCGACCAGTTGCGGGCCGTCGGGGTGCGCCCTCACCTCGACCTGCCCGGTGTCGGCCGCAACCTGCACGACCACCCCACGGTGGAGTTGAGGTTCGCCGCGAGCGAGGAACTCACGCGCCTGCTGGACGACCACGGGCGCGGCCGGGCGCTGCCCGACGAGCAGGTCATCGGCAAGGCGCGCTCGGCCGGCGGCGACGAGCCGTACGACCTGCACCTGCTCCCGTGGACCTCCAAGGAGCGCGGGGGATGGATCTGCGTCCTGCCCGCCGCCTGCCTGACCCCGAGGTCACGGGGCGCTCTGAGGCTCGTCTCGGCCGACCCGGAGGTGAAGCCGGTGATCGAGCACGACTACCTGACCGATCCCGAGGGCGCGGACCTGGCCGTGCTGCGGGACGGCGCCGCCCTCTGCGCGGAGATGGCGCGGTCGGCTCCTCTCGCACCACTGCTCGGCCGCCCGCTGGACGCCTTCAGCGGGAACCCGGGCGCGGGGGACGCCGCCATGCTCACCACCTCCGCGCATTACTGGCATCCGGTGGGCACCTGCGCGATCGGGCCGGACCCGGCCACCGGGGCCGTCGTCGACGCCACCGGCCGGGTCCACGGGACGGAGAACGTCTGGGTCATCGACGCCTCGGCCGTCCCGGTCATCCCGAGAGCCACGACCAACCTTCCGGTCATCGCCCTGGCGGAGCACCTCGTGGAGTCCGTCGCGCCGCTCGGTGCCCCGGCGGACGTGGGGAGTCACCACCGAAGCCGCTGATCGCGGAGATCCGCCACCCGATCCTGCGCCGTTCACCGTCGGAGCCCCGGGCGGTCACCGGCTGGATCAGAGGTTTGGGCTCAATGGCCGAGATGCTACTTTTCTGCCTCTGGTACCCGGCGTCCAGGAGGCGAGGCTGTGGGCTCGCGGTCCGATACGACCGAAGATGGAGCACAGAGGGACGTAGGCTTACGGGGGTTGTGGGCCAGGGTCCGGTCGCCGATCACGTCCTCGCCGCGGCCGGCGGCCCGGACGCGGCACGCGGTCGCCCTCACAGCCGTCATCCTGGCCGCGACCGGGGTCTACTGTCTGCTCGGGCTGGTGAGGTTCCACCTGTTCCGGGCGACCAGCATGGACCTGACACTGTTCGACCAGACGGTCCGAGGGTTCGCCTCGTTCAGCGCCCCGACGAGCCCGGTGCGCGGGATGAACCTCGGCAAAGGCATGGATTTCATCCAGCTGGGCGAGCACTTCTCGCCGATCCTGGCGGTGCTCGCCCCGCTGTACTGGCTGCACGACGGACCCGAGACGCTCATCGTGGCCCAGGCCGCGCTGTTCGCGCTCGCCATACCGTCCTTGTGGCTGTTCACCCGGCGCGTGCTCGGCACCGCCCCCGCCTACCTGGTCGTCTTCGCCTACGCCCTCTCCTGGCCCATCGCGCGGGCGATGAACTTCGACTTCCACGAGGTCGCGTTCGCCCCGCTGCTCACCGCCGTCATGATCGAACGGTTCAGCGCCGGCAGGCACGCGGTGGCCGCGGTGGCGGCGGCGGCGTTGCTGCTGGTCAAAGAGGACATGGGCTTCATGCTCGTCGGTTTCGGCGGTTACGTCCTGCTCCAGGGCCGGCGCCAGGACGGGGTGACCTACATGGGGTGCGGCCTGGCGTACACCGGCTTCGTCCGCGCCATCTTCATCCCGGCCGTCGGCGGCGACCCGAACATGTACTGGGCCTACGGTCAGCTGGGCGGCACCCTGTCGGCCGTGGCCCTGAAGGCCCTCACCGATCCGCTGGACGTCCTCGGTACCCTGCTGAGCCCGCAGATCAAGGTCGACACCCTGGCGTTCCTGCTGTGGCCGACCCTGCTGACCTGCATCTTCTCGCCCCTCATGCTGATGGCGCTCCCGCAGCTTCTGGAGCGCATGCTGTCGGACCGCCAGCAGTGGTGGGTCACCGACTTCCACCACAGTGCCTTCACCGTGACCATCCTGCTGTGCGCGGGGGTCGACGGGACCGCCAGGCTGATCCGATGGGCGCGGCGCCGCCACCCCGCCCTCGGCGAACGCGGCGCGTCCCTGATGTGGGCGGCGGCGGTCTGCGTGGTCGCGCTCACGCTGGTCCCGCGCTTCCCGTTCGACCAGCTCATCAGGCCCGACTTCTACGACAGGAAGCCCGAGGTCGTCGCGGCCGAGCAGGCGGTGGCCGCCGTTCCGTCCGGAGTGGTCGTCGAAGCCGTCAACCACGTCGGCCCCCGCCTGTCCGCCCGCACGACGGTCCTGCTGTGGGAGGACAAGGAGCCCACGGCCGCCTGGATCGTGGCCGACACCGCCCGCGTCGCCTACCCGTGGGGCTCGGCCGACCGCCAGCGGCAGCGGGTGGACGAGCTCAAAGGCCTCGGCTACCAGGTCGTCTTCGACAGCGAAGGGTACGTGGTACTGCATCGCGTGTGACGGCGTCCCGCGATCCCACCTGGGCTGATACACGGGTGATGCACGGTCGCGCCCGGGCGGAGACGCGGTCGCGGCCGGGGGGACACGTGGGCGGCGCAATGTGGCCGCATGCGACGTTTCTTGATGTTCGTCCTGCTGGCAGGAGCCCTGGCGGGCTGCGGGACCGTACCGCCCGTCTCCGGGGCCACCGTGCCGGCACCCCTGCCGTGGCCGGCCGAGGGCCAGGCGGCGGTCGAGGTGGAGGGCGTGGGCAGCCTGGGCGTCAGCGGCCGGCCGGACCCGGTGCCCATCGCCAGCGTGACGAAGGTCATGACCGCCTACGTGATCCTGCGCCGGCACCCGCTCCGGCCAGGGGACGACGGCCCGCTGATCGAAGTGGACCACACGGCCGCCGACGAGTCCTACATGCGGCAGGAGTCCACCGTCCCGCTCAGGGAGGGCCGGCGGATACGGCTGCGTCGCATGCTGGAGCTGATGATGGTGCCGTCGGGCAACAACGTGGCCCGCCTTCTGGCCCGCTGGGACGCCGGCTCGCAGGAGCGCTTCGTCGAGCGCATGAACGCCGCCGCCCACCGCCTGGGCATGACCGGCACCAGGTACACCGGCGCCAGCGGCAACGAGGACACCACCGTCAGCACCGCGCCCGACCAGCTCAAGCTGGCCAGGGAGGCGATGGGCGACCCGGTCTTCCGCGCGGTGGTGGCGCAGGCCGACACCGCCGTCCCCGGCGACACGAGAAGACTGTCCAACACCAACACGCTCCTGAACAGGCACGGCGTCATCGGCATCAAGACCGGCTCCGGCACCGCCGCGGGCGGCAACCTGATGTGGGCCTCCCGTGTGCGGGGCCGCCTGGTACTCGGGGTGATCCTCGGCCAGGCGGCGGGCACCGACCCGGCCGCGGGGAAGGCGGCGGCGCTGGAGGCGGGCGGGAAGATGAGCGCGGCGGTCGAGCAGTGGCTGGCCGAACGGGAGGGAGCGCCGGCTGCCCGGACCACCTTTCTCCAGCGGACGGCCGCCGGAAGCGGCACCGCGACCCGCCGCCAGGCCGCCTCCGGCCTCAGTCCGGCGCAGCCTGGGGGAGGGTGAGGACGGCGGCCGGCAGGTACCGCAGGGCCGGGGGGACGGTGACCGTGCCGTCCGGGGAGACCTCCGCGTGCGCCTCGCCCCATCGTGCGTCCCGGTGGTGCCGCAGGTCGGGGGCGAGGGTGACGCTGCCGTACGCCGGGTCGAGGGCGATCACGTTGAGCGTGCCGTCGGGGCGGAGGGTGTAGCGGAGCGGGGGCCCCTCCGGTTCGGCGTGGCGGCGCCAGGGCCGGGTGCCGTAGACGGCGCCGGGGTGGCCGGCGAGCCATCGGCCCAGGTGGCGGAGCCGGTCCACCTGGTCGTCGGGCAGGGAGCCGTCGCCGCGGGGGCCGATGTTGAGCAGCAGGTTCCCGTTCTTGGCCACGGTGTCCACCAGCAGGTGGACCAGCTCGGTGTGGCCGATGAGGTGTGTGCCGTCCTCGGCCCGGTTGTACCCGAACGAGGTGCCGAGGCCGCGGGTGGCCTCCCAGGGCCAGGGCGGCGTGGCGGCCTCGGTGAGGTACTCGCGGGTGCGGTACCCCAGGTGCGGCACGCCCCACCGGTCGTTGACCACCCCCTCGGGCACCCGGTCGTAGTACCGCTCGAAGAGCGCGGCCAGGCTGTGCGGCCCGGCGGCCTTGGCCGAGTCGGGCCACTCGATGTCGTTCCACAGCACGTCGGGGCGGTGCCGTTCGACGAGCTCGGTCACCTGCTCGAAGCAGTAGCGGGCGAAGCCGGGGTCGTTGCGCCGGAGGGTGAACAGGTCGGTCAGCGACCGGATGGGCGGGAAGTGCGACACGTGCCAGTCGAGCGCGCCGGAATAGTAGACGCCGAACCGGAGCCCGGCCGCGCGGGCCGCGGCCGCCAGGTCCGCCACGACGTCGCGGCGCGGGCCCCGGTGGACGCTGGTGAAGGGGGTGGTGGCCGTGTCCCACAGGCAGAAGCCGTCGTGGTGCTTGGCCGTCGGCACCACATAGCGTGCCCCGCACTCGGCGAACAGCCGCACCCAGCCCTCGGGGTCGTAGGCCTCGGCCGTCCATCCGTCGGCGAGGTCCTCGTACGACGTGCCCACCCCGAACGCGGCCTCGTGGAACGCCCGGGTCGGCGAACCGGGGATGCGCAGGGTGTTGGCGTACCACTCGGCGTACTGGTGGTGGCTGTACTCGAGCTCCACCGGCACGTGCCGCCCCGGGGTGCGCGGCTGCGCCCACGCGGCGACCGAGTACAGCCCCCAGTGCACGAACACGCCGAACTTGGCGTCGCGGTACCAGTCCGGCACCGGCCGGTCAGGGTATTCCGGCGCGTCCGGCCCCAGGTCGGGTCCGGTACGGCGATCGAAGAGAAGCATGGGTTCCTTTCAGCGCCCGGCCAGCCCGGCCGTGGCGATCCCCTTCACCAGATGTCTCTGCAGCGCGACGAGCAGCAGCAGGGTGGGCACGATGGAGATGACCGAGGCGGCCATGACCAGGTGCCACTGGTTGCCGTTCTGCCCGAAGAACAGCTGCAGCCCGAGCGGCACGGTGCCGCGCGCGCTCACGTCGTTGATCATGATGAGCGGCCAGAGGAAGCTGTTCCAGTAGTTGATGAACGTGAAGACCGCGAGCACGCCCAGCGCGGGGCGGGCCAGCGGCAGCATGATCTGCAGGAAGATGCGCAGCTCGCCGCCGCCGTCCAGGCGCGCGGCCTCGCGGAGTTCGCCCGGCACGCTCTTGAAGAACTGCCGCAGCAGGAAGGTGCCGAACGCGGTGAACGCCCAGGGGAAGATCAGCGCCTGGTAGCTGTCGACCCAGCCGAACGCCTGCATGAGCAGGAACATCGGCACGACGAGCACCTCCTGCGGCACCATCAGCGTGGCCAGGAAGACCAGGAAGACCGCGTCCCTGCCGCGCCAGCGGAGGCCGGCGAAGGCGTAGGCCGACAGCGCGGAGGCGGCCAGCACGACGACGGTTCCCGCCCCGGCGACCAGCAGCCCGTTCAGCATGTAGCGCTCGAACGGCACGTAGGCGAACACGTCGGAGAAGTTCCGCCAGCGCACCCCCGAGCCGAGCAGGGAGCCCGGCGAGGCGAACGTCTCCCCGGGCGGCTTGAGCGCCGTGGCCACCGCGAAGATCAGCGGGTAGATGAACGCCAGCGCGACGGCGGCCAGCAGGACGTGGGAGACAAGGCGCCTAGCTTTCATAGTGCACCCACCGCTTCTGGCCGAGGAACTGTACGGCCGTCACGGCCAGGATGATCGCGAACAGCACCCACGCGCCGGCCGCGGCGAGGCCGAGGTCGCGGGACTCGAATCCGGCCCGGTAGACGTTCATCACCAGCGTCTCGGTGGCGCTGCCCGGCCCGCCGGCGGTGAGGATGTAGGGCTGGGTGAACACCTGCAACGCGTTGATCATCGTCATCGTGGCGGCGAAGAACAGCGCGGGGGAGATCAGCGGGAGCTGCACGCTGACGAGCCTGCGCAGCCCGGTCGCCCCGTCGAGCGAGGCCGCCTCCAGCACGCTCGGCGACATCTCGTTGATCGCCGCGGAGAAGACGATCATGTTGTAGCCGAAGCCCTGCCACACGCTCATCGCCACCACCGACAGCAGGGCGGTGCGGCCGTCCGCGAGCAGGCTGGGCTCCCGGCCGACGAGCTGGAACAGCAGCTTCCAGATCACGGCGTTGGCCACCATCGGGGTGATGGCGGGGACGAAGAACAGGACCCGCCAGAAGTTCGCCCAGCGCGAGTTGGCGATCCAGAAGGCCAGGCCGAGCGCGACGAGGATGTTCGACGGCACGTACAGCCCGGTGAAGACGAACGTGTTGCGCAGCGCGGCCAGGAAGTCGGGGTCCTCGCCGAAGAGGTACTTGAAGTTCTCCAGGCCGACGAACTCGTGCGCGCCCAGCATCGGCCACTGGAAGAAGCTCATGACCACGGCCATGGCGACCGGGAACAGCGTGAACAGTCCGAGGCCGAGCACGCTCGGAGTGGCGAACCCGAGCGCGCTCCACTGCTCTGTGCGGCGGGGGTTCACTGCCCGCGCGCGCCCTGCTGCTGGATGGCGGCCAGGGCGTCCTTGGGCGCCTGGGCGCCCGTGTAGACCTGGATCAGGTCCTGGGCCATGAGCTTGCCGACGCTGTCCCAGTTCTTCGTGGTGAACAACGGCACTCCTCCCGTCAGGCCCTCCTTCAGCGACGCGATCGCGCCGCGGACCGCCTCGGCGTTCTTGGGGTCGTTCTTGACCAGGAACTCCTCGTAGTCGGCCTGGCGTGCCGTCCGTGAGGGGAAGCTGCGGCCCTGGCCGGCGAGGTAGGCCTGGGCGTCGTCGCCGGTGAGCACCGAGACGGCCTTGATCGCCTGCTCCTGGTAGGGGCATCCCTTGGCGACGCCGAATCCCGAGGCGGCGACGTAGGTCTTGGATCCGGCGGAACCGGCGGGCAGCGGCGCGAAACCGACCGCGAACTTGGCGTCCTTGGTGGTGGAGCCGATGTTCCACGACCCGTCGACCGCCATCATGGCGTTGCCGTTGACGAACTGGGTCTCGCCCCAGCCCAGGTCGGAGGAGCTGGCCGGCACCAGCCCGGCCTTGCTCCTGCCCAGGCCCGCGTACCAGGTGAGCGCTTCCACCATCGCGGGGCTGTCGAACTGGAGCTTGACGTCGGGGGTGACCGGCTGGGCGCCGTTGTAGGACAGCATCAGCGACAGTGAGTGCAGGTCGGCGAACGACATGCCGAACCCGGCCTTGCCGCCGGTCGTCAGTTTCTTCGCGGCCTGCTCGAAGTCGGCGACCGTCCAGCCGCTCCTGGGCTCCGCCAGGCCCGCCTTGGTGAAGGCGTCCTTGTTGTAGTAGAGGAGCATGGAGGCCAGGTCGTACGGCAGGGCGAGCTGCTTGCCGCCCATCTTCAGCGTGTTCAGCGCGGCGGGCGCGAAGCCCTGGGTGTCGGCCTTCCCGTCGAGCGGCTGCAGCACGTCGGCGTAGGCGCCGAGCCGCAGGCTCTGCATCGAGACCACGCACGGCTGCTTGCCGGCGGCGAACTCGGTCTGCAGCTTGGTGAAGTAGTCGTTGAACGGCGCCGTGCGGAGTGCGATCTTGATGTCGGGGTACTTCTGGGTCACCATCCCGGCGAGGTGTTCGAGCTGGGCCTTCTCGTCCTCGCTGCCGGCCCACATCTCCCAGTCGAGCGTCACGGCGCCGCCGGCGTCCTTGACGCCACCGCCCGTGGCCGAGCCTCCGCCGCCGCACGCGCCCGTGGCCAGTATCCCCATCAGGGCGAAGGCCGTGAGGGCCTTCCTGCGCACTCCCATGTGCGCTCCTTCCTCGACGCCGCCCGGTATTATTTCGGCGGCGAATTTATTTGATGGCCGACCTTAGGGTTGATCGCCGGGTGCGTCAAGAGAGGCAGAATGAGCGGCATGCCCACATCCCCCTACCGGGAAGACCTGATCAAGGCGGAGATCCTCGCGATGACCGGATCGCGGCCGCTCAACCGGTCGGAGATCGCCGCCCGGCTCGGTCTCGGCGCGGCCACCGTCAGCGACCACACCCGCCGCCTGATCGAGCTGGGCTTCCTGCGCGAGCTGCCGCCGCAGATCGCCGGCAGGGGGCGGCCCAAGGTCCCGCTGGAGGTGGTGCCCGACGCGGCCTACACCCTCGGGCTGCGGGTCCACCCCGACCACCTCATCGGCGTGCTCATGCGGCTGGACGGCAGCGAGGTGCGGCGCTTCACCCGGCCGTTCCGGCCCGGCGAGGACCCGGTGGGGCAGCTGGCCGCCGCCTGCGAGGAGGTCCTGGCCGATCCGGCCGTGGGGGCGCGCGTGCTCGGCATCGGCCTGGCCGTGCCAGGGGTGATCGACCCCGCGACGGGGACGGTACGCCTGTCGCCGCGCCTGGGCTGGACGGACTTACCGCTGCGGCCGCCGCTGGCCGAGCGGCTGCCGGTCCCGGTGCTGATCGACAACGACACCAGGGCGTCCACCGCCGGAGAGCTGCTGTTCGGCACCGGACGCGACCACGACGACTTCCTCGTCCTGGCGATCGGTGACGGTGTCGGCATGGGCATCGTGCTGGAACGCCGGGTGCACCGCGGCCCCGCCGGAGTGGCCGGCGAGTTCGGCCACGTGCCCACCAGCCCGGACGGCCCGCGCTGCGTGTGCGGCCGGCGCGGCTGCGTCGACGCCTACGTCGCCGACTACGCCCTCGCCGCGCAGGCGGTGGCGCGCGGCCTGTGCGAGGAGCCGCCGTCGCCGGATCGGCTGCGCCGGATGGCGGAGGACGACGCGCCGGGCGTCCGCGCCCTGCTCGCCGACGCGGGCGAGATCCTCGGGCGGGCCGCGGCGGGCGTGGTGAACGTGCTGGCCGTGCCGGCGCTGACGGTGATCGGCGAGAGCCACGTGCTGTGGCCCTACCTCACCCCCGGCTTCCAGCGTGCCGTCGACGCCGGCGTCATCGGGGTGCTGCCCGACCTGGAGATCACGGTGCGCGCGTGGGACGACAGCGGTCACGCGCGCGGCGCGGCCAGCCTGGTGCTGGCCGCGAGCCTGGCGGCCTGACCCGCCGCGGCACCGGGCCGTCCGGCGACCCGCGCCGGCCCGGCCGCGCGTGCGCTACCGCTACCGGTCGTCGTCCCAGGTCAGAGCCGTCATCCGCCAGCCGTCGGCCGTCCGCAGGAAGTGGATGCTCTTCGTCCCGGTCCCGGTGAACGGCTCACCGGCGAGGATCCCGCTCTTCCGGTAGCGGCACAGGCGCCGGGCGACGTCGCCGAAGATCTCGGTGCGCTCCCAGGTCTCCTCCTCGGTGAACTCGACGAGCTCGCCCGAGGTGAGGAGTCGCTGCCGCGGCTCGGCGAACGAGTCCAGGTCGTGGACCTCCTGGTTCGGGCCGCCCTTGACGATGATCCCGCCGGGGACGAACAACCGGTGGACGCGGCCGCAGTCCGGGCGCAGGCCTCCCGTGTTGGTGAACAGGCGGAAGAAGGCCGCGGTCAGTTCGTCGATCTCGGCCTTGTCCGCGGCGGCCCGTTCGCCGCGCGCCCGCCACTCGCCGGCCAGCACCGACCAGATCTCGATGTCGGCCCGGCGGTCGTCCCGGGGGAAGACCTGCCGCAGCGTGCCGTCGCGGACCATGCCGAGGCGCCTGGCGACGCCGATGCTGCGCGCGTTGCGGGCGTCGGTGCGCCACTCGACGCGCTGGATGCCGCGCTCCGTCACCGCCCAGTCGATGATCCGCTCGGCGGCGCGGGTGACCAGGCCTCGTCCCTCCGCTCCGGGTTCGAGCCAGCATCCCGCCTCGCACACGCCCTGGGCGAGGTCGAACGACACCAGCAGCACCCCGCCGACGAGGGTGCCCTCCAGCCAGATCCCCCAGATGCCGCCCTCGTCACGGGCCCGCTTGCCGGCGTGGCGTCGCAGCACCGCGGCCGCCTCTTCGAGGTCGCCGGCGACGAAGGACGGCGACACCCAGGGCGAGATGTGTTCGCGCGCCCGGTCCATGTGGGCGAGGAATTCGCCGGACATGTAGGGCTCGAGCGGCCGAAGCTCGGCGTGCGCGGTGAGGGGCAGCGAGAACATGGGAGCTCCACGTGTACATAACAAACGTTCGGTACGTACACTAACGGACCATGAGCCCCGCCCGCACCGACCACGACGCCCGGCGCCACGACGTCTCGGAGGCGGTCTGGCGGGTCCTCGCCGAGAACGGATTCGCCGGCCTCACCCTGCGCGCGGTCGCGACGGCCATGGGGGCCTCGACCGGGCTGGTGACGCACTATTTCGCGGGCAAGCGGGAGCTGGTCATCCACGCCCTCGACATCCTGGAGGAGCGGACGCGGCGGCGCCCGCGCCTCACAGCGGCCGCCGCCGGGCTGCCGGCCCTGCGCGTCCACATGCTCAACATCCTCCCGCTCACCCCCGAGGGGGCCGCGATGAACCGCATCTGGGTCTCCTCCTGGGATGTCGCCCTCTCCGACCCCGCGCTGTACACCGCACAGCAGGCCCGCTACGAGCGCATCCGCGCCCAGCTGCGCGAGGCGATCGACGACGCCCGGCGCCTGGGCGAGCTCCCCGCCGGCGCCGACCCGCACCGGCTGGCGGCGAGCGTGCTGTCGTTCACGCACGGCCTGGTGGTGCAGGCGCTCTTCGATCCGGAGAGATTCCCGCCGGAACGGCAGACCGAGCTCGTCGACGGCTTCCTCGCCGCGCTCACCCGGTGACGTCCACCGTCCGCGACGCCGTGGCGGAGGCGGCCGCCGCGAGCCTCGCCGCGTGCCCGGGCAGATGCCGGGTCGCGCGTAGACCGATCAGGTCGATCCAGGACAGGTCCTGCTCGGGAAGCGGTCGGCCGTCGCGGCCGAACAGGCCGAGTCGCACGGGCGTGGTGGCGAGGTGCTCGGGGATCGCCTGGACCACCGGCGTCCATCGGGGGCGCCGGCCACGCGGACGGCTCTCCCCGCCTCTGAGGAAATCCTCCGCCACGGTCGTTGATGTGCTCAGACGATCATGAGAAGGTTCACTGGCAGGCCACGGTCGGCTTCCGCCCGACCGGGTTCGACGGCAGGGGGCCACCCGGGAGGGCCGCGTGAGGATCCTTCGCGTGGTGTACCGGTTGCCGCCGGAGCCCGGCGGCATGGAGCGCCACGTCGACCGCCTCACCCGCGAGCAGCTCGGTCGCGGCCACGACATCGTCCTGGCCCACCGGTACGGCCGGGCGCCGGACGCGGCGCGTGTCCTGGCGCCGCCGCCCACGCTCGCCGGCCGCCTGGCCGCCCTCAGGTCCGGCACGGCCGCGCTGGCCGTGGACGTCGCGCGGGCCCTTCCCGGCGTGCGCGGCCTCGACCTCGTCCACCTGCACGGCGACCACCGCGAGGCGCTCAGCCTCGGCCCCGCCGCCCGCCGCCTCGGCGTCCCCCTCGTGGTCACCGTGCACGGCGCCCTCACCACGCGCCGCCGGTGGCTGCTCTCGTGGGCGTTCCGCCTCGTGGACGGGTTCATCGCGCTGGGCGACCGGCCGCGCGACGACCTGCTCGCCGCCGGTGTGCCGGCGGAGGCGATCAGCGTGATGTCCAGCGGCCTGGACCTCTCCCGTCTCGACCGGTTCCGGGGACGCGCGCCGGTGGAACGGGGCCTGGTGGTCGGCGTCGGCTCGCTGGAGAAGGTGAAGAACCACGGGCTGCTGATCGAGGCCCTCCACCAGGTGCGTGCCACCTGCCCGTGGGCCCGCCTCGTCATCGCGGGGGAGGGCGCCGAACGCGAACGGCTGGAACGGCTGGCGGGAACCGGCGGCGCGGTCGAGTTCGCCGGGCGGCTGACGGCCGGCCGCGTCCACGCTCTGGTCGCCCGGGCGCACGCCTTCGTCCTGGCCTCGCGCAGGCTTCCCACGATCGGTGAGGGCGTGCCCACCGCGGCCCTGGAGGCGCTCGCCCTCGGCACCCCCGTGATCGTCTCCTCCGACGCCTCCCTCGGCCCGGCCGTGGCGGACGGCGGCGCCTACCGCGTCTTCCGCTCGGGCTCCCGGCAGGAGCTGGTGGCGCACCTGCTCGCCGTCCTCGCGATGGAGCCGGGCCACGCCGAGACCGCCCGGCGCGGGCGGCGGGCCGTGGACGGCCTCGACTGGCGCCAGATGACGTCCCGCGTCGAGGAGTGCTACCAGGCCGTCACCGCCCGGTCGCGCCGCCGCGCCGCACCGGTCACTCGGGCCCGCTGATGCCCCTGGCCAGAGGCGCGCGCCAGCCGTACCGCATGGCCAGGATGCGGAAGGTGAAGGCGAGCACGGCCGAGGACAGGGTGGCGGCGAACCCCCGCACGTCCAGCGCGTTCAGCATGGCCATCGCCGTCGAGCCGAGGATCGCCGGTACGGCGTAGAGCTCGCGATCGTAGAGAAGGGTCGGCGTCTCGCCGGACAGTACGTCTCTGATGACGCCGCCGCCGACCGCCGTGCAGACCCCGAGGAACACCGCGTGCATCGGCGTGAGGCCGTAGAACAGCGCCTTGGAGGTGCCGACCGCGCAGAACAGGCCGAGGCCCGCCGCGTCGAAGACCAGCACCCCGGGCATCGCCCGCTCGACCTGCGGATGCCAGAAGAAGGCGATGACGGTGGCCGCGACGGGCACGAGGAGGTATCCCGTGTCCCGGAACGCGGCGGGCTGCACGCCGATGAACAGGTCGCGCATGATGCCGCCGCCGACGGCGGTGAAGAACGCCAGCACCGCCATGCCGACCACGTCGAGCCGTTTGCGTACGCCCTCCAAGGCGCCGGACAGGGCGAAAACGAAGATTCCGGCGAGGTCGAGCACGGGGGTCACAGGTCTTCAGTCTCCTATGGACCGCGATGGCCGCCGCGTCAAGATCGGCATGATTGTGGCCGTGGCGGCAGAAGGCGAGGACAAATTAGCACATCCACCCCAAAACCCCGCCGGGTTCCGAGCCGCCCGACCTCGCCCCCGCGGGGTCCTCGCCGTGCCGGCCCACCTCCGGGCCGTGGCCGTCCACCCGCCCGCGCGGCCTCCGAGCGTCGTCAGAACCGCCCGGCCTCGCGTGAGATGCTGCATGCGTGACGACGACCGAGCCTGCCGGACCGCCCTCGCGCCGTCGGCGTGGCCGCCCCGGCTATGACCAGCCGGCGATTCTGCGCGCCGCGGTCGAGCTGTTCAACCGCAGGGGCTATGACGCCACGAGCATGGGCGACCTGGCCAAGGAGCTCGGGCTGACGAAGCCGGCCATCTACCACCACGTCACCAGCAAGGAGCAGTTGCTCGGCCAGGCCCTGGACGACGCCCTCGACGAGCTCACCGCCGTGGTGACCGAGGCGTCCCGGGAGCGGGACGGCGCGACCGCCTACGGGCGCCTGCGCGAGGTGATGCGGCGCAGTGTCGAGGTCCTCGTGGCCCACCAGCCCACCGTCACGCTGCTCCTGCGCGTGCGGGGCAACAGCGAGGTCGAGCTGGCCGCCCTCGAACGACGCCGCTGGCTCGACGACCGTCTCGCCGCGCTCGTCGCCGACGCCGTCACCGAGGGGGCCCTGCGCGACGACGTGCCGCCGGCGCTGGTGAGCCGGCTGCTGTTCGGCATGGTGAACTCCCTGGTCGAGTGGTACCGCCCGGACGGCGCGTTCGACCCGGCGACGGTCGCCGACGCGATCACCGCCATCGCCTTCGAGGGCCTGGCCCGGCACGAGACCTGAGACCGCCGCCCGCTTCACCAGGTGTAGAAGCCCTGTCCCGTCTTGCGCCCCAGGTGCCCGGCGGCGACGAGATCGCGCAGGACGCGCGGCGGCTCGAACCGGGGGCCGAGCTCGCGTGCCAGGTGCTCGGCGATCGCGAGGCGCACGTCGAGGCCCACGATGTCGGTGGTCCGCAGCGGCCCGACCGGGTGGCGGTAGCCGAGGGTCATCGCCGTGTCGATGTCCGCCGCGCGCGCGACCCCCTCTTCGAGCATCCGCATCGCCTCGAGCGCCAGGCAGACCCCGAGCCGGCTGCTCGCGAAACCCGGCGAGTCGGTCACGGTGATGGGCGTCCTGCCGAGCGCCGTCACCCACCCTTGGGCCCTCGTCACGAGTGCGGGCTCGGTACGGGAGCCTGCGACGATCTCGACGAGGTCGCTCACCGGGACGGGGTTGAAGAAGTGCAGCCCCAGGAACCGGCCGGGCGAGGCCAGGCCGGCCGCGAGCCCGTCCAGCGACAGGCTGCTCGTGTTCGAGGCGAGTACCGCGCCCGGGGCCCGCTTCTCGGCGACGGCGAGCACCTCGGCCTTGAGCGCCGCGTCCTCGGGGACGGCCTCGACGACGAGGTCGCACCGGGCCAGCTCACCGGGGTCGGCCGTCGTCCACAGCCGCGACAGGGCGTCCTCGACCGGCTCGCCGAGCGTGCCCTTCGCGTGCGCCTTGGCCAGGCTGCCGGCCACCCGCGCCCTGGCCGCGGCGGCCGTCTCGGCGGCGCTCTCCACGACGACCACGTGGCCGCCCGCGGCGAGGAACGCGTGCGCGATCCCGGCCCCCATCCGCCCTCCGCCGAAGATCCCCACCGTGCTGGGCAGGTCACCGTTCATCGGGTCCGTCCTTTCCGCCGATCCAGGAACGCCGTCATGCGGGCGTGCTTCTCCTCGGTCTCGAACAGGACCGCCTGCGCCACGTCGTCGACGAACGGGTGCGCGTCCCGAGGGGCGTGGAAGACCGCCTTCATGAGCCGCGTCGCCAGCGGCGCCCGCTCGGCGACGCGGTCGGCGAGCCGGTGCCCGGCGGCGAGCAGGTCCTCCGACTCCACGACCTCGTTGAGCAGGCGCACGGCCTGTGCCTCGTCCGCCGTGAGCACCCGGCCCGCGAGCAGGATCTCCTTGGCCAGGGGCTCCCCGACGAGCGCCGCCAGGCGCCAGGCCGCGCCGGCCGCCGCGAGGATGCCGAGGCCGGTCTCCGGGTTCCCGATCCGGGTGCGCGGCGTGCCGATCCGGAAGTCGCAGGCGTAGGCGAGTTCGGCCCCGCCGCCCAGGGCGTGCCCGTCGAGGAGGGCCACGGTCGGCATCGGGAGGCGGTGGATCCGGTCGAAGATCTTCGAGTTGATGCCGCGCAGCGCGTCGTGCCGGTCGCGCTCGCGGAGCTGGGCGATGTCCGCCCCGGCCGCGAAGGTCGTCCCCTCGCCGATGAGAAGGACGACCCGCGGCTCCTCCTCGACGGCGGCGCAGGCCTCGTGGAGGGCGGAGACCAGCTCGCGGTCGATGGCGTTGCGGACCTCGGGACGGTTGAGCCGCCACACGACCCGGTCGGCGCCCTCCTCGACGACCAGGCTCGGACCGGCGCTCACGGACGCTCCACCAGCAGGGCGCTGCCCTGGCCGACCCCGACGCACATGGTCGCCAGCCCGCGCCGGCCTCCGGTGCGTTCGAGCCGGCCGAGCAGGGTGACGAGGATCCTGGCGCCGGACGCGCCCAGCGGGTGCCCGAGGGCGATCGCGCCGCCGTCGGCGTTGACCCGTTCGAGGTCGAGCCCGAGATCGCGCACGCAGGCCAGGGACTGGGAGGCGAACGCCTCGTTGAGCTCGACCGCGTCGAGGTCGTCGACGGCCCACCCGGTGCGTTCGAGCACCTTGCGGGTGGCCGGGACCGGGCCGATCCCCATGATCTCCGGCGGCACCCCCGCGTTCGCCGCCGCCACGAGCCGCGCCCGCGGCGTCAGGCCGGACCGCTCGAGGAAGCGGTCGCTCACCACGACGACGGCCGCGGCGCCGTCGTTGAGCGAGCTGGAGTTACCGGCGGTGACGAGCCCGTTGGGACCGTTGACCGGGCGCAGCCGCGCCAGCCGTTCCATGCTCGTGTCCGGCCGCGGCCCCTCGTCGGCGTCGACGACGCCCTCGCCGACCGGCACCGGGACGATCTCGCCGGCGAACCGGCCCTCCTTGGCCGCCGCGACGGCCCGCTGGTGGGAGCGCAGCGCGAACGCGTCGAGCTCCTCGCGGGTCAGGCCCCAGCGCTCGGCGACGGTCTCGGCGGTCTGCGGCATGGTGGCGGTGGTCGCGGTGTCGAAGCGGGGGTTGGTGAACCGCCAGCCGATCGAGGTGTCGAAGGACGGCCCCGGCTTGGCGAACGCCTTGGCCGGCTTCTCGGTGACCCACGGCGCCCGCGTCATCGACTCCACTCCGCCCGCGACGACGACTTCGGCGTCTCCCGCGGCGATGAGGGCGCGCGCGGTCGCGACCGCGGTGAGGCCGGAGGCGCACAGCCGGTTGACGGTGAAGCCCGGTACCGAGTCGGGCAGCCCCGCCAGGAGGACGGCCATCCGGGCGACGTTGCGGTTGTCCTCGCCGGCCTGGTTGGCCGCGCCGAGCACCACCTCGTCGACCTGTTCGGGGGCGATCCCGGCTCGGGCGACGGCCTCCCGCACGACGAGGGCGGCGAGGTCATCGGGGCGGACATGGGCGAGCGCGCCGCCGTAACGGCCTATCGGCGTCCGGACGCCGGAGACGACGAAGGTTTCTGGCACGGGAGGCTCCTGTGGTCGGTGGATGTGCGTGGACGGAGGCGGTGGAGCGGGGATTCAGGCGTCGAAGTCGACGGTCACCTTCTCGCTGACCGGGAACGTCTGGCATGTCAGGACGAACCCGGCGTCCACTTCGGACGGTTCGAGGGCGTAGTTGCGGCGCATGTCGGTCTCGCCGTCGCGGACGACGGCGCGGCACGTCCCGCAGACGCCGCCCTTGCAGGCGAACGGCAGATCGGAGCGCGTCGCCTGGGCGCCGTCGAGGAGCGTCCTCTCCCGGGAGACGGCCGACGTCGTCCGGACGCCGTCGAGCACGGTCGTCAGCTCGGTCGTCGCGCCGGGCGCGATCCTGTCGCCGGGCCGCCGGGGCCGCGGCGGTGGCTCGTCGACGTGGAACAGCTCGACGTGCACGCGGTCCGCGGGGACGCCGAGCTCGGTGAGCACCGCGCGCGCGTGCTGGACCATCCGCAGCGGGCCGCAGAGCCAGACGTGGTCGAACACCTCGGCCGGTACCGGGCCGGTGAGCAGGCGGCGCAACCGGTCGCCGTCGAGCCGTCCCGAGAACAGCTCGACATCGCGCGGCTCGCGCGAGAGCACGTGGACCAGCTGCAGGCGCGGGCCGTACCGGTTCTTCAGGTCGCCGAGCTCCTCGGCGAACATGACGGTGCGGCTCGTCCGGTTGCCGTACAGGAGCGACACCTGGGCTCCGGGGTGGGTGAGCACCGTCGAGGCCACCGACAGCATCGGGGTGATGCCCGACCCCGCGGCCACGCACAGGTGCCGCTCCCCCCGGGCCGGGTCGGCCCGCCAGGTGCCGGTCGGCGTCCGCACCTCGATCCGCGTCCCCGGCGCCACCTCGCGCAGGAGCCAGGAGGAGAACAGGCCGCCGGGGATCTCGCGGACGCCGATCCGCGGCGCGGCGCCGGCCGGCGCGCAGATCGAGTAGGACCGGCGATGCTCCCGCCCGCCGACGACGCGGCGCAGGGTGAGCGACTGCCCGGCCCGGAAGGCGTACGCGTCGCGCAGCTCGCCGGGGACGTCGAACGTGATCGCCACCGCGTCCTCGCACAGATGGTCCACGGCCGCCACGGTCAGCGGGTGGAAGGCGGCGGTCCGGGCCGGCGCGAGGCCCGGCGCGGGCATGCTCATGTCAGATCTCCTTGACGTGCTCGAAAGGCTCGAGGCAGCGCTCACCAGCGTCCGCTCGGGTGTGCGCGCGCGACCACCTGCATCTCGGCGAGCAGCCGGTCGAGGGCCTCGGTGTGCGCGCCGTCACGACCTCCGCCGGCGACGGCCGGCGGCGCGAGGTCCGGGCGGTCGACGCCGCTCACGGCGAGGACCTGGTCGAGGACGACGTCCACCTCGTCGCGGATGGAGGCGGGGTCCACGGCGGCGCCGGCCCGGGCGAGTGAGAGCTCGACGGGATGCGTGACGAGCAGTTCGGCCCGGAGCGGCCACAGGGCGTCGAGGGCCGTGAGCAGCCTGCGGCGCGACTCCTCGGTGCCCTGCGCCAGGACGAGGAACCACCGCCCCGCCCAGTCCCGGTGGTAGGCGACCTCCTTGACGCCCTTGGCGGCCACCGCGGCCAGCACCTGGTCCGTGCTCGCGCGCAGCCGCTCCAGCAGCGCGTGCCGGGCCACCGAGAACAGGAGCAGGCGGACGACGACGTGCGCGAAGTCGCCGTTCGCCACCTCGGCGAGGCGCACGTTGCGGAACCGCCCGGCGTCCCGGAAGAAGGCCAGCGCGTCCTCCGGGGGCACCGGCGAGCCTTCGGGGAGGGCGGGGACGACGCCGGGGTCGGCGGCCGCGGCCCGCGCCAGGAGCAGGCGCGCCTGCCCGAGGAGATCGAGGGCCATGTTCGCCAGCGCGATGTCCTCCTCGAGGTCCGGCGCACGGCTGCACCACTCCGACAGGCGCTGCGACATGATCAGGGCGTCGTCGCCCAGCATGAGGCAGTATCCGGCCAGGTCGGTGGAGGCCACGCCGGCCGGGGTGGTCGTGTCGACGCCGGCCAGGGGGTCCTCGAAGTCGCTGCCGAAGGCCCACTGGGAGGAGTCGCCCCCGATCAGGCCGTCGAAGACGCTGCCGTGCTCGTCGCTCATGGTGGTCGGTCTCCGATCACATGTGGGGCACGTCGCGGGGGATCTCGTAGAAGGTCGGGTGCCGGTAGACCTTGTCGCCGTTCGGCGCGAACAGCGGGTCCTTCTCGTCCGGGCTGGACGCCGTGACGGCGGCGGCCCGCACGACCCAGATGCTCACGCCCTCGTTGCGCCGGGTGTAGACGTCCCGCGCGTGCCGCACGGCCATCACGTCGTCCGGAGCGTGCAGCGATCCGACGTGCACGTGGTTGAGCCCCCGCTTGCCGCGGACGAACACCTCGTAGAGCGGCCACTCCCGCCGGTCGGCGCTCATCGGGCGCCCGCCCGGGCCGACCGTTCCGCGAACGCCGACGCCGCCTCGCGCGCCCAGGCTCCCTCCTCGTGCGCGGCGCGGCGATGGGCCAGCCGCCGCGCGTTGCAGGGCCCGTCGCCGCGGATGACCGCGGCCAACTCCTCCCAGTCCGGCTCGCCGAAGTCGTGGTGACCCCGTTCCTCGTTCCAGCGCAGGCCGGGGTCGGGCAGCGTCACCCCGAGCGCCTCGGCCTGGGGGACCGTCATGTCGACGAACTTCTGGCGCAGTTCGTCGTTGGAGTTGCGCTTGATGCGCCAGCCCATCGATCGTTCGCTGTTGGGGGAGTGGGCGTCCGGCGGGCCGAACATCATCAGGGCCGGCCACCAGAACCGGTCGACCGACTCCTGCACCATGGCGCGCTGGGCGTCGGTGCCGCGCATCATCGTCATGAGCAGCTCGTAGCCCTGCCGCTGGTGGAAGGACTCCTCCTTGCAGATGCGGATCATGGCCCGGCCGTACGGCCCGTAGGAGGTGCGGCAGAGCGGGACCTGGTTGCAGATCGCGGCGCCGTCGACGAGCCAGCCGATCGTGCCGACGTCGGCGTAGGACAGGGTCGGGTAGTTGAAGATCGAGGAGTACTTCTGCCTGCCTGTGAGCAGCAGGTCGGTCAGCTCGGCACGGGAGACGCCGAGGGTCTCGCACGCCGAGTACAGGTAGAGGCCGTGCCCGGCCTCGTCCTGCACCTTGGCCAGGAGGATCGCCTTGCGGCGCAGGGACGGGGCGCGGCCGATCCAGTCGCCCTCGGGCTGCATGCCGATGATCTCGGAGTGCGCGTGCTGGGCGATCTGGCGTACGAGCGTCGCGCGGTAGGCCTCCGGCATCCAGTCACGGGGCTCGATGCGGTCGTCGCGCGCGATGGTCGCGTCGAACGAGGCCCGCAGCCGTCCATCCGCGTCCGGCTCCGTGGGGGTCGTCGTCATCTTCCCTCCGAGACGTCGAGCTTATTTACTTATCGCTCGGTCAGTAATAAGGTCGCACAGGTCGGGCCGTACGCGCAACAGGTGAAGGTTCGCGTCCCATCCGCGAGGTCCCCCTGATGCCCCGCCAAGAGGAGACAGTGTGAGCACGATGCTGGAGAGCTACGCCGCCGGACGATGGTTCCGCGCGGCGGACGACGGGGAGCCTCTGCTCGACGCCGCCACGGGTGAGGAGGTCGCACGGGTCTCCAGCCGGGGGCTGGACGTCGCCGCGATGGTCCGGCACGCCCGGCGGGCCGGCGGCCCCGCCCTGCGATCCCTGACCTTCCACGAACGAGCCGCCATGCTCAAGGCGCTGGCCAAGCACCTGACCGCGCACAAGGAGGAGCTCTACGCGCTGTCGGTGCGGACCGGCGCCACCTCACGGGACACGATGGTCGACGTCGACGGCGGCATCGGCACCCTGTTCAGCTACGCGAGCAGGGGAGTACGCGAGCTTCCGAACGACACGGTCGTCCTGGACGGCGGCCTGGAACGCCTGGGCAAGGGCGGCACGTTCGTCGGCCGGCACGTCTACGCGTCCCGGCCCGGCGTCGCGGTCCAGATCAACGCCTTCAACTTCCCCGTCTGGGGGATGCTCGAGAAACTCGCCCCCGCGTTCCTCGCCGGACTGCCCTCGATCGTCAAACCCGCGAGCCAGACCGCCTACCTCACCGAGCTCACCGTCCGGCTGATCATCGAGTCGGGGATCCTGCCCGAGGGCACGCTCCAGCTCCTCGCGGGCGGCGCGGGGACACTGCTCGACGAGCTGACGGTCCAGGACTCCGTCGCCTTCACCGGCTCGGCGCACACCGCCAGGATCCTGCGCCGCCACCCGAGCGTCCTGGACGGCGGCGTCGTCCTCGGCGTCGAGGCCGACTCCCTCAACTGCTCGATCCTCGGACCCGACGTACGGCCGGAGGACCCGGAGTTCGACCTGTTCGTCAAGGGAGTCGTCACCGAGATGACGGTGAAGGCGGGGCAGAAGTGCACCGCCATCCGCCGGGTGCTCGTGCCCGGGACGATGGCCGGCCGCGTGGTCGAGGCGCTCGCCGCGCGCCTGGCGAAGGTGACCGTCGGCGACCCGCGCAACCCGGACGTGCGGATGGGCGCGCTCGCGAGCCTCGGCCAGCGCGACGAGGTGCGCAAGGCCGTCGAGGCGCTGAAGGCGAACGCCGAGGTCGTCGTCGGCGACCCCGGGGGAGGGGCCCTGCTCGACGGCGACCCCGAGCGCGGCGCGTTCATGACCCCGCTCGTGCTGCGCGCGCGGCCCGGCGCCGCCGAGCCGCACGACGTGGAGCCGTTCGGCCCGGTGAGCACCGTGCTCACCTACGACGACCTGGAGTCGGCGATCGGCCTGGCGGCGCGCGGCAAGGGCAGCCTCGTCGCCTCCGTCGTCACCCACGACCCGCAGGTCGCGCGGTCCGTCGTGCTCGGGCTGGCGCCCTGGCACGGCCGGGTCCTCGTCCTGGACCGGGACGACGCCAAGGAGTCCACCGGGCACGGCTCGCCGCTGCCCGTCCTGGTGCACGGCGGCCCCGGGCGGGCCGGCGGCGGCGAGGAGCTCGGCGGCGTCCGCGGGGTCCTGCGCCACATGCAGCGCACCGCCGTCCAGGCCTCCCCGGACCTGCTCACCGCGGTCACCGGGCAGTGGACGACCGGCGCCGCGCGCGCCGAGTCGGATGTCCATCCCTTCCGCAAGTCGCTGGCGGAGCTGCGGATCGGGGACGGCATCTCCTCCGTGCCGCGGACGGTCTCGCTCGCCGACATCGACCACTTCGCCGAGTTCACCGGCGACACCTTCTACGCGCACACCGACGCCGACGCCGCCGCGCGCAACCCCCTGTTCGGCGGCATCGTCGCGCACGGGTACCTGGTGGTGTCCCTCGCCGCCGGTCTCTTCGTCGACCCGGCGCCCGGGCCGGTGCTGGCGAACTTCGGCGTCGACGGGCTGCGCTTCCTCACCCCGGTGAAGGCGGGCGACGCCATCGCCGTGACGCTGACCGTCAAGCAGATCACACCCCGCGTCAACGCGGACTACGGCGAGGTCCGCTGGGAGGCGGTCGTGACCAACCAGGACGGCCAGGCGGTCGCCACCTACGATGTGCTCACCCTCGTGGCCAAGACCTGGCCCGCGACGTCCGCGCCGTCCTGCTGACCGGCGCGGGCGAGGCGTTCTGCGCCGGCCTGTTGGCCGACGCCGTCAGCGCAGGTCACGGCCTCCGCCTCCATCTCCCGCCTTGATCCGGCGAAACCGCCGCCAGGCGGTCGCGCCGGGCCGGTGCTCTCCGCGGGCCGTGACCGTCAGGGCGACGGCGGTCAGCGCGGAGAGCAGGGTCCAGCTCGGCGCGAAGCTGCCGGTCAGGTCCCTGAGCAGGCCGAGAGCGGGCGGCGCGAGGACGACGGCGATCTGGTTGAGGGCCATCACCGAGCCGAGGGCGAATCCCGTCTTGCCCGGTGGCGCCGATTCGGCCACATGGGCGACCCACGGGCCGTACCAGCCGATCCCGAAGAACCCGAGCCAGATGAACAACAGGCAGGCCGCCACAGGTGAACGCCCCACGGGAGTGATCAGCGCCGACATCCCCGCGGTCACAGCGGCCATACAGGCCAGGACACAGACGTAGCGTCCGGACCTGCTGCGGTCGCTCCAGGCCGCCAGGCAGACGCGGCCGGCGACGCCCGCCCCCTGAGCCGCCACCAGAACGAGGGCCGCCGAACCTTCCTCGACAGCCGTCACCTCGTGGAGGTACAGCACGGTCAGGACGCCTACCCCGCTGTGCACCGAGACCAGGCTCATCCCGGACAAAATGAGCTTCACCATGGACGGTTCACGGAGCATCCGCAGCCGGGCACCCGACCGCGACGCGAGCGAGGCATGCGACCGCGCGTCAGGAGGAGTGCCGTCCCGGGAAGGGCTTCGGGCGGGCGGCCGGCGGTAGAGGCCCATGAAGGCGATGGCCCCCAGCAGCGCGACGACTGCGCCGGCCATGAGCGCCGCGCGCAGGCCGAGAGCGGCGGCGAGGACGGGCAGCGCCGCCGCGGCCAGTACGCCGCCCAGCGGCAGACCCGCCTGGCGGATCCCCATCGCCACCCCCCGCCGGGAGGCGTCGAACCAGGACGCCACCGACTTGCTGCCGCCGGGCTGGACAGTGCTGTATCCCGCACCGACGATCAGCAGGACAAGGAGCAGGGAGGAATATCCCCGCACCACGCTTCCCACACCGAGACTCACGGCGACCACACCGGCCCCGATTCCGACGACCCACCGCTCGTCGTAGCGGTCCAGCAGTTCCCCGGCCACCAGCAACCCGACCAAGGGGACCAGTTGCGCCGCCGAGAGCAGGAGACCCAGTTGCGCCGTACTCAGGCTCAGATCATGTCGCAGGTGGATGCCCATCGCCCCGATGCCCTGCACGAAGAACCCGGAGGCGGCCTGGGTGAAGGTGGCGACACCGAGGACGACCCACCGGTATCGCCACGTGTGGTGCGCCGGCTCGCCGCCGCTCATCCGGCTCCCCGCTCTGGACGAGGTTCCATCGGTCTTCACGGTCGCGCGGCCGATCGCCCCGTACCGCCGGGCATCCGTCACGGACGCCAGCACAGCGCGGGGTCGGGGTGGTCGAAGAAGCCGAGTTCCCGGTAGAGCGGCTCGCCCTCGCGAGAGGCGTACAGATCCACCCGGACGGCCTCACGTTCCCGGAACCAGTCGAGTAGGCCCCGCATGATGGCGCGGCTGTGGCCACGTCGTCGATACGCCGGGTCGGTGACCACGCCGATCACGTGTCCGATCCGGCCGTTCCGGGAGTGCGGGCCGGGAAACCACTGCTCGATGGTGCCGATGCCGCAGGCGGCGAGGCCGTCGTCACCGTCCACGACCAGGATCCGTGCGTCGTCCTCCGCCAGCTTTTCCTCCAGGACCGCGGCAAGGGTCTCCCGCCAGTCGCCGCCCGCTGACGAGGGGTTGAAGAAGTCTCCGCCGAGGTCCTCGAACAACAACGCCCGCAGACGGACGAGTTCGGTGATGTCTTCCTGGGACGCCGGCCGTACATCGGTGTGAGCTGTCATGCCGATCAGACTCGTGTAAGGGTCTTGTACACATCAACCCTTACATCGAGAACGTCGTGCACCTGGCCGACCGGCGGCCGCCAGGCCTTCAGGCCGTCCCTCAGTTCCCGACCTTCCCCCACTCCGCGCCCCGGCCGCGGGCCTCGTCGAAGACCAGCCACGTACGCGTGGCGCGGACGCCGGGGACGTCCTGGATGCGTTCCAGCACGACGTGCCTGAGCGCCGCGTTGTCCGGGGTCCTGACCAGGATCAGGACGTCGTAGTCGCCTCCGACCATCGCGAAGTGCTCGACGTAGGGGATCTCCTGGAGCCTCGCCGACACCGTGCGCCAGGAGTTCTGCTCGATGGTGACCGAGACGTACGCGCTGGTGCCCAGGCCCGCCTTGTGCGGCGCGAGCTCGGCGGTGAAACCGGTGATCACCCCGTCGTCGATCAACCGGGTGAGCCGCGCGTAGGCGTTGCCGCGCGAGATGTGGACGCGTTCGGCGAGGGTCCGCACCGACATCCGGCCGTCGCGCCGCAACTCGGCGATGATCGCGCGATCCACTTCGTCGAGCCGTCCGGCCGAATGTCCCGGCCATCCCTCGTCGACGCCCCCTCCGGTCAACATTTGGCCCTCCACGAGTCCACTAGAGACCATTTGTCGCTGATTGTGCCCTATGTCTTGAACGGTTGGCTCCCTCGCCGGAGGCTTCTCTCGTCAAACGTCCAGAGAAAGCGAGCGACGCCATGTCCGTGAGGACACATCCCCAGGTGGTCGACGGCCTTCTTCCCTCGCCCGCCCCCGTGCGCTTCGTCGACGAGGACGGCAAGCCCCTCGAACCGCCCGCCGGTTACCGGGCGCCAGGGGACGAGCAGCTGCTGGAGGCGTACCGCCGGATGGTCCTGGGCCGGCGCTTCGACCGCCAGGCGACCGCGCTGACCAAGCAGGGCAGGCTCGCCGTGTACCCCTCCAGCCGCGGCCAGGAGGCCTGCCAGATCGCCGGGGTGCTCGCGCTGCGCGAGGACGACTGGCTGTTCCCCACCTACCGCGACTCGGTGGCCCTGGTCTCCCGCGGCATCGACCCCGTCGAGGTGCTCACCCTGCTGCGGGGCGACTGGCACTGCGGCTACGACCCGGTGGCCACGCGCGTCGCCCCGCAGTGCACGCCGCTGGCCACCCAGACCATCCACGCGGTGGGCCTGGCCGAGGCGCTCCGCCGCAAGGGCGAGGACGCCGTCGTGATGGCCTTCATCGGCGACGGCGGCACCAGCGAGGGCGACTTCCACGAGGCGCTCAACTACGCCGCGGTGCTGCGCGCCCCCGTCGTGTTCTTCGTCCAGAACAACAAGTACGCGATCTCGGTACCGCTGGCCAGGCAGACCGCGGCCCCCGCGCTCGCCTACAAGGGGATCGGCTACGGCATGCGGTCCGAGCAGGTGGACGGCAACGACCTCGTCGCGGTGCTGTCGGTGCTGACCGAGGCGGTGCGGCACGCGCGGGAGGGCGGCGGCCCGTTCCTGGTGGAGGCGCACACCTACCGCATGGACTCGCACACCAACGCCGACGACGCCACCCGCTACCGCACGAGCGAAGAGGTCGAGCAGTGGGAATCGGCCGACCCCCTCGCCCGCCTGGAGACCTACCTGCGCGACCGGGGGGCGCTCGACGCGGAGGGGGTCGCCGCGGCGAACCAGGCCGCCGAGGAGTTCGCCGCCCGCCTCCGCGACGCGATGAACACCGATCCGGAGACGGACCCGTTCGAGCTGTTCGACCACGTCTTCGCCGACCCCACCCCCCAGTTGCGCGAGCAGCGGGCCCTGCTCGCGTCCGAGCTGACCGCCACGGAGGACTGAGATGACCGCGATGACGATGGCGCAGGCGCTGAACACCGCCCTGCGGGACGCGTTGCGCGAGGACGAGCGGGTTCTCGTCTTCGGGGAGGACGTGGGACCGCTCGGCGGGGTCTTCCGCATCACCGACGGGCTGACCAAGGAGTTCGGCGAGGAGCGGTGCTTCGACACCCCGCTCGCCGAGTCGGGGATCGTCGGCCTGGCCGTGGGCATGGCGATGGGCGGCTTCCGGCCCGTGGTGGAGATGCAGTTCGACGCCTTCGCCTACCCGGCCTTCGAGCAGATCGCCTCGCACGTCGCCAAGACCCGCAACCGCACCCGCGGCCGGCTGTCGCTGCCGATGGTGATCCGGATCCCGTACGCGGGCGGCATCGGCGGCGTCGAGCACCACTGCGACTCCAGCGAGGCCTACTACGCCCACACCCCCGGCCTGAAGGTCGTCACGCCCGCGACCCCGGACGACGCGTACTGGCTGCTGCGCGACGCCATCGCCGACCCCGATCCGGTGATCTTCATGGAGCCCAAGCGGCTGTACTGGTCGAAGGGCGAGACCACCCCCGGCGACCGGCGCGCCGCGGGCTTCGGGCGGGCGGCGGTACGGCGCGAGGGACGTGACGCGACGCTCGTCGCCTACGGGCCCGGCGTCCCGGTGGCGCTCGAGGCGGCCGAGACCGCGGCCCGCGACGGCGTCTCCCTGGAGGTGGTGGACCTGCGCACGCTCGTCCCGTTCGACGACGAGACCGTCGTGTCCTCGGTGCGCAAGACGGGACGCTGCGTGGTGATCCAGGAGGCCCAGGGATTCGCCGGAGTGGGCGCCGAGATCGTGGCACGCGTCCAGGAACGCTGCTTCCACTCGCTCGCCGCCCCCGTGCTGCGCGTCACGGGCTTCGACATCCCCTACCCGCCCCCGAAACTGGAGCACTCACACCTGCCGGACGCCGACCGGGTCCTCGACGCGGTCGACCGGCTCCAGTTCGAGGACGAGCCCGACGTCCTGCACCTGGTCCGGGAGGCATCATGACCACCGCTCCCGCGCGCCAGGTTTTCCGCCTGCCCGACCTGGGGGAGGGCCTGACCGAAGCCGAGATCATCGAATGGAAGGTCGCCGCCGGCGACACGGTCGAGGTCGACCAGATCGTGGTGGAGGTCGAGACCGCCAAGGCGGTCGTGGAGGTGCCGATCCCCTACGCGGGCATCGTGACGCGCCTGCACGCGGAGGCGGGCGGCGTCCTGTCGGTGGGCGAACCCCTCATCGAGGTCGGCCCGGCCGACGCCGCGGAGGTCCACCCCGCGGCGGCCCGCTACCGCGAGGAGGAACAGGCCGGCTCCGGCAACGTCCTGATCGGCTACGGCACCGGCCACGCCTCCGGCACGCGCCGGCGCCGCCACGGCCGCTCCCGGCCCGCCGCCGGGACGGCCCCCGCGACCGGCACGCCGCAGGCCCCTCGCGTGATCTCCCCGCTCGTCCGCAGGATCGCCCGCGAGCACGGAGTCGATCTCGCCGGCGTCAGCCCCAGCGGGCCGCACGAGGTGATCCTCCGCCGCGACGTCGACCGGGCCATCGCCCGCGGGACGGCCGAGAAGCCCGCGCCCCCCTCCTCCCCGGCCGGGACGGCCAAAGCCCTCACGGCGGAACGGATCCCCCTGCGCGGGCTGCGCCGCGCGGTGGCCGACAAGCTGAGCCGCAGCCGCAGCGAGATCCCCGACGCCACCACCTGGGTGGACGTCGACGCCACCGGCCTGCTGGAGGCGAAGAACGCGCTCCGGCAGACCCAGCCCGAGCTCGGAGTGGGGCTGCTGGCCATGCTCGCCCGCATCTGCGTCGAGGGACTGCGGCGGTTCCCGGAGCTGAACTCCACCGTCGACACCGGCCGGAGCGAGATCGTCCGGTACGGGCACATCAACCTCGGCTTCGCCGCGCAGACCGACCGCGGTCTCGTCGTGCCGGTGGTCCGGGACGCGCACCTGATGACGACCGCCCGGCTCGCCGCGGAACTGACCCGGCTCACCGGCCTGGCGCGCTCGGGCAAGCTGCCTCCCGAAGCGCTCACCGGAGGGACGTTCACGCTGAACAACTACGGGGTCTTCGGAGTGGACGGATCAACCCCGATCATCAACCATCCCGAAGCGGCGCTCCTCGGCGTCGGCCGCATCATCGACCGGCCCTGGGTGACCGGCGGCACCCTCACGGCGCGCAAGATCACCCAGCTGTCCCTCACCTTCGACCACCGGGTCTGCGACGGCGGCGTCGCCGGCGGCTTCCTGCGCTACGTGGCGGACTGCGTGGAGAACCCGGCGATCCTGCTCGCCCACGCGTAGCCCGCGACGCGCCGGCCGAGCCGCGGCATGCATCTCCGGGCACGACGACGTGGACGCAGATGCCGGCCGCGGCTCCGTCGTCGCGGCGGCGTGAGGGCCGGCGCAGGTGGCGAGCGTCTCCTCCCGATCCCGAGCGCGACGACGGGAGCGGCGAGTGACGGCTCTCGAGCACCGCCGTCCGGCCGGCGATCACCTTCACGCCGTCGCGGCCGCGTATTCGGCGGCGGCCTTCGCCCTCACGTATGTCACACCGAGCGTGTCGGCGATCGCCACGGCGGCCTTGGCGCAGTTCACCGCTGTGACCGTGGCGCCGAGCAGCCGCCATGTCCGGGCCAGGGCTATGAGAGACGTCGTCTCGCCTCTCCGGTACCGGATCCGGCGCGCGCGTTCGACGCTGCAGGTAAGCACGTCCGCCGCATCCTTCAGGCGGCCGAGGTCGATATAGATCAACCCGAGCCGCTGCAGCGTCGCGCTTCCGTTGTAGTCGTCGTTGGCCTCGTCGTACCAGGCCAAGGCCTTCTCGGTGAACCGGATGGCTTCGTCGTACCGGCCGAGCTGATGGTACGCCTGGCCCAGGGCGCTCAACGCGAACACCTCGCCGACCGCGGCGCCGATCTGCCCGGCCACCGCCCGTTGCCGCTCCAGGCACGCGATCGCCTCGTCGGAGCGGTTCTGCAGGAGGTAGGCGACCCCCAGGTTGCCCAACGCCCGCTGCTCGCCGAACCGGTCACCGAGCTCGCGGCAGATGGGCAGTTCGGCGGCGAGGTGCGTTTCGGCCTCATCGGGGCGGCCGGCCAGCGAAAGAGCGAGGCCGATGATGCCGTTGGCGTACGCTTCCGAGCGCCGGTCACCCAGCCGCCTGGCCAGGGAGACGGCCCGTTCGTTGAGTTCGATCATGTCGTGTGGGTAGCCCTCCATCACCAGGAACCAGTGCAGCGCCAGGGTCAGCCCGACACCGAGGCGGGCGTGTTCGTCCGGGCCGTGCCATGACTGCCGGATCAGGGCCAGGATGTTCGCCCGTTCCGTCTCCAGCCAGCGGCGGGCTTCATCGGGGCCGGCGAACGGGCGCCGGGCCGCGGGGACGTCCGGGACGGGGTAGTGGGTGCGGCTCGGATAGGCCAGGTGGGTCGCGCTGCGGGTGGTGGCGAGGTAGTGACCGAGCAGCCGGGTGACCGCGACGGTGGCTTCGCGGGCAGGAATCGTCTCGGCGGCCAGCTCGTGGGTGAACAGCCGGACCAGGTCGTGCATCTGGTAGCGGTCGGCCCCCGACGGCTCGACCAGGTGGGCGTCCAGCAGGCGCTCGATCATCCGCTCCGCTTCGGTCGCCGAGGTGCCGGCCAGTGATGCGACGACGTCGGCGTCCATGTCGGTTACGGGACTCAGGCCGATCATGCGCAGCGCCCGCGCGGCCGCTCGGTCGCCCGGATCCTCGCTGCGTTGCAGGATCGTGTGGCTCAGAGCGAGGCTGCTGCGCACGGCGAGGTCGCCCGCGGCCAGTTCGGTGAGCCGGTGCCGCTCGTCGTCGAGGCGGTCCACCAGGCAGCGGACGGGCCAGTTCGGCCTGGTCTTGAGCCGGGAGGCGGCGACGTGGAGACCAAGCGGCAGATGGTCGCACAACTCGGCGAGGCGACCGGTGGCCGATGGATCGGCCGCCGCACGGGCGTCTCCGATCAGAGCCGCGAGCATCGCACGCGCGGCGTCCGGGTCGAGCGGGCCCAGGCGAAGATGAGTGGCACCGTTGAGCGTGGTCAGGCCGGCGCGGCTCGTGACGAGCACGGGCGTGCCGGCCGTGCCCGGTAACAGCGGACGCACCTGCGCCGCGGCCGCGGCGTTGTCCAGCAGGATCGCCATGCGCCGGCCGGCCACCAGGCTGCGGAACACCGCTGCCGCCTCGTCGACGTCGGAGGGAACGTCCGCCGCTGCGACGCCGAGTGCGCGCAGGAACCGCCCCAGGGCCTCGCCGGAGGCGAGCGGCTCCACTCCGGACGTCGCACCTCGCAGGTTCACATACAGATGCCCGTCCGGTAGGTACGCGGACCAGAGGTTCACCGCCCGCACCGCCAGCGCCGACTTGCCCGCACCGGGCGGGCCGTGGATGACGACCGCCGGAGCCGTGCCGGCCACGTCGCCTGGTGCCAGCACACCGCCCAGCGCGGCAAGCTCGTCGTCGCGGCCGACGAAAGTGGCGACGTCGGGGGGGAGCTGCCGTGGCCTGATGGCGGCGTCGAGCCGGGCCTCTGCGATGGCCACCCCGAAGGACGCGGTCAGTGCCGGATCCGAATGGAGGATCCGGCTCTGCAGAGTCCGCAGTGGAGCACTCGGCTCGATACCGATCTCGTCGATCAGGTGATCGCGCAGGCGCTGGTAGGCGGCGAGCGCATCGGCCTGCCGACCGTCCCGGTACAACGCGAGCATCAACTGCCCCCACAGCCGCTCGCGCAAGGGACGCCGGACGACCCAGCTCTGCAACTCCCCAACGACCTCGGTGTGCCGGCCCAGGGCAAGACGGGCGTCGAAAAGCTCCTCCACCGCTGTCAGCCGTTGCTCTTCCAGTCGCTGCGCGGTGGAGACGAGCGCATCGGTCGTGAGCGGCACGTTCTCCAGCACCGCCCCCCGCCACAGGCTCAGCGCCTCTTGCAGCCGGCTCGCCGCCGCCCCGGAGTCGCCCCGGCAGCGCACATCGGCACTGTCGGCGATCAGCCGCTCGAACGCCAGCATGTCCAGGCGCTCCGGCGGGACGACGATCGTGTAACCGTGTGGGTCGGTCATGATCGGCGCAGTCGCCGGATCGGCCGGCGCCAGCAGGCGACGCAGCGACCATACGTACGTCCGCAGATTCGACAAGGCCGATTCCGGTGGACGGGGCCCCCACAGGCCGTCCACCAGACTCTCCACCGAAACCAGCGTGTTGGCTCTGGCCAAAAGAATAGCAAGGAGGAGGCGGAGTTTCGGGCGGCCGATTTTCACATCGCTTCCGTCGGCCCCGGTCACCTCCAGCGGCCCAAGCAGACGGAACTGCATCCGCGCTCCCATCTATCGAAGAAGGTCAGCTTATTAACCGTTTCGGCTCCGGTGAAGAACCTTTGACGTTCATGTTTCACGTGGCCGGCCAGGGGCCGGCCGGTGGGACCGGCCTGGTGTATCCGTTTTAGATCACGGGTGTATCCGCTCCGGCTACGTTCAGCGGGACCCGAAGGCCTCTATTGCCCACCCGGCGCCTTTTGTTCCCAACTGGTCGCCGTCGCCATTCAGTGATTTCACTCGTGCACGGAAAGCCGGGGAGGGCTGATGCCCTCGCCGCGCCCGATGTCGCTCTGACAAACATTTCGTCTCGCCGGCGTCCGGAACATGATTGCCGGGCGGCGCTGCCGGAGGTGCTCATGGTGCGTTGGATTGGACGGCTGCTTTCGGTGGGAATCGCCCTGATGTTGCCGTTGTCGACGTGCGGCGGGACATCACTGGCCGCCGGGAAAAGAGGGCAGGCGGCCGTCTCACGGCCGGAACCCGTCAAGGTCGAGGCCGCCGGCAGGCGGGCGGTGCCCGTTGACGCCGAAGCCAAGGACGTGCTGCGCGAGACACCGAAGGTGGTGTGGCCGTCCGCCTCGACGATCCGGGTGGACCAGGGCGACGTCCGTGTCGAGGTGCTCGATCGGGCGGCGGCGGCCAAGGCCGATGTGTCCGGGGTCTTGTTTCACACGACAGCGACAAGCGAATCAGGCCCGAAATCAGCGGCGAACGCGAATGAAGCAGAGAGAACGGCCCGCATCACCATCGATTACGGTGGATTCGCGCACGCGTACGGAGGCGACTGGGCGACTCGCCTGTCCGTCATGCGCCTGGGGAAGAACGGTGAGCGCACGCGCGTGCCGGCCGCGAATGACATGGCCCGGCAGACCTTGACCGCCCGCGTCGCGGATGCCGAGGGCCTGTACGCGCTGACGTCCACGGCGAGCGGCCCGATGGGCTCGTACGCCCCGACCTCCCTCGCCCCCACCGCGATCTGGCAGGTCGGCCTGCAGTCCGGCGACTTCGAGTGGTCGTATCCGATGCGCGTCCCGCCCGTACCCGGCGGGGCGCCCGACCTGGCGCTGTCGTACAGCTCGGGAGGAATCGACGGGCACGCCGCGGCGACGAACAACCAGCCGAGCTGGGCGGGCGAGGGGTTCGACCTCAACGCGGGTGGCTACATCGAGCGGTCGTACAAACCGTGCAAGGAGGACGGGCAGGCGGCCTCCGGCGACCTGTGCTGGGGCTCCTACAACGGCAAGGTCGCCCAGAGCGTGACGGCGATCCTGCCCGACCTGACGAGCGAGCTGGTCCTCGACGAGCGCACCTCGGTCTGGAAGGCCGAACGGGACAGCGGATACCGCGTGGAACTGCTGACCAGCACGACCAACGGCAACGGCGACGACAACGGCGAGTACTGGCGGCTGACCGGCCCGGACGGCACCCAGTACTTTTTCGGGCGTAACCGCCTTCCCGGCTGGGCGGCGGGCAACCCGGAGACGAAATCGGTGCTGACGGTGCCGGTGTTCGGCAACAACTCCGGCGAGCCGTGCAGTTCGGCCACGTTCGCCACATCCTCCTGCTCACAGGCCTACCGCTGGTACCTCGACTACGTCGTGACCCCGCACGGCGACGTGACCTCCTACTTCTACGAGCAGGAGGCCAACTACTACGCGAAGAACGGCGGCACGCCGGTCGCCTACGCGCGCGCCGGCCATCTCGGCCACATCGACTACGGCCAGCGAGACGGCCAGGTCTTCTCGACGGCGCCGGCCGCCCGCGTCGTCTTCACCCCGGCCGGCCGCTGCCTCGACGGGTCCGCCTGTACGCAGCAGACGCCGCAGGACTGGCCGGACACGCCATGGGACCAGGCGTGCGGCGCGGCCTCCTGCCCGGTCGCGTCGCCGACCTTCTGGACGTCCCAGCGCCTCGCCAAGATCACGACGCAGGTCAGGGACGGCACGATGTTCCGTGACGTCGACTCCTGGACCCTGAACCACCAGTACCCGCGCACCGGCGACGCCGGAAGCCCGATGCTGTGGCTGAACTCGATCGCCCACTCGGGCCACGTCGGCGGCGGAACGTCATCGCTTCCGGCCGTCCGCTTCGACGGCGACAGCTTCCCGAACCGCGTCGTCTCCGACCCGGTCGACCAGCTGGCCTTGAAGAAGCGCCGTGTGACGAAGATCTACAACGAGCTCGGCGGTGTCGTCGAGGTCACCTACGCGCCGAACGAGTGCACGACGACCGCGCTGCCGGCCCCCGACAGCAACACCAAGCGCTGCTTCCCGGAATACTGGGTCCCCGAGGGCGCCCCCGCTCCGAAACTCGACTTCTTCCACAAGTACGTCGTCAACCAGGTCACCGAGCGGGATCTGGCCGGCCTCAACACGCCGAAGGTCACTTCGTACCAGTACATCGGCGGCGCGTGGGCACACGACGATCTCGAGATGGTGCCGGACGCGCGTAAGAGCTGGGGGCAGTGGCGCGGTTTCCTGCGCGTGAAGGTGCGTACGGGCAGCGCGGCCCTCGGCGTGCCGCAGACGCTGACCGAGCACCTCTTCCTTCAGGGCATGGACGGCGACCTCAACGCCGACAACACGCACAAGCACGCCGAGGTCGTCGACTCCAGAGGCGTCAGCACGCCCGACCTCCCGGTCAGGCGCGGGTTCAGCCGGGAGACGGCCACCTACGAGGGGGACGGCGGCGCCCTCGTCTCGATGTCGCTCAACGACCCCTGGGAGTCGTCCGCTCCGACAGCGCAGCGCGCCCGGTCGTCTGGAACGCTCGCGGCCTACCTCACCGGGGTGAAGCGCGTGCGGACCCGCACCGCGCTGGCCGAGGGGGGATACCGCGATACCGATCAGCAGATCGACTACGACGACTACGGATTCCACCGGCAGACGAACGACCTCGGTGACGTCTCGACGGCGGCCGACGACGAGTGCACGAAAGTGTCCTACGCCAGGAACACCGACGCCTGGATTCTCTCGACGATTTCCCGGGTCGAGAAGTACGGGGCGGCCTGCGACGCGACGCCCTCCTTCCCGGCGGACGCGATCTCCGACACGCGGTACTTCTACGACGGCTCGGCGACCCTTGGAGCCGCCCCCACGAAGGGGGACGCGACCAGGCGGGAGGAACTGTCCGACTGGTCCTCGGGCCCGGTCTACACACCCGTCTCGCGGGCGTCGTACGACGCGCACGGCCGGGTGGTGGAGGAGTACGACGCGAGGGACGCGAAGACGACGACCACCTACACCCCCGCGACCGGCGGGCCCGTGACGAAGGTGACGACGGTCGACCCGCTCGGCCAGGCCTACCAGGAGGAGCTGCAGCCCGCCTGGGGCCTGCCGGCCGCGCGGATCGATGCCAACGACCTCGCGACGACGTCCGACGACAGGCGCACCGAGCTTCGCTACGACGGGCTCGGCCGGCTGGAGAAGGTCTGGCTGCCCGGCCGGGCCACGACGGCCACGCCGAACCGGCAGTTCACCTACACCGTCCGGCAGGACGCGGCGTCCTCGATCGCGACCAGGAGGCTCGCCGACGACGGCGTCGTCAGCACGGCGTACACGCTCTACGACGGCTTCGGCCGGGTGCGCCAGACGCAGTCCACTCCGGCCTCGGGGGCGCCGGGCCGCGTCCTGACCGACACCTGGTACGACTCGCACGGCAACCTGGCCAAGCGGAACGCGCCCTACTACGACCCGGACACGTCCGCGGGCACCGTGCTCGGCCTGGTGGCGTCCGACGTGCCGTCGCAGACCGTCTACCAGTACGACCGGGCGGGACGGCAGGTGACGGAGAGCCTTCGTTCCAGGGGAGCGGAGCTGTGGCGGACCACCACGTCCTATGGCGGGAACTGGAGGAAGGTCGACCCGCCGGCCGGCGGGACCGCGACGCAGACCTTCACCGACGCGCGCGGGCGCGTCACCGAGCTGCGGCAGTTCCACGGAGAGTCACCGTCGGGTGCCTACGACGCCACGACCTACCAGTACAGCAAGGCGGGGCGGCTCGCGAAGGTCACCGATCCCGCGGGCAACGTCTGGCGGTACGGCTACGACCCGCGTGGCCACCTGACCCGTGCCGAGCAGCCCGACCGGGGTGTCACCACGACCGGCTACGACGCGAACGGGAACGTCACCTCGCGCACGGACGCCAGAGGCCTGACGATCACGTACGTCTACGACGCGCTGAACAGGAAGACCGCCGCGTACGAGGGGAGCACCAAGCTCGCCGAGTGGACGTACGACACCCTGTCCAAGGGGCTGCCGACCTCGTCGACGCGGTACACCGGTACGGGCGGCGCGTACACCGTCGGGGTGACCGGATACGACGGCCGTGACCGCCCCACCGGGCAGATGGTGACGGTCCCGGGCGGCGACGGCTTCGGGTTCACCACCCTCACCACGTCGCTCACCTACACCGAGGACGACCAGCCCGCGACCAGGACGCTCCCCGCCGTCGGCGGACTGCCCGCCGAGAAACTGACCTACGGCTACAACGAGCAGGGCCTGCCGTCCTCCCTCACCAGCGACCGGACCGCGTATGTCGCCGCGGACTACACCGAACTCGGGGAGCTGTCGAGCCGGGCCCTCGGCGAACCCGGACGTGGTGTCTCACAAATGATCTCGTATGACGAGGCGACCCGCCGCACTATCGGGAGCAGCACCTCGGACGACCAGGGCGATGTGGCGGACCTGTCATACACCTACGATCCTGCGGGTAACGTCACCAAGCTTGCGGACCAGTCTGACGTGCAATGCCTGCGCAACGACTACCTGCGGCGCCTGGTGGAGGCCTGGACGCCGGCGAACGGTGACTGCGCCGCGGACCCGGCCACAGGCGCACTCGGCGGCCCGTCGCCGTACTGGCAGAGCTTCGGCTACGACGCCACGGGCGACCGCCTCAGGGAGACCCGGCACGCGGGCGCCGGTGACATCACCGCGACCTCCACGTATCCGGCGGCGGGAACACCCCGGCCGCACGGGGTCACGTCCGTGCACAGGCAGGGCCCCGGCCTCGACCGAACCGACGATTTCACCTACGACGCGGCCGGCAACCTCACCAACCGGACGGCCGGGGCCTCCGCACAGACCCTGACCTGGGACAGCGAGGGCCTGCTCGCCTCGGTCGCGGAGGGAGCGAAGACCGTCTCCTACCTGTACGACGCGGACGGCGGCCGGCTGATCCGGCGGGAAGGCTCCACGACCACCCTGTACGCGGGCGACACCGAGGTCACGGTCAGCGGCGGAACCGTGACAGCGACCCGTTACTACCGGCACGGCGACCAGGTGATCGCGGTGCGGCCGGGTGGCGGATCGCTGTCCTGGCTGGTCTCCGACCTCAACGGCACGGCGATCGCCGCGGTCGACGGGCGGACTCTGGCGGTCAGCAGGCGCAGGTACCTGCCCTTCGGCGAACCGCGCGGGTCGGCCCCGGCGAGCTGGCCCGGTGATCGCGGTTTCGTCGGCGGCGTCCAGGACGAGACAGGACTGACGCAGCTCGGCGCCCGCGCCTACGACCCGGCCACCGGGCAGTTCGCCTCGGTCGACGCCATCGCCGACCACGCCGAGCCGCAGCAGGTGAACGGCTTCGCGTACGCCGGCAACAGCCCGGTCACCCTTGCCGACGCAGACGGGATGAAGGCGAAGAAGGCGCCCAAGGTGGTGAAGGCGAAGCCGTCGAACCCCACGTCCCGACAGAAGCCGCAGAAGGTACAAACCCAAAAGACCTACCACGAGTACATGCCGAAACCCAACAGGAAACCCGGGGGCGGCTCACCCTGGCCCAACTCCGTCCTCACGGTTCTCCTGAACAGGGTCCTGAACTATCTGGCGGGCCCTCAGACGCGATCGGCCTATGAGCCGATCACGATCTGGGACGGGGAGTTCACCTACGCCACTTACGAGTCGGGCTGGGACGGGCCGGACGACGACGAGGCGTACCCGCAGCCGGCGAGCTACGGGGACGTCGACGACGTCATGGATCCGCCGGGGCCGAGCTGTGGGAACTGGAGCGACTGCCTCCCGCCTCCGAACAACGGTGAGGCGCCGCCGTTCCTGACCGCGCCGCGCCCGAGCGGCGGAGCTCCGGCCGCCGCCTACCAACCGGTCCCCGGTGTCCCGTTCGCCTCCCCGCTCCGCGACCCGGGCGCGAGCACCGAGAAGACGGCGAGCCTGGAGGTGTACCTCGGTCCGCCGTCGACGGCCGAGGCTCGCACGCACGGCCTGGACGGCCGCCGGTGATCCGGATCCGGGCCGCCGTGGCGGCCGTGGCGGTGACCGCACTGCTCACGGCCGCCGGACCCGTCGCCTCGGCCGGGACCTCGCCGGAACCACCGATCCCCCCGGGAAACGAGGCCGCCGTACCGGCTGGGACGACGCCGAACCCAGCGGGGCCTGTGCGGGGGCCGGCCTTCGCGGAGACCGAAGCGGACGGAATCCGCATGGCACGGCGGCTCGGCCGCCGCGTGCAGGTACAGGCCGCGGGGTCGGAGACGACCGAGGTGTTCGCCGATCCGGACGGTGACCTCACCGCCGAGATCCACCCGTTTCCGGTGCGGGCCAGGCGGGGAGACGGCTGGGCGGCGATCGACACCACGCTGCGGCGGCGCGCCGACGGCCGGATGGAACCGGTCGCCGTCGCCGCCGACGTCTCCCTCTCCGGGGGCGGTGAAGGTCCGCTCGCCACGATCAGGCGGCACGGTCGCACGCTCTCCTTCAATTGGCCGGCGCCGCTGCCCTCTCCGGACCTCGACGGGCCGAAGGCCACGTACCGCGACGTCCTGCCCGGTGTGGATCTGGTCGCCGAGGTCACCGAGGCGGGGTTCTCGGAGGTGCTGGTGGTCAAGAACGCCGAGGCCGCCCGGGATCCGCGGCTCCGGCGGCTGCGGTTCGGGGTGTCGGCGGACGGCTTGAAGATGCGCGTGGGCAAGAACGGCGGCCTGTCGGCCCTCGACGCGCGGGGCCGCACGCTGGTGTCGAGCGCCGGGCCCTGGATGTGGGATTCGACCAGGCAGGGCGGCGCGGTGGGCGAGGGGAGGCGCAGGCCCATCGGGGTCGAGGTCACGGGCGGCGGGATCGACCTGATTCCCGACGCCGGGCTGCTCACGGACCGTACCGCCGTCTTCCCGCTCTACATCGACCCGTCCTTCGAGGTGCTGGAGCAGCACTGGGTACTGGTCAGCGAGGCGTACCCGTCCGCGTCCTGGGTGGACTCGGGGTTCAACGCCCGTTCGGGAGCCAGTCCCGATGAAACGGTCAACGGCGTCTTCGCCCCTTTCTACCGGTCGTTCTTCCAGCTGTTCACCGCCCCCTTGATCGGTAAGATCATCAAGACGGCCAAGTTCCAGGCGTTCGTCGAGCGGGCGTACGACTGCACGCCCGCCGAGTGGCAGCTGTGGCGCACCGGTCCGATCAGTGTCGAGACGACCTGGCAGAACCAGCCCTCCTGGCTGCGGAAGATCGGCTCGAAGAGCGACTCCCACGGCGGAGACCCGGTCAAGTGCCAGCCCGACATGGTGGGCTTCGATCTGACCTCCTTCCTCACCGAGGAACTGGCGGCCGGTTCCGAGACCGTCACCATCGGCCTGCGCGGGGCCGAGGCGACGCACACCGGCGGCAAGGAGTTCCGGCTCCGCGACCTGATCTTCGCGGTGGAGTACAACACGGCCCCCGAGGTGCCGAAGCCCGTCGAGACGAGCGGCGGCATGCGGTGCGCGCAGGACTGGACCGGCGTTCACGTCCGGACCACCACTCCCGAGTTGAACGTGACACTGTACGACGCCGAGCAGCGCGTCAGGGCGACGTACGAATGGCAGGCCGAGGACGGCACGCCGCTCGGATCGGTGTCCACGGAGTACGGCACGCCCGATGTCGGCCACACGGTGGTGATCCCCGACGGCGTCCTGACGAACGGCGGCCGGTACCGCTGGCACGCGCGGGCCGACGACGGCGACGCGACCACCGCCTGGTCGCCCTGGTGCCAGTTCACCGTCGACACCCAGCCGCCCGCGACCTCCCCGGTCATCTCCTCGGCCGAGTTACCCGCCGGCAGCCGCAACGGGTGGCAGTACCAGCCGGCGACCTTCACCTTCACCGCGGGCGGCTCCGCCGACGTCGTCGCCTTCAAGTACGGGCTGAACACCTACCCGGCCACGCTGGTCACGGCCGACACGCCGGGCGGGAAGGCAGCCGTCACCCTGACCTCCACCAGGAGCGGGAGCAACTACGTCTCCGCCCAGGGCATCGACAGGGCGGGGAACTCCGGTCCGATCCGCACCTACTCCTTCACCCTCCAGCGGGTCAGCGGCCCGATCGCCTGGTGGCAGCTGAACGACGGCTCGGGCGGCACCGCCACGGACAGCGCGGGCAACCTGCACCCGGTCACCTTCCTGGGCGGCGCGACCTGGAGCGCGGGACGCGGCGACGGGGGCATGCGCCTCGACGGCACGACCGGCGAGGGGACGACCGGGCATCCCGTCGTCGACACGACCAAGAGCTTCACCGTGATGGGCTGGGTCAAGCTCGACAACCGGAACAGCGACTGGCCGATCCTGACCCAGGACGGCCCGGGGGCGAGCGGCCTCGCGCTCGCCTACAACTGGCTCTCGCAACGCTGGTCGCTCTGCGTCCGGCCGCCGGACGGCGAGTCGTGCGCGCTCGCGAACACGACCGCGCAGGCCGGAGCGTGGACGCACGTCGCGGGAGTGTACGACGCCGAGCGGCACGAGCTCCGGGTCCATGTGAACGGCCGGCTCGCGGGGACGGCGCCGTACACCGGGTCGTTCAGCGCGGACGGTCCGCTGCGCCTGGGGAAGATGACCCGATCGGATGGGTTCGCCTGGTTCCTGCCGGGCGAAATGGACGACGTCCGCGTGTTCGGCAGGGTCGTTTCCCCCACCGAACTGCGCCTGCTGATGGCAGGGCCGAGCTACCTGCCGAGCGGCGAGTGGAAGCTGGACGAGGGCGCCGGGAGCGTACTGGCCGACGAGACCGGCGACGGGCACACGATGGTGACCTCCCCGTCCGGCACGTCCTGGACGACCGGCAGGCACGGCGGCGCGCTGCACCTCGACGGCGCCGGCGGATACGCCTACGCGGCGGGCCCGGTGCTGCGGACGGACAGGAGCTTCAGCGTCGCCACCTGGGTCCGCCTGGCAAGCCTTCGCGACTACGCCGCGGCCGTCAGCCAGGACGGCGACGACGACGGCAGCGCCTTCAGCCTCGGCTACAAGAAGAACTGGGGCCGGTGGAACTTCGCCGTGGCGGGCGACGCGGACCACCGGGACGGGGCCTACTCGAACTCCTTGCCGGTAGCCGGTGTCTGGACCCACCTGGCCGGGGTGTACGACGCGGGCATGGGGCAGGTCCGGCTGTACGTCGACGGCCGGCTCGCCGGATCCGCCGCCCAGCCGTCCGCGGGGGCGAGCGGCGGCTCGTTCGTGGCCGGGGCCGGGCGCGGCTCCGGCATGCGGACGACATTCTGGCCGGGCGACCTCGACGACGTACACGTCGTGGACCGGGTGCTGAGCGCCGGGGAGATCCAGCAGATCATGAACGCCTCGCCCACCACGCCGGGCGGGATCTTCCGGCTCGACGAGGGCGCGGGGACGACCACCGCCGACGCGAGCGGCAACGGCAACACGCTTCAGGTGGCGGACGACGTCGCCTGGACGGGCGGCGTGCTCGGCAGTTCGCTCGCGTTCAACGGCTCGGCCACCAGGGGCGCGAACGCGAACGGCCCGCTGATCCGCACCGACACGGACTTCACGGTCGCCGCGTGGGTCCGGCGCGACGCGAGGACGCCGAAGGCGCGCGCGGTCGCGCTCAGCCAGGACGGCCAGGTCAACAGCGGCTTCAGGCTCGGATACGACGCGGACCTCGACCGCTGGGAGATCGACGCCCCGAAGTCGGACTCCTCGGGCGCCCCGACGGTCCGGGTCACCTCCAGGAGCCTCGCCCTCACCGGGCGGTGGACCCACCTCGCGGGTGTCCTCAAGGCCGAGACCGGCATGTTGCAGCTTTACGTCGACGGTGTGCTCCAGGGCAGCGCGACGCTCTATCGCACCTGGACGGCCACCGGCTCGTTCGCCATCGGCCGCGGTCAGCGGGACGGTTGGTGGGGCGACAATTGGGCCGGTGCGGTCGACGACGTACGGGTGGGCCAGTTCGCCGCCTCGGCCGCGCAGGTGCGCGAGATGTACGGCATGCCGGATCCTCCCGCCCCGGGCTCGATCAAGATCAGGTCCGTGGGCTCAGGGCTGTGCCTGACCGAGCAGGGCGGGCCGAGCGGCTTCCTCTACCAGGGCTCCTGTGACGCGGTCACACCCGCGCAGACCCTCGAGACGACCGGCTCGGCTCACCGCGTCACCACCCTCCACCCGCTTTACGGCCCAGGCTGCATGGGCCTCGACCCCTACTGGAGCACGACACGTCCGGCGGACGGCTCCTGCGCCGACACCATCGACACCACGCTCCTGCTCAAACCCGTGATCAGCCCCCTGCGCGGCTTCCAGATCGTTTTCAGCGACTTGGGCCGGTGCCTCGCCATCGCCGGAGACTCCACCGCGAGCGGTGCCGACACGACCTTCGCGACCTGCGACCCGACCTCCAGGGGACAGATCTTCGCCTTCGACACACGCTGATCGTTTCCTGGCTCTTCTCCTCCTCAGCACCGCGTCCTCTCTACGAACTGGAGGTGGTAGTGAACCGGCTCAAGTGGTTCGCGGCAACACTGGCGGCGTCCTTCGTGATCCCCCTGCCGCAGATGACGAGCGCGGCGTCCGCGACGCCGGACAAGCCGCACCTGACGCGGCTCGACAGCGACGAGCGGCCCGTTCCCGGGAAGGCGGCGCCGCCCAGAGCGCTGCCTCCCGACCCGGAGCGGGCCGTCGAGATGCGCACCAGCCCGGCCGTCACATGGCCGGGAACGGGCAAGGGCGCCGTACGCGCCCTTGCCGGGACCGGTCCGCAGGTGAGCGTGCTCGACCGCGCGACCACAGCACGGGCGGGCGTACGCGGCGTGCTCTTCCGCGTGGGTGGCGCCTCCCGGCTCAACGGGGCCGCCGCCGGGGCGGACGTGCCGGTGGAGATCGACTACTCCGGTTTCAGGAACGCCTACGGCGGTGACTGGGCCAGCCGATTAACCGTCGTACGGCTCCCCGAATGCGCGCTCACCACGCCCACCGTCGCCGCATGCGCGAAGCCCACGGCCACGAAGAGCAGTAACCATCTCAAGGCGGGCAAACTGTCGGCGACGCTGCCCGCGGGCGGCCTGTTCGCGGTCACGGCGGCCTCCGGTGGCTCGGCCGGGAGCTACAAGCCGACATCGCTGTCCCCCTCGGCGACTTGGCAGGTCGGGACGCAGTCGGGCGACTTCACCTGGAGCTATCCGATCGATTCCCCCGACCTGCCCGGCATCGGACCCGACATCGATCTCTCCTACTCCTCGAGCTCCGTCGACGGGCGTGTCTCGGCGACCAACAACCAGCCGAGCTGGCTCGGCGAAGGGTTCGACTACCAGGCCGGATACATCGAACGGTCGTACAAGTCGTGCAAGGACGACGGTGCCGCCGCGACCCCTGGCGACGAGTGCTGGTCGACCTGGAACGCGCACGTCGTCCTGCCCGGCGTGGCGGGCGAACTCGTGCGCGACGCCACCGACACCACCAAGTGGCGGGTCGAGGAGGACGACGGCTGGCGCGTCGACCTGCTGACCGGCGCGGTCAACGGCGACGACGGCGACGCGGGCAAGGACAAGGGCGAGCACTGGCGGCTGACCTCGCCCGACGGCACGCAGTACTTCTTCGGGCTCAACCGGCTGCCCGGATGGACGTCCGGCAAGCCCGAGACCAACTCCACCTGGACCGTCCCGGTGTACGGCAACAACGCGGGAGAGCCGTGCAACGCGGCGGGCTGGTGCCAGCAGGCGTACCGCTGGTCACTCGACTATGTCGTCGACCCCCACGGCGACGTCATGTCGATCTACTACAACAAGGACGTCAACCACTACGCGCGAGGCGGCACGGCGGTCACGCCGTACGCGCGCGGCGGCGAGGTGGACCGCATCGAGTACGGCCAGCGGGACCAGCAGGTGTACTCGACGACCGCGCCTGGCAGGGTGGTCTTCACGACGGCCGGCCGGTGCATCCCCGGATCGGCGTGCACCCAGGCGAGCCCCCAGGACTGGCCGGACACGCCCTGGGACCAGAGCTGTGACGCCTCCAGCTGCGCGATCACCTCACCGACGTTCTGGAGCGCCAAGCGCCTCGCGAAGATCACCACACAGGTCTACTCGGACGGGGGCTACCGGGACGTCGACTCCTGGACCTTCACCCACTCGTTCCCCGCCGCGGGCGACGGCAGCGGGGCCGCGCTGTGGCTCGACTCGATCGTCCACTCCGGTCACACCGGCGGCACACTCTCCCTCCCGCCGGTCCGCTTCGACGGGACCACGATCGCCAACCGGGTCGCCGGCGACAGCGACGACCGCGTCGCGATGAAGAAACGGCGCCTCTCCTTCATCTACAACGAGACCGGCGGGCGCGTCGGCGTCACCTACTCCCTGGAGTGCCAGGCCGGGATGACCGCGCCCGCTCCGGACGCCAACACCAAGAAGTGCTTCCCCGCCTTCTGGACCCCTGAAGGCGCGCCCGCCCCCGAACTGGACTGGTGGCAGAAGCCCGTCGTCACCCAGGTCGTCGAGGAGGACCTGGTCGGCGGCAACAGCAGGGAGATCACGCAGTACGAGTACTTCGGCGACCAGGACATCCAGGGGGCCGCGTGGCGCCGGGACGACTCGGAACTGGTTCCCGACAAGTACAAGACCTGGGGTCAGTGGCGCGGGTTCGCCAAGGTCAGGATCCGGTCCGGCGACCCGGCCAAGGGGCCGCAGGACGTGTCCGAGCAGGTGTTCTACCGAGGGATGGACGGTGACCTCAAGGCCGGCGGCGGCACCAGGACCGCGCGGGTGTACGACTCGCAGGGCGGCACCCGTCCCGACACCCAGGTCCTCAAGGGCTTCGTCAGGGAGACGACCGAGTACAACGGACCGAACGGCGCCTGGAGCGAGCGGACCGTCTCCGAGCCCCAACTGATCGGGATGACGGCGCACCGGGCAAGACCGGACGGGGGACCCGAGCTCCAGGCCTGGCTGACCGAGGAGAAGACCGAGACCACGTACACCGCCCTCGCCGGCGGCCGGGTCCGGGTCACCGAGAACCGCAGGCACTTCGACTCCCTCGGCATGGTCGACCAGGTGTACGACCTCGGTGACACGTCGACCACGGCGGACGACACCTGCACGACGATCACCTACGCGCGCAACGAGAGCCGTTGGATCATGGACACCCGGTCGCAGGTCGTCGAGGTCTCGGCGCCGTGCGGGACCACGCCGAGCTATCCGGGCGACCTCCTCTCGGGGAAGCGCTACTACTACGACGGCTCCACGTCCTGGGGGGCGGCTCCGGCGCGGGGCGACGTGACAAAGGCCGAGGAGATGGCCTCCTTCGACGGGGACAAGCCGGAGTACGCCAAGTCCGGCAGCGCCGTCTTCGACCAGCACGGCCGTGTGACCGAGGAGTACGACGCCTACGACCACAAGGAGACGATGTCGTACACGCCGGCGACCGGCGGCCCGCTCACGTCGCAGACCGCCACCAACGCCCTCGGGCACACCGCGACCACGACCTTCGACCCGCTGCGCGGCCTCCCGGCCAAGACGGAGGACGCCAACGCCAAGGTCACGGAGCTGTCCTACGACGCGCTCGGCCGGCTGACCGGAGCCTGGCTGCCGGGCCGGTCCAGGACGGCCAACCCGGCCGCGCCGAACACCGAGTACACCTACACCGTCAGGAACACCGGGCCGACGGCCGTAAAGACCAAGTCCCTGCTCGGCGACGGGTCCTCGTACGTCACCTCGTACTCCCTGATGGACGGCTTCCTGCGGGAGCGGCAGACGCAGGCGCTGTCGCCGGCGGGCGGCAGGATCGTCTCCGACACCTTCTACGACTCCCAGGGGCGGCAGGCCAAGTCCAACGCGGGGTACTACGAGGAATCCTCGCCCCCGTCGGCGAGCCTCTGGGTGGCCCAGGACGATGCCGTTCCCTCGCAGACGGTGTACGAGTACGACGCGGCGGGCCGGGAGACGGCGGAGATCCTCAAGTCGCACGGGACGGAGAAATGGCGGACCACCACGACGTACGGTGGTGACTGGACGGCCGTGGACCCGCCCGACGGCGACACGCCGGAGATGGTGATCACCGATGCGGACGGCCGCACGATCGAGCGGCGGCAGTATCACGGCGGCACCCCGAGCGGAGCCTACGACGCGACGAAGTACACCTACGACAAGGCCGGCGCGCTCGAGTCCGTCACCGACCCTGCGGGCAACGTCTGGCGCTACGCCTACGACCTGCGCGGCCGCAAGGTGCGGGAGGAGGATCCGGACACCGGTGTCAGCACATCGACGTTCGACGAGCTGGACCGCGTGGTCTCCACGACCGACTCGCGTGGCAAGAGCATCTTCAACGACTACGACGCGCTCGGCAGGCTGACGGCGACCCGCGAGGGTTCCGCCACCGGGCCGAAGCTGACCGAGCGCGTCTACGACACCCTCAGCAAGGGCGCCCTCACCTCGACCACCCGGTACGCGGGCGGGAACGTCTACCGGACCGAGACGCTCGGCTTCGACGCCGCCGGCCGTCCCACCGGAACCCGCGTGACGATCCCGGCGGCCGAGGGCGGCCTCCAGGGGACCTACGACACGACCTTCGAGTACAACGCGGCCGACCAGATCGTGAAGCAGAAGCTGCCCGCCGGGGGAGGCCTGCCCGCCGAGACCCTGCAGCGGGATTACGACCCCGTCACCGGGCTCGCCGCCGGGCTCGGCTCCGCGCTCGGCGCGTACGTGTCCGAGACCGGATACTCCGACGTCGGCGAGCTGGCGAGCACGTATCTCGGACCGACGGGGCACGGCGTCCTCCAGCAGTTCGAGTACGACGAGGCGACCTCGCGGCTCAACCGCATCCTGGCCGAGCGCGACCTCGAGCCGGCGGCGATCTCGGACGTGAACCTCGTGTACGACCCCGCGGGCAACGTGCTGAAGGTCGCCGACGACACCTCGTCCGACGTGCAGTGCTTCACCTACGACTACCTGCAGCGGCTGACCGAGGCCTGGACGGCCACCGACCAGTGCGCCGGCTCCCCGTCCCTCGCCTCGCTCGGCGGCCCGGAGCCTTACTGGCACAGCTACCAGTACGACGAGACGGGCAACCGGACGAAGGAGGTACGGCACGCTTCAGCGGGTGACCTGACCAGGACCTACACCTATCCGGAACCGGGGTCCCCGCAACCGCACACGCTGCGGTCCCTGGTCGGCAGCGGGCCGGACGGGACGGCGACCGACACCTACGGCTACGACAGCGACGGCAACACCGTGAGCCGGAAGGTCAAGGGCGTCGACCAGGCCCTGGCGTGGGACGCCGAAGGCCACCTGGCGAGCGTGACCAAGGGCGCCGAAACCGAGTCGTACGTGTACGACGCGGACGGCGACCGGCTGATCCGGCACGGCACGTCGAGCACGACCCTGTACCTCGGCGACACCGAGCTCGAGCTGAAGAACGGGACCGTCAGCGGCACCCGCTACTACGCGCACAACGGGTCCGTGGTCGCGGTGCGCACGGCGAAGGCCGGCGGCACGTCCCTGTCCTGGCTGGTCTCCGACCATCAGGGCACCCAGCAGGCGGCCGTCGACGCCGCCACGCTGAAAGCGACGGTACGGCGAAGCCTGCCGTTCGGCGGCACGCGCGACGCGGACCCCTCGGACTGGCCCGGGAGCAGAGGCTTCGTCGGCGGCACGAAGGATCCCACCGGCCTCACCCACCTGGGAGCGAGAGAGTACGACCCGGACACGGGCCGGTTCGTGTCGGTGGACCCGATCATCGACGTCGACGACCCGCAGACGATGAACGGATACGCCTACGGCCTCGACAACCCCGTCACCATGTCCGACCCGGACGGCATGAAGGCCAAGAAGTGCGAGAACCCGCGCCAGTGCGACCACGTCACTCCCAAGGCCAAGACGAGCAAGCCCAAGACCAAGGCCAAGCCGAAGCCCAGGGCGAGGTGTGAGAACCCGCGCCAGTGCGACCACGTCACCCCCAAGCCCAAGACGCCCAAGCCCAAGGTGAGGTGCGAGAACCCGCGCCAGTGCGACCACGTCACCCCCAAGCCCAAGGTCAGGAAGTGCGAGAACCCCCGGCAGTGCGACCACGACGGCCCCGCGCCGTCCAAGCCCGGGAAACAGCCGGCGAAGAAGGCTCAACCGGCGAAGAAGGACGGTTGCAACTGGCTGTGCAGTGTGGGCAAGCATCTCAGGGACAACTGGCAGACGTACGCGGGAGCCGTCGGCTTAGGGGTGTGCGTCGTGGCATCGGCAGGGGCGTGCCTGGGGGTCGGTGCGGCGATCTGGGCCGGCGGCGTCCTCGACGACGCCATCCGGAACAAGGGGGATGTGAACTGGGGGCATCACGCGTGGGCTGCCGTCTGGCTCGTTGCAGGCGGAACGCTGGGCCGCGTCGTCGCCGGTTCGAGAAGTGCGTTCTGGAGCGAGTCCGCGATCGCCCGGGATCCTGTCCTCACCCGCGGGAGCAAACGTCCCATCTACTCGAACGGAAAGGTCGTGACACGGAAGAGCCAGGCATCGCGGCCCTATTATCAGAACAACGGACCCATCAACTGGCACGCCACAGGTAGCACGGCCTCGGTCAACTACGGGCAGTGGATGGCGTCCAACGGAATCGGGTGGGAGCCTTGGGCGAAAAAGAAATGACGACACGGTACCGAAACCGCTGGACCGTGACGGCCGGGGTCGTGGGAGGGCTGTTCCTGCTGTCGATGTACGGCCGCGGCGTGACGACCGCGTCCTTTCCCACGCTGCCCAGCCGGCTGTTCTTCGGGACATTCGTCACGCTGAGCTGCTGGGTGGCGGCCGCGGGAACCTTCTTCCCCTCGGTGAGTCCACGCCGGGACGAGCTGGTGGTGGACAACCTTCTGTTCACCTACCGCATCCCCTGGCGGCGGGTCCTCGACGTGGAGCCGGTCGGGGGGATGGAGATAAGAACGCGCGGCGCGGGCGAGATCGGGTGCTTCGCCTTCTCCGGTTCCCTCCTGGGCGCGCTGACCGGCGACCGTACCTCCAGGCGGGTCTCGGCGGCCATCCTCGACTACCGCAAAGAGCAGGCCGACAAGTCCGGTGACGCCGAGGTCACCCGTGAGATCCCCGTGCTGCGGCACGTGGTCTGGCTGGTGTGCTCGTGGCCCCTGCTCACCTGGGCGCTACCGGCGATCCTGTCGCCGTGAGCGCGACCTGACGTCACGGCGCGCGGGCGCGCCATCGTTCGTGCGCGCCCGCGAGCCGGAGACGGCGCCTGATCGACGTAGGCACCGGCCCGGCGCCGGCGCCGGGTCAGGCGGTGCGGCGGGACCGGGCCAGGGCCAGTCCGCCGAGGACCACGGCGGCCGGCCCGACCACCAGGTCCACATAGCCCCCGACTATTCCGTAGCCGGTGCCGGGACCACCCTCGGCGGCGGCCACGACCAGCCCGCCGATGGTCGTGCCGGCCAGCCCCGCCGCCAGGGCCACGATGGCTCCCTTTTTCCCGGTGCCGGCGCCGATACGACCGGCGGACCGGGCCAGGGCCAGCCCGCCGAGGACGACGCCGGCCAGCCCCAGCAGCGCGGCCACCAAGGACCAGACGCGGCCGGAGGTCAAGGTGTAAGCACCGACGGGCTGGACCAGAACGTGCGCGGCCGCCGGTGTGGCGAGCCCCGAGATCCCGCGCAGGACGGCTGCGGCGGTGGCCGGCAGGCTGACGGACATGAGGATCCTTTCGGTCGGACGACGGGTGTCGGCAGCGTGCGGCGCGATGGGCCGCCCATGCCGGCCGAGGTGCAGGTGACCAGCACGAGCACGAGCACCTGGGAGGGGTTTCACGGAATCGAGCATCACGCCGTCGAGGCGGCAGCGGCATCCGACAGCGGATGGCAGCGCCTACGTAGTTCTGCGTAGACGACTCATGTCTCGGTACGCTCGCCGTCGTAGGCGGTCGCGCGTCCGGGCGGAGTGTTCTCGCCGGCGGCGACCGTAGGATCGCGGCATGGAACACCGCCTGGTGTGGTCGCGCCTGCCGGTGCCGGCGCAGGACGTGTCGCTCGCGCTCTTCATCACCGTGATGCAGGTTCAGGGCACGATGGTCCGCAACGCCGGCGAGGTGGTGGAGCGGCCGCTCACCGACCTCGGATACCTGGGATACGTCCTGCTGGTCGTGAGTGGTGCGGTCGTCGTCGTCCGCCGCCGGTGGCCGGTGCCGGTGTTCGTCACCGCCGCGCTCGCCAGCCTGGTGTACTACACCCTTGACTTCCCGGACGGGCCCGGCTGGCTCGGGCTCTTCGCCGCCCTGTACACCCTCGCCGCCTACGGGAACGGGCGCCGGTCGCTCGTGACGGCCGGCGTGGGCATCACGGTGCTCGCCATCGGCTGGCTGGTCGCCGCGGCCGACATCGAGCCACGCGCCGCCATCGGCTGGGTATTCTTCCGGATCGGCGCGTCGATCATGAGTGCTGCCCTCGGCGAGTCCGTCCGAGCCCGGCAGGTCATCGCCGCCGAAGCTCAGAAGCGTGCCGAGCTGGCTGAGCGGACCCGCGAGGAGGAAGCGCGGGCGCGTGTCGACGCTGAACGGCTGCGGATCGCGCGCGAGGTCCACGACACCGTCGCCCACGCCATAGCGATCGTCAACGTTCAGGCCGGTGTCACCGCGCACGTGCTCGACAAGCGGCCGGAGCTGGCGCGCGAGGCGTTGCGCGCCATCGAGCAGACCAGTTCCCGCGCACTGCGGGAGATGCGGGCCATCCTCGGGGTACTCCGTGACGACGACGGTGACGACGACGGGCGGGTGCCGTATCCCGGGCTGGAGCAGATCGACGAACTGGCCGCCAAGGCACGCGAGGCGGGACTCGATGTCAAGCTCGAGGAGACTTCGCCCGCGGCGCCGTTGCCCAGCGCGGTGGGAAGCGCCGCCTACCGAATCGTTCAGGAATCGATCACCAACGTGGTCCGCCACGTCGGTCCGACACGGGTGACGGTGGCGCTGAACCCCGGGATCGAGGCCTTGGAGATCCGCGTGACCGATGAGGGCCGCCGTGCCGCCCCAGGTCGTGACTGCGCAGATCCGCGTCTGGCGGGACGGCGACCGAGCAGCACGGGCAGCTCGGCCAAGCCCGGCCGCGGGATCGCCGGCATGCGCGAGCGCTGTCAGCTGCTGGGCGGAGAACTCGACGCCGGGCCGATTCCGGACGGCGGGTTCGAAGTCAGGGCACGGCTGCCCCTCGCGCCGGCCGGGTCGCGCCTATGAACGCGTCGGCCGCCTCACCGTCGACCAACGCTCCGATCAAGGTGCTGCTCGCCGATGACGAGCGTCTCGTGCGATCCGGGTTCAAGGTCCTGCTCGACCTCGAGGAGGACATCACCGTAGTGGGGGAGGCCACCGACGGCGCCGAAGCCGTCGAGCGGGCCCGCGCCACCCGTCCCGACGTCGTCCTCATGGACATCCGGATGCCGAAGCTCGACGGGATTCAAGCCGCCGCCCAGATCGCCGGGACGCGGGGGCTGGAGCAGGTCCGAGTCATCATTCTCACCACCTACGACACCGACGAGTACGTCTTCGACGCCTTGCAGGCCGGTGCCAGCGGCTTCCTGCTCAAAGACGCCGGGCCGGCCGAGCTCCTGCATGCCGTCCGGGTGGTCGCCGCCGGAGAGGCGCTGCTCGCGCCGCGGATCACCCGGCGCCTCATCGGCCGGTTCACCGCGCAACGCAAAGCCGCCCGGGCCGGGGAGGACCGGCTCGCGGTGCTGACCGAGCGCGAGCGCGAAGTGCTGGCCCTTGTGGGACAGGGACTGAGCAACCACGAGATCGGTGTCGAGTTGTCTCTCAGCCCGGCGACTGCGCGCACTCACGTCAGCCACGCGATGGCGAAACTGGGTGCGCGCGACCGTGCGCAACTGGTCGTCATCGCTTACCGAACAGGACTGGTCGACCCTGCGATGTAAGGCCCGATCATGCCCTGTACCGCGCTCGGCGCCGATGCCCACGACGGATCGGTAATAGATTGGGGCCGGTTGGCCCGGCTGTGGGACGGCGGAGGTTGGCGATGGCTGACGTGCGGGTCGAGGTCGAGGGCACGACCACCACGATCTGGATGGATCGGCCCGACCGGCGCAACGCCGTGGACGGGCCGATGGCAGCCGAGCTGCGGGCGGCGTTCGAGGAGTTCGAGGCCGATCCGGGGCAGCGCGTGGCGGTGCTCGCGGGGGCCGGCGGGACGTTCTGCGCCGGTGCCGATCTCACGGCGGTGAACGATCCGGCCCGCCGGAACGAGCTCGGATGTGATCCTCTCCAAGGAGAGCGGCCGCGACCCGTGTGCCGCGCGTCACCGGTGACTCCCCGGGCGCTTCCGCCCGGGTGCGAAGACTTCCCCCCACCGTGAGGATCCGAGGATGACCCACTCGAGGGCCCTGCCGTCCGTGCTCGCCGTGGCCGCGTCCGTGCTGCTGGTCGGCGGCAACGCCCGGGCCGACGCGGAGGTGCCGTTACCGTCGGCGGTCTTCCGCGCCACGCACAACAGCTACTCCGGCAACGTCGACGGCGCCAGGAACTCCATCACCTACCAGCTCGACCACGGCGTCCGCTTCATCGAGCTCGACGTCCACGACAACGGGTACGCGACCGCGCACGACTACGCGATCGGCCACGACGCGCCAGGTGATCAGGTCGACCACTCCGGCAACCCGGCTTCGAACCTGCTGCGCGACTGGCTCGACGTGATCGACACGTGGTCCGAGGGCCATCCGGCCGCCGCTCCGCTCGTCGTCATGTTCGACCTCAAGGACGACCTGACCGACAACCCGTCGTTCGCCGCGGGCAACCTGGGCGCGCTCAACCAGGAGCTCGTCTCCGTCTTCGGGCCCCGGCTGCTGGCGGCCGAGGACTACCCGGCGACCCCGCCGGCGGTGGACACGCTGCGCGGCCGCGTCCTGCCCCTGCTCTCCGGGAACGCCAAGAGCCGCGCGGAGTACAAACGCGACCTCGGCAACTCCCCGGCGGTCGCGCTCAACGCCGCAGGGCAGATCGTCGAGGTGCACGACTCCGGCTCCGGCACCCTGTGGTACTGGACGGGCACCTACCACGACGGTCGTGTGACCTGGCTGCGCCACGGGAAGTACGACACCGGCCGGACGCCCGCGGTCGCGCTCAACGACGACGGCGACCTGGTCGAGGTCCACCAGTCCGAGAACGCGACCACGCTGTGGTACCACACCGGGCATCTCGGCGCGGACGGCGAGATCAGCTGGTCCCCCAGCCGCCAGTACGACAACGGCGTCCTGCCGACGGTCGCGTTCACGAACCCGGCCGGCACCCAGGTGCGCGAGATCCACCGCAGCCAGAGCAACAGTCAGAACTGGCAGTGGAACGGCGTCCTGAACACCGGGACGTCGACGGTCTCGTGGAGCGGGAACGCCAGGACCTCCGACGCCCGTTTCGACAAGTCCACCTCGGCCCGCGGCGCGTCGAGCGTGCGCGTGTGGACCGGAGCGGACGGCCCCACCCCCGCACAGACCCTGCGCGTGGACACCGACCGGTTCGCCGGGGACCGTATCCGCTACCGGCAGGTGGCCTTCGACGAGTTCCAGAAGGGCGACAGCGCCGAGCTCCAGCAGGGGGCCCTCTTCTACGCCGCGCCGGCGACCGAGTCCGCCTTCATCACCGCGGCCCGGCGGTCAGGGCGGCTGGTGCGCGGCTGGGACTTCGACTCGGCGGACCTGGCGACGTCTCCGCCGGTCGGCTATCCCGCGACCAACCACCCCTACGACGCCTGGTACGAGAACCTCCTCACCCGGTCCGGCGCCGTCCAGTGACGCCGGCGATCCCTTCGGGCGGCCGCGCGACGCGGTCGCCCGAGGGGTGGGAGCCCGAGCGACGGGCTAACGGCGGTCCAGCAGCGGCAGGCGGGATCTGGCGGCCAGGGCGGCGGCGCAGTACCACACGTTGATCAGCCCCATCAGCCGGCGCAGGTCGGCGACCTCGCAGGTCACCGTGTGCTCGTCGACGCGTTCGGCTCCGGGGACGTCCGCCGCGGCCTCGGCGGCCGTCGGGATCTGGAACCCGGCCGTCAGCACGAGGCGGCCGGGGATCTCGACCGGGCGGAGCGAACCCGCGCGCCGCACCGCCTCGGCCGCCGCCGCACGGATGAGCTCCTGCGCCTTCCTCGGGTGCAGGGTGTCGGCGGCGGTGTACCCCTCGGCCTTCTTGACGGCCGCGGTGACCACGCCGGGGAATCGTTTCCCGGCCACCGCGCAGATCTGGACGTCACCGGTCACCAGCCCGACGGGGACGCCGTGCTCGGCGGCCAGAAGGGCGTTGACCTCGGCCTCCGAGACGATCTGGTCGTTGAGCCGCAGCCAGCTGAAGAACGAGGAGAAGCTGTGCGCGAGCACGCCGGGGCAACCCCCCGCCGCGTGGTAGCCCACGAACAGCGCCACCCCGTGGTCCCCGTCGAGCCCGTGCGCCATGCACTGCGCCTTCGGGCTGCCGGTGATCAGCCGGGCACGCTCGTCCAACCCGTCCTGCAGGAAGTTGTCCATCGTCCCGTGGCTGTCGTTGACGACGACCGAGTCGGCCCCGGCGTCGAACGCGCCCGCGATCGCCGCGTTCGCCTCGCCCGTCATCAACTCCTGCGAGCGCGGGTAGTTGTGACCGCCGCGCACGATCTGGTCGACCGTGGCGATCCCGGCGATCCCCTCCATGTCGACGGAGATGTAGACGTCCATCCGGCTCCTTCCAGCGTCCTGCCGAGCGATCCCCTCTGAGGATTCGGCCGTGGCCGCAGCGGTGTCTTCGGAGCGCCGCACATGGAGCGGCCGGTTTTTTCGTACCGCAGGACGAACTGTGGTCCCCGTCACGATGCCTAATGTTCACCCACTCGGCGGCGGAGCGCCGCTTCGACGGAGGTGATCAGGGTGGACGCGCAGAAGCTGCAGGAAAGGCTCGCCGAGACGGCCCGGGAGCACGGCATCCCCGGCCTGGTCATCGCCGTCCAGCGGGATGAGGAGATCGTCGAGGCGGCGCACGGCGTACTCGACAAGGAGTTCAACTATCCGGTGACCACCGACTCGATCTTCCAGACCGGGTCGATCACCAAGGTCTGGACCGCGACCCTGCTCATGCAGCTGGTCGACGAGGGCCTGGTGGACCTGGACGCCCCGGTGGCCCGCTACCTGCCCGGTTTCCGGGTCGCCGACGAGACGGTGAGCGCAACGGTCACCGTACGACAGCTGCTCTGCCACGTCGGTGGCTTCGAGGGCGACATCTTCGACGACCACGGGCCCGGCGACGACGCCGTCGAGCGGTACGTGGCCTGCCTGGCCGGCCCCGCGACGCAGCTGTTCCCGAACGGGACCATGTGGTCGTACTGCAACAGCGGGTATGTGGTGCTCGGCCGGATCGTCGAGGTGCTCACCGGCCTGACCTGGGAGGCGGCGCTCCGCGAGCGCATCGCCCTCCCGCTGGGCATGACGCATGTCGTGACCTCGCCGGCCGAGGCGATCAGGCACCGGGTGGCCATGGGGCACGTGACGGGTCCGGACGGCGACGTCGTCAAGGCCCCCATCTGGGCCATGCCGCGATCCAACGCCCCCGCGGGCTCGACCCTCACCCTCACCGCCCGCGACCAGCTCCGCTTCGCAAAAATGCACCTCAGCGGCGGTGTAGCGCCGGACGGGACGCGGGTGCTCTCCGAGGAGAGCGTCCGCGCGATGCGGGAACCGCAGGTCGCCGTCCCCGTGACCGGGACGCTCGGCGACCACTGGGGGCTCGGCTGGGAGCTGTTCGAGTGCGAGGGCGGCCAGGTCATCGGCCACGACGGTGGGACGGTCGGCCAGCTGTCGCTGCTGCGTGTCGTCCCCGGGAAGGACGTCGCCGTCGCCGTCCTCACCAACGGGGGCGCGTTCTTCGGCCTGCACGCGCTGGTCACCGAGCTGCTGGACGAACTGGCCGGGGTGAGGTTGCCGCCGTTGCACGTCCCGCCCGCCGAACCGGCCGCCGTCGACACGGGCTACTTCACCGGCCGGTACGAGTCGGGGACGCTCGGCGCCGAGGTGACCGAGACCGATGAGGGTCTGTCGGTGGTCGTACGGCCCTTGGGAGCCGCCGCCGCGTTGCACGGCGAAGGCCCGCTGAGCAGCGACGTCATGGTGCCGCTGGACGCCCGCACTCTCGTCGGCGTCGAGCCGCAGGACGGTCGGCATGTGACGTACACCTTCCTCGGTGACGGCGAGAAGGCCCGCTTCCTGCACCTGGGGCGCGCCGTTCCCCGTGTCTGACCCATGTCCGCCCGACGGTGCCAGGGCTCGCGGCCCCGCCAGCGAGGAGCGAAAGATGAGAAGAAGTACCACTGGCATGGCCGCCGCGGTCGCCGCGCTCGGGCTCGCCGCGACCGGATGCGGCGACGGGAGTTCGGCCGGGGCCCAGAGCGGCGGGGGCGGCACCGTCACCATCGCGATCTCCGCCGACCCGGGGAGCCTCGCCCCGCTCACCACGCTGGCGAGCACGGCGCTCTTCCTCAACACCTACGCCTACGACACGCTCGTCCACGTCGCGCAGGACGGATCCCTCGTCAGCGGGGTGGCCGAGAAGTGGACCGCCACCACCACCTCCGCCCAGTTCACCCTCAAGTCCGGGGTGACCTGCGAGGACGGCTCGCCGCTGGCGGCCTCGGACGTGGCCGCCGAGTACAACTACATCGCCGCCCCCAAGAACCAGTCGCCGCTGCTCGGGCTCTCGGTGCCGCAGACGGCCACCGCCTCGGCCGACGACGCGGCCCGAACGGTGTCGGTGAAGACCACCAAGCCGGCGCCGTTCATCCTGGAGATGACCAGCCTGCTCCCTCTGGTCTGCAAGAAGGGGCTCGCCGATCCCAAGGCGCTGGCCCGCGCCTCGAACGCCTCCGGCCCGTACCGCCTGGCCGAGGCCGTCCCGGGCGACCACTACACCTACGTCAAGCGGTCCGGCTACACCTGGGGCCCCGGCGGTGCCCCTGCGACCGGGATGCCCGACAAGGTGACCTTCAAGGTGGTGGCCAACGAGTCCACCGCCACCAACCTGCTGCTGTCGGGCGACGTCAACGTGGTGCAGGTGAACGGCTCGGATCGGCAGCGGCTGGCCGCGGCCCAGGTGCTGCAGCGGAGCGTCCGGCAGACGCTCGGGCAGTTGCTGTTCAACGAGGCGCCCGGCCATCCGACCGCCGACCCCGCCGTCCGGCGGGCCCTGGTCACCGCCGTCGACCTCAAGCAGATCGGGTCCGTCGCGGCCAACGGCCAGAACGAGCCGCCCACCAACCTCGGAGTGGTCAAGCCGACGCCGTGCACCGGCGACTCGGTGACCGGGAACGTCCCCGGCCGCGACACCGCGCAGGCCGCGGCGGCCCTCACCTCCGCCGGATGGACCAAGACGGGCGACCAGTGGACCAAGGACGGCAGGACGCTCACGGTCACGTTGCCGCACCCGACCAACCTCGGCCCGCAGGTGCTGGCCGCCGTCGAGCTCGCCGTCCAGCAGTGGACGGCGTTCGGCGTGAAGGTGACGCCCAAGCCCGTGACCCCCGCGACGGTCACCAGCACCATGATGTCCGACGGCTGGGACATGGCCTGGCTGCCGATCAACGTGTACCTGCCCGACCAGCTGACCCGCTTCTACGACGGGCCACGGCCTCCGCAGGGCACCAACTTCGGTGGCATCGCCAATCCCGACTACAAGCGGCTCACCGCCCAGGCGTCCGCCAAGCAGGGCACCGCGGGGTGCGAGCTGTGGACCGCCGCGGAGAGCGCGCTGATCAAGCGGCTGGACGTGGTGCCGTTCGCGACGTTGTCGCAGACCTTCTACGGCAAGGGGGTGTCGTTCCAGATCGACGGCGCCGGCGTCGTCCCGCAGACCCTGCGAAGGACGGCCGGATGATGAGGGCCCACCCCTGGGTCGCGTTCGCGGTCCGCCGGGCCGGGCGGCTGGTCGTGTCGCTGCTGGTCCTGGTCACCGCGTCCTTCGCGATGATCCACCTGGTCCCCGGGGACCCGGTGCGGGCGGCGCTCGGCACGACCGCCGACCCGCAGCTGGTCGCCGCCCGCAGGCACGCGCTCGGACTCGACCAGCCGCTGCTCACCCAGTACTGGAACTTCATCTCCGGCCTGCTGCGCTTCAGGCTGGGCGAGTCGATCAGCGTCGACCTCCCCGTGTCGCAGATCATCTCGACCCGGCTGCCGGCCACGCTGCAGATCGCGGTACCGGCCTTCGTCCTCATCATGGCGCTCGCGATCCCCGTCGGGATGACGGCGGCCGTGCTGACCCGAGAGGGCCGCAGGCGGCGCGGCGAGCTCGCCTTCACCGCGGTCACCGGCGTCTTCGGCGCGGTGCCGGAGTTCCTGCTCGCCGTCGGCCTGGTCGCCCTGTTCGCGGTGGCGTTCCCGCTCCTGCCGGTGGCCTCGCGCGGCGGCCCCTCGTCGTACGTCCTGCCGATCCTCTCCCTCACGCTCATCCCGGCCGCGGCCCTGTCCCGGATCGTCAGGGTGGAGGCGCTGCGGGTGCTCGGCGAGGACTACATGCGCACCGCGCGGGCCAAACGGCTGCCCGCCAGGCTGGTCTACCTGCGGCACGCCCTGCCCAACCTCCTCACCTCCTCGCTCACCCTGGGCGGCCTGCTGTTCACCTCGCTGATCGCCGGGACCGTCCTGATCGAGAACGTCTTCGCCTGGCCGGGCCTGGGCACCTCCATCGTCCAGGCGATCACGCAGAAGGACTATCCGCTGGTGCAGGGCGTGGTCCTGGTGTACGGGGTCGCGGCGCTGCTGCTGACCTTCCTCGTCGACCTCGCCGTGGCCGTCGCCGACCCCCATTCCACGATCCGCGGGAGCTGACGATGTCGTTCGCGCACCGACTCCGGCGCACGCTGCGGACGCCGCTGGGCGTCGCGGCCGTCGCCGCCGTCGCCGTGCTGGTCCTGGTCGCCGTGCTCGGCCCGCCGCTCGCCGGACCGGCGGCGGGCCGGGTGAACACGCTGGCGATCGACCGCGGCAGCAGCGCGGCCCATCTGTTCGGCACCGACAACCTCGGCCGGGACATCGCGGCCCGCGTGGTCGTGGCGACCAGGCTGACCCTCGAGCTCACCCTGCTGGCCACCGCCGTCGGGCTCGCGGGCGGGCTGCTGCTCGGTGTCGCCCCGGCGGTGCTCGGCAGGCGGGCGGGCCGCCTGGTGACCGCGGCGGTCGGCGTCCTGGTGGCCTTCCCGGGACTGCTCTTCGTGCTGGTGCTGGCGACGATCTTCGGAGCGGGCAGCACGGGGGCGGTGCTCTCGGTGGGGCTGGCGATGGTGCCGCCCGTGGCGCGGCTCGTGCAGAACCTCACCGCGTCGGTCGCCGGATCGGACTACGTCGCGGCGGCGCGGATCCTCGGCACGGGACGGTTCCGGATCGTCACCCGGCACATCCTGCCGAACATCGCCGAACCCGTGACGCTCTTCACCGCGCAGATGGCCGCGAACGTCCTCGTCTCGTTCTCTGGACTGTCCTTCCTCGGGCTCGGCGTGCAGTCACCCGCCTACGACTGGGGCCGCCTGCTCAACGAGGAGCTCAACCGCATCTACGTCAACCCGGTCGCGGCGCTGGCCCCCGGCGTGGCCGTCGTGCTCACCGGGCTGGTGTTCAGCCTCGTCGGCGAGGTGCTGGCGCAGGCGAGCGGCCGGCGCGCGCCGCACCCGTCCGCGGAGCCGCCCGCCGGGGCCGCCCCGGTCGCGGTCGCTCCGGCCGCTCCGCCCGGCACGCTGGTGCGCGTCGAGGACCTGCGGGTGTCGTTCCCCGGCGGCCGGACGGCCGTACGAGGGGTGTCGCTGGCGATCGGCGCGGGGGAGGCCGTCGGGCTGGTCGGCGAGTCCGGGTCGGGCAAGAGCCTGACCGCGCTGGCGCTGGCGGGGCTGGTCCCGCACCAGGGCGAGGTCAGCGCCGCGACGCTGCGGTTCGACGGCCACGACATGCGGGCCGACCCGAAGCTCGGCACGTCCCTGGCCATGGTCTTCCAGGACCCGATGGCGTCGCTGAACCCCGCGCTGCGCGTCGGCCGCCAGTTGGCCGAGGTCGCGGAGGTCCACCTGGGGGCGTCCCGCGCGCAGGCCGCGGCCCGCGCGGTCCAGCGGCTCTCGGCGGTACGGATCGCCTCGGCCGCCCGCCGGGCACGCCAGCGCCCGCACGAGTTCTCCGGCGGCATGCGGCAGCGCGCGATGATCGGCATGGGGCTGATGGGCGAACCCAAGCTGATCATCGCGGACGAGCCGGCCACCGCGCTCGACGTCACCGTGCAGCGCCAGGTCCTCGACCTGCTCGCCGAGGTGCGCCGGGAGTCCGGCGCCGCGCTGCTGCTGATCTCGCATGACATCGCCGTCGTCGCCCAGGTGTGCGAGCGGGTGGTGGTCATGTACGCGGGTCTGGTCGTCGAGGAGCTGCCGGTGGCCGACCTGGCCGGACGGGCGGCCCATCCGTACACCCGCGCGCTGGTGGGCACCGTCCCCACCATGACCACCGACCGCGACGTCGCCCTGGCCACCATCCCGGGACGGCCGCCGGAGCCGGGGGACCGGCTGGAGGGCTGCCCCTTCGCGCCGCGCTGCGAGCGGGCACGGCACCGCTGCCGGACCGCCGTCCCCGTACTCGTCGACCACGGCGGTGGCCGTCGCGTCGCCTGCTGGTACCCGGTGACCGAAACGGCCGAACTCGTCCAGGAAGGCACCACTCCATGAGCTCACTGGAGATCCGCGGGATCACCGTGCGGTACGGCCGGTTCACCGCCGTCGACGGCGTGGACCTCGACGTGCCGGACGGCACGGTGACCGGCCTGGTGGGGGAGTCGGGCTCGGGCAAGTCCACGCTCGGCCGGGCCGTGGTCGGGCTGGCGCCGGTCACCGCCGGGCGGATCCTGGTGGACGGGAAGGACATGGGCAGGAGGCCGCGGCGCGGGCCGGTCCAGCTCGTCTTCCAGGACCCGTACTCCTCACTCGACCCTCGGATGCCCATCGGCGCCTCCGTCGCCGAGGCCCTCCCGCGCGACGGCCGCGGCGAGGTCGCGCGGTACCTGGAGATGGTCGGGATCGATCCCGGCCGCGCCTCGGCGACCCCGGACGCGCTCTCGGGCGGCCAGCGGCAGCGGGTGGCGCTGGCCCGCGCGCTGGCCGCCCGGCCCGGGGTGCTCGTCGCCGACGAGATCACCTCCGCGCTCGACGTGTCCGTGCAGGGCGCAGTGCTCAACCTGCTGCGCGAGCTGCAGCGCGAGCTGGGCTTCGCGATGCTGTTCATCTCGCACAACCTGGCCGTCGTCCGCTACCTGGCCGACACGGTCGCCGTCATGGACGCGGGCCGCCTCGTCGAGTGCGGGCCCGTGGACGACGTGCTCGAACGTCCCTCCCATGACCTGACCAGGGCCCTGCTGTCCTGCGTGCCCACGCTGGAGACGAGCCCATGACCAGGTGCGATCCCTCCCGGGGTCGTTCCAGGCGGGTCAGGCGGACAGCACCGTGCGGAGGAAGGAGACGGCCTGGGAGATGGCGGCCTCGGCGGCCTGGGTGCCACGCAGGGCGTTCAGCATGACGAAGTCGTGGATGACGCCCTGGTACCGGACCGCGGTGACCGGCACGCCGGCCTGGCGGAGCTTGTCGGCGTAGGCCTCGCCCTCGTCGCGCAGCACGTCGGCCTCGGCGGTGATGACCAGCGCGGGCGGCAGGCCGGCCAGGTCCTCCAGCGAGGCGCGCAGCGGGGAGGCGGTGATCTCGGCGCGCTCGGCGGGGTCGGTGGTGTACTGGTCCCAGAACCACTGCATGCCGTCGCGGCGCAGGAAGTAGCCCTCGGCGAACTGCTGGTAGGAACCGGTGTCGAACGACGCGTCGGTGACCGGGTAGAACAGCACCTGCCCGGCCAGCCGGATGGTGCCCTGCCGCTTGGCGGTCAGGGTGAGGGAGGCGGCCATGTTGCCGCCGACCGAGTCGCCGGCCACCGCGATGCGGGAAGGGTCGAGGCCGTGGTCGGCGCCGTGCCGGGCCACCCACTCCAGAGCGGCGTGGTTCTGCTGCGTGGCGACCGGGTAGCGGGCTTCGGGGGAGAGGCTGTAGTTGACGAACACCACGGCGGCACCGGTTCCGGCGGCCAGCTCGCGGGCGAGGCGGCCGTGGGTGTGGTCGTTGCCGAACACCCAGCCCGCGCCGTGGATGTAGAGGATCACCGGCAGCGGGCCTTCGGCCTCGGCCGGCCGGAAGACGGTCAGGGAGAGGCCGTCGTCGACGCTCAGGCTCTCCTTGCTGGTCCCCGGGACCTCGATCTCGGGGGTCTGGGCGTCGTCGACGGCCTTACGGCCTTCGGCCGGCGGCAGGTCGAACAGGTAGGGCGGGTTCGCGGTGGCCTCGGCGAACGCCTGCGCGGCGGGCTCGAGTACAGGCTTTTTCATGATCTGCGTCCTTGGTTGACGACGGCCTTGGCGGCACAGGGAAGTGAATCGGCCGGGCCCGGTGGCCCCGGACGACGGGAAGGCTAACGGCAATATTCCTCGTGCACAAGTTGATCGAGTAAAATTCCCTCGCGCAAAAGGTTATTTAGGTGCGGGTGACCGCGAGGCGACGCCCGGCCGGCCGTCGCCACGAGCCCGTCGTTTTCGGGCGCTCCGTTTCGGCTATAGTCGAGTTCGTCTAGTCGAATTCGACTATAAGGAGTTCCGGGTGCCGGCACGCCTCTTGCGTACCCCCGTGACCGTGGTCGTCCTCGGCCTGCTGGCCGAGCGCGCGCGGCACGTCTACGACATGCGCCGGGAGATGCGCGAGCGCGGCCACGACCGCACATTGAAGATCAAGAACGCGTCGTTCTACGACGCCCTGCCCCGCCTGGTCGGCGCGGGCCTGATCACCGAGGGCGAGACGGTTCGCGAGGGCGCCCGGCCCGAGCGGACCGTCTACCGCATCACCGAGAAGGGCGGCTCGAGGCTTCGAGACTGGCTGCGCGAACTGCTCGACGGCCCCGAAGACGACACCACCGGTTTCATGGTCGCGCTGATGTTCATGTTCGCCCTGCCCCGAACCGAGGTGATCGCCCTCCTCGAACGCCGCGCCGAGCGGATGGAGCAGCAGGTCGACGAAACCGGCCAGGCGCTGGACGCCGCCGCCCGAAGCGGTGTCGCGCCGGTGTTCCTGGCCGACCACGCCTTCCCCCAAGCCCTGCGCCGCGCCGAACTCGACTGGCTGCGCGCGTTCACCGTCCGACTGCGCGACCCGGCCACCTACTGGCCCGGCCCCGCTTCCGACTCCCCCACGAAAGACGGCAGGTAGATGAACATTCACGAGACCAACCGCCTTCTGGCCCGCACCATCAACATCGGCGCCGACTTCGGCGCCGAACTGGAACGAGGATGGACCGTCCCGGTCGGCCCGCGGCATCTCGACCTGTGCCACGAGGCCGGATTCTCCGCCGTCCGGCTGGCGACCTGCTGGGCCGCGCACACCACCGAGTCCAGGGGACGATTCACCGTGGACCCGGCGGTCCTCGACCGCGTCGACCTCCTCCTCGACCAGGCGGCCGAACGTGGACTGAGCGTCGTCCTCAACAACCTGCAGGACCCCGAACTGCACGCCGACCCGCCCCGCCACCTCGACCGGCTGCTCGCCACCACCCACCGGATCGCCGAGCGCTTCTCCGGCCGCCCCGCCCAGGTGATGCTCGAACCCCTGGCCGAACCCCGTGGCCCTCTCGATCCCCTCTGGAACGACTACCTGCGCCAGATCCTCACCGCTGTGCGCGAGGCCGACCCCACCCGAGCCGTCGTCCTCGGCCCCGCCTCCTACAACAACATCCGGCGCCTGCCCGACCTCGACCTCCCCGGCGACGACCGCAACCTGATCGTCACCGTCCACCAGTACTGGCCCACCACCTTCACCATGCAGGGTGAGACCTGGCTCGGCACCGACACCCCGTTCGGCGACCCCGCCTCCTGGCTCGGGACCACCTGGCGAGGCGACGACGAAGAGCAAGCCGTGCTGGCCGACGCCTTCGACCGCCTCGCCGAGTGGGCCCGTGCGCACGACCGGCCGATCTTCGTCGGCGAATTCGGGACCAGCGGCAACGCCGACACGCCGTCGCGCGCCCGCTGGGCGTCGTTCAACCGGCGCCTGGCCGAGGCGCGGGGCTTCTCGTGGGGCTACTGGTCCTTCGGTCCGACCTTCGCCCTGTACGACGAGAGCGCTCAGCGCTGGAACCCGGACCTCCTGGACGCCCTCGGCCTGGGTTCCGTCCGATCGGCGGTGTGAGCCGGCGGCGGGCGGAGCGGGCGGGCCGTCCCGAGCGGCGTGGTGGTCAGGAGGGCAGAGCCGGGTAGTCGGTGTAACCGGCCGCGTCGCCGCCGTAGAAGGTGGCCCGGTCCGGGGTGTTGAGCGGGGAGCCGGTCGCCAGGCGGCGGGGCAGGTCGGGATTGGCGAGGAAGAGCTGCCCGAAAGCGATCAGGTCCGCGGTCCCGTCGTCGATCAGCTCCAGTTCCTCCGGACCGGTCGGGCGGGCGCCCGTGTGCGGGTTGAGGATGAAGGCGCCAGGGAACCGCCGCCGCATGGTGTGCGTCAGTTCCCGGTGGCCGGCGGCCTCCATGATGTGCAGGTAGGCCAGGTCCAGGGTGGCCAGCCGCTGTACGAGCGCCTGGTAGACGGGGCCCGGGTCGGGTTCCTGGATGTCGTTGCTCATCGCTCCGGGTGACAGACGCAGGCCGGTGCGGGCGCCGCCGATCGCGGAGGCGACCGCGGAGACGACCTCCACGGCCAACCGGATGCGGCCGGAGGTCGAGCCGCCCCAGCCGTCGGTGCGCCGGTTGGTGCCGGCGGCGAGGAACTGGTGGATCAGGTAGCCGTTGGCGCCGTGCAGTTCCACCCCGTCGAAGCCCGCCTCGACGGCGTTGCGGGCGGCACTCACATGGTCGGCGATGGTCTGCTCGATCTCCGCGGCCGTCAGTTCGCGCGGGGTGACGAAGTCCTTCATGCCGTCGGGGGTGAACAGCTGCCCCCGCGCGGCGACCGGCGACGGCGCCACCGGGACCAGGCCGTCGGGCAGCAGGACGGGGTGGCCGATCCGGCCGGTGTGCAACAGCTGGGCGAAGATCCTTCCACCCTCGGCGTGCACCGCGTCGGTCACTTTGCGCCAGGCGGCGACCTGCTCGGCGGAGTACAGGCCGGGGGTGAACGGATACCCCTGACCGATCACCGACGGCTGGACGCCCTCGGTGATGATCAGTCCGGCGGAGGCGCGCTGGGCGTAGTACTCCGCCGTCAGTTCCGTCACCAGCCCGCCCTGCGCGCGGCTGCGGGTCATGGGGGCCATGACCATCCGGTTGGCGAGCCGCGTGCCGGCGACGGTGATCGGGTCGAATGCGCTGGTCATGGTTGTCTCCTCTTCATTGAAATGTGCGGACACAGGGGGCGAAGGGGCAGGCGGTCAGCGGCGGCGGCGCCGCGGCAGGAGCGAGCTGACCAGGGCGATGGCCAGGCCGAGCCCGGCCGCGATGAGGAAGACCAGGTCGTAGCCGGCGGCGAGGGCGGCGGGGGAGTCAGCGCCGGCCGCGGCCGTGGTGCCGGCGGCCGTGGCGAGCACCGCCAGGCCGATCGACCCGCCCACCTGACCGGCCGTCTGGGCCAGGCCGCCGATGGTCCCCGCGTCGCCCTCGGGAGCGTCGGCGGTCGCCGCGGCCATGAGGGTGGGGAAGGTCAGCCCGATGCCGGCCGCGACGAGCAGCGTGGGCCCGAGCACACCGGTGAGGTAGCCGCTGCCGGCGTGGGCCAGCGAGAGCCACCCGAAACCGGCCAGGAAACAGGCGCTGCCGGCCAGCACCAGCGGACGCACACCGGTTCGCGGCAGCAGGGTGGCGGCCCACCGCGCGACCAGCATGAACGCCACCGCCGCGGGCGTCTGCCCGAGCCCGGCCCCGAGCGCGCTGAAGCCCAGGACGTTCTGCAGGAACAGCGAGGTGAAGTACCACATCGCGATGGAGATCCCGCCGAACAGCAGCAGCATGCCGTTGCCGACCGCCACCCCCCGGATCCTGAACAACCGCAGGGGCACCATCGGCCGGCCGGCGAAACGCGCCTCCACCAGGATGAACACCACGAGCAGCAGCAGCCCCGCCACCACCGGCCCGACGACCGGCCCGGACGTCCAGCCGTGATCGGCGCTCCGCATCACCCCGTAGACCAGCCCGGCCGGCCCTACCGTCCCGGTGACCGCGCCGACGAGGTCGAGCGATCGCTTCCCGCCGATTCGGGTGCGGGCGAGCGAGGTCAGGGTCACCGCGATCAGCACCGCGCCGATCGGCCCGGCGGCCACATCCGCCGCACCTCCGCCCCCTCCGACAAGCGCGCCAGCGTCGTCGAGCTCACCGACAGCGGCAAAGCCCTGGCCGACCAGGTCAAGCAGCTGTGGTGCGACCTGGCGGAGGAGACCGTGAGCGGCCTGCCCGCCGAAACGGTGGCGGCCCTGCCCGGCATCCTCAACACCTTGACCGGCAACGTGGACACCAGGCGCCCCCGCCTCCCGCAGGGCGGCCGGCACGGTCCGGCCACCGGATCACGCGGGGCCGGCCAGGGCATCGGGTCGGGTGGCGATTACGAGCCGAGCGCGTTGGGGTGGGTCCGCGAGCACGTCGAGCGGATCGTGCGCACCGGGACGACCGACGGCGTCACGATCAAGGGGTTGCCCACCGTGCTGATCACCTACCGGGGCGCCAAGACCGGCAAGGTGCGTAAGACGCCGGTGATGCGTGTCGAGCACGAGGGGCGCTACGCGGCCGTCGCGTCCAAGGGCGGCGAGCCGGCCAACCCGCAGTGGTACGCGAGCCTGGTCGCCGAGCCGGTCGTCGAACTTCAGGACGGCACGGTGACCCGGGGGTACCGGGCGCGTGAGGTGTCCGGGGACGAGAGGGCCCTCTGGTGGCGCCGGGCGGTGGAGGCGTACCCGGACTACGCCGACTACCAGCGCAGGACCGACCGGCAGATCCCGGTCTTCGTGCTCGAACCGATCAGCGAGGGCTAGTGCCGCGAGTCGTTCGTCCGCGCGCGGTGGCGGGCGATGGACTCGGGGATCGGCGGACGGTCAGGGCCGGCCGTTCCCGGTTCGACCGGGCACGGAGGCCGGCGCCGGATTCGGGTAGGGAGCGGTGGGCGCCATGTGATCAGGGCGGCACGACACCGGCGCCCCTGCCCTACGCCCCGGTGTGGCCGTAGGCGACCACGTTCGCCGTCAGGCGCCGGAGTGTGGCCAGGGTGCGTTCGAACTCCTCCGGCTCCAGCTTCATCGCGTCACCGATCATCGCGGGGATGTCGTGGGCCCGCTCGCGCAGCTCGGCGCCCTCCTCGGTGAGCGTGATCTGCACGGCGCGCTCGTCGTCGGGACGGCGCCGCCTGCGCAGCAGCCCGTTCGCCTCCAGGCGTTTGAGCAGCGGTGTCAGCGTGCCGTAGTCCAGCTGGAGCGCGGTGCCGAGGTCCTTGATGGAGACCCCGCCGGAACCCTGGCGCCACAGCACCAGCAGGACCAGGTACTGCGGGTAGGTCAGCCCCAGCTCCTCGAGCACGGGCCGGTAGAGGCCGGTGACGGCACGCGAGGCCGCGTAGAGGGTGAAGCACATCTGATCATGGAGGATCAGGGAGAGGTCCCGGCTCTGGTCGGAGTGCGCGCTGTTCACCGCACCACAGTAACTCGCCCACAAGGTATCCCTGTCGGGCGCCGTGGCACGGCTCGTCCGCCCACGCCGGTCTTCTGTGCGCGCGGGACCTGTGGGCATCCTGCCGTGGACCAGCGGTATGTGGGCCGCGGCCGCGCAGTGGGTATGCCGAACCAGGGCCATCAGCCGGCCGGTCGAGTATGGCGTGCGCCCGAAAATCGGTTGATCGGGGAGCAGCGGGCTTGGAAGGTGAAGGTAACGGCTGCGGCTGTGGCCTCTCCCGCGCCCCCCCGAGGCGCGGTGCCACCTCAGCGTCCTCCACCGTCCATCGCGCCGACAGCGCCGACTCGTAAGGAGTGCCCTGCCTCCCCATGCCTTCCGACGGTAAAGACTCAGAGCCTGCTTCCGTCCCTCCTGATACCCCCCGTGGCGCGCGGTCGCGCTCACTGCGGCGGCTCACGCCGTACCTGCGCCCCTACGTCCCCCGCCTGGTCCTCATGTGGCTCGCCACCATGGCGGGCATCGCCACCAGCACCGCGATCCCGCTGGTGGGCAAGGACATCATCGACGACGCCGTCGGCGACGGCCACGGCGCGGCCCTCCTCCCGCTCGGGCTGCTCGTACTCGCCCTCGGCGTCACCGAGGCGTTCCTGACCTTCGTCCGCCGGTGGACGCAGACCAAGGCCGTGCTCGGACTGGAGACGGCGATCCGCAACGACGTCTACCGGCATCTGCAAGAACTGCCGATGAGCTTCCACGGCGACTGGCAGTCGGGCCAGCTGCTGTCCCGCGTCACGACCGACCTGTCCACGATCCGCCGGTTCCTCGGGTTCGGCCTGCTGTTCCTCGTCATGAACGTCGTGCAGCTGACCACCGTGGCCGGGCTGCTCCTGCGGATGTACTGGCCGCTCGGCCTGCTGATCGTGGTGGCCGCGGTGCCCATCTTCGCGGTGTCGCTGCGGTTCGAGAAGAAGTACCGCCGGATCTCCCGCGAGGTCCAGGACATGCAGGGCGACATCGCCACCTACGTGGAGGAGTCGGCGCTGGGGATCCGCACGATCAGGGCCTTCGGGCGCCGGGCGCACGTGTACGGCGAGTTCGACGCCGCCGCGCGCGAGGTCCACCGGGTCTCGATGGACAAGGTGCGGCTGGCCTCCCGCTTCTTCACCTTCCTGGAGGTGATCCCGAACGTCACCCTGGCCATGGTCCTGCTGCTCGGCGCGCTGGCCGTGGGCTCGGGCTCGCTGACGCTCGGCACGCTGGTGGCCTTCACCACGCTGATGCTCCAGCTCGTGTGGCCCATCGCGTCCCTCGGCTACATCCTGGCGATCGCGCAGGAGGCCATGACCTCCGCCGACCGGGTCGTGGAGGTCCTCGACACCGAGCCGGAGATCGTCGGCGGCGCGGAGGTGATCGAGCGGCCGCGTGGGCACCTGCGGTTCGAGGGCGTCGGCTTCCGGTTCCCCGGCGCCGACCGGCCGGTGCTGCGGGACGTCTGGCTGGAGGTCCGGCCGGGTGAGACGGTCGCCATCGTGGGGGCCACCGGCTCGGGCAAGACGACGCTGACCGCCCTGGTGCCGAGACTCGCCGACGTCACCGCCGGCCGCGTCACCATCGACGGCCGGGACGTCCGCGACCTGAAGCTGCCGGCGCTGCGGTCGGTGGTCGCCACCGCCTTCGAGGAGCCGACGCTGTTCTCGATGAGCGTGCGGGAGAACCTCACCCTCGGCCGGGGCGAGGCGACCGAGGACGAACTGCGGGAGGCGCTGGAGATCGCCCAGGCCACCTTCGCCTACGACCTGCCATGGGGGCTCGACACGCGGATCGGCGAGCAGGGCATGTCGCTGTCCGGCGGCCAGCGGCAGCGGCTCGCCCTGGCCCGCGCGGTGCTCAGCAAGCCGAGGATCCTCGTGCTGGACGACACCCTGTCGGCCCTCGACGTCGAGACCGAGGCCCTGGTGGAGGAGGCCCTGCGCGGGGTGCTCGCCGACGCCACCGGCCTCGTCGTCGCGCACCGCGCCTCCACCGTGCTGCTCGCCGACAAGGTCGCGCTGCTCCGTGACGGCACCATCACGCACGTCGGCCTGCATCACGAGCTGCTCTCCACGGTCCCCGAGTACCGGGAGCTGCTGGCGCAGGACACCGACCTCGACCCCGAGGAGGCGCTGCGATGAGCGGCACGACCACCGGCCCGCACGACGGCGCGCGCGGGGCCCCCGAGGCGGGACGCTGGCGCGGCGTGGCCGCCGAGAAGCAGGACGAGCTGCCCGACAAGGTGTCGGTGCTGCTCCGGGCGCGGTCCCGGCGGCTGCTCGGCGACCTGCTGCGCCCGCACCGGCGGGCCATCGCCGTGCTGATCGCGGTCATCGTGCTCTCCAACGCGGCCGGCCTCGCGATTCCCTACCTGGTGAAGGTCGGCATCGACGCGGGGATCCCGCCGATGCTGCGGCACCAGGGCGCCGGGACGCTGCTCGTGGCCGTCTCGGCGATCCTGGCCGCGACGCTGACCCAGGCGTTCACCCGTCAGGTCTTCCTCCAGATCTCCGGGCGTATCGGGCAGGACATCCTGCTGGAGCTGCGCCGCCGCGTCTTCGACCACTTCCAGCGGCTGTCGCCGGCGTTCCACGAGCGGTACACATCGGGGCGGGTCATCGCCCGGCTCACCTCCGACATCGACGCGATCGCCGAGATGCTGCAGTCGGGCTTCGACAGCATCGTCACCGCCGTCCTCACCCTGTTCGGCACCGCCGTCCTGCTCCTGGTGCTCGACCTGCCGCTCGGCGCGGTCGCGCTGGTGCCGCTGCCGGTCCTGTTCCTGATCACCCGCTGGTTCCGGTGTCAGTCGAGCATCGTCTACCGCCGGACCCGCGAGGCGGTGGCGCTGGTCATCGTCCACTTCGTGGAGTCGATGACCGGGATCAGGGCGGTCCAGGCGTTCCGCAGGGAGCCGCGCAACCAGGAGATCTTCGAGGAGCTGAACACCGACTACCGGGACGCCAACGCCGGCAGCATGTACCTGGTCGCGGTGTTCATGCCGGGCATCAAGCTGATCGGCAACGTCACCATCGCGGCGGTCCTGCTGTACGGCGGCTGGCTCGCGATCCACCACGCGGTCACGGTCGGCGTGCTCGCCGCGTTCCTGCTGTACCTGCGGCAGTTCTACGAGCCGATGCAGGAGATCTCGCAGTTCTACAACACGCTCCAGTCGGCCGGCGCGGCGCTGTCCAACCTCTCGGGGGTGCTGGAGGAACGGCCCATGGTGGCCGAGCCCGACGACCCGGTGCCGCTCCCGCACCCGCGCGGCGCGGTGCGGTTCGAGGGGGTCGAGTTCTCCTACATCGACGACGTGCCGGTCCTGCCCCGGCTGGACCTGGAGATTCCGCCGGGACAGATCGTCGCGGTGGTCGGCGCGACCGGCGCGGGCAAGACCACGCTGGCGAAGCTGATCGCCCGTTTCTACGACCCGACGGCGGGACGCGTCCTGCTCGACGGCGTCGATCTGCGCGACCTCGGCGAGGCCACGCTGCGGCGGGCCGTGGTGATAGTGACGCAGGAGAACTTCCTGTTCAGCGGGACGGTGGCGGACAACATCAGGTTCGGCCGGCCCGACGCCACCCCGGCCGAGATCGAGGAGGCGGCCCGCGCGATCGGCGCGCACGAGTTCATCACGGCGCTGCCGGACGGCTACCGCACCCAGGTCGGCAAGCGCGGCGGCCGCATGTCGGCGGGGCAGCGGCAGCTGCTGGCGTTCGCGAGGGTCTTCCTCGCCGACCCGGCCGTGGTGATCCTCGACGAGGCGACCTCCAGCCTGGACGTTCCCAGCGAACGCCTCGTCCAGCGCGCCCTGCGCACCGTGCTCGCCGGCCGCACCGCCCTCATCATCGCCCACCGCCTGTCGACCGTGGAGATCGCCGAACGGGTGCTCGTCATGGACTCCGGCCTCGTCGTCGAGGACGGCCCCCCGGACCGTCTCATCGCCGAGGCGGGCCGTTTCGCCGGCCTCCACCGTGCCTGGCTCGACAGCCTGGCGTGAGGGCGGTCCCGGAAGCGGGGGCCCGGACGCGCGCCGGTCGCCCCGGTGTCACGGCGAGGGCCGTCCGTCACGCCGCGACGTGGTTGCGCAGGCGGAGCCGGTCGGGGTACGGCGACAGGTAGGACTGCCCGCCCACGTACGCCGCGCCCTCGCCCCTGGCGTGGTGGCGCAGCAGGGCGACCGGCACGCTGAGCGCCACCTCCCCGGCCCGGTAAGACGCGATCACCTCCACCAGGTCGGCCCGGCGGGCCCGGTCGAGGCGCTCGCTGATCATGCCGAGGCAGTGGAGCAGGACGTTGACGTGGCGGCCGACGGTGGCCTTGCGGGCCAGGGCCACGCGGAACGCCAGGCCGTACTCCCGGGCGAGCGGCTCGTGCGGGGCCGTCCCGGCCGCGGCGACGAGCCGGCCGAGCCCGCGGTAGGCCTCCGGCGCGTGGGCGAGGATCTGCATCTTGTGCCGGGAATGGAAGGCGACCAGGTCGCGGGGGCGCCAGTCGCCCGACAGCAGGGCCCGCAGCCGGGCGGCCGCGAAGATCCGTTCCACGAACGCCTCGCGCAGCCCGGCGTCGCGGAGCCGGCCCTCGTCCTCCACGGCGAGCAGGGGGTGGGCGTCCATCACCGGCCCGGCGAACAGCCCCCTGTGGCGCCGGTCGGCCACGCCCTCCCCGCTGTAGAGGGGGACGCCGTGGATGCCGCAGCTCGGGCTCTTGGCCTTGAAGACGTAGCCGTCCACGTCGAGTGAGCCGGCACGCTCGGCGGCGAGGGACGTCATCGGGGTGGTGAGGTCGGCGTGGCTCCGGCGGGTCACCAGGCGCGGCCCCTCGGGGGAGCGCTCCAGCCGCAGCGTCTCCCTCGGTGTGCCCAGCCCGATCTCCATCTCGGGGCAGATGGGCACCCAGTCGACGTACCCGGACAGCTCGGCGGCCAGGAACCGGTCGCGGCTGTGCCCGCCGTTGTACCGCACCGGGCATCCCAGCAGGCAGCTCGACACGGCCACCCTCGGTCTGGCGTGCTCCGTCGTCATGATCCCTCCTTGGACGGTCACGCGGCGGCCCGCGGGAGCAGCCGGGAGAGGCGCTCCAGGCCGCGGGCCGTGCGGGCCTTGACGGTGCCGAGCGGCACCCGTAGCCGGTCGGCGATCTGCCGCTGGGTCAGGTCGCCGTAGTAGGCCAGCTCGATCGCTTGGCGCTGCGCGTCCGGGAGGGCCGCCAGGGCCCGGCGGACGCGGTCGCGGTCGTCGATCTGGTCGCCGTCCACCCGGCCGTCGTCGCCCGCCGGGTCGGCCACGGCCTCCAGCGGCACGGTGGCCGGGGTCCGCGCGCGCAGGTGGTCCACGGCCCGCTTGTGCGCGATCCCCATCAGCCAGGCGGGCAGGCTGCGGGCCGGGTCGAAGCGCCGCCGGCAGCGCCACACCTCGGCGAAGACCACCTGCAGCACGTCCTCGACGTCCTCCCGTGGCACGTATCTGCCCAGGTAGGAGCGGACGGCGGGGGCATGGGTCCGGTAGCACTCGCCGATCGCGCCGGTCTCGCCCGAGGCCAGCCGGAACTCCAGCGTCTCGTTCATGAGTGCCCCCTCGCCGTCGAAACTTATTCAAAACCTATTCATAGCTCGCCGCGTGGAGAGAGCGCAACCACGGCACAGGGGTGCGGGGTTCAAGAAAGCGTCAACGATCCGAGGGCCTCGCGGCAGGCCGTCACCGGCGGCCGGCCTCACCCCACCAGGGCCATCACCGTCGAGACGGCCTCCTGCAACGTGGTCACGCGCCTGCTGCCCTGCGGCAGTTCGCCCGTCCAGCCGGGGCCGCCCACCACCAGGTGGCTCGGCGGGCGAAGCCGGGGCAGGCCGGCGAGCGGGGCCGCGTCGCCGGTCTCCCGCTGCTGCGACCAGACGAACACGACGGCCGGCGCCGTCCTTCGCACGGCGTCGGCGAGCGCGGGGTACGGAGTGCGGGCGCCGAGCACCCGGGTCTCCACGGCCAGCTCGCCGAGCACGCCCGCCAGGGCGTGGGCGGGCAGGCTGTGCTGCTCGTCCTCGGCGCAGGCCAGCAGGACCGGACGCGGGTACACCGGCGCGGGGGCCCGCCCGGCGTGCTCGGCGAGCGCGACCTGCAGCCGGTCGGAGAACAGATGCTCGAACTCCACACCGCCGCCCGTCCGCTCCTGCCTCCTGACGATCGTCTCGAACACCGGCCGGGCCAGCCGCTCCCAGGTCCAGGCGACGCCGTGCGCCCCGAGGGCCGCCCGCAGCCCCCTGCCCACGGTGGGCCCGTCGAGGGAGAACACCGCCCGGGCCAGCATCGCGGCGGAGGGCGGACGCGCCGCGGCCTCAGTGTCCGGCAGCCGGGGTCCGGCCACCGGCGCCGGGCGGACGGCCGGAAGGCCGCCCCGTAGTGCCTGGCGGGCGGCGTCGGCCGGCGGCATGCCCGTGTGGACGAGCCGGTTCATCTCCTCCAGGCGGCGCAGGTCGGCGTCGTCGTAGCGCCGGTGCCCGCCCGGACTGCGCCGGCTCGGCCCGATGCCGTACCGGAGGTTCCAGGTGCGCAGCGTGGGCGCGGGCACGCCGAGCCGGCGGGCCACGGCGCCGATGCCGTACCCCGTCTCGTCCTCGCCGAGCGGCGTGCCCTCGCCGCCCGCGGCGCTCTCTTCCGTCACCCTCCGGCCCCTCACCTCGTCGCCGACCGGCGCCGGCCATGCTCGTGCCCCGCGGACGCGGGGCCGGCCGCCCCTGGACTTGTTTCGAGGAGCGGGCCCGGCCCGGATGCGACCGGCACGGCGGAAAGGCAGGAGAACTCTACTGAAGCGACGGCTCCCGGGAACGGATGCCGGACGTCCCCGGGAACCGCGCGTCCCTCGCGCGGCTCGTCAGGCTCGCGGACGAGCCGGCGTGGTCACTTGCCGAAACCGGCCGTCAGGCCGCTGAGCAACTGGCGGCGGCCGACCACGTAGAGGACCAGGATCGGGAGGGTGGTCAGCACGACGGAGGCGAGCACGGCGGGCACGTTCACGCTGTACTGCCCCTGGAAGCTCCACAGCGCCAGGGGCAGGGTGCGCTTGTCGGGGCTCTGGGTGAGGATCAGCGGCAGCAGGAAGCCGTTCCAGATCGTCAGGGCGTTGTAGATCGACACGGTCACCACGGCCGGCCGGGTGAGCGGGAAGGCCAGGCGCCACAGCGTCATCGTCTCGCCCGCGCCGTCCAGCCGCATCGACTCGAACAGCTCCTTGGGCACGTCCCGGATGAAGTTCGCCAGGACCAGCACCGACAGCGGGATCGCGAACGCGATCGAGGGCAGGATCAGCGCCGTCAGCGAGTCGTACAGGTGCAGCCGGATGATGATCAGGTAGATCGGGATGATGGTCGCCTGCAGCGGGATGGCCAGGCCCATGAGGAAGAGCGAGTTCACCGCGCGCAGGAAGCGGCCCCCGCCGCCGCGCACGATCGCGTACGCCGCCATGAACGCGAACGCGACCGCCGGGACGACCGCGCCGACGGTGACGATGAGGCTGTTGAGGAAGTACAGCGGGAAGTCGGACTCGACGACCATCTTGTAGTTGTCGAGGGTCGGGGCGGTGGGCGGCGCCAGCGGGTTGGACGCGTAGTAGGTGCTCTGCGACTTGAAGCTGGTGACCACGATCCAGTAGATCGGCACGATCACGACCGCCAGCCACAGCCAGCCCACGGCCCCGCCCAGCCAGTTGGGGCGCTCGCCGCGCCTGCCGCGCGGGCGGGTGCCGGGCGAGGCGGCGGCCCGTTCGAGTTCGGTCGTGTGGGTGAGGCTCATGATCAGGCACCTTCCAGCTGGCTGGCGCCGGGGTCACGGCCGCCGAGCCGGCGCAGCAGCAGCGCCAGGGCGAGGCCCACCAGGACCAGGATGACCGCGATCGCGCTGGCCGGTCCCATGAGGTTGGCCTGGAACCCGCGCTTGTACATGTCCAGGGCGAGCACCCGGGTGGCGTCGCCGGGGCCGCCCGCCGTCAGCACGAAGATCAGGTCGAAGAATGTCAGCGAGCCGACGACCATGAGCGTCGACGACGTGATGATCGTGTACTTGAGCTGCGGCAGGGTGATGCTGAAGAACTTGCGCACCCGGCCCGCGCCGTCCAGCTCGGCGGCCTCGAACATCGACCTCGGGATCTGCCGCACGCCGCCCTGGTAGATCAGCGAGTGGAACGGGATGAACTGCCACGACACCACGAAGATCACGACGCTGAACGCCAGGACCGGCTCGCCGAGCCAGTCCTGCGTGAGCAGCGCCAGGTGCAGCCCGGCGCCGAGCCCGAAGTTCGGGTCCAGCAGCGCCTTGTAGGTGATGGCGATGGCGGCCGAGCTGAGCAGCAGCGGGATGAAGTACAGCACCGCCAGCACCGCACGGTAGCGCTGGTGCCCGGCGAGGAACACCCCGATCAGGATGCTGGCGGGCGTCTGGACCGCCCAGGAGGCCGCCATCACCAGGAACGTCACCCACAGCGCGTGCGGAAGACCGGGGTCGCCGAGGACGGCCCGCCAGCTCGTGAGCCCTGAGATCTGGAGGTCGCCGAGCCCGTCCCAGGTCGTGAAGCTGAGGAACAGGACCCCGGCGAGCGGGATCACCCCGAAGGCGACGAACATCACCAGGGCCGGCACGGCCAGCCACGGGAGGACCCCGCCGGAGGCCCGCCGCGTGGCGGCCGGCGGGGTCTGTGTCCGCGTGGGGCCGCTCACTTGCCGATGACCGCGTTCATGTTGGTCGTGAACTGCTGCGGCGAGATCGACAGCTGGAACAGCTTGGCGATGTTGTCCAGCAGCACCTCGGCCGCGGTCGGGCTGAGCGCCTGGTCCCAGGACTGGGCGAACGTCTTGGCGTTGCTCGCGATGCCGTAGATGAACTTCAGGAAGTCGGCGTCCTTGGAGGCGGCGAACGCGCTGTCGGCGCCCTTGACGATCGGCACGCCGCCGGTGTCCACCCACTCCTTCACTTCCTGGTCGCCGAGCACGCCCGTGGCGAAGAACTTCTTGGCGATCTCCTTCTGCTCCGGCGTCGCCTTGGAGGAGATCGACAGGTACTGGCCGGGGTTGCCGACGGTGTCGCTCGGGTCGCCCTTGCCCCCCTCGACCGGGGGGAAGTTCATGTAGCCGAGGTGGCCGCCCGGGACGAAGTCGCCGCCGTCGTGGAGCATGCCGCCGTACGTCCACGCGCCGTGCAGCATCATCGCGGCCTTGCCGGTGTACAGCAGGGCCTGGTCGGCGTTGGAGTCGGCGGTGATCGAGGAGAAGCCTTTGATGAACCCGTTGGCCTTGATGAGCTCCTGCATCTTGGTCAGGGCCTGGATGGCGGCGGGGTGGGACCAGGCGTCCTTCTGGCCGTCGAACACGGCCTGGAACACCTCCGAGCCGCCGATGCGGTCGAAGAGGAACTCCAGCCACATCATGTTCGTCCAGCGGGACTGGCCACCGAGGGAGAACGGGGCGATGCCCTTGGCGTTGAACTTCGGGACCAGGTCCATGATGTCGCCCCAGCTCTGCGGGGGCTGCGCGCCGATCTGCTCGAAGAGCTTCTTGTTGTAGAACAGCACGACGGGCTGCACGGTCTCGCACGGCATCGCGTAGATCTTGCCGTCGATCGTCGCCGCGCCGAAGGAGGAGGGGAACAGCCGGTCCTTCACGGCGGGGTTCTGCTCGAACCACGAGGTGAGGTCCTCGACCTGGCCGGCCTTGACGTACGTGCGCAGCGTCCCGCCGCCCCAGCCCCAGATGATGGTGGGCGCCTGGCCTGCTCCGATGGCCGTCTTGATCTTCGTCTTGTACGCGTCGTTCTGGAAGGTCGTCCCCGCGACCCGGCTGTTCGGGTTGGCCTTGTTGAACCGCTCGAGGGCCCGGGTGCGCACGCCTTCCTGGGGCTGCACCGACAGGTACCAGTAGCTGGCCGCGGCCTTGCCCGCGCCGCCGCTGCTCCCGCCGCTCGCACCGCCGGCCCTGGTCGGGCCGGAGGTGCCGCAGGCGGCCAGCGCGGCGCCCAGGGGAAGGCCCATGGAGAGGCTGAGGAAGGTGCGGCGAGATGTCGTCCTGGACTCCACGCTGATCTCCGTATGTCGAAATGCCGAGGCTGTCCGCGGCTCATGTGAAAACCCGGATGCGGTGGCATGGATCGCACCTCCGTGCCACGCGTCCGCTCCTCCTTGGACTCAGTTCTTCGAAACATTTCGAGACAGGCCGCGTGGCACGCAATGTAGATTTCCGTCACTTGCGTGTCAAGGGCAGGATCACACCCTTGCCGGATCGGGGTGAAATATCGGTAATGTACTCTCGCATCGGCCTTCACCTGGGTGATCGCACGAGAGCCGGAGGCGTCGAGCGGAACCGCCACAACGTGCCGAAAGTTTCGGGGAGCTCCGGAGCGGATTACTTCTCAAGGAGAGCAAATGACGGCGCTAGATCGGACCTCGGCGGCGGAGCGGATCCTCCCGCCGTGGCAGGACCCTACACGGCCCCCGGCCGAGCGGGTCGACGCCCTCCTGGCGGAGCTGACCCTGGAGGAGAAGGTCGGCCAGCTCGGCAGCCGGTGGATCGGCAATGACATGCGGCCCGGCCAGGAGGAGGAGCCGGACGACGAGGCGGCGGGCCCGCTGAACGTGGCCCCGATGCAGGACGTCTTCGCGGCCTCGGGAACGGTGCCGCTGGAGGAGGCGGCCCGGCACGGGCTCGGCCACCTGACGAGGGTGTTCGGCAGCGCCCCGGTCACCCCGGCGCAGGGCGCGGCGGAGGTGGTACGGCTGCAGCGCGAGGTGGTGAGGCGGTCCCGTCTCGGCATCCCGGCCCTGGTCCACGAGGAGTGCCTCACCGGTTTCACCACCTACGGCGCGACCGTCTACCCGGCGGCCATCGCCTGGGGGGCGACCTTCGACCCCGAGCTGGTGGAGCGCATGGCCGCCGCCATCGGGCGGGACATGCGCGCCGTGGGCGTCCACCAGGGCCTGTCACCCGTGCTGGACGTGGTGCGCGACTACCGCTGGGGCCGGGTCGAGGAGACCATGGGAGAGGATCCCTACCTCGTCTCGATGCTCGGCGCCGCCTACGTGCGCGGCCTGCAGAGCGCCGGGATCATCGCCACGCTGAAGCACTTCGCCGGCTACTCCGCCTCCCGGGGCGCCCGCAACCACGGCCCCGTGCCGATGGGCCGCCGCGAGCTGATGGACATGATCCTGCCGGCGTTCGAGACCGCCATCGTCGAGGGCGGCGCCCAGTCGGTGATGAACTCCTACTCCGACGTGGACGGCGTGCCCGCCGCGGCCGACCCCTGGCTGCTGACCGACCTGCTGCGCGGGGAGTGGGGGTTCACCGGGACGGTCGTGTCGGACTACTGGGCGGTCCCGTTCCTCGCCACGACGCACCGCGTCGCCGCGGACACCGGCGAGGCCGGGGTACAGGCCCTGACCGCGGGCGTCGACGTCGAACTGCCCGACACGCTCGGCTTCGGGCAGCACCTGGCCGAGCGGGTGCGGCGGGGCGAGCTGCCGGAGTCCCTGGTGGACCGGGCCGCTCGCCGGCTGCTCACGCAGAAGGTGCGGCTCGGGCTGCTGGACCCGGACTGGACGCCGGAGAAGTCGGTGACGGGGGCGCAGGCCGTGGACCTCGACTCGCCGGCCAACCGCGCGCTGGCCCGCGAGATTGCCGAGCGGTCCGTCGTGCTGCTCGACCCGGGCACCGCCCTGCCCCTGTTGGGCGAGGGCCGTCCCGGACCGCGCCGGGTGGCCGTGGTGGGGCCGTGCGCCGACGACCCGCGCACCTTCATGGGCTGTTACGCCTTCCCCAACCACGTGCTGCCGCGCCACCCGGGACTCGGGCTCGGCGTGCAGGCGCCCAGCCTGCTCGACGCGCTGCGGGCCGAGCTGCCGGACGCCGAGCTCGTCCACGAACGGGGCTGCGACGTGCGGGACGAGGACCGCTCCGGCTTCGCCGCCGCCCTCGCCGCGGCCCGCGCGTCCGACCTGTGCGTCGCCGTCGTCGGGGACCTGGCCGGCCTGTTCGGGCAGGGGACCTCGGGCGAGGGCTGCGACGCCGAGGACCTGCGGCTCCCAGGCGTGCAGGAGGACCTGCTGACCGAGCTGGCGGCCACGGGTACGCCGGTCGTGGTGGTGGTCGTGTCGGGGCGCCCCTACGCGCTGGGCGCGGTGTCCGGCGGGGCCGCCGCGCTCGTCCAGGCCTTCATGCCGGGCGAGGAGGGCGGGGCGGCCATCGCCGGCGTCCTGTCCGGGCGGGTGCAGCCCAGCGGGAAGCTGCCGGTGCAGATCCCGCGCAACCATGGCGGGCAGCCGGGGACCTACCTGCAGCCGCCGCTCGGCTCCGACAGCCACGGCATCAGCAACCTCGACCCCACCCCGCTGTTCCCCTTCGGCCACGGCGTCTCCTACACCACCTTCGAGGTCGGCGACCTGCGGGTCGGCGACGCCGAGGTGCCCACCGACGGCGAGTTCACCGTGTCGGTGCGCGTGCGCAACACCGGCGGCCGGGCGGGTGAGGAGGTCGTCCAGCTCTACCTGCACGACCTGCTCGCCCAGGTGACCCGCCCGGTGCGCCAGCTCGCCGGGTTCACGCGGGTGCGCCTCGAGGCGGGGGAGAGCGCGCGGGTCACCTTCACCGTGCACGCCGACCGCACCGCCTTCACCGGACGCGACCTGCGGCGCGTCGTCGAGCCGGGGGACGTCGAGGTGCTCGTCGGCACGTCGGCGTCGGACCTGCCCTGCCGCGGCCGCGTACGGCTGACCGGCCCGCTGCGGGAGGTCGGACGCGGCCGCCGGCTGGTCACCCCCGCCGTCGTGGAACCCGCGGGCCGTTCATGAGGTTTCGGTGCCGGGCCGGGCGGTGACGGCCGTCCGCTCCGGCCCGGCGTCCGTCACCTGGCGGCGAAGTCCTGGGTCCAGTAGATCTGACCCTTGGAGTTCTTGGCCGCGCCGACGCCGATCAGCGTGTACTTGCAGTTCATGATGTTGGCCTTGTGGCCCGCGCTGTTCATCCACGAGTTCATCACCGCGGCCGGGGTCGTCTGGCCCATGGCGATGTTCTCCGCCCAGGCGCTGCCGCCGGTGAAGCCGGCGCCGCGGATGCGGTCCATGAACGAGCGGCCGTCCTTGGACGTGTGGCTGAAGTAGTTCTGGGTGGCCATGTCGGTGGAGTGGCCGAGCGCCGCCTGGTGCAGCTGCGGGTCGTGCTTGAGCGGCTGGCAGCCCCCCTTGGCCCGCTCGGCGTTGGTCAGGCGCAGGACCTCGTTCTCCTCGGCCGAGCCCACGCCGCCCGGCGTCGGCGTCGGCGTCGGCGTCGGGGACGCGCTGCCCGTCGGGGTGGGGGACGGGGAGGGCGTGGGCGTGCCGGTCGGGGAGCAGGTCAGCTTCGCGGTCGGGGACTTGGCGGTGTGGCCGCGGTAGTCGGTGGCGAACGCGTAGTAGCTGCCGGGCTCGCAGGCCAGGGTCACCGTCAGCCGGCCGGTCTTCCGGGAGCCGCTCCTGACGACGGGGTCGGGGCCCGGCTCCACACGCTTGACCTGGAGGCGGAACAGGCCGCGGCCGCAGCCGGCCCGGGTCGCGGACGACTGGATCTTGCCGGTGGAGGTGAGGCTCGGCAGGCTCACCTCCACGCGGCAGCCCGCCGCCGTCCCTGCGGCCACCGCGGCGTCGGCGGTGGCGATGGGCATGCTGATCGTCGCCAGGCTCACAAAGCCTGCGAGTACCCCTAGGGGTCTGCGCACGAGGAGGCTCCTCCGGTCGGAGTTGGACGATGGGCCCCCCATTTTGTCGAGGCGAGGTGCCTCTTGCCGGGAAATTGGCGAAATTTCCGGTAATTGGAGTAAACCTCCGAGGCTGGTGGTGCGTCTGGACCGGTCCCACGGCCGGGGCCGCGCCCCCCGGGGAGGCCGCCTCGAGGACCACACCACACAGGGCGATGGGGCAGCATGGAGGGGTGATCGAGGGGACGAGCAGACTGGCGGACCTGGTGGCCGGGGGCGGCGTCGTGGTGCTGAGCGGCGCGGGCCTGTCGACCGAGTCGGGGATACCCGACTACCGGGGGCCGAGCGGGGCGCTGCGGCGGCACAGCCCGATGACCTACCAGACGTTCGTCGGCGACCCGCTGGCGAGACGGCGCTACTGGGCCCGCAGCCACCTCGGGTGGCGCACCATCGCGCGGGCCCGGCCGAACGACGGCCACCGCGCGGTCGCGGACCTGCAGCGGCGCGGCCTGCTGGCCGGCATCATCACGCAGAACGTCGACGGCCTGCACCAGGCGGGCGGCGCCCGCGAGGTCGTCGAACTGCACGGAAGCCTGGACCGCGTGGTGTGCCTGGAGTGCGGGGACCTGAGCTCCCGTCAGGAGCTCGACGGGCGCCTGCGGGAGGTCAACCCCCACTTCGCGGCCGGGGTCACCGCGGTCAACCCCGACGGCGACGCCGACCTGCGCGACGACGAGATCGACGGATTCCGGACGGTCGCATGCCGGGCGTGCGACGGCGGGACGCTGAAGCCCGACGTGGTCTTCTTCGGGGAGACCGTCCCGGCCGGCCGGGTCCAGGAGTGCTTCGCCCTCGTGGAGGGCGCGCGCCTGCTGCTGGTGCTCGGGTCCTCCCTGACGGTGATGTCCGGCCGCCGCTTCGTGCTGCGCGCCGCCAAGCAGGGCATCCCCGTCGCGATCGTCAACCAGGGACCGACCCGGGGCGACGGCTACGCGGCGCTCACCGTCGACGCCCCGCTCGGCGTGGCGCTACCGGAGATCGCGCGTCTCACCGGGGCCCGGGCCGCCGTCCGATAGTCCGGGCCGCCGTCCGACAGGCCGGGCCCGCCTACCGGCCGGCCCGGCCTCGCCGCGTCGTTTCCGGAAGGCCTGTTCGGCGTCCCGGTGAGAAGCGCTTGTATTCCATCGACCTGTCTCAGGTGACGGTGTCGCGGGTCCAGGTGCCGAGGACCAGTAACGTCTTGGTGCCGGTCACGTCGCCGGCGCGGCGGAGCCGGTCGATGACCTTCTGCAGGTGGCCGAGGTCGCGGACGCGGATCTGGACGAGCGCGTCCGGGTCGCCGGCGATGGTGTAGACGGCCTGCACCTCGGGCGCGTCGGTGGCCGTCCGGACGATCTCGCTGACCGGGGTGGTCCCGGGATAGCGAAGCTCGGTGAAGGCCTCGATGCCCCAGCCGAGCTTGGCGTAGTCGATCTGCACGGCGAAGCCGGTGATCACACCGATCTCCCGCAGCCGGTCCACGCGCCGCTTGACGGCGGCGACCGAGAGCCCGATCTCGGCGGCCATCTCGGAGAAGGTCCGCCGCCCGTCCTCGCGCAGCAGGCGCAGCAACCGGTGGTCGATGTCGTCCACGTCGGACATGGGAAACCTCCTCCGCTCGACGCAAAGAACCCTAGCCATTCGGGCGTCATCTGCAAAGACTTTGCGTCTTCGTCCCTATTTGTCGTCCGATACTTGCGCGCCCTCCCCGCCGTTGCTGTGCTGGGGTCTTCACGTACCAAGCCAGGAGGTTCTGTGAGCGTGAAGCCCCCCACGGTGTCGCTCGACGACAAGTACACGGCCACGGACGGCCGGGTGCTGATCTCCGGGATCCAGGCCCTGGTCCGCCTGGCGCTGGACCAGCGCAGGCTGGACCGGGAACGCGGCCTGGACACGCGGGTCTTCGTCTCCGGCTACCAGGGCTCGCCCCTCGGCGGGGTGGACCTGGAGATGGGGCGGGCCGCGAGGTTCCTGGACCCCGCGGGCGTGGTGTTCCGGCCGGGGCTGAACGAGGAGCTGGCGGCGACGGCCGTGGCCGGGACGCAGCTGCTCGGCCGGGTGCCGGGACGGCGGCACGAAGGGGTCACCGGCTTCTGGTACGGCAAGAACCCCGGCCTGGACCGGGCCGCCGACGCCATCCGGCACGGCAACCTGGCGGGCACCGCGGCACTCGGCGGCGCGGTGGCCTGGATCGGCGACGACCCCGGCAGCAAGTCCTCCACCGTGCCCAGCTCGTGCGAGCCGATGTGCCAGAGCCTGTCGATGCCGCTGCTCGCGCCGGGCTCCGTGGCGGAGATCATCGAGTTCGGCCTGCACGCCGTCGCCCTGTCCCGCGCCACCGGCCTGTGGACCGGCTTGAAGATCGTCGCCGACGTCGCCGACGCGTCGGCCACCGTGGACCTCGGCCCGCTGCGCGACGGCGTCCCGGCGCCGTCCACCACGAGCCGCGGCCCGTCGCCCGCGCTGGTCGGCCCGGCCTCGCTGGACGCCGAGCACGACATGCTGACCCGCAGACTCGACATCGCCCGCGCCTACGCCCGCGAGAACGGCCTGAACAGGGTCGTGTTCGGATCGCGCCGCGCCGGCCTCGGCATCCTCGCGTCCGGTACGTCGTACGCGGTGGTCCGGCGCGCTCTGGCGGACCTCGGCCTCGACGAGGCGGCGATGGACGACCTCGGGCTCCGGCTCATCCGGCTCGCCATGCCGTTCCCCCTCGCGCACGACGACCTGGCCGCCATGACCGCGGACCTCGACCGCGTGCTCGTGGTGGAGGACAAGGTGCCGTTCCTGGAGGGCGAGCTCAAGCAGGCCCTGTACGGCGGCGAACGGACCCCCGCCGTGGTGGGCCGCGAGCTGCTGACCGCCCGCGGCACCCTCGGCGCGGAGGACGTCGCCAAGGCGCTGGCGACCTGCGTCGGCCCCGACCGGCTGCCCCGCGCGGCCGTCCACCTGTCACCCCCGAGGGCCGCCCGCCGCCGTCCGCTGCCGATGGTCGCCGCCCGCACGCCGTACTTCTGCTCGGGCTGCCCGCACAACACCTCCACCCGCACCGCCGACGACACGCTGGTCGGCGTCGGCATCGGCTGCCACGCCATGATCGCCCTCGACGGGAACGGGCGCGGCACCCAGATCGGCATCACCCAGATGGGCGGCGAGGGCGCGCAATGGATCGGCCTGGCGCCGTTCACCCGCGACCGGCACTTCGTGCAGAACCTCGGCGACGGCACCTTCCACCACTCCGGCTCGCTGGCCGTCCGCGCCGCGGTCGCCGCCGGCGTGTCCATCACCTACAAGCTGCTCTACAACGATGCCGTGGCCATGACCGGAGGCCAGCGCGCCGAAGGCCGCCTCGGCATCCCGGAACTGACGCAGGAGCTGGCCGTCGAGGGGGTGCGGCGCGTCGTCATCACGACGGCGGAGCCGCAGGCGTACCGGGGCGTCCGGCTGGCGCCGATCGCCACCGTCCGGCACCGCGACGACCTCCCCGCCGTGGAGAAGGAGCTGGCCGCGGTCGACGGGGTCACCGTGCTGATCCACGACGACCGCTGCGCGGCCGAGGAACGGCGGCTGCGCAAGCGCGGCAAGCTGCCCACGCCGGTGGCCAAGGTCGTGGTGAACGAGCGGGTCTGCGAGGGCTGCGGCGACTGCGGGGACGTCTCGACGTGCCTGTCGGTGCAGCCCGTGGAGACCGAGTTCGGCCGCAAGACCCGCATCCACCAGCCGTCCTGCAACTCCGACCTGAGCTGCCTCAAGGGGGACTGCCCCTCGTTCCTGCTCGTCGAGCCGGGCACCCTCCGCGCCAGGCCGGTGCCGCCGCTGCCGGTGCGGCTCACCGAGCCGGTCCCCAGGTTCGGCGACCGGACGGTGCTGCTGCGCATGCCCGGCATCGGCGGCACCGGCGTCGTGACCGTCTCGCAGATCCTGCAGATGGCCGCGCACCTGGACGGCCTGCACGCGGCCGGGCTGGAGCAGACGGGCCTGGCCCAAAAGGGCGGTCCCGTCGTCAGCGACGTCCGCATCTCCCCGCGGCCCGTCGAGGGCGCGCTGCGCGCCTCGCGCGGCGCGGCCGACGTGCTGATCGGCTTCGACCTGCTCGGCGCCGCCGCGGACGCCAACCTCGCCGTCGCCTCGCCCGAGCACACGATCGCGGTGGTCGGCACCGCCGTGGTGCCGACGGCCGCCATGGTGACCGGCCGTGCCGCCCTGCCCGGCTCGGCCGCGGACGCCATCGTGCGCGTCGAGTCGGCCACCCGGGGCGCCGACAACCTCTACCTCGACGCGCACGGGCTCGCCGAGGCGCTGTTCGCCGACCACATGCCCGCCAACATGATCCTGGTCGGCGCCGCCTACCAGCACGGCTGCCTGCCCGTCTCGGCCGAGTCGATCGAGGAGGCCATCCGGCTCAATAAGGCCGCCGCCGAACAGAACCTCGCCGCCTTCCGCTGGGGCCGCGCCGCCGTCCTGGACCGCGAAGCGGTGCTGCGTGCCGCGCTCCCGCCGGGGCGGAACCACGCCCCTGCCGCGCCGGAGGGCCTGGAGGAGGTGCTGGCCGTCAGGGTCGCCGACCTGACCGGCTACCAGAACGCGGCCTACGCCCGCTCCTACGCCGACGACGTGCGCCGGGTCGCCGCGCTCGCCGCGCGGCGGGCCGGGGAGGACGCCGGCACGCGCGTCGGCCTGGCCTACGCCCGGGGGCTGCACAAGCTCATGGCGTACAAGGACGAGTACGAGGTCGCCCGGCTGCACCTCGATCCGGTCGAGCGGGCCCGGCGTGAGCAGGAGTTCGGGCCGGACGCGGTGGTGTCGGTGCTGCTGCACCCGCCGCTGCTGCGCGCCATGGGGATGAAGCGCAAGATCAAGCTGCGCCGCGGCGCGGGGCCGCTGTTCCGCGGCCTGCGCGCGGCCCGCGTGCTGCGCGGCACCGCGCTCGACGTGTTCGGCTACGCCGAGGTCCGCCGCGTCGAACGCGAACTGGTCGGCGAGTACCGCGACCTGGTGCGCAAGGCTCTGGACCGGCTCACCCCGGCCACCGCCGACGAGGTCGCCGCCATCGCGGCCTTGCCGGAGGTGATCCGTGGGTATGAGGACATCAAGCTCGCCCGCGTCGCCGAGTTCCGCGAGCGGGCCGCGACCGCCCTCGCCGGGCTGGACCGCGAGCCCGCCGCGGGGCCGGCCGACACCCCGGCGCGCCCCGCCTGACCGTACAGATCACCCCCCGGGAGTACACCGTATGGCCGTCGACCGCCTGCTGCCCGACCAGGACGCCAAGGACCTCATCGACCTCACCCGCGAGATCGCCGACAAGGAGCTCGCCGGCCGGGTCGACGAGCACGAGCGGGCCGAGACCTATCCCGAAGGCCTGTTCGCCACGCTCGGCGACGCCGGGCTGCTCGGGCTGCCCTACCCGGAGGAGTACGGCGGGGGAGGGCAGCCGTACGAGGTGTACCTGCAGGTGATCGAGGAGCTCGCCGCGCGCTGGGCGGCCGTCGCGGTGGCCACCAGCGTGCACACGCTGGCCTGCTTCCCGCTGGCCACTCACGGCAGCCGCGAGCAGCGGGAGCGCTGGCTGCCCGGCATGCTGGGCGGCCGGCTCGTCGGCGGCTACAGCCTGTCGGAGCCACAGGCCGGGTCCGACGCCGCCGCCCTGACCTGCAAGGCGGAGAAGACCGAGCAGGGCTACCGCGTCACCGGCACCAAGGCGTGGATCACCCACGGCGGCAGGGCCGACTTCTACGCCCTGTTCGCCCGCACCGGCGAGGGCAGCCGGGGCATCTCCTGCTTCCTGGCGCCGGGATCCGCCGAGGGGCTGACCTTCGGGCGTCCCGAGGAGAAGATGGGCCTGCACGCCGTCCCCACCACCAGCGCCTACTGGGACGGCGCGATCCTGGAACCCGACCGCCTGATCGGCGAGGAGGGGCAGGGCCTGCAGATCGCCTTCAGCGCCCTGGACTCCGGCCGCCTCGGCATCGCCGCCTGCGCCACCGGCCTGGCCCAGGCCGCGCTCGACGAGGCCGTCGCCTACGCCCGGCAGCGCCAGACCTTCGGCAGGAGGATCATCGACCACCAGGGGCTCGGGTTCCTGCTCGCCGACATGGCCGCCGCCGTGGACTCGGCCCGCGCGACCTACCTCGACGCCGCCCGCCGCCGCGACGCCGGGCTGCCGTACGGCAGGCAGGCCAGCATCGCCAAGCTGGTGGCCACCGACGCCGCCATGAAGGTCACCACCGACGCCGTGCAGGTCTTCGGCGGATACGGCTACACGCGGGACTTCCGCGTCGAGCGCTACATGCGCGAGGCCAAGATCATGCAGATCTTCGAGGGCACCAACCAGATCCAGCGGCTCGTCATCAGCCGCCACCTGGCCAAATAGCCCGTCGGTCCGGGAGGACCCTACGCCGGTGACGATCGCCGGGCGGCCTCGGACGTCGCCCGGCGATCGCCGGTTCTGTCCCGTCCTCGCCGCTGATCCGCGACGGCCGGTCAGGACAGCCGGTGGCGCCCGGCCCAGGCGGTGATCGCGGTGGCGATGGTCTCGGGCCTGTCCTCCGCCGCGTGGTGGCCGGCCGGGCCGCAGTGTTCGATCTCGAGGCGGGCGACGTTCGCCGCGCACCAGGCGGCCGTCTCCTCCCCGATGAGCAACGTGGGGGAGGAGTCGAAGGTGAGCAGCAGCTTGGGGACGTCGTCGCTGGCGGCGAGCCACTTGTCGTAGTACTCCACCCGCTCGGCCACCTCGGCGGGCTCTCCGTCGAGTGGCAGCGAGCGTGCCCACTCCAGCAGCGGGCGGCGGCTCTCGCGGGTGGGGTACGGCGCCAGGTACGCCTGGATCTCCTCCTCGCCCAGCGGGTCGAGCACGCCGCCGGTGAAGGCCGTCCGCACGAAGAAGTCCTGGTCGAGCACGAGGGCCTCGCCCTGTGGGCCGCGCATGGCCTCGGCGCGGGAGCGCGGCCCTTCGCCCAGTTCGCTCCAGGACATCGGCCGGACGATCGTCTCGAAGAACGCCACGCCGCGGACGCGGCCGGGGTGCCGGGCCGCCCAGTCGAAGGCCAGTGCCCCGCCCCAGTCGTGGCCGACCAGCACGACCTCCTCCAGGCCCATCCGGTCGAACCAGGCGTCGAGGTAGCGGGCGTGGTCGCCGAACCGGTACGGCAGGTCCGGCTTGCCCGAGCGGCCCATGCCGATGAGGTCGGGAGCCAGCAGCCGGGCGGGCGCGCCGATGCCGGGCAGCACCTTGCGCCACACGTGCGAGGAGGCGGGGTTGCCGTGCAGGAAGACGAAGGGGGTGCCGGCGCCGGTCTCCTCGTAGTACATGGTCGAGTCGAGCACGTCGATCTCAGGCATGGCGGTTCTCTCCAATTCGTTCAGGCGACTAACGTTCGTCGCACTAACGAAAGTACATCGTTAGTCGGACTAACGCAATGCGAGTAGGATCGCCGGCATGAGCAGCGCGTCCGACATGACCGGCCACACCGACGAGCGGGGCGCCCCCGCGCGGCTGCGGAACCTGCCGACCCGGCTGCTGTCCCTGGTCGCGATGCAGTCCGACCGTGTGGTGAGCGAGGGGCTGGCGGTGGCGGACTCCCGCAAGTGGCACTACGCCGTGCTGGCGACGCTGCGGGAGGCGGGGCCGGTGAGCCAGGCGGAGCTGAGCCGCCGCACCGGCATCTACCGCAGCGACATCGTCGCCGTCATCAACGAGCTCACCGAACGCGACCTGGTGGAGCGCGCGCCGGACCCGGCCGACCGCCGGCGCAACGTCATCACCCTGACCCCGCGGGGCGACGGCCACCTGGACAGGCTCGACGAGCTGCTCGCCGCGCTGCAGGACGAGGTGCTGGCCCCGCTCACCCCGGCGGAGCGCGACCAGCTGACCGGCCTGCTCACCCGCCTCCTCGACCACCTCGGAAGATCGCACGGCCGCGGCGCGTGAACCCTGCCCGGGGGAGGGCGCCTGGTTCACGAGTCGTGGAGCGTCCCGCCTGCCCCTCCTCTACGGTGAGCGGCGGGTGGGCCGCGGGGCGAGGCCGCGGCCGGTGGTGACCGGGCGCCGGGCCCGGTCGCCGGAGACGGTTCAGGACTTGATCTCGCGGAGGCGGCCGGTCTCGACCTCGTACACGAAGCCGCGCACCGCGTCCTTGTGCGGGATGAAGGGATCGGCCAGGATGCGGGCGACGGACTGGCGGACGTCCTCCTCCAGGTCGGGGAAGGCCTCGGCGGCCCAGTCGGGCCTGAGGCCGGTCTCCTCGGCGATCGCGCTCTTGAAGGCGTCGTCGGTGAAGGTCAGCATGCCGCAGTCGGTGTGGTGGATCAGGATGATCTCGCGGGTGCCGAGCAGGCGCTGGCTGATGGCGAGGCTGCGGCGCTCGTCGGCGGTGACGACGCCTCCGGCGTTGCGGATGACGTGCGCGTCCCCTTCGGTGAGGCCGAGGAGCCTGTACACGTTGAGGCGGGCGTCCATGCAGGCGACCACGGCGACGCCGCGGGCCGGGGGCAGCGGCAGGTGGCCCTTGTCGAAGGTCTCGGCGTAACGCTCGGCGTTGGCGAGGAGCTCGTCGGTGACGCTCATGCGGATCTCCAGGATCGGGGGACCGGTACGGCTCCCAGCCTTCTCCTCATTTCCTACTCAGTCAATAGGTTATTACGCTTCGTGACCGACGGCGGCACGGGTGGCCCGGCAGACGCGGGTCGTCCGCCCGGCCCTCCCGGGTGGGCGGATCGATCAGGCGCTCCTCCCGCCGGTAGCCGGGGCCGACTCGCAGCCTGCTGATCGCTTCGTCCACGAAGCCATGAGCGACGAGGATGGCGATGAGTCTGTCCTCGACCCACAGGTCACCTCGGCCGCCGTCTCGTCGAGTCTGCCGTGTCGCAGGAACGGCTCGGGGATCTGGAGGGCCGCGTGGAGGTCTCCCGCGACGGCTTGGCGCGCGGGTGCTCCAGATAGAGTACAGAGTTCAGTTCTGGCTGCGGTAAGGGAGACAAGGCCCGCTCGAAGCGTTCCCGACGTTATCGAACGGAAAGCCTTCGGGCGGGCTGTCGTTGTCCGCGACGACAGGAGGTCAGCGGGCGGCCTGTACCAGCAGCGTGAACGCCTTGACCGGGTCGCCGGTGAGGAGGGCGTGGTCGGCGTCGGCGATGAGACGCGCCCAGTCCTCCGGGGCCTTCCCGGCCACCACGTTGGCCTGCGCGGCGTCGCGGGCCCGCGCCACGATCTCGTCCACCAGCCGCGAGTCACCCCGCGACCTGGCGGAGTCCAGGTCCGCCGCGCTCGCCGCGGTCGCCGTCACCTTGGTGCGCAGGCCCCAGCCGAACGGGTACAGCGGGTGGTAGTCCGCGTCGCCGACGTTGACCGGCACCTGGTCCGCGCTCGCCGGCCAGCTCACCGGGAGCCGCCCCGTGAACGGCCGGCGGCCGAACAGCACGTCGGCCACGCCCGCGCCTTCACTGCCGGGCAGCCAGGAGGCGACCAGCGCGCCGATCTCGCCGAGCTGCCCGGTGACGATCTGCGGCCGGCCCGAGACCACCAGCACGACGCACTTCTTGATCGCCGTGCAGACCTTGTCGATGACGGCCTTGTCGCCCGGCTGCAGCGACAGCGACTTCGGCTCCTGCTGGGGCGTGCTGCACCACCCGCACTCGGGCCCGCCGACGTCGCCGTACCCCTCGGCGTACGGGGTCTCGCCGACCACGACGACGCCGACCTCGGCCCCGTCGGTGGGGGCCGAGGCGTCCGCGCTGTAGGTGACGGAGGCGCCCGGCGCGACCTCCTTGATGCCCTGCAGGATGGTGGTGCCGGGGATGCTGCCGCCGGAGACGCCCTGCCAGGTGATGGTCCAGCCGCCGGCCTGGTCACCGATGTCGTCGGCGTTGCGCCCGGCGACGTAGATCTTGGCGTCCGGCCGCAGCGGCAGCAGGTTCCCACTGTTCTTCAGCAGCACCTGCGACTCGGCGACCGCGCGGCGGGCGACGGCCCGGTGCGCGGCGCCGCCCACGTCGCCGGCCTTGCCGGCGGGGGCGTACGGGTGCTCGAACAGCCCGAGGACGAACTTCTCGCGCAGGATGCGGGAGACCGCGTCATCGATCCGCGCCCGGCTCACCCGCCCCGCCTCGACCTCGGCCTGCAGCAGCTGCTCGAACTGGGGCGCGCTGTTGGGCTCCATGAACATGTCGATGCCGGCGTTGACCCCGGTCCTCACCTTGTAGGCGGTCAGCCCGGTGTTGCCCGGTTCCGAAGGGTCGGGGATCTGGTGGACGCCCTCCCAGTCGGAGATGACGAAGCCCCGGAAGCGCATCTTCTGCTTCAGCGTCCCGGTGAGCAGCTCCTGGTGGGCGTGCATCTTCACCGGGTTTCCGACCCCGTCGTCGGTCCAGTCGACGCTGGAGTAGGACGGCATGACGGTTCCGACGTGGCGCGTCCCGACCGCGGGGTCGTAGGGGGCGAGGTCGATCCGGGTGAAGCGGTCCCGGCTCGTCACGGTGACGCCCTGGTCGATGGTGTACTTCTTGCTGTACCAGGGCAGGCCGGCGTTGGCCGCGGCGGTCGCGGTGTCGTACCTGGTGTCGCCGTCCCCGGCGAAGTGCTTGGCGGTGGCGAGCACGTGGTCGGGGCCGATCCGCCCCGGTGTCCGGCCCTGCAGGCCGTCGATCTCGGTCTCCATGGCCTTCGCCAGGGCCGGGTCCTCGCCGAAGCTCTCATAGCCGCGCCCCCACCGTTCGTCCCGGGTGACGCAGACGCACGGCGCGAAGTTCCACGGGATGCCGGTGGCCCGCAGCTCCGACGCGGTGACCTGGCCCTCCTGCTCGGCCACGTCGGGATCACGGGTGGCGCCGATGGCGACGTTGTGCGGGAAGATCGTGGCGCCGTACACGTTGCCGTGCCCGTGCACCGCGTCGATCCCGTAGATCATCGGGATCTTCAGCCGGGTGCTCAGCGCCTGCGCCTGGAACTCGTCGACCATCTTCACCCACGCGGCCGGGGTGTTCTCCGCCGGGGTGGAGCCGCCTCCGGACAGCACCGAGCCGAGGTTCCACTGCGCGATCCGGGTGGGGTCGTCGGTGACGGCGGCCCGCTCGGCCTGGGTCATCTGCCCGATCTTCTCCTGCAGGGTCATACGGCCCAGCAGGTCGGCCACCCGTTTCTCCACCGGCGCGGACGGGTCGAGGTAGGCGGGGCGGTCCGGCGCGGCCTGCGCCGCCGGGGCGGTCGCCAGCCCGGCGGCCAGTACGGTGACGGCGCTCAGCGCGGCGAGGACGTTTCGGCGGCGCGGGGACGGTCGGATGCCCATTGCGAGCCCTCCTCATGCAAGATCGGGCCCTGACGGTAAAGCGGGGTCAGCGAGCGAGTCAATAAGTGACGGATGCCCAGGTTTCGTGATCCGCGCCCAAGGCGGCGTCGATCAGGGGCGGGTCCACCCCATGGACATCGACCAAGATCTGTACGATCCTCGTCTCGCACCGTGGACCGTGCGAAGGGCCCGACGGGCCCGCGCCCCGGCGTCCGGTGTGACCGCCGGACCGGCCGGAGGATGCCATGAGCGATGACAGGTCGGCGAGGGTGGGGCCTGCCCGGCCGCCGGAGCTGGTCGGACGGGCCGAGGAGACGGCCCGGATCGACAAGGCCGTCGCCCGCGCAGGCGGATGCCGCCTGCTCCTGATCGACGGTGAGCCCGGAGTGGGCAAGACCCGGCTGCTGGAGCACCTGGTCGAGCGGGCGCACGCGGCCGGGCGGACCGTGCTCGCCGGCGGCGCCACCGAGTTCGAGCGCCTCGTCCCCTTCGGCATGTACGTGGACGCCTTCACGCGGCTGTCCGACGAGTACGGCACGCCGGGCGACCTGGCGGAGGCGGCGCTGCACACCCTGCTGTCGGCGGGGGAGGCGGGTGACACCGGCCGGGGGCGGCTGGATCGCCACCACACCTATCGCGGCATCCGAGCGCTCCTGACCCATCTGGCGGGCGACGGCGGAGCCGTCCTGGCACTCGACGACCTGCACTGGGCGGACGCGCCGTCCCTCGAACTGACCGAGTTCCTGCTCCGCCATCCACCGGCCGCCGGCTTCCTGCTGGCGATCGCCTGCCGGTCGGCCATGATCCCCCCGGTGGTGGCCGACGCCGTCGCCCGGCGGGATCCACGCGTCACCCGGCTGAGCCTGGCCCCACTGGACCAGGACGCGGCCGCGTCGCTCATGCCCTCCGGCGTGGACCCGCGCCGGCGGCGGCTGATGTACCAGGTCAGCGGCGGCAACCCGCTGTTTCTGAAAACGTTGCTGGACGCCGGTGACGACACCCTGGCGGAACTGGCCGACGACCGGCCCGGGGCGGTGCCCGCCCTGGAGGAGACCCTGCTGGCGGTGCTGCGCCGGGAGCTGGACCGGCTCACGCCCACAGGACGCCGGGCGGCCCACGCGGCGGCGGTCGCCGGCGAACTGGCATCGCTCGTCGTCATCTCCCATGTCGCCGAACTCGACGCGGCGACCACCGCGGCCGCCGTCGAGGAGCTGTGCCGGCAGGGGCTGGGCACGCTGGAGGGCGCGCGGTTCACCTTCCGCCACCCGTTGATCCGCGCGGCCGCCTACGACACATGTGGCGCGGGCTGGCGCGTCGCGGCCCATGCCCGGGTCGCCGGCCATCTGCGCCGCACCCATGGATCGCTGGCGCTGCTCGCCCACCACACCGAACGGTACGCCGAGCACGGTGACGAGGAGGCCGCCCGGACCATGGGCGACGCCGGTATCGCGTACCTGGACTCGGCGCCGGCGACCGCGGTGCGGCTGCTCCGCGACGCCCTGCGGGTGCTCCCCGAACACGCCGGCCTCGTGCCGTACCGCGGTCACCTGCTCACCGGGCTCGCCAAGGCGACGGGCGTGATGGGCTCGCTGACCGAGAGCCGGCGGATCCTGCACGAGGTGATCCACCTGCCGCACGAGGTGGCCTCGGCGGCGGTCGCCTTCTCCTCGGTGATATCGCGGCTGCTCGGCCGGCTGGACGAGGCGTGGGCCCTGTTGAGCTCGCAGGCCGGCCGGACCGGGCACGACCGGCATGTGCGGACCCAGCTCCTGGTGGAGCTGGCGGCCGTGGCGGTGTTGCGCGCGGACCCGGTGGCCGCGCGCGAGCACGCCCTCGAGGCCATCGGGCTCATGCCGGAGACGACCGAGCCGGCGCTCGGCGCCGCGGCGTACGCCGTGCTGGCCCTGGCGTGTCTGCAGGACGGCGACGTCGCCGCCGCGCGGGCGCACAGCGGGCGCGCCGGGTGGCTGATGGACAGCGCGTCGGACACCGCCCTGGTGCGGCACGTGGAACTCGTCGCGCCGCTCTCCTGGAGCGAGACCTGTCTCCAGCGGCCGGCCGACGCCGCGCGTCACCTGGCCAGGGGCGTCGACCTGGCGACGATGTCCGGTGCCGGCTACGCGATGCCGTACCTGCTGATCAGCCAGGCGCATCATGCGGCACGGACCGGCCGCCTGGCGGAGGCCATCGACATCGCCGAGCGCGCGGCGGCGGCGTCGGAGTACATCCAGAGCAGCGAGACCCTGGCGATGGCCCGCTGCGTCATGCTGGTGCCGGTGCTGTGGCGGCACGGCGTCCGTCCCGCCATGACCCTCGCCGGTCAGATCGCCGGCGCCGTCCCCGGGTCCGCCTGGTGGCAGGGGATGGCGCAGGTGTCCTTGGACCGCGTCCGCCTCGCCGCCGGTCGTGACGAGGCGGGCCACGAGTTCCCGCCGCCGGCGGTCGTGTCCCGCGACACCGAGGTGGAACGGCTGGCGGTCCGGTCGATCGGCGCCGGAGCGGACGGCGACGTCGGCGCCGCGCTCGCCCTGTCGGCGGCGGCGGTCGCCGCGGCCGGCAGCGGCCTGCCCTACCACCTCGCCATCGCCTACGACGCCCGCGCCCGCGCGTTGTGCGGCGGGGACGACCTGGCCGGGGCCGTGGCGGCCGCCCGGATCGCCGTCGAGCGGTTCGGCGAGAGCGGCGCCGTCGTCGAACGCGGCCTGGCGCACCAGTTCCTCGCGACCGTCCACGCCCGCCTGGGGGACGCGGCGACGTGCCGCGCCGAGATCGGTCAGGCCAAGGCCGCTTTCAAGGAATCGGGGGCGGACTGGCTCACCGGCCGGCTGGCCCGGGTGGAGCGGCAGCTCGCCGCGCGCGGTCCCCGGCAGGGGGCGCGCCGGTCCGCCGGTCCGCCCGCGCTGACCGAGCGGGAACGCCAGGTGGCCGAACTCGTCAGCCAGGGGCTGACCAACCGTGAGGTGGCCGAGCGTCTCCAGGTCAGCAAGAAGACGGTGGAGACCCACGTCGCGCGCATCTTCAGCAAGTTCGACGTGCGGTCCCGCGTGGCGCTCACCAGGCGGCTGGCGGGTCACGGCGACCTCCCGGCGCCGGGGTGACCGTGCCGCGGGGTGACCGTCGCGGCGGAGCCGCCGGGCGGTACGTCCCCCGCCCGGCGGCCCTGATCACGGTGTCGCCTGATACCGGTCAGTCGCCGGAATCGCCGCCGCCCAGCCATTCGTCCACCATCTGCTGGATCTCGGTCGGGTCGATCTTCTCGCCCTTGGCGCAGGGGTCCGAGGGCTGGCTTCTCATGAACGACACCCAGGTGACGTGGACGGGTTCCCGCAGGCCTCCGCCGCTCAGCGTCGACGTCGTGACCGTCACGGCCTTGACGAGCGGATCGGCGGTCTTGATGTCACACGGGTCCCCGGTGGGGGTGTTGCCGATCGAACCGTCGGTCGGGATGGACGGTGCGCTGCTGTAGGTCGCGGGGATCCAGGTCGAGGACGGTGTGCCGCCGCTGCTGGAACCGCCTCCGGGACCGCTGCCGATCACCGCTCCTCCCGGGATCGGCGGAAGCGGGATCGGGTTGGTCAGCACGTCGACCGGGAAGGTTATCTCACCGTCCGGCGTGACGAAGTGGCAGATGCTGTCGATGTCGGTCTCATCGCACGCCTCGTCGGGGTTCTCGAGCGCCCACTCCTCGAGCTGCTGGTCGGCGTCCGGGTCCTCGGCCGAGGCCTGCGCGTCGACGTGGACCCGGGAGAAGTCGGGGCCGTTCGGGAAGAGGTCGGGGAACTCCTGCGCCATCCAGGTGGCCAGCGCCCTGCCGAGTGCCACGGCGCCCACCTCGTTGGGGTGGAAGCTCTCCTGGTAGGCCTTGAAGAACCTCCGCTTGCCGAGGATCTCGCGCCTGACGACCTCCGGCCGGTATCTCACGCCGTTGAAGTACGAGTCCGGCGTGCCGAGCTCGTGTCCGGCGACGATGCTGGTGCCGTTGGGGCCCGCCGTGTTCGGGTCCCACACGTGCACCTTGACGCCGGGGTACCTGGCGCGGAACCGCTGGACGGCGTCCTTGATCGCCTGGTTCACGGCGACGCCGAACGGATACATCTGGTCCATGGCCGCGCCGGAGATCTGCCGCAGGTCGGAGTTGCCGGACGGTTTGACGCCCAACGGGTAGAGCGCCACGATGAGGTCGGCCTTGTCCGCCCACTCGTGCGTCTGGACCAGGCCCTGTTCGACGTTGGCCGACATCTGCGGCACTCGCTTCAGCAGCCGGAACACCTCGAGCTGGGTCGCGCGTATCTGGCGCGCCACCCAGTTCGCCCTGAACCTCCCGAAGAGGTACGCCTTCAGCGCGGTGCTCATCATCTGCCCGAAGCCGACGTCGTTGCCGCCGAAGCCGAAGTAGACGATGTCGGCGTTCCTGGGAACGCTGTCGAGCTGGGGCGGGTTCCGCAGCTCGGCGGGGTCGGGGTGGTCGTCGTCCTCGTACTGCGGGCTCTTGAGGTGTTTGACCTTGGCGCCGGACGACGCGTTGAAGACGAAGGTGTCGCCCTCCCAGCTGGTGCGGACCTCGGTGGGCTGGAGGGTGTAGTCGCCGCCCGGGTAGCGGCCCGATTCCAGGAAGGTCCACGCCGAGGCGATCGGCGCCAGCCCGGACCGGTGCGGCCAGGCCTCCTTACCGTCCGGGCCCTTGATGTAGACGTGGTTCCTGCTCGCGCCTTCACCGCTGCTGAAACTGTCGCCGAGCCCCGCCATGATGTACGACCGCGGCGGTGACGTCGCCGGCGGTGGTGTCGGCTGTGAGGTGGGAGGCGGAAGCGTCGGTACGAACGTCGGGGGCACCGGTACGAGCGTCGGCTTGGTCGGCAGCGTGGTCGGCCGGACGGGCGGTCCGGCGCTCGCCGGGTCGGTGGGCAGCACGGTCGCGACGAGCATGGTCGCGAGCGCGATCAGGACGAGCCACCACGGCGTGAGGTGTCGCCGTAATCGGCGCGGAGGTCGCATGGACAGGCCTTCCTTTGGTGCGTGCGAGACGGCGGGCGTTGCTGCACGAATCATCCGCCGCTGTGCGAGCGCTAACATCAGGCGTTGTCCGCACGACCACCCCGACATCCGCGTTCCGGACCGGCGCGCCGGGTGGTTTCGCGCGAGCGGGTCGCAGCCGAGGCAATAAGTGACTGATGTCGGGCTTGCGGTGTTCCGTGACAGTTATCACGGCCGGTCGGTGTCAGATGTTTCTACCGCCGAAGGTCGCCAGGGGTGAGGCTTGAGCTGCACAAGGGCAGCGAGCAGTCCAGATGCCCGCTGCCGCTCCCGTCGGACCCCGGTTGCGAGCCGGGACGGAAGGAGAGTGGCCCGATGGCCGAAAGCGTCTACATTCTCGGCGACGAGGACCGAAGGAAGTTCGCCAGGCTGATCGCCGCCGCGTGGTCGGAGGGCGAGGTCAAGTCCCGCTACGGCCGTGAGCCGCGGTTGATGCTGGCCGAGTACGGCATCGCCTACCCCGAGGGCGTGCCGACGCCGCCGCTGCCCGCCAAGCCGGAGGGCGAGTTCAGCGTGGAGGAGCTGGAGGCCGCCGCCGGCAGCGAGGGCGAGGCCGGTAGCTGCCTGGGCTCGGCGAGCTCGATCAGCACCATCGGCGGCTGCCTGGGCACCGCCTCCACCTACGGCTGCGGCGCTTCGGAGACGTGACGGTTCCTGGGGCGCGGTTCCGCCCGCGCACCCAGGACGTCCAAGCCCGGCACCAGGCGGCTCGCCCGTCCGACCGCCTGGTGCCGCACGCGGTGCGGGAAGCGGAGACCTGACCCGTTGCCATCCCCCGGTTCGGTTGTCATGATCCGTCTGTGACCCAGACAGGGGCTCCGGGACCGCGCACGGCGGCTCGCGCGCCGGTGGAGATCCGGCTCGCTCGCGTGGCGATCGTGGCGTTCGCCCTCTTCCTGATGAGTCGTACGTTCGCCCACTACATCGAGGGCGGCCCGGCCCGGGGGATTCCGGCCGTGGTGCTGGCGACGGCGGTGGTCGTCCTGTACGTCCTGGCCGGCGGCGCGCACCCGGACAGGGGCCGCGGGAAGTGGGTGGTGGTGATGGCGCTGCTGGTCTACCTGCCCCTGCCCTTCCTGGGCGAGTGGTGGGCCGCCGCCGGGATCTTCCTCGCCGCGGCGGCGCTGGGGCTCCTTCCCCGGCCGTACTCCCTGCCGGTCTTCGCCCTGGTGGTCCTGGCGGAGGCACTGAAGTCGATCGCCTTCGGGGACGGCCCCACGGAAGTCATGTCCTGGACGCTGACCGTCGCGGTGGCCGCCGTCCTGCTGGCGGGGCTGACGCATTTCGCGCAGACGGCGAGGGTCCTCTACGAGACCAGGGCCGAGCTCGCCGTCGCGGAGGTGGCGGCGCAGCGCGCCAGGGCCATGGGCGAGCTGGAGGGCGTCCTCGGCAGCCGGCTGGAGGCCATCGCGGCCCAGGGCCGCAAGGTCATGACCGTCGCGGACGGCGAGGCCGGCGGCCTAAGGGAAGAGCTGCGGCACATGCTCGACCTCGCCCGGGAGGCCCAGAGCCGGATGCGGGAGTTCGCCCATCGGGAGCAGCGGATCCCGTCGGGAAAGACCGGTTACCCGAAATGACGAACATCACGATATGTCGGTGTTAGTTGTTCCTGGCGGGCTTTGTTGCTGACGGCGAATCTGAATCTCACAGGCGGCCGAACCCCCTGACCTGCCGAGGGGAGCGGACCAGCGGTGTCCGCGCCCCGAAGCCTGCCCGACGAGGTGACACCATGCCGGAAGACCCGTCCCTGCCCCCCGAACTGCACGCGCGGTTCGCCCGATTCGTTGCACGCGCCTGGTCCGATGAGTCGGTCAGGCGAGAGTTCGCCCGAGATCCGCGGGCCGCACTGGCGGACGCGGGCGTCGACTGGCCGTCCGAGCTCTCACCGCCCGACCTGCCCGCCCAGCCCGACCAGGCCATCGACCTGGAGAGCCTGGAGTCGTCGGCGGGTGGCGCACTCGGCACGATCGGCACGGTCAGCTGCCCGACGGGCTGCTTCTCCGGCGGCCGCACCGCCTGAGGCGTCCTCGCACCACCAAGGCCGGCGGTGGGCAGTCCAGATGCCCACCGCCGGTCCCGCAAAGCATCTCACACCACCGCCGCGGGAGAACTGTGATGACTGTGGACACGATGGGCTGGGACCTCGACCAGCGCAGGCGGTTCGGAGAGCTGACGGCGAGGTCGTGGTTCGACGCCGACCTCAGGCTCCGCTACGAGCGCGAGCCCGCCACGGTGCTCACCGAGTACGACATCCGGCTCGCCGACGGGGCGCCCGTGCCGGCGCTGCCCCCCGAGCCCGGCGCCGAGCTGGTCATCGAGGCTCTCCAAGGCGGCGAATACCTGCCGCCCCCGTGCCTGTTCACCCTCTGCTTCTGCGTGGAGACCACATGAGCGTGCCCGTGGTGGAGGCGCCCGCGGGCGACCGGATCGACGGGCTGGTCTCCACGGTCCGGACCAAGGCGTGGCTCGCCGCGGTCGCGCTGATCCTGGTCGCGGCCTGCGGGGCCGGGTGGGTCTGGCTGGGCAGGGTGCGGGACACGGTCGTCGCCAATGGCGTCCTCGTGGCCGGAAGCGGTCCCGTCCCGGTGGCCGCCCCGGCGGCGGGGAGCCTGGCCGAGGTGCTCGTCCGCGCCGGGCAGGAGGTGACCCCGTCCACGTCGGTGGCCGTGCTCTCCGACGAGCAGGGACGCCGGCACGTCGTGACCGCCTCGGCGCGGGGGCGGGTGCTCCGCACGGCGGCCCCCGGCACGGTCCTGGCCGCCGGCGGCATCGTCGCCGCCGTCGACCCCGCCGACGGCCCCCTGCGGGCGCTGCTCACCGTCGGCCCGGACCAGGTGGGTGCGCTCGCCCCCGGCCAGCCCGTGACCGTGGCCGGCGCGGGCGGCGCGGAGCCGGGGCGGGTGGGCGCGGTCGAGCCCTACCCCGCCACCGGTGACCTGCTACGGCCGCTGTTCGGCCCGGCGCTGCGGGCCGAGGGCCGCTACCTGGTGACCGTCGACCTCGACCGGCGGGCCTGGCCCGGTGCCACGCTCACCCCGGTGTCAGGGGAGATCACCGTCGCCGTCGTCCGTCCCGTGGACGCCCTGTTCCCGGGAGGCCGCCGTGGCTGAGACCGCGACCAGGCGGCCGCGCCCCGTGCGCACCGAGCGCCGCCCGCAGATGGAGGACGCCGACTGCGGGCCCGCCTGCCTGAGCATGATCTTCGCCCACCACGGCCTGCGCGTGCCCCTGCACGAGATCAGGGAGCGGTGCGGCGTCGGCAGGGACGGGCTGACGGGGGTCGGTCTCAAGGCGGCGGCCGAGGAGTACGGCTTCGACATCGGCGGCTGGCGCGTGGGGCCGGACGAACTGGAGACCTTCCCCGTCCCATCGATGATCTTCGTCGACCAGCGGCACTACGCGGTGCTGGAGGGCATGCGCGGACGCTGGGCCTACCTCAACGACCCGGCGGTGGGCAGGGTCCGGCTGAGCAGGGAGGAGTTCCGGCAGCGGTTCAGCGGCATCGTGCTGGTACCGCGCCCCGGCGAGCGATTCAGACCGGGAGGCCCGCGCTTCCCCATGGCCCGCTCGGCGCTGGCGAAGGTGCGGCCGTACCTGCCCGCGCTCCTCGCCATCGCCGTCATGGCCTTCACGCTCGCCCTCCCCGCCGCGGCCACCGCGCTGCTCGGCCGGCTGCTGCTGAGCCAGGTGATGATCGCGCGGCAACCCGCCTGGTCGGTGCCGGTGCTGCTCGGACTGCTCGGCTGCGTCGTCTTCACCCTGGCCGGGACGTGGATGCAGCAGCGGCTGCTCGGCGCCGTGCAGACGGCCATGGCGGCCGACCTGTCGGGCCGGTACGTGTGGCGGATGCTCCGGCTGCCGGGCGACTACTTCCACAGGCGCTCGACCGGCGGCCTGGTGACCCGGACCTCCTTCGGCGCGGGACTGGCCCTGCTGCTGTCGGACCGGGTCGCCGCGGGCGTCGCCGCCGTCCTCGCCATGGTGGTGCACTCGTCGATCCTGTTCGCCCTGCATCCGGCCTTCGCCGTGGTCGCCGGGCTCCTGGCGGTGGTCAACCTGGTGGCGATGCGCACGGTCAGCCGCCGCAGCGCCCCGCACCAGCAACGGCTGATCTTCGACGAGCACCGCAGGGACAGCATGGCCTTCAACGGGATCGCGATGGCCGAGTCGCTCAAGGCCGACGGCTCCGAGGGCTGGTTCTTCGCCAAGTGGGCCGAACTGTCGGCGCGCAGCCTGTCGGCCACCCAGGACCTCATGCGGGTGACCCAGGCCCTGATGGTGGTGCCCGCCGCGCTCGGCTCGCTCGCCGGGGCCGCGGTCGTGATCACCGGAGCGGTGCTGACGGCACACGGAGAGGTCGGCATGGCGACCGTCGTGGCGGCGCAGCTCCTGGTCGGCGCCTTCCTCGTCCCGACGACCTCGCTGGTCGGACTCGGAGCCGAGGCACAGATCGCGGTCGCGCAGACGAGCATGCTCGACGACGCGCTGTGCGCCGAGCCCGATCCGCGGCACGCGACGCCGCCCGCGGCGCCCGCCGGGCCGGGCGGCCTGCGCGGCGCGGTGGAGTTCGACCAGGTGACCTTCGGCTACGACCGCCAGCACGGGCCGGTCGTCGAGGGGCTGTCGTTCCGCGCCGAGCCCGGTCAGCGGGTCGCCATCGTCGGCCGCACGGGCAGCGGCAAGTCCACCGTCGCCCGGCTGCTCACCGGCGCCGTCACACCGTGGTCCGGTGAGATCAGGCTCGACGGCGTCCCGAGGGAGGAGACCCCCAGGGAGGTGCTCACCACCTCGATCGGCTACGTCGAGCAGAACCTGCAGGTGTTCGAGGGCACGGTCGCCGACAACCTCACGCTCTGGGATCCGACCATCCCGGCGTACCGCCTGCGCAGGGCGCTCGGCGACGCCTGCCTGGCCGAGGTCGTCCACCGCCGGGGCGGGCTCGCGGAGGGCTGGATCCAGGAGCGGGGCCGCAACCTGTCCGGCGGCGAACGGCAGCGCCTGGAGATCGCCAGAGCGCTCGCGATGTCTCCTCCGGTGCTCGTGCTCGACGAGGCCACCAGCGCGCTGGACGCCGAGACCGAGGCCGTGGTCGACATGAACCTGAAGGCCAGAGGCTGCACCTGCGTGGTGATCGCGCACCGGCTCAGCACCGTGCGCGACAGCGACCTGATCCTCGTGCTCGACCGCGGCAGGGTCGTCCAGCGCGGCACGCACGTCGAGCTGATCGCCGCTCCCGGTCCCTACCGCGCTCTCGTCGAGGAAGCGATGTGAACGGATACCCCGTCAGCGAGATCGAGCTGATCGACCCCTATGCCTGCTGGCGGGTGGTCAGCGGGTCGATCGACGTCCTGCTGTCCCCCCTGGACGGGCAAGGCCCCCGTCACCGCGTCGTCCGGGTCGAGTGCGGGCAGCTCATGCACGGGTTCGCCGCGACGGATCTGCCGCCGGGCTACACCCTCAGGGCCGCCCCCGCGGAGGGGACGTCGGTGCGCCGCGTCCGCAGGGACGCCGAGGCGGTGTCGGCGTGGGCGCAGGGGCTGCGCCGGCCCGGTTCGGCGGGCCCGCCCGGCGACCGCGAGCTGCGCGACCTGCACCGCCGGACGCTGGCGCAGGTGCTGCTGCTGGCCGAGGCGGAGCGGGCCGACCGGGACAACTGGCGCGCGGCCAGGGTGGAGGCCACCGCGGGGACCCTCAGGCGGTCCTTCGCCGACATCGCGCTGGCCGCGGGCGCGAGCGGCTCGCCCGACCTTCCCCGTACCGGGGCCGGACGCGCGATGGCGGTCGTCAGGGCCCTCGGCGCCCACTGCGGGTTCCCCGTCAGGGACATCGGCGACACCTCCGGTGACCCGCTCGGCGCCGCGATGGACGCGGCCAGGGTCAGGCACAGGCGCGTGCGCCTGGAGGAACGGTGGTGGCGCAAGGCCACCGTCCCCATGATCGGCTTCGACCGCCGGGACGGCCGTCCCGTGGCGCTCCTGCCTCGCGGGGGCGGGTACAGGATCGCGGACCCAGCCGAGGGCGAGCGCCGGGTGACCGAGGCCGTCGCGGCGGAGCTCGCCGCGGAGGCATGGCAGGTCTACCCGCCGCTCGACGAGGGCCTGACCTCGCCCCTCGCCCTGCTGAGGTACGGCCTGCGAGGGGCGGGCCGGGAACTGGCCTGGCTGCTCGCCGCGGGCGGCGGGGCCGCGCTGCTGGCGCTGTGCGTCCCCCTGTTCACCTTCACGCTCCTGAGGTCGGCGGCCACCTCGGCCGACCGGCCGTCGATGATCTGGACCGCGCTGGTCATCGCCTGCGCGGTGTGCGCCGGCGCCATGCTCCTGGCCGTGCGCAACTCGGTGCTCGTACGGGTGCAGGGCCGTCTGCAGGAACGGATCGAGCCGGCCGTGTGGAGTCACCTGGTCTCCCTCGACCTGGAGTTCTTCGGCCGGTACAGCACCGGCGAGCTGGTCCAGCGGGCCAACGCCGTCTCCGACATGCGCAGGTCGCTGGGGGAGGCCGCGGTCAACTCGCTCCTCGGCGGCGTGTTCTCCCTGCTCGGCCTGCTGATCCTGGTCGCGGTGGACTGGCGCCTGGCCGTGGCCGCGCTGGCCGGGGTGGTGGCACTGCTGGCCGTGCTGGCCGTGCGGGCCGTGCGCCAGCAGCGGCACGAGCTGGTCACCCACGAGCAGTACGGCAAGGTGTACTCCCTGCTGTACGCCTGCCTCGGCGCCATCGACAAGATCCATGTCGCGGGCCGGGAGGCTCAGGTGTTCGGGCTGTGGGCGCGGCTGTTCGCCACCCAGCAGCGCGCCGCCGCGGCGGCGCAGCGCGAGCGGGCCGTGTCGGCGGCCATCGGCGCCGCGGCACAGCCCGCGCTGCTGCTCCTCCTCGCCGTCACCGGACTGTCCCTGGACGTGCCCGCGGGATCGTTCGTGATCGCCGCCGTGGCGCTCGGACAGTTCGTGCTCGCCCTCGGCCAGGTGAACAGGGCGGTGGAGGCCGCGTTCGCGCTGCTGCCCAGGTTCGAGCGGCTGCGGCCGTTGCTGGAGCGGGCGCCCGAGACGCGCCCGGGTGCCAAGGACCCGGGTGAGCTGAGCGGGCTGGTACGGCTCAGCGGGGTCTCGTTCGCCTACCCGGGCACCGCCAAGCGCATCCTCGACGACGTGTCGATGGTGTTCAGGCCGGGTGAGTTCGTGGCGGTCGCCGGCCCCTCGGGCGCCGGGAAGTCCACGCTGGTGCGGCTGCTGCTGGGCTTCGAGCCGCCGCGCACCGGCCAGGTCCTCTACGACGGAGGCGACCTGCGCGACCTCGACCTGCGCCGGGTCCGCTCCCAGGTGGGGGTGGTGATGCAGCAGGCCAGGGTGCTGCGGGGCTCCATCCTGGACAACATCCTGGGCGAGGTGCCCGGCACCACGGAGGAGGACGCCTGGCGGGTCGCCCGCCTGGCGGGGCTGGACGACGACATCGCCGCGATGCCGATGGGCATGCACACCCTCGTCGGCGAGGACAACGCGTCCTTCTCGGGCGGGCAGCTGCAGCGGCTGCTCATCGCCAGGGCACTGGTGAAGCGGCCGCGGGTCCTCATCCTCGACGAGGCCACCAGCGCCCTGGACAACCTGACGCAGGCGCTGGTCAGCAGCAAGATCGCCGAGCTGGACGTCACCAGGATCGTGATCGCGCACCGGCTGAGCACCATCAGGTCGGCGGATCGGATCTACGTACTCGACCAGGGCAGGGTCGTCGCCGACGGCCCCTTCGAGGGGCTCGTGGACCGCAACCCGCTCTTCGCCCGAATGGTCCGCCGACAGGAGGTCTGAGATGACGGTCTCGGTTCACCAGGGGTACGCCGAAGCGCGGGGGGAGGGGCTGCTGGCCGTTCCCGGCGGGGACGAGCGGCTGATCGCCGTGCTCGCCGCCGCCGCGCCCTTCCCCGAACGCGCGTCGGGGGAGTTCTTCGTCCCCGTCGCCGGGCGCGGCCCCCGCCAGGCGTCCGAGCGCACCAATCGCTGGCTGAAGGCGGCCGTGGGCGAGAACGAGGACGCCAAACGGGCGCTGCTGCACCACCGCAGACGCTCCGGCCGCGACCTCGGCGCCGGCCTGGTCGACGTCAGGGTGGCCGATCCGCGCAGGCTGCCCGAGTGGGGGTACGCGCTGGTGGACTTCCTGCTCGCGCAACCGCCCACGGCCGCGGCCGACCCGGCGTCCGGGCGCCCCGGCTCGCCGTTCGTGGCGTTCAGGCGGGCGGTGAACAGGCTCGTCGACATGGAGGACGGGACGCTGCGCGGTGTGCCCCTGACACCTGAGGCCCGCGAGGACATCGCGGGCCAGCTCATCGAGCGGCTCACGCAGGTGTGCTTCTCCGGGTTCGCGTTCGAGGCGCAGCTCGCCGGCACCGCCGGCGACGTGTCCGCGTGGTTGCAGAGCCCGGGCCTCGACGTCAGCCAGTCCGGCTGGCTCGACAGGCTGGAGACCCTGCCGGGGCTCGCCTACGTCATCGGCGTGGTGTGCCTGCAGTGGAAGCGCGTGGTCCACGAGCTGTTCGACAGGCTCGGCGCGGACCTGCCGGAGCTGCGCAGGACGCTGTGGGGCTGGGCCGCCCCCGGCCCGGTGACGGGGTACTCCGGGGACTCGGGCGACCCCCACGACCACGGCAGGGTGGTCACGCTGCTGACGTTCGCCTCCGGCCGGCGCGTGGTCTACAAGCCGAAGGACCTGCGCTCGGTGGCGGGGATGATGGACGTCTGCACCCTGCTGAACAACCACGGGCTGCCGCTTCCCCTCCACACCCGCAAGGTCGTGCTGCGCGAGGGCTACGGCTGGGAGGAGTACGTCACCGCCGAGCCCGGCACCGACGAGGACAGCGTCCGCCGCTACTACACGCGCCTGGGCATGCTCGCGAGGCTCGCCCAGTTCCTCGAGTGCCGCGACCTGTGGGCGGACAACCTGGTCGCCAGGGGGGACACGCCGGTCTTCATCGACCTGGAGAACATGCTGCAGGCCCGTATCAGCAAGCCCGCCCTCATCGGTGACAGGATCCGGGCGCTCTGGGGGAGGGTCGAGGAGACGGTGGTCAAGACCGCCGTCATCACCTTCCCCAGGGTGATCGCCGGCGGCGTGCAGGCGCAGGACATCGGCTGCGTGGCCGCGTTGCAGGAGCAGGTCGCGGAGAACCCGTACGGATATCCGGTCGGCTGGGAGGCGCCGCCGTACCGGCCGACCTGGGGGGCGGGGGAGCTGGCCGACCCCCGGCGCTACGCCGACGAGGTCGCCGAGGGTTACCGGCAGATGCAGGTGTGCCTGGCGCGCAACCGGGAGCTGCTGGCCGACGCCCGCGGCCCGCTGGCGCTGCTCAGGCAGGCCCCGGTCCGCTACATCTGGCGCAGCACCTGGGACTGCGTCGAGATGCTCCGCATCAGCCTCAGCCCGGGCGCCCTGCTCGACGGGGTGGCCAGAGAGGTGTACCTCGCCCACCTGTTCCGCAGCGCCAGGGAGACGCTGCGGGAGGACCCGGGGCGGGCGGACATCCTGGAGATCGTCGAGCAGGAGATCGAGGCGTTCCGCCGGATGGACGTGCCGTTCTTCGTCTCCAGGCCCGAGTCGGACTCGGTGTTCACCCCGGACGGGGCCGAGATCCCCGGGCACTTCGCGGGTACGGCCTGGCAGCGCCTGCAGGATCGCGTCGCCGAGCTGGCGGGGTTCCCCGTGGAGGAGCACCTGGCGGTGCTGGAGACCTGCCTGGACTTCACCGGGGCGGGGGAACTGCCCACGTCGTTCCCCGACGCGGGACCGAGACCCCGCACCGTGACCGAGATCGGCCTGCACGCCTACGACCTGTCCGGCAGGGGACAGGAGCCGTCGCCGGAGGTGCTGCTCGCCCGCGCGGGCGAGCTGGCCGGCGAGGTGCTCGCCGCGGCGGTGCCGCTCGGCGCGCCCCCCGGCGGGCCGCCCGGAGACCGGTCGGGCTGGATCGGCGTGGTCACCTACCCCGCGCACGGGCTGGACCAGGTCGAACCCCTGCACGGTGACCTGCTGACCGGCACCGCCGGCCTGGCCGTCTTCCTCGCCGAGCTGTACGCCAACACCGGCGCCCCCGCCCACTGGACGGCGGCGCAGGACGCGCTGGACGCCTCGTACGAGTTCGCGACGCTGGCCACCCGGTCGGGGTTCTACCGCCGGATGTCCGGGCGGCTGGCGCCCGTCGGCGCCTTCGTCGGCATCGGGTCGGCCATCTACGCGCTGAGCCGATGCGGCGCCGCGCTGTCCGACAGCGGGCTGATCGCCCGGGCGGCCGAGCTGGTGCCGCTGGCCGAGGCCGAGCTGTCCCTGCCGACGGCGGCCGAGCCGGTGCTCGGCCGGGCCGGGCTGCTGCTCGCCCTGCACCGCCTCCGCGCGGCCTCCCCCGTGGCGGTTCCCGCGGCCGACGCCCTGGCCGCGCGGCTGCACGAGGAGCTGACGGCCGAGTTCGCCTCGGGTGACCGGCAGCCGATCCCGTACCCGCCCCGGGTGCCCGCCCTCGAAGGGCTGCCCACCGGCCAGGACGGGCTGGTCTGGGCGCTGGCCCGCAGCGCGCACGCGCTCGGGGACGACGACCGGGCCGCCGCCGCCCGGCTGGCGGCGCACCGCTTCGCCCTCGACACCCCGGGCTCCCTGCTCGCCGCCGTGGCCACCGCCCATCTGCTCACCGGGGAGGTGCCCGGCGAGCTGCGAGAACGGGTGGGCGGGCAGTGCGCGCCCGAGGCCGGACGCTCGTGCGCGCGGCTGGTGGTGGACGCCGAGGTGGCGCTGCACGCCGGCCGTCTGACCGGCGACCGGGCGCTGACACGGTCGGCCGGAAGGCTCGCCGCCGAACTGCTGCGCCGCCGCGACCACACCCGCCGCTGGTTCGCCGACCGGCGGCGCGCCGACCGGCTGTCCTTGTCCGCCGTCAACGGGCTGGCCGCGGCGGGGCTCACCCTCCTCCGGCTGGCCGACGACCAGGTCGCCTCGCTCCGACTCGTGCACTGACGCCGCAGAAAGGAACGCCATGGACCCCCGACCAGGATTTCGCCGCCACTTCCGCGTGGAGACCATCGAGGGAGAGGGGGTCTTCCTGATCTCCGAGCGCGACCTGCACGTCCTCACCGGCCGGTCCATCGGGGCGGTGGCGGCCCTGCTCGACGGCAAGCACACCATCCCCGACATCGTCGCCGCCGTCGACCCCGACATCCCGCCGGAGAACGTCTACTACGTGATCCACCAGCTCCGGGAACGGGGTCTGCTGGTCGACGTCACCGAGGACCTGGAGCGGGGGACGGCCGCCTACTGGGAGATGGCGGGCCGGCCGGCCGAGGAGGCGGTCGCGGGGGTGCGCGGCGGGCACGCCGAGGTGGTCACCGTCGGCGAGGTGCCCGGAGAGGAGCTGCGCACCCTGCTGGCCGCCGAAGGGGTGCGGATCACCGGCCCGGACGAAGGCGCGCTGACCGTGGTGCTGACCGACGACTACCTGCGCGGGGAACTCGCCGAGATCAACCGGCGGAACCTGGAGGAGGGACGGCCCTGGCTGCTGGCCCGCCCCACGGGTCCCGTCATCTGGCTCGGGCCGTTCTTCCAGCCCGGCGAGGGCGGCTGCTGGCGCTGTCTCTCCCAGCGCCTGGAAGGGCACCGGCAGTCCCTGACCTACCTCGCCGACCGGCTGCGCGGCGGCGGGCCGCTGACCCCGCCCGTCGCCACCCTGCCCCTGACCGGCGGCGCGGGCATGCGGCTGGTCGCCGCCGAGGTGGTGAAGTGGCTGGCAGGGGTCAGGAACGAGCAGCAGCGAGACGTGATCACCTTCGACACCCAGCAGCTGGGGGCCACGCGCCACGAACTGCGCCGCAGGCCGCAGTGCCCCGAGTGCGGCGACGCGGGGCTGGTGGCCGCGGCCGCCGGGCGGCCGGTCGAGCTGCGCTCGCGCCCCAAGACCTTCACCGCCGACGGCGGCCACCGCTCCCGGCACCCGGAGGACACCGCCGAACGGTACGCCCACCTGGTCAGCCCCGTCACCGGTGTCGTCAGGGAGCTCGCCAGGATGGAGACGGGAGTGCCCTTCGTCAAGACGTACATGGCGGGACACAACTTCGCCAGGCAGGTGCGCGACCTGCGCGCGCTGCGCCAGGGACTGCGCAGCCAGAGCTGCGGCAAGGGCACGACCGACCTGCAGGCCAAGGTCAGCGCCATGTGCGAGGCGATGGAACGCTACTCGGGGGTCTTCCAGGGGGACGAGGCCAGGCGCACCGCCAGTTTCGGCGAACTGGGCGCGGACGCCGTCCACCCGAACGCCTGCTCGCTCTACAGCGAGGCGCAGTACCGCACCAGGCCGGCCAGAGGCGCGACCTCCAGTTTCGACTTCGTCAACGACCCGCTGGACGAGGACGCCGAGATCGAGTGGACGCCGGTGTGGTCGCTGACCGAGCGGCGGCACAAGTACCTGCCCACCGGCTACCTGTACTACTACTACCGCGACCAGCGCTCCTCGGGGCCGCTCTACGCCTGGGCCGATTCCAACGGCAACGCCGCCGGCTCCTCGCTGGAGGACGCCGTGGTCCAGGGCTTCATGGAGCTCGTCGAACGGGACGCGGTCGCCCTGTGGTGGTACAACCGGATCCGCCGCCCCGCCTTCGACCTCGAAGATTTCGCCGACCCCTGGATGGCGGAGTTCCAGGACGTCTACGCCGGGCTCGGCCGCGAGGTGCACGTGCTCGACCTCACCACCGACCTCGGCGTCCCCGTGGCCGCCGCGATCAGCCGCCGCGTCGGCGCCCCTGCCGAGGACATCCTCATGGCCTTCGGCGCCCACTTCGACGTCCGCATCGCCGTCCAGCGAGCCCTGGCCGAGATGAACCAGTTCATCCCCGCGGTGATCGACGTCGGCCCCGACGGGACGACCCGGTACCGCTTCCACGAGAGCGAACAGCTCAACTGGTGGAAGACCGCCCGCCTCGCGGAGCACCCCTATCTGGTGCCGGCCGGGCCGCCGGTGCCCGCCTCGGCGTACGACCGGCCCGCCACCGCCGACCTGCTCGACGACGTCGCCGCGGCCCGCGCGCTGGTGGAGGAACGCGGCATGGAGATGCTCGTGCTCGACCAGACCAGGCCCGACATCGGGCTGCCGGTCGTCAAGGTCATCGTGCCGGGGATGCGCCACTTCTGGCGGCGTCTGGCGCCCGGCCGCCTCTACGACGTGCCCGTCCGGCTCGGCTGGCAGGCCGAGCCCACCCCGGAGGAGCAGATGAACCCCATCACGATGTTCCTGTGACCGCCCCCGCCATCCGGCCCGTCCTCATGATCGGCATGCGGGAGGACGCCGTCGTGGAGTCGTCCGGCGGCGCGCTCACCATCACCCAGCCCTTCGGCAGGATCACCGTACGCGGCCTGCCTCCCGGGGTGGCGGCGGTGCTGCGCGAGCTGCCGGGCAGGCTGGTCGGCGAGGACGAGCCGGCCGACCGGCTGGTGGCGTCCGGCGGGACCAGCCAGGAGGTCGCCCTGCTGTACCTGGTGCTCTCGCGGCTGCGCCCGATCCTGGTCCACGCGGTCGAGCCGCTGCTGCGGGTGGTCCCCATCGCCCGCGACGCGGTGTACCAGCCGCGGGACCTGCCGCCCGACGACATCGTGCGCCTGTCGAGGTTCGCGCTGGTGCGCCGGTCGGGGGAGGGGCTGGTCCTGGAGTCCCCGTTGTCGAGGCACAAGGTCACGCTGACCGAGGCGGCCATGCCGCTGCTGGCGGCGCTCGGACGCGGGGTCATGGTGAAGGAGGCGCCCGAGGCGCTGAGCCACCTGGTCGCGGCGGGGGTGGCCGGCGCCGGCGACACCGAGGACACCGACCCCGCGCTGCGCGCCTGGGACTTCCACGACCTGCTCTTCCACGCCAGGAGCAGGTGGGGACGCCAGGAGGGGCCGTTCGGGGCGACGTTCCGCTTCCTCGGGGAGCTGCCGCCCGAGCCGGTGGTCAAACCGCTGCCCGAGGGCCCCGCCCTGCCGCTGTTCAGGCCCTCCCTGGAGGAGGTCGCGGCGGCCGACCCGCCGTTCACCACCGTCCTGGAGTCGCGCAGGTCGGTGCGCGAGTACGGCGCCCCGCCGACGGTCCGCCAGCTCGGTGAGCTGCTCTACCGCGCCGCCAGGGTGCGGGAGGTCTTCGGGCCCACGCCCGGCATGCCGTACGAGGCCAGCAGGAGGCCCTACCCCGGCGGAGGCGCGGTCCACGAGCTCGAGCTCTACCTCACCGTCGGCAGGTGCGAGGGCCTCGCCCTCGGCGCCTACTACTACGACCCGCTCGGTCACCGGCTCGTCACGCTGCCCGCCAGGCAGGAGGACACCCGCGCCATGCTGGCCATGGCGAGCACGGCGACCGGAGGACTCGCCACCCCCGACGTGCTCGTCACCATCACCTCGCGCTTCCAGCGCAAGTCGTGGAAGTACTCCGGCCTGGCCTACGCCGCCACGCTGAAGAACGTCGGAGTGCTCTACCAGACCCTCTACCTCGTGGCCACCGCGATGGGGCTGGCGCCCTGCGCCCTCGGCAGCGGCGACGCCGACCTGGCCGCACGCGCCTTCGGGCTGGACTGGGTGAGGGAGTCGTCGGTCGGCGACTTCCTCATCGGCGGCGCCCCGCGCGAGGCGGCGTCCGGTTCGTGATGTCCGTCATGAGCGGCAGGTGTCGTCTGCATCTGCCCGCTCCTGCCCGGATCCGGGATCGTGGCAGGTGAGAGGCCTGCCGGACGGAACAGGAGTGTCTGATGGCCGAGAGCATCCACATCCTTGACGATGAGGACCGCGGGAAGTTCGCCAGGCTGATCGCCGCGGCGTGGGACGACGAGGTGATCCGGCGCCGTTACGAGACCGAGCCGAGGGCGCTGCTGGGCCAGTACGGCATCGTCTACCCCGAGGGCGTGCCCACCCCGCCGTTGCCGTCCAAACCGGAGGGCGAGTTCGACATCGCCGACCTGGAGTCCGCGGCCGGTCACGCCGCCGGCTCGGTCAGCACCGTCGCCTGCGCCACCTCCTACTGCGGGCCGGACGTCCCCTCCACGGTGGGCGACACGCTGTGACCGCGACTATGGCCGGAAGGTTCGGCACAGCCAGGGGACTCGACGTCCCGCATCCGCCCGTCCCCGTCCGGGTTCGGGATCGTGGCAGGTGACAGGCCTGCCGGACGGAACAGGAGTGTCTGATGGCCGAGAGCATCTACATCCTTGGTGATGAGGACCGCAGGAAGTTCGCCAGGCTGATCGCCGCGGCGTGGGACGACGAGGTGATCCGGCGCCGTTACGAGACCGAGCCGAGGGCGCTGCTGGGCCAGTACGGCATCGTCTACCCCGAGGGCGTGCCCACCCCGCCGTTGCCGTCCAAACCGGAGGGCGAGTTCGACATCGCCGACCTGGAGTCCGCGGCCGGATACGCGGCCAGCTCGATAAGCTGCGTCCCCACCGTCGGCTCCGTCTTGACCGCCGGCCTCACCTCGAACGACACGCAGTGAACGCGGCCGTGATCGAGGTCGCCGGCCTCCGGAAACGCTACGGCGAGTTCACCGCCGTCGACGGCATCTCCTTCGACGTCCGCAAGGGCGAGGTGTTCGCCCTGCTCGGCACGAACGGCGCCGGCAAGACCACCACCATCGAGATCCTGGAGGGCTACCTGAAGGCCTCCGGGGGCACGGCGAGGGTGTTCGGCCACGACCCCGCCGACCGTGGTCCCCTGCGGTCCAGGATCGGTGTCGTGCTGCAGGAGTCCGGCCTGTTCGGCGACCTGTCGGCGGCCGAGACGGTGACGGCCTGGCGCAGGTTCACCTCGGGCGCGCGGCCGGTGGCCGAGGCCCTCGAACTGGTGGGGCTGTCCGGCCAGGCGTCGACGCGGGTCAAGCGGATGTCCGGCGGGGAGCGGCGCAAGCTCGACATCGCGCTGGCCACGCTGGGCCGTCCCGAGCTGCTGTTCCTCGACGAACCGACGACGGGTCTCGACCCCGAGGCCAGGCGCAGGGTCCGCGACCTGGTCGGCGAGCTGGCGGGCGCGGGGATGACCGTCCTGCTCACCACCCACTACCTGGAGGAGGCCCAGGAACTGGCCGCCAGGGTGGCCATCATGGACAAGGGCAGGATCGTCACCCACGGCACGATGGCCGAGGTGCTCGGGCGGGGCTCGGGACGGGTCGCCTTCGACCTGCCCGGCGGCGCGACCCCCGAAGGGCTGCCGGTCGGCGAGCGGGACGCCCTGACGGTGACGGGACGGCGGTGCGTGATCGTCACGGCGGAGCCCGAGTCCGTCGCGCACTCCGTGCTGGGCTGGGCGCACACCCGGGGCCTGAAGCTCACCGGCTTCGACGTCCGCCAGGCCACCCTCGAAGAGGTCTTCCTCGACATCGCCCACCACAGCGGACAGGAGGTCACGACGTGACCGCCTACACGCTGTCGCACTTCAGGCTGACCCAGACGCTGTTCTGGCGCACGCCCGTCTCGGTGGGCGTCGCCCTGGGATTCCCCATCCTGTTCGGCGGGCTGATGCCGCTGCTGGTCGGCGGCGGCGCCCGGGGAGGCGCGCCGGTCGGGGTCGCCATCGTCACCGGCGTCATCGTGATGGGCATGGGCACCCTGGGCTTCATGACGCTGGTGGAGTCCTTCGTCATGAAGCGGCAGCTGCTGATCTTCAAGCGGCTGCGCGGCACGGAGCTGCCCGATCTCGCCATCTTCGGCGGCGAGATCCTCACCGTCGTGTCGATCGGGCTGCTCCAGCTCGCGGCGATCGTCGGGCTGGCGAAGGTGGCGCACGGCGTCGACCTGCCGGCCGACCCCGCCCTGCTGGTGGTCACGGTGGTGCTCGGGCTCGCGGTCTTCGCGGCGATGGCCGTCGCGGTGAGCGGCAGGATCCCCGCGCAGGGCGCCACGGCGGTGGTGAGCCTGCCGTTCTTGCTGCTCACCATCGGCCTGTCGGGGTTCGCCTACCCCACCTCGGCGTTCCCCGGCTGGCTGCGCGCGGTCTCATCGCTGCTGCCCTTCCAGCGAGTGGCCGAGGGCGTCAGCACCGCCTACCTCGGGCGCGACTACGTCGGGCACGCCGGCTCCGCCGTACCGCCCAAGGTGGGCGTCCTGTCGGGCTTCCTGCTGATGTGGCCGGGGTGGCTCGTCCTGGCCGCCTGGCTCGTCCTGTCGTTGCTGGCGGCGAAGAGGTGGTTCAGGTGGGAGCCTCGCAGAGGCTGAGAAGTGTCGGGCCGGGCACCGTGCGCCTGGCGCGCGCCGGGGCCGCGGTCTTCTCCGTGGGCATGGCGGCCTTCGTCGCCGTGCCCCTCGCGGAGGCGGCCGGCGCTTTCCCCGGCGTCAGGGCGGCGACCGCGGTGCTCCTCCTGGTATGCCTCGCCGGCTGCTACCTGTGGCTCGCGGTCAGAGCCGTGCTCGACCGCGGCTCCCGGCTGGACCTGGTGGTGCTGGGCGGCATGACGGCCGTGGCCGTGGCCGTGCCGTTCGCGGCGGGGCCGTCCTGGCTGAGCGTGGGATTCATGCTCCCGCTCGCGGCGGCGGTCACGCTGCCGGGCTGGTGGGCGGCGGCGGGATTCTTCGCCGCGCTCGCCGTCGACGTCGCCCTGTCGGCCTTCCAGGAGATGAGCTGGGTGCTGTTCGGCTCCCTGCAGAGCTTGCTCACGGCCGGCGCGCTGGCGGGCCTCACCATCTTCGCGACCCTGCTGAGCGAGCTGCAGCGCAGCCGCGAGGAGCTGGCGAGACTGGCCATCACCGAGGAGCGGCTCAGGATCGCCCGCGAGCTGCACGACGTGCTCGGGCACAACCTCTCGGTCATCGCGATGCGGACCGAACTGTCCATGCGGATCCCCGCCGAGCAGATCGAGCGGCTGCGCCGCGAGCTGACCGAGATCCACGACATCGCCCGCCGCTCACTCCACGACGTACGGGCGGTGGTCAAGGGCTACCGCGAGTTGTCGCTGGAAAAGGAGCTGAGCGGGGTGCGCCGGGTGCTCGAGACCGCGGGCGTCCGGTGCGACTTCGCCGAACTTCCGCCCTCGCTCCCCGGCGAGGTCCGCGTGGCGCTGGCCTGGGCGGTGCGGGAGGCGGCCACCAACCTGCTCCGGCACAGCGACGCCACCGTCTGCCTGCTCGGCGTCGAGACCCGGGGCGACCGGGTCAGGGTCACCGTCGCCAACGACGGCGTACGCCCGAGCGACGCCTCCGGGGCCGGGCTGACCGTGGGCGGGAGCGGGCTGGCCGGCCTCGACGAGCGGCTGGCGCGCGTCGGCGGCAGCAGCGGACGGCACACCGAAGACGGCTGGTTCACGCTGTCGCTCGACGTTCCCGGCCGTCCCATGACGGCCGTACTCACCTCTGCCACAGGAGACCAGAGATGATCAGAGTTCTTATCGCGGAGGACCACGATCTCATCAGGGGAGCGCTGATCGCGTTGCTGTCGGAGGAGAACGACATCCGCGTGATCGAGGAGGTGTCGAGGGGTGATGAGATCGTGCCGGCCGTCGTCGGCTCCAGGCCCGACGTGGCCCTGCTCGACATCGGGCTGCCCGGCATGGACGGCCTGGAGGCGGCCGGTCTGATCAAGGAGCTGGAGCAGCCGCCGCCGGTGCTCATCCTCACCAGCGTCGGGTCTCCCGGCAACTTCGAGCGGGCCATGGCCGCCGGGGTGCGCGGCTTCCTGGTCAAGGACGCGCCCGCCCACCGGCTAACCGACGCCATCCGCGCCGTCGCCAGGGGGGAACGCTACATCGACCTGGACGTGGCGGCCGACGGCGGCGGGCAGCAGGTCGACGTCAACCCGCTGACCGCGAGGGAGGTCGCCGTCCTGGCGGCGGTCGCGGCCGGCGAGCGGGGCAGCGACCTGCGCAGCAGCCTGGGCCTGTCCATCCACACCATCAGGAACTACCTCGCCGCCGCCCGCCTGAAGACCGGCGCCCGCAGCGACGAGGAGGCCGTCCGTATCGCGCGGGCGAACGGGTGGCTGGAGGACAGGACGATCGGCTCGAACGGTTGATCGTGGCCTTCGGAGGAGTCACGATCGGTACCGGATCCTGATGCCCCGGACAAAAGGGGAGGCCGGCCGTGGTTCGGGAGAGCGAAACGCAGGTCAGGTGGCTGTCCAGAGGCGTCGTCGCGCTGACGGCGGCGCTGTGGGGCCTCACCCCGGTCGCGTTCCTGCTCACCGGCGACGTGGCCCGGGCCCTTGTGTCGGGCCTGCTGCTCGGCGGGCTCATGACGGTGCACGCGCGGGTGCTCGCAAGGCACGTCGCGGGCGCCGGCCAGGGCCCGTACGCCGGGTGGATCCTCGGGTTGTTCGCGGTGGTCGTCTACGGCGCCATGCCGTTCCTGGGGCACGTCTGGATCTACACGCCGTTCGCCGTCGCCACCGCGGGGCTGCTGCTCCTGCGGATCCGGCCCGCCGTGGCGGTGCTGCTGGCGGTCACCGCCGCCGAGTACCCCCTGGCGCTGGCGCTGTGGAGCCCCTCGCACGACGCCGCCCTGGAGAAGAGCGCCGCCGTCTTCGTCGCCTCGCTGGTCGCCGCCGGCATCGTGCACTACGCCGCGTTCGTGCGGGAGTTGCGCGAGCTGCGGGCGGCGCTCGCGGAGATGGCCGTGGACCAGGACCGGCTGCGGATGGCGGGGGAGCTGCACGACCTGCTCGGCCAGACGCTGGCGTCCATCACGCTCAAGACCGAGCTGGCCCTCGCACTGGTGGACCTGGACCGGAAGCGGGCCCTCGGCGAGATCGAGGCCACGATCGCCATCGCCGACGAGGCGCGCCAGGAGATCAGCGACGTCGTGGAGGCCAGGCGCTCGCTCGACCTCGGCGCGGAGCTGACGGCGGCGGTCGCCCTGATCGAGCTGACCGGCGCCCGCTGCGAGCTGCGCCTGGGGATCAGCGAGATCGACGAGGAGACGGGCGACGCGCTGGGCTGGATCGTCCGGGAGGCGGCAACGAACATCGTCAGGCACAGCGACGCCCGCACCTGCCTGATCGAGCTGGACGCGGTGGACGGGCAGGTCACCCTGCTCGTCCGCAACGACGGCGTCCGCCACGGCACGGCCACCCGGTGCGGCTCCGGGCTCGCCGGGCTGGGGCAGCGGGTGGACAAGATGGACGGGACCCTGCACGCGGGCGGCGCGGACGCGGACGGGTTCGAGGTGCTGGTGCGGCTGCCCGCCGTACACGATCGGGAGAGAGTGGTCACCGTTGATTCGTGTCCTGCTGGCTGAGGACCATGGAGTCGTGAGGGGCGCCCTGACGGCGCTGCTGAGCCTGACGGGCGACATCGAGGTGGTGGCCGAGACCGGCAGGGGCGACAAGGTCGTCGCCCACGCCCTCGCCGCCGAGCCGCAGGTCGCCGTCATCGACATCGAGATGCCGGGCGTGGACGGCATCGAGGCCACCTGCCGCCTCAGGCGCGCCATGCCGGCCTGCCGGGTGCTCATCCTCACGGGGCTCGCCCAGACCAGGCTGCTCAAACGGGCGATGGACGTCGGCGCGAGCGGCTTCCTGCTGAAGGACGCCCCCACCGAGCGGCTGGCCGAGGCCATCCGCAGGGTCGACCAGGGGGAGCGGGTGATCGACGCGTCCCTGGCCGTGGCGGCGATGACCGCGATGGCCACTCCGCTCACCGACCGGGAGGCGGCCGTGCTGGGCCTGGTCGGGTCCGGGGCCACCACCGGGGAGATCGCGGCCGAGCTGCACCTTTCGGCGGCGACCGTCCGCAACTACATCTCCAGCGTCATCACCAAGACCGGGGCGAGGAACAGGACGGACGCGGTCCGCATCGCGGTGGAGTCCGGCTGGATCGAGGGCCCCCGCCCGGCGTGACCTCTCTCGCGCGACCGCCCGGACCGGCGCCGGCGGCGAGCCGGGTGGGGCGTGATCGCCTGCTGGTTTGTCGGGCCCGGGTGGCATGCTGGGGGGCATGAGTTTTGGGGGGTTCCCCGACGAGGGGCTGATCTTCTACGAGGGCTTGGAGGCCGACAACTCCAAGGCCTACTGGAGCCGCCACAAGGAGGTCTACGAGGCCGCCGTCAAGGCGCCGATGCTGGCCCTTCTGGAGGAGCTGTCCGGTGAGTTCGGGGTGTCGCACCTCTTCCGGCCGCACCGGGACGTGCGGTTCGGCAAGGACAAGTCGCCCTACAAGACGCATCAGGGGGCTTACTTCCGGGGCGCGGGGGACGGGATCGGTTATTACGTGCAGTTCGACGCCGACGGGCTGTTCGCCGGCGCAGGGTGGTACACGCCGGCGCCCGACCAGGTGGAGCGGTTCCGCGCCGCCGTCGACGACGAGAAGAAGGGCGAGCGGCTCGCCGCCGTCCTCGATGAGCTCACCGCGGCCGGCCTGACCGTCGAGGGCGACCGCCTGAAGACGCGGCCGCGCGGATTCGGTGACGGCCACCCCCGCCTCGACCTGCTCCGCCACCGATCACTCCATGTAGGCCGCCGCTGGCATCCGGAGGACTGGCTGCACACCCCCGAAGCCCTCGACCGGGTCCGCCTGCTGTGGCGGTCGACCAGCGACCTGGTCGACTGGCTGGGCACCCATGTCGGCCCCACCGACATGCCCCGCCGGCGCTGACCGCCCGTCGAGGGGTTCAGGGGCCGGTGAGGCGGCGGTCGCCGGTGGTCGTGATGACGTAGACCTGCCAGTTGTAGTAGGCGTAGTAGTTGCGCTTGTCCCGTTTCATCTGGCGGGCGTGCGCCAGGACCGCGTTCACGTACGCCTGCGAGTGGTTGTAGGCGTTCAGCGCCCGCGCGTCGTCGCGGGGGGCGCCGGAGGCGTGCAGGTAGTTGGCGGCGGCCATGATGGCGTCGCGCGGGTCGTCGATGTCGCCGCCCATGCCGTAGGCCTTCCAGGTGGCCGGCATGAACTGCATGGGGCCCTGCGCGCCCGCGTAGCTCGCCGACTTCACGCGGCCGAACTTCGTCTCGGCGAACATGACCGCGGCCAGGACCTCCCACTTCACGCCGAACCGGCGCTCGGCCGCCTTGAAGTACCCGAGCAGGACGCCCGCGGGCCGGGGGTTCTGCACGTGGAACGGCGCCGAGCCCTTGATCGGGCGGGCCAGCGCGATCAGGCCGTGGATGGCCTCGACGTTGTCGCGGGCCTCGCGGGCGAGCGCCGCGGGCATCCGGGCGTAGGCGCGGGAGGCGACGTCGGGATGGCGGGCGGCGAAGCGGTAGACGCGCTGCTGGTAGAGCGCCAGCAGCACCACCGGCTCCGGCGGGCGGCCCCGCGCGGGGTCGCCGTCCTTCACCCACGCGTCGACGGCGTCGTGCAGCTCCCGGGTGGTCTTCACCAGGGTCTCCGCCAGCTCGGAGGGGGTGCTCGGGACCGGCTGGTCGGGGGAGGGGAGGGCGGCGGCCGGTTTCAGCTTCGTCGCCCCGGGCGAGGCAGGCGAGGGCGGCGGGGAGGAGGTCGCGGCGGGGGAGGAGGACGGGACGGACGAGGACGGCGCCGCCGTCCCGGAGGTCCCGCCCGGGCTTCCGCAGGCCGCGAGAACGGCCACGGCCAGAACACCCATCACCGAGGCCCTGCGCCCGGAACGGTGAGGAGGTGTGCGAGCGGAGTCGGGAGGCGCCCCGACGCCGGAGATCGTGGAAGCGGCGGGCGTCGCGGCGGTGTGCCCGGGATCGTCGGATGCCGAAGTGGTGCGAGCGGAGCCGGGAGGGGCGCCGGTGGGGGTTCGCGGGTGTGGCGTGGTGACGGTCGAACGGTGAGTGGTCCCCTGGGTCTCCTCCATGACCACCCAACCTACCCTTTCTGTCGCTCCGCCGATCATTTGCGGCGAGTGGCTCACGGCGTATCGGGCCGCCCGATACGATCAAGGTGCCATCAAGCACCGCCTCCTAGAGAGAGTCATGACCACGGGCCACAAGCCGAAGTCTCTCTTCGAGATCACCAAGCACATCGGGCTGAACATGTCCGATGTAGCCCTGTTATCCGGGCTCGACGAGAGCACGGTATCCCGACTGTGGGACAACACCTGCTGGCTCGACCGCATCAGCGGCCGGTCGCTGCAGAGCCTGATGTCGGCGGTGCCGGGGATCGCCGAGTATTCCATAGAGCACTCGATAAGCCGCCGGCGCGACACGCTGGTGGCCGAACTGGACGCCGAAGGGCTGACCGTCGACGTGGCGGCCCTTGAGAGCTCGCCGGTGGCCAGGCAGCACCTGCTGAACGCGCTGGAGGCCGCGCTGCACATCGTGCGGAACGAGGCGGCGCACAAGGTCTCCTCCTACCTCGCGAGGTTCTGGGGGCGCGAACAGGACCGGGCCCTCGAAACGCTGTACTCCACCAGACGGGGCCACGGCCTGCTGAAGGACCCCTACAAACTCGTCGACTCCTCGGTCGAGCTGGTGCCGAGACTGAACGGCAAGTCCTACTCGTTCCACTCGATCCTCGCCCTCAACATCCTCACGCACCAGGTCGCCAAGGTGACCGGCGCGCTGGTCGTGGAATCCGCCCCTCGGATCCTCGGGCGCCGGAAGGCGTTCATGATGAGGGGCCTGGCGATGGGGCTGCTCATCGCCTGCGACGACCTGGACCTGGCGGAGAGGTACCGCCGCGAGCTGGAGTCGACGCCGGTGTACACGGCCCTTGAGGAGTGGTCGTTCCCCACCTACACCCGTGACGGCCGTATCAGCTCCGACTTCAGCCTGCCCGGCTCGCTGTCCCTGGTGAACACGGCGGTGGAGGTCCTGCGGGAGATCGAGAGCTACAACGACGCCTACTTCCACTACCTGGTGTCGACCTACCTCCCGCTGGCGCTGCAGCGCGATCCCGCGTTCGGGTCGAGGGCCGCCGATCTCCTGGCGGCGGTGGAGCGGCGCGGGGCGGACTCCCGTGACAAGCGGATCCGGGAGGCCTGCGCCGCGCTGGTGAAGCGGCTCAAGGGGACGGGGTGACCGTCTCGGACGGCGCCCGCCGGGACAGCCGCCGGACCACGACCCCGACGAACAGCTCGCGGGGCACCAGGCCGTAGTGGCGGGAGTCCCAGCTGGTCTCGCGGTTGTCGCCCAGCACGACCAGTGAGCGGGGCGGCACCACCGTGCCCGCCATCCCCTCGACGTCCGGCGTCTCCCAGTCGTCGGGCACCCGGTCGCCGGGTACGGCGACGGCCCGCTTGAGCAGAAGCTGCCGCTCCCGCACGGTCGCGGGCCCCTGGCCACTGGGCAGTTCCGGGAACCGGAACAGCACGATCTGGCCGGCGCGCACCCGTTTCGTCCGGCGCACCAGCACCCGGTCGCCCGACAGCAGCGCCGGCTCCATGCTGGTGCCGTCGACCGTGGTGACCAGGTACCTGCGCCGGATCGACAGGACCAGCAGGCCGGCGGCCAGCAGTGTTCCGGCGGCCGGCAGGACGAGCGTCACAGCGCCTCCTGGTATCCCTCGGCCTGCAGGCGGAAGAGCCGGGCGTACCCGCCGCCGGCGGCGAGCAGGTCGTCGTGCGACCCGTGCTCGGTGATCCGGCCGTCCTCCAGCACGGCGATCCGGTCGGCCTCCCGGACGGCGCTGAGCCGGTGGGAGATGAGCAGGCTGGTGGCACCCGCGCGGTACTCCCGCATGCGGGTGTGGATCTCGTGCTCGGCCTCGGGGTCGAGGCCGGAGCTGGGCTCGTCGAGGATCATCAGGGCGCTGCCGCTGCGCACGAACGCCCGGGCCAGCGCGAGGCGCTGCCACTGCCCGCCGGAGAGGACGACGCCGGTCACCGGATCGTCCTTGTCCGACCCCATCATGAACAGGCGGGTGAGCGGCGTGTCGTACCCGCGGGGCAGGCCGGTGAGTTTGTCGTGGATGCCCGCCCGCGTGGCCGCCTCCTTCTGGCGCCCCTGGTCGTCCAGAGCGGTCAGGTCGCCGAGGGCGATGTTCTCGCCGGCCGTCATGTCGTAGTTCATGTGGTCCTGGAACACCGCGCTGATCCTGCGCCGCAGCGTCTCCGGGGAGATGTCCCGCAGGTCCACCCCGTCCCACAGGATGCTCCCCCGTGTGGGGTCGTACATCCGGCACAGCAGTTTGACCAGCGTGCTCTTGCCCGCGCCGTTGAGGCCGACGAGCGCGACGGCCTGACCCGCGGGGATGGTCAGGTCGACCCCGCGCAGCACCCACGGGTGGTCGTCGCTGTAGCGGAACCACACGTCGCGCAGTTCGACGCCCTGCCGCAACGCCAGGCGCGATTCCCCTTCGACGCGGGGGAGGTCGGGCGCGGCCGTGACGACGGCGACGTAGTGGGCGAACGCCAGCAGCCGCGCCTGCCCGCCGGAGATCGCCGAGGTCAGGGCCATCAGCGCCGACTGCACGCCGATGACGGCCGCGAGGAACATCGAGACGTCACCGACGCTGAGGTCGCCGCGCCTGGCCGCGGTGATCGCCCACCACAGGCCGGCGCCCGCCACCGCGGCGCTCAGGACCGTCAGCCCTCCTTGCGCGCGCAGCTCCCGCAGGTCCATCCGGCGGGTCTCCGCGTCCGCCGAGCGTCGTTCGTTCATCATGCGGGCGCGCAGGAACGCGCCGATGCCGAACAGGCGGATCTCGGTGGCCGCGGAGACCCCGGTGAGCAGCTGACTGTAGAAGAACTCCCGCCTGTGGTACTGCTCGATGCTCCATTCCATGCTCGAGCGGCGGCGGGAGAGGTAGAGCTCGGCGGCCAGGGCGGGGACGGCGGCCAGGAGCACGAGGGCCGTCATCGCCGGGCTGAGGACCAGCATGGACCCGACGAACCCGATGAGGGACAGCGCGCCGCCGAGGGCGCCGCCGAGGCCGTCCACCAGCTCGGCGACGCGGGCGGTGGCCTCCTGCGCCAGCCGGAGCCGGTCCTGGAAGGCGGGGTCCTCGAAGTTGCGCAGGCCCACCTGCCGTTCGGAGGCGGCGAACAGCCTGTCGGTGCCGGCCAGCCGGGCCGCGCGCCCGATCTCGGCCCTGACGTACTGGTGGGTCACCGGAAGAGCGGCGGTGGCCAGGCCCATGACGATGAGGCCCGCCGCCAGCCCGGCGACCTCGCCGTGCGGATCGGTCAGGCGGTCGATCACCAGCTTGGTCAGCCACGCGGTGGCGACGGGCGCCGCGGCCGAGGCCAGGGTCAGCAGGACCAGCCAGGTGACGTACGCCGGCGCGGACCGCCAGATGAGCGAGCCCGCCTGGGCGCCGGCGGCCCGCAGCTCGCGCGCGCCCGTGACCCGCTTCCCCGGCGGGTCTTCGCTCATCGCCGGGCCTTGCCCGCGACGCGGTCCCGCGGGTCGTGAAGCGGCAGCTCCTCCATCCGGGCTCCGGTGGCGGCGACCTTGTGGTCGTCCCCGATGAAGTACAGCGCCGGAGTCCAGACGTTCTGGAACGCGCGGGCCACGGGTCCGCCGTCGAGCTCCGCCACGACGACCCGGGCCACCGGCGTGAGGGCCCGCACCGTCTCCTCGTCGTCGCCGCCGACCACCGCCAGCACGTTCTCGCGGCCCCGCTCCCGGGCGCCCTCGACGAAGCGCGGCAGCAGGTCGTGGCAGGCCTCGCAGCCGGCGGAGAAGAATCCGACCAGCCCGGTGAGCGTGCCGTCGGTCACCGTCTCGCCGTCGGTGGTGTCCGCGCTGAACTCTCCGAGGGGCGAGCCGGGCCCGAGGGTGAACAACGACTGTGAATGGCGGCCCGCCTGGCCGGCCTCGGCCCGCATGCGACGCAGGATCCCCATCGTGAGCAGCAGGTTCAGCACGCACAGCACGCCGAGCAGGATCACGGCGGTGACAAGGTAGGGCATTCTTCCCTCCGAACGAACGGCCGGGCGGCGGCTTGACGCCGCCGCCCGGTGTGGTGCTCAGGAACAGATCAGCAGGAGCTACGGACCTTGGTCCACTCGCAGCCGGTCTGCACGCAGCAGAAGCGGTACCAGTAGCCCGGGTGGCCCGCGGCGTTGCAGAAGTAGTTGCCGGAGCAGGCCGAGGCGGAAGCCTTCGGGGCGATCCGGTCGATCATGCGGTCGATGAGACGGCTCACGGTTTTTCTCCTTTTACGGTGCGTTATCGGAAACAGACCGGGGCATCATCGAGTACGCTGCGGCAATACGGCCTCGTGGCCGGTTCGTGGTCCGGGATGACTCCCGGTTGATGCCCTGCGGTCCGGTACGGCGGAAGAGACCCCCTTTCGTGCGCATGGCGTCGCCTCCGTGCACGGAGTGCGAGTCCGTGGACGGGATCGGCGGCCGGGGTTTCCGGCGAACGCGGCCGGAGGCCGCCGATCGCCCGGGACGCGGCGAATCCCCTGGGCCGAGGGCAGGGCTGACGGTCGCCCGGCGAGGGCGGGAGTCCAGCGCTCCCCGCCACGCGCGTGGTGGTTCCCTGACAACGACAACCCCCCGTCTCCCGTGTCGGACCGTAATCGGGAATTCGCTCTGCGGTCGTGTGGGAGGGACGTCCGGCGCGGAGGTGAAACCGGCAGGCTCCCTGCTCACACGACAGACACACTGACGCGTCCCAAGATCCCGCGTCACGGATGCTTGCGTCCACGCAAGCGGCCCACCGCACGGTGAGTGACCGGCGCGTCGGGTTCCGTGCCGACGGCGCCGTCCGGCCGTCAGCCGGTCGGCGTGGCGGCGGCGGCCTCCACCTGCTGGCCCGCGGCCGTCCGGCGGGCGACGCCGCCGCGCACCAGGCGGTGCTGCGCCAGGCAGGCCCCCGCGACGAACGCGCCGAACACCGACCAGCCGGCGGGACCGGTGGCGATGGCCGCGGTGACCGCGAGCGGTCCGAGGGTCCGCTGCGCCGCCTGGGCCAGGCCGTGCACCCCGAGGTAGGCCCCCTGCGCGTGCTCGGGGGCCAGGGCGATCGACAGCTCCCAGGAGACGGTGGCGTGGAGCATTTCGGCGAAGGTGAAGGCGACGGCCGCGGCGACCAGGGACACGCTCGCGGGCACGGGCCCGCCCGTCGCCGCGGCGGCCGTGACGAGACCGGCGGCGACGAAGACGAGGGCGAGGCGGATCAGCAGGGCGCGGGCCGCGCGGGTCGTGGCGCCGAGTCGCGCGAGGGGCACCTGCAGGCCGACCACCATCACGTTGTTCACCACCAGCAGGAGGGGGACCAGGCCGTGCGGGGCCGTGGTGCCGTGGACGGCCCAGAGAGGCAGGCCTATGTTGAACACCGCGTCGTGGCAGTAGAGGACCGTCTCGGTGGCGACGTAGGCCAGGTAGGAGCGGTCGCGCCAGGGGGAGGCCGTCGCGGCGGCCTCGCCGGTGCCGGCCTGGGTCGCGGGCGCGGCGGGCTCGCCGCAGCGGAAGGTGATGACGGCGACGACGAGGAACGAGGCGGCGTCGCCGAGGAGCAGGAACTCGTAGACCGAGGCCGAGGGGACGGCGAGGGCGGCCGCCGCGCCGAGGCCGCCCAGCGCCCACCCCGCGTTGGCGGCCGAGCGGTTGATCGCCTGGTAGCGGACACGTTCGGGCCCGGCGACGCGCGAGGCGTACAGCCGGGTGAGGATGTTCCCGGCGCGGTCCCCGAAGGCGGCCGCGGCGGAGAAGGCCACGAGCAGCGCGACGTCGGCGCGGGCGGCGAGCAGGCCGAGAGAGGCGCCGGCGCGCAGGAGCTGGAACGCCACGAGCAGCCGCGTGAGCGGCAGGCGGTCGGCGAGGCGGCCTCCGATGGGTGCCCCGGCGACGCCGACGAGCCCGGCGACGGCGGCGAGGGTGCCCACCTGGCCGACGGTGAGCCGGCAGACGTAGGTGAAGTACAGGACCGAGGTGGCCGCCCAGAGTCCGCTGCCCACGCGGTCGACCAGGGAGATCCAGAGCATGCGGCGGCCGTCGGGGCCTCCGGGGATGCGTGCGGCGAGTGCGGCCCTGCTCCAGATCATGTTTTTACCCCGAGTCACTTGTGCGGCAAGTTTGTACTAATACATAATTAGGTACGTGGCAATACAATATGGGATCAGTGGGGCGTCGGCAAAGGAGATCGCGGCGTCCGTGGAGCGGGCCGTGGCCGCGGGCGCGCTGGAGCCCGGCACGTCGCTGCCTCCGGTGCGCGCGCTGGCCGACGAGCTACGGGTCAGTCCCGGCACGGTGGCGACCGCCTACAAGGAACTGCGGCAGCGCGGCGTCGTCGTCACTCGCGGCCGGGGCGGCACGGTCGTGGCGCCCGCCCCCGCCGTGGCCTCGCGGCGGCCGCCCAGGGTGCCCGAAGGGTTGCGCGACCTGGCGGGCGGGCATCCCGATCCGGCGTTCCTGCCCGGCACGCTGCCGCCCCTGCACCTGTCCGCCGGCGCCCGGTCGCACCGCCGGCGGCCCCGGCTGCCCCGTCTGGAGGAGGCCGTCCGCGAATGGCTCGGGGCGGACGGCGTGCCGGCCGGGCAGGTGACCTTCGCGCACGGCGCCCTCGACATGATCGGACGGCTGCTCTCGGTCGAGCTGCGGCCCGGCGACGCGGTCGCCATGGAGGATCCCGGCTACCACCACATGCTCGACCTGGTCACCACGCTCGGGCTGCGCACCGTCCCGGTCGAGGTGGACGACGAGGGGATGCGCCCGGAGGCGCTGCGCGCGGCGCTGCGGGCCGGGGTGCGGGCCGTGGTGTGCAGCCCCCGGGCGCAGAACCCGTACGGCGGGTGCTTCTCGGCCGCGCGCCGTGACGCCCTGGCCGAGGTGCTGCGCGGGGCGCCCGAGACGCTCCTGATCGAGAACGACCATGCCGCGGAGGTGGCCGGGGCGCCGCTCAACTCGCTCAGCCTCGGCGGCCCGCCCCGCTGGGCGCACATCCGCACGGTGACGAAGTACCTGGGAATGGACCTGCGCTGGGCCGCCGCCGCGTGCGACCCGATCACGCTGGCCCGGCACGACGGGCGGATGCTGCTCACCTCGGGCTGGGTCAGCCACCTGCTCCAGGAGGCGGTGCTGGGGCTGCTGACCGACCCCGGGACCAGGGCGCTGGTGGGGCGGGCCCGCGGGGCGTACGAGGAGCGGCGCCGGGCGCTGATCGGCGAGCTCGCCGGACGGGGGATCGCGTCCCACGGGGCGAGCGGGATGAACGTCTGGGTCCCGGTGCCGGACGAGTCGGCCGTGGTCAACGGGCTGCGCACGCGTGGCTGGTGGGTCGCCGCCGGAGCGCGGTTCCGGATCGCCTCCGGGCCCGGGGTGCGGATCAGCGTCGCCACGCTGCCACCGCCGGACGCCCGGCTGCTGGCCGCGGACTTCGCCGCCGCGCTGGGCGAGTCGGAGGCCACCTACGGTGGATGACGATCTCCGCCGCCAGCGCCGGGAGCATGCGGGGAGGCGTGACGCTCGTCCGTTTTGGGTATGTATGTCGTGAATTAGCCGTTCTTTCGAAGTTTTGGTGTTGACGTCACCGATTTGGGTGATCCTGCGGGTTCCGCGCCTCGTCCGGGCCGCCGGGCCGAGCGAGGAGGAGAAGGGGAGTGATGCGGCGAATCGGCATCGGCGAGGGATCGATCCTCTATGCGCTGCGCCGGATGAGCGACGGATTCCTCCTCGCCGACTCCCATCGCCGGATCATCTTCGCCAACGGGGAGGCCCGGCGCCTCCTCGGCTCCTGGCGCCGGCTGCTCGGGCGCCCGCTGTGGGACGTCCTCGCCCCGGTGTGCGGGGTCGACCTGAAGGCCGTGCACGAGCAGGCCGAGAAGGACGGCCTGCCGGTCGACGTCGACGTCAGATGGCCGTCCGAGCAGCGCTGGTACCGCATCAGGATCGGACACGCGGGCACCTGCCTGACGGTGTACGTCTCCGACGTCACCGACCGGCGGGGGCGGCAGGCCGAACACCTGGCCTTCGACCAGCGGCCACCGGACCGCACCACGGGGGTCCGCGAGCTCACCATGGCGCTGGCCGACGCGCTCACCGTGCAGAACGTCGTGGACGCCGTCGCCGAGCACGTGCTGCCGGCGGTCGGCGCCACCGGGCTGATCGTCTCGTTCGTCGTCGGCGGGCGGCTGCTGAAGTCGGGCGTGGTGGGATACGACAAGAAGTTCATGGACGTCCTGCCCCTCCGGACGTTCGGCGACGAAGCCCCGTTCGCCGAAGTCCTGCGGACCCGCACCCCGATCTTCATCGGTTCGCCGCAACGGTTCGTCGAGCTCTACCCCAACCTCGCGTACATCTCGCGGCTGGGCAACAAGAAGAGCTGGGCGTTCCTGCCGCTGATCGCCTCCGGGCACGACATCGGCAGCTGCGTCATCTCGTTCGCGCTGCCCCGGCGGTTCACCTCCGAGGAACGCATCCTGCTCACCGCCATCAGCGGGCTGATGGCCCAGGCCTTCGAACGCGCCCGCCTGTACGACGCCGAGCACATACGGGCCCAGGCCCTCCAGCGTGGCCTGCTTCCCCGAGGTCTGCCCGTGCTGCCCGCCCTCACCGCCGCCGCCCGGTACCTGCCCGCCGGCAAGGACATGGAGGTGGGCGGCGACTGGTACGACGTCATCCCGCTGTCCTCGGGCCGCGTCGCCCTGGTGATCGGGGACGTGATGGGGCACGGCGTGGCCGAGGCCGTCACGATGGGGCGCCTGCGGACGGCCGTCCACACCCTCGCCGACCTCGAGATGCCGCCCGACGAGCTGCTCACCCACCTCAACGACACGGTCAGCGACCTGGGCGAGGACTTCTACGCCACCTGCCTGTACATCGTGTACGACCCCGCCTCGAACACCTGCGCCTTCGCCCGCGCCGGGCATCCGCCGTTCGCCGTCGTCCGTCCCGACGGCACCGTCCACTTCCCCGCCGCCGAGCCGAACCCGCCGCTCGGCGCGGCCACCCCGCCGTTCGACGTCACCGAGCTGGACCTGACGGACGGCAGCCTGCTGGTGCTGTACACCGACGGGCTGGTGAAGTCGGTCACGCCCGACATCGACCAGGGCCTGGCCGAACTCGCCCACGCGCTCGCCGAGGCCGAGGGACCGGACCGCGACGAGGAGCAGGCCGTCGCGGAGGAGGGCGGCGACGCCCGCCTGGAGCTGCTGTGCGACGCCCTCACCGGAGCCCTCCTGCCCGGCCGGTACACCAGCGACGACGCCGCCCTGCTGGTCGCCCTCGTCCATCCGCTCTCGCCCCGTGACGTCGCCGTCTGGCAGCTGCCGGAGAACGCCAGGGCCGCCGGCGAGGCCCGTGAGCTCATCAGGGACCAGCTGGCGACCTGGGAGCTCTACGACCTGTCGACGACCACCGAGCTGCTGGCCAGCGAGCTGGTCGGCAACGTCGTCCGCCACGCCAAGGGCCCCATCCAGCTCCGCCTGCTGCGCAGCGACGTGCTGACCTGCGAGGTCTCCGACGGCAGCTCCACCACCCCCCGCCTGCGCCGCACCAGCGAGACCGACGAGGGCGGCCGGGGCCTGCAACTGGTGGCGGCCCTCTCGCAGCGGTGGGGCACCCGCTACACCCCCACGGGCAAGTGCATCTGGACCGAGCAGCCCCTGCCCGTGACCGGCTGAGGACCGGCGCCCGTTCAGTCGATCATGCCCAGCTGCCCGGCCGCGCGGACGGCGAGCCAGACCTCGGCGAAGGCCTCGCTGGACGACAGGTCGCGCCCGGTGATCTCGGCGAAGCGGCGCAGCCGGTAGGCCAGGGTGTTGGGGTGGACGTGCAGCGCCGCCGCCGCCTCCTCCATGCGGCGGTCCCGCTCCATCCAGGCGCGCACCGACGGCAGGAGCCGGGAGCCGTGGGCCCTGTCGTACCCGAGCACCTCCCCGAGCACGTGCTCGACCAGGGCCGCCAGCGCGGCCGGGTCGTCGGGCATCCACCTGCCGGTCGCGTCGTCGCCGTACCGCACCAGGGACCGCCCGGACGCGGCGGCGTGGGACACCGCCCACAGGGCCTCGCGCTGCGCGACCCGCAGGGGCGCTCCGGGGACGAAGGGGCGGCTCATGCCCGCCGCCACCCCCGGCATGCCCGCCACCGCCGCCCCCAGCTCCGGGGACCCGAGCACGTAGCGGTCCTCGCCGCGGCCGAGCAGCAGGTACGGCCGGTCGGCCAGGCAGCGCAGCAGCGCCTCCTCGGTGACGCCCCTGACCACCAGCAGGGCCGTCTCACCCTGGATGGAGTGCCGCAGCAGCCGGCGCTGGGCCGCCGCCGGGTCGAGCACGTCCTGCAGGAGCTCGGCGAGGGTCTCGGCGCCCTCACGGCGCAGCGTCTCGCGCTCGGATCGGAACATGGCCACCTGGAGGGCGGCGACGGTGGCGATGTGCTGGACCACGGCGAGCCCGGCGGGACGCGCGCCCTCCCTCTCGAAGGCGATCAGGAACCCGGCCGGGCCGCCGGGGGCCGGCACCGGCAGCGCGAACCCGCCGGGGATGGTCGGCGGGGCCTCCACCGAGGCGGGGATGACGGCCGGATCGGGCGTGGGCACCCCGGGCAGCAGCGGGCGTCCCCGCGGGGTGCACAGGCGGATGTCGTAGCCGGACAGGCGTTCCAGGCGGCGGAACAGGGTGGCGGTGTCGAGGTTCTCGGTGGCGAGCCAGCGCAGCGCGCCGAACACCTGCAACTGGGCGCCCAGCCGGTGACGGGCGTCCTCCTGGACGGCGGCGGCCACCTCCTGGGCGATGGCGACGAACGGAACGGCCAGAGGCACCTCCAGCACGGGCATCCCGCGCTCGCGCGCGGTGGCCAGGAACGTCCGGTGCAGCGGGGGGACGTGCAGCTGGGCGGACAGCGCGAGCGCGCTGACCCCGGCGTCGTCGAGCCGTTCGAGGTACGCCCGCTGGCCGGCCGCCGACCTCGGCACGGCGAGCCCCGCGGTCATGATCATTTCGGCGCCGAGCAGCCAGGGCGTGGGGTCCTCCAGCTCGCTGACGTGCGCCCACGACACCGAACGCTGCAGCCCCCGCTCGCCGGTCAGCAGGCGCAGCTGGAGCGCGGGAAAGGAGAGAAGGTCTTCGACCGTCAACTTGTGGCCGTCCACAAGACACACCCTACGGGTTCGTGTCACCACCAATTGCCCCGGCCGTGCCGACCCCGCAGACTGTGGCGAAGCCCCAGCTCAGGGCCGAGTGACCCGTTCGGACGCCCCGGGCCGGGTGGATCAGGACGGACGCCCGGCCGGCGGCCGTACCCCAGCGAAAGGACCCTCCCGATGACCGGACCCCGGGGACCGGTGGACTCGTCCCGGATCCCGCGCTTCGCGGGCCCCGCCACCTTCGCCCGCCTGCCGCGGCTGGACGAGGTGGACCGTTGCGACGTCGCGGTGCTGGGCGTGCCCTTCGACGGCGGCGTGTCGTACCGGCCGGGGGCGAGGTTCGGCCCGGCGGCGGTCCGCGAGGCCAGCCGCCTGCTGCGGCCCTACCATCCCGGGCTGGACGTCTCCCCGTTCGCGGCGCTGCAGGTCGCCGACGCCGGCGACATCGCCTGCAACCCCTTCGACATCCGCGAGGCCATCGAGACGATCGAGCACTCCGCCGGCGAGCTGGTCTCCGGCGGCGCCCGGCCGGTGACCATCGGCGGCGACCACACCATCGCCCTGCCGCTGCTGCGCGCCCTGTCCAAGCGGCACGGCCCCCTGGCGGTGCTCCACTTCGACGCCCACCTCGACACCTGGGACACCTACTTCGGCGCCGAATACACCCATGGCACCCCGTTCCGGCGCGCGGTGGAGGAGGGCATCCTCGACACCGAGGCGCTCAGCCACGTGGGCACCCGCGGCCCCCTGTACGGGAAGAAGGACCTGCAGGAGGACCGCCGTCTCGGCTTCGGGATCGTCACCTCCGGCGACGTCCTGCGCAGAGGGGTGACCGAGGTCACCGACGCGCTCCGGCAGCGCATCGGCGACCGCCCGCTGTACGTCTCGGTCGACATCGACGTACTGGACCCCGCCCACGCCCCCGGCACGGGCACCCCCGAGGCGGGCGGCCTGACCAGCAGGGAACTGCTGGAGATCCTTCGGGGTCTGGCCGGGGCGAACCTCGTCGGCGCCGACGTGGTCGAGGTCGCGCCCGCGTACGACCACGCCGAGATCACCTCGGTCGCCGCCTCGCACGTCGCCTACGACCTGGTCAGCCTGCTCGCCCTCGGACACGGGGCGCACGCCCCCGAGTCCTGACTCGCCGTCCTCTCCTCACCCCCTGGGAGCCCCGTTGTCCGAAATCTCCCTGAACGTCACGTCCGAGGCCGCCGGGCCGCCCGGACGGGCGAAGGTCACCACGGTCGAGCCCTACGGCGTCGCCCCCATCCCCGCCGAGGAGCAGACCTCCCGGCCGCTGGACCTGTTCCGGCTGGTCTTCGGCGGCGCCAACACCTTCGCCACGATCATCCTCGGCACGCTGCCCATCGCCTTCGGCCTCGGCTTCTGGGCCGCCACCTGGGCGATCGTGACGGGCGTCGTGGCCGGCGCGCTGATCCTCATGCCCATGGCGCTGTTCGGGCCGATCAACCGCACCAACAACGCCGTCTCCTCCGGCGCCCACTTCGGCGTCGTCGGGCGCTGTGTCGGGTCGTTCCTGTCCCTGCTGACCGCCATCGCGTTCTTCTCGATCTCCGTGTGGGTGAGCGGCGACGCGATCGTGGGCGCCGCGCGGCGGCTGTTCGGCGCGGACGGCGGGAACGTGCTGCGGGCCGCCGCCTACGGGCTGATCGCCGTCGCGGTCCTGGTGGTGTGCCTGTACGGCTACCAGTTCATGCTGCTGATCAACAAGATCGCCGTCGTGGCGGGCACGGCCATCATGCTGCTCGGCGTGGTCGCCTTCGGCGGCTCCTTCGACGCGTCCTACCCCGGCACCGGCCAGTACGCGCTCGGCGGCTTCTGGCCGACCTGGGTGCTCGCCGCGCTCACCGTGCTCGCCAACCCCGTCTCCTTCGGCGCCTTCCTCGGCGACTGGTCCCGGTACATCCCCGACCGCTACAGCCCGGGCCGGCTGATGGCCGCCCCGTTCCTCGCCCAGGTGGCCACCCTGCTGCCGTTCCTGTTCGGCGCCGCCACCGCCACCCTGGTCGCCGACGCGGGCGACTACGTGAGCGGGCTGGCCGCCATGTCGCCCCTCTGGTACGCCGTGCCGCTCATCGCGATCGCGCTCATCGGCGGGCTCTCCACGGGCACCACCTCGCTGTACGGCACCGGGCTGGACTTCTCCTCGATCTTCCCCAAGCTCAGCCGGGTCCAGGCCACCGCGCTCATCGGCACCCTGTCGGTGGCCTTCATCTTCCTCGGCAACTTCGTCTTCGACATGGTCGCCAGCATCAACGCCTTCGCCACGCTGATCGTGCTGTGCACCTCGCCGTGGATGGCCATCATGATGATCGGCTACTTCGTCCGCCGCGGCTTCTACCTCTCCGACGACATCCAGGTGTTCAACCGGGGCCAGAAGGGCGGCGCCTACTGGTTCACCGGCGGCGTCAACTGGCGCGGCATGGTCGCCTGGGTGCCCGCCACGGCCGTGGGGCTGATGATGGCGAACACCCCGCTGATCGCCGGCCCCTGGCGCGACGTCGCGGGCGGCGTCGACCTGAGCCTGGTCGCGACCCTCGCGGTGTCGGCCGCGCTGTACGTGGTGCTGCTGTTCGTCTTCCCCGAGCCCCGCGCGGTCTTCGGCCCCGCCGGGCCGCGCCTGGTCCCCGCCCGGGACACGCCGGTGGCCGAGATCACGGCCGCCTGACCACCGCCGGCACCGGCCCCGCCCCGGTGCCGGACTCGGCATCTACACGACATCTACCGGACCTGAACACGCTATCTACCGCCCCCGGTCACTGTTGATCCCGGCCGCCAGCGACGGTCTGCCGGCCGACGTCGACGAGGATCCGGTGGGAGCGCGGTGTGAAAGCTCGTTGGACCGTGACGGCGGTCACGGCGATGGCGGCGATGACCTTGTCGGGTCTCGCCGCCCCTTCCTGGGGAGCGGTTCCCGGCCGGGAGGCGCGGGCCGCACGGGCGGCCGAGCCCGAGCCGCAGGTCACCGAGACGGAGGCGGCGCGGGCCGCCCGCGAGTCGGGCCGGCCGGTGGAGGTCCTCGGCCTGCGAGGCGAGACGCGGGAGGTGCAGGCCCAGCCGCAGGGCGGATTCGTCGCGGTCGAGCACCTCGAACCGGTCCGCACCCTGAAAGACGGCAAGTGGGTCGGCATCGACACCACGCTGCGGAGAGAGGCCGACGGGACGGTGGTGCCGGCGGCCACCACCGTGGACCTCCGGCTCTCCGGCGGCGGCGACGCCCCCATGTTGTCGATGACCCGGGCAGGCCGCCGGATGTCCCTGTCGTGGCCCGGCCGCCTGCCCGCCCCAGACCTCGAGGGCGACACCGCCGTGTACCGGGGCGTGCTCGGCCCGGACGTCGACCTGCGCGTCCGGGCCACCGCCGACGGCGCCTCGCACGTGCTGGTCGTGAAGACCCCGGAGGCCGCGCGCGATCCCCGCCTGGCCAAGCTCCAGTTCGGGCTCTCGGCGCCCGACCTGCGCCTGAGCGCGGACGAGCGGGGCGACCAGACGGCGGTCGACCCGGTGACGGGCGCGGAGGTCTTCAGCGCGCCACCGCCGAAGATGTGGGACTCCAGCGGCCCCGCCGGCGCGGAGGCCAGGGCGGCGCTCGTCGGGGACGACGGGCTGCGCAGGGCCTCCGCCGCCGCGCCGGGTGACACCTCCCGCGTCGCGGTGATGAAGATGAGCGCCCAGGCCGGCCGCATGTCGCTGGAGCCGGATCAGGGGCTGCTCACCTCCCCCGACGCGAAGTTCCCGATCTACATCGACCCGATGTGGTACTCGCCGGGCGAGTCCGCCAGGCTGATGGTCTCCAGCGGAGGCTGGGAGCAGTACAACTTCACCGGCGACGAGGGCATGGGCCGCTGTCCCATCAGCCTGCCGCCGGCCGGCGCCTACTGCGGCAGCTCCCACGTCAAACGGCTGTTCTACCGCATGCCGACCAGCCGTTTCGCCGGCAAGCAGATCATCTCGGCGGAGTTCTCCGTCAAGGAGACCTGGGCGCCGTCCTGCGACGGGCGCTCGGTGCACATCTACCGGACCACCGCCTTCGGCAAGAGCTCCACCTGGAGCTCCACCTCCGACAACTGGGCCGACTACCTCACCTACCGCGACGTCGCAAAGGGCCACTCGAGCAGCTGCCCGGCGGGTGACGTGATCTTCAACGTGGAGTCGGCCGTCAAGGAGGCCGCCAAGAAGGGCTGGTCGAGCACGACGTTCGGCCTGCGCGCCGGGCACGAGGACGACGAGTACGGCTGGAAGCGGTTCGACCACAACGCGACCCTGCGCGTCTACTACAACAGCCCGCCGCCGCAGCCGAAGATGAGCCAGCTGCACTCCAGCCCCGGCGGCCCCTGCCCCGCCTACGGCCACACCGTGCCGGTGAACCGGCTGCCGATGCTGTACGCCGACAACCTCACCGACCCCGACAACAGCGGCGCCGAGGGGGAGAAGCTCACCGCCGAGTTCCTGGTGACGTGGAAGGACACCTCCGGCACCGAGCACCGGTGGGACACGACCACCCCCAAGAAGCAGTCGGCCAAGGGCTCGCACAAGTCGTCGTTCTCGGTGCAGGTCCCCGCGGGACTGATCCCGGCCAACACCGACTTCGACTACCAGGTGCGCTCCTACGACGGCGCGGCGTGGAGCCCGTGGAGCTGGGCGGGGTCCGCCACCAGCTGCTATCTGAGGTACGACCCCACCGCGCCGCGCACCCCGGCGGTGACCTCGTGGGAGTACCCGCAGCTGAACCCCGACGACCCGGACGTGACCGCGCGGGACGGCGTGGGCCGCTACGGCTCGTTCACGATCACCTTCGACCCCGAGGTGACCAAGTTCGCCTACGCGCTCGACACCGCCCCCGCGCCGGCCTCCGCCGTCAACCGGACGGCCGCCTCGCAGACGATCCAGGCGGTCCCGGCCCACGCCGGGGTCAACACCCTGTACGTCACCGTGTGGGACGCGGCCGGGAACTTCTCGGTCGGCGACCACCGCTTCTGGGTGAGCGAGGGAGCCCCGGAGCGGGCGCGCTGGAAGCTGGACGAGCCCGCCGGCTCCACCTCGCTGACCGGTGAGACCGCGGGGATCCCCGCCAGGTCCGGCGCCGGGGCCACCCTGGGCGCGGAGGGCAAGGTCGGCAAGGGCCTCACCCTCGACGGGTACGCCGGTGGCTACGCCGCCACCGACCTGCCCGTCGTCGACACCACCAAGGGCTTCACGGTGTCGGCCTGGGTCCGGCTGCGCAAGAACGACGCCTTCTACAACGTCCTGGCGCAGGACGCCTCCACCCAGAGCGGCTTCCAGCTCGGGGTGAACCCCGCCCCCGCTTCGTGGGTGTTCAAGACCCCGGCCAACGACGTCAAGGGCGGCAGCGGCCCGTGGACCGGGGCGATCGCGCCCACCCCACCGGAGCTGAACACCTGGACCCATCTGACCGGCGTGTACGACGCCTCCGCCAAGGCGCTCCGGCTGTACGTCAACGGCGTCAAGGCCGCCGAGACCCCGGTCGCCTCCGTGCTGGACGCCAGAGGCGCCTTCCAGATCGGGCGGAGCCTGTTCGACGGCGGGTACGCCAACAACTGGCCGGGCGACGTCGACGAGGTCAAGGTGTTCGCCGAGGCCCTGTCCGACGACGACGCGGCGAGCCTGGCCGCCGGCACCACGCCGGACGGCCGCAGGCTGACCGCGCACTGGCGGCTGGAGGAGCCGGCGGGCAACGAGCGGGTCTACGGCGAGGGCGGCGGCCCCATCACCGCCACCACGCAGGGCGACGTCACCCTCGGCGTCCCCGGGCAGAGCGGAACCGCCATGCAGCTCACCGGCCCCGGCGCGTACGCCTCCACCGCCGGGCCGGTGCTCGACACGACCGGGAACTTCGCGGTCGCCGCCTGGGTGAAGCTGCCCACGACCACCACCACGGACATGACGATCGTCAGCCAGGAAGGCGTCAACCAGAGCGGCTTCTACCTGAAGTACCGGGCCGCCAACAAGAAGTGGGCGTTCATGCGGGCGGCGGGCGACGTCACCGCCCCGGCCACCCTCACGGCGTACTCCGCCTCCACCGCCGTGCTCGGCCAGTGGACCCACCTGGTCGGCGTCCAGGACGTCGTGGCCGGGAAACTGCGGATCTACGTCAACGGCGTCGAGAGCGGCACCAACAGCCTGCCGCCGGTGTGGCAGGCCGGAGGCGGGCTGCAGATCGGCCGGTCCAAGTGGAACGGCACCCCGGTCGACCAGGTCACCGGCGCGATCGACGACGTGCGGGTCTACGACCGGGTGCTGTCGGCCGAGGAGGCGCAGGACCTGTTCGCCGTCAAGTCCGACGTCTTCGGCCGATGGCGGCTCAACGCCGCGGCCGGCACCCCGGCGACCAGCCCGGACTCCGCGCCGGTCGCCGTGAAGCACCCGCTCGTGCTCGCCGGGGCCGCGAAGATCACGGCCAACGCCGTCGTCACCCCGCCCGACGGGCAGGCGGCCGGCGCGCTCGACCTCCCCGGCGGCGACGGCGACTACGCCACGGCCGACGGCGCGGTGATCGACAGCGCCGAGAGCTTCACGGTGTCCGCCTGGGTGCAGACGGCGGGGACCCCGACGAGGTCGATGACCGTCCTCGGCCTCGCCGGCGCCACCAACAGCGCCGTGGCCGTCCGCTACGACGCGACCAAGGGCCACTACGTGCTGGACGTGCCCAGCGCGGACGGAGCCGGCGCGACCACCGCCACCGTGGACCACTCCGGCTTCCACCAGGGGAGCTTCGGCGACTGGGACCACCTCGCGGTCGTCTACGACGGCTTCAACAGCCGGATCACCCTGTACGTCAACGGCGTGCGGGAGGACGCCGCCGAGGCGCCGACGGTGTCCTACCGCGAGAACACCCGGGTGTTCGCCCCCATCACCTCGCTGCAACTCGGCCGGGCCAGGACCGGCGGCGCCTATCCCGCGGGCCAGAACTGGCGCGGCCAACTGGACGACGTCTGGGTGCTGCGCGGCGCGGCCACCGAGGAAGAGGTCGCCTACCTGGCCAACCCGACCGAGATCGACGAGCTCTAGCCGTGGAGGAAGTTGTGCGTAGCGGCAAAGGCCTGAACATGCTCCGGCGTTCCCCGCGGCTGGCCGCGACGGTGACGGCGCTCGTCGTGTGCGCGGGGCTGCTGGCGGCGGCGCCCGTCGAGGCCCCGCCGGTGGCGGCGGAGACCACACGGCTCCTGCCCAAACCCGCGGACCCCGACAAGACGGTGGCCGGGCACGAGATCAAGGTCAAGCCCCGCAAGCTGGACGACTCCGTGACCCACCCGGCACCGCCGCCCGAAGTGACGTGGCCGAAGGCGGGCGTCGCCGAGGTCTCCCTGCCCGCCGCCGCGCCCGGTCTCCGCGCGCCGGCGGCCAGGGCCGCCGCCACCAAGGCGGGCGATCTTCCCCTCTGGGTCGGCGCGGCCCCGCCCGCCGGCTCGGCCTCGACCCCCGGGGTCCCCCCGTCCCCCGGGGCCGTCGCCGCCCCGGCCGCCGGTACGCCTCCGTCCAAGGTGCGGGTGCGGATGCTGGACCGCGCGGCCGGGCGGCGTGCGGGTGTCGACGGACCGGTGTTCTCCGTCGAGCCCTCCGGGGCCGTACCGCAGAAGGTGGCGGTGCGCCTGGACTATTCGGGCTTCGCCCGCGCGTACGGCGCCTCCTACGGCTCCCGGCTGAGACTGGTCCGGCTGCCCGCCTGCGCGCTCACCACCCCCGACGCCCCCGCGTGCCGTACGGCGACCCCGGTCGCCTCGGCCAACGACGGCGAGCACCGGACCGTGAGCGCGGAGGTGGCCATGACGGGCGCGGCCACCGTGCTGGCGGCCGCCTCGGCACCTTCCAGCGACAAGGGCGACTACAAGGCGACCTCGCTGTCGGCGTCGGCCACCTGGGGCGTCGGCCCCCAGTCCGGCGACTTCACCTGGTCGTACCCGATGCGGGTGCCGCCCGTGCCGGGCGGGCTCACCCCGAACCTCGACCTGTCGTACTCCTCCTCGTCCATCGACGGCCGCACGTCCAACACCAACACCCAGCCGTCCTGGGTGGGCGACGGGTTCGACCTGTGGCCCGGCTACATCGAGCGCCGCTACAAGTCCTGCAAGGACGACGGGGTGCCCAAGAACACCGAGTGGGACACCTATCCCGGCGACCTGTGCTGGGGCTACGACAACGCCACGATGACGCTGAACGGCAAGGGCGGCGAGCTCATCCCCGTCGGTGACGGCAAGTGGCGGATGAAGAACGACGACGGCACCCGCATCGAGAAGCTGACCGGCGAGTCGACCGGCAACGGCGACAACGACGGGGAGTACTGGAAGGTCACCACCACCGACGGCACCCAGTACTTCTTCGGGCTGAACACCCTGAAGCTGGAGAACCCGGAGACGCAGTCGACCTGGACGGTGCCGGTGTTCGGCGACGACGACGGCGAGCCGTGCCACAAGTCCGAGTTCAAGGACTCCTGGTGCCAGCAGGCGTGGCGATGGAACCTGGACAAGGTCGTCGACCGGGACGGCAACGCCATCACCTACTTCTACAAGCGGGAGTGGAACCACTACGGCCGCGACCTCAAGTCCGAGGACGAGACGTCGTACGTGCGCGGCGGCTACCTCGACCACGTCGACTACGGCCTGCGCGCCGACAACCTGTTCCCCGGCAAGGCCCCGGCCCGGGTCGAGTTCGAGGTCTCCGAGCGGTGCATCCGCGACACCGACGCCGACTGCGCCGAGGACAAGATCAAGGACCATCCGGAGTACTGGGAGGACGTGCCCTGGGACCTGCACTGCGACAGCGGCCAGGAGTGTAAGGAGGAGCACGGGACGCTCTCGCCCACCTTCTGGTCCCGCAAGCGACTCACCCTGGTCAAGACCGAGATCCTCAAGGCGGACGGCACGGACTACCGCCCGGTGGACTACTGGGAGCTCGGCCACGCGTGGGGGATGGCGGACGTCGACCGGCAGTTGCTGCTGACGTCCATCGTGCACACCGGGCTCGCCGGCCCGGACCCGGTCGTGCTGCCGCCGGTGTCGTTCGTCTACACCCAGATGCCGAACCGGGTGGACAAGCTCGGCGACGACCTCGGCCCGTTCGTGAAGGACCGGCTCGGCACGGTGTACAACGAGTTCGGCGGGGTGCTGGACATCAAGTACTCCGGCGCCGACTGCACCACCGGTGACCTGCCGACCCCGCAGACCGACCGCCGCCGGTGCTTCCCCACCTACTGGAGCAAGACCAGCGGCGAGAGCGACGACCCCACGCTCGACTGGTTCCACAAGTACGTGGTGACCGAGACCGTCCAGACCGACCTGACCGGCGGCTCACCCGACATGGTCACCCGGTACGACTACACCATCGGACACCCCGCCTGGCACTTCGACGACGACGACGGCCTCACGCCCGAGAAGTACAAGACGTGGTCGCAGTGGCGCGGCTACGACAAGGTCCGGGTGATCAGCGCGGCCACCAGCAGCGCACCGGGCCAGGTGGACCACTGGTACTTCCAGGGCATGGACGGCGACCGCCTGAACACCTCCGGCGGCAAGAAGGACGTCGAGGTCTCCGACGGCGAGGGAGGCAGTTACCCCGACCACGATTCCCTCCAGGGCTTCGAGGTGCGCACCGTCACCTACGACAAGGCCGGCGGGAAAGTGGTCTCCAAGAGCGTCGCGTCCCCGTGGCACCAGCAGACCGCCTCCCGCACCCGGTCCTGGGGGACGGTCACCGCCAACCTGGTCGGCACCAAGACCACCCGCAAGCTGACCGCGCTCGACGACGGGAGCTGGCGGGAGACCAAGACCACTACCGACGCCTTCGACACCACGACGGGCGCGCCGACCCAGGTCGACGACTTCGGCGACACGTCGACGGACGCCGACGACCGGTGCACCACCACGACGATGGCGGCGCAGAACACCACCGACTGGCTCGTCGGCCTGCCCGCGCAGGTCCGGACGGTGGCGGCGTCCTGCGACAAGACCGTGGACCTTACCAAGCAGCTCATCTCGGACGGGCGCACCTACTACGACGGCGGCGCCTTCGGGGCGGCGCCCACCAGAGGACTGGCCACGGCGACGGACAAGGTCGCGGCCACCGGCACCACCAGCACCGCCGTGCGGTACGTGCCCGCGACCAGGACGGCCTACGACGCCTACGGCAGGCCCAAGACCGTGACCGTGGTCGACAACACCGGGACCACCCCCGTCGAGCGCACCACGACCACCGCCTACACCGAGACCAGCGGCCTGACCACCAGGACGACCGTCACGGGGCCGCCGGTCAGGAGCGGGGACCCCGACTCGGCGATGACGACGACCACCGAACTGGATCCCGCGTGGGGGAGCACCCTCAAGTCCACCGACGAGGGCGACAGGACGACCGTCTTCGGCTACGACGCCCTCGGCCGGATGACCCGGGTGTGGGCGCCGGGCCGCGGCACCGACCAGCTCCCCGACAAGCAGTTCGGCTACCAGATCGTCTCGGGCAGGATCACTGCCGTCTCGACCAAGGAACTCAACGACGACGGCGGCCAGGACACCGCGTACGAGCTGATCGACGGCTGGCTGCGGACCCGGCAGACCCAGCAGCCCGGCCCGGACGGCGGGCGTCTGATCGCCGACACGTTCTACAACGCCCAGGGCGGCGTGGACCGCACCTACGCCGCGTACTACGCCGACGGCGCCCCCAGTACGTCCTTGTTCGGCGTGGACACCCCCGGCCAGGTGGAGACCCAGACCGCCTACACCTACGACGGGCTCGGCCGCGTCGTCGCCGAGCGGCTGCTGGCCGGCAACAGCGACGCCGGGGAGAAGTGGCGCACCACCTACGCCTACGGCGGCGACCGGACGACGGTGACCCCGCCGGACGGCGGCATCACCACGACCACGTTGGTCGACGCGCTCGGCAGGCAGGTCGAGGTCCGCCGGCACAAGCCGGGCGGGTACGACTCGACCTTCTACAGCTACACCCCCAGAGGGCAGCTCGCGTCGATCAAGGGCTTCGGCGGCCACACCTGGACGTACGACTACGACCTGCGCGGTCGCCAGATCCAGACGTCCGACCCTGACAAGGGCGTCGCCAAGTTCGGCTACGACGACCTCGACCGGCTCGTCCAGACCGAGGACGCCCGCGGCAAGAAGATCGGCACCACCTACGACCCGATCGGCCGCAAGACCGCCCGATACGACATCACCAGCGGCAGCCCGGGCGTCAAGCTCGAGGAGTGGACCTACGACACGGTCCGCAAGGGACAGCCGGCGAGCTCCATCCGGTACGAGAACGGCGCCACTTACACCGAAGCGGTCAACTTCTACGACCCCCAGAACCGGCCGACCCGCACCACCATCACCCTGTCCGGCCTCCCGGCGGCCGAGTCCGCGCTCGCGCCCTCCGGCGGCTACCAGTTCAACACCGTCTACAACCTCGACGGGAGCGTCCAGTCGGTCAGCAGCCCGGCCGCCGGCGGGCTCCCCGCCGAGGTGATCGCCACGACGTACGACGGCCTCGGCCGGGCGGTCAAGCTGACCAGCAACCTGGGGTCGTACGTCATCGGGACCGACTACAGCAAGACCAGCAAGCTGCTGGGCAGGCGGCTGTCCACCGGCGGGAAGCAGGTCGACCAGACCTTCGGCTACGAGTTCGGCACGCAGCGGCTGAAGACGAGCATGACGGTCCACGTTGGCATGCCCGGTGTCGACCGCGCCGCCACCTACGGCTACGACGACGCGGGCGACGTCACGCAGATCACCGACGTGTCCCGCGACGGCACCGACAACCAGTGCTTCCGCTACGACCACCTGCAGAGGCTCACCGACGCCTGGACGCAGGCGGCCGACGGCTGCGCGGCCGACCCCGCCACGGCGACCCTCGGCGGCCCGGCACCGTACCGGACCGCGTACACCTTCGACGCCTCCGGCAACCGGGCGACCGAGACGCAGTACGACACGGCCAACAAGGTCGCCTCGACCCGCACCTACGCCTACGCGGGCGGCAGCGGCGTCGGCGCGTCCTACAAGGGGCACCAGCTCGCCACCGTCACCACCCAGACCGGGGCGGGCGGGCGCACCGACAGCTACGCCTACGACGCCACCGGCAACACCACCCGGCGCACCACCGGCGCCGGCGACCAGACCCTCGCCTGGGACGTCGAAGGCCACCTCGCCAAGGTGACCGACTCGGGCACCGGTGAGACCAGCTACGGCTACGACTCCGACGGCGACCGGCTGATCCGCCGCGACCCGGCCGGGACGACGCTGTACCTGCCCGGCCTGGAGCTCCGCCTCAACAAGGGAGCCACCGCCACCCAGGCGACCCGCTACTACAGCCACGACGGCGAGACGATCGCCATGCGCACGGCCGCCGGGGTCACGTTCATCTCGCCCGACCACCAGGGCACCGGCGAGGTGGCGATCGACGCGACCACCGGCGGCCTGAGCAAGCGGCGCTACACCCCCTTCGGCCAGCCACGCGGCACCGCGAGCGGGGTCTGGCCGGGGGAGAGGGGCTTCGTCGGCGGCACCATCGACTCCAGCACCTCGCTCACCCACCTCGGGGCCCGCGAGTACGACGCGAACATCGGCCGCTTCATCTCCGTCGACCCGCTGTTCAACATGGACTTCCCGCAGAGCTGGGACGGCTACTCCTACGCCAACCAGACCCCCGTCACCCAGAGCGACCCCGACGGCCTCGACGGCCCGCTCCGCGGCAATCCCAACTGTTACTACGCGAACGTGGGCTGCCCGAAGTCGGGCGGCGGCGGTAAAAGCGAGGGACGAGGCAGCGGCAACGGCGGCTCACCTCCCGCCAGGAGGTGTCACTTCTGGTGCCATGTGGGCAATTTCACCGGCGGGGCGGCGAGTGGTTTCGTCAACGGCACGCTCGGTACCGCCAAGAACTTCCTGGCCGACGTCTTCTACAGCACGGTGAAGATGTCCTGTCCGCCCGGAATCCCGACGGGGTGCGTCGCCGCGGCCGACGACGCCCAGGCGAACAGCCCCCTCTACAGGGACATCCCGACCTGGGGCGACAAGAACAGCAAGATGTACAAGGCCGGCAAGTTCGCCGGCGAATGGGGCCCGGTCATCATCGGCGGTGTGGAAGCGGCAGAGGTGATCGCGCTGAAGCTGGCCGAGAAGGCCGCGGCGAAGGGCGCCCCGAGGCTCCTCGACAAAGCGGCGACGTCCGCCGCGCGCCGCGCGGGCAGAGCACGCTCGGCCCCAGAGGCCGAGGCCGGATCGGCCGGCAAGCCCTGCAACAGCTTCGTCCCAGGCACACAGGTGCTGATGGCCGACGGCGGGTACAAGCCCATCGAACGCGTCAAGATCGGCGACCTGGTGGCCGCCACGGACCCGCGAACCGGCGGAACCGAGGCCGAGCCGGTCACCGCGCTGATCACCGGTGCGGGCACCAAGCACCTCGTGCAGGTCACCGTGGACGCCGATGGTGACCGAGGTAACGCGTCAGGAAGCGTCACCGCGACGGACGGTCACCCGTTCTGGGTCGACGACCTGCGCGAATGGCGCACCGCGGACCAGCTGCAGCCGGACATGTGGCTGCGCACCAGCGCCGGTACCCACGTCCAGATCACCGCCGTCAAGAAATGGACCGCCATCGACCGTGTTCACAACCTCACGGTCGACGACGTCCATACGTATTACGTACGGGCCGGCGCCACAACCCTTCTCACCCACAATTGTCCTTCCGAGGGAGGCGCGGCTCCCAAGGGTGCTCCAGCTCCGACGCAGAGGGTCTACGGGCCGTTTCACAGAATTGAAACCGACTCGCAGCCTGTAGAGGCGGCGAGAATGCAGGTGGAGAGTCAGGAAATGTGGGGACGCACCCCAGCAGGTGGCCTTGCCCCAACCGTGCAGGCCTATCACGGGCCTCTGCCTGAAGGTGCGCGAGGCATAGAGTTCTATACGACGGTACGACCTTATGCTTTCAATGGCCCGGATGTCAGATGGTACGAGGGAATGCCGGGTGTACGGTCGGACGACGAATTCGCCAAGATCAGCTGCATCATCACCGCCAATACCCAGTGCTAGCACCGCTCCCCGGGAGACGTCACCGCGGCATCGGGACGCACTGTCGTCTCGCCACCTGAGGTCTCCCAGGGCTGACCACTGATCGCGCCGGCAGGGAGCCGAGGGAATCGGTTCCCTGCCGGCGGCGCGTTCGTGAGCGGGTCACGCGACCGTCGAGACGGTCAGGCGATCTGATAACCCGACTCGATGCCGTGCAGAGAGGGTTCCGCTACGCCACTCGTGGCGCACCGGCCGTCATGGACCTCCGTACCGATGGTCACGACCAGTCGCATGAGATCGGACATCCGATAGCGGCCCGGTTCCGGCGAATCTAGGAGGCGTGTGTCGAGGAGTTTCTCGAGGAGTCTCTCGGCCTGGTCGATGTCGATGCCGGCGAGTGCCGCGGTGAGGTGCGCGGTGATGTCGTGGTGCCCTGAGATGGCGAGGAGGCGTAACAACGGGGGCAGGTCCTGCCCGCTGGGTTCGCTTTCCAGATCGCGGAAGCTCACCGTGAAGGCGGAACGGAGGGACATATCGCCTACCGCCAGTTCACCGAGGCGGTGGTGTTCGCTCTCCAGCTTGTCGGCCAGCCACCAGAGGGGCCAGTGGGGGCGGGAGGTCAGGCGGGCGGCGGCGATGCGGAGGGCCAGGGGGAGGGATTCGCAGTAGTGGGTGATTCGCAGGGCCGCTTCGGGCTCCGCGGTCACGCGGTCCTGGCCGGCCAGGGCGGCGAGCATGGCGACGGATTCCTGCTCGGACAGGGGGCCCAGGTGGTGGACGGCGCAGCCGAGGGTGGTCAGGGGGCGGCGGCCGGTGACCAGGACGCCGGAGCGTTCTCCTGGGAGCAGCGGTTCGACCTGGGAGGTGTCCACCGCGTTGTCGAGGACGACCAGGATGCCTCGGCCGGTCGTGAGGGAGCGGAAGCGGGCCGCGGCCTCGGCGGTGTCGGGCGGTACGTCCATCGGTGCGACGCCGAGGGACCGCAGCATGCGGCCCAGGGCTTCGGCGGGGTGGAGGGGTTTGAGGTCTTCGCGGGAGCCCTGCAGGTCGACGTACAGCTGGCCGCCGGGGAAGTGGTCGCGTAAGCGATGGGCCAGGTGGACGGCCAGCGCGGACTTGCCCATGCCGCCACCCCCGGTGATCACGACGGCGCCGGATCCGCCAGGGTCGGTCATGAGCCGCTGGAGAGAGGAAAGGTCCTGCTGCCGGCCGGTGAAGGCCGGGATGTCCCGGGGCAGTTCCAAGGGCGGTTCCAGGGGGCGCGGCATGGAGGCGGCAGGGCTCTCCTCGGCCGGGCGGCCGCTGTGAACGCCACCGCGTCCCGCGTCCTCAGGCCCGCTGGGGGCGGGCCCGGCGCGATCTGCCAGAGATCTGCCCTCGAGGATGGCCTGATGGAGTTCGCGCAGGTCAGGCCCGGGTTCCAGGCCGAGTTCCTCCACCAGGGACTGCCGGGCCCGCCGGTAGGCGTCCAGGGCGTCGGCACGGCGGTCCGCAGCGTGCAGGGCCCGTATGAGCTGCGCCCACAGGCCCTCCCGCAGGGGATGCTCGCCCGTCAGGCCCTGGAGCTCGTGGATCAGCTCGGGGCCCCGGCCCTGCAGCAGTCCGGCCTCGATGCGGGCTTCGGCGGCGGTCAGCCGGCGCTCGTCCAGCCTGCTCACCTCGGCGGTCACCGTCGTGGTCAGCAGGGCGTCGGAGTAGGGCTCCCCACGCCACAGGGCGAGCGCCTGGGTGAGGAGGAGGTACGCCTCCTCGGCGGCGCCCTTGGCGAGTGCCGCGCGCCCCTGCGCGGTGAGGGTGTCGAAGCGGGCGACATCGGTCATGTCGGTGGGGCAGCGCAGCTCGTAACCGGACGCCCGCGTGAGGATGGTCTCCCCGGTCAGGTCGCCGAGCGCGCGCCGCAGTTGCAGGATGTAGCCCCGGATCAGCGTCGCCGCCGTCGTGGGCGGGTCGGCCGGCCACAGCTCCGCCACCATGTGCTCGATGGAGACGTACCGGCCAGTGCCGATCAGCAGCAGCGCGAGCAGGGTGCGGGGCCGCGGTCCCGGGACGGGCGCCCAGTCGGAGCCGGTCCAGAGACGCATCGGGCCAAGGACCTGTAACCGCATCCGGGCCTCTCACCGCCCTTCGGTCGACACCCTTCGCCGGAAACAGACCTGATTTCCGGCCGCCCATCAGGAACCGAAGGCGCGCCTGCGAAGGGCGGAACTTCCCCGTACCGGGTCAGGCTGCCGCAAATCACCGCAACCGTGTAGGTGTTTGCGTCTGGCTGCAAAGGCGCAGGTAGTGAGCATGCGGCTCTGCGCTCGCGCCGGTGGCCGAGATGGCGGCGGCCCCTTCGCCGGCAGGGCTTCCCAGCGGATCGGACGCCGAGATCGGCGGCCACGGACGAGGACGAAAAGCGGTTGCCCGCAAGGACGAGATCGCGGAGCATCCAGTCTCGTGACGATCACCGAGCAGGAACCGGACGGCCGCTCTCGTCCGCTGGCCTTGGTCACCGGAGTCGGGCGCACGGTGGGCATCGGCGCCGGCATCGCGCGGCGCCTGGCGGCGTCCGGATGGGACATCGCCTTCAGCTACTGGACGCCGTACGACGACCGCATGCCCTGGGGTGCCGAGCCCGGAGCCGCCGAGGCCGTCCGGGCCGAGCTGGCCGGGTACGGCGCGGCGAGCGTGGCGGTCGAGGCGGACCTCGCCGACCCCGGCGCGCCGGCCGAGGTGTTCGAGGAGGCCGAGCGTCGGCTGGGTCCGGTGGTGGCCCTCGTCATGTGTCACTGCGAGTCGGTCGACTCGGGCCTGCTCGACACCACCGTCGAGAGCTTCGACCGGCACTTCGCGGTGAACGCCCGTGCCACCTGGTTGCTGATCAGGGAGTACGGCCGGCGCTTCCGGGGAGCGCCCGGCACCGGGCGGATCATCGCTCTCACCAGCGACCACACCGTCGGCAACCTGCCCTACGGTGCGAGCAAGGGCGCCCTGGACCGCATCACGCTGGCCGCCGCCCACGAGCTCGCCCACCTCGGCGTGACCGCGAACGTCGTCAACCCGGGGCCGGTCGACACGGGCTGGATGTCGGAGGAGGTGAAGGCCGGCTGCCTCGCCCGGACTCCGCTCGGCCGCCTCGGCACGCCCCAGGACACCGCGCACCTGGTCGATTTCCTCTGCTCACCGGAAGGACAGTGGATCAACGGCCAGCTGCTGAAGAGCAACGGCGGCTCGGCCTGACCGCCGGTACGCCGGCCGACCGATGAGGGAGGACGATGTCACGGCTCAGAGACCTGTTCCGGCGACCCGCGGGGCGGCGCGAGGCGGACGGGGAACGGGTGCTGGACTCCATGCGCCGGCTGGTCGAGAGGTCCGCGCGAGGGGGGCGCCACACCTTCGACGAGCTGGCGCGGGTGGCCTTCACGGCGGTCGTGGACGACGAACTCGCCGACCGTGCGCTGGACACCCTCGCCGGGGCGGGTCCCGGCCTGTGGATCGCCCTCGATCCGGGGATCCGCCCGTGGGCATACGGATTCGCCGGGGATCCCCACGTCGAGCGGGCGGCCACCGTGCTCGGGATGCGCACCCCTCTCGCCGTCGCGCTGGCGGCCTGCGTGCGGAACGGGCGCGACCGGGAGCGGGCCGTCCGGCATCCCCTCATGCGCGCGGATGCCCGCCTGCTGCCGGTGCTGGTGATCCGGGGCACCGACTGGGCCGACCAGGTGCGGGAGGCGGCGCTGCGGGTGCTCGCCGAGGTCCTCGCCGACCCGGGCCCGGCCGCCCTGACGGCCGCCGTGCCGGTGGCGGTGCGGCTCGGCGACCGGGCCCGGGCGGAACCGGTGACGGGGATGATCCGGGACGCGCTCCTCAGGGCGAGCGACGACACCCTTGACGAGGTACGCCGCTGCGGGGATCGCCGCGCGCGGCGGCAGGTGTACGAGGTCCTGCTGCCGGCGGGGCGGCTGGACACCTCCCGGCTTCTGACGGCGGCGCTGCACGACCCCGACGTGGTCGTGCAGACCCGATGCGCCGGGGCCCTCGCCGCGAAAGCTCTTGCCGGAGGCGGCTCCGAGACCCCTGGGGACCATCGGTCCGGGGTGGGCGAGGTTTCCGAGGACCAGGCCCCGGTGCCCGGGGAGTCCGGTGGCCGGGCGCGTCCGCCCGGCCGGGTACGAGACTGGACGGCGCCGCTGGAGGAGCTCCTGCAGCGAGGATCGGCGGGTGTCCGGACCGAGGCGCTCACCGCCCTGGTGCGGCTCGGCCACGCCGAGCCCGCGCTCGGTTTCCTGGCCGACCCGGCGTCGAGGGTGCGCCTGACCGCGCAGTGGGGCGTCCGCAGGGGAGGCGGTGATCCGGCCGAGCCGTACCGCCGGCGGCTGTCCGCGTCCACGACCGGATCTCCTGTGCGGGGCGCGCGTGAGCTGCTGGCCGGGCTCGGGGACTGCGGCGGCCGGGAGGACGCCGCCCTCGTCCGTCCCTACCTCCGCGACCCCCGCCCCCGGGTCCGCGCCGAGGCGGTGCGCACCCTGCTTCGCCTGGGGGACACGGCGGGCCTGGCCGTCCTGCTGGAGGACCCCGCCCCCGTCGTCGTCCGGAACGTGGTGGAGGCCCTGCGCGGATCCGACGAGCGTTTCCCCACCCGGCGGCTGCGGGCACTGCTCGCCCCCGGCCGTCCCCGGCACGTACGGCTCGCCGCCTACCGGCTCCTGCGCGAAAGGGACGCCTGGACCCGCGTCGAGGCCGACCTCCTGCTCGTGACCGACCAGGACGAGACGCTGAAGGACCGCGCCCGCACCGACCTGGCGACCTGGTTCGCCAAGGACGCCGCCAGGCAGTTCATGCGCGGCCCCGACCGGGTGCGCGGCGACCTGGAGGCCCTGCTGCCCGGGGCCGAACCGATCGTGGGCGCGGAGACGGTCCGCCTGCTCCGCCTGCTCGTCCGCGGAGCCGGTCGGCGGGCGGCGACTTGACAGGCACGGCCCCCCATTTTTATACAAGTCGTATAGGAGACTTCGTGCATACGCGCACGTCACGGCCCATCTGAGGGCCGTGGAAGGCCTGTCCCTTCGGGGGAAGGAGGCCCGAGATGGCGCGACCGGTCGGAATCGATCTCGGGACGACGAACTCGGTGGTCTGCGTGCTGGAAGGCGGCGAGCCGACCGTCATCACCAACACCGAGGGTTCACGGACCACCCCCTCTGTGGTCGCCTTCGCCAAGGGCGGTGAGGTGCTGGTCGGCGAGGTGGCCAAACGCCAGGCCGTCACCAACGTCGATCGGACGGCGCGGTCGGTCAAACGCCACATGGGCGACACGTCCTGGCGGTTCCCCCAGTCGGGGAGCGTCGACGGCAAGAGGTACACCGCTCAGGAGATCTCGGCGCGGGTGCTGCAGAAACTGAAGCGTGACGCCGAGGCCTACCTCGGGGAGGACGTCACCGACGCGGTGATCACGGTGCCCGCGTACTTCGACGACGTGCAGCGCACCGCCACCAAGGAGGCGGGCGAGATCGCCGGCCTGAAGGTCCTGCGGATCATCAACGAGCCGACCGCGGCGGCCCTGGCGTACGGCCTGGACAAGGAGAACGACCAGACGATCCTGGTGTTCGACCTCGGCGGCGGGACGTTCGACGTGTCGCTCCTGGAGATCGGCGAGGGCGTGGTCGAGGTCAAGGCCACGGCCGGCGACACCCACCTGGGCGGTGACGACTGGGACCAGCGGATCGTCGACCACCTGGTCAAACGGTTCAAGAACGGCTACGGGGTCGACCTGTCGAAGGACAAGATGGCGGTGCAGCGGCTGCGTGAGGCGGCCGAGCGGGCCAAGATCGAGCTGTCGGCCACCACGGAGACCAACGTCAACCTCCCCTACATCACCGCCTCCGCCGAAGGCCCGCTGCACATGGACGAGAAGCTGACCCGCGTCCAGTTCCAGCAGCTCACGCAGGACCTCCTGGACCGCTGCAAGGGCCCGTTCCACCAGGCCGTGAAGGACGCCGGCATCGAGGTCTCCGCCATCGACCACGTCATCCTGGTCGGCGGCTCGACCCGGATGCCCGCCGTGGTGGATCTGGTGCGGGAGCTGACCGGCGGCAAGGAGCCGCACAAGGGCGTCAACCCCGACGAGGTGGTGGCGGTCGGGGCGGCCCTGCAGGCCGGGGTGCTCAAGGGCGAGGTCAAGGACGTGCTGCTCCTGGACGTCACCCCGCTGTCGCTGGGCATCGAGACCAAGGGCGGCATCATGACGCGCCTCATCGAGCGCAACACCACGATCCCGACCAAGCGCTCGGAGGTCTTCACCACGGCCGAGGACAACCAGCCGTCCGTGGCAATCCAGGTCTACCAGGGCGAACGCGAGATCGCGGCCTACAACAAGAGGCTCGGCATGTTCGAGCTGACCGGCCTGCCACCCGCCCCGCGCGGCATCCCGCAGATCGAGGTCGCCTTCGACATCGACGCCAACGGCATCATGCACGTCTCGGCGAAGGACCTCGGCACCGGCCGGGAGCAGTCGATCACCATCACGGGCGGCTCGGCCCTTCCGAAGGACGACATCGACCGGATGATGCGGGAGGCCGAGCAGCACGCCGACGAGGACCGCCGCAGGCGCGAGGCCGCGGAGACCCGCAACACCGCCGAGACGCTCGTCTACACCACCGAGAAACTGCTGCGCGACAACCCGGACAAGGTGCCGGGCGATGTCAGGTCCGAGGTCGAGGCGGCGATCGGCGAGCTGAAGGAGAAGCTGAAGGGCGAGGACGTCGGCGCGATCCGCGAGGCCACCGAGAGGGCCGCCGCCGTCGCACAGAAGATCGGACAGGCGATGTACGCGCAGACGGGGGCGGGCGCGAGCGGAACCCAGCAGGGGGCCGGCGACCAGGAGGAGGTCGTGGACGCCGAGATCGTCGACGAGGACAGGCACCGCGAAGCCGGGTGACCCGCCCGGCTCCCCGCGGCGCGGAAGGGAGCACCGGCGCCCTTCCCGCGGGGCTCCGGCAGGGGAGCCCGCCGAACCCGGCGGGTTCGGCCGGGCCGCGGCCCCCGGCCGATGCCGGGCATCAGCTTCCGCCGCCCGACCGCAGGCCGTGCTTGTCCATCCACCCGGCGAGGGACGCGGCGATGGCGGCGGGCTGGTCCTCGGGGGTGTGGTGGCCGGCCACCCCGTCGTGATGCACGATCTCCAGGGCGGCGATGTTGGCCGCGCACCAGTCGATCATGTCCGGCCCCATCATCACGTCGAACCCCGGCCGGAAGGTGAGCAGGAGCTTCGGCACCTCGACGCTGGTGAGCAGCCACTGGTCGTACGCCTCGACCCTGGCCACCACGTCGGCGGGTTCGCCGCCCAGCGGCATGGACCGCGCCCACCGCAGCAGCGGCAGGCGGCTCTCCCGGGTGGGGTACGGCGCCCGGTAGACGTCGTGGTCCTCCTTGCCGAGGGTGCCGGTGGCGGTGTGCGCCAGGCCTTCGATGAAGGCGTTCTGGTCCAGGAGCATGGCCTCGCCGACCCCGTCGGTCTTGATCGCCCGGAACAGCTCCCGGCCGGCCTCCGGGAACTCCTCCCAGGCCATGGGCTTGACGATCGTCTCGGTGAACGCCAGGCCGCGTACGCGGTCAGGGTGGCGGGCCGCCCAGTCGAAGGCGAGCGCGCCGCCCCAGTCGTGCCCGACCAGCACCACGCCGTCCAGGCCGAGGGCGTCGAACCAGGCGTCGAGGTAGCGGGCGTGGTCGGCGAAGGTGTAGTCGATGGCGGGTTTGCCGGACTCGCCCATCCCGATCAGGTCCGGCGCCAGCCGCCGGCCGGGGTCGCCGACGGCCGGCAGGACGTGGCGCCACAGGTGGGAGGAGGTGGGGTTGCCGTGCAGGAACACCATGGGCGCCCCTGTGCCGGTCTCCCGGTAGAAGATGGTCGAATCGAGGACGTCTTGTGTGGGCATCGTGGTTCTTTCCGTTCAGTTGTTGAGACCCATGACCCGGTCCACCGTGATCTCGATCTCGACCCGGTCCGGCGGGGCGGGTGGTGGTCCCGCCGCGCCGTCCCAGGTGAACCGGACGGCGACCACGTGAGGGGTGCCGTCCGGCCGCAGGGTCGTCAGGGTGGCCAGGTGAGGCTCGGCGAGGAATGCCTCGGAGGGGCCGCGCAACGCCACGGCCGCCGTCCTCCGGCTCACTTGAAGACCGCCGCGTTGCGCCGCGCCCAGTCGGCGAAGTCGCGGGGCGAGCAGCCGAGCACCCGCTCGACGTCGGGGCTCACCTGCCGCTCGGCGTCCGTCGGCTCGCCGAGGATCGTCAGGGTGCCGTCCGCCACGATCTCGGGCATGAAGGCCACCATCTGCGCGCGGGCCTCCTCGCGGGTCTGCTCGACGAACTCCACCGGCTCCCCGAGCGCGTCGCCGATGGCCTGAGCCCGCTCACGCGGGGTGACCGGCGCCGGCCCGGTGAGCACGTACGTCCGGCCGGTGTGCCCGGCCTCGCGCAGCACCGCGGCCGCGACCTCGCCGATGTCGGCGGGGTCGATGAAGGGCAGGGCGACGTCGCCGAACGGCGCGGCGGCCGTGCGGTGCGCGCGGATCGGCTCGGCCCACATGTAGGAGTTGGTGAAGAAGCCGCCGGGCTGCAGGATGGTCCAGTCCAGGCCCGAGTTCCGGACGGCCTCCTCGAACGCCCGCGGGTGCGGGTACATCTCGGGGCGGGTCCCCGCGCCCTGGGAGGACAGGTGGACCACGCGCCGGACACCGCCGGCCTCGGCGAGGTCCAGGATGGCGTGCGGGTCGTCGCCGGCGGTGAGGAGGAACAGCGCGTCGGCGCCGTTCAGCGCCTCGCGCAGGGTCTGCGGCGACTCCAGGTCGGCCCGCACGTGACGGACGCCGTCCGGCACCTGCGTGGTGTTCCGCGAGACGGCCGTCACCTGCTCGCCCGCCTCGGCCAGTGCCTGCACGAGGGCCCGCCCGACGTTCCCGCTCGCACCCGTTACCACGATCATGAGAAGCTCCGTTCCTTTGTTCCGGTGTTGCGAGGAACAAGTTAGTCAGTCGACTGACTTTGAGGAAGGGCTTACTTTGAAGTAAGCTCCCCACGTGCGGGAATGGAACCAGGTCAGCGAGTGGACGTCCGGCCAGTCAGGTGAGGTGCCTCACACCGACTGCCCGGTGCGCAAGGTGCTCGACCACGTCACCAGCAGATGGGGTGTGTGGGTGCTGATGGCCCTCGCCGGCGGGGACCTGCGGTTCCACGAGTTGCGCGGTCGCATCCCGGGCGTCAGCGAGAAGATGCTCTCCCAGACGCTTCGGACCCTGGTCCGCGACGGCCTGGTGTGGCGGGCGGTCGAGCCGGCGACCCCGCCCCGCGTCACCTACGGGCTGACCCCCCTCGGCCGGGGCGCCGGCGAGCCGATGGCGACGCTGCTGGGCTGGATCCGCGACCACGCGGGCGACATCCTGGCCACCCAGTCCGAGTACGACCGGGCCTGCGCGAAGTGATCGCACGGCCGCGGTGACCGCCTCCTGACCCGGGTCTTGACGGGCCGGAAGATCGGGCTGACACTCGGGGAGATCACCCGGGCCCTCGACCGGCCCGGCGCGACAGGAGATGTCGACCGGCTGCGGGGCGCCCTGACCACGGGAGCAGGCCATGCTCACCCACGTACGCGCACGACGACCCCGGTCCCGCGCCGTCCTCGCGGCGGCCGCGCTGCTGGCGACGCTCGCGGTGTGGCCGGCGGCACCCGCCACGGCGTCCGCGCGGGCCCTGCCGGACGGCCAGGCGCTCACCCCGCCGATGGGCTGGAACGACTGGAACGCCTACGGGTGCGGCGTGTCGGAGGCGCTGGTCAAGCAGACGGCCGACAAGCTCGTGTCCTCGGGCCTGGCGGCGGCCGGGTACCGGTACGTCAACATCGACGACTGCTGGATGCAGCACAGCAGGGACGCCGCGGGAAACCTCCAGCCCGACTACGCCAAGTTCCCCGACGGGATCGCCGGCACCGCCGCGTACGTGCACTCCAAGGGCCTCAAGCTCGGCATCTACGAGGACGCCGGCACGGCGACCTGCGCCGGCTACCCCGGCAGTCTCGGGCACGAGACGCAGGACGCCCGCACGTTCGCCGCCTGGGGCGTGGACTACCTCAAGTACGACAACTGCAACAACAACGGCAGCTCCACCCAGCAGCAGTACATCGCCCGCTACTCGGCCATGCGGGACGCCCTCGCGGCCACCGGCCGCCCGATCGTCTTCAGTATCTGCGAGTGGGGGACCACCAAGCCCTGGACATGGGGCGCCGGCGTCGGCCACCTCTGGCGTACCACGGGCGACATCTCCGCGAACTTCTCCAGCATGCTGTCGATCTTCCGCGCCAACGTCCACACGGCCGCCTACGCCGGGCCCGGGCACTGGAACGACCCCGACATGCTGGAGGTCGGCAACGGCATGTCGGCCACCGAGGACCGGGCGCACTTCAGCCTGTGGGCGGAGATGGCCGCGCCGCTGCTGGCCGGGAACAACCTGGCCGGGGCGAGCGCCGCCACCCTGTCGATCCTCGGCAACCGGGCCGTGATCGCGGTCGACCAGGACCCGCTCGGCCGCCAGGGCGTCCTGCTGTCCTCCTCGGGAGGGCGTGACGTGCTGGCCAAGCCGCTGGCGGGCGGCGACGTCGCCGTGGTGCTGTTCAACGAGAGCTCCTCGGCGCAGACGATCAGCACCACCGCCGCGGCGATCGGCAAGTCGGGGGCGTCGAGCTACACCCTGACCGACCTGTGGGCCGGCACCACCGGCAGCACCGCCGGGGCGATCAGCGCGAACGTCCCCGCCCACGGAGTCGTCATGTACCGGGTGGCGGGCGGCGCCACGACCGACATCACCACCGGCCCCCTGCGGGGTACCGGCTCCGGCCGGTGCCTCGACGTGCCGGACAACAGCCAGACGAGCGGCGTCCAGGTGGCGATCTGGGACTGCAACGGCGGGGCCAACCAGCAGTGGACGCTCACCCCCGATGGCCGGCTGCAGGTGTACGGCGCCAAGTGCCTGGACGCCTACGACAACGGCACCGCCGCCGGCACCAAGGTCATCATCTGGGACTGCCACGGAGACCCGAACCAGCAGTGGCGAATGAACGCGGACGGTGCCGTCGTGGGCGTCCAGTCCGGCCTCTGCCTCGACGTCACCGGGGCGGGCACCGCCAACGGCACCCTGGTCCAGCTGTGGACCTGCAACGGCGGCGCCAACCAGAAGTGGAGCCGCTGAACGTCCCTTAAGGGGCCGCGATCGGCGGGCGGCCCGCCATAAGCGATACTGATCCGGTGGACCCCCACCTCCTGCGGACGTTCGTGGCGGTCGTCCGCCACGGTTCCTTCTCGGCGGCGGCCCGGCAGCTGGGCTACACCCAGTCCGCCGTCTCCCAGCACATCGCCGCCCTGGAGACCGACCTCGGCACGACCCTGCTCCACCGGCGTCCGGTCGGCCCCACCAAGGCGGGGGACCGGCTGCTCGAACACGCCGCACCGCTCCTGCTGCGCCTGGACGCCGCCCGCGCCGACGTACTGAGGGTCGCCGGAACGCCACCCGGACGGCTGGAACTCGCCATGACGCCGCTCGCCGCGACGCCCCGGGTGGCCGAGGCCCTCGCCGGGGCGCGCCGCTCGGCGCCCGGCCTCCAGGTCGGCGTGCGGGTCGAGGGACGCCAGGCGGTGGTGACCGGCGTGGTGGCGGGGGAGTACACCCTCGGCCTCGTCGAGGGGGTGGCCGCGCCCAGCGACCCGCTGCGCCTGTCCGAGGCCGGGAACCTCACCCACGTCGCCGTGGCCGAGGAGCCGCTCGCCGTGCTCCTCCCCGATGACCATCCGCTGGCCCGGCGGGCCGGCCTCCGCCTGGGCGACCTGGTCGACGCGCGCTGGATCGACGCCCCCGACGTCGCGGCGCCGCTGCCCGACCTGCGCGCCGCCGCGCAGTCGGACGCGCCGCGCCCCTCGCTCCGCTACGACGGCACCGACGTCACGGCTCTGGTCACGCTCGTCGCCGCGGGGCACGGCCTGGCGATCGCGCCGCGGCGGGTGACGGCGGGCGTGCCCGGCGTCCGCGCCGTCCCCCTCACCCTCCCGCGTCTGGTCCACCGGACCGAGGCCCTCCACGGCCACGACCCCGGTCCCGCCGCCGCGGCGCTCGCCGCCGCCCTCGCCTTCCAGGCGCGGCCCTGACCGGTCACGCGGCGTGGTCGCGGGCCTGACCGGGTTCGATGCCGCCGGGTTGCGGTAGGGCAGGCAGTGCGGGGGAGGACCGCGGGGTCCGGCCCCCGCCGACAGGGAGGTCACCGTGACACGCGACGAGGTACAAGACGGGGAAGGCTACGACGCCACGCCGTACGTCCCCGCGGACGCCGGCCTCGAGGCGCTGAGAAGCGCCGCCGCGGGCTGCCGCGGCTGCCCGCTCCACCGGAACGCCACGCAGACCGTCTTCGGCGAAGGGGACCCGTCGGCGCGCGTGGTGCTCGTGGGGGAGCAGCCGGGCGACCAGGAGGATCGGCGCGGGCACCCGTTCGTCGGGCCCGCCGGCGGGGTGCTCAAGCGTGCGCTGGAGGAGGCCGGCATCGATCCCGGCCAGACGTACACCACCAACGCGGTCAAGCACTTCAAGTTCACCTTCACCGGGGGAGGAAAAAGACGCATCCACAAACCGCCGAGCCTCCGGGAGGTGTCGGCGTGCAAGCCCTGGCTGGCCGCCGAGCTGCGGATCGTCCGGCCCGAGGTGATCGTCGCCCTCGGCGGCACCGCCGGCAAGGCCCTGCTGGGCTCGTCGTTCCGGGTGACCAAGGAACGCGGCGCGCTGCTGCCGTTCCCTCCTCCGGACGACGCGGGCGGCCCGTGGAAGGAGCTGCTCGGGGACGGTGAGATCCACCTGCTCGCGACCATCCACCCCTCGGCGGTGCTGCGGGCCGAGGACCGCGACGCGATGTACTCGGGGCTGGTCGCCGACCTGCGCGTCGCCGCCGACGCCCTGAGCTGAGGGCCGCGGGCGGCCGGCGCGGAGCCCTCAGAGGCGGATCACGATGAGGGCGATGTCGTCGCTGGTGCTGTGCAGAGGATCGAGGTCGGCCAGGAGGGCGTCGGCCAGGGCCTCCGGCTCCTGGCCGCCGTGGCGGGCGAGGCTGCCGGCCAGGCGTTCCATGCCGATGTCGATGTCCTCGCCGCGCCGCTCGACCAGGCCGTCGGTGTACAGCACGAGGACGTCCCCGGCCTGGTAGGAGGTGCGGGCCTGCGGCGGGCGCATCAGCTCGGGGGTCGCCCCGAGCGGGGCATGGGTCGCCCGGTCGAGGAACTCGACGCTCCCGTCCGCGTGCAGCAGGAGCGGCGGGAGGTGGCCCGCCGAGCTGTAGGCGATGCTGGACGTCTCTTTGTCGATCACCACCTGGACGGCGGTGGTGGCGAGGGCGCCCTCGATGGAGCGCGCGTAGAGGCACAGGACCTCCAGCGCCCGGGCCGGCCCGTCGACGGCGCGGGTCGCCGCGCTGAGCGCGCTGCGCAGCTGGCCCATCACGCAGGCGGCCGGCAGCCCGTTGCCCACGACGTCCCCGACGGCGACGGCCAGGCGGCGCTCGTCGAGTTCGACCAGGTCGTACCAGTCGCCGCAGACGTTGAGGGCCCCCACGGCGGGCAGGTAGCGGACGGCCGCGCCGGGGTACTGCTTGGCGGAGATCTCCGGGAGCATCGCCCGCTGCAGCGCCAGCCCGACCTCGTGCTCACGGGCGTGCGCCTGCCTGAGCTCCTCGTTGGCCCGCTGCAGCTCCAGCGTGCGCGCGTAGAGCTCCGCGTCCAGGTTGTTGGACTGCTCGGAAGGGTCGAGGACCACCTGTTCGCCCTGCAGTTGCCGGACGAACGAGGTGATGTCCTCGGCTCGGTGGATGATCAGCTCCACCTCACCGTCGGGGCCGAGGACGGGGGCGTTGATGGGGCACCAGTACCGCTCCTCGAACACCCCCGGTTGCTCGGCGACGGGGATGTCGTACTTCTGGATGGCCAGGGTGTCCCTCATGCCGGTGTTGAGCACCCGCTGGAGCGAGGCCTTCATGCTGCGGATGCCGTCGCCCTCGGTGTCGGCCGGGTTGCCGGGGAAGACCTCGAAGATGTACCGGCCGATCAGCTCCTCGCGCCGGCGCCCGGTGGCCTCGAGATACGCGGGGTTGGCCTCGACGATGATCAGATCGGGGTTCAGCACCAGGATCGGGCTGGGCGTGGCGGCGAAGACAGCCGCGTGGTCCATCGCGCGCCGCATCGCGTCCACCCCCGTCCGCGACATCTCAGGACCGTGCTACCTCACCCAACTGTACGACTGTCGCCGACCGCTAGGAACCCGTTCAAAACGCCTTTGACGTGCGAAAATGTAGATTTCCGCGAGGGTCAGCCGATGGCGCGGCGAAAGCGGTCCCGCAGGTCGGCGAGGCGCTGGACCGGCTCGTTGGCGAAGACGATGCGGAGGTACGACGCGCCGGCCGGTCCCCAGCCGTCCATGGGGGTCGCCGCGACCCTCCCCCGCTCGAACAGCAGGCGGGACAGCTCGGCGGGCGACAGCCCGAGCGGCCTGGTGTCGACCAGCAGCGACCAGCCACCGTGCGGCCGTACGACCGGGTAGTCCGCGAGCTGAGCCAGCACCGTCCGGCAGCGGCGCCCCCACTCGGCGGTCGCGGCGGCCACGTCGGCGTCGGCGTCCGGGGCGCTCAGGGCGGCGGCCACGGCCTCCTGCGCCAGCCCGACCTGGCAGACGACGTTGGTCAGGCCGACCAGCCGGATGTCGGCGAGGATCTCGGCCGGCCCGGCCACCCAGCCGACCCGCCAGCCGATCATCCGCAGCTCCTTCGACGCCGAGCCGACCGTGATCGTACGGCCGGCGAGGCCCTCGTGCGCGGCCGGGTGGCTCGGCGGACGGCCGTCGAAGCGGATGCGCTCCATCGCGGCGTCGTAGATCAACCAGGCGTCGTGCCGCTCGCAGGCGGCGGCGAGGGCGGACCAGTGGGCGTCGTCCAGGACCAGGCCGGTCGGCATGGCGGGTCCCATCATGAGGACGGCGGCGGTGGCGGGTCCCACGGCGGCGGCCAGCCGCTCGGGGTCGACGGTCCAGCCCTCCGGGGTGGGCTGCGCGGGGACGAAACGGGGGATCCCGCCCGCGAGCCGCACCCGGTTGACCAGGCCCGCGTAGATCGGGTCGCACAGCACCACCTCCCGGCCCGGCTCGACGGTGGCCAGGAGCGTGTTGAGGACGCCGTTCAGCCCTCCGGCCACGCTCACGCACTCGGTGGCGGGGTCGTACGGGCGTCCGCTGATCCGGCCCACGTGCGCGGCCGCCGCCTCCCGAAGCGAGCGATGGCCCTGGAACGGCAAGTAGCTGTTGGCCTCGTCGCGGTCGACCGCCGCCCGCGTGATCTCCAGGGCGACGGCGGGCGGGCGGATGTCGGTGTCGAGGTTCTCCAGGCGCAGCAGAGCGGGGTCGGCCGCCGCGTCCGCGGCGTCGCCCACCGCGTCCACGCCGATGCCGGGGATCTCGCGCAGCCGGGACACGGTCATGTCGAATACCTCCATCACTTTACCGTTACGTCCGTACCACTATGCTGGTACGCATGGATCTGGGGCAAGTGGTGGGTGGGAACGTACGGCGGCTGCGGACAGCGGCGGGCATCTCTCTGGCCGATCTGGCCGAGGCGGGCGGTGTCAGCAAGACCACGCTGCACGGCATCGAGCAGGGGCAGGGCAACCCGACGCTGAGCACGCTGTGGGCCCTCGCCGCCGCGCTGCAGGTGCCGCTCGGCGAGCTGCTGGAGACCCCCGCCCCCGCGGTGGAGGTCGTACGGGCCGCCGAGGGGCGGCCCAGGGTGGAGGGGGACGCGGTCGGCGCCCGCCTCCTCCACCGCATCCGGCTGCGGGGCGTCGTCGAGGTCTACGACGTCGAGGTGGCGCGGGCCGTCCAGCGCTCCGACGCGCACCTGGCGGGAGTCGAGGAGTGTGTCGTGATCACCGAGGGGCGGGTCACCACGGGGCCGGCCGATGCCCCCGCCGAGCTGTCCGAAGGAGACTCCGTCCGCTTCGACGCCGCCCGCCCCCACCTGTACCAGGGGCACGACGCGCGCAACCGCGCCGTCCTGCTGATGCTGCACCGCGACTGATTCATGAGGAACGCCGCCACCGGTGAACGAGCCACACGAACGCGGCGCCGACGGCGTACCAGAACAGGTCGGGCGGGTTGAAGGTCGAGCCGAGGACCAGCCGGGCGACGACGCTGCGCTGCGACAACTCCGCCGGAACCGAACTCAGCTGGGCGAACTCCACCGCCCAGCTCAGGCCCAGCGCGACGCAGGCGGCCGTCACGGGCCGCACGCGGGGCGCGACCGCGACGATCAGTGTGTGGACGAGCACGGTGTAGAGGGCGTCCCCCGCGTACTTGGCGAGATCGCCGCCCGCGAGGGCCCTGATCCCGAGCCCGGCGGCCACGGTGAGCGCCGCCGCCCCGACCGCGGCGAGGCGGGCACGCAGAAGATCGACCATCCGGGCACTCTACGCGTTCCTCCTGATCGCGGGCGCCGGCCCGGCGCCGCCGTCCGCGGTGCCGGGCCGGTCGCGAGGTCAGCCGTCGATGCGGTGGGTGGTCCAGAAGGAGCTCAGGTCCACCGAGGTCGCGGCCTGGGCGGCGGCCTTGAACTCGGCCGTCGTCGAAATGCCGTACCAATGGGAGGCGGCGTAGTTCCTCAGGAGGGTCTCCATGGCCGTCGCGCCGATCGTGCGCCGAAGGTCGTGCAGCGCGCACTTGCCGTAGGTGTAGACGACCGTGCCGTACCGGCTGGAGTGCGCGTCCCAGTACGCCATCGAGTTGCTGATCTTCTCGGCGGACGACTGCCAGGAGACGCTGTTCCAGCAGCCGGTGCCGGAGATGCCGTTGTAGAGGTCGGTGGCGTAGTCGGCGAACGACTCGTCGAGCCACGGGCTGTTGTACTCGTCGTCGCCGACGATGCCGTACCACCACTGGTGGGCCAGCTCATGGGCGAGGGCCGTGGAGCTCACCAGGTCGAGGATGAAACCGGGGTACTCCATCCCGCCGAACCAGAAGTTGTTGTCGAGCACCACGTCGACCTCGCCGTAGGGGAAGGCGCCGAACCGCCCGGCGTGGGCGACCAGCGCGTTCTTGGCGACCGTCAGCATGGAGTTCGCGCTGCTGGAGCTGATCGCGCTGGTGCGGTAGACGTTCACCGTGACGCCGGTGCCGCTCGTGCCGGTGATCTTGGTGAACGGCCCCGCGCCCCAGGCGAACTCGCGGACCTTGGTCGCGGTCGCCGTCGTGATCGTGCGGCCGCTGCCGCCCGGTGTGTCGACGGAGGTGCCGGTGGCGGGCACCAGCAGCGAGCTCGGGTGGTCGAGGGTGACCTTGAAGTCGCTGATCAGGGCGTAGAAGGACTCGCCGTTGTCGGTGTACGGGTCGAGGTGCCAGCCGCTCGCGTCACGGACGGCGAGCACCGGCAGCGCGTTGCCGATGAAGTTGTAGGCCCCGTCGTGCCCGAACCGGTCGGCGCCACTCGGCACGCTGATGCTCAGGTCGAACCCCACCGATCCGCTCTGGTTCTGCGCGAGCGGCGCGGGCAGCGTGATCTTGAGCGCGGTGCAGGAGACGGACAGCGCCGACGGCGTGCCCCCGGTCACGTTGGTCACGGTGATCGGGGTGGAGGGGCAGGAGCCGTGGTAGTTGTCCCACAGCCGCAGGTAGACCTCGGTGAGCGGGTCGGCGGAGGCGTTGGTGAAGCTCACGCTCTCGTGCCCGGTCCACACGCTGCCCGAGGAATTGCTGGTCAGGTTGACCGTGTACGAGGGCGTGACCGGGGTCCGCGTGCCGTCGGCCGCGGACGCGGGCGGCTGGACTCCCCCCAGCAGGAGGACCAGGGCGCTGGCCGCGTAGATCAGGACTCGTCGCACCATCAAGGCGGGCTCTCCCTTCGAGCGCCAGGACCCCCCTGCCGACGTAACGTAACTTCCTGTCAAGTCGCGGTCAATGCGCCGCGCGCCGCGACTGGCGGAGCCTTTTCCTGCGGGCGCGCGCATGGAAAAAGGCGACAAACAACGCCAATCGCCCTGGCTTCGCGCCAGGGCACGTGCTCGGCGGTCCGGAAGGTCAGAGCTCGGGGCGGCCCTCGTCGGTGCGGTGCACGCGCGTCCAGGTCGCGCCGCACCCGCAGCGGTACTCCTCGATCAGTTCGCCGTCCTCGGTGACGGCGAGGCCGTCGTTGACACGGACGTGGACGTGCTGGCTCATGGAGACGTTCCTCCGGGGTCGGGCGGGGGCGGCGGGGGCCGTGAGCAGGGCCGATGTCCTCACGATACCGGCCCTGCCCGTGGCGCCGGGGACTACGCCCAGGGCTGCTCGACGACCCAGGTCACGTCGTCGGCCCATGAGGCCGCGTTGTCGAAGGCGTTCGAGCCGCCGTCGCTGGCGATGTAGACGACGTTGGCGTAGTGACGGATGAACCGGTCGGGGAAGTTGTAGGAGGCGAGCGAGGTGCCCTGGCCGCTCTTGCCCGCCTGCGGGCAGAAGGTGGCGTCCGAGGCGAACAGCGAGCTGCCGTCGTTGTGCTGCCGGTACAACTGGTAGTTCTGGTGGCGCAGGTAGTCGCCGGGGTAGTTCTTCGACTCCAGCGACACGCACGAGCCGTTGGCCAGGCCGCTGCGCACGATCCACGTGGCGTCGTTCTTGTCCAGGGACGAGCTGGACGAGGTGATCACCGAGGTGACGGCCTGGTCGTTCTGGTGGCGGATGTAGCGGGTGGTGCAGCAGGACGTCGTCGCGCGCAGCGAGATCGACGAGCCGGGGGTGAGCGTCCCGCCGGGGCCGCCGCCCGACGTCGCGTACCCGGCGGCGGTGATGTTGGCCTGCACCGCGTTCTCGGTGGCCGCCGACGGATAGCCGGAGGTCATCACGCCTTCGTAGAAGGTGCCGCGGGCGCCGTGGCTGTTGTCGCCGCCGATCCCGAGGATGATCGCCCCCTCCTTCTTCATCGGGTTGTAGCCCGCGACGTTGGGGCGCTTTCCGTCGTAGAAGGTCGACAGGCCGCCCGACTGCGCGTTGCCGGCCCTGATCGCCCAGTGGTTCGGCTCACCCTTGACGATGGCGGTGAGGAACCGGTGGCCGATGCTCGGGTCGTTGGCGTTGTAGCCGGCGTTCACCCCGGAGAACAGGCCGTTCTCCAGGTCGGCCATCACCCAGGGGCCGTTGCCGGTGCCGTACCCCCAGACCTTGATGTTGCCGAAGTAGATGGCCTCCATGGTGCCGTTGCCGTTGTCACGGCTGTTGGTCTCGGCGTTGCCGTAGTCGAAGCAGCAGCCGCCGTTGTAGTGCGTGCCGTCGAAGACGGCGTACATCCCCTCCGGCTGGTCACCCTTGGCGACGCCGTTGGTGGTGTTGTTGCGGTACCCGGTGCCGGGGGCCACGTAGACGCCGTAGGCCTTGTGCCCGCCGACCGCGATCGGTGCCGCGGTCGCGTCCGCGAGGTTGTCGTACCCGCCGGGCGCCGGGCCGGAGAACCCGCCGGGGGGCGCCTGGGTGAGGCGGTTGTTACGCCCGGACTGGTCGTAGATCACGGTGATGAGGCAGGTCGTGCCGGCGCAGAACGAATCCTGCGCCGCGGCGTTGGCGTATCCGCCCGCGCTCAGGACGCCGATGTCGCGGGTGGTGTTGTCCGAGGAGCGGCGCACCTGGTACAGCGGGCCGTTGTAGGAGGCGTACAGGGCACGGGTCGTGCTGTGCGCCGCCACGCACGGCGTGCCGCCCGCGGCGTAGATGTCGCACGGCTGCGACGCCGCGGCCTGTGACGGTGTGGAGGTGCCGGCCAGCAGGCCGGCGGCCAGCGCGACGGCCGCGCCCGTGGACAACAGTGCCTTTTTGAGATGCCGTAATCCGGACCGGGGTGTCATGGTGGACCTCTGCCTTTCGCTGGGGGGATACCGCGAATGCCGAAAATCCCGGGCATGCGTCATCGGCCGGAAAGCGTGAATGGCCGCCGTGCGGCGATGGTGTGCCCGATGACCTGCGACATCGCGACAGCTATGGAAGGGAAGGTGTTTTTGTTAGCGCTAACATTTCTAGGTGATATACGGCCTCCGGAGACGTTGTTCATGTGGGGGGTGACCGGCTCACTATGGAACGGAAGCGTATGTTGCGTCAAGGTTTCCGATGAATGATGAAAATGCGGCGGGTCAGGGATCGTTCCCGAAACCCGATCATCCATCTCGGGTCCACCGCGTTCCACCAGGCCGGGCCGGGCGGGGCAGGCGGCCGGGCGCGGCGATCGTCCGGTCGCGCGGACGACAGCGTGATGAAACGGACGCCGGAGCCTTGACGGTGGACGGGGCAGGCTCCAGGCTGTTCGGCGTGCCTCACGCCTCTGATGATCGACGACCGGTGACGATCCAGCCGGGGCTGGTCTCGGTGACCTTCCGGCGCCTGACGGCCGAGCAGGTGGTGGCGTCGGCCGCGGAGGCGGGGCTGGCGGCCATCGAGTGGGGCGGGGACGTTCACGTGCCCCACGGCGATCTGGCCACCGCGCGCCGGGTCGCGGCCATGACCGCGGAGGCGGGCCTCGCCGTGGCGTGCTACGGCTCCTACTACCGCCTCGGCCACTCCTCCGCGGAGGGACTGGCGCCCGAGACCGTGGTCGAGACCGCCGCCGAGCTCGGGGCCCCGACCATCCGGGTGTGGGCCGGGAGGATCGGCAGCGCGGAGGCCGACGCGGCCTACTGGGACGCGGTCGTCGCCGACGCGCGCCGGATCGCCGAGCCGGCCGGGGCCGCCGGGATGACCGTGTCGTTCGAGTACCACCGCGACACCCTCACCGACACCCGGGCGTCGGCGCGCCGCCTGCTGAGCCGGCTGGACGGTGTGCCCGTTCGCACGCTCTGGCAGCCCGTCCCCGAGCGGGATCGCGCGGAGAACCTCGGCGACCTCCGGGACGTCCTCCCGTGGCTGCAGCACGTCCACGTGTTCACCTGGACCGCGGCCGGGGACCGGCTGCCGCTGGCCGACGGGCTGGACGACTGGGAGGCCTATCTCGGTGTCGCGGCCGAGGGGGGCGCCCGCTACGCCCTTCTGGAGTTCGTGGCCGGCGACAGCCCCGCCCGGCTCGCCGAGGACGCGGCCACGTTGCTGGCCGTGCTCCGCGCGCCGCGGCCGGCGTGATCCTCGGTGTCACCGCCCGCCGGCATCGGCCGGGCCCCGGGCGGTCAGCGTGAGACCGTCGCCGCCGGGCCACCTGAGCGTGATCCGGTCGCTCACCTCCACTGACGGGACGCCGCCCTCGTCGTCGCCCAGGACGGCCAGCGCCACCGCCCAGCCGTCCTCGGCGACCCCCTCCACGACGGGCACCAGGGCCGGACGGCCGAACGCCGTGCCCGAGGCCGCCTCCCGCGCCGACGCGGCCCCGTAGCCGTACAGGCCGACCAGCCGCGAGCCGGGCGCGCCGGCCGAGGTCAGGGACACCGACCGGCCCTCGACGGCGGCGGTGGCGCGGGGGAGCGCCCACCCGCTCTGGCGGACGCGGGAGCCGGGCGCCACCCGGTGCACCCGCACCTCGGCCGCCCCCCGCAGCACGGTCACGCTCTCCACCCCGCCGGCGGAGGAGGCCGCCCAGGCGAACCCGCCGGTCGAGCCCGCCTCGCGCGGTTCGATGAGGCCCCGCGCCGTGACGGTCCCGTCGCCGAGGACGATGCCGAAGTGGTTGTCGGGCACCTCGCCCGGCGCGGTCGGCCCGGTGTGGGAGGAGTAGGCGCAGCGGTCGTACAGCGGGTCGCCGGGATGGTCCTGGCTGCCGTGATTGACCAGGCGGCCGATCCCGCCGGAGTTCAGCACCAGCAGTCCAGGCTCGGGCAGGACGGCCAGGCCCTCGGGCCCGGGTTCCTCCACGGCCGTCCACAGCGGGTGGCCGGCGGGCGCGAGCAGCCCGGCGAACGCCTTCGCGGCCCAGTAGGGCGACGCGGAGCCGGAGTAGGGCTGAAGGCTCGCCTCGTGCGGCCCGTACCAGCCGAGCGTCAGCAGGTTCTCCTCCGACAGCGCCCCGTGCTCCAGGGCGTGACGGAGCGCTCCGGAGGCCAGCCGGCGGGTGGCGCCGGGCGAGAGCGGCGTGCCGCCGGTCACCCCGCCCAGCATCGGCGCCGCCGCCGCCGCGAACCGGTAGGTCATCGACCGCCCCTGGTAGAGGGGACGCCCGTCGCCGCCGAACGTCAGCGCGAAGCCGCCGAGGAACTCCCGCAGCCGCCGTTCGTGCGCGGGCATCGGCACGCCGGACAGCAGCCCGTACAGGATCGGGTAGAAGTGCAGAGCCCAGCCGTTGTAGTGGTCGAAGGCGCGGCCGGGGCCGTCGGAGTACCAGCCGGATCCCCTGTAGAAGCCTTCGATCCGGGCCAGGCCGCGTTCGATCGCCGCGCGCGAGGCCTCCACGTGCAGGCCTGTGGAGGCGAGGAACCCGCCGACGGCCACCGGGAAGAGCCACCAGTTGTTGTCCGCCGGCTCGTGGTCGAAGACCGTGGCCAGGTACACCCCGAGCCGCCGGCGCTCGTCCGCGCCGAGGCCGTCCCACAAATACGGGCGGGTCAGCCACAGGCCCAGCGCCAGCGAGGCGCACTCCACCATCGGCTGGAAGCGGTCGGCCACCGCGGGCCACACGGCGGGGCCGTTCACCAGCCCGGCGCGGTAGGGGGTGAGCAGGTCGGCGGGCCCGCCGCCCGCCACCCGGAAGGCGGCGATCAGGAACGTGCGGGCGAAGCCCTCCATGCCGTCGCAGTCCGACCAGCTCGCCCGGCCGGGCAGCCGGATCGACGCGCCGTCCGCCGAGCGGTACGGCTCCACCGCCGCGAGCAGCCCGTCCGCCACCGCCTCCCAATGCCGGCGCGTCCAGCCGGTGTACGGGCTGAGTGAGCGATCCTCTTCGGGCAGGTCGAACACGGCGGCTCCTGGGGGTCGGAAATCGCTCGCGCGACTCTAACCGCCCCTCTCACGGACCCACAAGACCGATTGATCGAACGAAAGAGAAGCGTTCAGAACGAAAGTGACATCGGCTAGGATCGAGCCACTTGACCGAAGGAGCCCCCTTGTCTGTCGAACAACGCCGCAGCCTCATTCTCCGCCAGGTCCGCGCGCGAGGGTCGGTGCGGCTCACCGACCTGGTCGAGGAGCTCGGGGTGTCCGCCGTCACCCTGCGCCGGGACGTCGAGCACCTGGCCGGCCAGGGCCTGCTGATGCGGGTGCACGGCGGTGTGACCCTGCCGCCCTCGCCCGCCGCCGGCCCCAGCCCGGGTCCGGGCCCGGCGGCCGCCGCCCGGCTGACCGTCGGCATGCTGGTGCCCTCCGCCCACTACTACTACCCCGAAGTGATCAAGGGGGCCCAGGAGCGGGCGGCGGCCGCCGGGGCCCGCCTGGTGCTCGGGATCTCCCGCTACGAGGACGACGAGGAACGCGCGCAGGTGCGCCAGCTGATCAAGGACGGTGCCGACGGCCTGCTCCTCACCCCGAGCCGCCAGCCCGACGAGTCGCACGCCGAGTGGCTGGCCGGCCTGCCCGTGCCCGCCGTGCTCGTCGAGCGGCGCGCGGAGCCGGCCGGACCCGGCTCGATGTTCGACGCCGTCGCCTCCGACCACGCCCACGGCGCCTACCTGGCCGTCCGGCACCTCGCCGAGCTGGGCCACCGCAGGCTCGCGCTCGTCGCCTACGCCAGCCCGACCACGCCCAGGATCAGGGCCGGGGTGCTGGCGGGCGCGCAGGCCCTGGGCATGGAGCGGCCGGCGGAGATCGTCATCGACCGCGAGCGCGCCCTGGACCTGTTCATCGCCGACGTGCTGCGCCTGGTCCGCGAGGACGCCGTGACCGGCCTGGTCGCCCACAACGATGAGGACGCCCTGTCGCTCGTCAGGAACCTCACCGCGGCCGGGGTGGACATCCCGGGGGAGGTGTCCCTGGTCGCCTACGACGACGAGGTGGCCCGTTTCTGTTCGCCCTCGCTCACCGCGGTGGCGCCGCCCAAGGCGGAGGTCGGGCGCTGCGCGGTGGACATGCTGGTCATGCGGCTGACGCAGGGCGTCTCGGCCCCGGGACGGCACCTGGCCCTGCTGCCGGAGCTGCGCGTGCGGGAGTCCACCGCCGCGGCACGGTGACGATGTTTCGCCTCCATTTCGTTATGATCGATTCGATCGAATATCTGGACATTCCACCGCTTTTGAGCGAATGATGCTCTAACGATCGAGGTGGAGGTTCGTGATGAAACGTACGCGTGTCGCCGCCGTGGCGGGACTGCTCGCCGTCGCCACCCTGCTGCCGGGCTGCGGAAGCGGCGGCGGCCAGGGCGGGGCCCTCGGTGGCAACGGCGTCGAACACGTCGTCTTCTGGGGCTGGGCGAAGGGCACCAAGCAGGTCGTCGACGCCTTCAACCGAAGCCACAAGGACATCCAGGTCACGTTCGAGGAGATCCCGTCGGGCAACGCGGGCGGCTACGCCAAGTTCGCCAACGCCGTCAAGGCGGGCAACGCGCCCGACCTGATGTCCGTGGAGTACCCGCAGGTCCCCGACTTCGTCACCCAGGGCGCGCTGCGCGACATCACCGCCGAGACCGCCGGCCTCGAGGCCAGGTACCCGGCCAGCGTCTTCAGCCTGGTCAAGCTGGGCGGCAAGACCTGGTCGGTCCCGCTCGACGCGGCGCCCCAGGTGTTCATCTACCGCAGGGACCTGTTCGAGAAGAACAAGATCGAGGTGCCGAAGACCTGGGACGACTTCAAGAAGGCGGCCGAGAAGGTGAAGAAGGCCGATCCCGGCGCGCGCATCGGCAGCTTCCATCCCGACGACCCCAACCTCCTGGCCACCTACGCCTGGCAGGCGGGCGCCAGGTGGTTCGGCTCGGACGGCGGCTCGTGGAAGGTCACCATCGACGACGAGCCCACCAAGAAGGTGGCGGCCTACTGGAACGACCTGATCAAGAACGACCTGGTGAAGGTCCAGCCGACCTTCAGCCAGGAGTGGATCGCCTCGATCGCCGCGGATCAGGTGTGGGGCTACCTCGGCGCGAACTGGGCGGCCGGGATGATCAAGACCAACAACGCCCCGCAGAGCGGCAAATGGGCCGTCGCCCCCGCGCCGAACTGGGGCACCCCGGCCAGCGGCATGTTCGGCGGCACCACCTACGCCGTCAGCAAGGACAGCAAGCACGCCAAGGCCGCCGTCGAGGTGGCCGAATGGTTCACCGGCACCCCCGAGGCGTGGACCGCCCGGCTCGGATCGGGCACCTCCAGCGCCTTCCCGGCCGTCGCCGACCTGGTGCCGGTCGCCGCCAAGACGTTCGACACCGGCTTCTACGGCGGTCAGGACATCTACGGGGTGTTCACCGAGGCGTACAGGACCATCCAGCCCGGCTGGACCTGGGGGCCGAGCATGGTGCAGGTGCTGACCTCGTTCAAGGACCGGCTCGGCGGGGTTCCCACGGGCGCGACCACCGTGCCGGACGTGCTGACGGCCGTGCAGTCCGACACCGTGAACGAGATCAAGGGACGCGGGCTCGCCGTCAACCCCTAGCGCCGCCGCCCCGCGCGGCGGGCACCCCCCGGAAGGACAGATGATGACCGTCACCTCCCTCGGCGGGGCCACCAGGTCAGGCGCTCCGGCACGAGACCGGCCCCGGCGCGTCCCCAGGCCGGGGCGCTGGGCGATCGTGCTGTTCACGGCCCCGTTCTTCGCGCTCTTCGCCGCCGTCGTCCTCGCCCCGCTCGGGTACGCCCTGTGGCTCAGCCTGTTCAGGGAACAGTCGTCCGGCCTCGGCTTCGGCGGCGCGCGGACCGTCTTCACCGGCCTGGAGAACTACCTGACCACGGTCGCCGACCCGGCGTTCCGGGACGGGTTCCTGGTCCTCGCGCGCTACGCCGTCCTGTACGTCCCGCTGATGCTCGGCGGCGCGCTCCTGCTGGCGCTGCTGCTCGACTCCGGCGCGGCCGTCCTGCGCAGGTTCTTCCAGCTCGCCCTGTTCATGCCGCACGTCGTGCCGGGTGTGATCGCCGGGCTGATCTGGCTCTACCTGTACCTTCCGGGCATCAGCCCCATCGTGGCGGCGCTCGCCGACGGAGGGATCCGCTGGGACTTCCTCGGCGACCGGGTGGTCGGCTCGGTCGTCAACGTCGCCGTGTGGGAGTGGACCGGCTACAACATGGTCATCTACTTCGCCGCGCTCCAGGCCATCCCGCGCGAGGTGCTGGAGGCCGCCACCATGGACGGCGCCCGGGCGATCGACGTCGCGCTCCGCGTCAAGGTCCCCATGATCAGGGGCGCGGTGGTCACCACACTGATCTTCACGATCATCGGCTCGCTGCAGCTGTTCAACGAGCCGGTGGTCATGGACGGCGCCAGTGACGGCATCGTCAGCACCTGGACGCCCAACATGTACGCCTACGCGGAGGCCTTCGGAAAGAACGACTACGGCCAGGCCGCCGCCGCCTCGATCATGCTCGCCGCGCTCGCCGCCGTGCTGTCCTACTTCGTCACCACGTGGGGGAACAAGAAGTGACGTCACGCCTGATGACCAGGGGAGCCGTCAACGTCTTCCTGCTCGTCGCCACCGCGTACACGCTGCTCCCGCTGACCTGGCTGCTGTTCGCGGCCACCAAGTCGCTGCCCGACCTGTACGCCACACCCGGATTCGCCTTCGCGAACCTCGACCTCGGCGCCAACCTCTCGGCGGTGGCGGCCGAGGGCGGCGGCGTCTTCTTCCGCTGGTACCTCAACAGCCTGCTGTACGCGGGGCTCGGCGCGGGCCTCGGGGCGCTGGTCAGCCTGGCCTGCGGGTACGCGTTCGACACCTACGACTGGCCGGGCAAGGAGAAGCTGTTCGGTCTCGTGCTGCTCGGCGTGCTCGTGCCGACGACGGCCACCGCCCTGCCGCTCTACCTGCTGGCCTCCAAGATCGGCCTGGTCAATTCGTTCTGGGCGGTGTTCGTCCCCTCGCTGGTGCACCCCTTCGGCGTGTACCTGGCCAGGGTCCTGTCGGCCGGGTACGTGCCCAAGCAGGTGCTGGAGGCCGCCCGGTCCGACGGCGCCGACGAGGTGCGGACGTTCGGGTCCGTGGCGCTGCCCATGCTGCTGCCCGCGTACGTGACCATCTTCCTGTTCCAGTTCACCGGCATCTGGAACAACTTCTTCCTGCCGCTGGTCATGCTGTCGGACCAGCGGCTGTTCCCTCTCAGCCTGGGCCTGTACTCCTGGAACACCCAGGTGACCTCGTTCCCCGAGTACAGCACGCTGGTGATCACCGGCTCGCTGCTGTCGGTCGTGCCGCTGCTGCTGGTCTTCGTGTCGCTGCAGCGGTTCTGGCGGGCCGGGATGACGGCGGGCAGCGTCAAGTGAACGTCGACTCGGGGAGGAACGCCATGGCCGGGGCGCGGCCGCAGACCTTGCTCGCCATGGGCCGCGGGATCGCGGCACGACTGATCACGGGGCCGGTACGCGACCGGCTGGCCCGCATCGCCGACATCGATCCGGATCTGGTCGCCGACGATTTCGCCGACCCGCGGGTGGCCGCGGCGCTGTCACACGCCGAGGTGCTCCTCACCAGCTGGGAATGCCCGCCGATCACGGCCGAGGTCCTGGCCGGCGCGCCGAGGCTGAAGGCCGTCGTGCACGCGGCGGGGACGGTCAAACACCACGTCACCGAGGCGTGCTGGCAGCGCGGCATCCTGGTCTCCTCGGCGGCGGCGGCCAATGCCGAGCCCGTCGCCGAGTACACCCTCGCCGCGATCCTGTTCGCCGGCAAGCGCGTCCTCGACATCGCGCGGCTCTACCGCGAGCGGCGCGCGGCCCTCGACTGGGACGGCCGCTTCCCCGGCTTCGGCAACTACCGGCGCACCGTCGGCGTCGTCGGCGCCTCCATGATCGGCCGCCGCGTGATCGAGCTGCTGCGCCCGTTCGACCTCGAGGTGCTCGTCGCCGATCCCTACCTGACCGACGACCTCGGCGTCCGCCACGTGGAGCTGGACGAGCTGCTCGAACGCTGCGACGTGGTCAGCCTGCACGCGCCCTCGCTGCCCGAGACCCGGCACCTCATCGACGCCGCCCGGCTGGCGCGGATGCGCGACGGCGCGACGCTGGTCAACACCGCGCGCGGGGCGCTGGTCGACCAGGACGCCCTCACCGCCGAGCTGGCCACCGGGCGGCTGTTCGCGGTGATCGACGTGACCGAACCGGACGTCCTCCCGGCTGATTCGCCGCTGTTCGACCTGCCGCAGGTCCTGCTCACCCCGCACATCGCGGGCTCCCTCGGCGGGGAGCTGGCCAGGCTGGCCGACCATGCGCTGGAGGAGCTGTCCCGCTACGCGCGCGGCCTGCCGTTCGCGTACGCCATCGAACGGCAGGCGCTGCCCCGCCTCGCCTAGGCCCCGGCCCGAGGAGCTCGCCGATCGTCCGGCTACTTGGACAGGTAGAGGAGCTTCCAGGTGCCGGCGTACAGGCAGTTGAGGGACGGCTTGGCGGCCTTGCCCTCCGAGCAGACCTTGAGTTCGACCTGGTAGACGTTGCCGTAGCTGAACGAGAACGGCTTGGCGGTGCGGTAGGCGCAGGTGCGGACGCTGTGGTGCTTGAAGGGGAGGTTGTTGGAGGCGTCCCGGTAGGTGATGCGGAAGACCGCCCAGCCGCAGCTCGCGGTGGCGCGGGTCTGGTCGTACACCTTGCCGGAGATGTTGACCGTCCGCGCGGCGGGGATGTCCGCGTGGTCCTCACCGGTGGCCGTCAGGGAGCCCAGCGCCTTGGCACTGTTACCGGAGGCGTAGTACGGGCCCCAGGGACGGACCGCCGCCGCGCCGGTGGCCGTCGTGCCGGAGGCGGCCTGGGCGGCCGTCGGGGCGAGCGAGATGATGGCGGCGGCGAGGGTCAGACCGGTCAGGGTGCGGGGGATCGTCATCGAAGCGGTCCTTTCTGGTGACTGACCGCACTATCCGATGAGTCGCTTTCAACCCGCTTGCTGATGGATTGACGAGCGCCGCCCTCGAGGTGGCTCAGGACCTGTCGCCGAGGAGAGCGGTGGAGAGGCCGCAGACGGCCCTGATCAGGTGGGCGCCGAGGCGGCGCCAGGACTGCTCGGCGGAGGACGCGGGGACGCGGCCGTGGGCCAGGTCGTATTCGAGCTCGGCGCACATGTGCACCGTGAGCTGGCGGATCATCGCGTCCCGCTGCGCGGCGACCTCGGGGTCGTGGCCGTCACGCCAGGGGGAGTCGATCTCCTGGAGGCGGCGCAGCGACGGGGTGCCGAGGGTCTCCTGGATGGCGTAGTCGCGCAGGCCGGGCTCGACGACCACCTGGGCGAGGAAACGGCCGTACCAGGAAGGGGTGCCGAGCTCGATGTGGTGCTCGATGGTCGGCAGGATGACGCAGCCGATGCGGTCGTCCAGGGACATCGCGCCGGAGGGGGCGAGGGCCTCCACCATGGCGATGCGGTGCCGTTCGACGGCCGCGATGTGGCGGGAGAGTATCGCCTTGATGAGCTCGTCGCGGTTGTGGAAGTGGTACTGCACCGCGGACTTGTTGCGCTGGCCGGCGGCCTCGCCGATCTGCCGCACCGAGACGCCCGCGAAGCCGTGCTCGGCGTACAGGCGCTCCGCGGTGCGCATCAGCTTGTCCTGAGCGAGCACCGCGCGGGGGGACGGCGGGGCGACCGGGCCGAGAGCGATGTCCGGACCTCCTCGGGAGTGGAGCCCCGCCCGGGAACGCGGGCGGGGTCTCGTCGTCGCGTCCTCCGCCCGTGGAGACCCGCGGGCCCCGGGGCGGGCGGAGGGATCAGGTCACCAGGTTACCCCGAGGTCCTGGAAGCCGCCGGTGACCAGGCCGGTGCGCAGGCGGAGGTCGTCCGGGTGGTCCCGCAGGCGCAGGGCCGGCAGCCGGCGGGCCAGGGTGGCGAGCGTCACCTGGAGTTCCACCCGGGCGAGGGTCTGGCCGAGGCAGAAGTGCGGCCCGGCGCCGAAGGTGATGTGCTGGTTGGGCTCGCGGCGCGGGTCGAAGCGGTCGGGATCGGCGAACTTGCGCTCGTCGCGGTTGGCGGCCCCCGAGTTGACGATCAGCGTCGTCCCCGCGGGCACCGTCATCCCGCTCAGCTCGATGTCCTCGCTGATGTAGCGCGGCAGGCCGAAGCCCAGGTTGGTGTCCATGCGCAGGACCTCTTCGACCGTGCCGCGGACCAGGTCCGGATCGTCGACGACGGCCTCGAAGTGACGGCGGTCGGCCAGGAGCATGGCCGACATCTTGCCGATCATGTTCGAGGTGGTCTCGTGCCCGGCGACCAGCAGCCCCCGCACGGTGGCGATGAGCTCCTCGTGGCTGAGCCGGCCGTCCTCGGCGTCGGAGATCGTGGTCAGCTCGCTCAGCAGGTCGTCCCCGGGGTTCGCCCGCTTCCGCTCGACCAGGTCGGAGACGTACTGGTAGAACTCCGCCTGCGCCCGGTCGACGTCCTGCTGGGTGTAGCGGGTCAGGGTCAGGCTGACCTGCGACCAGTGCGCGAAGCGGTCCTGGTCCTCGGCGGGGGCGCCGACGAGGGCGCAGATCACCCGCACCGGCAGCGGGAGGCCGAGGTCGGCCACGATGTCGGCGGGCGAGCCCTTGGCGACCATGCCGTCGATGAGGTCATCGGCGATGCGCTGGATCGTGGGACGCCACGCCTCCATCTTCTTCACCGTGAACGAGCGGCTGAGCAGCCGCCGCCACCGCCGGTGACCGTCGCCTTCGGAGATGTCCACCCCGGCCATCTGGGGCCGGTTGAACAGCCCGCCGTCCTCGGTGGTCGCCATCCGCGCGGCGCCCTCCCTGTCGAGCCTGCGGGAGAAGCGCTGGTCGCTCAGCACCGTGCGCACGTCGTCGTACCCGCTGACCAGGCCCGCGACGTCGCCACTCGGTAACCGGACGTGGGTCACCGGACATCTGCCGCGATGCTCCGCCCATTCCGCCGGCGGCTCCAGCGGCTTGTCGCTCTTGAAAGGGAACTCCGGGATGGCCTCGGCCGTCATCTGCGCCCTCCTCGACGTAGAAGATCTTCCTCAATGTAAGTCGAGTGCCTTAAATAAGGCAAGCGCCTTGAAGGTGACGTTCCCAGGACGAGGGAGAGTCCGTACCCGGAACACCCGCCGAACGAGGCGGCCGCCGGCTCGTGGACCGGAAGGGTGGGCGGAGGCGCGTAGATCTTGATAAGTGTGGGCTGCAGAAGATCGACCCCGGAGAGGCCCATGGACGACGCCCGGCTGCTCGCCCGCACGCTGAGCGGCGGTGCTTCGCGCCGCCGGTTCCTCGGCGTCACGGGGGCCGCCTTCGCCGTCGCGTTCACCACCCGCCTGGCCGACCCGTGGACGCCGGTGTCCGCCCCCGCGCGGTCGGCCGAATACCCCTTCCAGCTCGGCGTCGCGTCGGGGGACCCGCTGCCCGGCGCGGTCGTCCTGTGGACCCGCCTGGCCTCCCGCCCCCTCGAACCCCTCGGCGGCATGCCGTACGGCAGGCTCAGGGTCGACTGGGAGCTCGCCGAGGACGAGTCGTTCACCCGCCGCGTCCGGCACGGCTCCGCCTGGGCCCTCCCGGAGTACGGCCACTCGGTCCACCTCGACGTGCGCGGCCTGAAGCCCGCCCGGGACTACTTCTACCGCTTCCGCCACGGCGGGGAGATCAGCCCCGTGGGCCGCACCAGGACCGCGCCCCGCCCGGACGCCCGGAACACCCGCCTGCTCATGGCGTTCGCCTCCTGCGCCGCCTGGCAGGACGGCTTCTACACCGCCTACCGCCACCTGGCCGCCGAGAACCCCGACGTGGTGTTCCACCTGGGCGACTACATCTACGAGTACGGCATCGTCGAGACCGGCGGCAACCGCAGGACCTTCGTGCCCGACCGGCTGCGGGTCCAGTGCGACACCCTCGACCGCTACCGTGTCCAGTACGGGCTCTACAAGAGCGACCCCGACCTGCGGGCCGCCCACCAGGCCGCGCCCTGGATCGTCACCTGGGACGACCACGAGGTGCTCGACAACTGGGCGGGCCGCCACGGCCCCGGCGGCGAGGTCACCGAGGAGGACTTCCTCGTCATCAGGGCCAACGCCTTCCGCGCCTACTGGGAGAACCTCCCGATCCGCCTGCCCAGGCCGCCGCAGGGCCCGGACGTCCGCCTCTACCGCCGGTTCCGCTTCGGCACCCTGGCGGAGTTCAGCGTCCTGGACACCCGCCAGTACCGCGACGACCAGGCGTGCGGCGACGGGCAGCAGACCGGCTGCGCGGCCCGCCTCGATCCCGCCCGCACGATGCTCGGCGACGCGCAGGAGAAGTGGCTGCTGGACGGCCTCGCCGCCTCCGGCGCGCGGTGGAACGCGCTGGCTCAGCAGATCGCCATGTGCCGGCTGGACCTCGACCCCGGGCCCGCCCGGAGGTTCAGCATGGACCTCTGGGACGGCTACGAGGCGGCCCGCGGCCGCCTGCTCACCGGCATCGCCGAACGCCGGGTCGCCAACCCCGTCGTGCTCACCGGGGACATTCACTACAACCTCGCCGGGGAACTGAGGACGAACTTCGACGACCCCTCGTCCGTACCCGTCGGTGTGGAGTTCGTGGGCACCTCGGTCACCAGCGGCGGCAACGGCGACCCCACCGGCGGCGTGCCCGCCGGTGGGCACGACCCCGCCAACCCGCACATCAGGTTCTCCAGCTACCAGCGCGGCTACGTCAGCTGCGAGATCACCGGCGAGCGGTGGCGGGCCGACTACAAGGTGGTGCCGTACGTCGACCGGCCCGGCGCCCCGGTGTCGACCCGGGCGAGCCTCGTCGCGCTCGACGGCGTTCCCGGCCTCGGCGTGGCGTGAGGGCCGGGACGCCGTGAAGGGAACCCGCGCCGCGCGCCGGCACCCCGCGGTGGTCGCGCTGGCCGTCTTCACCGTGACGGCCTGCACGCCGCCGAAGGCCCCGGCCCCCTCGCCCGCCCCGCGCCCCCCGGAGGCGGCGTTCGGCACCTCGGCCGGCGGGCCGTCGGTGCGCGTGCGCCCCGGGCGGCCCGGGGGTGAAGGCGGGCTGGTCCCCGTCTCCGGCGCGGCCTCCCTCGTCGCCCCCCTCGGCGTCGACCCCGCCTGCCCGGCCGCGATCGAGCTCGGGGCGCGCAACGAGTCGGCCAGGGCGGGCTTCGCGGACCTGTTCCTGGAGGTGTCCCCGCCGCTCACCGCCTCCCGGTCGATGATCTCCAGCTACCTCCCGGCGGGGTACGAGCTGAGCGCCAAGGTGCTGGTCGGGGTCCCGCCCACGACCCCGCCCGGCACCTACGACCTGACCCTCAGGGCCGGCGGGCGGCGGCTGAGGGTGCCCGTCTCCGTGGTCGCCGCCGACCGGCCGGGCGACGGCGGGAACCTCGCGCTGCGACGGCCCGTCAGGGCGTCCTCCCAGAACGTCAACGCCAACTACCCCGCCTGCAGCGTGGTGGACGGCGACCGCGGCTCCGGCGGCTGGGCCGGAGGCAACGGCTGGAACGACGCCACGTTCAGGGCCTGGCCCGACACGCTGGACATCGACCTCGGCGGGCCGAGGCGGCTGGCGCGCGTCGACCTCTACACCCTCGACACCCCGCGCCACCCGGCCGCCACGGTGGGGCTGCGCGACTGGGACGTCCAGGCGAGGGTGGCCGGCACCTGGCGGACCGTGGCCCGGGTGCGCGGCAACACCGCCGGAAGGACGCGGTCGGACTTCGCGGCGGTCACCGCCGACGCCGTCCGCGTCTCCGCGCTGGCGGCCAACGGCGCCGGCGACTACAGCCGCGTCGTCGAGGTCGAGGCGTACGGCCCCTGAGCGGACCTCAGGCCGGCCGCTTCGGGGGCAGGTGGGTGGTGAGGAAGTCGACCGCCGCGCTCCACACGCGCGCCCCGGCCTCCGGGTGGTGGAACATCGGCGCCTCGCTGTTGTGGAAGGCGTGCCCGGCCTCCTCGGCGACGTACATGCGCACGTTCGGCCGGCCCTGCGCCGCCTCCTCGACCTTGGCCACCTGGTCACGCGGGATGTAGGGGTCGCTGCCGCCGAAGACCAGCATCAGCGGCGAGGTGATCCGCTCCATCAGCCCGGCGGCGTCGGGGACGGCCGAGCCGTAGAACGACAGCACCGCGTCCATCGGCTCGGTGGTGGCGAGCATGTAGTTCAGCGATCCGCCCAGGCAGAAGCCGACCGAGCCGGCACCTCCGGTCACCTCCGGGAGCCCGCGCAGGTGGGCCAGGGTGAGGGCGCAGTCGGCCACTCCCTGCTTGAAGTCGAAGCGGCTCACCAGGTCGAGCGACTCCTGCACGCCCTGCGGGGTGTGGTCGGCCTTCCAGTGGGGCTGCAGGCGCCAGAACAGATCGGGCGCCGCGACGACGTAGCCCAGCGCGGCGAGGTCGAGCGCGACCTTCTCGATGTACGGACCCACACCGAAGATCTCCTGGACGAGGAGGATCCCGGGGCCGGTTCCTTCGGCGGACGGCCAGACGTGCACGTCGAACGAGCCGTCGTCAGTGGTCAGAGTGTCGATCCGAGCGTTCATCGGCCAAGGATATTGCAGGCCCGCCGGCTGAGATCGGCCGTCCGCCTCGTTCCCGCGCCGCCTCAGGCCGGGACGGGCGCGTGCGCCCGCGTGGTCCGGTGCCGCCGGACGACCGCGTCCAGCGCCCAGGTGCCGGGGCCGAACACGGCGATGACGAAGAACGACCAGCAGAACAACACCGCGAGCTCGCCGCCGTTGCGAATGGGCAGCAGTGCGTGCGGCTGGTGCACCACGAAGTAGGCGTACGCCATCGAGCCGGACGAGAGCGTCGCGGCGACGCGCGTGAGGAGGCCCGCCATGACGAGCCCCCCGAAGACGAGCTGGATGACCGCGGCCCACCACGTGGGCCAGGTGCCGAAGGGAATGGCCTGCCCGGTGCCGCGGTTGCCGCCGAGCACGCCGAACAACGACGCCAGCCCATGGCAGACGAACAGCAGGCTCGTCACCAGGCGGAACAGCGAGAGCACCGGCCCGGCGTACCTGTCGACGTTCATCGATCACCTCTCGGTCTCGGAGGGCCGGCACACGACGCTACGGCGGGCGCACCGGCCGGGGGTGGGGTGGTCCCGGACGGGCGTGCGCACGGGCCTGGAGGCGGCGTGCTCGCACGGGGCCGCCGTGCTCGGGCGGGAAGGGTGTTCGGGCGCCGCCGGCCCGTACGGCCGTGATCCGTGAACCTTGGTGCGCGCCCGGCGCCGTTCGCCGGCGAACAGGGTCGGGCGACGCCACCCCAGAATCAGGGGAGGGGTGACCCCTGTCAACGAGCCGGCATCCCGCCGCCCGCCGGTGTGCCGCGGCCCGCCGTCCCGCCGGGGGAATCAGGCCCGTGACCGGCGGGGACGCCCGCCACGGGCGGGACGGGGCGCCGCGCCGGCGGTGGACGGTGCTGAAACTTTCCCGGCCAGGGCGGCGGCCGGACGAGCGCCGCTCGCCGAGGCGCCGTCGAACTCTCAGCGACCCGCCTCGTGGGCGTCGACGAGCCTCCTGGGGGCGGTGAGGCACCAGGCCTCGGTGACCAGCTCGAACAGCTCGTCAGGGTCGATCTTGTCGAGGTGCACCACCACCCAGCCGAACCGGCCGGCGGTGAACTGGACCTCGAAGACCTCCGGCCGCTCGGCCACCAGAGCGATCTGCTCCTCGATGGTCGCCTTCAGCCCCACGGTCTGCGTCTTCTCCCAGACGTAGCCGAAGCCCTTGCCGCGCACCTTCAGCGAGACCCACTCGTGCCCGCTGTGCCCCTGCTCGACCTCGGGCAGCCGGCCCAGCATCTCGTAGAACTCGTCAACGCTCACACCCATGGACCACGTCTATCAGGGGCCTCCGACAGTTCGCGGCCCGACCAAACCCGAGCGCTCTTGACACCGTGATCGCCGTTTGAGAGGTTCCTACCAGTTACGGAGTTGACAACGTTGTCATCGGTGCCGGTCCACAGCCCGCCGATCCCGTCCGCCGTGCGTCCGAACGCCTCCGGTTCCCCCACGGAAGGTAGCGATGAAACGCCCCCACCCTCCACGACGCCGATCTCTCCTCCTGGCGGCCACCTCCGCGGCCGTCGCGCTCACCCTTTCCACGCCTCTCCCCGCCTTCGCGGGCGAGCCCACCCCCGGCCCGCAGGCCACCCCCGTGCCGAACCCGGGCCCCCTGGCCACCCCGACCCCCGGACCGTCGTACAGCCCGCCGCCGGGGCCCGAGCGGCCCGAGCCCGCCCCGCCCGAGGCGCAGCTCGCGCGGTCGGCGCAGAGCGCCCGCCTCCTGGCCAAGGCCGAGGGGACCGCCTTCTACTCCTCGTTCGAGCCCGGTGACGTCCAGCCCACCTGGACCGACACCGCCGAGACCGACCGCAGGGGCGGGAAGAAGGCCGCCGACGTCACCGGCACCACCCCCGGTGGCATGCCGGGCAGCGTCAACGACGAGGTCACCGAGATCACCGCCAGCGGCGAGAACACCGCCGGGGGAGAGGTCAAGGAGAACCTCGCCGACCTCGACGCCAACAGCAAGTGGCTGGTGTTCACCGGCACCGCGTGGGTGAGCTACAAGCCGGCCGCGCCGGTCGCCGTCGTCCGCTACGCCCTGACCTCCGCCAACGACGCGCCCGAGCGCGACCCCCGCGACTGGCAGGTGCAGGGTTCGCAGGACGGGCGGACCTGGACGACCCTCGACACCAGGACGGGGGAGACGTTCGGCTCGCGGTTCCAGCGCAAGGAGTACACCTTCGCCAACACCACCGCCTACGCCTACTACCGGCTGAACGTCACCCGCAACGGCGGCGCCTCCATCCTCCAGCTCGCCGACTGGGAGCTGTCCGACGGCGACACCGGCCCCAAACCGCCGAGCGACATGCGCAGCCGGATCGGCACCGGGCCGAACGGCGGATTCGACTCCAAGCCCAGGGCGGGCTTCACCGGCCTGAAGGCGCTGCAGTACGGCGGCGCCACCACCGCCGGCAGCGGTGGCCACTCCTACAACAAGGTGTTCGACGTCGACATCCCCGTCGCCGCGAGCACCGAGCTGTCCTACGTCGTCTTCCCCGAGTTCACCGCCGCCGACCTGCGCTACCCGAGCACCTACGTCTCGGTCGACCTGGCCTTCTCCGACGGCTCCTACCTCAGCGACCTCGGAGCCGAGGACCAGCACGGGGCCACGCTCAGCCCGCGTGGACAGGGCGAGTCCAAGACCCTGTACGCCGACCAGTGGAACTACAAGCAGGCCGAGATCGGCAAGATCGCCCGGGGTAGGACGATCAAGCGGATCCTCGTCGCCTACGACGGCCCCGCCGGGCCGGCCGCCTTCCGCGGCTGGGTGGACGACATCAAGATCGTCACGGGGCGGAAGCGGCAGCCGTACGAGGGCCGTGGCCCCCGCCGCGACGACGCGAGCCTGGCGGAGCAGGTGGTGACCACCCGCGGCACCCACTCCACCGGCGGCTTCTCCCGCGGCAACAACTTCCCCGCCACCGCGGTGCCGCACGGGTTCAACTTCTGGACGCCGATGACCGACGCCGGCTCCACGAGCTGGCTGTACGAGTACCACCGGGCGAACAACGCCGCCAACCTGCCGCAGATCCAGGCGTTCACCGCCAGCCACGAGCCGAGCCCCTGGATGGGCGACCGGCAGACCTTCCAGGTCATGCCGTCGGCCGCCGAGGGCGCCCCCGACCCGTCCCGCACCGCGCGGGCGCTGCCGTTCCGGCACGAGAACGAGGTCGCCCAGCCGCACTACTACGGCGTGACCTTCGAGAACGGGCTGAAGACCGAGATCGCGCCGGCCGACCACGCGGCGATGTTCCGCTTCACCTTCCCCGGCGGCGCGGCCAAGCTGATCTTCGACAACGCGAACGACAACGGCGGCCTCACCCTCGACACGGCGAACGGCGTCGTCACCGGCTACTCCGACGTGCGCAGCGGCGGGTCGACCGGCGCCACCCGCATGTTCTACTACGCCGTCTTCGACAGGCCCGTCACCGGCGGCGCCAGGCTGACGGGGCAGGGCCGCGACAACGTGCTCGGCTACCTCGCCTTCGACCCCGGCGCCGGGAAGACCGTGACGATGCGGATCGCCTCGTCGCTGATCGGCGTCGAGCAGGCCAGGAGGAACCTCGAACTGGAGATCGCTCCCGCCGACACCTTCGAGGCGGTCGAGCAGCGGGCGCGGCGGGCCTGGGACGCCAAGCTCCGCGTCATCGAGGTGGAGGGCGCGACCGAGGACCAGCGCACCACCCTGTACTCCGACCTGTACCGGCTGTTCCTCTACCCGAACTCCGGGTTCGAGAACACCGGAACCGCCGCCGCCCCCGTGTACAGGCACGCGGTGCAGTCGTCCACGACCACCCCGGCGAGCACGCCCACCCAGACCGGCGCGCCCGTCGCCGACGGCAAGGTGTACGTCAACAACGGCTTCTGGGACACCTACCGCACCACCTGGCCGGCGTACTCCCTGCTCACCCCGAAGGACGCGGCCGAGATGGCCGACGGCTTCGTCCAGCAGTACAAGGACGGCGGCTGGATCTCCCGCTGGTCGTCGCCCGGCTACGCCGACCTGATGGTGGGCACCAGCTCCGACGTGGCGTTCGCCGACGCCTACCTCAAGGGCGTGGGCCTCGACGCCGAGGCCGGGTACGAGGCGGCCCTCAAGAACGCCACCGTCGCCCCGCCGACGCCCAACGTCGGCCGCAAGGGGCTGTCCACCTCGCAGTTCCTCGGCTACACCCCGGCGGGCGCCACCGGCGAGGCGATGTCGTGGGCGCTGGACGGCTACATCAACGACTTCGGCATCGCGAACATGGCCAGGCGGCTCGCGGACAAGGCCACCGGCGCCGGCCGCGAGCGGTACCTGGAGGAGTCGGAGTATTTCCTGAACCGCGCGCGGAACTACGTGCACATGTTCGACCCGGCGGTGGGCTTCTTCCAGGGCAGGAACGCCGACGGCGGCTGGCGCGTCAAGCCGAAGTCCTACGACCCGCGCGTGTGGGGCTACGACTACACCGAGACCGACGGCTGGGGCGCCGCCTTCCACGTACCGCAGGACGGGCAGGGGCTCGCCAACCTCTACGGCGGCAAGGCCGGGCTGGCCGGCAAGCTCGACCGGTTCTTCGCCACCCCGGAGACCGCCGGCTTCCCCGGCTCCTACGGCGGGATCATCCACGAGATGCGCGAGGCCCGCGACGTGCGGATGGGGCAGCTCGGGCACAGCAACCAGGCGTCCCACCACATCATCTACATGTACGACTACGCGGGTCAGCCATGGAAGACGCAGGCCAAGGTGCGCGAGGTGCTGTCGCGGCTCTACATCGGCAGCGAGATCGGCCAGGGCTACCCCGGCGACGAGGACAACGGCGAGATGTCGGCCTGGCAGATCTTCGGCGCCCTCGGCTTCTACCCGCTGCAGATGGGCAGCCCGTACTACGTGATCGGCTCGCCGCTGTTCACCAAGGCCACCGTGCACCTGGAGAACGGCAGGAAGCTGGTCGTCAAGGCTCCGGACAACAGCGGCCGCAACGTGTACGTGCAGGGGCTGGAGGTCGACGGGAAGCGCTACACCAGGACCTACCTGCCGCACGACCTCCTCGCCCGCGGCGGGGTGCTGGAGTTCGACATGGGGCCCAGGCCGTCGCGCTGGGGCACCGGCGAGAACGACGCCCCGCCGTCGATCACCAAGGGCAAGGAGCTTCCCGCGCCGCTCGGCGACGCCACCGGCAAGGGCCGCGGCACCGCCTCGGCGGACGGAGGCACGGACGTGACCAGGCTGTTCGACGACGACTCCGGCACGCAGGTCGCCCTGCCGGGCGCCACGCCGTCCGTCCAGTACCGCTTCCCGGCCGGGCAGGCGGTGAGCTTCTACACCCTCACCTCCGGCACCGGGGCCGCGGCCGAGGACCCCAGGGCGTGGATGCTGGAGGGCTCCGACGACGGCGCCCAGTGGACGACGCTGGACCAGCGTGACGGCGAGACCTTCCGCTGGCGCCGGCAGACCCGGCCGTTCAAGATCGAGCACCCGGGCGCGTACGCGTACTACCGGATCCGCGTCACCGGCAACGGCGGCGCCGCCTCCACGACGCTGTCGGAGGTCGAGCTGCTGAACCCGAGGCCGGCCGACACCTCGGCGGTGGACCTCGACGCCGCGGGCGTCGTCGTCTCGGCGGGGGACGGCGCGCAGGTGACGGTGAACATCTCCAACTACGCCGCCGAGGCCGCGAGCGGGCAGGTCGCCGCCACGGCGCCGCAGGGCTGGACGGTCCAGCCCGCGAGCGCGAGCTTCGGGCCGGTGGCCCCGGGCGGGTCCACGACGGTGACCTTCCAGGTGACCGTGCCGCAGGGCACGGCGCCGGGAAGCCACCCGGTTCGGCTCGCCGTGACGTCCGACCACGGTTCGCCCGCGGCCAGGGCGCTGGTCACGGTGGCCGGCGACACGATCGACTTCACGCCCGGCACCGACGCCGAGACGCCCTGGCTCCTCGACGCGGGCACTTCCCAGCTGGACGGCGAGGTCTACGACGGCCACGCCCGCTTCACCGACGGCGCGAGCACCGCGACGTACCGCTTCCAGGTGCCCGCGGACGCGGCCGGCGGAACGCTGACCCTGGACATCGGCAACCAGTACCTCGTCCAGGCCTCCGCCGACGGCCAGACGTGGCACACGATCCTGCAGGAGACGGACAACGTGCGCGACCTGTCGAACCGGGGCAAGCACGACTTCCCCCTCGCCGACCTGACGGGCGGCGGGCGGACGTTCCACCTGCGCATCGGTGACAGCCGCCCGCAGGACGGCTGGGGCTCCTGGCTCGCCAGGGTGACGATCACCACGAAGAAGACCGGCTGAGGCCGGCCGTGGCCGGGCGACGTACGGCGGCGCCGCGTCCGCCGTACGTCGTCCCCGCCGCCCCGGCGCCGGCGGAAGGCGCCATCGGGCGGGGAGGGGAGGACGCCCCGCCGGTCGTCACCGGCCCGAGGAGGCCCGGCCGCCGGCGGAGCTGAGCGAGCCCGGCGAGCTCGCGTCGTAGATCCGCCGGAACCGCGGCGAGAACAGCCACTGCAGCGCGCCCGCGGCCACACCGGCGACGATCACCAGGTTCACCAGGAAGTGCACCGCCATGAAGAACAGGCCGAACAGCGGGCACTTCCTGGCGAAGACGAACCGGTACATGCCGGCGTCGCAGGCGAGCGAGCCAGCGAGCAGCAGCGCCGGCACGACGGCCGGCACGGGGCCGAGGAGCAGGGGGAGCGGCAGCGTGGCCACCGCGAGCAGCGCCGCCACCGAGCCGAGCGCCCGCGCCGGCGTCTCGTACCCCTGGGCGAACCGGCGGCGGGTCGCGTACAGGGGCACCCGCACGCGGCCGCGGTGGAACAGCTTGCGCAGCAGCGCCCGCAGCTCGCGGTCGTGGCCCATGCGGCCGTGGACGGCCGAGGTGAGCAGCACGCCGTGACCGCGCTCGCCCAGCCGGTGGCCGTAGTCGACCTCCTCGGTGTGGGTCAGGCGCGGGTTGAACGGCCCGACCTCGGCGAAGACGCCGGCGCGGATCGCGAACATCGCCGACCACAGGAAGGAGACCTCGCCCTGCGAGCCGATCGACCAGTAGTGGTGCTGCAGCGCCCGGTAGTCCTCCACGCGGCTCGACCGGATCAGCGGCGCGGGGTCCTCGATGCCGCAGGCCGCGCCGAGGCGGGGGTCGGCCTCCAGCAGGGCCACGGCGGTGGCGACCGCGTCGGGAGCGAGCGCGACGTCGGAGTCGACGAAGAACAGTATCTCGCCGTTCGCCCGGGCCGCCCCGGTGTTCCGGGCGACCGCCGGGCCGCCGTTGACCGGGGTGCTGACCACCTCGACCCCCATCGACTCGGCGATCCGCACCGATTCGTCGGTGCTGCGGTCGTCCACCATCACGATCTCGATCGGGGAGTAGGTCTGCTCCCGCACGGCCCGCAGGCACAGCGGCAGGAACCGGGCGTGGTTGTAGTTCGGGATGATCACGGTGACGAGCGGGTTGTGCGGTTCCACGGTCGACCTCGCCTTCCGGGGGATCAGCTGACCGACACGGTCATGTCCTGCAGGTGGTGGCTCGACAGGCCCTCCGGCGAGCGCAGGCCGTAACGGTGGACCCGCAGGCCGGGGGAGGTGAACGTCCAGTCCATCCGCCACAGCCGCAGGCCCGCGAACGTCAGCGTCGCCGGGTACAGCGGGCCGCCCGAGCGCGCGGCGTCGCGCAGACCGGCCAGCGGCCGCAGGTGGGCCGTGCCGGGCAGCGCGTTGAGGTTGCCCGACACCAGGACCGGATCGGGGTTGGCGCGCACGTCGGCGGCCAGCCGCGCGGCCTGCACCCCCCGCTCGGCGTCCAGCGTCTGGATGGTGCGGTAGAACCGCCAGGTCAGCGGGCTGGAGCTCAGGTAGAGCATGTCGTAGAGGTGCACGTTGTACATCGAGACCACGCGCCCGCCGACCAGCAGGTCGGTGCGCAGCGCCGCGTGGTCCCAGTTCGTGGCGTACGGGTTGGGGTTGCCGCCGATCGCGGACCGGGCGGCGATGGGGAACCTCGAGATCGTCAGGAGGCCGTCGGCGACGGCGAAGTGCGCGCCGGGGAACTCCCGCCGCAGCAGCTCGCCGTCGTCGAGCGGCACCAGGGCGCCCGGGGTGCACCCGGCGTGCTCCTGCAGCAGGTACACGTCGGCGCGCCACTTCTTCAGGTACCGCAGGAAACGCGCGGGGTCATCGGTGGTGTCCCAGCAGTAGGTGTCCCACGAGACGACGTGGAGCGCGCCGGCCGGGGCGGGACCCGCGCCGCCGCCCCACGGCGGGTTCAGCCCCGCCTGCCCCACGCCGAGCACGAGCGCGGCCACGGCCAGCG